>CAVPZK010000001.1:0-112105 GCA_963710245.1 uncultured Alphaproteobacteria bacterium
CTACCAATTTATTCTTCCCCAGCTTAGGGTCCGGCGATGGAACAGCCAAGCTTCGTCGTAGGCGTGGTGCTCGCCGGCGGCAGATCGAGCGCATGGGCAGCGGCGATAAATGTTTCGCGCCGCTCGCCGGGAAGCCCGTTCTTGCCCATGTCATCGCGCGGTTCAAGCCGCAAGTCGCCGCGCTCGCGATTAACGCCAATGGCGAGCCGTCGCGCTTTGCTAGCTTCAGGCGCCGATCATCGCCGATAGGATCGTAGGCCGTGCGGGCCCACTCGCCGGACTGCATCCGCGCTCGCCTGGGCGAAGGAGAGCGGCGAAAGTATCCGCTATGTCGTCACGGTCGCCTGCGATACGCCGTTCCTGCCTGACGATCTCGTTGAGCGCTTCCTCGCCGCGCTGGAGGAGACAGGCCGCGAATGTTGCGTGGCGCGCTCGGGTAAGGGCGTGCATCCGGTGATCGGGCTATGGACGCTCACGATTGCCGGGAAGCTTGAAACCGCGCTCGATCAGGGTCAGCGCAAGGCGAGCACTTTGGCCGGGCAACAACGCGCCGTGGAGGTATTTTTTCCGCCGACCGAATAGGCGGCCGGGCGATCGATCCCTTTTTCAACATTAACCGGCCCGAAGATCTTGCCGAGGCCGATGCACTTCTCGGCGAGCCGGCCAAGCTCAAGGGTTGAGCAGCACAATCGCGCGTACGGGGAAGTTTTTGACCCATATCGGGCATTGCGCGCGCGGCGCCCGAACACTTGCGTAATGGAACGACTTGATATATATCACGACCAATCCGATAGACTTTAGAGTCTTTGAGTGGGCCGCGTATCTGCGGTGCGCCCGACCATTGGTTGCAGGAGTGAGAAAACCAAATGACCGCTTTCGCCTCGCCGGCACAGGACCATCACGCGCAGCCGCGGCGGTTCGCCAGCGCCTCCAGCCGCTGGGAAACTCCGATCGATGTGAGGGTCGAGCATGTCGTGCGGCGCTTCCGCGACACCTATGCGATCAGGGATGTTTCGCTCGATATCCGCGCCGGCGAACTCTTGGCGCTGCTCGGACCATCAGGCTCCGGCAAGACGACGCTGCTTCGCATCCTGGCGGGGCTCGACCAGCCGACCTCCGGCCGCGTGATGTTTGACGGCGAGGACACGCTTCATCTGCCGGTGCAGGCGCGCAATGTCGGGCTCGTCTTCCAGAACTATGCGTTGTTCCGGCACATGACCGTGCTCGGCAATGTCGCCTTTGGTCTCAAGGTGCGACCGCGCAATCAGCGCCCGAGCGCCGCCGAAATTCGCAAACGCGCGCTCGAGCTGATCGAGCTCGTCCAGCTCAAGGGTCTCGAGAGGCGCTACCCGGCACAACTGTCCGGCGGCCAGCGCCAGCGCGTCGCGTTCGCGCGCGCTCTCGCCATCGAGCCGCGTCTGCTTCTGCTCGACGAGCCGTTCGGCGCGCTCGACGCCCAGGTTCGCAAAGAGCTTCGCCGCTGGCTCCTCGAAATTCACAAAGAGACGGGTCACACCACGGTGTTCGTCACTCATGACCAGGAAGAGGCACTTGAGCTGGCCGACCACATCGTGGTGATGCGCGAGGGACAGATCGAGCAGATCGGCAGCCCCGACGAGATCTACGACGAACCTGTTTCGCCCTTCATGTTCTCCTTCATCGGCGAATCGAGCGCGCTGCCGGTCAGGGTCGACCAGGGCAAGCTCTGGCTCGACCAGCATCCGCTCGATCTCCATCCCGGCGACGTTCCCAACGGTCCGGCAAAATTGTTCCTCAGGCCGCACGAT
The DNA here is from genome assembly GCA_963710245.1 of uncultured Alphaproteobacteria bacterium. Taxonomy (GTDB): domain Bacteria; phylum Pseudomonadota; class Alphaproteobacteria; order Rhizobiales; family Methyloligellaceae; genus Methyloceanibacter. The sequence continues at coordinate 1,788 of CAVPZK010000001.1, forward strand.
GTCGACCTCGTCAGCGACATGCGCGGCGCCATTCCCGGCATCATCTCCTTCCTCCGCCGGCAAGGCGGCTCCCGCCGCCTCGACCTCGAGGTGAACGGCCACGGCGACCGGATCGAGATCGAGGTCCCGGCCGATTTCAATCACGTCTCCGGCGAGGTCGCCGTCATGCCGCGGCGCTTCCGCGTCTATCCCTCGCTGATCTAGAGCCTAGGAGCGGCGCCTCCATGATCTCGCAACGAGCCAAATACGCACTCCACGCCCTTCTCGCGCTCGCCCGCGCCCAGGGTTCGCTGATGGTCGGCGAGATCGCCGCGAGCGAGCAGATCCCTCGCAAATTCCTCGAGCAGATTTTGCTCGAGCTGAAGCGCCACGGCATTCTGCAAAGCCGGCGCGGGCGGTTCGGCGGGTATGGACTCCTGATACCCGCCGACCGCATCACCTTCGGCCAAGTGCTGCGCATCCTCGACGGCCCGATCGCGCCGCTCCCCTGTTTGAGCCGCATCGCCTATCGGCGCTGCGCTGACTGCCAGAGCGAGGAGAGCTGCGAGGTGAGGCGCGTGTTTGCGCGCGTCACCGAGCAGGTGCGCGACGTGCTCGACCGCACCACCATCGCCGACGCGATCAGGAAACTGTCGAACGAGGCCGAGACCGCGCTGAACGGCCCCCGTCGGGCGGATGTCGGCACGCTTTTGAGCTGAGAAAACGCCGTTGCGCCTCCATGTGCGGCATCGATCGAAACGGGACTAAACCAATGCAAAAGCCCTGGCTCAACGATCCTGACGTCAAGCGTCTCGACCCGATCTGGACGCAGGTCCGGCGCGAGGCCGAGGAGACGAGCACGCGGGAGCCGGTGCTCGCGAGCCTTATCTACGCGACCATCCTGAGCGAGGCGAATTTCGAGGACGCGGTCTGCCACCGGCTCGCGCAGCGGCTCGAGCATTCGGTCGATGCCGGACTCCTGCATAAGACCTTCCATGAGGTGCTTTCGGCCGAGCCCGGTCTCGGCGACGTGTTACGCGCCGATCTCATGGCCGTCTCCAAGCGCGATCCGGCCTGCCGCCGGCTGATCGATCCTCTGCTCTATTTCAAGGGATATCACGCGCTGGAGACCTTCCGCTTCTCGCATGCGCTGTGGAATACCGGGCGCTACGACTTCGCGCTTTATCTCCAGAGCCTCTCCTCCCGCATCCTCCAGGTCGACATCCATCCCGCCGCAATCATCGGCAAAGGCGTAATGCTCGACCATGCCACGGGCATCGTCATCGGCGAGACGGCGGTGATCGGCGACAATTGCTCGCTGCTGCATGGCGTCACGCTGGGAGGCACGGGTAATGAGCGCGGCGATCGCCATCCGAAGATCGGCTCCGGGGTGATGATGGGGTCGGGCGCCAAGATCCTCGGCAACATCAAGGTCGGCGATTGCGTGCGGGTGGCGGCGGGAAGCGTGGTGCTGCAAGACGTGCCGCCGCGGCGCACGGTTGCCGGCGTTCCGGCTCGCGATATCGGCCCCGCCGGGTGCGAAGAGCCTGCCATTGTGATGGATCAGCGCGTCGATGTTCAGCCGGACTGCTGAGTTTATGCCACGCCGCCGGTGAGGCTGAGCGTCGCTTCTGCTGGGGCATGCCCCGTCAATCGCGTGAGCAGATGCCGCGCAAGCTCGGCGCATTGCACGCGGATATCGGGCACGGCCATGATCTCCCAGAATGCCGCCCGGGTCAGCGGCCCGACGCCGTAGAAAACGCGCGACGCATGGCCGCTGGCGTCGACGATAGCGCAATCGGCGTCGACATCGATGCCGATCCCGAGCGGATCGGGGCGCGCGAGGCCCTGCGCGAAGAGCTGCTGGAGCACCGGGTTAGTGGTCACCAGCGGATCGGTATAGACGCCGGTGCATTCGGCGACCTTGGCCACATTAAGGTTCTCAGGTCTCCGTCTTGCCGCGCCGGCGATATGCGATGCGCGCGCCGCCTGCCGTCGGAAAGACATCGTAGCGTCTTGGCGACGATGATGCGGAGTTGGCCGGAAGCAAGCGCCTGCTTAATCTCGTCGGCAATCTCAGGCGCCATGCGGTGGCGATGCACCTCCCAATAGGCGCGCGCGTGGCGCAGGAAGCGTTGCTTCGAGTTGAACGGCAGCCGCCGCCAAAGCTCCCAGGTATAGGGTCTGATACCGTCGACCGCGCTCCGCCAGTTGCCACCGGCAGCCATCGTCTCCTTGGCTAGCCGCCTGACGAAGCGCCACAGCGTGACAAGGCTTGCGCCGAAGCAAATATCGGCGGGGTTGAGGTTAAGCGCGGTGACGGCGCGATGTGCCTGCGGCAGGAGCCCGCGCCGTGACATGGCATAGATCGGACCGCGATGGCCTGCTGCCCTGAGCGACACGACGAAATCAACCATGGTCAGGCCGGTGCCGCGGATCAGCACAGCGGCATCGCGGTTGATATCGGAAGCTGCAGGACTTTCCCACGGATTGACGTAGCAGCTTGAACCGCCGCGCGGCGCCTCATCATGACCGGTTGCGAGCACGGCGACGTCGCCGGCGAAGCAGCGCCCGTCCTCGATCGAAAGGCGCACGCCGGACGGCGCGATTGAGATGCTCCGCCCCTCGCCGTAGACGACCTGGAGCCGCCCCGGCTCGCCGGGCGCACCGAGATGCGGGTTGATCAGCTCGGCAATGTAGCGGCCATAAACCCGTCGCTGCGCGAAGTTGAGGGGACCAGGCTCGCCCCCTTGCGAGTCCGCATTGTGCGTCGCGAGCCAGCGCTGGAAGTGCGAGGGATCGTCGGCGAATGCGCTCATATTCGATGCGCGCACATTGAGCAGATGGCCGGGCTGTGCCGTCGAGTACGCCATGCCGCGGCCGACCGCCTCGCGCTTCTCCACCAGGGTCACACGTATCTCGTCATCGCCGTTGCGCAGCAAATGGCAGGCGAGCAGCACCCCGCTCGCTCCGCCGCCGACGATGATGAAATGCTTTCCGGTCCCTTCCGCCAAGGGAATGTCCTCGCGGCGCTATAGTCCGCGCCTGCCCTTCTCGGCCGCGATGCGCTGTAGCGCGGCAACGAGCGCGTCGATGTCTTCCTTGCGTGTTGTAGAGCGCGATCGACGGACGCACGGTGGTCTCGTAGCCGAAGCGGCGCAGGATCGGCTGCGCGCAATGGTGGCCGGCGCGCACGGCGATGCCTTCGCGGTTGAGCGCCTGCGCCGACATCTTCCACGCGGCAATCGTCAAGCACGAAGGAAATCGCGCCTGCGCGCTCCTTCGGCGACGCCGACCAGGCGTAAGGCCGGGCACGGTGCGCAGACCGTCAAGCGCGTAAGCGAGCAGCCCGTGCTCGTAGGCGGCGATATTGGCCATGCCGATCGTCTCGAGATAATCGATCGCGGCGCCGAGCCCGACCGCGTCGGCGATAGTGCCGGTGCCGGCCTCGAACTTCTCCGGCGGCGTCCTGGTAGACGCTCTCCTCGAAGGTCACGTCCTTGATCATGCTGCCGCCGCCCTGCCACGGCGGCATGGCTTCGAGCTCGCCCGGCTTGCCGTAGAGCACGCCGATGCCGGTCGGCGCCGAACACTTTGTGGCCGGAGAAGACGTAGAAATCGGCGTCGAGCGCCTGCACGTCGACCGGCATGTGCGACACGGCCTGAGCGCCGTCGACCAGCACGCGCGCGCCGTGGCGATGCGCCATCTCGATCATCTCGCGCGCTGGCGTGACCGTGCCGAGCGCATTGGAGACCTGAGTGAAGGAGACGATGCGCGTCTTCGGGTTGAGCAGCTTCTCATATTCGTCGAGCAGACACGTCGCCGCGATCGTCGACCGGAGCGACGCGGAGCTTGGCGCCCTTCTCGGCGCAGAGCATCTGCCACGGCACGATGTTGGAGTGATGCTCGAGATGGGTGACGACGACCTCGTCGCCGTCCTGCACGTTGCGCCCGCCCCAGGCCTTGCGCCACGAGGTTGATCGCTTCGGTCGTGCCGCGCACCCACACGATGGTGTCGTCGGAGGGCGCGTTGATAAAGCGGCGCACCTTCTCGCGCGCCGCCTCGAAGGCGTCGGTCGAGCGGGCGGCGAGCGCGTGCGCGGCGCGATGCACGTTCGAGTTCTCGCGCGCGTAGAAATGCGACAGCCGGTCGATCACGGCTTGCGGCTTCTGCGTGGTCGCGGCGTTGTCGAGCCAGATGAGCGGCTTGCCGTTGACATATTCGTTCAGGATCGGGAAGTCGCGGCGGAAGAAATGCGCATCGAACTGGCGCGCGCCGGAGATTGGCGGCAGCGCAAGTTCGGGCCGGTGCTGCGAGGGAAGCACGCCGAGATCGAGCGACTGGCCGTTCCAGCCGTAGGGAAGTGGAGAGGCGCGGGTCGACGCGCTCAAGCCCTCGTCGAGGAAGTAATAACTCTCGCGAGGGTTGGCGCCGCCAAGGCCGGGTGCCGCAAGCTGCTCGAGGCGGTTATCGCTCGCATAGCTGTCTTGCGGGTCGCCCGAGGGCTGCGCGAACGAAGCGCCGCGCGGGCGAGCCCGCATAGTTGAGCGGCTCGAACGCATAGACAGGCGCGGCAGGTGCGCTCGCACTGGGACGAGGGTCTTGGCCGCTGCCACAGGCGCCGACGGAAGTGCTGCCGAGGGTGCGCCGTAAGGGGTGCTGCCGTTAAGCGGCGGAATGATCGCCATCACGCCGCCGAGCGTGCTCGGCGTAGGGCCGCGAGGTCGGCTTCGCTGAGAAAGCCGGTTGGCGCGGCGACGGTCGGAGCATCGGGAGCGCTCGCGAAAGGGAAGCGGCGGCACGACCACAGGGCTCGAGCTTCCCTGCTCGCCAGAGGGCGGCACGGTTTCGGCGGGTGTGGGCGTACCGTCTTGGTCAGCGGCTCATAGCCATGCACCGGGACTGAAGCTGTGCTCGCACCAGGTCCAGGGACGCCGGCGGCGTCGGGCGTAAGATTGGGCGAAACCGATGGCACCGATACCGAAACGGCCGGGGATCTGGGCGATCAGAGGCTCGACCGCATAGACAGGCGCCGAGGGCAGGTTCGCCCCCGGCCCACTGGGAGGAGGCTCACCCGGCGCGGTCTTGAACAGCGAGTTCGCGATCGCTGCGACCCAGCGCCGGATCCGGCGCCTGGCCCTCGAGAGCCGCCGCGCGTTCGAGCGTGTCGGCGCAGGGGCAGTTGATCCAGGTAGCTCAGGCATCAGCGGCACGGATCTTCGCCTAACGGCCAGCAAGCTCGACGCAGGCAGCACGTGGTCCGCTACGCCTTCGCGCGAGACCTGCAGAGCCGGCGCCGAGCGCTTCACCGCGGTTGCCGCGTAGGTGTGGTCGTATTCGGTGGATACTTGCCCACCTCGACATTGTCGAGCACCGCCGAGCGCATCTTCGGTCAGCACCGCGACCGAGCTGTAGAGCGAGACGAGATACGACGCGATCGCCTTGCGGTTGATGCCCATGAAGCGCACCGAGAGGCTCGGGCTGACCTCGCCCGGAACGCCCGGCTGGAACAGGCCGACCACGCCCTGCTTCTTCTCGCCGGTGCGGAGCAGCAGGATCTTGCTCGATGCCGTCGACTCGAGCGGGATCTTGTCGGAAGGAACGAGCGGCAGGCCGCGCCAGGTGAGGAAAGGCGAGCCGAACAGGTTGACGGTCGGCGGCGGCACGCCGCGCCTGGTGCATTCGCGCCCGAACGACGGCGATGGCGCGCGGGATGTGCGAGGAAGAACGCCGGCTCCTTCCACACCGCGCGATCAGAGCTCGTCGAGATCGTCGGGGGTCGGCGCGCCGGTGCGGGTCGGGATGGATCATCGACGGCGCGACATTGGCGATCAGGCCATATTCGGGATTGTTGATGAGCTCGCTCTCATGCGTCTCCTTCACCTTCTCGATCAGGAGGCGGAGCTGCTCCTGGATCTGGTCGAAGGGCCGGCTGTAGAGATCGGACACGCGGGTCTGCACGTCGAGCACGGTGGTGATCGCGTTCAGGAAATATTCGCGCGGATGCTCCTCGTAATCGACGAAGGTCTCCGGCAGGTCGGGATCGCGGTCGCGGGCCGGGCTCGCACTCGACATCGTCGGCGATACCGCGGTCGCGCCGCGCGTCTCCTTGACGCGGTTTAGGCGGAAGATGCCGGCCTCGACCGGCGTCCACGGCAGGAACGGGATGAGCCAGCGCGGCGTGATGCCGGCCCATTGCGCCCGGGTCTTGGTGGCATTCGCTAGTTGTCTCGCGGCGCTTTCGGCGACCGTTGCGCGACCATTGGCCATGCGATCGATTCCCCTATCGCTTTGTCACGAAACCTTGGAGATCACGCCGCCCTAAAAGATTGCTGCACTGCACGCAAGCACTTCCACCCCGGTTGCAAAACTTTGCAACCATAGTTCGCCCGGCCAATTAGAAACGTCGCCTCAAAGATAAAAAGCGCGAACTCCATGATACTTGCTAGAATGAATTTCCCTGTGGCAAACTAGCCGCGCTCGACGCTAGACGTGCAAATTCGGACGAATACATGATCGGTCCGGTGGGGATTGTCATAAATACTGCGATCAATCTTGCACAGCGCGCCTTCCGGCCTAGGCATTCTTTTGACAAAGTCCGCCTGGCCTAGAAAACCCCGATAATGACCGCCGCGAGGAAGGCGAACGAAGCGCAGGCCATGATTGCGGTGATGGCATCCTATACACTACCTGTTCTATAGACTTAATGGACAATGACGGGCCGAGCCTGACCTGTCAAGTCGGAAGCATTGCCATGGAAGCAACGTCATTTTCACCTGACGTGTTGCTAAGGGCGATCATTCGCGACGCCGGGCCGCTTTTGGAACGCCGTGCCTGGAAGTCGTGGACCCCATCTGCAAACGTCAGGAATGGTGGGAGTAAATTCGATGCTGCCTGACTGGGAAATTGCCGTACGCCTCGTGCTTGCCGCCGCTCTCGGCAGCTTCATCGGCTTCGAGCGCGAGCGCTTGCTTTGGGCGGCCGGAATTCGCACGCACATGGTGGTTTGCGTCGGCGCCTGCCTGGTCATGATCGTCTCGGCCTACGGCTTCCAGGGCGTCCTCAACGAGCACGTGATCCTCGATCCCTCGCGCGTCGCGGCGCAGGTTGTCTCCGGGATCGGCTTCTTGGGTGCGGGCTCGATCCTACTGCGCGGCTCGGTGGTGCGCGGGCTCACCACGGCCGCGAGCATTTGGACCGTTGCGGCGATCGGTCTCGCCATTGGTGGTGGCCTCTATTTTGCCGGCATTGCCTCAACCGCGATCATCCTCATCATCCTCGCCGGCGTGAAGCCGCTGGAAGAAGCTTATCGTGCCCGCAATCAGAGCTTCCAATTCCATATCCGCGCCGAGCGCGGCAAGCTCACGCCCGAGTGTGCTAAACCCCACCCTCGGCATACGCAGAGGCCAGGTGAAGCGCTTTATCACGCAAGGCAGCAGCAAGAAGAACGACGAGGAAGCCGTGCAGGCCCTAATCAGCCAAATCTCATCGGAGGAGGCCGCCGGGTTCGGTCGCAAGCTGGCGGCGCTCGCTTTCGTCCGCGCCGTCAAAGGGCAAGGTCAGGCAAGAAAGTTCGCACAAGGCTAGAGCCGGGCGAACGATTTAGGGGTTGATGCGGCTGATCTTCGAGCCTTCGAGCGTCAGATTGTACATCAGGCCCTTTTGGTCGAGGATGAAGCCGATTACCGGGCTCACCACCTTGTCGGTGTCGATCGAGCCGCCGACCCCCACGGTGATGATGGCGACGGAGCCGTCGACGCCGACCTTCCATCCCGCCCTTTCCTCGAATCCGCGCAAGGCATCCTCGGTCATGAACATGATGATGACCGAGCGCTCCTGCACGCCGAGCTGAAAGCCGAACGAAGCCGAGATCAGATTGTAATAGCCGACCACCTTCTGCTGATTGAGCAGGATGCCCTCGCCATATTCGCCGCCAAAGCCGATCCCGGCCTTGATCACGGAGGGAAACACCAGGATGCCGACGGCCTTGTTGGCAAGCTCGCGGGCGCCTTCGAATTGGCGGACAAAACTATGCAGCGTCTCGTTGGCGTCGTGCTCGATCTCGGCCGCCGAGGCAGCGTGGCTTATGCGCGGGGACGCGACGATTGTCGTAGCGATAAGGAAAGCGAAACACGATGCTTTGAGCAGGGTGTTCATGGACGAAGCCTCCCCGAGAATCGCTTAAGTCTCAGCCTAACGACGCCATAAGGGCAGCCAATAAATGGCCGCAATGTGGCTCACGCCACGTGGCTCGCGCGCTCGCCCTTGAGCCGGTGCGGATGGGCGAAAATTTCGAACCCATCCTTGCGCGCAATGGCGACCAGCGTCATGCCGCAAGCCTCGGCCATGCGCACCGCCAAGGCCGTCGGCGCCGACACGGCGACCAGCACGGGCGCGCCGATCATCGCGGATTTCTGCACCATCTCGATGGAGACCCGGCTGGTCAGGACCACGAGCCCGGATCGCGCGTTTGCACCTTCGCGGGCCAATGCGCCGGCGAGCTTGTCGAGCGCGTTATGGCGCCCGACATCCTCTCTGACCGCGACCAGCCCGCGCTCCGGCTCCCAGAAGCCGGCGGCGTGCACGGCGCGGGTCTCGCGGTTGAGCAGCTGCAAGGGGAACAGCGAATCGACCGCGGTCATGATCTGATCGCGGGTGAAGACGCGGCCTTCGCCGACGCGGGGAGGCGGGCGCATCGCCTCGACAAGGCTCTCAACGCCGCAAAGCCCGCAGCCCGTGGGTCCGGCCATCTTGCGCCGCCGGCCGAGAAACTCCGCGGCCTCGGGCGCCTTCAGCCAGATGCGCAGCTCGACGCCCATCTCCTCCTCGACGATGTCGATCGTATCGATGGCGTCGACCGAAGGGATGATGCCTTCGGTCAGGCTGAAGCCAATGGCGAAGTCTTCGAGGTCCTGGGGGGTGGCCATCATCACCGCGTAAGAGGCGGTGTTGTAGGTGATGGCAACGGCCGTCTCCTCGGGGATGGCGCGCTCGCCCTCGGCGCTGCCGGAGGCGCGCCAGATGGAGCGGAGAACGCGAACCACGGGTCGCAGCAAGGGCTTGCTCCGTCGAGCTGGATTGGGCTGGAAGCTAGTCGGTTAGCCCAAGAGTTACAAGCGGTTGTACCCGCGTGCGCGGGCCTGCCGCGAGCCCTGGCTGCGCTTTTCGTTTACAGTTCGAGGATGGTCGGCAGAGCCCTCGGAATATCTTCGTCTTCTCGTTCGAAAGCCGTCGCGGCGCTCGTTTTGGCGGCGCTGCTCGCCGGCGCGGCCACGTCGGGTGCCGCCGAGGATAAGGAACGTGGCCCTTGTACCGAGGACGCCATGCTGGTGTTCGACGCATCAGGCTCGATGGCCGGCAATCTCAATCAAGGCATCGCCACGACGATTCCGCGGATCAACGAAGTGCGCTCCGCGCTCGCCAAGGTGCTGCCGAGCATCACCCGGTTCCGCCGGGTCGGGCTGATCACTTACGGGCCCGGGCCGTATCAGCAATGCAACGTCCAGCTTGCTCTCAAGCCCATGCCCGATGCGGCGGCTCTCATTATGCAGGAGGTGAATGCACTGAACCCTGCAGGCAAGACGCCGCTGACGGCCGCAGTCGAGCAGGCTGCAGAGGTGCTCGACTATGAGAAGAAGCCCGGCCTGATCGTGGTGTTGACCGACGGGGAGGAGACCTGTGGAGGAGCGCCTTGCAGTCTCGGCAAGATGCTGCACGCAAACGCCGTGCAGCTCACCGTGCACATCATTGGTTTTCGCATGAAGGATTTCTCCTGGACCGGCGAGCAAAGCATCACCGACGCGAAATGCCTCGCCGAGCAGAATGGCGGCCTCTACATCAACGCCGATGCCGAGCAGGACCTGATCGAGGCGTTGGAGAAGACGCTCGGCTGCCCGATGCTGTCGGAAGCCTTGCCGTAGACCGTACGCCATCCCGGCCGCAAAGCCATACCTGCTTGACCTGGCGTGGTTTTTCCCGTCATTGCATCGGCGCGGCCGCTTATTCTCGGCCGGGAGCGGGGGTGCTGGATGCTTCAGTAGTTCAGCGATTATTGCCGCGCCAGGCGAAGTTCTATCCCCCTTCCGTTGGGGAATTGCCGGGAGAATCATCATCGCCTGGGTTGTCACGCTCCCAGCAGCAGCGTTGCTCGGCGCCATGTTCTACGCCTGCGCGGCTCTTTTGTCCTAGCATTCAGTACAGCAGGTATTCTCGTCGGAGTTCGGCGAACTCCGCCTCGCCGGGGCGCCAGCTCTCGACAATGTCGGCAAGCGGCAGCTGCTGCTCGATCTGCTCGCGCAGCTTGGGGGAGCCTGCCAGGATGTCGATCGGCATCTTGTCGTGCTCATATTCGTAAGGCGGATCGCGCCATTTGAACTGCCGCCGGGCCATGCCATAGAACTCGCGGAGCAGCGACGCGCCCACCTTGACCGGTGCGAAGTCATATCTCGACGTCACATGGATCTGGCAGCCGCCGCAGGTCGTGCGCGCATGCTTCTGGAACGTCGGCTCGAAGATCGCGGGTCGGAAATGCACGCCGTCGAGTCCGATCGCGGTCATTCGCGTCGCAAAGCCGTCCGCATCGATCCAAGGCGCGCCCACCAGCTCGAAGGGGCGCGTCGTGCCGCGCCCTTCCGACAGCATGGTGCCTTCGAACAAGACCGTGCCGGGATAGACGATGGCCGTGTCGAGTGTCGGCATATTGGGGGAGGGGATCACCCAGAATAGGCCTGTGTCGTCCAAATACATGTCGCGAGACCAACCCTCCATCGTCACCACCTCAAGCTTGGCGCCGAGGCGATGGTGCTCGTTGAACAGCCGCGCCAGCTCTCCAACCGTCATGCCGTGGCGCATGGGCACGCGGTAAAGCCCGACGAAGGATTCGTAGCCCGGCTCCAGCGTTGGGCCCTCGACCGCCACGCCACCAATCGGATTGGGGCGGTCGCAGACGATGACCGGCAGGCCGGCCCGCGCCGCGGCCCGCAGGCAATTCGCCATGGTGTAAATGAAGGTGTAGATGCGCGCGCCTACATCCTGGATGTCGATCACCAGCACATCGATCAGCGAGAGCATTTCAGACGTTGGCTCGCGCGTTTCGCTGTAGAGCGAGAAGATTGGCACGTTGCGCCGCGGATCCTTGGTGTGCGGCGTCTCGATCATGTTGTCCTGGAGGTCCGAGCGGAATCCATGCTGCGGCCCGAAGATGGCGGCGAGTGTCCAATCGGGCGAGGCGGCGAGCCGATCGACGATATGCCGAAAGTTGCCGTCGATCGAGGCGGGATTGGCGAGCACGCCGACGCGCAAGCCCTTCAGGCGCGAGGATGCGAGCAGCCGTTCTGAGCCGAGCAGCATGGGTCAGGCGCGGTGGCGCAAAGGGGCAGCCGGGCCCGCAAAATCAAGCTGCGTCATTGGGCCTCCCCCGGTTTCAAGTGTTTTCTTTAACGCCGGTGCCGGCGGGTTTGAAACTTCGATCATGCTATGGTAGTCGGCGGCGGGGCCGACAGGAAGACTGAGGGAAAAGCCCTAAACTCAAGAAGATCCAGGCTTGGTGCCGTTTGGCCCATTGCCCAATTGAGCCGTTTTCCCTCGCTAGAGAAATGCGCTTTGGTGGGAGATCGCATGAGTAAAGACCGCACGCAAGCCATCCCGGCCTTTATCGACCTTGCCGCACAGCAGACCCATCTCGGCAATAGCGTCGAGACGGCGATCTCCGCCGTGCTGAAGCATGGCCAATTCGTCCTGGGACCCGAGGTCGCCGAGCTCGAACGGCAGCTTGCTGCGTTCTGCGGCGCGAAGCATTGCGTGTCTTGCGCCAACGGCACCGACGCGCTGCTCTTGGCGCTGATGGCCGAGGGCGTCGGCAAGGGCGATGCGGTGTTCGTGCCTGCCTTCACCTTCGTGGCCACCGTCGAGGTGGTGGTGCTCTCGGGCGCCACGCCGGTCTTCGTCGATATTCGCCGCGACACGTTCAACATGGATGTGGAGAGCCTCGAAGCTGCGATCGCCGAGGCCAAGAAACGCGGACTCAAGCCGCGTTGCGTGATCCCGGTCGACCTCTACGGCCAGCCTGCGGACTACAATGCCGTCAGCGAGATCGCCGAGGCGCACGGCATGTTCGTGATCGGCGACGCTGCCCAGAGTTTCGGCGCGAGCCTCAATGGGCGCAAGGTCGGCACGCTCGCCGCTTATACGGCGACGAGCTTCTATCCCTCCAAGCCGCTCGGCGGGTATGGCGACGGCGGCGCCGTCTTCACCGATGACGACGATAAGGCGGTACGCCTGCTTGCGCTGCGCAATCACGGCAAGGGCCCAGGCCGGCCGGATTTCGAGTATGTCGGTCTCAATAGCCGACTCGATTCGATCCAGGCAGCGATCCTGCTGCAGAAGCTTCGCCTGTTCCCCGGCGAAATTCCCGCGCGGCAGCAGAAGGCCGACTATTACAACGCCGGCCTTGCTGCGGTGGTCGAGGTGCCGCTACTGATGCCGGGCGCCACGTCAGTCTGGGCGCAGTACACCATCATCACCGAGGATCGCGACGGTCTCGCCAAGGCCTGCCGCGAGGCCGGCGTTCCCACAGCGATCCACTATACGGCCTCACTCAATCGTCTGCCGCCATACCGGCACGTGCCCACGCCGCCGGCTGGGCTTCGCTCAGGCGGAGTGGCTGGCCGAGCACGTGATCAGCCTGCCCATGCATCCTTACCTCACCGCGGCGCAGCAGGACCTCGTCATCGGCACCGTGCGCGACGCGCTTTCGTCGCGCAAAGTGAGCCGGGCGCATGCGGCCGAGTAGTGCTCCGTTAGGGCCGGAGCAGGAGTTGCGCTGACATGGCAGAGCCAATTCGCACCGCGGTGGTTGGGACCGGCTATTTCGGCCGCTTCCATGCCAATCACTATTCGCGCAATCCGCGCGCGCAAGCTTGTCGCCGTGGTCGATAGCGACGCGGCGCGCGCCGGCGCCATCGCCACCGAATTCGGCGCCGAGCCTTCGACCGATTATCGGAGCCTGATCGGCCGTGTGGATGCGGTCAGCGTCGCCGTGCCGACGCCGCTGCATTACGACATTGCGCGGGAGCTGATCGAGGGCGGTCTCCACGTTCTGGTCGAGAAACCCATCACCGACAGCGTTTCGAGCGCGAATGCGCTCACCGAGCTCGCCGAGGCGCGCAAACGGGTGCTCCAGGTCGGCCATATCGAGCGCTTCTCGAGCGCGTATCGCACGCTCGCCGAGATGATGACCGAGCCGCTCTATTTCGAGAGCTACCGCATCGCGCCGTGGAGAAATCGCGGCGTTGAGGTGGACGTGGTGCTCGATCTGATGATCCACGACATCGACATGATCATCGGGCTGGCGAACTCGGCGGTTGAGAGCGTGGATGCGGTCGGCACGCCGGTGATCGGCCGCAATATCGACCTCGCCAATGCCCGGATAACCTTCGCCTCGGGCTGCGTCGCCAATGTCACGGCGAGCCGGGTGAGCTACAAGACCGAGCGGCGCATGCGCGTGTTCGGACGCAGCCACTATCTCAATTGCGATCTCGGCGAGGGCAAGATCTTCGGCTATCGCCTGCGCGGCGACCCGATGACCGAGGGGCTCGCGGCGATCGCCACCGAGACCCATGAAATTCCGAAGCAGGACAGTCTGGCCAACGAGATCGACTCGTTCCTCGATTGCATCGTCAACGGCACGAAGCCGCTGGTCGACGGCCGCGCCGGCTCCGAGGCTTTGCGCGTGGCGAGCATGATCAATCAGAGCATCGAGGAACATTGGCGAGGGTGCAGGCCCCTCTCGGCCGATCGGCCGCGTCGCGCTAGACCGCTCTACCGTTGATGATGTCGAGCACGACTTTGGCGGCGCGCTCGCTCGGCGGCGGCTCTGGGTCGCCGAGGGCCTTGGCCACCTCGCGAAAGCCTTGCAGCTGCCTCTCGCGCACTTCCTTGGAGCTGAGCAATTCGGCCACGGCCTCAGCGAGCTGTCGGCGCGGTGCACTCCTCCTGGATGAACTCCGGCACGACCACGCGGCCGGCGAGCAGGTTCACCAGCGAGGCGTGATCGACGCTCACGCCCATGCGGCGGACGAGGAAGGCGGTGGTGGCGGTGACCTTATAGGCGACCACCATGGGAACGCCGGCAAGCGCGAGCTCGAGCGTCACGGTGCCCGATTTGGCCAAGGCGGCGTCCGAGGCGGCGAAGGCATCGAAGCGCTCCTCCATCTCGGCGAACACGACCTGGAAGGGCCAATCTTGCGTCATTGCACGCACGCTTTCGGCTGCGGCATGCGCGACCGGGATCACGATGCGAAGATCCGGGTAAGCTCTGTTGAGGGTGAGCAGCGCCTCGCCGAAGACGGGAATGAGGCGGCGGACCTCGCCGCTCCTCGAGCCGGGAAGCACGCAGAGGACCGTCGCATCCGGCGGCAGGCCATGCCGCGCTCTGAAGGCCGGACCGTCGCCGCGATCGACGCCCGTCTCGATGGCCGGGTGGCCGACATAGGTCGAGGGAATGTCGTATTTGGCGAAAAAGGAAGCCTCGAACGGCAGCAAGGCCATAATGTGATTGACGCGCCGCCCAAGCTTTTTCGCGCGGCCGGGGCGCCAAGCCCAGAGTTGCGGCGCCACATATTGGATGATCGGGATGCCAGTGCCGCGCAGATGATGGGCGAGCCTGAGCGAAAAACTTGCCGAAATCGACGGTGACGACGGCATCCGGCGCGAGGCTCCGCGCGGCCTCAGTCGTCTGGTTGATGCGTCGCACGAGACGCGGCAGATGCGGCAACACCTCGGCGAGCCCCATCACGGAAAGATCGCTCATGGGGTAGAGGCTCTTGAGACCCTGCGCCTCGCTTTGCGGACCGCCGACACCGGCAAATCGGATGCGGCCTCCCGTCTTGCGCTTCAGGGCGCCGATCAGCCGTCCGGCGAGGTTGTCGCCTGAGGTCTCGCCGGCGACAATGAAGATCAGCGGCTCACGCCGGTCCATGTCCGTTCCCAAAATCAAATGTCCCGCCAGGAGGAGAACGTCGCGGCCTGTCCGTGCCGTGCGCCGTGAGCGTCGATCAGCTCCCAGACCACGCCGTCCTCCATGATAAAGCGCTGGCCCGACTTCGCAATGCGGACCCCGCGATAACCCGAGATAAAGCCGTCTTCGTGGACCCGGTCGAGCAATTCTTGCCGCTGGGCCTGCTCCTGGGTCTCCGCCGAGAGCCGTGATGGCAGCGACAAGAACTCCCCCCACGTATAGCCAAAGCAGTTTTGCGCGGCCTTGTTGGCATAGATGAAATGCGGGTCCGGGTCGGTGCCGTGCGCGAGCACGACGAAGGGTGCATCGCGATAGAGCCATGTCGCGTCCCTGCCGGGCGCGACCAGAGGCGTCCCAACGAGCCGCGCATAGCTGTCGGTCAACAGCGCGAAGAAGTTCGGGTCTGTCGATAGATCTATCGAGTGGTCAGATTGCGCATGTCTCATGCCACGAGAATTCACAATATGCTCTTGGCGTAGAGGTCGGTGCGGCGGTCGCGGAAGAAGCCCCATTCGGCGCGGTAGCGCGCGATCGCGTCGAGATCGAAGCTCGCGACCAGCACGCCTTCTTCCTTGTCGCCGAAACTCGCGACCAGCGCGCCTGTATGGTCGGCGATGAAGGAATGGCCGTAATAGCTCTGCGTGACGCCGTCATTG
Organism: uncultured Alphaproteobacteria bacterium; assembly: GCA_963710245.1. Taxonomy (GTDB): domain Bacteria; phylum Pseudomonadota; class Alphaproteobacteria; order Rhizobiales; family Methyloligellaceae; genus Methyloceanibacter. Next base: position 17,441 of record CAVPZK010000001.1, read on the forward strand.
TCCTCGACTCCGATCCGGTTCGCGGCGACCACCGGCACGGCATTGGCGACGGCGTGGCCCTGCATCACGCGCTGCCATTGTCCATGCGTGTCGAGGGTCAGGTCGTAAGGCTCGGAGCCGATAGCCGTCGGGTAGAATAGGATCTCGGCGCCTTCGAGCACCATGGCGCGCGCTGCCTCCGGGTACCACTGATCCCAGCAAATGCCGACGCCGATCGTTCCGGCTTGCGTCTTCCAGGCCTTGAAGCCGGTGTCGCCGGGGCGGAAGTAATATTTCTCCTGATAGCCGGGTCCGTCGGGGATGTGGCTCTTGCGATAGACGCCGAGGATCTCGCCATCGGCATCGGCGATCGCCACGCTGTTGTAATGACGCGGCCCGTCCTTCTCGAAGAAGGAGATGGGGATGACGACCTTGAGCGCCTTGGCGAGCGCGGTCAGCGCATGCACCGCGGGATGCTCACGCGCGGGATAAGCGGTTGCGAACCATTTGGGGTCTTGCCGGGTGGGGAAATAGATGCCCTGGAACAGCTCTGACGGCAGGATGATTTGCGCGCCTTGGCTTGCGGCCTCGCGCACGAGGGCTTCGGTCTTGGCGATATTGGCCTGCATGTCGTGACCGTATGAGGTCTGGATGGCCGCGACCGTGAGCGTGCGCTTCGTCATCTACTGAGGCTCCTCGCGGGTGATGCAGTGGAACGACCCGCCGCCGGCGAGCCCCGAGCCGAGAACGCCGCGCGAGGGGAGGCCGACCACTTTGCGGTCGGGGAATGCCTTTTGCAACGCTTGGATCGCTTGCTCTCCTGTAGGCGTGCCGTAGATCGGCATAACCACGATCCCATTGGCGATAACGAAATTCACATGCGAGGCGGGCGCGACCGCGCCGGTGTCGTCCAGCACGCGGCCGGGGCTTGGGATGCGGATGATCTCGAGCTTGCGCCCTGAGGCGTCGGTCGCTGCTTCAAGCGTGCGCGCGATCGCGTTCAGCACTCCGGCGTTAGGGTCGTCATCGCCGGCAGGGGACTGGCAGACGACCCGACCTTTTCCGATGAAGCGCGCCAGCGTGTCGATATGACCGTCGGTGTGGTCGTTCAGAAGACCTTGGTCGATCCAGATGATCTTCTTGGCGTCGAAGGCCTCGCGTAGCGCGGCTTCAGCTTGGGCTTCCGTCCAGCCATTGCGATTCTCATTCAGCAGAGTCTGCCGCGTGGCGAGGATTGTGCCGTCGCCGTCCTGCTCGACGGCGCCGCCCTCAAGCACGAAATCGAACCTGCGGATGGGCGTGCCGGACATCCGTGCCATCTCATCGCCGACGGTGGTGTCGTCGGGAAGATCGAACTTGCCGCCCCATCCATTGGTGCGAAATCGGAGCGCCACTGGGCCGCGCTCGCTGCGGGCGAAGATCGGGCCGGTATCGCGCAGCCAGATATCGCCGTAACGAGCCGGCACGATCTCAGCCGCGTTGCCAAGTGCGGCGCGGGCGGAAGCTTCGGCCTCAGCGCCTGCAACCAAGAGCCGCACCCGGTTCGAAGGGCTTAGCGCGCGTACCAGCGCCGCCACCTCTGTGCGGGGTGTGGCGAGGTCGTCGTCCCACTGGTCCGGATCGGCGGGCCAGGCCGTCCAGATCGCCTTTTGCTGCGCCCATTCGGCGGGAACGGTAATTTGCTCGGCAACGCCAATTTGCATGAATTTCTGCTCGTGGTTGCGCCAAGTTCAGGCGGTCTTGGCGGAAATCGTGAAATCTCCCACCCTCTCAAGGGTGTAAACTTACCCGTGTCAACTGCGGAGGCGAATCAGGCAGATGACAGGCTGGCCGGCACCTGGCGCCGGATGCGGAAATAGGAAACAAGGGAGGACGAGGTCATGGCCACAGTCGTTGCTGCCCGTGTCGATCAATCAAGCATTTGGTGGGTGTTTCTGCTCGAGGGAATTGCGGCGCTGATCTTCGGCGCGCTGCTCCTGACCGATCCGGCGGCGACCCTGCTGGCGCTTTCGGTGTTCCTCGGTTTCTACCTGCTCTTCATCGGCGTGCTGGAGCTGGTGCGCATCTTCGTCGACCGCTCGCAACCGTGGTACTGGTCGCTCATCGTCGGCATCCTCGGCATCATCGCCGGCATCGTCGTGCTGAACCATCCGGTGCTGACGGCAGTGGCGCTGCCCACCACGGTCGTCATCTATCTCGGCGTGGTGAGCCTGGTGATGGGCGTCGCCGGGATCATCGGCGGCTTCAGCGGCGGCGGCATCGGCTCATTTTTGCTCGGCATTTTCAGCCTGATCATCGGCGTGCTGTTGCTCGGATCGCCGCTGACGACGGCGCTCGCCGTGCCGTTCGTGTTCGGCATTCTGCTGCTGATCGAAGGCGTGGCGCTGATCATCTTCGCCTTCCGCGTCAAGGGTTAGCGACAGGCGTTTCGCGGGCCAGCGCTTGCGCCTCAGATGCCGTGCAACAAGGGATCGAGATCGAGCGTTGAGCAGCGTCCGACGTCGCGGCCGCTCGTCGCGACGAAGGTGTCTGCGGCCGAGCGGCCCTGGTCGCGCAGCATGCAGAGAAAATCCCACTCGGCGTTGAGCTTGGAGGAGTAGCCAAGCTCGGCGAGGGCTTCGCCGGCGATGCGGTGGATGCGCATGCCGGCCCAGAGCGCGCCCTCGCAATCGCCGGGATTGGCGACCTGGCGCAGCAGCGCGATCATGCGCAGTTCCTTCAACAGCACGCTGTTGAAGGACACTTCGTTGAGGCGATTGAGAATGTCGCGCGCGGTCCGCGGCGTTCCGTGCCGCTCGACCGGATTGATCTGGATGAGGATGGTGTCCTTCGAGGTGCATTCGCGCACGAGCGGGGTGATGGTGGGATTGCCGGAGTATCCGCCATCCCAATAGGGCTCGCCGTCGATCTGGATGGCTTGAAATAAGGTCGGGAGGCAGGCCGAAGCAAGCAGGACGTCGGGCGTGATCGTGTTGTTGCGAAACACGTGGCCGCGGCCGGTATGCACATTGGTGGCCGTAACGAACAGCTTGATCGGCGCGCGCGCAAGCCGCTCGAAGTCGACGCAGTGCGCGAGAATGTCCCGCAACGGGTTTAAGTCCATCGGGTTCAACTCATAGGGCGAGAACAGTCGCGACATCAAATCCATGACGATGAAGGCCGGGGAATAGTCGAGCGTCCAACGGCCGAGCAGCACATCGAGCGGCGTGCGCTGGAAGGGGCTTAGCTTGGCGGCATCGGACACTTTCCGCCAGAAGGCCTCGAGGCTGACGCGCGCGCCGTCTGGGCCGTTCGCGGCATAACCATCCGCAAGAACGGCACCGTTCATGGCGCCGGCAGACGTTCCCGAGATGCCGTCGATGCGAAGCCACTCCTCCTCCAACAATCGGTCGAGCACGCCCCAGGTGAACGCGCCATGCGCGCCGCCGCCTTGCAGCGCGAGGTCGACGAGAATGGGGTCGCGGCTCGCCATGTTGCTCACTCGAGGGATTCGCCGGAAACGACAATGCGCTCGGGCTCAAGCAGCCTGAGCTTCCCGTCGGCATCGATCGCCAGGCTGTGGATATAGAAGGCAGTGTCCATGTCGTCGGTGACCTCCATCACCGGCGACGGCGCGGAGATGATGCGCAGGCCGGCGATATGGCCGATCCAGTCGATATGCCGGTGGCCGTGCATCAGGATCGCTCGATCCGACAAAGGCCTCAGGCTGCGCACGAACCAATTGCCGTTGATGAGCGACGTGCCGATCCGCTCCGACAACGCCTTGGCGGCCCAGGGATATTCGACGACGTGGTGGTGCAGCGCGATCACCCAGCAGGCTTCCGGGTATTCGGCCGCCGCGATCTCGACGCCGCGCATCTGCTCGGCCGACACCATACCGAGCGCATTGGTGAAGGAGAAATGCGTGTCGGCGTTCGAGTTCAGCAGAACGATGCCGAGCCCGTTCTTCTTGGCGGGAGGTACGACCATGGGAAAGACTCGGGCCCAGACTTCGGGGATCTCCTTGGAAAGGATCGGCCGCGCGATATCGGCAAAGCGCTCCAAGGCCGCCTCGTGCGGCCGCAACGCCTCCTCGAGCGTGCCGCCGATGCAATCCTCGGTGCGATCGATCACCCGCACGTGCCGGCCCTGAACGGCGTTCATGGCCGAGAGGCATCTGATCTGGCGCAACGGCCGGTTCGGGCTGGTGGGCAAGTCCATGCGCGCCGGATTGGCGCGATCGACGATGTTGAGGTCGTGATTGCCGGGCAGCATCAGCACGCGCCCGACAAATGAGGGATGCGCGGCGAGAGCGTCGAGCACCTGGGCCCATTCGGTGGAAATGCCGGCGTCGGTCATGTCGCCGGTGATGAGGATCGTATCGAGCGGGTCCTTGGCGTCGAGCGCCTCAAGCTGCTTCAGCAAGCGCTTCAAGCGCTCATTGCCCGAGGGGCCTGAGCGCCCGCTCTCAATGCGCCTACCATAACGTTCGCCGACGACATGGATGTCGGACAGATGAGCGATGCGCCAAGTCCGACCGTTCTTCGGCGCCTTGTCGAATTTGCCCAGATTGTGCGGTTGTGCCATGGCGGCATCGGCAAAGCCCCAGACCAGCGCGGCCACCGCCAGATAGGCGGTGATCGCGGCGACGCTGTTGGCGAGCGCCACCACGGCCACCTTCTTCCAGGACTCGATCTCCGAGACGCTGCCGTAAAGATGCGTATGCGGCCAGACCAGCCAGAGCACGAGCAGGGCGAGGCCGCAGACGAGGATCCCGGCGACTGCGGCGGATGCTGCGCGTAGCCTTGCTCTTTGCGCGTCGCTGGCATTACGCGCGAACAGCCGCTCGGCCAATTGTCGGAAGGCTTCGCGGAAGGCGGCATAGCTCGGTTCGACGACGATGGAATTCAGCGCCCAGAAATTCTTCTCGGCCGTGCGGAACAGCGCGCGCCAGCCGAACCAGCCAATGCGCAATGAGGACGGCCAGGATCAGCAGCGACCAAAGCCCGATCGCCAGGGACGCGAGCTTATCGGTGACCACGGTGAGCCACTCGATAAACACGATCGGGGCTAGGCCGAGAAGGAGGCCGGGCACCACGAGCAAAAGCACCCAGGCCACGATCAATTTTGGCAGGCTGATCTCGACCAGCATGCTGCCGAACAGCGACAGCATCGAGCGGCGCTTGGTGCTCGAGGCGTCGTCCTCGATATCGCCGCGGCGGGGATCGACGAACAAATCCGCGCCTCGCGCCTTGGCCGCTCGCTTCTTCTCGCGCTTGTCAGCCATAATGAGGTCTCAAGACTTCTTCTTATCGGTGGGAGGCGCGCCCGATAGAAGCGTCGCCACCCACCGGCTCGACGGGTATTCGGCGGCGATGGCGATGATGGTCAGGGTGATCGGCACGCCGATCAACGCGCCGGGAATGCCCCATAGCAGGCCCCAGAAGAACACGGCGAAGACGACCGCCAGAGGCGAGATGGAGAGCGCGGCGCCAGCGGCCAGCGGTTCGAGATAGTTGCCGATCAGGAACTGAATCGCGGTCAGCCCCATGAAGACAATGATCACCGCCTGCCAGGTGTCGAGCTGAGCGACGGCGAACACGGCGGGAAGCAGCGTGGCGACGAATGGGCCGATGAAGGGAATGTAGTTCAGGGCGAAAGCGAGCAGCCCCCAGGCGATCGCCGGCTCGAGGCCCGCGAGCAGGGCGAAGCCCCATATGGCAAGCCCGGTGAGAATGCTGAGCAGCGTCCGCACCAGCATATAGCGGCGGAACTTCGCGGCGATTTCCGAGCTGGCGTGTGCGAGCTTGTCGCCGTTTTGCAGCGACGCCAGCTTGGCGCCAAACTGTCTCACCTCAAGCAGGGCCATCATCAAGAAGACGAAGACCAGAATGGCGAAGCCCGCGAGCCGGTTGAGGCGCCGGGCGATCTCCTGGAACAGCCGCAGCAGCCAGATCACGTCGAAGCGATCGGCAAGGGTGCCGGCGACGAAGATGCCGTGCCCTTCGAGCCAGTCGGTCGCCTGCACATAGAGCGCCTGGAACCGCTGCACGTTATTCAGCAGCCAGTCGCCGACGGCGCTCAGCGCCCAAGCGATCATCGAGGCGAAGATCAAAACCACGACGACGGTGATGCTGAGCGTGACGAAGAGAGCGAGCCCTTTGGGAAGGCTCTGCTCGAGCCGCTGCTGAAGCGGCCAGACAATGGCCAAGATGAACAGCGCGAAGGCGAGGGGGGCGAACACCGAACTCGCGAAGTAAAGCGCCGCGCATGCCAGCACGATGGCGCAGATGACGGCCGCGACACGGACCGGACCCTTGCTCGCCTTGCCTCTGTCCGTGGACGCCATACGCCGAGCTCCCGGACGTAGTCTATCCTGTTTTCCGTGCGAAGCTCCAGGCGTGGTCAGATGGACCTCGCAGGCGGAGAATCTGCTGGTTATAGTTACGAGAAGCTGCGGCTCCCCCACGGCGCGAGCCCAATCCTCCCTACACGTCACGAGGCTTCGACATGATTTTTCGCCAGCTGTTCGACAGTACTTCGAGCACCTATAGCTACCTTCTCGCCAGCCGCCACGGTGGCGAGGCGCTTATCATCGATCCCGTGCTGGAGCGCGTCGACCGCTACATTCAGCTGCTCAAGGAGCTCGATCTCAGGCTGGTGAAAGCGATCGACACGCATCTCCATGCCGACCACATCACAGGGCTTGATGCGCTGCGCGAGCGCACGCGCTGCATCACGGTAATGGGAGAGCAGACCAAGGCCGACGTTGTCTCCATCCGTGTCGCCGACGGCGACCGCGTCGATATCGAGGGCTTAAGTCTGGAGGCTGTCTACACGCCCGGGCACACCGATGATTCCTACAGCTATATCCTCCCCGACCGCGTGTTCACCGGTGACACGCTGTTGATCAGGGGCACAGGCCGCACCGACTTCCAGAACGGGAACGCGCGAGCGCAATACGATTCGCTGTTCGGGCGGCTGCTCAAGTTGCCAGAGGAGACGCTGGTCTATCCGGCGCACGACTATAAAGGCGATACGGTCTCGACCATCGGCGAGGAGAAGGCGTTCAATCCACGGCTGCAAGTCAAGTCGATCGACGAATATGTCGAGCTCATGAACAATCTCAATCTGCCCAACCCGAAAATGATGGACGTCGCGGTGCCCGCCAATATGCGGATCGGGCTCGCACGAGACATCGTCACGGGGCGGGGCTGGACGCTCACGGCCGAAGAGGCAAAAGCAGCCTTGGGCAAGCCCGACGTCGCCCTAATCGATCTCAGGGAGAACCAGGAGAGGCGCAAGGATGGGATCATCCCCGGCTCGTTGCACGTCCCCTATCCCGACGTTGAGGAAAGCCTGAAGGCGGACGGACTGCTGCAAAACCTCGCAAAAGGCGGGGGCAAGCGTCTTATCTTCTTTTGCACCTACGGTCAGCGGTCGGCCATGGCGGTGCAGGCGGCGCAAGCCGCGGGGCTCACCGCCTCGCGCCATATCCGCGGAGGGCTGCAGGCCTGGCAGCAAGCGCATGGCCCTTTGACCCATTAGGCGCTTTGCCGTAGAGACAATCCCCATGTCCAAGCCCTTGTTTCGCGTAGCCGCAGCTCTCGTCACCACGCTCTCCTGCCTCGCGCTCCTCCCGTCAGACACCTTCGCCAACGTGAAAGTCTGCCGCAGCATGGAGCAGCGCTACGAGCAGATCGAGCGCGGGGCGAGCACTGTCGAAGTCAATGCCATGCTGTTCTCGGCGGCCGAGAAAGGCTGCATCGACCTGGTCAAGCTCCTGCTCAGCGAGGGCGCTTCGCTCGAGGCGCGCGACCGGTTCGGCGCAAAGCCTCTGGCGCGCGCGGCATCGGCCGGGGAGATCGAGATCGTCACATTGTTTCTCGACAAGGGTGCGCCGCTCGACGCGCGCGATCTCGACGGTTCGACTGCGCTCTTCAAGGCGGCAGAGGCGGGCCGGCTGCCGATGGTGCGGCTGCTGATGGAGCGCGGCGCCGACATCAATCTGCCCGGGCGCAACGGGATCACGCCGCTTTCCGCCGCAGCCTATATGGGCAGCGCGCCGATCGTGCAGCTGTTCATCGACAAAGGCGCCGACCCCAAGGCGATCGATAAAACGCAGAAATCGGCGATCATCTATGCCGCGGGCAGGGGCTTCTTTCCGGTGGTGCGCCTCCTTCTCGACCACGGCGTCGACGTCAACGCCAAATACGGCAACGACCTCACCGCGCTGATGTGGGCCTCGGGCTATTCGGCGGAGGCCGGGGTGAAGGACGTGGACCAGGTCATGACGCTCCTGATCGAGCGGGGCGCGCGCCTTGACGATCAGGACAATCGGGGCCGAACCGCGTTGATGATCGCGGCCGAGCTCGGCCACGCGGGGGCCGTCGATCTCCTGCTCGCACACGGCGCGGACAAGAGCCTCAAGGACAAGCAGGGCAAGACGGCAGGCGATCTCACCTCGCTCACGGAACTCCGCGACAAGCTCGCGGGCCGGAGCTAGCGTCCCTGGTTGAGATATTGTTCGATCTGGAGCCCGGCGAGATATTGCGCCATCGCGGCGAGATCATCCGTTGAGGTGGCCTTCATCAAATCCGACATGCCTGGGTTGTTGCCGCGGGCGCCGGTGCGGAAGTCCAGCATCGTCTTATTGAGATAATCCTGCCATTGGCCGGCGAGCCGGGCGGTCGTGCCGTCGCCCTGAAAATAGGCGAGATGGCAGCCCGGGCAGCCGACCGAGGCGGCGGTGCTCTGCGCTTTGGCGGCGACATCATTCGGCGCCGATGGCTGCTGCAAGTCAGGCCATTTCAAACCTGAGAAATAAGCCGCGAGAGCGAGCATGTCAGGCTTCTCCAGCGTGGCGGCGATCGGCGACATAAGGTCGTTCTTGCGGGCGCCGCTCTTGAGGTCGCGCAGCTGGAGATAGAGGTAGCCCTCGTTCTGGCCCCAGATCACGGGAATCGTCTTGTTGATGGGGATGCCCTGCTCGCCGTGGCAGGTGGCACAGAGCTTCGCCTTGTCGGGGACGGGATCGGCGGCGAGCGCGGTCGAAGAAGCTAGTATCAGCGCCGCAAGCGGCGCCAGGCGCCACAGACGCGATAGTAGAGGGATGGCGGCCATGGCGTGGTTTCCGTGAGCGAGGTCAAATCGGCCAGTTATAAAAAGGACGGGGCAAAACGCGCCCCGTCCTAGATTTGTTGCAAATGCGGCGAGTTGCCGCCCAGGCGTCAGGCGATCAGTCGACCGTAAACGCGATGATATTGTTGCCGCGCTTGAAGTCGATCTGCGTGTTGCCGCCCGCGCCGACGACGATGTACTGCTTGCCGTCGATCGAGTAGGAGGCAGGCGGCGCATTGACGCCAGCACCCGCGAAGAACGACCACAGGATCTTGCCGGTCTTGGCATCGTAGGCCCTGAACCAGCCATCTCCCTCGCCGGTGAACATCAGACCGCCAGCCGTGGTGAGCGCGCCGCCCATCATCGGCAACGGCGTTTTCACCTGCCAGGCGATCTTGCCGGTGTTGTAGTCGACGGCGGTGACGTTGCCGGACTGCGTCTCGGTCGGGATCACCTTGAAGGCGCCGCCGAGCCACAATTTGCCGCCCGGATAGTCCGAAGCCTCGACGTGATAGGTCATCGGCTGATGCAGGTTCACCGCATAGCTGTAGCCAAGCTCGGGATTGACCGCCATCACCGACCATTCGACGCCGCCATTGGCCCCGGGAAGCATGCGCGCGCCTTCGGGCGTGGGCAGCACCCACATATTCTCCTGCGCCACCATGGCATCGGAGAATCGGATCAGGCTGCAGTCCTTCCGGTTGTGGATATAGACGTGGCCGGTTTTGCCGCCGTGAATGACGCCCGGAATGACATTGCCGTCCTTGTCCTTGACATCAACCAGGATCGGCGGGCTGACCGCGTCGAGATCCCACACGTCGTGGGCGATGTATTGGAAGTGGCAGGCATATTTGCCGGTGTCGAGATCGAGCGACACGAGCGAGTCGGTATAGAGATTGTCGCCTGGGCGAATCGCGCCGTAGAGGTCAGGTGACGGGTTGCCAACCACGAAGTAGATGCGCTTCGTCTTGAGGTCGACCGCCGGGTTCTGCCACACGCCGCCGCCAAGCGTCTTATAAGGATCGCCGGCCTTGGCGAGCTGTGCCTTCTCCGCCTCGATGTCGCGATGCATGTCGCGGCCCGTGGCGTCCTTGGTCGCCCACACGCCAACCGAATTCTCGGGGATGGTGTCGAAGTTCCACACGAGCTTGCCGGTCTCGGCATCGTAAGCGCGCACGAAGCCGCGGATACCGTACTCGCCACCGTTGGTGCCGATCAGGATTTTGCCGTCGACGGCGGTCGGCGCCATGGTCTCGCTGTAACCGAGCTCGGGATCGGCGATGTCGGTCTGCCAAACCAAGCTGCCGGTCTTGGCGTCCAGCGCGACAAGCTTGGAATCGAGCGTGCCCATATAGACCTTGTCTTTGTAGATGGCGACGCCGCGATTGTTCGGGCCGCAGCAATAGGTCGTGATGGGGCCCATCTTGTGCTTGTAGTGCCAGTACTCCTCGCCGGTCTTGGCGTTGATGGCATAGACGTGATTGAACGACGTCGTGACGTACATCACGCCGTCGACCACGATCGGCGTCGTCTCGAGCGACTCCTTCACTTCCGTCTGGAAGATCCAGGCGGGATGAAGCTTGCCGACATTCGACGTGTTGATCTGCTTGCCGGGGTAATAGCGGGTTTGATCGTAATTGCCGTTAGTATGAAGAAAGTTCTTGTCGTCAGCCGCGGCGCCGTTGAGTTGCTCTTGCGTCACCGCCGGCGTCGGCGCCTCTTTGACCTTGGTCGTCGCCGAGGACTGTATTTCTCCACTCGATGCCGGACTCAAACTGATTCCGGCAACACCTAAAAGCAACGCGCCAGCGAAGGCGGCTGCTGTTCTACAACGCCCCATGTTTTCCTCCATTGCGTGGTCCCGATTTGGCCGAGGTGACCGGCCGCTCCAGACGGGTTCGCACGGGAAAAGACTGCGCGCGGCCTTGCCATTTGTCAATGCAGCGCATGGAACGAGTCCAAATTGGGCGACCACTAGGCAATACATTTACCACTTACGGCTGCGGGTCTTGTTGTTTTGCCTGCGAACAAGCGGGTAAATTTGAAACGAAATTCCAGCTTCCGCGTAGCGCAGGATTATCGGCGCGTGAGTTATCATTTCGGAATGCAGTTCCGGTTCCGCCGGTTGGTTTTGGCGGTGTTGCTGTTGCTTGCGGCAACGCTGCCCAGTCTCGCGGAGACGCCAGGGGAGAGCGAGGTCACGCCGCCGCCAGCGGCGGCGCTGACCACAGTGCCGATCGGCTATCTCAAGCAGGAGGTGAAGAAGGTCATTCCGCTGTCGCGGTTGAATGTCGAGCCGGAGGATATGGGCATCGCCGGTGCGGAGATCGCGCTCAAGGACAACAATACAACAGGGCGCTTCACCAAGCAGCAATTCACGCTTGACGTCGAGCAAGTGCCGGTCGGCGGCGATGCCGTCCAGGCGCTCGAGAAGCTCGTCGAGAGCGGCCACCATTACGTTGTTGTGGATGCGCCGGCCGAGACGCTGTTGCGGCTGTCGGACGCGGTCAAAGGCGAGGACGTCCTGCTCTTCAACGTCCGCGCGACGGACGAGAACCTTCGTGAGGAAGACTGCCGGGCTAATGTGCTGCATACCGCGCCGGATCGCGCCATGCTCGCCGATGCGCTCGCGCAATATCTCGTCTGGAAGAAGTGGCAGCGTTGGCTGGTGGTGAAGGGTGTCTTTCCCGAGGACTTGGCCTATCTCGACATGGTGCGCAGGGCGGCTAAGCGCTTCGGCGGCACGATCGTCGAGGAGCGCGAATATAAGGAGACGCCCGGCGCGCGGCGCTCCGATTCCGGCGGGCAACAGATCCAGCAGCAAATGCCGGCCTTCACGCAAGGCGCGCCGAGCTACGACGTCGTGGTGGTGGCCGATGAGAAGGAAGTGTTCGGGCCCTATCTGCCTTATCGAACTTGGGACCCGCGGCCGGTGGTCGGCACCGCGGGATTGCGAGCGATGAGCTGGCACCCGGCGCATGAGCAATGGGGCGCCACACAGATGCAGAACCGTTTCCAGCGCGCTGCCAAGCGTTTCATGCTGCCGATCGACTATCAGGCTTGGGTGGCCGTGCGCGCGCTTGGTGAAAGCGTGTCGCGCGTGGGCTCGGGCGATTTCGCGCCGGTCAACGCCTTTCTCCGCGGTGATGAGTTCGGGCTTGCGGCGTTCAAGGGCCAGAAGGTCACGTTCCGAAAGTGGGACGGTCAGCTGAGGCAGCCGATCATCGTCGCCGGTCCCGATTTGCCGGTCTCGACGTCGCCGCAAGAAGGCTTCCTGCATGAGCACGCCGAGGTCGATACGCTCGGCATCGACGAGCCGGAAAGCAAATGCAAATTCCAATGACAACAGTCGAGAGTCAGGGAGGATGATAATGCGCGCAGATGCGCTCGTTGTTGCAATCGTTGCGTCGGTTGGTCTGATTGGCGGCGCGGGGCCGGGGGAGGCCTATACCGTTTACGTCTCCAACGAGAAGGGGAACTCGATCACCGTGCTCGACAGCGCCACGCTCGAGGTCAAGGAGACGATCCCGGTCGGCAACCGGCCGCGCGGCATCACCCTGACCAATGACGACAAATATCTGCTGATTTGCGCGAGCGACGAAGACGCGGTGCAGGTGCTCGACGTGAACAGCCACGAGCTTGTCGGCGACCTGCCGTCAGGCCCCGATCCTGAATTGCTGGACCTGCACCCTTCAGGCAACCCGCTCTATGTCGCCAACGAGGACGACAACCTGCTCACGGTGATCGACATCGACGACAAGAAGGTGCTCGCCGAGGTGGAGGTGGGTGTCGAGCCGGAAGGCGTCGGCGCGAGCCCCGACGGCAAGACCGTGGTGGTGACCTCGGAGACCACCAACATGGCCCATTTCGTCGACACGGCAAGTTACGAGATCACCGACAACGTGCTGGTCGGTTCGCGGCCGCGCTTCGCCGAATTCACCGCCGATGGCAGCCGGCTGTGGGTGACCTCGGAAGTGGCCGGCGTGGTTTCGGTGATCGATGCCAAAACCCGCAAAATCATCAAGGTGATTCGCTTTGCCGTTCCGGGCGTGCAGCCGGAGCAAATTCAGCCCGTGGGCGTGCGCATCACCAAGGACGGCACAAAGGCCTTCGTTGCGCTTGGACCCGCCAATCGCGTGGCGGTGATCGACGCCAAAACGCTCGAGGTCGAGAAATATCTTCTGGTCGGGCAGCGCGTGTGGCAGCTCGCCTTCACTCCCGACGAGAAGCAGCTGTTCGTGACCAACGGCAACAGCAACGACGTCTCGGTGATCGATGTGCCGAGCCTGACCGTTGTGAAGTCGATTCCCGTCGGCACGGCGCCGTGGGGCGTGGCGATCTCGCGCCAGTGAGGCCGCAAGACCGCACGCGTCAACGCGCTATGTTCAGCGACGTTCGGTCAGCGGCGGCCAGGGCTCAGGCCGATGCGACCCATTCGCCCGCGACATAGCCGAAGGCGACCGCATCCGGATTCCGCTTGGCGGCGATCCGCAGCTTGTCCTCGGCGTCAACAACCAGGGCGCGATGCTTCGTGCGTTTATCCTCGGGCGCGTCTTTGAAGCCACTCAGGAGAATGACTTTCCTGCCGCGCAGGACAATCTTCGGGAGTGCCATCCCACCTCCTCGGCTCACCGCGGGAGATCCGCTCTGAGATTTTTGGCCGGGGCTCAGAGTCGCATCTTCAAGGCGAGCAGCCTTGCTCCAAATGGCGACCCCCGTCAGCCATAAGTCACCATAACAATAAAATGCGACGATGGTAAGACGCGGCGAGAGATGCGAGCCGATTTTTCAGAATCAATTTGCGCCAATTTGGCCGATCGCTTGTGCACCGCACAAAGTTGCTGCGCTTCGACTGCGGTGCAGCATCATTTGGTGGCCACATCGCGGAGGAGGGCGGCAAGTCCTGCCTCGGTTTCGACGCGCGGCGTCCAATCGAGCCGCGCAAGCGCCGAAGGGTCGGCGATGAGCGAGCCGAACAGAGGCTCGAGCGTTCCGCGCTGGCCCGCCGCGCGCAGCGCGCTCTTGAGCAGCGGCTTCGGCACATAGAACAGCGCAGGGCGCCGGCCGAGGCCCCGGCGCATGGCGGCGATCATGGCGCCGATGGTGAGTGGCTTCGGATCGGCGACGATGAATGGACGCTTGAGCGGCGCATCGGCCGCCAGGACTCGGTCGACCGCCTCGACCAGATTGTCGAGACCGAGCAACGAATGCTCGGATTTGAGTCCGGCGAGGGGCAGCGGATAGCGGGAGCGGGCGAGCTTGATCAGCTTCGCCATATTGCCTTCCACTCCAGGCCCGTAGACGAGGGCGAGGCGGAGCGCCACCCAGTCGAGATCGGTCGCGGCGAGACCCTGCTCGGCGGCGAGCTTCGAGCGGCCATAGGCGTCGGTAGGGCGGGGCTCGCGCTCCTCGGTCAGCGCGCCTTCGCAGGTCGGACCCGATTGCGCCCTGATCGAGGAGAGAAACACGAAGCGCTTCACCCGCGCACGCTGGGCGGCCTTGGCGAAGCTGACCGTGGCCTCGGTATTGAACAGGCGATAATCGTCCTCCGGGACGCCTGACATGGTGCTCGCGAGCCCCGCGGTATGGATCACTGCGTCAACCTCGGCGAGTGCCTCGGCCATGTTGTAGGGCCGCGCGAGATCGCCGATGACGGCGCTCGCTTGGCCTTGCGGCAACACCGTCGGGCGGCGGAGCAGCACGCGCAGCCGATAGCCGCGCTTCGGTAGCTCCTTCAGCAGATATTGGCCGATGAAGCCCGTGGCGCCGGTCAGCGCGACTAGGGGCTTGCGCCCTGGCTTTTGAGCTCTGCGCGGTGGTTCGCTCATGCCGCTCCTGCGCCTGGCCCGCTTCACCCCGCGGACCAGGTCACTTACAGCTCAGTTCACAACCACATTTGGGCCAGAGCAAGCCTGCTCAGCCCTATTGCGGGAGGGCCGCCGCCGCGGCCGACTTCACCACGGGCGGCGGGTTCCATTTGCCGGTCAACGCGTCCGACTTCGGCGCATAGAGCCGCATGGTCAGATTGTACGGCCCCTTGGGCGCCGGCAGCCAATTCGCCTCCTTGTCCGCGCCGGGGCTTTCGTTCTGGAAATAGAGATCGAGCGACCCGTCGGCATTGAACTTGAACGGCATCCAGCTCGACACGGCGAACCGGTTCAGCGGGTTGGCGACCTGAAACCCGTCATTGTCGTAAAGCGTGATCGACCAGAAGGCCTGAACCGGCGGGATTTGTCCTTTGTCGAAATGGATCGAGTAGTCGTTGGCGCCGTCGAGAGGGTGTCCGTCAAAGTCGACGAGGTTCAGCGGGTAGATCGCATCCTCGGGCAAATTTGCGCCGAGCCCGAGCTGGGCGACCAGCGCGCGCTTCAGATAATAATTGCCGTAGACGCCCATCGTGTCGGTGTTCATCCCCCAGCCATTCGCCACGCGGGAAAGCGTCGGCATTTTCCAGGCCATCAGCTTCTGCGCATCCTGAGGCGCGCATTCGAACGCTTGCTTGACGGCGGGATCGGCCTTGTCGAGATCGAAGCTCTTGCCCACCTCGAAACCGGCACGCTTGAGCTGCGCGATGATCGGCTGATCGGTGACGTGCGGGGGCTGAAGCTTGAGCAGCTCGGCGGCATAGGCGAAATATTTTGCCGCGGGCATGGTGTCGACCTGGATCTTCGGCGGCGTCTTCATGTCGATGGAAGGATCGGGCTTGAACTCGGGTTCGACCGGCTCCTTGCCCCATTGCGAGAGCGGCGTGATCTTGTATCCGGCCTGGATCTTGTGGACGGTATCGTAGTCGGCGGGGCCATCGGTCTTGGTGCGGCCGATGATCCAGACATAAGGCGTGGGCGCGCTGATGCGCGTGAAGTCGGCGGGCACCGATCCGCTCCAGCCGGGAGGCGTGACGAGGAAGTTGCCGGCCGCGGTGCCTGTCGTGCGCCAGCCGGGCGAGGCGAACACGTCGGTCCACATGTCGAGCATCGGCAGCAGGTAATAGCGTCCGCCCGTGTCGGGGGCCGAGACGACCACCGGCTCCTTGGTCAGATCGAGCCAGCCGCTGGAATAGAGCGTGTCGAAATTCGGCCGCACCACGACGCGCATGTCAGCGGTGGGGAACGCCTCGATATTGGCAAAGCGATTCATCGGACCGCCGAGCGACCCCGGTCCCGGCTGCTGATTGGTGAGTTGCAAGCGTGTGATGTCCATGGTCACGAGCGGATAGAAATAAAGATAAGCGTTGACGCCGAGTGCGTGCGCGTCGTCTTCGGTGATGGCTTGCGCGGGCGCCGCAAGAGCTGGAAAGAGAAGCAGGCCCAAAGTCAGCGCAATCGCATTTCGCATTCGGTTCCTCCGTTGCAAACCAAGCTTCGAGACCTGCCCGCTAACCCGCGTTTATGGCTCGAGTGCGACCGGTGTGTGGCGGCTGGGCTGGATCACGTTCCACGCTGCGAATTTCTTGAGACCGTTCCGGCGCTTCGTCAAAGACACGGGTCACGTCACCTTCGCCGAGATCGCGCCCGACCCCAAGGACTATCCCGGCGCGCTGCCGCATATGCTTCGCGCTGGCTCGCTCGTCTTCGTCAAGTCCAAGGGCCCCGTCGATCTCAAGAACTGGTCGAATTGGTGGACCTTCGGCTTCGGTGCGGATTGGCGTCACCCTTACGGTCCGGGGAGCTCAAACAAGGGCCTCGACGACCATCCTGTCGTGCACATCTCCTATCGCGACGCCGAGGCCTACGCCAAATGGGCCGGCAAGGAGCTGCCGACCGAGGCCGAGTGGGAGTTCGCGGCGCGGGAGGGCTCGAGGACGCGGAATTCGCCTGGGGAAGCGAGCTCGTGCCGGGCGGCACGTACATGGCCAATACCTGGCAGGGCGAGTTTCCCTGGCAGAATCTGCTGAGCGACGGCTACGAGACGACGTCGCCGGTCGGCACCTACCCGCCGAACGGCTACGGTCTCTACGACATGATCGGCAATGTGTGGGAATGGACCACGGACTGGTATTCGCAAAAGCATACCGCCGATGCGAAGAAGGCATGCTGCATCCCGCAGAACCCCCGCGGCGGACCCGAGGCGCAGAGCTACGATCCCTGCCAGCCCAACATCAAGATTCCGCGCAAGGTGATCAAGGGCGGCTCGTTCCTCTGTGCGCCGAGCTATTGCCGCCGCTATCGCCCCGCCGCGCGCCACGCCGAGCCGATCGACACCTCGACTTGCCATCTCGGCTTCCGCTGCATCAAACGCGAGAGGACGGGTTGAATAGGCTTCGTGATGCCGTAATTGGAAAGTCTTGTAACTGGATAAGGCCCTAACCCGGAAGGCAGCGATGCGTAACTTGCCTGTAATCCTCCTAGCGGTGTTCATATTCGCTGCAGCGCAGCCCCTCTACGCGCAGGAGCAGCCCGCGGCGGACAACCAACCGCAGCAGCAATTGCTCGATGCGGGCCAACTCGATCAGCTCGTCGCGCCGATAGCGCTTTATCCAGACCCGCTTCTCGCGCAAGTGCTCATGGCCTCGACTTATCCTCTTGAGGTTGTACAAGCCGATCGCTTCGCGAAAGAAAACAAGAAGCTCAAAGATGAGAAGCTGAAAGAAGCCCTGGACAAGCAGGATTGGGACCCCAGCGTGAAGGAACTTGTGTCGACGCCGACGGTGCTGGCGACGATGAGTGACAAGCTCGACTGGACCCAGAAGCTTGGCGATGCGGTGCTTGCCCAACAGGCCGATGTGATGGACGCCATTCAGCGTCTGCGCGCCAAAGCGCAAGCCAACGGCAAACTGGAAACCACCAAGCAGCAGACGGTGACGGTCAAGCAGGAAGCTAACCAGCAGGTAATCGAGATCGAGCCCGCGTCACCCGATGTCGTCTACGTGCCCTACTACGATCCGGCCGTGGTTTACGGCGAGTGGTCATATCCGGACTATCCGCCTTATTACTATCCTCCGCCGTCGGGCTACATTGTCGGCGGCGCGATTGCGACCGGGCTCGCCTGGGGCGCAGCCTACGCCGTCGGCCGAGAGATCTGGAACGATATTGATTGGAATCACGGCGACATCGATATCGATGTCGATCGCAATATCGACATCGACCGGAACGTCGATATTGATCGGAAGAAATGGGAGCACGATTCCCATCACAGGCGCGGCGTCAAATATGACAACGACGCGGTGAGGAACAAATTCGCCAAAGCAGATACGCGGCCAGCAGATCGTAAGCTCGATTATCGCGGGCGGAGCGGGGAGCAGGTGTTGAAGCCCGACAACAAGCCCGCAGGAGGCGGGCTCAAGCCGGGCGGAGGTTTCAAGCCGGGGGGCGACAAGCGTCCCGACCTTGGGGGCAAGGGTGGGAGAAGCCGGATGTCGGTCAAATCCAAGCGGGACTGAACAGAAAGGTACAGGCAAGCAGGCGAACCTGCCTAGCCAGAAGCCTGATCTCGGCAAGGCTAAGCCAAAGGCAAAGCCCGGCGGAGGCAATGCTTTCGATATCGGCGACGGCCCCAAGGCGAAAGACTTCGCCAAGCGCGGGCAGGCGAGCCTCGGGAATCGCGGCCAAGCGGACTTCAAACGGCCGAGCGGGGCAAGTCCCAAGGCATTCAAGGGCGGCGGCGGTGGCCGTCCGAGCATGGGAGGCGGTGGCGGCGCGGCGGCGGTCATGTCTCCCGCGGCGGTGGAGGTCGCGGCGGCGGCGGCGGCGGCGGCGGGGGCGGGGGGCGGCGTTCCGACATCCGCCTCAAGCAAGACATTGCTCCGCTGGTGCGGCTTGGCAACGGTCTCGAGCTCTACCGATTCCGCTACAAGGGCAGCGATCGCACGCTCTATGTCGGTGTCATGGCGCAGGAGGTGCAGCGGATCGAACCCAGGCGCCGTCTCTCATGATCGCGACGGATATTTGCGGGTCGACTACGACCGGATCGGGCGTGAGGTTCATGACTTGGGAGGAATGGGTCGAGGACGTGGAGCTTCGTACGACGAACACGTGAGCACTCCGATGGGTTGCCAGATGAACACCACAGGTCGAATTCTTCTTTGTGCCGCTCTGTTCGCGTGGAGTGCGCCTTCGCTTGCCCAGGAGCAATTCGACACCCCGGAAGAGGCCGTCGATGCGCTGGTCGGCGCGGCAAAGACCGGCGACGCGAAAGCGATCCTCGCCGTGCTCGGACCTGACGGACAGGCGATCGTGAGTTCGGGCGATCCCGTGGCCGACAGCAATATCACGGGAAAAATTCGTCTCAGCCTATGATGCCAAGCATGAGATCGAGCTCGAGGGCAACGGCACGCAGACGCTGATCCTCGGCGACGACAACTGGCCTTTCCCGATCCCGCTCATCAACAATGGAGGCAAATGGCAATTCGACACGAAGGAGGGGTTGGATGAAATCCTGCGGCGGCGCGTCGGTCGCAACGAGCTCTCGGCAATCCAGGTCTCTCTGGCGTACGTCCAGGCGCAGAACGAATATGCCGCGCTCGATCCGGCAGGCCTTGGCCACGGCGTCTATGCGCAGAGGATCGTAAGCCATCCGGGAAAAAAGGATGGACTCTACTGGCCGACCACCGAGGGAGAGACGCCGAGCCCGCTCGGCGATCTCGCCGCGCGGGCTTCGGCCGAGGGCTACAAGGCCGGCGAAAAGCCGATCCCCTATCACGGCTATTACTACCGCATCCTCACGCGGCAGGGCGCCGGCGCTCCGGGCGGCGCCTACGACTATCTGGTGAAAGGCAAAATGAAGGGCGGCTTCGCGCTCATCGCCGTTCCGGCGGAGTATGGAAATTCCGGCATCATGACCTTCATGGTCAATCACGACGGAAGCGTGTTTCAGAAGGATCTCGGGCCGAAGACAACGAAGCTCGCAGCCAAGATCGACGCCTTCGCACCGGATCAGAGCTGGACGAAGGTGGATAGCTCGCAGTAAGTCATCGGCACGAAGCAGGGGGAGGGCGCGATGCTTCGGCTGTTGATGATCGTGTCGGGTGCGTTCGAGGCGCTGTTCGGCGTTGCGGCGATCCTCGCCACAAGCATGGTGACGGATGCACTCGGCACCGGCGCCGACCCTGCCGCGATATTTTTCGCGCGGGTGCTCGGCGCGGCGACATTAGGCATCGGGATTGCCGCGCTGCTGGCGCGTAACGAATTGCAGAACTCACGGCGGGCTTGCCGCGGCGTACGGCTTGACACTCTACAATGTGCTTGCCGCCATCGTCATCCTTTGGACCGCGGCAGAGCTCGGTGGTGCATCGCTGTGGGCGACGGGGATCATCCATGCGGTGATCGGCACGCTGTTCGTGTCGGCGCTGGCGCGGCGCGTGCCTAGTTCGCTGAGCTCGGCTTCGTCTTAGACTCTGCATTTCTTCGCCTCGGCGGTCCATTTGCAACCAAGCGTGTCGTCCGACGCGCAGATCGCTTCGCCTTCATGCGATGAGCATGGGTCGATATAGGGAGCGGGGCCGGGGTAGCAACCGGGCTTCGAGCCGTCCCAGTGGCAGTTCTTGTTGGCGAGACAAAGCGCTGAATCCCTGATGCTGCATTCGTCCGCTGCGGAAGCCTTGGAGCCGGCAACACCGCTCAACATGAGACCAACAAAAACTGGAAGAACTACTCGTCGCATGGGACCTCCCTCGATCCGGTTCGAGCCTTTTTGACTTCAGATTGCGGGTAGCCTTTTCATCTGGGGGCTGCCATATTAAGCTGATGAAATTAAACGATAAAACGAAGGCCGGATAAAGCGCCCTTTTCTGTAGCATAGTCTACCGACAGACGTTTGGGGGCCCGGCCGCGCCGATGAGTCATTGTTCGGAGTGCCGTTCCGACAACCCAGCGGGAGCCAAGTTCTGTAGCTCTTGCGGTGCGCCATTGCGCGTGCAATGCGCGAAATGCGGCCAGCTCAATCGACCGGGATCGAAATTCTGCAATGAGTGCGGCAGCGCGCTCTCAGCCAAAGAAACAGAAAGTGGCGACCAAGAGCGTGGCACTCAGACGGACGCAAAAGAATCTACGCTGGTGCTGGAGGGCGAGCGGAAGCTCGTCACCGCACTTTTCGTCGACATCATAAACTCGACGGGGCTGGAGCAGGATCTTGATCCCGAAGAGGCGCGTGCGATCATTGATCCGGTCCTCAAGCTCATGATCGATGCCGTGCGTCGTTATGACGGCCACGTCGTGCAATCGACTGGAGACGGCATCTTCGCTTTGTTCGGCGCACCGGTAGCGCACGAGGACCATCCGCAGCGGTCCTTGTACACGGCTCTTCGTTTGAACGAGGAGATCCGGCGTTTGAGTGATCGGTTGCGCAGTGAAGGGCGGCCTCCCATCCAGATCAGGGCCGGCGCGAATACAGGCGAGGTCGTGGTTCGGCAAATTCAAACCGGCGACCAGACAATCGAGTACACACCGATCGGACACACGGTGAACCTCGCATCACGCATTCAGGCGCTGGCCAATGGCGGCTCGATCGTGATCAGCGACGCGACGCGCAAGCTCGTTGAGGGTTTCTTCGCCTTGCGGTCCATGGGGCCGACGCGGCTGAAGGGAATCAATGAGCCGATCGTCGTGCATGAGGTCATCGGCTTGGGACCGTTGCGGACTCGATTGGAGAAGTCCGTCGGCCGCGGACTTTCCAAATTCGTGGGTCGGAGCAGGGAGAAGGCTGTTTTTCAAGACGCGGCCGAGCGCACGCGCTCGGGCGAGGGGCAAATCGTTGCTGTCGTGGCCGAGCCGGGCGTCGGGAAGTCGCGCCTGTTCCACGAGTTCAAGACGGAGGCGAGCGCGTCGTGGACCGTGATGGAAGCATTCTCGGTGTCGCACGCAAAGGGCTGGGCATTCTTGCCGGTCATCGAGATGCTGCAAGCCTATTTTGGCATCGGTAGCGAGGATGCTCCGTCGCTGCGGCGCGACAGGGTGGCGGCCAAGCTCGACCAGCTCGATCCGGCGCTAGCGACGGCGCTGCCCTTCATCGGCTCGTTGCTCGAGTTCGGTAACGACGATGAACGGCTTGCCGGAATGAACCCTCAGCTCAGGCGAGCCCGCATCCTGGAAGCCGTGGTCGATCTTCTCGTCAGTGAGGCGAAGAAGCAGCGTCTCATGCTCATCGTCGAGGATTTGCAGTGGCTGGATGACGAAAGCCAGGCTGTGCTCGACCTTCTTGTTGAACGCCTGCCCACAACACAGTTGCTGCTTCTGGTGAATTTCCGGCCCGAGTACGCGTTACGGTGGGGAACCAGGCCGAATTGCCGCCAAGTGCGCCTGGACGCGCTCGACGAAAGCAATGCCGAGGAGATGCTGACGGCGATGTTGGGCGCGTCGCCAGACCTTCTGCCGCTCAAGCAGGTGATCATCGAGACAACCGGCGGCACGCCATTTTTCATGGAAGAGACGGTGCAGACGCTGTTCGACGAAGGTGCGCTGGCCCGCGAAAACGGCAGAACAAGGCTCGTCAAGCCGCTCGCTTCACTCAGGATCCCGCCAACCGTGCAGGCAATTCTCGCGGCGCGTATCGATCGACTGCACAACGACGAGAAAAATCTCCTGCAAACTCTGGCTGTGTTGGGGCGCGAGTTCGTGCTCAGCCTGGCCAGGGCGGTCGCGGGAAAGTCGGAGGACGAGCTGGAACGGCTGATCCTCAATTTGCAGCTTGGCGAGTTCGTTTTCGAGCAGCCATCGATCAGCGACGTCGAATACACCTTCAAGCACGCGCTCACGCAAGAGGTGGCCTACAACTCCGTGCTGATGGAGCGGCGCAAGCAACTGCATGAGAGCGTCGGCCAGGCGATGGAGTCGATCTACTCCGGGTCCATCGATGATCATCTGGTCGATCTGGCGCGTCACTTCTCGCGCAGCGGCAATCGCGCGAAAGCTGTCGAATATCTGCGGCGGGCCGGGACTCAGGCGATATCGCGGGGCGCTCTCGCGCAGGCCGTCCAGGATTTGGAGACCGCGTTAGAACTGCTCAAGACGCTCCCAAGCGGACCGCAGCGAGACGTGCTCGAATTGCAGGTGCTGAATCCGCTCGGCATGGTCTATATCGCCGTGCGCGGCTACGCGGCGCCGGAGGTCGGACCTGTCTTCCAGCGCGCACGCGAGCTTTGCGACGAAATTGGCGAGCCGCAGCAACAATTCCTCGTCGTGTTCGGCAACTTTGCCTGGCGCATCGTGCGCGGCGAGATGGATCTGGCGCTGACGCTTGCGCAAGAGGGGATGGCGCTCGCGGAACAACTCGACGATCCCGGTGTCTGGATGGAAGCCCTGTTCCTGATGGGCGTCGTACTGTTCTATCGCGGGGATTTCGTCGGCGCGCGGCAGCAATATGAGAAGGCGCTGGCAAATTACGATGACCGGGAGCGGACGCGATCATGGGCGTTCCAGGTTGGCGAGGACGCCGGCATCACGCACCGCTGTTATCTTGCACTCACGCTATGGCATCTCGGCTATCCGGATCAGGCGCTGAAACTGAGCCGAGAGACCAGCGAGCTCGCGCGCGCCATTGGTCATCCCTTCAGTCTCTCCTATGCGCAGCATCATGCGAGCTGGCTTCGGCAGCTCATGCGTCTGCCGGATGAGACCTTGGCGCTCGGCGAAGAACAATCCCGTTACGCCGCGGAGCAGGGGTTTCCGCTCTTCCACGCGACCGGACTAAGCTATGCCGCGGCAGGCCGGTTGCTCAAAGGGGAGACGGAGCGTGGCTTGCCCGAGCTTGTCGCGGGGCTCGAAGCCTATCGCGCCACGGGAGCCGGCCTTGCTCTGCCGCATTATTTCGGTCTGCTCGGCGAGGCCCTGGGGCAAGCGGGACGAGGCTTCGACGGCACGGAACTGGTCAACCACGCCCTTGATCTCGCGGAGCGAAGCAACGAACGGTGCCATGAGGCTGAGCTTCAGCGCCAGAAAGGCGAAATGGCGCTCGGTCAGGGACTGGGTTTCAAAGTCGCCGAGACACACATGCTCCAGGCGATCGAGACGGCAAGGGCACAACACAGCAAAGCATGGGAACTCAGGGCCGCGATCAGCCTTGCCCGCCTCTACGAGGGGCAGGCGCGGCAAGGGGAGGCCAAAGCGGCGCTGACGGAGATCCTGGGCTCTTATACGGAGGGGTTCGATACGCCCGACCTGCAAGAGGCTAAGGCTCTTTTGGCCGTTTTGTAAGGATTTCGCCGGATCGGCGAAGCTTGCCCCCACGGCCACAATTTTGCGCTAATCTCCTGTCCTTGAAGAGAGAATTCCTACGGGCAGCACGGGGCTCTCCGTAAGTACCGGCGTCAATGGGGGAAAGCGTGGGGCGGGTCGCGTGGGCTCTGCTGCTGGCGATAACGCTCGCAGGCTGCGCCGCAGCCATCGCTCGCAATCCCGTGCCGGCTCGCTCGAAGGCGATGTCGAGGTGGTCGGCATGGGCCCGACGCCGATCCGCTTCTGGGGCGATGAACTTCCGCCCAATGCGGACGCCATGGTGCGCGAGAAATGGGCGCAAGTCCGCGCCAACCGTCCCGAGCTGTTGGCAAAGGGGCGCCGGCCGGTCGTCAATTTCCTTGCGCTGTCGGGCGGCGGCTCCGACGGCGCGTTTGGAGCAGGGGTGCTCGGCGGCTGGACCGCTTCGGGCAAGCGGCCCGAGTTCGATCTCGTCACGGGCGTATCCACCGGCGCGCTCACCGCGCCCTTTGCCTTTCTCGGACCGAAATACGATGGGGCCCTGAAGAAGGTCTTTACCGAGTCCGATACCAAGGACATCGCCATCATGCAGCCGGTCAGGGGGCTGCTCGGCGGCGACTCGCTCGCGAGCAACGCGCCCCTTGCCAAGGTCGTTGCCTTTTACGTCAACGATGCCTTCCTGGCTGAGGTGGCCGCGGAGCACCGCAAGGGACGCCGGCTGCTGATCGGCACCACGAATCTCGACGCCGAGCGCCCGGTGATCTGGGACATGGGGGCGATCGCGGTCTCAGGCCGCCCGGAGGCGCTCGAGCTGTTCCGCAAGGTGCTGCTCGCCTCGGCCGCGATCCCGGCCGTGTTCCCGCCGGGCTTCATCACGGTGGCGGGCAGCGGTGGAACCTATGACGAGATGCATGTTGACGGCGGCGCGACTCGCGAGGTGTTCCTGGTGCCGACGCAATTCATGGCGCAAAAGGCGATGGGGGGGATGGGCATCAATCCCGTGCGCCGCGCCTATATCATCAGGAACGGCCATGTCTCGCCGGAATACAAGGCGGTGAAGGCCAAGACGCTGTCGATCGCCGGACGCGCGGTGTCGAGCCTGATCAAGAGCCAGGGCGTTGGCGATCTCTACGAGCTCTTTGTGTTCGCCAAGAAAAATAACATCGACTACAACCTTGCCTACATCCCAGGCGATTTCATCGATACCAGCACACAGGCATTCGACCCGGTCTATATGGGCAAGCTCTACGAGCTCGGCTTCCAGTTGGCTCAGGCCGGGTATCCCTGGAAGAAGACGCCGCCCCGCATGGCCGGGCATTAACGCCCCTAGGCGCGCGGGACTTGCCGCGTGGGCGATGATCCAGCTATATCCGGGCGAGCCGAGGAATGGAGAGGATCATGGATCTCGTTGAGTTGAACAGGGTGGCAAACGCCATGGTCGCGCCCGGCCGCGGCATTCTCGCGGCGGACGAATTTGGAGGCACCATCAAGAAGCGCTTCGACGCGATCGGGGTCGAGTTCGAGCGAGGACAGCCGCCGCGACTATCGTGAGCTGCTGTTCCGCTCCAAAGGCATGGCATCCGTTTCCGGCGTCATCCTGTTCGACGAAACCATCAGGCAAAAGGCCAAGGACGGCACGTCGCTGGTCAAGGTCATCGAGCAGGCCGGCGCGCTCCTCGGCATCAAGGTGGACAAGGGCACGAAGCCGTTGCCGTTCTCGCCCGGCGAGACCATCACCGAGGGGCTGGACGGCTTGCGCGAGCGCTTGATCGAGTATCGCAATCTCGGCGCCAAGTTCTGCAAATGGCGTGCCGTGATCGACATTGGACCGTCGATCCCGAGCTACAACGCGGTCAACGCCAACGCCCACGCCCTCGCGCGCTATGCGGCGCTTGTGCCAGGAGGAAAACCTGGTGCCGATCGTCGAGCCGGAAGTGCTGATGGACGGGGACCACGGCATCGACCGTTGCTACGAGGTCACCGAGTGGGTGCTGAAGAGCGTTTATCGCGAGCTCTATTACGCCGACGTGAAGCTCGAAGGCACCGTGCTCAAGCCGAATATGGTGGTGCCAGGCAAGAAGAGCGGCAAGCCGGCGAGTGTTGAGGAGGTCGCGGAGAAGACGCTGCGCGTGCTGAAGGCTTGCGTGCCGCCCGCGGTTCCCGGCATTGCATTTTTGTCGGGCGGCCAGTCCGACGTGGACGCGACGGCGCATCTCAATGCGATGAACAAGATCGGCAACGTGCCGTGGAAGCTCACCTTCTCCTATGGCCGCGCGCTGCAGGCCGCGCCGCAAAAGGCGTGGTCAGGGAAGGCTGAGAATGTCGGCGCGGCGCAGGCGGCCTTCGCCCATCGCGCGACGATGAACGGGCTTGCCTCGACCGGCAAATGGTCGACCGATCTGGAGAAGCAGGCCGCCTAGGCGGATACCTCGCTCAAGTCTCGGTGCTCGGCGAATGAGCCAGCGGATGTTCGGTGCCTTGCGCGGCACGGACGTCGGCTTGCGCAGCGGATGGCCGATGATGATCGGGCGCGATCGGGCGCCGAGCGCCATCAATCAGCAGCCATGGTGCTTCGTCGTGGTCAGGGAGCGCTGCTTGCCCGGATTTCGGACCAAGCCAAATCCCATTTGCTGAGGGCTTCGCTGGGCGCGCGCACATCCTTCCGCGACGATAGGCCGCAAGCATCATGTCTCGGCGGCGAGCGCGCAATCCTCGACCGCCCAATCGGTCGGCCGGCAGGCGGCGATCACCACCAAGACCAGGGCATGGTAGAAGATGTGGAATTGCGGGTCGTTCGCTCGTGCAACATCGCGTCGCTGACCGGCTCGTCAGTGAATTCGCGCACGGAACGCCGCCCGTGAATGGCTTGCAACAGCTCCATGGTTCACCGAGCTCGCCTGGCCGAGATCTAAGCCAAGCGAGGAGCTTGGAGTGCCTCGACCATCCCGCTCAAAGAAACTGCCCGCGTTGATTGAGATCAAGGAGCGCTGGAGACGCGGCGGACCGACCCCTAGCGGTTTCAGGGAGTCGGGGGCTGGTCGGGGACGGCTGCCGACGGCTCGGCAGGCGGCTCGGCAGGTGCAGCCGGCTCCGCGATTGGCGGCTCACTGGCAAGCGTGGTCGTGGTCCAGTCGACCAGGTCGGTCTCGAGCTTGGCGAACGCCTCGTCAAACGCATCGACATAAGCCTGCGCCTCGCTGCCCTTGGCCGGCGCGGTGGCTTGGAAGGTGCTCGCGGCGATGATCTTGCCGTCCTTGTTGGCGAGCTTGGCGATGAAGTCGATATCGGCGGTAGCCTCTTTAGCCGTCGAGATATGGAAGCGCCTGATGTCGATGATCAGCTGATAGTCGCCGGTGAGGCCATCTCGAGTCCGGCTAACCGAGTTGGCATAGCCGGCATTCTCGAAGCTCTGCACTACCTTCGCCTGCACCAGGATCGGCAGGTTGTCGCCCCATCGCGCATTGTCCACCGGCACGCTTTCACCTGCTTCCGGTTGGAGCAGGATCTTGTCGGTATTGAAACCCATCAGCGTGCTGGGCTCGGGCACGACGAGCGTCCAGGAGGGGGCTTCCGCGGGCTTTGACGGGAAATTGGTCGCGGCGACGAGATCGTAGACCGGCATGTTGGCCGGACTCGTCCCCCCACCCGTCATGCGCTCGATCCCCGCCAGGATGCCGTCGACCTTGTCGGAGTTCCGCGCCAGCGCGCCTGCGAACGTGTCGATATTTTTGATCGCGCTGTTCAGCGACTCGGAATTCTCCGAAAGCACTTGATCCATGCGCTGGAAGGCGTCGCGCGCCGATTGCGTCCAATCCTGTCCGGCTTGCGGCGCGGCAAGCAGCATCGGCGGCGCGCCGCTTTCCGACCCGGGAAGCGGCGACGACGAGGTGCCGCCACTGAGCGCAATGGCAGCGCCGCCGGTCAGTCCTTGCGTCTCGATCGTGACTTCGGTGTCGTCGCGAACGGGCGTGTTGTGCACGACGCCGATGGTGGCCACTACGTCTTGCGGCCGTTCGACGCTGAGCGAAAGGCCGGTGACTTCGCCGACGCGAAGACCGTTGAACAGGACGGCTGAGCCGACTGACAGTCCGGAGACCGAGCCTTGAAAGCGGACTTGATAGATGTCCCGCTCCCCGAAGCCGCCTTTGTTCTCGAGCCAATAGATGAAGGCGAAGCTCGCAAGGATCACCGCGAGCATGAACACTCCGATCAAGGCGTAACGGGCGCGTGTTTCCATCGTTAGAGATCCTTACGGTGAGGCGCTCAGTCGCCGGTCTATCAACAACTCGCCGCGCTTACCCTGGAAATATGTCCGAACCCAGGGATGGGTGGATTCGAGCATGGCTGAAATTGGGCCCTCGGCCACCACCTTGCCGTCGGCAAGAACGGCCACGCGGTCGCAAGCCGTATAGAGGCTTTCGAGGTCATGCGTGACCATGAACACGGTCAGGCCCAGCGTTTGTTGCAGGGTGCGGATCAACTCGTCGAAATCGCCGGCCGAGATCGGGTCGAGGCCGGAAGTGGGCTCGTCGAGAAAGACGATTTCCGGGTCGAGCGCAAGCGCTCGCGCCAGCGCCACGCGTTTGGTCATGCCGCCCGATAGCTCGGCGGGAAATTTGTTCGCATCGTCGGGGGTGAGGCCCACCATTTCCAGCTTGGCCAGAGCCATCTCGTCCATCAGCCGCGGCGAGAGGGTCAGATTCTCCCGCATGGGGAACTGTACATTCTCGCGCACGGTCAGCGAGGAGAACAGCGCGCCTTGCTGGAACAGTACGCCCCAGCGGCGCTCCAGCGCACGCCGCTCGGCCTCGTTGGCCTTGGCGAGATCGACGCCGAGCACTTCGATCGAGCCCTCACGCTTCGGCAGAAGCCCGATGATGGTGCGCAACAGCACCGATTTGCCGGCGCCCGAGCCGCCGACCACGCCCAGGATCTCGCCGCCTCGCACATCGAGCGAGAGATGATCGAGCACGATCTGGTCGCCGAAGCCGACCACGAGGTCGCGCACCTTGATCACGGGCTCTTGCGCCATCTTCGTCACATTCCGATCGAGGCGAAGAATATGGCGAACAGCCCGTCGAGCACGATCACCAGGAAGATCGACTTCACCACCGAAGCGGTGGTTTTGAGCCCGAGCGACTCGGCGCTGCCTTTCACTTGCAGCCCCTCGGCGCAGGCGACGATGCCGATGACGAGCCCCATGAAGGGCGCTTTCAGCATGCCGACCTTGAAATGGGTGAGCGAGATCGCCTCGGTGAGCCGCTCGATATAGATTTCGGGGCTCATGCCGCCATAGAGCCACGCCACCAGGCCGCCGCCATAGAGCGCCGCCATGGAGCCGAGGAAGGTGAGCACGGGGAGGGCGACGATGAGGACGAGGATGCGCGGCAGGATGAGCACCTCGATAGGATCGAAGCCCATGGTGCGCAGCGCATCGATCTCCTCGCGCATCTTCATGGAGCCGAGCTCGGCGGTATAGGAGCTGCCGGAGCGCCCGGCGACCATGATGGCGACGATCAAGACGCCGATCTCGCGCAGCACGAGAATGGCGACGAGGTCGACGGCGTACATCTCGGCGCCGAACTTGCGGAAATGAAAGATGCCTTGCTGGGCGATGATGCCGCCGATCAGGAAGGTGATGAGGAGAATGATGGGAACGGCCTGCCAGGTCACGCGGTCGAACTGATTGACGGTCGAGGTGAACCTGTACTCGCGCGGGCGGGCGATCACGCGGAGCGCTGCGACGCCGACGGCGCCCAGCATGTCGGCGAACAACATCAGATCGCGGCCGAACCCGGCCCCGGCCCGGCCGACGGCGGCCAGCCCGGCGATGATCTTGTTCTCTTCGGCGAGCGGCTTTGCCGGTTCGCGGTTCACGCCGTGCATCTCCTTGAGCAGGCCGCGATCATGCTGCGGCAGCCCGACGATCACCGGCTCGCGGCCGGTCGAACTCCAGGCGCGGGTGAGGCGCTCCAAGAGCCAGGCGCCGAACGTGTCGAACTCGCGCACTCCCGCCATGTCGATCGAGACGTTCTTCGCCTGCGCGGCCTCGCCGGCCACGCGATCGACCAGCGTCTCCAGTTCGCCGGCATTGGCGGCGGTCCACGAACCGGCCGCTGCGAGCTCTAACCGCTCGCCTTTCAACTGACTTGTGAGCAAAGACTTAACCATGGGCATGGCTCCTCCGGCCCCGTTCAAGGCGCTGCCGTAGACGTTGCCTCAGAGGCGGCCATTACGCCAGCCCGAGACTGGCGGATTAGCTGCGGGAGAGGCTGATCGTGACGCTTTTAAGAGCAATTCCTTGCGTCGAAATCGCGACGCTTTGGCGCGAGCTGCTGTAGGAGACCGACATGGTTCCGCTCACGCCGCCGCTGATCTGGAGGCTGATCCTGTCGCCGGAGGCCTGACCGACTGCGTTTCCCGTCGCATTGAAAGTCCGCTCTTCCCAGGTGCCGGTAATGCGTCCGCCCGATTGGCTGAGCTTGCTCCTGATCTCGACGTTGGAGCTTTCGCTCTGGCAGCGAATGGCCATGCCGAGCTGGGTCCCGCCGCCGGTGTAGTAAGCGTTACATTTCAGGCGCTCTTTCCGGCCATCGGTCATCACAATTTGCCCGCTTCCTCCCCAAGAGCCGAGAAGGACGTCGAAGGGGCTGGGCGCGGCCTCGCTGGCCGGCCAAGGGGCAGACAAGACAATCGCCGTCACGGCCAAGGCGGCCACACGGCAAAGGGAGCGGGTGATTCTGAATCGCATAGGGTCTCTCTTTCCCGCAGTTTGCGTTAAAGAACAAGCCAAGAATGCGATTACATGGTGATGACAAGAGGGCGAGCGCCAAAAATCTTGGGGAAAGACCTGATGCCGACCGGTCTACTTCAAGCGGCGTATCAGCGCGGAATATGCGTATTGTCGGCGCCTTAAGCCGCTGCCGGAAAGCCCGGCTTCGACTTCGGACCGATGGCTTGGGTCCCGCGCGAGGCTTGCGCCGTACGCTGGCCGAACAGCCATCCCAAGCCGGTAAGGTCGGCGAAGCCTAAGGTGAAGGTGGTCGCGCGAGGCGGGCGAACTCCTCGGCATAGTCTTTTTGGATTTCTCGGACCCAGGCCAGCTGGCATTCGCCCATCGACTGCGTGTCGCAGCAATGACCGAGCGCCCGCAACTGCTCAAGATCGTTGCGCATCCGTTTGGCGACGAAGCGCGCGCCTTCAACCTGATAGACCTGCCAAAACTCAACTGCGCCTCCAGCCCGATGACGGCAAGGTCGAGAAAGGGTTTGGCAAGCGGGACGGCTTGTTGGCCTGGGCAGGGGTGGAGTTCTGCATGATCGCCTCCGTCTGATGACGATTGCCCCAAAATCCATTATGACAGTTAAGCGATGGCTTGCACCTGCCGCATTGATCCGGCTCAAGAATTCTTGAGGAACGGCGCGTCCGGGGACTACAGTGCCGGAAGACCTCGCGCAGGATTGCTGGATCTTCGCCATTCCGCCCGTACCCAACGTTGCGATCACTTATTGCCGGCTTTGCAACTGGCTGCTCAGGGCTGCCTGGATGGGGCAGGAACTGCTTTCCACTTTCGCGGAAGAGATCGGCTCGGTCACGCTGATCCCTGACGACACCGGAGGGGTGTTCGAGGTCAGGATCGATGGCAAGTTGATTTGGTCGCGGGGGGAGCAGGGGCGGTTTCCGGAGATCAAGGAGCTGAAACAGATCGTGCGGGACGAAATCGCGCCAGAGCGCGACCTCGGCCATGTCGATAAGAAAGAGGACAAGCCCTAGCCGCGCTTCCGGGCGGGGTCTTTGTGAGCAGGCTCACAAAGGACTGCGACCTGGCGCTCCATCTATGCGCCAAGCCTAGAGGGCAATCCTGCCCTCCAGGCATCAAAAGGAAGCACATCCATGAAGTTCGCCTATTTCTCGCTCGCCGCGATCCTTGCCGCGCTCGTTACTGGCGCAAGCTTGAGCGTCCCGGCCTCAGCCGGCACAGATGATCTCCATGCCTCAGCGGTCCATGCCTGCACCACCGCCAATGCCGCCCAGCCGGTCGACTTCGTCGCCGCCGTTGACGACGGCCGGGGCGGAAGCCTGGTATGGCTCACCGATGCCGACGCCAATCTCTGGCTCTGCAACGCTGATGCCGATGGGCACATCTTTGCCTATAGCAAGATGATCGGCGATCTGCTGGAAGGCGCCGGCGCAAATCTCGTCGGCATCGAGCCGGTGGTGAATGAAGGCGAGGTCGCGGTGCCTGAGAAGAACCCGCTCACCATCGCCGAGAGCGCCTGCCAGGCTTATCTCTCAGATGGCCCCGGCAAGGTCGTGGGCTCGGGCCCTGATGGCCTCGATGGGGATTGGGTGCCCGGCTATTACGTGTTCATCGACACGGGCGAGGGTCTCGTATTGTGCGACGCCACGGCGGATGCGCAGGTCTGGGGCTTCGCCGAGATCGGCGATCCGCTCAGCCTCGGTAATCCGGTCGGCTAACGCGAGTGCGGAGCAGCCTCATTTGAGGGCCTGGGCGCAAGGGCTTCAAGCTCTTGCGCCCATTGGCATTCTTGCGCAAGGCTCTGGACCTCTGGCGCGCACTCCCCACATGACGGGGAAAGATCAGCGTCTTTCGCGAGGAGAGCTTCGGCAAGATGTCCCAACCGGTCGTCGTCACCATCCCCCATAAACTCGGCAAGCAGGAGGCCGCGCGCCGCCTGAAAGCCGGCTTCGGCAATGTGCGCTCGACCTTCGGCGAGAAATTCGTGGTGCTGAAGGATGAATGGGCCGGCGATCATCTCGATTTTCGCGCGAGCCTGCTTGGGCAGACCACGACCGGCACGGTGGACGTCGCCGACGACCATGTGCGCCTCGAAGTGCAGCTGCCCTGGATGCTGTCACTGCTTGCCAACAAGGCTAAGGCGTTGGTGCAAAAGCAAGGCAAGCTGATGCTGGAAAAGCCCACCAAGCCGACTTAGGGGCTAGGAAATACCGACGATGGTGGCTTCGGCAACGCCGGCCTGAACCGTCTCGCCCTTCTCTTTTCCAATCAAGGCCTGCGCCACGGGCGACACGTAAGACAGCGTGCCCAATGACGGGTCGGCCTCGTCCTCGCCGACGATCCGATAGGTCTGGCGGCGTCCGTCGTCGCGCTCAATCGTCACCGTCGAGCCGAAATGTACCTCGGCCGCGTCGCGCGGCGGTTCGACCACCTGCGCGGTCGCCCGGCGCGAGGTCCAATAGCGCAAGTCCCGATTGATCTTGGCGAGCCGCGGCTTGTCATCGGCGTCTTGGGCTGCGGCATGCTCAAGGTGCAGCCGCGCGAGCTCGGCCTCGATCATCTCGAGCCCCTTCGGCGTCACGAGATTATGCGGGGAAACCGGGCGGTCCGGCAGGTCGTCATAGACCTCGCCACCTTCGGCTTCCTTGGTGAAAGCCTTGCTCATCAGGGCACTATACCATGCCTCGCCTTTGGAGTGTGGAGCATGTCCCTCCCGCTCTATCTGTGGGCAATTGCGCTCAAATAAGGCATGCGCTCCTGCCTCCTGGCTTCTCTCGTGATAGGATTTTAGGCAAAAGCACAATTTTGTGCAGAAGCGTCTAGGGGGACATCAATGATCGATGCGGGGAATACCGCCTGGCTCATCACGGCCACGGCGCTGGTCCTATTCATGACCTTGCCGGGGCTCGCATTGTTTTACGGCGGGCTGGTGCGCGCCGAAAATCTGCTCTCGGTGTTGATGCAATGTTTCGCCATCGCCTGCCTCGTGTCGGTGGCGTGGTTGGCTTGCGGCTATAGCCTCGTCTTCAACGGGCCCGGGGCTTGGATCGGCAATCTCGACAAGGCGCTTCTTCTCGGCGTGCCGCGCGACGCGGTGGCGCCGAATACGACACTGCCCGAAACCGTCTTCTTCATGTTTCAGATGACGTTCGCCATCATCACGCCGGCGCTAATTGTCGGCGCCTTTGTCGAACGCATGCGGTTTGGCGCCGTGCTGCTGTTCAGCCTGCTTTGGCTGCTCCTGGTCTATGTGCCGGTGGCGCATTGGATCTGGGGCGGAGGATGGCTTGCCCAGAGGGGCGTGCTCGATTTCGCCGGCGGGCTTGTGGTGCATCTCACTGCCGGCATCTCTGCGCTCGTGCTTGCGATCATGCTTGGGCCCCGCGCGGGCTTCCCCGAAGATATCAAGCCGCCGCATGCGCCATGGATGACCATGGCGGGCGCTTGCATGCTGTGGGTCGGGTGGTTCGGCTTCAACGCGGGGAGCGCGTTGAAGGCTGGCGCCGACGCAGGCATGGCCATGACGGTGACGCATATTTCGGCAGCGACCGCGGCGCTGGTCTGGATCCTCATCGAATGGACCAAGTTCGGTAAGCCGAGCATGATCGGCGCCGTTACCGGCGCGGTTGCCGGACTCGCCTCGATCACGCCCGCTTCCGGCTATGTGGGCCCGGGCGCTGCCCTCATCATCGGCATTGCCGGCGGCGCAATCTGCTACGCCATGGTTGTCGTGGTAAAGCAGCGTTTAAGGATCGACGATTTGCTCGATGTATTCGCGGTGCACGGCGTGGGCGGGGCGACCGGGATCCTGCTTACCGCAATATTCGCCGATGCGGCGTTCGGCGGCGTGGGGCTCGCGGAAGGCCGCAGCATAAGTGGACAGGCGGTAATTCAAATCACTGGAATCGCCGCCACTTTGCTATGGTCGCTGTTGGTAAGCTTCGTCATCGCCAAGGTCGTCCATGCGGTCACAGGATTGCGCGTCGGCGCTGAGACCGAGGAACAGGGCCTCGATCTTAGGCTCCACGGCGAGCGCGGCTACAACATGTGATCGAGGACGAGCGACATGAAATATATCATTGCAGTGATACAACCGCACCGGCTCGAGGCCGTGCGCGAGGCTCTTGCCGGCATGGGCGTGCAAGGGCTGACGGTGAGCGAGGTGCGCGGGTTCGGGCGGCAAAAGGGCCAGACCGAGGTCTATCGCGGCGCCGAATACACCATGCAATATGTGCCGAAGGTGAAGCTCGAGCTTGCCGTCAGCGCCTCGATTGCCGACAGCGTCGTCGAAGCGGTCGGCAACGCCGCGCGCACGGGGCATATCGGCGACGGCAAGGTGTTCGTGCTTCCGCTCGAAGGGGCGATGCGCGTGCGCACCGGCGAGATGGGCGCCGACGCTTTGTGATCTGAGCCTCCGTGGACTTCTCCGCCTACCGGCAACAGCTGCTCCAGCAGCGCCAAGGGGAAATTGCGCTCTGGGAGTTGGTGCGCAATTTCTCCAAATGGTTCTTCGACCTGTTGCGCAATTTCGTGCTGGTCGGAGGCCTGAAACATTCAGCTTCCTGGAGAACAAGCGGCTCGCGCATTGGCTCAACATGGGCGTCAATATCGCGCTCGCCATCCTGCTGTTCGCCATGATCAATCGCGGCGCCTCGATCATCGTCGCCGAGATCTCCCGCGCGCAAATCTGAGCGCGGGTCAGGCTCGCGCCTTCCTCGCTGCCTCAGCGGCGAAGTGCAGATCCCTGACCAAGAGATCGAATTCGCGGCGCTTGTCGCGTTCCTCTTGCAGCCGCAGCAGATAGGACGGATGCACGGTGATCAGGCCTTTGCCCCCGTTTGGCAGCGCGATGATGCGGCCGCGATTGGCGTTGATGGAAAGCGCCTTGCGCATCAGCGCGCGCGCCGCGGTCGCTCCTAGCGCAACAGCCACGGCGGGCTGGATCAGCTCGAGTTCGTTGTCGAGCCACCAGCGGCAGGCGTCGATCTCGCTCGTGTCGGGTTTTTTGTGCAGCCGTCGCTTGCCGCGCGGCTCGTTCTTGAAGTGCTTCACCGCATTGGTGATGTAGATCTCGGCGCGGTCGAGCCCCGCCGCCTCGATCGCTCGGTCGAGCACCTTGCCGGCCGGTCCGACAAAGGGGCGCCCGGCAAGGTCCTCCTGATCGCCCGGCTGCTCGCCGATCAACATCAGCGCCGCGTCGGCGGGGCCTTCGCCGAACACGGTCTGGGTCGCGTTCTTGTAGAGGTCGCAGCGCGTGCACGACCTTGCCTCGGCGGCAAGCGCCTTCAGTGCCCGCGTCGGGTCGTTGATCCGCTTTTCCCTAAAGAGGGGAAGGTCGGCTTCCGGTCCTCTCGCCGCCATCTCGATGCAGCACCTGTCCGGTCAATCGCAGGCCAGCCTAGCATGGCCTCCCGGACAGGAACCAAGAGCTTCCCGGAGTTGTTCCCCATGCGAAACCGACGATCGATGCTTACATGCACGCCCGATTGGCCTTATATGAGACCGGGGGCAGGGGGCCGAGAAATCGGCTCAGAGGTGTCAAAAGACATGCTGGACGACATGCCCAAATCCCAAAGCGTTGCCCTTGCCGCCCATCCCGAAGACGCCATTGCCACGATGATCCGGCCGCCGGCCAAACGCCGGGGCGGCAGGCTCTCGTTAGGCCGTGGGCGGGAGAAAGTGGTTCGCCCGAGCGCGCTCGGCATGCTGCTCAGGCCAATCGGCATTGCGGTGGGCATCGTGCTTTGCGTCTATGCCATCGTCTCGCTCGGCACCACCTTCTATCGAAGCTATTACCGGCATCTCGACCACACAGCGCCGGTGCATGCCGACAACAGCGTGTTCGACATCTTCTTTGGCGACAAGAGCCTGCCGCCGGA
The DNA here is from genome assembly GCA_963710245.1 of uncultured Alphaproteobacteria bacterium. Classification (GTDB taxonomy): domain Bacteria; phylum Pseudomonadota; class Alphaproteobacteria; order Rhizobiales; family Methyloligellaceae; genus Methyloceanibacter. The sequence continues at coordinate 54,283 of CAVPZK010000001.1, forward strand.
CGCGGTCGATCTCGTCATCAAGGATGTCGACGGGTCCTTGCACAAGGTCGTGGCCAGCAAGTCGGCAGCCGACAAATTCGTCAACGACACGATCCTGATGCTCGACGAGGAGCGGGCGCGCGTCAAGCAGGCGGCGCATGAGGACATCGATCGCAGCTTCGCGCTCGCCTTCCAGGATCGCGAGGCGGCGATCTCCTCCTATGCCGATTGGTTTTTCGAGTGGAAGCGCTCTTATGTCGTGCTGAAGGAAACCATCTCGTCCGCCATCACGCGCTTCTTCGAGGCCGGGAAGTACGAATCGCTGAACGAGGCCATCGAGGCCGACGTGAAGGATTATTTCCTGAAGAACTACAAGGATCAGGTGCTGAAGCCCGAGCTGCGCGACCAGACCGTCACCAAGGGCGTCGAGCAGGCGGTGCGCCATGCGCATGACAGCTATCGTCGGGTGATCGCCAATGGCGACATGCGGCTGCAGCTGTTCCTGGCGCAACATACGAGCCATCTCGAGGACATTCCGGCCGCTACGCCGATGACCAACGTCAAGCTCGATTGGGACGCGCAGAAATGGAAGGCGCCGACTTATCTCATGGAGGATCGCGCCTTTGACGGCATCGCCGGGGTTGGCGCCGCTGCCGCCGGCGGCACGGTCGGGGCGCTCGCGCTTGGTCCCGCGATCAACGGCGTGCTCGCGCAGAGCTTCGGGCAATTGTCGCGCAGGGTCGCGACCTCGCTCGGCACGCGGCTTGCGTTTGCCGAGCAGGGCGCGATTGCCGGCACGGTGGTGCAGCCGATGGGCGGTCAGGTGGTGGGCGCGGCCATCGGTGTCGCCATCGGCGCCGCGGTCGATTACCTGTCGAACGCGGCCAACGAGGCGATCAATCGCGAGAGCTTCGTCGCGGCGAACGAGGAGGCGCTCGACGCGACCATCGCCGCCTGGAAGTCGAGCCTCGAAGCCAATATCGATACCGCCATCGACAAATGGTTCGACGACGCCCGCGCCTCGGTGGTCCTGGCCTCGAAATAGCTAGCCCAACGGGCTAGCCCGACGGGGCGGATTTCGGTCGCATTTCCGCCGCTTGGAGGGCTATGCTAAGCCCCAAAGCCAAGAGGCTACGGGGATGGAAGAGAGCGCCAAAGCCATTGCACGGCCTGCCGCCTCGCGATCTTTGCGCGAGGCCGTGCGCAAGGCGCGGCTCGAAGAGGCCGAGCGTCTACACATTTCCGCCGATAACCGCGACGGCGAGATCGCCCGGCTCGAGCTGCTCAAGGCAGAGCTCGAAACCGTGTTCGCCGAGCTGCCGGCGAACGACGACCGCTTTAATCTGGTGCTGGTGCCGAGTCGCCCGGCGCGGTTATGGATCGACCTCTTCACTTACGCGACAGTCGATGACAGCGGCGCCTATCTGTTCGTGCGCAACAGCGAGAGCGGCAGGCGCACGCTCTACAGCTCAAGCAACATTCCTGAGATCGCCGACCGCATCACGCGCTACATGGCGCACGAGATCGTGCACCGGGAGCGGATGGAGGGCGCCTTGGCCGAGCCCGGCCGCGCAAGTCGACTCGGACTCGAACCCGCTCCGGCGCGGACCGGGATGGTTGTGGTGATCGCGGCCTTTGCGATCGGTGTCGTTACCGGGGCCGTGGGGCTGTTCGCGGCGGTGATGCTCAGCCTTCCCTGAGGACGCGGCGCTCGCTCTCCCAGACATGCTCGGGCGAGGCGGCGACCGAGCGCCCGATCATCTCCAGATGCCAACCCTCGCCAGACTTCGCGATCAGGTATTCATTGTAGCGCGCGGCTGGGATGCGCCCCTCTACGGCTTCGGATGCCGACGGCACGCCGACGACGATGGCAGGTCCGGTCGCGGTGGGAAGTTCGTGCACCGTCTGCTCATGGTTATGGCCATGCAGAATGAGCTCGGCGCCATGCTGCTTCAGCACCTTGGTGAACCTGCCGGCGTCGCGGAGTCCCCGGTGCCAGCCAGCCTGCTCGCGCAAAGGCGGGTGGTGGATCAGCACCACGCGAAACAGGCCCTCATGCTTTAGTCTGTCGAGGGCGTTCGCCAGGAGCTGCCTCTGCGCCGTGCCGATTTTTCCCGCGGCGATGAACGGCATGGTCGGGATTGCCGAAGACAATGCGACGAGCGCCACGTCGCCGAACCGGCGCACGAACGGAAACAGCGTGGCCGGGGTAGGGAAGAGCTTCTCTCCCGCCGCGTTCGCCTCCATGTAAGGCTGCCAGCGGCGTGTGCCGGCTTCAGGATGCAGCCGCACATAAGCGTCGTGATTGCCGGGAATCGCCGTCACTTTGCTCGGCGGTCCGAGATGATGCAGCCATTCCGCGGCGCGGAGGAACTCCTCGGGCAGGCCGAGATTGACCAGGTCGCCGGTCACGGCGATGTGGTCGGGCTCCTGCTCGACGATGTCGCGGGTGATGAGGTCTAGGATCTCGCGCCGGTGCACGTATTTCCGCCCGCGATGCCAATTGACGTAGCCGATCACGCGCTTGCTCAACAGCTCGCGGCGTCTGGCGCGCGGCATCGGGCTCAAATGGATGTCGGAGAGATGGGCGAGCTTGAACAAGGGACCGAGCCTGTTTCTCGTTGGCGCCGGAACACTAGATGGCCTCAACTCCCTTGGAAATGCTCAAGTTCACGCGGCATGCGCGGACCGCGCAACACCCTATAATGAACTTCATGAGATTCGAGCAGCGCCGTGAAGAAGAAGTCGCGAACGGACCGTGATGCAGGAGGCGGCAAGACCGAAACCCACCTTGCTCGGACGGCTCAGGCCCAACCGATTGCTGACCGCGATGTTCCGGCCTTTCTGGCGCATGCGGCGTGGGCTCACGCTCGGCGCGCAAGGTGCGGTGATCGACGCCGAAGGCCGCGTGCTGCTGGTGCGGCACGGCTATCGTCCGGGCTGGTGGTTTCCCGGCGGCGGCGTCGAATGGGGCGAGACGCTGCTCACGGCGCTTGCCCGCGAGCTCGAAGAGGAGGTGGGCGTGACGCTGACGGGCGAGCCGAAGCTACACGGCATCTTCTCCAATTTCGCGAACTTCCAGGGCGACCACATCGCCGTGTTCGTGGTGCGCCATTGGCAACGGCGGGGCGACTACCACAAGCTCGGCGAGATTGCCGAGTCGCGCATGTTTGCCTGGGAGGATCTGCCCGAGCGGATCGATCCGGGAACGCGCGCTCGCCTCGCCGAGATTTTGCAGCGGGCGCCGATCAGGCCGCTGTGGTGAGTGCGTGCCGTAGGGTGGGCAATGTTCTCGTTGCCGACGCGGAACGAATGATGGTGGGCACCGCGCGTTCCGGGCCTTTGCCCAGCCTACGCCAGCTTCTTGGTGATCTTGGCGACGTGGTGGCCCTGGAAGCTCGCGAGATTGAGCTCCTTTTGCGAGGGCATGCGCGAGCCGTCAGGCGCGGCGATGGTGCCCGCGCCGTACGGCGAGCCGCCCTTCACCTCGCTGATGTCGGGAAGGTCGGGCGCGGAGTAGGGGAGGCCGACCACGACCATGCCATGATGCAGCAAGGTCCAATGGAACGAGACGATGGTCGTCTCGTTGCCGCCGCCGGTCGAGGTCGAGGTGAACACGCTGCCCACCTTGCCGATCAGCGAGCCGCCGACCCAGAGCGGGCCGGTCTGATCGAGAAAATTCCGCATCTGCGAGGTCATGTTGCCGAAGCGGGTGGGCGTGCCAAAAATGATGCCGTCATACTCGGCGAGTTCTTGCGGATCGGCGATCGGCGCTGGCTGGTCCACCTTCATGCCGGCCGAGCGCATGATCTCCTCCGGCACCAGTTCAGGCACGCGCTTGAGGCTGACATGCACACCTTCGACCGCGCGGGCGCCATGCGCCACGGCATAAGCCAGCGTCTCGGTGTGCCCGTAGGATGAGTGGTAAAGAACGAGCAGTCGCGCCGTGTCAGCCATCCGATTTTGCCCCCGCAGTCCCTCGTCGAGGGGCGCGGCTTAAGGCCCCTCCTCGCCAGCTCATTAAGTGTAGCAGATTCAAAGATATGACGAGAGGCGATAAACGCTTGGTGAACGCCGGAGGTTTCGGGAAGTTTGGAACCATCGCGAGGTAATCTATCCTTGTGCCGCTGGACCCGCGGCCAGGTCCATGATAATGCAGCGCCGCCATGCGGACGAGGATCGAACTCACGACGTTTCCCCGACGACGAGGGCGCGCGCGCTAAGCGCGGTTCGCCTCATCCCTCGCCGCCGGCGTGTTTTGCCGCTATCCAGGTGCCTCGCCGCGGCTCGAGGGATCCCCTCTCGATCAGCCCTTCTGGGATCCTCGCTCTCATGTCGTCCTCAAGCTTCGCGATCCGCCTCGAAACCGACGGCGACGCATGTGTTTTGTCTGAACTTTCAGCCCAAGCATTCGGGCCGGGCCGGTTTGCCAGAAGCGCCTACCGGGTGCGCGAAGGCGTGTCCCCGGTGCGAGCGCTGTCTCTCTGCGCGGTTCTCGATGAGCGCCTGGTCGGCGGCATCCGCTTCACGGCAATCCGTATCGGCGAGGGGGAGGGCGGGCTTCTGCTCGGACCGCTCGTCGTCGATCCGGCGGAGGCGGGCAAAGGGTTCGGTAGGGCGCTCATCGAGGAAGGCTTGACGCGAGCCAAGGCCGAAGGCTTCCGCCTCGTGCTGCTCGTCGGTGACATGCCCTATTACGGCCGCTTCGGCTTCCAACCCGTGCCGCCAGGGCAGATCACGCTGCCGGGTCCGGTCGATCCCGCGCGTCTCCTCGCCATCGAGCTGGTTCCGGGCGCGCTGCAAGGCGCCGCGGGCCAGGTCAAGGGCCATGCGCGTTAATGACCTTCGCGGAACCAGGTGGCCGCCAACAGGCCGAGCAATAGGCCAAGGGCGAGCAAGCCGGTAAACAGCGGGAACAGGCGCACGCCCTTGACGTGATAGGCGTCGCGCTTGTGCAGCCCGAGCCAATCGTCACCGTGCATGACGTGCCCGCCATGCAGCATCACCAGGCGCGGCAGTTTCGCGCCATCCGCGTCGGTCCGGCCGAGCCAGAAGCTGCCGCCGCCGGTCTCGTCGAGAATGGGCGTGAGCACAGCGTCGGTCGCGGTGACGGCGGCGAGCTCGCGCGCATTGGCGTTGCCTACGGTGACGACGCTCGCGAGTTTGCCCGAGGAGATGCGGTAGACGCCTTGCTCGCTCACGGTCATGGCCTTGCGCCACAGGCCTCGCTCGCCCTTGTCGAGGGTGACGGTATCTTCCTTGCCCGAGGGCGCGGTCACGGTGACGGGCTCGACCTCGTCCTTAACCGAGCGGCGCTCGATAGAGAGCGTCTGGCCGCGGCTTGTCGCTTTCAGCGTCTCTTCCTCGAGGTCGGGCTCCTTCATCAGCCAATGGGCGAGCCTGCGCAGGAGATCGGTATAAGGTCCGCCGCCTTCGTAGCCGCGCGCCCAGAGCCAGGCGTGATCGGAGAGCAGCATGCCGACGCGGCCCTCGCCGCGCTGGCCGATGATGAGCAGCGGCCTGTCTTGCGCGCCCTTCATCAGCACCTCGGCGTCACGCGGGCTGACATCGACGACGCGGAACCAATGTCCCCATGACGGCTCCGGGCCCGATGAGCCAGGCAGGTCGCTGGTCACGGGATGCTTCTCGCCAAGCTCGGTGAGGTGCGGTTTGAACGGCTCCTCGACCACGCGACCCGAAGGCACAGCCGGGAGGATTTGGCCGAGCGGCGAGCGATAGAGGCTCAGCGGCGAGGCATAATCGTCGCCCGCCGAGACCAGCACCGCGCCGCCCTTCTCGACATAGCGGGCGACATTTTCGAGATAGAGCAACGGCAGCACGCCGCGCCGCTGATAGCGGTCGAAGATGATCAGATCGAACTGGTCGAGCTTCTCCTGGAACAGCTCGCGGGTCGGAAAGGCGATCAGCGAGAGCTGATTGATCGGCGTGCCGTCCTGCTTCTCCGGCGGACGCAGAATGGTGAAATGCACGAGGTCGACCGAGGCGTCGGATTTCAGCATGTTGCGCCAAGTGCGCTCGCCGGCATGCGGCTCGCCCGAGACCAGCAGCACGCGCAGATTTTCGCGCACGCCCTCGACCGTCAGCACGGCGCGATTATTGACCGTGGTGAGCTCGCCCTTAGCCGGCTCGGCCTCGATCTCGACGATGTTGGGGCCGGCATGGTCGATATTGACCGGAATCTCGACCTTCTCGCCGAGCTGCACGCTTTGCATGACGGGCGGCTGACCTTGATGGGTCACGGTCAGCGTGACCGGGCCGGCGGCGCCCGGCGCCGTCGTCGTGTCGGTGACCTTCACCTCGATATTCTGGCTAGAGCCGACGATGCCGAAACGTGGCGCGCTCAACACCTGGAGCCTGCGGTCGAACTCGCCGGGCTTGCCGGTGAGCAGCGCATGCACCGGCGCGTCAAAGCCGAGGCCGGCGGCGGAGGCCGGCACGTCATGCACCTCGCCGTCAGTGATCATGATCACGCCGGCAAGCCGGTCGGGCGGCACGTCGGCGAGAGCTTGCGCGAGATCGGTGAACAGCATGGTGCCGTCGCGCTCGCTGTCGGCCGAGGTGGAGGTGGAATTCACCCAGCGCACATCGAGATTGGGGAAGGACTTGAGCCGTTCCTCCAATTCCTTGCGCAGTTCGGCGGTACGCGCAGTGCGGCCGGCGATGGCCTGGCTCTGGCTGTCGTCGACCACCACGGCGAGCACGTCGTTGAGCGGCTCGCGATCCTCCTGCTTCAATTGCGGATTGGCGATGGCAAGCAGGAGCAGCGCGTAGCTCAACAGCCGGAAGATCGCGCCGCGGCGCGACCGCCAGAACAGCAGCGCGAGCAGCACCACGCCCAAGCCGGCGAGCGACCACAAGACCGGCCAGGGCACGAAGGGCAGGAACTCGATCGACCAGCTCATGGCGTCACTGCCCCAACCGCTCGAGCAGGGCAGGGACATGCACCTGATCGGCCTTGTAGTTGCCGGTGAGCGCGTACATCACGATGTTGACGCCGGCGCGGAACGCCATCTCGCGCTGCACCTCGCCGCCCGGCACGGTCGGATAGATCGGACGGTTCGCCTCGTCGAGCGCCCAAGCGCCGGCAAAGTCGTTGGAGGTGATGACGATCGAGCTCACGCCGTCGGTGCGGCGCGAGCGCTCGCTGCGCTCGGCCTCGTCCTGCGGCTCGGCCTCGACCCAGAGCGCGCCGCCGTCCCATCGGCCGGGGAAGCTGTGCATCAGATAGAACGACTTGGTGAGCACGTGGCTTTCGGGCACTGGCTCAAGCGGTGGAATGTCGAGCTGGCCGATCAGCCGTTGCAGCGCCTTGGCTTGGGCGCCAGTGCCGGAGAAACCGGTCTCGTGGTCGCGCGTGTCGAACACGATCAGGCCGCCTTGCTTCATGAAGGCATCGATTTTGGCGAGCGTTGCGTCCGAGAGAGGTTGTGCGTCTTCACGCACGGGCCAATACAGAATCGGGAAGAAGGCAAGCTCGTCCTTGTCGATATCGACGCCCATGGGCTCGGCCGGCTCGAGCGCGGTACGCGCGCGCAATACCTTGCTCAATCCGCTCAAGCCTTCCTCGCTGGCGCGGTCGATCTCGGGGTCGCCGGTGATGACGTAAGCGAGATGGGTCTGCAACGACGCCTTCAGCGCGAAATCGGCGGGAGAGGCGGGCGTGGCTTCTGCCTGAGGCGCCGTCACTGGAGGAGGGGCATCAGCTGGCGCGTCTTGCGCGCTTACCGAGTTGGCGTGAGCGGAGACGAGCGCGAGCGCAAGCAAGATGGCGGCGCCGGTGGCAACGGCGCGGCGGCGGAACCGTACGCCTCCACTCAGCACCAGCATGGCGAGGATGTCGATGACGAACAGTCCGATGGCGGCGAGATAGAGCCAGGGCTCGAGCGCCATCGGCTTCTTCATGGTGTAGCCGCCGATCGCGCTCGAGCCTTCGACGCTACCGAGCGGCTTGAGCACGGTCTTGGGGGTGATGAGGTTGAACGCGCGCGCCGCCCCCGACGGGCCGTAATAGCCAGGCGGATGGTCGGGGCCTGGCACCAGCGTGTCGAGCTTGTCGGGAGCGATCGGCGCCGCGCGAGGCGGGGGCGACCCCAGCTGGCCGAAGCCATCGAGCGTCTGGAGCGGCGGCAGCGCGCTCGTGGAAGCAGCTTGCGTAGAGGCCGCGGCGGGCGACGCCTCGACAGTGGCGTCTTGTCTGCCGGTGTCGATGGTGACCTGGCTTGGGCCGAGCGCCACGACGCGGCGGAGCATTTCGACGAACAGGCCCGACAGCGGAAGATTCGACCAGTCCGAGTTCGCCGTCACGTGGAACAGCACGATGAAGCCCTGTCCCTGTTTGGAGGCCGTGACCAAAGGCGTGCCGTCGGCGAGCGTCGCCCACACCTCTGACTCGCTCGCCACGGTGGGATCGGCGAGAACTTGCCGGTTGATCTTGACGTCCTCAGGGACAGCGAGGCCGCGGAACGGGCTCTTCTCCTCGAAGGGTGCGAGCGGTTGCGGCGTGCTCCAAGAGAGAGAGCCGCCGAGCGAGCGGCCGCCCCGGCGCAAGGCCACGGGCAACAGCTCATCGCCGCCTTGCTCGAGCCGAGGACCCGCGAAGCGAATGAGCACGCCACCCGATTTGAGCCACGCCTCGAGCTCTTCCTGGGTGCCGGCGACGAGCTTGCCGATATCGGCGAGCACGATGGTCGAGACCTTCTGCTCGAACCAGGCTATGAATGGCGTTGGCGACATTGCCTTCGCTGGGCGTGATGACGTCGGCATAGGGCGATAGCGCGCGCTGCACATAATATAGTGGCGAGAGCAGTGGCTGCGCTGCCTCGCGCAACTCGCCCGAGACGATGCCGACACGATGCCATTGTGAGCGCCCGTCGAGGAGATGCACCGCGCCGGCGGACCGCTCACCCGCGATCTCGATGCGCGCCACCTGATTGCGGATTTCGAGCGGCAAGTCGAAATTGGCGGCGGCCTCGCGCGCGTTTCCGCCGATGGAGAAGGCAGCTTCGCCAAGCGGCTCGCCTCGGCCGGTGAGCGCCTTGACCACGCCAGAGCGCGGGCCTTCGGCGGCGCTCATCACGCGGGCGGCAAGCTCGCCTTTGTCGCCGGAGGATTGGCCAAGGGCGAGCGCCGCGTCGTCGCCCTCGGGACGCAACACGGCGAAACTGCCGCTGCCGCCGGCAAGCTTGGCAAGCGTCTTCGCGAAAGCGTCGCCCTCGCCATAGTCGAGACCGTCAGACATCCACAGCACGCTGTAGTCCGTCTTGCCGCCGAGCTGCTTTTCAAGCGCGGCCGCGAGCGCCGCGCGGTCGGGCGCGTAAGGCTCCGGCATCATCCCGCCAACGCGCTCGCGCGCTTGCTCGGGACTCAAGGGATCGCTGATCGGCTGGCCGGGCGCGGTGAAAGCGAGCAGCACGGTGCGGCCGTCGCGGCCGGCACGCTCGATCGCAGCCTCGATCGCCTCGCGCCGCTCGGGCCAGTGCGCGGCCGACGCCCAGCCATTGTCGATGACGAGGAGGAGGGGACCTTCGCCGCTGAAACTCTGCTGGTCGGGGTTCAGCACGGGACGCGCCAAAGCGAAAATCAGCAAAGCCGCGAGCAGCATGCGCAAGGCGGTCAGCCACCATGGGCTGTGCGCCGGCGTCTCCTCGGTGGTCTTGAGATCCTTGAGCAGCCGGGTCGGCGGGAACACCACGACTTGCGGGCTTGGCGGCGTCAGCCGCAGCAGCCACCAGATGGCGGGAAGCGCGGCGAGTGCCGCGAGCACCCAAGGCTGAAGGAAGCCGATTGCGCCGATGGTCATCATGGCCGGCGGTCCGCTTCTGTCCCGCTCACCGGCTCAGGCCGAGGCGGACGATAGCGATAATCCCGCTCGAGCCCTGCGAGGCGGTTATGCACGACCAGCACCGCTTCTTCGGGCGGCCGGTCGGTATGATGCACGAGAAAAGACCAACCGAGCCGCTGCGTCAGTTGCAGAAGATCGGTGCGATGGCGCTGGAGCCGCTCTTGATATTGCTCGCGCAACGTCTCGGCGCGGCCGGCGATCACGCGATCCCTGCCTTCGCTTGCGGCAAACTCGGTACGCCCAGAGTAAGGCAGCGTCTCCTCGGCCGGATCGAGCACCTGGATGAGATGGCCACGCACGCCCTGCGCCGCGATCGTCTCCAGACGATCGGCGGTGGCGCCCACAGGCTCCAGGAAATCGCTGAACAAGAGGCATTCGGAGAAGCGGCTGAGCTTCGCGTTGGGCGGCAGGCTCGCCTCGCTGGTGTCGCCCAACAGCACCTCGGCGACGCGGCGCGCGGCAGCGCGGCCGGTAAAGGGCCGACCGCCAAGCACGCCGACGCGCTCGCCGCCACGGGAGAGAAGTTCGGCGAGCGCAAGCGCGAGCACCACGCAGCGGCTCTCCTTGGTGGTCTTGGACAAAGACGAACGGAACCGCATCGAGGCCGAGAGATCGACCCACATCCACACCGTATGCGCCGCTTCCCATTCGCGCTCGCGCACGAAGAGATTGTCCGAGCTCGCCGAGCGCCGCCAATCGATGCCCGAAACGGAGTCGTTCTGATCGTAATGGCGGAACTGCCAGAACGTCTCGCCCGGTCCCGCGCGGCGGCGGCCATGCGTGCCGTGGGCGACGGTATGCGCGACCCGCTGCGACTCGATGAGGAGCGCGGGCATGCGCGCCGCCAGCCCATGGGCCTCGGCTTCCTCGCCCGAAAAAGGCAGAAGCGTTTTTCGCCGCGCGTCGGCCAAGCTCAGATCACCCTAGGGGCTGGACCAGCCTCGCCACCATGTCGCTCATGTCGATGCCTTCGGCGCGAGCGGCGAAGGTGAGCGCCATGCGGTGCTTGAGCACCGGCTCGGCAAGCTCGATGACGTCGTCGACGGACGGCGCGAGCCGCCCCTCGATCATGGCCTTGGCGCGGACCGCCAGCATCAGTGCCTGGCTCGCGCGAGGACCAGGGCCCCAGGCGATCATGTCGTCGAGCTCCTGGTCGATGCCGGTGCCGGGCCGCGCCGAGCGGACGAGTTTCAGGATCGCGTCGACCACCTGGTCGCCGACAGGCAACTGGCGCACCAGCCGCTGCGCCACCATCAACTCCTCGGCGGAGAGGATGGTCTTCAGCGCGCGCTCCTCGACGCCGGTGGTAGCGAACAGCATGCGCCGCTCGGCGGCGATGTCGGGATAAGAGACGTCGATCTGCAACAGGAAGCGGTCGAGCTGCGCCTCGGGCAGCGGATAGGTGCCTTCCTGCTCTAGCGGGTTCTGCGTGGCGAGCACGTGGAAAGGACGCGGCACGTCATGTCTTATGCCGGCCACGGTGACGTGATGCTCTTGCATCGCTTGCAGCAGCGCCGACTGCGTCTTGGGGCTCGCGCGGTTGATCTCGTCGGCCATCAGCAGCTGGGTGAAGATCGGGCCCTCGACGAAGCGGAAGCTGCGCCGGCCGGCGGTCGATTCCTCGAGCACCTCGGCGCCGACGATGTCCGATGGCATCAGGTCAGGGGTGAACTGGATGCGCTTGTTCTGAAGCCCGAGCACGGTGCCGAGCGTCTCCACTAGGCTCGTCTTGGCGAGGCCGGGCACGCCGATCAGCAGCGCATGGCCGCCGGAAAGCAGCGTGATAAGAGCGAGGTCGATGACGCGCTCCTGGCCGAAAATGATGGAGGAGGTCGTCTCGCGCACTTTCTTAATCTTCGCGCCAACCTCCTCGATACGATCGACGAGCTGGGTCTCGGTTTGGGCAAGTGTTGTCATGGCTTCAGTTTCGCTCGATCCTGGTGCTAGGGGACTATAGGGCCAAAGGCCGGGCAGAGAGTAGAAACACTTTGAGAGGCAAATCGGTCACAATCGTGTTGGGTCCGGACGCCTTACGCGAGAGCTTGCTCGAGGAGCCAAAGATGCGGTCTGCTGCGGCATAGATATGCCTGACCAAGACGAAAGAGACGATTTGGTAGCACCTGCCAAGGGCCACGGCAAACGGCCTTCGGCAGTATTGCCAAACCTTAATCTTTGCGGGGATATCGGGCTGAAAATCGCCCGCGACGGCACTTGGTATTACCAGGGCGGCCCGATCGCGCCGGAAGCCGCTGGTCAAGCTGTTCGCCTCCGTGCTCCGGCTCGAGCCAGACGGCCGCTACTACCTCGTCACGCCGGTCGAGAAGGTCTCCATCGAGGTCGAGGATCTGCCGTTCGTCGCGGTGGAGATGCGGCGCGAGGGCAGCGGCGAGGCGCAACGCCTCACTTTCGTGAGCAATGTGGATGAGGTGGTGACGGCGGGGCCTGAGCACGCCCTTGGCTTTCAGCCCGGGCCGAGAGAAAGTTTTACCCCCTACGTCGTCATGCGCCGGGGCTTGAAGGCACGGCTTGCGAGGCCGGTCTATTACGAGCTTGCCGGCTTGGCGGTCGAGCTTCAAGCGCGAGGGCCAGGGGTTTGGAGCGGGGCGGTGTTCTTTCCATTTCCGCCGGCGGAAAGCTTGCATGAAGGCTGAGGCCGCGTCGCACTCGCTTTACGGGGCAAGCGCCGCTATGGTGCGGGCGCATTTTCCGGGACAGAGGCCCGAGCCCCTCGATGTTGCGCATTGCGCTGATCGACATCCTTCTCTTCGCGCTGCCCTTTTTGCTCTATGCGGCCTATATGGTCGCAGCGAAAGGCGCGGCGCCCTCGAGCCTGTGGCGGGGCGCGCCGATTTTCTGGCTATTGGCTGCGGGCTGCGGGCTTTTGCTGGTCGTCATGGCGACGGTGATTTAATTCTCGGGCGGGGAGCCCGGCGGCACCTATCACCCGCCGGTCATCGAGAATGGCGTGGTCAAGCCTGGCGAGATTGACTGAGGCGGAAGTCTGATGACCGAGCACGCCGCCAAGCGCGCCGCGACGCCGCCTCCATCACTCAAGGACGCCGCGTGGCTGCAACAGCCCGAGACGAAGCGCGTATTCGCCGCGCTTGCCGATCCTGGCATCGAGACGCGCGCGGTCGGTGGCGCGGTGCGCAATACGCTGCTGGGCCTGCAGGTCAACGAGATCGATCTCGCAACCACGGCGTTGCCTGAGAAAGTGATTGCGCTCGCGCGCGGCGCCGACCTCAAGGCGGTCCCCACCGGGATAGAGCATGGTACGGTGACGGTCGTCGCCGACGGCGTCCCCTTCGAGGTGACCACGCTGAGACGTGACGTCGAGACCTTCGGCCGGCACGCGGTGGTCGCCTTCACGGAAGATTGGAAAGAAGACGCGCGCCGCCGCGACTTCACGCTGAACGCGCTTTATGCCGGAAGCGACGGAGAATTGTTCGATCCACTCGGCGGCTATGCCGATCTCGTCGCGGGCCGCGTGCGCTTCATTGGCGATGCGGAGGCGCGCATCAAGGAGGACTATCTCCGCATCCTGCGCTTCTTTCGCTTCAACGCCTATTACGGCAAAGGCCCGCTCGATGCGGAAGGACTTGCCGCTTGCGTGCGGCTCCGCGCGGGAACTCGATCAGCTTTCGGCTGAGCGGGTGGCGGGCGAGTTGCGCAAGCTGCTGGTGGCGCCGCAGGCGGTACGCGACGTCGAGGCGCTGTTCGATTACGGGCTGCTCACCCAGTTGCTCGGCGGCGTGCCGCGCCTGATGCGCTTTGCAAGGTTGGTTGCCGCGGAAGAGGCGCTTGGGCTTGCGCCCGACGCGGCGCTCAGGCTCGCAGCACTCGCCGTCTTCGTGAAAGAGGATGCCGAGCGGCTTGCCGCGCGCCTGCGTCTCTCCAACAACGAGTTGGCGGTGCTTGCGCTTGGCGCCGACGACCACGCGGCAGCCGAGCTTCCCGACGAGTTGGCGGCCAAGCGGGCGCTCTACCGGCTCGGCCCGTGCAGCTTCGAGGCCCATGTGCTGCTCGCCTCGGCGGATGCCGGCATTCCGCCCGACGATCAGAACTGGCGGCGGGCGCTGCGCCTTGCCGACCGCTGGGACGTGCCGGAGTTTCCCTTGCGTGGGCCTGACATCATGGCCCTCGGCGAGGTTAAGGGCCCGGCCATCGGCGAGATCCTGCGCCAGATTGAGGCCGAGTGGGTCGCCGGCGGTTTTGCCGCTTCGCGCGAGGCGCTGCTCGCGCGCGCCGCCGAGCTCAGCCGAAAATCATCCAAGCCAGGCCGATAAGCGTCGCCCCAAAGGCGAGCACGACCGGCAGCAAGACAATCTCGATCAACACATCGCGGCCGCGCTCTTCGCCGGTCGCGGTGCTGACCGTGCCGTTGAGAAACTCGCGGAAACTCGTCCGCTCGGTCGGCCAACGCGGGTCGCCTCGGCTATAGGTCGCGGTGAACAGGAACAGCGTGATGAAGATCACGAAGAACAGCGTGACGATCAACAGCAGATAGTCGGTCTCTATTCCATGGGCGAAGGCGAGCCAGGTCACCGCGATGAACCAGAGTGCTGCGGCGATGGCGGTCTCGATGGCGATGGGGTGGACGCCGAGGCTGGCGGGGGCTTGTTCCTGACTTGCCGACTCGGCATCGGGCTTGGACGTTTGATTTAACATCGGACTCTCCCGAATTGCCGGTAGCGCCTCCCGTCTAGAAGAGGATGGCCGGACAACGCGGAAGCGGGGCGAATTCGCCCCTGGCAATTCGACGCGGGGGTGCGACGAGACGCCTAGTCGAGCCGCTCGATCAGCGCCATGGCCGCTGCGGGCGCGCGCAGCTTTCCTTCATGGATGAAGTAGATGAAGGTGTCGCGCGGCTTAGTTGCGTGCTTGCGCTCCGCATCGACGAGGGGAAGGTCTTGCGGCACGCCGCCCTTTGCCCAAAGCTTGGCGCGCTCGGCCCAGGCGTCGAGCGCCTTGGGCGGATAGGCCGCTGGCAGCTTGTCGTCACCGCGTTGCAGCCGCGCATAGACCACATCGCCGGTGATGTCGGCGATCGACGGCCAGCTCTCGGCGTCGGTGAAGGCGACGCTTATGCCGGTGTCGCGCATGAGCTTGACGAACTCGGGCGTGGCGAAGCTCGCATGACGCGCCTCGATCACGTGATTGAGCTTCAACCCGTCGAGCTCGCGCGGAAGATGGTCGAGGAAGCGCGCGAAGTCGTCGGCATCGAATTTCTTGAACGGCGCGAATTGCCAGAGCACGGGCCCGAGCTTGTCGCCAAGCTCGGCTAGGCCGGAGGCGAGGAAGCGCTTGATGAAGTTGCCGGTCTCGGCGAGCAGCTTTTGCTGCGTGACGAGGCGCGGGCCCTTGACGGAGAACATGAACCCGTCAGGCGCGGCAGCCGCCCATTTGCGGAAGCTTGCCGGGCTTTGCAGCCGGTAATGCGTGGCGTTGATCTCGATGGTCGTGAGGTGGCTTGCCGCGTAGGCGAGCTCGTCGGCCTGCTTCAGCCCCTTCGGATAGAACACGCCACGCCATGGCGCATAGAGCCACCCGCCAATGCCGACGCGTATGCGACCTGACTTCGCCATGAGCCACGTTAGCCCGCCTGCGCGCGCCGCAAAAGAAAAGAGCCGCGCCCTGGGGCGCGGCTCGAATTAGGCGATTCGTTTGAATTGGTTAGGCGCGTTGGCTTAGAAATCCATGTCGCCCATACCGCCGCCTCCGGGTGGCATAGCGGGGGCCTTCTTCTTCGGCTTCTCGGCCACCATCGCCTCCGTGGTGATGAGCAGGCCAGCGACGGACGCCGCATCCTGCAACGCGGTGCGCACGACCTTGGCCGGGTCGATCACGCCCTGCTTGACGAGATTGCCGTATTCGCCTGACGCCGCATTGAAGCCGAAGGCATAATCATCCTTGTCGAGGATCTTGCCGACGACCACGGCGCCGTCCTCGCCGGCATTCTCGGCGATCTGGCGGGCAGGCGCTTGCAGCGCACGGCGCACGATATTGACGCCGACCTTCTGGTCCTCGTTGGCAGTGTTGATCCTGTCGAGTACCTTCTGGGAGCGGATCAGGGCCACGCCGCCGCCGGGCAAGATGCCTTCCTCGACAGCCGCGCGGGTCGCGTTCAGAGCATCGTCGACGCGATCCTTCCGCTCCTTCACCTCGACCTCGGTCGAGCCGCCGACCTTGATCACGGCGACGCCGCCGGCGAGCTTCGCCAGCCGCTCTTGCAGCTTCTCACGGTCATAGTCCGAGGTGGTGTCCTCGATCTGCTGCCGGATCTGCGCGACGCGCGCCTCGATGTCGGCCTTCTTGCCGGCGCCGTCGACAATGGTCGTGTCGTCCTTGGTGATGACCACCTTCTTGGCGCGGCCGAGCATGTCGAGCGTGACATTCTCGAGCTTGATGCCGAGATCCTCGGAGATCACCTGGCCGCCGGTGAGCACGGCGATGTCCTGCAACATGGCCTTGCGGCGGTCGCCGAAGCCGGGCGCCTTGACGGCGGCGACCTTCAAACCGCCGCGCAACTTGTTGACCACGAGCGTGGCGAGCGCCTCGCCCTCGACGTCCTCGGCGATCACGAGCAGCGGCTTGCCCGACTGCACGACGGTCTCGAGCAGCGGCAGGATGCTCTGCAAATTGGAGAGCTTCTTCTCGTAAATGAGAATGTAGGGGCTCTCCAGCTCCACCCGCATCTTGTCGGCGTCGGTGATGAAGTAGGGAGAAATGTAGCCGCGGTCGAATTGCATGCCCTCGACCACTTCGAGCTCGGTCAGGAGCGCCTTGGCTTCCTCGACGGTGATCACGCCCTCATTGCCGACCTTCTGCATGGCTTTGGCGATCATCTCGCCGATCTCGGCATCGCCATTGGCGGAAATGGTGCCGACCTGAGCGATCTCCTCGCTCGAAGTGACCTTCTTGGCCTTGGACTTGAGCTCGTTAATGACGGCGTTGACGGCGAGATCGACGCCGCGCTTGAGATCCATCGGGTTGGAGCCTGCGGCTACCGACTTCGCGCCTTCCTTGACGATGGCCTGTGCAAGCAGGGTCGCGGTGGTGGTGCCGTCGCCGGCGGTATCGGAGGTCTTCGAGGCGACCTCGCGCACCATCTGCGCGCCCATGTTCTCGAACTTGTCCTCGAGCTCGATCTCCTTCGCCACCGTCACGCCGTCCTTGGTGATGCGCGGCGCGCCGAACGACTTCTCGAGCACGACATTGCGGCCCTTGGGGCCAAGGGTCACCTTGACCGCATTGGCCAGGATGTCGACGCCGTGCAGCATGCGCTCGCGGGCGTCTTGTCCGAATTTCACTTCCTTAGCAGCCATGTACTCTCTCCATTGACCTCCTCGTCCTGAGGAGCGCTTTTCGCGCGCGTCTCGAAGGACGAGACTGAATTCGTGGGCCTCATCCTTCGAGACGCGCCCTTCAGGCGCTCCCCAGGATGAGGTTTATTTTGCTAAGCCGCTTTCCGCTTTGCAGCGACGCCTTCGAGCACGCCGAGAATGTCGCTCTCTTTCATGATAAGCAGCTCCTCACCGTCGAGCTTGACCTCGGTGCCGGACCATTTGCCGAACAGCACGCGGTCGCCGGGCTTCACTTCGAGCGGCTGAACCTTGCCCTTCTCGTCCGGCGCCCCGGGACCGACGGCCACCACCTCGCCCTGCTGCGGCTTCTCCTTGGCGGTATCGGGAATGATGATGCCGCCTCTCGTCCTCTCGTCCTCCTCGATGCGGCGCACGACGACGCGATCATGCAATGGACGAAACTTCATTTCTCTCCTCCTCCAGGACATTTTTTGACAGGGCGCGCCGCTTGCGGCGCACCCGCGCGCTATGTGGAAAAGCATTTTAGCACTTTCAAGGGAGGAGTGCCAAAACCGTTAGCAATGGCTTCGGCTTGCTGCCAAGCGTCTGATTCAATTCATGAAACGCGCTTGCTGCAACCGGGCGCGGCGGTTAACAATTATGGAGTTGAAAGAGAGTTGAAAAAAGACCGGACCAGCAGGACCGAAACCATGGACGCTGCCTTCCTTCGCCAGATCGAGGGCTTCTCGCTGACCACCGCGGAAATCCTCTACCGGCTGCCCGACCACCCGAAACTGCTACAGAGCTATATCTGGCAGGACTACGATGTCGCCCCGCGCTTCCCCAAGCTCACCGACTTCCTCGATTTCTGGGCGGCCAATCTCGACGGCGCGCTGTATCGCATTCGCGTGGCGCATCGGCGCTTGATCGCGCCCGCCGAGTTCAGCTTCGTGCGCGGCGAGCTCAGGCTGAACTAGACGCAAGCTTCGCTTGGCCGATCTGAAGCGCACGGCCTAACGGTCACCCTGTCGCTTGACCTGGTTCGCTGGAGAGGCGGCGCGGACTCGTCCCCGAACTCGTAGATATGCGCTCTCTCGCGATCGAGCACCGGCTTCAGCGAGCGGAACGCCTTCGGATAAAGATAGAAGGGCACGCGCGGGAAGAGGTGATGGATCAGGTGGAAGTTCTGGAACAAATAGAGCCAATTGACCATCGGCTCCACGACCTTGCCCTTCACCCAGAAGATGTTGGTGTCGCGATAGCGCTCATGCACCTCGTGCGGCTTGTGGGTGAGATAGGCGAAGAAATAGATGATCAGCGCCGAGCCGAGGATATGCGGGAAGATCCACAGCATCAGCACCTCGCGCCAATAGCCGTAGAGCGCGAGCCCGAGGGCGAGCCCGTAATAAAGCGCGTGCATCACCACGATATGCAGGGTCAGCGGCCGCATGCCCGGAATGTGCGCGTGGAAGGCGATGTGCCGCCAGAAATAGCGGTGATACCAGAACACGATGGTCATACAGCGCCAGAGCACCAAGAAGGGGTTCTCGACGGCCACCCAATGATCGGGATCGATCTCCGGATTGTTGGTGTCGCGATGGTGCGCGAGATGCATGTAGCGGAAGGCTTTGTACTCATGCAGCAGCAGCGTGCCACAGACATAGCCGACGAGATGATTGATCCAGAGATAGCGTGAGTCCTTGCCGGCGATGTTCCCGTGGCAGGCCTCGTGCAGCGGGGTCTGGTCGGCATAGAGGATCAGCGAGTTGAGGATCATCCCGAGCCAGAGCGGGATGATCCGCATCGTCGCCAAATAGGTGACGAGCGCGAAGGCGGCGACGATGCCGAGCGCGAGCAACACGGTCGGCCAGGCCACCATGCCTTGATAAGGCTTGACCAGGGTCAGCGCCTGGCGGTCGGCGGGGACATTCGGCGCGTCGCGGGGCCGCTCGATCTCGGGGCCAACGGCGGTAGCAAAGCTCATAGTCCAAGAGTCCTTCTGTCAGTCCCCCAAAACGGCGCTTAATCGGCACGAAAAACGTGCCGGCGCTCTCTTTGGACTTATCCCGAAACGAATTAATTTTGCGCTGCGTCGCTGCCCCATTCAAGACGCAATTGGACCAGCAAGCGGCACGAGTTGCCGCAGGGGTAAACACCGCGTCAAAAAGCCTAGGGTTGCTAATGGGTTACGCGTTCGCGGCGGATTGGCGCAAGTTTGGAGGAAACGCGCGGCTGACAGCGACATCGAAAGACGACAGCGACATCGATCAGACGAAAGACAAAGCCTACCGCCCCGACTTAGTCGCCGGTGCGACAGGCTCATCAACCAGATCTCGTGCGGTCTGCTAGCGGCAGATGGGACTGTGCTGGCGATCAGATTTGCAGCCTGGCTCACCAGACGCAGATATGTTATCCCGACTCTACAACCAAGGCTGTGTCCTCCGTGCCACGCTTCAAACATTCCGGCCCAAGTCGCGCGCGCGAAACTGATGGATGGCCTGAGTCACCAGCGCGTGAGGCAGAGATGCTTCGACAAAGAAGACAGGGGCGGCGAAATTTCAAACCTCACTCCCTTCGACATCAGCGGCATAAGCCACCAGATGTACATTGCTGCGAGCGTCATTTGCTGGAGCAGATATGATCCGAAGTGCAAGGGCACGCCAGTCTGAGCGGTAGCTGATGCCGTCTAAGGGCGTGGTTCTGCAATTCCGGTTCCGACTGTTTCGTCGCGCCTAACAGCGTTGGCAGCCTCGCGATGTTGCTGGCGATGCGCCGCGCCTCATCCTCAGTTAGCACTCCGGCGATTTGCGCGTCACGCTCTGTCTTGCGTGAATAGACGTAGGCGAGGGATTGCTGGTTAGCATGGGGTAGGGATCTAAGGCCACTAGTTTTTGGCCTAAATCCGCTATACTGCAGAAATACCAGCCGCCGTCAGCGCCCTGGAAGTAGCCCGTATTCGGGTTGAAATACGGACCGTGGAGGTTGCGGCAATAGCTGTACCAGCCCGGGCTCCACGGCGGAGGTCCATAGGCGGCAGGGCCGTAATACGCAGGGTAGGCCGGAGGCGGCGGCGCCACATAGACCTCGCGTGGTGCGAGCGCCGAGCCGACGATGGCGCCGACGCCGAAGCCGACAAGGCCCGCGCCCCAACCGCCACCCCAGCCGCCATGGCCGTGGCCGTAACCGCGACCCGCTTCCGCGGTCGCGGGCAGTGCAAGCGTGCCCAAGCCGATCAGCGCCGCAGCGGCGACGGCTTTCAAAGTTGGATTGCTCATTGGTGTGTCCAAGCTCGTTAGCGTTGTGCCCGCTAAAGTGCCCCTAAGCGGGCGGGAGGTTCCCCAGGGACGGGATCGACCAAGTTAGCTCTCAATTTTTGGCAAAATAGAGCCGCGGAAATAAATTGCTCGTTAAACGTCGATGGGCGGCGACGCGGAGCGGCGGCAAATAAAAAACCGCCGGGCACCAGGCCCGGCGGTCTCAATCAGTCAGCTGCGCGCTTGGTTAGGCGAGCTGGACGTTGGCGGCCTGCTTGCCGCGGCCGCGGCGGTCATCCTCGATTTCGAAGGAGACCTTGTCGCCCTCGTTGAGGGCGGGCACACCCGACCGCTCGAGAGCGGAAGCGTGTACGAAAACGTCCTTGCCGCCGTCCTCGGGCTGAATGAAGCCGAAGCCGCGCGCATGATTGAAGAATTTCACTGTGCCGTTGACACGAGCCATAGGGAATTCCTTTCCCGTTGAAGTTTACACAAACGGGCCGTAGGCCCCCGAAAGGGATCCTTCGGCGTCTTGAGATGTCAGGAAAGGTCGTGCTCTTGTGGCGCGATAGTCACTTGCCGTCGTCCAAGTCCGCGCCCAAAGCCTTGGGCGCCCGGTGCTATAAAGATGGGCGAAAGTGAGCAAATTGGCAAGCCCGAAGTGGCTCTCCCGCCATCACAATCTCCCCCAGAAATCCATGCAAATCTAAACCTCAGATGAACGGCGGCCTCAGAAAGGGTTCAGCCGCGAAGCCCTAGAGCTTGCACCAGAACGGCGCGGGAAACGCGCTCCAGGTGCTCTCGGAGGCTTCGAAATGTGGAAGATCGTGGTGGTCCTGCTCTTGACGGCTCTCGCCATCCTTCTGGCGCGTCTCGCCTACGATGCTCCGGTGATCCAGACCCGCGTCGGCGCGCTCGTCTCCGAGATGCAGGGCGGCGCCACCGTGCCGCTTGCGCCTGCCCTCATGTATGCCGGCGTGCGGGGGTAGGGGACTGTACCCGCCTCATGCTGAGGAGCGCCCGAGGGGCGCGTCTCGAAGCATGGGCCTATCCTTCGAGGCTCGCTTCGCGAGCACCTCAGGATGAGGCATTTTGCCTAAGGCCAGCGCACCAGCGGCGGCATGGAAGAGAGGATCGCCTCGACATTGCCGCCGGTCTTGAGCCCGAAAATCGTGCCGCGGTCGTAGAGCAGGTTGAACTCCACATAGCGGCCGCGCCGGATGAGCTGCTCCTCGCGATCGGCCTCGGTCCAGGGTGTTCCCATGTTGCGGCGGACGATCTCAGGATAGACCGAGAGGAACGCGCGGCCGACCTTCTGGGTGAAGGCGAAGTCGGCAATCCAATCGCCGGTATCGAGATAGTCGTAGAAGATGCCGCCGATGCCGCGCATCTCGCCCCGATGCGGCAGATAGAAATATTGGTCGCACCACTCCTTGAAGCGCTGATAGTCGGCTGACGGCTCGCCTTCGCAAGCGGCCTGCATCGCCGCGTGGAAGTCTCGCGAGTCTTGATCCTCCTGCGTGCGCCGGCGCATCAGCACGGGCGTCAGGTCGCCGCCACCGCCGAACCAGCCTTTCGAGGTCACCACCATGCGCGTGTTCATATGCGCCGTCGGCGCGTTCGGGTTCACGGGGTGGGCGATGAAGGAGATGCCGCTTGCCCAGAAGCGCGGGTCCTGCTCGGCGCCGGGAATCTGCTTGGCGAATTCGGGCGGAAAGGTCCCGTGCACGGTCGAGGTATGGCAGCCCACCTTCTCGAACACGCGGCCCGACATCAGCGCCATGACGCCGCCGCCGCCTTCCGCGCCGCTCTTCTCGCTGCGCGTCCAAGGCGTTTTCACAAAGCGGCCGGGGGCCTTGCCCTCGCAACCGGGAAGGCCGTCGGCCACATCCTCGACGGCTTCGAGCGCGGCACAGATCTGATCGCGCAGATGCTCGAACCAGGCGCGGGCGCGCTCCTTCCGCGCGGGGCTGAAGGTCTCTGTCAGGTTTGGCTCTTTCGGTGTCTTCTGGTCCATCTACCCTGGCCTAACGCCTTGATGCGCTGCAAGCTCACTGGCATGGCTTGGCTTGCCCCACGCGGCTTTGACCGGGATCAAAACGCTTGTCGCGATAGAGGCCTTTGTCAGAAATCGTGACCGAAGGCTTTATGCGCCAATTTGCCCAAGTTGCGGCCCCTGGACAATCCGGAAAGTCGATGCAAGAAAGCGCCACCAAGAATGCCGGATTACGGCATCAGGAGAGGCAAACCCCAAGGCGCGTGGGTTCGGCACGGCGGAGGCCGGGGGCTGAAGCTTCGGCTTCGCGCCCGGCTGTTGGCATGGGTTTTCGCTGGGGGATGATTTCCCCCCATTGATCTAGGAGCTTCCGGCCCGTGGCCAATCACGACACTTTAAATCCTTCCCTGGTTGACGACGACGAGCCGACGCGGCGCGATGTCATTCTGATCGCGGCGGGAGGCTTTGCCGCGATCGGTGCCGCCGCGGCGCTCTGGCCTCTGCTCGACCAGATGAGTCCTGACGCCTCGACGCTGTCGCTTGCCACCACCGATGTGGATGTTTCGCATGTGGAGGCGGGGCAGGCCATCACCGTGATGTGGCGCGGCAAGCCGATCTTCATCCGCCACCGCACCGACAAGGAAATCGCCGAGGCGAAGGACACTCCGCTCGACGATCTGCCCGATCCGCTGGCGCGCAACGCCAATCTTCCGGAGAACGCGACGGCTGACGACGACAATCGCGCCGCCAAGGACCGCGAGCCCTGGCTCGTCATGATCGGCATCTGCACGCATCTCGGCTGCATTCCGAAAGGGCAGGCGGTCGGCGACTACAAGGGCGAGTATGGCGGCTGGTTCTGCCCGTGCCATGGTTCGCAATACGATACGGCGGGACGTATCCGCAAAGGCCCCGCGCCGCAGAACCTCGCGATCCCGCCTTATGCGTTCACGTCCGACACCAAGATCAAGATCGGGTAGGGCGGACCATGGCGCATCCTTCGACCTATGAGCCTAATACCGGCATCGAGCGCTGGCTCGACACGCGGCTGCCGATCCCGCGGCTGATGCACGACCAGTTCCTCGTCTTCCCGACGCCGCGCAATCTGAATTATTGGTGGACCTTCGGCGGCATCCTCACCTTCATGCTGGTCGCGCAGATCGCCACCGGCGTGGTGCTCGCCATGCATTACGTGCCGACCGAGCATGGCGCCTTCGACTCGGTCGAGAAGATCATGCGCGACGTGAATTGGGGATGGCTGCTGCGTTACTCACATGCCGTCGGCGCCTCGATGTTCTTCGTCGCCGTCTATATCCACACCTTCCGCGGCCTCTATTACGGCTCCTACAAGGCGCCTCGCGAGATGTTGTGGATCCTGGGCGTTCTGATCCTGCTGTTGATGATCGCCACGGCGTTCATGGGCTACTCGCTGGTGTGGGGACAGATGAGCTTCTGGGCGGTGACGGTGATCACCAATCTTTTCTCATCGCTCGATTCGGTGGTGCCGGGGCTCGGCACGCGGCTCGTCGAATGGATCTGGGGCGGTTTCGCGGTGGGCGATCCCACGCTGAACCGGCTCTATTCCTTGCACTATCTCTTCCCCTTCATCATCGCCGGCGTCGTGGTCTTGCATATCTGGGCGCTGCATATCCCAGGCAACAACAACCCGACTGGCATCGACGTGAAGACGGCGAGGGACACCGTGCCGTTCCATCCGTACTACACGATCAAGGACGGCTTCGCGCTGGTCGCTTTCATCCTCGTCTTCGCTGCGATCGTGTTCTATGCACCGAACTGGCTGGGCCACCCCGACAACTACGTTCCGGCCAACCCGCTGCAGACGCCGCCGCATATCGTGCCGGAATGGTATTTCCTGCCGTTCTACGCGATCCTGCGCGCGATCCCGAACAAGCTGTTCGGCGTGATCGCGCTGCTCGCGTCGATCAGCATCCTCTTCTTCGTGCCCTGGCTCGACACCTCGAAAGTGCGTTCGACCCGCTATCGGCCGATCTACAAATGGTTCTTCTGGGCGTTCGTGGTGACGTGTCTCGCGCTCGGTTATCTCGGCTCGCAGCAGCCTGAGGGCCTCTATCTCATCCTCGGGCGCATCTTCACCGTCTACTACTTCGCCTTCTTCCTCGTGGTCATGCCGGTGGTCGGGCTGATCGAGAAGCCGCGTGGGCTTCCCGGCAGCATCACCGAGCCCGTGCTCGGACCCGAGGAGATCAAGGCGCCGCAGGCGCCCAAAGTACCGCTCAAGCGCAAGCCGGCGGAGGTCGTCTGATGAAGCCGATCTCAGTCTCGCTTGCCGCGGCGCTCGCGCTCTCCATTGCACTGCCGGTCGCGGCCTTCGCCGAGGAGGCGAACTCAAATCACGCGCCGGAGATCGCGCATCAGAGCTGGAGCTTCGCCCCGCCATTCGGGACCTACGACAACGCGCAGCTCCAGCGCGGCTTCCAGGTCTACAAGGAGATCTGCTCGAGCTGCCATTCGATGCGGCTTTTGTCCTACCGCAATCTCGGCGAGCCGGGCGGACCGCAATTCTCGCCGAAGGCGGTGGAGATCCTCGCCTCGCAGGTGCAGGTCACCGACGGCCCGAACGACAAAGGCGAGATGTTCCAGCGCCCGGCGCGGCCGTCGGATCCGTTCCGCTCGCCGTTCGCCAACGATCAGTTGGCGCGGATCGCCAATAACGGTGCGCTGCCGCCTGACCTGTCGGTGATGGCCAAGGCGCGGCCGGGCGGACCCGACTATATCTACGCGTTGCTCACCGGCTATCATGCGGCGCCGCCCGGTTTCCAGGTGGCGCAGGGCATGCACTACAATGCCGCCTTCCCGGGGCATCAGATCGCCATGCCGCCGCCTTTGAGCGATGACGTGGTCAGCTATACCGACGGGACCAAGCCGACGCTCGACAATTACGCGCGTGACGTCTCGGCTTATCTGATGTGGGCGGCCGAGCCCAAGCTCGAGGAACGCCACAAGCTGGGCGCGCGGGTGATGATCTTCCTCCTCGTCTTCGTGGTGATCATGTATCTCGCCAAGCGCGCGGTGTGGGCACGGCTGCATCGTCGCGACGCCACCCACGCGGCCTAGGTCTCTCCTTGTCGGCTAGGGTATAAGGGCAAGCATGAAACCTGCCCTTATCGCTCTGCTCATTGTCGCGAGCGCTCTCCCCGCGCTCGCCGGCGATCAGGCGCCGGCTCCGCGCGACATGGTGCTGCTCACGGTGAGCGGCATGATCGGCAACACCAATCGGGGGCCGCTCGATCAAAAGCGCGACAGCCTGCTCGCCTCGCAGAAGGCCGCTTTCAAAAGCGCGTTTGCCTTCGACCGCGCGATGCTGCTGGCACTGCCGCAAGGCAGCGTGACCGCGCAACCGAGCGAGTTCGACAAGCCCGCGACGTTCAAGGGCCCGATGCTGCGCGAAGTGCTCGGCCGGGTCGAGGCGGCGAAGGTCAAAGTCACTTTTGTGGCGGTCGACGGCTATACCGGCTGGCTCACGCCTGAGGATATCGACGCGTCCGATTGGATCCTGGCGCTCGAAGCTGACGGCGTTCCGCTCGGGCTTGGGCAGCAGGGTCCGCTCTGGCTGATCAATACGCGCGCCCCTGACTTCAAGCCTGACGACACGCATCATGCCCACTGGGTCTGGGCGCTGTTCTATATACATATTGGCGAGTGAGTTCCGGTCGAGTGAGAGGGATGTAATGACGAAAGCGGTATTGGGGGTCATCGGCGGTTCGGGGATCTACGATCTGCCGGGACTTCAGAACGTGCGCGAGCAGCGCATCGCGAGCCCGTGGGGCGAGCCTTCGGCTGCGCTCAGGATCGGCGATATCGACGGCCTCCCCATCGTGTTCCTGTCGCGACACGACAAGGGGCACAGGCTGTCGCCGACGGACATCAACTATCGCGCCAATATCGATGTGCTGAAGCGGGTAGGGGTGACCGACCTGATTTCGCTTTCGGCCTGCGGCTCATTCAAGGAAGAGCTGCCGCCCGGCACCTTCGTGCTGGTCGATCAATTCATCGATCGCACCTATCACCGCCCAAGCTCGTTTTTCGGCACAGGCTGCGTGGCGCATGTGTCGATGGCGCACCCCGTGTCGCCGCGCTTGCGCCTGCATCTGGCGGAAGCCGCAGACGCCGAAGGCATTCCGGTGGCGCGGAGCGGCACCTATGTCTGCATCGAGGGACCGCAATTCTCCACGCTGGCCGAGAGCCTCACCTATAAGGGCCTTGGCTATTCGGTGATCGGCATGACCAATCTGCCGGAGGCCAAGCTCGCCCGCGAGGCGGAGATTTGCTACGCGACGGTGGCCATGGTCACCGATTTCGACTGCTGGCATCCCGACCATGACGCGGTCACCGTCACCGACATCATCAAGGTGTTGATGGCCAATGCCGAGAAGGGCGCCAAGCTCGTGGCGCGGCTCGCCCGCGATTTCCCGCGTGAGCACGAGCCCTGTCCGATCGGCTCGGACCGCGCGCTTGACACGGCGATCATCACCGCGCCGGAAGCGCGCGATACCGAGCTGCTGAAGAAGCTCGATGCGGTGGCGGGCCGGGTGCTGAAACGCTAATCGGGCTATGGCTGCGCCGGCGGCGTCGGCACTTCCGGAATGCTCAGGCCGATCATGCTGAACACGCCACCCAGGATTGCCGTCAGCACTGCCAGCAATAGAATGAGAATGATCATCGCCGGGATCGAAGCGATGCTCCATTTCACCAGGATCATGACGATCCGCCAGAACGGAACGTCGATGTCGCGGATGGTCACCAGATTGGAGCCGTCTGTCATAGAATTGCCCCCCCAAAGATCGAGCGGCTCTCGACTAGCCAGCCGCTCTCGGTTCGACTATAGGCTCGAAGCTCTCGCGCGCTCTGCGCCGGTACAAGCCTGCAATTTGGAGGCCCTTGATGAATTTGCTGAGCGACATCGATCTCAA
The DNA here is from genome assembly GCA_963710245.1 of uncultured Alphaproteobacteria bacterium. Taxonomy (GTDB): domain Bacteria; phylum Pseudomonadota; class Alphaproteobacteria; order Rhizobiales; family Methyloligellaceae; genus Methyloceanibacter. The sequence continues at coordinate 81,627 of CAVPZK010000001.1, forward strand.
GGACCTGGTGCGCACCATACCCGACTATCCGAAGCCGGGCATCATGTTCCGCGACATCACCACGCTGCTCGGCCACGCCAACGGCTTCCGCGCCTGCGTCGAGCAGCTCGCAGGGCCGTTCCTGGATCGCAGGGTTCAGGCGGTGGCGGGGATCGAAGCGCGCGGCTTCATCCTGGGCGGCGCGGTGGCTGACCGCTTGCGCTGCGGCTTCGTGCCGATCCGCAAGAAGGGCAAGCTGCCGGGCAAGGCGATCGGCCAGGATTACGAGCTCGAATACGGCATCGACGTGATCGAGATCCATGAGGATGCGATCGGCGCCGGCGATCCGGTGCTGCTGGTCGACGATCTGATTGCCACGGGCGGGACGGCAGAGGCCGCGGTCAAGCTGCTGCGCAAGCTCAAATCCGACGTGGTGGGTGCGGCCTTCGTCATCGACCTGCCCGATCTCGGCGGCGCGGCGCGGCTCGCCAAGCTCGGCGTCCAATGTCATACGCTGATCTCCTTCGAGGGGGATTAATCGAGCCCGGGACTTCGCCCGGGCATGACGGAGTAGGAACACCGGAAGCTGGGCAATGAACATCAACGGCAAGCCTTACCGCACCATCTGGCTCAATCAAGACGGCAAGTCGGTCGACATCATCGACCAGACCAAGTTGCCGCATCGATTCGAGACCGTGACGCTGCACACGCTCGAAGACGCGGCACGCGCCATCTCCACCATGCAGGTGAGGGGGGCGCCCTTGATCGGGGCGACCGCAGCTTATGGGGTCGCGCTCGGCTTGCGCGTGCATGCGAGTGACGAAGCGCTCGAGCATGCGTGCGAGGTGCTCGCCGCCACGCGTCCCACGGCCATCAATCTCCGCTGGGCGCTCGATGAGATGCAAAAGGCCGTTCGCAACCAGCCGCGCGACAAGCGCGTCGCCGCGGCGTATGCCCGCGCCGCCGAAATCTGCGACGAGGACGTCGAGACCAACCGCAAGATCGGCGAGCATGGCCTCGGCATCATCCGCGCGCATGCCGACAAGAAAAGCGGTGCGACCGTCAACATCCTCACCCATTGCAACGCCGGCTGGCTCGCTTGCGTCGATTGGGGCACGGCGCTCGCGCCGATCTACCGCGCGCATGACGAGGGTATCAAACTGCATGTCTGGGTCGACGAGACGCGGCCGCGCAATCAGGGCGCTTCGCTCACCGCCTTCGAGCTTGGCGCGCATGGCGTGCCGCATACATTGATCGCCGACAATGCCGGCGGGCATCTGATGCAGAAGAAGCTGGTCGATCTTTGCATCGTCGGCACCGACCGCACCACGTCGACCGGCGACGTCGCCAATAAGATCGGCACCTATCTGAAGGCGCTCGCAGCGCGCGACAACTACGTTCCGTTTTACGTCGCGCTGCCTTACTCGACCATCGATTGGAACCTGACCGACGGCAGCACCATTCCCATCGAGGAGCGCAACGCCGAGGAAGTGACGCATATGACCGGCCGCCTGCCGGATGGAAGCGTGGCCATGGTCGAGATCGCGCCTGAAGGGACCAAGGCCGCCAATTACGGCTTCGATGTCACGCCGATGCGGCTCATCACCGGCTTCATCACCGAGCGAGGCGTCACGCCCGCGACCCGCGACGGGCTCGCCACGCTCTATCCCGAGCACCGCAAGGTGGACGCGGCCTGACGCCGGCGCAGGTCTAAGCCATTCGGAGGCGGCACATGCAACCAGCCTTCACCCATTGCGCCCTGCATGTGCACGATCTCGATCGGTCGATCGACTTCTATCGCAGCTATTGCGGGCTCGAAATCGTCAAGCAGCACGGCCAAGGCAAGGGGCGCGTGGCTTGGCTCGCAAGCCCCGGCGAGGAAGACCACTTCGTTCTGGTGCTGCTCGGCGGTGGACCGGCGCGAGAGCAAGACAAAGACGACATGACGCATTACGGCTTTGGCGTCGCCTCGCGCGACGACATCGACAAGATCGCTGAGCGCGGGCGGCGCGAGGGCTTGCTGCATTGGGAGCCGCGCGATTATGACCCGCCGACCGGCTATCTCTGCGCCGTCAGAGACCCGACCGGCTACATCATCGAGTTCAGCCACGGCCAGCCGCTCGGCCCGCATCGGCGCTGACGACTAGCGCCTCCTAGAACTTGTCGTAGGTCACGCAGCAGCAGTCCTTCAAGCCGTCCTGGCGCATGGTGCAGGAGACTTTCTCCTCGGCGCTCCGGCAGGCTTGCGGCATGGCGTCCGAGGCGAGCCCGCTGCTGCACGCCGAGGCGGTGTAATGCACGCAATTGCCGCCCAGCAATTCCGAGTTCTTCGGGCACTGGCAATTGGGCGGCGTACCGACCATTCCGTGTTGGCAGCCCGCCGCGTCGGTGGCTCCACCTGCGGTGCCTTGTTCGGTACTCCAACCGCCGCCTGCCGAAGGTATGGCATCCTGCCCACCTGTCGATACGTCGGGTGAACTATCCTGATTTATCGGGGCTCCCGGGGTGGCGTTTTTGCCAAACTGCGCTCCCGCCTTGGAATCGCTCCGGCAGGTGAACTTTCCATCGAAGTTGCCGCAGACGATCCCGGCCGATGCGCCATCGCCGCCGAGGGCTAAGGGCAGCACTGAAACGCAAGCCGCGAGCACAAAACCGAAAACCAGGCGCATGAAACTCCCTCCGTAACGTCGCTAGCATAATGACAATGGGAGCTGGATCAAAGTGAGGCGGCTCCGCAAAGGGGGATTCCGGTTGCGTCTCGCGGTTTTCGCATAAGATGCCTCGCGGGCTTTGCCGTTGCACCCTCCTGGCGAGGCTCGCGGAGCGAAGGCGATGGAATATCAGGAGCTGCTCGACGTTGCGCTCGATTTCGCCACCGCAATTCTGCTCGGCGCGCTGATCGGCATCGAGCGCGAGAAGCGGAAGGCGGAGGAGGGGGAGAGCGGCATCGCCGGCCTGCGTACCTTCACCCTGCTCGCGCTGTTCGGGGCGGCGGCGGGCTATATAGCATGTGATCGTGCCGTTCGCGGCGATGGCCGTCGTCGTGGGGGGCTTTGCCGCGTTCCTCTATTTTCGCGGCGGCTCGGTGGACGGCGCCGCCGGCAAAGGCAGCCTGAAAGTGCAGAACCCATTCAGCCTGACCGAGGCGGCGAAGTTTGCGGCGCTGTTCGCCGTGGTCCTGCTCGCGGTCAAGATCGTGCAGGAGCATTTCCCGCCAAGCGGGCTGTATGCGGTGGCGGCTCTTGCCGGTCTCACCGACGTCGATGCCATCACGCTGTCCATGTCGGAATTCGCCAAGGGCGGCGAGGCGCGCGTCGCGGTGATTGCCATTGTCATCGCCGCGCTGACTAACACGCTGGTGAAATGCGGCATGGCCTTCTTTTTTGCAGGCCCAGTGCTTGGCAAGCCGCTCTTGATCGCCACCGCAGCGACGCTCGCCGCTGGCCTCGCCACGGCCTTTCTGCTCTGAACTGCCCTGCGCCGCTGCCCAAACCCCGGGGCCCAATCAGGGCCGTGGGCACGCTACGCCCCCTTGCCAGATGGCGCGCCGCTTGTCACCATAGCTTCATTAAGGCTTGCGCGGGTGGTGCGTCAGGAGCCTTCCGCGCGGGATCATAACCGCAAGGGAGGAGATCATGGGCCAAGCGCAGGGCCAGCCAGCCCGCAGCGCCCGCTGCATCGCACTGGTTGGCCCCTATCTCAGCGGAAAGACTACGCTTCTTGAAGCCATACTGGCGCGCACCGGCGCCATTACCCGCCAAGGTTCGATGGCGGACGGCAATACGGTGGGCGACGCCTCGGCGGAGGCGCGGCACCACGGCATGAGCATCGAGCTCAACGTCGCCACCGTCGATTTTCTCGGCGACAGCTTTACCTTCCTCGATTGCCCGGGCTCGATCGAATTCCAGGCCGACGCGGCGAACGCGCTGACGGCCTGCGACGCCGCCGTCGTGGTGTGCGAGCCCGATGAGAAGAAAGTGCCGGCGCTCCAGCTCATCCTCAAGCAGCTGGAGGATCGCGGCATTCCGCATTTTCTGTTCATCAACAAGATCGACAAGGCGGAAGCGCGCGTGCGCGACATCGTGCCGATGCTCCAGCCCGCCTCGACCAAGCCGCTGGTGCTGCGGCAGATCCCGATCTGGGAGAACGACATCGTCACCGGCTTCATCGATCTCGCCCTCGAGCGCGCCCATGTCTATCGCGAGCACGCCCCGAGCGAGGTGATCGACATCCCCGCGACGCTGGCCGAGCGCGAGAAGGAAGCCCGCTTCTCCATGCTGGAGAAGCTCGCCGATTATGACGACGAGCTGATGGAGCAATTGCTCGAAGACGTGCCACCGCCGCGCGACAAGGTTTTCGACGATCTCTCCAAGGAGCTGCGCGAGGGGGTGATCTGCCCGGTGCTGCTCGGCTCGGCGGAAAACGGCCACGGCATCTTTCGTCTGCTGAAGGCGTTGAGGCACGAAGCCCCTTTTGTGCAAACGACTGCTGAGCGGCTTGGCGTCGCCAAGGCGCCGAGTTGCGCGTTCGTGGCGAAGACCTTCCACACCGCGCATGGCGGCAAGCTCTCGCTGGTCCGCGTGCTGACCGGCAATTTCACCGACGGTACCACCGTCTATGGCGGGGCCGACGAGGAGCGCATCTCCGGCCTCTTCGCGGTGCTCGGACAGGAGCCGGTGAAGCGCGGTGATGGCCATGCCGGCGACACCGTCGCCTTCGGGCGCCTCGACAGCACCAAGACCGGCGATACGCTGGCCGAGGAGAAGGGCGGCAAGGCCAAAATCACGACCGCCGCTATCACCAAGCCGGTGTTCGGCCTGGCGATCGCCGCCAAGGAGAAGAAGGACGAGGTGAAGCTCACCGCGGCCATCGCCAAGATCATCGAGGAGGACCCCTCGATCTCGCTCACCCACAGCCAGGACATGGGCGAGATGGTGCTGTGGGGGCAGGGCGAGATGCATCTCCGCGTGGCGTTGGAGAAGCTCGTGCGCAAATACGGCATCGACGCCTCGACCCGCCCGCGGCAGATCCCTTACAAGGAGACCATCCGCAAATCGGCTGAGGTGCGCGGCCGCCACAAGAAGCAATCGGGCGGGCATGGCCAGTTCGGCGACGTGGTGGTGACGATCAAGCCGCAGCCGCGCGGCGCCGGTTTCGAGTTCTCCGACCAGATCACCGGCGGCGTGGTGCCGAAGAACTACATCCCCTCGGTCGAAATCGGCGTACGCGATTATCTGCACACCGGCCCGCTCGGGTTCCCGGTGGTGGATGTCGCGGTCTGCCTCATCGACGGCTCGTATCACTCGGTCGACAGCTCGGACATGGCATTCCGCCAGGCCGGGCGCATCGCCATGACCGAGGGCATGCCGCAATGCTTGCCGGTGCTGCTCGAGCCGGTGATGGCGGTCGAAATCGCCGTGCCGTCGGATGCGACGGCCAAGATCAACTCGATCGTCTCCTCGCGGCGCGGGCAGATCCTGGGCTTCGACGCGCGGCCCGGCTGGCCGGGTTGGGACCTGGTCGAGGTGCACTTGCCGGAATCCGAGATCCAGAACCTGATCGTCGAGCTCAGATCGGCGACGGCGGGCGTCGGCACCTTCAACGCCAAGTTCGATCATTTGGCGGAGCTTACCGGCAAGGTCGCCGATCAGGTGTTGGCGGGCAAGCGAGAGAAGGCGGCCTGACGTTGAGCTTCTGCGCTAGAAGCGGGTGAGCAGTCCGTGCAGCTGGCCGTCGGGGCCGAAGCCGATCAGCATCGGCTCGGCCCCTGCCAGCGCCACATAGAGCGTCAGCGCCATCAGGTTCAGGTTCTTCAGCGCCGAGGTGAAATTGCCGAGCGCCGCGCTATCGCCGAGCGCGGTCACCTCCTGTCGCACGCCGCTCGTCTTGCCGGCGGGTCCGGCGAGGATCGCCTCTTTCAGAGACGCGGCCTGACGCGCCTTGCGGAAATGGATCATCGCCGCCGGAAGGAGAAATAGCGTCAGGGAGAGCGCGCCGAAGCGGGGGAAGATGCCGAGCAGAACCGACAATCCGCCGATCAGCATCCATAGCACGCCGGCGAGCGTGAACCATTCCGGTTGCCACGGAAACACCAGCGCTGTGTCGGCAGTAGCAGCCTTCCGTGCCTTCGCATCCTTGCTGCAAATGTAAGCGCTGACCACGAACAGCAGACCGATTGTCACCCGGATGATGAGCGATCCCAACTGTTCCATAGCCATGGCAACCGTCCCCCGCTGCGGTTCGCATCCGCAAATCGCCCGCCCTCATTATATGGGCGCCGGAAACGTCCGTCAGAGCAGGGAGAACCCAAGCTGCACCACGTCCGTGACCATGAGTGCCGCGGCGATCAGCACGGCGGCAAGGACCAGTCCAAGTGCGATGGCGAGCGGCTTCCAGGGATTGCGGAGCTTTTGGGTCACGACGGACGCGGTCTGCCCGAGAGTTGCCGAAGCCAGCGGATCGCGAGCCAAAGCAGCACGATGATTGCCACCGCCGTTAACAGTGGTGCGGCTAGCGCCAGCAGCGAGACGATGAGCGAGCCGCCGAGCTCTGCCGTCGCCACGACCGGGTTGCCAAGCGTGCCGGTCATCACCGTCGATTTGGCGCGGACCAGCGTCGTCACCGATTGCGTTACGCCGGCGATGCCGCCGCCGGCGATGATCGCTGCCGCCCATTTCACCATCGGCGGCAGGTCGGTGATGACCGCGGCCGTGATGACCGTACCGGCGACGAAGGCCGCCGGGGTTGCCAAGGTGTCGAGCAGATTGTCGACGCCCGGAATGTAGTAAGCGAGGATCTCGGCGATTGCCGCGACGCCGAGCAAGATCAGCGCGGGAGCTGTGCCAAGCCAGGCGAAGTTCTCGCTGAGCGGCAGGTGCCCGGTATAGGCCGCTACACTCACGACCAGCATCGGCAGGAAGAGGCGCAAGCCGGTTGCCGCGGCGAGCCCGATGCCAAGCGCGACCGATAGACCGAGATCGAACTCCGACATGGCCGAAATTACCATGTGCGAGCCTTGCGAGCGGCGCTCGAAATCAGGCAAGAACATAACGGGAACCTTCAATCGCTGTGAGCATTGGAGCGAGATGGCAAGGATTGCGACAGAGCTGAGTATCGGCGTGGTCCGCGTCAGGAGACATCGCGCCCCGGCGCAGGTCCGCTTCTGCGCGCTGGATGGCCCGGTCCGCGTCGTCATCGAGGCCGATGACGAGGACGACGCCCGAGATCTCTGCCGGGAGATGCGCTGGGAGTTCATCGGCCTTTGCAATTGATCCTCACGGCCGGGGCTTTCTCATTCCACCGACGCTTTCTTTTAGCGCGGCTTTCAGGCCGACAGGCTGGTGGTGCTTCTTCAGGAGGTCCTTGAAAGCCTCATCAGCGAGCTCTTGAAAGCTCTTGCCTCGCCCTCGCGCGACAGCGTCGATCGCTTGCCAGGTCTCGTCATCGAATTGCACGCGTTTCCCGGGCATCTCGATTCCTCCGAATGTCGTTCAATAGGCGTCGGATCGTGGATTGGCCTGGCGCCAGTCTGACGGGCGGTCGAAGGTTCCGCGCCAGATGCCGCGCTTGGCGTCTTTGGCTTCCGTCTCGGCGCTCGCGTACGGGTTGCCGGCGGCCCCGCCGAGATCGATGGCATAACCGTCGCGCACCATCGCCTCGCCGAGATCGGGAACACCGGCAGCACTGCATACCGCTACGATGCGGCCGAAGCGATCCGTCGCGCGCGCAACGCAGTTCACATTGCCGCCTTTGATCAGCGTGGTGAGCTTGGCCTTGGCTGCGCGGCCGCACAGCCACGATTTGCCGTTAGTTTCAGTGCAATTCTGATGCAGCTCCGGCGCATCGATGCCGAAGATGCGGTACTCGGCGCCGTCGCCCGCCTTGATCGTGTCGCCGTCGAGCGTGACGATCTTGGCGTTAGGGCCGAACGGCTCCGGCTTCGGCACGCAGTAGCGCTCGATCAGGATGACGAGGACGACGACGAGTACGAGCGCGATCAGCTTGCCGAGCGCCTGGGCGAGCTTGCGCGACGATTGGCCGTCGGTTTCGGTGTCTGGGGCCTTGCGTTCGGTCACGGCCAAAGCAGGTAGCGCAGAATCGCGGCCTCGGCGAGAGCTTAGCCGCCGCCGTCGATGCGCCTGCCGACGATAGCGATCGTTTGTTGATAGACGCCCGCCGCGTTCCAGCCCTGGATCGCGGCGTAGTTGGGCTCGCCAGGCTGGTAGCCCGCGCCGCGCACCCAGCCATGGCCTTTGAGGAAATTGGCGGTGGACGCGAGCGCATCGGCCTTGTTGCTGAGATTGACGACGCCATCGCCGTTCCCGTCGACGCCGTAGAGCAGGACGCTCTTGGGCAGGAATTGCGTTTGCCCGACCTCGCCATGCATGGCGCCGCGTGTCGCGCTCGAGAGCACGCCGCGATCGGCAAGCTGGAGCGCGGCATAAAGCTGGTCGGTGAAATATTCGGGCCTGCGGCAATCGTAAGCCAGCGTGGCGACCGCGGAGATGGTCGGCTGATTGCCCGTGAAGCTGCCGAACGCCGTCTCCATGCCCCAGATGGCGATCAGCGGTCCGGCCGGCACGCCGAAGCGCTTCTCGATCGAGGAGAAGAGGGCGGCATTGGCGGCCTTCATGGATCTGCCGCGTGATGCAATCGCATTGGCGCCCCGCTTCGCCATGAATTGGTCGAGGCTGAGCTTGAAACTGTGCTGGCCGCGATCGGCGGCGATGGTGCCGGTGGAATAATTGGTCGCCATCAGCGCTGCGAACTCCTTTGGCCCCGATACCGTTACCCTGGGCCTCATTGGCAAAGACCCGCTTCCAGTTCTCGAAGCCTGCGCTGGTCTTGCCGCAAGGGGCGGCCCCGGCCGGCCCGGTCACCAGTAAAAGGCCTGCGGCAACCAGCGTTGCGCAGCGCGAATGCTTATAAACCATGGGGTTTTCCGCGTTCCCTCTAAGGCCTTTAACGCCGACCCGGTTGTTAGAGACTGTTAACCTTAACCATTTTCGTAAAAAAGTCCCAACTCTTATAAGTAACTGGCGTAGAATTGAAGACGGTGATGGTATTCCCTCCCATCACCCCCCGCAGGGAACTTACTGGAAGAAGCCCCGACCCCCCCGTACGGGGCTTCTTCTTTTGTAGAGGGCTGCAATCTTCAAACGGCCCTCAACCTAAGGTTCGGCCCAACGCCCAGAACTTCAAGCGCAGAAACGCAAATTTGGTTCCACCGAATTTGGGATCGCGCGGTCTTGCTTTTGGGGCGCCTAGCCGGTTATTCGATTGTGCCATTTCTTTGTGCGATCACCGTTAGGAGCTAGAGGGCGTTCCCATGACGAAAATCTATCCGCAGCTTGACATCCCCGAGACACTTGCCGCCGGCCCCGGGCCCGGAAACACCGACCCGCGCGTGCTCGAGCGCTTCGCCAAGACCGGCGTCGCCGATCACATGCAGAAGGACGTGCTGCGTGGCATGCTCGAAGCCAAGGAGATGTTGCGCGAGCTGTGGGGCACCAAGAACGTCTATACCTACGGCGTCGCCGGCACCGGCTTCTCCGGGCTCGATTGTGTACTGTCGCTGATCCTGCCCGGCGACAAGGTGGTGGCGTTTCCGAACGGCACCTTCTCAGGCATCGACACGCTGACCATCCGCATGAAGGCTGCGACCGCAGAGGAGTTGGCGGCGGATTCGCTGAACCCGAAGGCGAAAGGCGTGATCGTGGTCGATACGCCGCATGGCCAGTCGGTGACGGCCGCGACCGTCGACAAGGCGCTCGCCGAGCACAAGCCGATGTGGGCCTTCATGGCGCATTGGGAGACGGGATCGGGGCGCATTAACGACCTCAAGGGCTTCAGCGACGCTTGCCTGAAGCATGGCGTGATGGGCATCTGCGACGCGGTGTCGAGCCTCGGCGTCGCCGACTTCAACATCGACGACTATCCGGGCGTGGTCGCCTGGGCGTCGTGTCCGCAGAAAGGCGTGCTATCGCTGCCGCTCACTTACGCGCCGGTCAGCTTCACCGACAAGGCGATCGAAATGGTGAAAAAGCGCGGCTGCCGCACCTATGTCCATCACCCGATTCTCGATGCGCGGCATTGGGGCATCATCGACGGCAAGGACTCGCCGACGCCGGGCTACCATCAGACCCATTCCTGCTACGCGGTGGCCGCGTTCCACGAGGCGCTCCGCATCATTCTCGGCTATGGCCGCCGTCGCAAAGCGTCCGACTACGCCTATCACGAGAAGGCGCTGCGCCAGGCGGTCGAGGCGATGGGCTGCGACGTGACATCGAACATGACGAGCCTCATCGTGCTCAACCTCCCCGGCAAGCTCAAGGGCAAGGAGAAGGAGCTGGTGCAGGGCGCCCGCGCGCAAGGCTTCGGCATCTGGCCCACGCTGTCTGAGCCGGTGCAGGTGCGCATCGGCATTCTCAATCAGCTCAGCCCCGAGCAGATCGGCGAGATCACCAGCCGCTTTGCCGACGCCATGCTCGCCATGGGCGCCGAGTTCGACAAGCAGAAGGTGATGAACCAGCTCAAGTCGTATTACGCGAAAGCCGCCTAAGGGCCAGCAATCGCGGTCGCTGACATGGCCGGGCTCATCCCGGCCATTCCGATTTTCTCACGCAAGATCAAAGCCTTGAGTGGTCCGCAGGCGGCCCGCCATGACAACTCCCGGATGTCCATTGAGGCCGGGTTCCCGTTAAATTTTGGCCATAACTCCCATCGACAGTGACCTGCGCGCTGGTCCCGCGAGCGAGGGAAACGGGGACTGTCGATGATCGACCTGTATCAGCTGCTTGGGATCAAACGCGCCGCCACGCGCGAGGAAATCCGCAAGGCCTATCGGCGCAAGGCCAAAAGCTCGCACCCAGACCGCGGCGGGTCAGCGGAAGCGTTCAATGCGCTAACCGCGGCGCACGACGTTCTGTCCGATGCCAGGCGCCGCGAGCGCTACGATACGACCGGCGAGATCGAGCAGGCGCGGCCCGACAATTTCGACGGCAGTGCGATCGAGGTCATCGCCCAGAAGCTCGGCCTGATCATCCATGCCGAGCAGGACGTGGCGACGCTCGACATTGACGCCGTGCTCGCGCAGACCATCCGCGACGATATCGGCTTGCGCAAGGCGAGCATCGTCAGTCAGCAGCGGGCGATCGAGCGCGCGGCCGCGTTGCGCGCGCGGGTGAAGCGCAAAGGCAAGGGCGAGGACAACGCGCTCGCCCGCGTGCTCGACTGGCACGAAAGCTCGGCGAAAGACAGCGTGCGAAAAAACGAAGACGCCGTCCGCGCGATGGAGCGGGCGCTTGAGATCCTCGATCTCTATTCCTTCGCCGAGGAACGGCCGCCGGCGGCGGCGGAAGAGGAAGTGTCCGAGGCGTTGCATGATGCGCTCCGCGCCTTGGACGAGCTCGCGGCGATTTTCAATACGCAACCCAAGGCGGCAATGAGCTGATCCTCGCGGCTACGACGCCGGGAACCCTCCGCAAAGCGAAAGCGTTTTGCTGCGAAACACGGAGGACCGGCCATGAGGGAACAGCAAGGTTACATCACGTGTGCGGTTGCGACGGCTAACGGCTTCGCCATGCCCTATCGGGCGACGCCAGGCTCTCATTCGGAGGAGAGCGCGATCTATCGGAAAAAACCGGCGAGCAGGCGCTCGCGTTGGCGGTTGCCAGGCACGGTCAGCAAGAGACCGGAAACCGCCGCAGTCCTCGGTCACACGCAGTTAGCGGAATGGCTTCGCGTTAGCCTTTGGACTGCAGGTTGCGCAGTGCGTCGGCCATCAGCCAGGAGAGCTGCTGCGCCTGAATGCCGAAGGTCTGCATCTGCGTTTGCACATAGCGGCTTTGCAGCGTCAGCACTTCTTGCATGTCCTTGGCGCGGGACAGCTCGCTCGCCAGAGCGAAGGAGCGCTCGGCATTCTCCTTAGCGAAGCCGACGGCCCGCTCCTGCACGGCACCGAAGCCGCCCATATTCGCAGCCCCTGGTGATTTCGACCAGGCGCCCATGGCCTGGGCCATGAAATCCATGAACTGACCGTAAGCGGCGCGTGCCTGCTCGACATTCTTCTCAGCCATCTCGCGCAGCTCGGGCGGTATCTCGAAAGACGGGGTCTCTGCCATGGGGTCCTCTTTGGGCTGCTCGATACGGCCTGCTCTCGTCTTAGGCCCGCGGGTCGCTGGGGCGCAAGCCCGCAGGCTTCTATCACCCTTAGATTAATGCATTTTTCTGGGGGAGAGGGAGCGTCCGCGCTTCTACTTCCGGCTTCATTTCCGCCCAATTCCGCCCTGAGACATCCTTGCCGCGCCGCCCCTGAATGGCCTTCTCAGAGCCATGTGTGAGCCGATTTATCGTCTTGTTTTTCCGTAGGTTAACGTCCGCCAGCGCCAACGCGCGCCTGGTCTTCGGACTGGCTCGAACCTTCGCCGGTCCTTCCTCCCAAAGCAAAAAACTCGGAGCATGCATCATGTTTGGAGTGCGTATCGCTATTTTGGCCGTCTCGCTGCTTGGCGTGACGGCGCTTCTTCCGCTCGATGCCGCAGAGGCGCGAACTCGGGATGCCTATCAGGGGTCCTATTCAAAAAACCTGCGGTCGTCCTACGTGAGGTCCTACGCTCAGCGTCAACCCCGTAAATCCACCGCGCATCATGTCGCCTACAAATCGACCGCGCATAAGTCGGCGCATCGATCCTCCGGCACGTCCTATGCGGCGAAGGGTGTCGCCGCCAGGCCGTCGCGCTGGTGCGGCTGGTGGATGCGGACGCAGAAGGGCGGGGGCCCCGAACTCAACCTCGCCCGCAACTGGGCGCATTGGGGCCGGCCGTCAGGGCCGCAGGTCGGCGCGGTGGTGGTCTGGTCGCATCATGTCGGCATGATCACCGGGCGGAGCGCGAGCGGCCAGTGGATCGTCAAATCGGGCAATGACGGTGGACGCGTGCGTGAACGGCCGCGCTCGGTGGCGGGTGCCGTGTTCCGCGTCGCTTAGGCGAGCGTCTAGAAAAGGAAAGGGCCGGTGCGTAGCCGGCCCTTTCTGCTTTCTCTTCGCGCTTAATGCGTCCTTTCGAACTCGGCCATGCCGCGCTTGACTTGCGCCTTGGCCGGCTCGACGACGTCTGAGGTCACGCGCGTGGATAGGTCGCGCATCTCCTCCGCTTGCGCCCGTAGCGTATTGAGCTGCTTGGTCCAATAGGTCGAGTGCAGCTCCATGGCCTCGGCCAGCGTCTTGGCGCCGACCAGGCTCTGGGCGAAATCGAAACCGGAATTGATATTCCGGCGCGTGATGTCGATGACTTTGCGGTTGAGCGCGACGGCACCCTGTCCGGCCGCGTCGAACGTCCTCTCCCAGCTTTCGAGCACTGCTTCGAGCGCGTCCTTTGAGCGCTCATAGATCTCACGGCTCTGCGCGATGTTCTTCTCGGCGAATACCCGAACGGCTTCAGGCATCTGCGCGTCTTTGGTGAACTGCTCAAACTCCTCGGCTGTCTTGCGATAGACCGCACGTGCTTTGTCCGCGGCCATTTTTGCAGGCGTAGGTTCTGTCATGGTAGGGCCTCTTACGCTACGCAGGGGGTAGCTCCGACACTGTAACCTTAACGTCTTGGCGCCCCGAAGTCACCGCATCTTCGGCGAGAACACGCTCGAAGTCACATTCTCGCCGCAATCGGAATTGGAAACGCAGAAGGCGAAAATTGCAAGTCTGGCGGGCCTATAGCTGCGCGTCTTGCCACGCCGTATCGACCACCATGGCGGCGATAATCGCGTTCATCATCGCCGGGCAGAGCGATTTGCCGCTGGTCGCGACCGCCAATTCGAGCTCGGTGGGGCTGACGTCCAAAGTGATCGTGACCGAGCGGAGAGGCGGAATGACATCGATTTCCCCATCGTTGTTGTCCCCATGCTCGCAATGCTCCATCTGCAACATCCGCGGGTTCCTTCCCAAAGCGACTGGCGCCAAACGTCCCCAAATTCAACTGACGACGGATTGTCACCCCGCGAAGCTAATTGCGTATTGAGAGGATCGGTTGGATTTGTCGCGATTTCGGAGTTGCAGGACTGAAGACCCCACACGTTGACATGGGGGCCAATAGGTTCGAGCGGGTCGCTTGCATTCGGCGCGGCGCACCCCAGCTATAGCGCGCGCGAGAGAACAGAAGGAGTGAGGATGCGGCTCAGCGGAAAACTGGCTCAGGCGGTAGGCTTGCTTGTGGCGGGGGCGGGGGCTATTGCTGGCCGCGCCAGGTCAGGCAAAGGCCGACGACCTCGAATGCGTGATCACCACGTTCCGGATGCTGTCGCCGAGCGACAAGGTCTGCCTCAGCGTGTTCGACGATCCCAAGGTGCCGGGCGTCACCTGCTATATCTCGCAGGCGCGGACCGGAGGCTGGGGCCACCTGGCAGATGGGGCCGATCAACGTCGATCTCGCCACGCTGCCTGACCGGGAGGAAGCGTTCACCGAGAAGACCTCATCTTCTTCAAGAAGACGCGCATCTACCGCATCCCCGACCTTAAGCGCAACGCGCTGATCTATCTCGCGATCAGCGCGAAGCTGATCGAGGGCTCTCCAGCGAATTCGGTCAGCTCAGTGCCGATTATGGTGTGGCCGACCAAACAGTGAAGCAAGCCTACTCGGCGGCGACGGCCAGCGTGTCCAGGCCGGCCAGATGCTTCTCGGCTTCGAGCGCGGCCATGCAGCCGAGGCCCGCGGCGGTGACGGCCTGGCGATAGACGTCGTCGGCAACGTCTCCGGCGGCGAACACGCCCGGAATGTTTGTCGCGGTCGAGTGCGGCGCGGTGATGATGTAGCCGGACGGCTTCATGTCGACCTGGCCCTTGAACAGCTCGCTTTGCGGCTCGTGCCCGATGGCGATGAAGATGCCGTCGATCGGGACATGCACGACCTCCCCGGTCAGCGTGCTCTTGAGGTTGGCGCCGGTGACGGAGTGCGGCTTGTCGGTTCCCGTCACCTCGTCGAGCTCATAATTCCACATGATGTCGATCTTCTTGTTGGCGAACAGCCGCTCTTGCAGGATCTTCTCGGAGCGGAGCACGCCGCGGCGATGCACGAGGATCACCTCACTCGCGATATTGGCGAGATAAAGCGCCTCCTCGACGGCGGTATTGCCGCCGCCGACCACGATCACTTTCTTGCCGCGATAGAAGAAGCCGTCGCAGGTGGCGCAGGCCGAGACGCCATAGCCCAGGAAGTGTTGCTCGGAAGGAAGCCCGAGATAGCGCGCCTTGGCGCCCGTGGCGATGATCAGCGCGTCCGCCGTGTACTCGGTGTGGCTGTCGCCCTTGAGCAGGAACGGCTGACGCTTGAGGTCGGCCTCGACGATATGATCGTGGATGATCTCGGTGCCGACATGCTCGGCCTGTAGCCGCATCTGCTCCATCAGCCAGGGGCCTTGGATCACGTCGGCGAAGCCCGGATAATTCTCGACATCGGTGGTGGTCGTCATCTGGCCGCCGGCATGGATGCCGGTGATGAGCAGCGGCTTCAGCATGGCGCGCGCGGCATAAATGCCGGCCGTGTAGCCGGCAGGGCCTGAGCCGATGATGATCAGTTTCGAATGTCGCTTGGTGGCCATGGAATCGATGCCCTGCAAGGAGTGAACAGGTAAGCACACGGCGGTTGATCCGCAAGCCGAGCGTGCCGCCCGAAATTATTCTTTAATTTCAAGACCGAGCGCGCGCCTGATGGTCGAGGCGACGACTTCGGTGTCGTTGATCGGCGCGTAGCTCCAGGCCTCGAGCTTTCCTTCGAAGGGGCGCGTGGCGCCACGCGCCTGCATGAGACGATGGAAGCGGGAGAGCCGCGAGGAGCGGCCCGCGAGCGCCTGCACATAGACCGGCTTGCCGGTGCCGGCGGCCTCGGTGACCATGTTGACAGAGTCCTCGGTGACGACGATGGCGTCGGCAAGCGCCAGGAAGGCGAAATAGGGGTTCTCGCCCGTGCCGTCCCAAACGGTGTGCGGCAGGTCCTTGATGGCGGCGGTGAGCGCGGCCAGTGAGTTCGCGCGAGTACGTCGGGACGGCGTGACGAGGAGCGACCCGCCGGTGTCGCGGGCGAGGCTCGCAAGCTTCGCGCCGAACGAAGCGGCGATCTCCGGTGGGAAGCTGAAAGCCTGGCTCTCGCCGCCGAGCAGCACGGCGAGGCGCGGGTGGGGCAGAGCCTCGATGCGCGGGGCATAGCGCTTGCCCGCTTCCGCAAGACGCGCGGCGGTGACGCTATGCACCGCGCCGAAGGTGGTGACGACATTCGGGCCCTCGAAGCCATCGTGCATGGGGGCGGCGATGAGATCGAACAGTCTGGCGGGCACTCTCGGATTTTGGATGTGCAGCGCGAAAGCGTGCGGCTGGGAGAGCCGCTTGATGGCGAGGGCGATAGGCACGCTGCGCCGGCCGATGGAGACGATGAGCCGCGGCCAGGGCGCTTCCAGCTTCTCATTCGAAGTCACGGAGCGGAGAAGGCGCGACGGCGGCAAAAGGATTTGCAGCGGCGCCGGAACGAATTTCATCGCCCCGGTCATGCGCACCCGCCTCAAGCTTAAGGGGAGCCCGACGGCTTCCGCCACGGCGATGCCTTGCGCCTCCATCCCCACCGAGCCGTCGGTGATGATCCAGGTCTTCTCGCTCCGCGCCTTCTTGCTGCTGGCGATGAGGGATGCGGCGTTGTCTGGCGCAGAATTTCTGGAACGATTACCGCTCAATTTCTTTTCGATTCTTTTGGCTGGAGGATATAAAATTGCGCGGAAGGCGCCGCAGCGCGCGAATCTCGCTGTTCGACCTTCTAGCCCGCGACCGGGCCAATCGTCCAGGGAGGCAAGATGCGTTCAGCCCGTCTCGATGCAACCGACTGGCGGATCCTGCGCGAATTGCAGGCCGACGGGCGCATCACCAATGTCGATCTCGCGCGCAAGGTGGGGATCTCCGCGCCGCCTTGTCTGCGGCGCGTGCGCGCTCTCGAGGAGGCCGGAATCATCAAGGGCTTCACCGCGCTGCTCAACGACAGGGCGCTCGGCTTCGACGTCACCGCCTTTGCCATGATCAGGCTGCACAGCCAGGCCGAGGCCGATCTCATCGCCTTCGAGGAGCGGGCGCGAAGCTCCGCAATCGTGCGCGATTGCTTTATGCTCTCGGGCGAGATCGATTTCCTGCTGAAATGCGTGGCGCCCGATCTGAGCGCGTTCCAGGATTTCATCATCCACGAGCTGACGGCGGCGCCCAATGTGGCAAGCGTCAAGACCTCGCTCGTCATCCGCGCCTCGAAACATGCGGCGGGCGTGCCGACTGAGCTCGCGGCTCAAGCAGGCGCCCCGGCAAGACAGATGGAGCGCGCGCGGAGCTGACCAGCGCTTCCCAAGTCATCATGAGTGAAACCGACACTGCCAATCCAGCGCTCGTCGAAATCATCAGAGGCAGCCTCGTCGAGAGCCGGCATGCGGGCGCGATTGCCGTCGCCGATGCCGATGGCCGGCTCTTGCTTGCTTTTGGCGATGTCGATCGACCGGTGTTTCCCCGCTCGGCGGTCAAGGCGATGCAGGCCATTCTGCTGGTCGAGAGCGGGGCAGCCGATGCGTTCGGGCTCGGCGATGACGAGCTTGCGGTCGCCTGCGCCTCGCATAGCGGCAGTTCCCTGCATGTCGAGACGGTGCGCAGCCTGCTCGCCAAGGCCGGGCTCGACGAAAGCTATCTTGCTTGCGGCGCGCATTGGCCGGTCAGCGAGGCGGCGATGCGCGAGCTGATACGCTCTGGCCGGCGTCCGCAAGCGATCCACAATAATTGCTCGGGCAAGCATGCGGGTATGCTCGCCGCCGCCGTCCATCTCGGCTTCGATCCGCGCGGTTATGAGCAACCCGACCATCCGCTACAGAGCATGATCGCGAGAATCATTTCAGAGAGTTGCGGAATCGCGTTGGACCAGAGCTGCATGGGGATCGACGGCTGCTCGGTGCCGACCTGGGCGGTTCCGCTCGGCGCGCTCGCGCGCGGCTTCGCGCGGCTCGGCACAGGGGAGGGACTGGCGACTAAGCGGGCGCGCGCCGCTGAGCGCCTCGTTGTAGCGTGCTTTGCCGCGCCGGTTCTGGTCGCTGGCGAAGGGCGCTTCGATACGCTCGTCATATCTAAGCTCGCGCCTTCAGTATTCGTCAAAGGCGGTGCCGAGGGCGTGCATTGCGCGGCGCTGCCTGCGCTCGGGCTTGGCATCGCGGTGAAGGCCGATGACGGAGCTAAGCGCGGGGCAGAGCGCGCTCTCGCCGAAGTGATTGCCGCGCTGCTGCCGGAGGCGAGGGCGACGCTTGCCGATCAGCTCGACGACGAGATCAGCAATTGGCGGGGCACAAGCGTGGGGCGGATCGCGCCAAGTCCCGAGCTTCAGCGCGCGCTTGATGCGGTTGAGAGGTCACGCCGCGGCCAATGCCAATTCCCGATTCGTTACGCGCGCTTAGCGCGAGACGTTTCCATGGACCGCGAGGTTCTTGTAGGCGGAGGCGCTCACCTTGGCGAGGTCGGGTCCGATCGGCGTCGGCCCGTCCATGGCGCGGATGGCGCCGTCCTTCGGTTCGCTGATCATGTTGTTGGCGATCAGCGCCATGCCGGCCGACGGATCGATGGAGACGCCGATGCCGATATGGGCGTTGCGGATCAGATTGTCGGTGATGTTCAAGTCGCGCAGGTAGTTCCGCCAGCCGGCGACGATGCCGTAGCCTTGCGCGTTCTCGATGACATTTCCCGTCACCACGCCATCGGCCTCAATCGCGATGCCGTTGCCGCGGGCGTCGACATCTTTGCGGAAATTGAGATTGCGGATCAGATTGCCTTGCACTACCGCAAGCCGTCCGCCTTCGTTGAAATTGGTGACGGCGATGCCGGTCGCCGCCTTGTCGACGACATTGCTGGCGATTACCGCGCCTTCGAACGAGAATTCGGCATAGAGCGCGACCTCGCCGAGCCGCGCACAGGAATTGCCGATCATCTGGCAGTTCGAGCATGAATTGGTGCGGATTGCCGAATAGGCGCAATCGGCGATGCGGTTGCCGTTGACCAACACCGAGCCGGCGCGGAACACGTTGATGGCATTGCCTTTCTGGCCGCTATCACCGCTCTTGGCGGCGATCCGCTCGATATTGTTCGAGGTGACGATGGTGCCGTCCTCGCCTGCCTCCGACCGCCACACCAAAATGCCGTTGTCGCCGCAGTCGCGCACATGGTTGTGCGCGATCTGAAACCCCGCGGCATCCTCGCTGAACAGGCCCGCTTTGCGAATGTCGCCGATCTCGCAGTCCTTGATCCAGCCGGAGACTTTGCGCAGAACGACGCCATCCTCGGTGCTGCCGATGAAGCGGCAATTGGCGATGTCGAGATGCTTGATCCCGGTTGCGGCGAGCAGCGAGCCGTCATCCGGAAACGGCTTCGCGCCGCCGTCGAGCACGAGCCCGGCGAGGCGAATATTCTCCGCCTGCGTCATGCTCAGAATCGCGTCGCCGTCGCGATAGCGGAGGATCGAGCGTCCCGGCGCGCCTTCGATCTGCGTTCCGGATTTGAGGGTGAGGCGGCTGGTCGAATAAACGCCGGCGGGGAGGAAGAGCGGCGTTCCGGTCTCGGCCGCCTGGTCGGCGGCAAGTTGCAGCGTCGCCGTCTGGTCGAGGTCGCCGCCTGCGGGCACGATGCCGTAGGTGCTGAAGCCTTGCGGATTGTCTTCCGAATCGGCCGCGTTTGTCGCGCGCGGTCCTGCCGCGGCGGCAACGCCGAAACCCAGGGTGCCGATCAAGAGTTCCCGGCGTCCAACGCCCATCGCTTAAGCGTCCTTCGCGCTGAGCACGGCTTCGGTTTGAGCGAGGGCCGGACCACTGACCGGTCGTGCCGGAGTCTGTTCGCCGGCGAAGGCGAGGACGAAGCGCAAAATTTCCTGCGCGCCATCAAGCAGCCGCTCCTCGCTGAACGGACCGTCTTTGCCGGACAGAGGCGGAATGTGCACGAACAGCACGAGAGGAGGGGTCGGTTGCCGCAGAGCCCAGTCGAGCGAATGGTAATAGAGAAAATTGCAGAGATAGTGCCCCGCCGAGTGGGAGGTCACGGCGGCAACGCCGCTCGTCTTGAGATGCCGCGCGAGCGCGCCCGCAGGAAACGCCGTATCGAGGCGAGCGGCTCCTTCGGCAAAGATCACAGGGCTTGCCGGAAGAGCGCCTTTGGCATCGGCGCGCGGCGCAGCACGGTTATGCGCCGAATGCTCGATGCGGAATGTCTGGGCATGCTCGCTGACGCCGAAGTGAATCATCACATGGGGTTGCAGCGTCTCGCAGAGACGCGGCAAGAGCGCGGCGGTCTCCCATTCGGTGGCCAAGATCCGGGCGTGAATTCGCCCCCCGATTCCGGCAATGGCCATCGCTCGGCCAGCGTCTCGGCAAGCCAACCCGAAGGATTCGCGGGCACGCCGGGAAAAGGGCCAAAGCCCGTGAGCAGGACGCGAGGCCTCTCCATGGCTCTCGACTTACCTTATGGTCCGCGGGCGAGGGAAGCGAATTTGGGTGGGTCTACTCGGCGTCCTTAATGCCCGCCAACCGGCCAAGTTCATGCGCCGCGGCGGAGGCGGTCATCTTGCCGGCGCGCACCTTGTCCTCCAGCTCCTTGAAGTGACGCGCCGCGCGCTTGCCCCCCTTGAAGGCGGCGAGCAGCCGCTGCTCGAAAATCTCACGCATCCAGGAGGCGGCCTGGGCCGCGCGGCGCTCGTCGAGCGCGCCCGAAGAGGCAAGCGCAGCATGCCGCTCGGTGATCTTTGTCCAGAGCGCGTCCAGTCCCTTATTGTCCCTGGCCGAGAGCGTCAGCACCTGAGGGTCCCAATTGGTATGTCCCGACGCGAGGATGTGCAGCGCCGTGCGATATTCCATCGCCGCGCGATTGGCGCGCTCGACCTGGTCGCCATCGGCTTTGTTGACGGCGATGATATCGGCGAGCTCGAGCAGGCCGCGCTTGATGCCTTGCAACTCGTCGCCCGCGCCCGGGATCGCCACCACCACGAAGACATCGACCATATTGGCGACGGCCGTCTCCGATTGCCCGACGCCGACTGTCTCGACCAGCACGACATCGTGGCCGGCGGCTTCCGCAAGGGCGACGGTCTCGCGCGTGGTCTTGGTGACGCCGCCAAGCGAGTCGCCGGCGGGCGAGGGGCGAATGAAGGCGTTAGGCTCCGATGCGAGCCGTCCCATGCGCGTCTTGTCGCCGAGGATCGAGCCGCCGCTCCGCGACGAGGTCGGGTCGACGGCGAGCACGGCGACCTTGTGGCTCTGTGCCACGAGGTTCAAGCCGAGCTGGTCGATCAGGGTCGATTTGCCGGCGCCGGGAACGCCGCTGATGCCAACCCTGATGGATTTGCCGCTATGCGGCAGGAGCCGGTCGAGCAGGGCTTCGGCGCGCGCCTGGTCCTCGGGCTTGGCGCTTTCGACCAGGGTGATGGCGCGGGCAAGCGCCACGCGGTCGCCGTCGCGGATGGCCTTGGCCGTCCGCTCAATGTCCTGCTTCGCTGTGTCGTCGCCGCGCATGGGATGCGGGGGTAGGGGCAAACCGGCGCGAACGCAAGATGGATGTAATGCCGGGAGTGTCCAGGCTTAGCGGCGCAGCGCGCCAATCACCTTGCTGGCAAAGCTCAAGCGTTCGGCATGACCTTGACGATATAGGTGAGAAGTGCTTGGGCGAGCGCGCTGTTCTCTTGCTTGAGGCGCTCATGGGCGTCTGCGCTCAGCTCGTAGAGCACGCTCGGGACCTCGGCCCTTACGGTGGCGCTCCGCTTCTGGCGGGTGGCGCCTGTTATGGCCCCGGCCGCGACGGATAGTTGAGAGACATGACAGTTTTCCGACCGCGGGCGAGTCGTGTGGAAGCTACCGATGGCCGCAGATCTACTCGGCGGCTTGTTGCGACTTGGAACTGGCCCCGAGCTTCTTGAGCAGGTCGGTGGCGGCGTCGGCAATCGGCGTGCCGGGACCGAAAATCGCTTTGGCACCAGCCTCGTAGAGTGCTGGGTAATCCTGCGGCGGGATCACGCCGCCAACGACAATCATAATGTCGCCGCGCCCTTGCTCCTCCAGCGCCTCGCGCAGAGCCGGCACCAACGTGAGGTGCCCAGCCGCAAGCGAGGAGACGCCAACGATATGCACGTCGTTCTCGACCGCCTGGCGGGCGGCTTCCTCGGGTGTCTGGAACAACGGCCCGATATCCACGTCGAAGCCCAGATCGGCGAAGGCGCTCGCGATTACCTTCTGCCCGCGGTCGTGGCCGTCCTGGCCCATCTTGGCGACGAGGATGCGCGGGCGGCGCCCGTGCTCGGTCTCGAAGCTATCGATGAGCTCCTTGATGCGGTTCAAGCTTCCGTCCATGCGACCGATCTCCGCCCGGTAGACCCCGGTGATCGCCGAAACCTCAGCCCGGTGGCGGCCATACACCTTCTCCAGAGCATAGGAGATTTCCCCAACCGTTGCCTTAACGCGCGCGGCCTGGACGGCGCCTTCGAGCAGATTGCCGGTGCCTGTCTCGGCGTAACGGGTCAGCGCGTCAAGAGCCTGTTGGACCTCAGCCTCGTTGCGTTCTGCCTTGAGCCGGGCGAGCTTGTCGAGCTGCTGGCGGCGCACCGACCGGTTGTCGACCTTGAGGATGGCGATGTCGGCCTCGCTGTCGGGGCGATATTTGTTCACCCCGACGATGGTCTGTTTCTTGGAGTCGATGCGGCCCTGGGTGGCGGTGGCGGCCTGCTCGATCATGCGCTTGGGGATGCCGGCCGCGATCGCCTTGGTCATGCCGCCGAACTTCTCCACTTCCTCGATATGCGCAAGCGCGCGCGCGGAGAGATCGTAAGTGAGGCGCTCGACATAGAAGCTGCCGCCCCAGGGATCGATGCTGCGGGTCGTGCCGGATTCCTGCTGCAGCATCAGCTGGGTGTTGCGGGCGATACGCGCGGAGAAATCGGTCGGCAAAGCGAGCGCCTCGTCGAGCGCATTGGTATGCAGCGACTGGGTATGGCCTTGCGTCGCCGCCATCGCCTCGACGCAGGTGCGCACCACATTGTTGAACACGTCCTGCGCGGCGAGGCTCCAGCCGCTGGTCTGGCAATGCGTCCTGAGCGCGAGCGAGCGCGGGTCCTTGGGCTTGAACTCTTCTTTTATCAGCTTCGCCCAGAGCACGCGCGCGGCGCGCATCTTGGCGATCTCCATGAAGAAGTTCATGCCGATCGCCCAGAAGAAAGAGAGCCGCGGCGCGAACGCATCGATGTCCAGGCCTGCGGCAACGCCCGCGCGCACATACTCGATGCCGTCGGCGAGCGTGTAGGCGAGCTCGAGGTCCGCGGTCGCTCCCGCCTCCTGCATGTGATAGCCGGAGATCGAGATCGAGTTGAACTTCGGCATGTGCTTCGAGGTATAGGCGAAGATGTCCGAGACGATGCGCATCGAAGGGGCGGGCGGATAGATATAAGTGTTGCGCACCATGAACTCTTTCAGGATGTCGTTCTGGATGGTTCCTGAAAGCTCCGCCGGCGGCACGCCCTGCTCCTCGCCGGCAACGATGAACAGCGCGAGCACGGGCAGGACCGCGCCGTTCATGGTCATCGACACCGACACCTTGTCGAGTGGGATGTGATCGAACAGCGTGCGCATGTCGTAGATGGAATCGATCGCCACGCCGGCCATGCCGACATCGCCGGTCACGCGCGGATGGTCGAAGTCGTAGCCGCGATGCGTGGCGAGGTCGAAGGCGATGGAGACGCCTTGCTGGCCGGCGGCGAGGTTCCGGCGGTAGAAGGCGTTGGAATCCTCGGCGGTCGAGAAGCCTGAATATTGGCGGACCGTCCAAGGCCGCTGCAGATACATCGTGGGGTAGGGGCCGCGCAGATAAGGCGGCACGCCGGGCAGCCCGTCGAGAAAGTCGAGACCTTTCAGATCGCCCGCGCCATAAGCCGGCTTGACGGCGATGCCCTCGGGCGTCTGCCACGCGGCGGCTTCGGCCGGCGCGACGTTGCCGCCTGTTGCTTGCGCGAAATTGACCTCGGTGAAGGCTGGGATGCGCGTCATCTTCAATCAGATCTCGTCATAAGCGGCATTCAGAATTTGCAACGTATCACAGCCCTGATGAAGGAAGGTGCTAATGCCGACCTGCTCCAACGCGGCCTTGTTGGCGGGCTTGCCGGCGACGTAAACGCGTGACGCGCCGGACTGGACAAGAGCTTTGGCGATGGTTTCGGCCTCGCGCTCATAGACCTTGTCGGAAGAGCAGAGGCAGGCGAGCTTCGCGCCCGATTCCTTGAATCGTTTCGCGAGGTTGTCGCCGTTTGCTTGCACCGCTTCGATACCGCCCGACTCGAATAGGCTCTTGGCGAAACTCGCCCGCGCATTGAAATCGGCAGCCCGGCCGAGACAGGCGAGGAAGACCTTGGGCCTTGCGCCATGTTTGGCGAGATGAGCGTCGCTCCGGTCGCGCAAGCGCTCGAACGGCTCTGCCAGCCTTATCGGTGCGAGCGCCGCGTCGTTCGTCGAAAGAGAAGCGAGTCGCGACTGCGCTAGAACGGCGACCTTATCCTCGGCGAGATCGGGGAAGTCGCTGGTGCCGACGAGCGTGTCCTTGCGGCGCGCGACGTTGGCCTCGCGCTCGGCGCGCACTCTCGCGACGACGCGTTGGATCAATCCCGTCTGTAAAGCTTCGGCAGCACCGCCAGCCGTCTCGATCTTCTGAAAAAACCACCATGCCGTCTGACAGAGGGCATCGGTCAGCGCTTCGATGGCGCCGGAGCCAGCGGCCGGATCGGCGACGCGATGGATATTGGCCTCTTCGATCAGAATCGTCTGCGTGTTGCGGGCGATGCGGCGTGCGAAGGCATCGGGCACGCCGAGCGCCGCACTGAACGGCAGCACTGTCACGGCATCTGCGCCACCAACCGCCGCGCCAAGTGCGGCGATGGTGCCGCGCACGATGTTCCCGTGCGGATCGCGCTTGGTCATCATCCGCCAAGCGGTCTCGCCTGAGACGAAGACGGGGAGGGGCTTGAGCCCGCAAGCCTGCTCGATGCGCGCCCACAATTTCCGGATCGCGCGGAACTTGGCGATGGTCAGGAACTGGTCCTGATCGGCGGCGAGGCGAAAATAGATGAAGCGGCGCGCCTCATCGAGCGCGACGCCGCTTTGCTCCAATGCCCGCAGATAAGCGACGGCGGTCGCAAGCGCGAAGGCGAGTTCCTGCGCCTCGGATCCGCCTGCCGCGTGGATCACCCTGCCGTCCGCGACAGCAAAGGGACCGGCAAAACCTTGGCCCGCGAGATCGGAGACAAGTCCGGCAAAGATCGGCGCGATGTCCTTCCACGGCAGCGGGCTCTGTCCGTTCAAGGCAATGCCGCCGAGCGGGCCGAAGCCGAAGCGGATGGTGCAATCCTTCGGGCCAAGCCCGCGTGCCTTGACGAGAGTGGCGAGAAGACCGGCCGCGTCCTTCGACTGCATGCTGAGATCGAGATCTATGGCGACGCCGGCATCGAGATAGATATTGTCGAGCGCGGCGCTGATCGCCGCGCCCGTCGCCGGAAGCGCATAGCCGTAATCGCCGATCGCGCCCTGGAACACGAGCGTCTCGCCGCTTGCCCCATTCATCAAATCGTCGAGGATTTGCGCGTTAGCGGCTTTCGGGTCGGCGAGGTCGATCCGCTGCATGACAGCCCAGGGCAGGCCCGCGGGCCGGCCCTCGATGCGGCTCGCGTCTTGCGCGCGCTTGTAGAGCGGCTCGATGGCCGATGCCGTCATAGGTCTTGGACCTTAGGGTGGCAAACGGCGCGCCTTTCAGCGCCTCTTCGACGAGCGCCTTCCACGCCACCTCGTCGGCGGGCGGGAAGTCACGGGCGAGGGAGAGTTCCATTATTCGCGTCAGGCTCTAAGCAGGTTGAGCCCCCTCCTAGCATGAAGCCGAAGCGGGGCGAAAGCCGTGCGGCGCAAGGTCCGGACTGGGCAGCGCGGCTTTGCGGGGCCGTCAGGAGAAGCTAGAGTGCGGCCCGGAATCAGGGAGACGACGTGATGGCGAAGCGCAAGGCGGCAGCGCCGAAGGACGATGCAGGATCTGGCACAAATGAGCCGTTCGAAGCGATCTCGGACGGCCGAGTCAATATCGGCAAGAGCACCGACCTAAAAGAGGTTGAGTTCATCCTGCTGCGGCTTGCCAACCGCCACGGGCTGGTTACCGGCGCGACAGGAACCGGCAAGACCGTCACCCTGCAAGGCTTGGCAGAGGGCTTCTCAGACCAGGGGGTCCCGGTGTTCTGCGCCGACGTGAAGGGTGACCTCTCCGGCGTGGCCGAACAAGGCGAGATGAAGCCTTGGATCGACGCGCGCGACAAGGCGATCAACTTCACGCAGAGTTTCCGCGCCTACCCGGTGATCTTCTGGGACCTGTTCGGTGAGCAAGGCCTGCCGATCCGTACCACCGTCTCGGAGATGGGCCCGCTGCTTCTCTCCCGCTTGATGGACCTGAGCGACGCGCAAGAGGGCGTGCTCAATATCGCCTTCAAAATCGCCGACGACGAGAAGCTGCCGCTCTCAACTCTTGCAAATTTGCAGACCCTGCTCGAGGGGCTTGCGGCGCGGGCGGACACGCTCACCACGAAATACGGAAACGTCACCAAAGCCTCGGTCGGCTCGATCCAGCGCTCGCTGCTCGTGCTCGACCGGCAAGGGGGCGCGCATTTCTTCGGCAAGCCCGTGCTCAATATCAAGGACCTCATGCTGAAGGACGGCGGCCGCGGCTATATCAGCGTGCTTGCAGCGGAGAAGCTCATGGAGTCGCCGCGGCTCTATGCGACCTTCCTGTTGTTTCTCCTCTCGGAGTTGTTCGAGGAGATGCCGGAGGTCGGCGATCCCGACAAGCCGAATCTCGTGTTCTTCTTCGACGAGGCGCATCTCCTGTTCAAGGATGCGCCGAAAGCGCTGCTCGAGAAGGTCGAGCAGGTCGTGCGCTTGATCCGTTCTAAAGGTGTGGGCGTCTATTTCGTGACGCAGAACCCGCTCGATATTCCCGATACCGTATCGCGTCAGCTCGGCAATCGCATCCAGCACGCATTGCGCGCCTTCTCGCCGCTGGAGCAGAAGGCGGTGAAGGCCGCGGCGACGACCTTCCGCGCCAATCCCGCCTTCGATACCGAAAAGGCGATCATGGAGCTTGGCATCGGCGAGGCTCTCGTCTCGACGCTCGACGAAAAGGGCCAGCCGAGCATCGTCCAGCGCACGCTGGTACGGCCGCCGAATTCGCGCGTCGGCCCGATCACCGACTCCGAGCGCAACAAGGTCATCGCCGCCAGCCCGGTC
The DNA here is from genome assembly GCA_963710245.1 of uncultured Alphaproteobacteria bacterium. Lineage (GTDB taxonomy): Bacteria > Pseudomonadota > Alphaproteobacteria > Rhizobiales > Methyloligellaceae > Methyloceanibacter. The sequence continues at coordinate 108,927 of CAVPZK010000001.1, forward strand.
GAATATCCGGAGACGCCGGCCGACAGCTCTGCCGACCAGGCGCGTCTGCAACAATGGGCCGACGGAGCCGCGGAGGCCAAAGCCGCCAGCGCCGACGAGAAGGCCGCAACCAAGACGAGTTCAGGCGGAGCTTCGCGCAGCGACAGTTTCTGGACGACGCTCGGCAAGACCATCATCAGGACTGGCGTGCCATTGGCGACAAAAGTGCTGACGGATGCTCTCAAGGGCCGGGGCCGGCGCGGCGGCGGCTTCACCGGCTTCGGGGCGCTCGATACGGGCGGCGGCCCAAAGGGTGGCGATCAGTCAAAGACCGGGACATCGGCAGACGAAGAGTATGTTCCGTTCAAGAGCATTCCCGACGAGCGCGGAATCCTTGGCGGCCGCAAGCGTCAGTAGGGAAGAGGCAGCTTCACCAAGTCTGACCGATCCGCTACTGATCACCCATGCTCACGATTGACGGCATCACGCTGCGCCTTGGCGGCCAGCTTATTCTCGACAAGGCCTCCGCATCGCTGCCGCCGAAGGCGCATGTGGGCCTGATCGGCCGCAACGGCGCCGGAAAGTCGACGCTGCTGAAATTGATCGCGGGCGTCTATGAGCCCGACGAGGGGGGCGTCGAGTCTCCGTCTGGCACACGCATCGGCTATGTCGCGCAAGAAGCGCCGGGCGGCCAAGCAACCCCTTATGAGACCGTGCTCGCCGCGGCGGAGGAGCGGGCGGAACTGCTGGCTGAGGCCGAGCACGCTCACGATCCTCACCGCATCGGCGAAATCCACGAGCGGCTCAACGCTATCGACGCGCATGGCGCACCGGCGCGCGCGTCGCGCATTCTCGCCGGTCTCGGTTTTCCCGAGGAGCCGCAGCATCAACCGCTCGACAACTTCTCCGGCGGCTGGCGCATGCGGGTCGCGCTCGCGGCACTGCTGTTCTCCGAGCCCGATCTGCTGTTGCTCGACGAGCCGTCGAACCATCTCGATCTCGAGGCGGCGGTGTGGCTCGAAGTCCTTCCTCAAATCCTATCGAGGCAGCCTCATCGTGGTGAGCCACGAGCGCGATCTCCTGAACAATGTCGCCGACTACATCCTCCATGTCGAACGCGGTGGGCTCACGCTCTATCGTGGCAATTACGATTCCTTCGCGCGGCAGAGGAGCGAGCGTGCGGCGCAGACCGAGGCGATGCGCAGCAAGCAGGAGGCGAAGGCCAAGAAACTGCAAGCCTATGTCGATCGCTGGCGTTACAAGGCGCACACGGCGCGCCAAGCGCAAAGCCGCCTCAAGGCGCTCGCGGCGATGCAGCCGATCGCGGCCTCGGTGCAGGACGCCTCCGTGGTGTTCGACTTTCCGAGCCCCAAGGAGCTCAAGCCGCCGCTCGTGGTGCTGGACGGAGTCGCGGTCGGTTATGTTCCCGGCGCGCCGGTGCTGTCGCGATTGAATCTGCGCATCGACCCCGACGACCGCGTGGCGCTGGTCGGCCGCAACGGCAACGGCAAGACGACCTTGGCACGACTGCTCGCGGGCCAATTGGCACCCGAGTCCGGCGCGATCGTCGCTTCAAGCAAGTTGCGGGTCGGCTATTTCGCCCAGCACCAGATCGAGGAGCTCATTGCCGACGAGACACCGCTGCAACATATGCAGAGCCTGTTGCCCGATGCTTCTCCAGGCGAGGTGCGCGGGCAACTCGGCCGCTTCGGTTTCTCGGGCGACAAGGTCAATGTCGCCGTGCGCCAACTCTCGGGCGGCGAGCGTGCGCGGCTGTCGCTCGCGCTGATCACCCGCGAGGCGCCGCATATTCTGATCCTCGATGAGCCGACCAACCATCTCGATGTCGAGGCGCGCGACGCTCTGGTCGAGGCGCTGGCCGAGTTTGGCGGGGCGGTGGTGGTGGTCAGCCACGACCGGCATCTGCTCGGGTTGATCGCCGATCGACTGCTGCTGGTCGATGGCGGCACGGCGACGGGGTTCGACGGTACGCTCGACGATTATCGCGACACGATTCTTGGCGTGGGTGGTGACCGCACTGAGGAGGGCGAGAGGCCCGCCAAGCGCGAAAACCGAAAGGTGGAGCGGCGGCTGTCAGCCGAGATGCGCGAGCGCAATCAGGCTCTGCGCAAGACGGCTGCGCAGGCCGAGGCCGAGGTCGCCCGGCTTTCGAAGCGGCGCGCCGAGATCGACGCCCAGCTCGCCGCGCCGCAAACGAATGGCGGAGCGTCGGTCAGTGAGCTGATGAAGACCCGCGCCGAGGTCGAGCGCAACCTCGCTTCTGCCGAGAATCGCTGGCTCGAAGCGAGCGAGGCCGCCGAGCGTGCCGCCGCGGGTTCCAACCGGGGACAGGCCGGGGAAAGGTCGAGCAGCGTCCCGCGCAGCCGAGTGTAATTGCGCAGAAATTCCGCAGAGACTTTTCATAAAAAATCGCAATCCGCGCGCTATTTCGGCGCGAGCGCGAACATTTCCTCGACGTGGTCCCAATTGATGAGATTGTCGAACCATGCTTCGAGATATTTCGGCCGCTCGTTGCGATAGTCGATGTAATAAGAGTGCTCCCAGACATCGACGCCAAGCAACGGCCAGCCGCCGCTGACCAGCGGGTTCTCGCCGTTCGGGGTCTTGGTAATGCTGAGCTTGCCGTCCTTGATGGCGAGCCAGGCCCAGCCCGAGCCGAACTGCGTCTTGCCGGCCTCGATGAAATCGGTGCGGAACTTGTCGAAGCCGCCGAGATCGCGGTCGATCAGCGCGAGAACTGCGCCCGGCACTTTCTTGCCGCCGCCGCCTTTCTTCATCCACGGCCAGAAATGGATGTGGTTGAAGTCCTGGGCTGCATTGTTGAACACGCCCGCATTCTTGCCGTAGCTCGCCTTGACGACGTCCTCGAGGCTTTTGCCCTCGAAGCCTGAGCCCGGCAGCAGCTTATTCAAATTGTCGACATAAGCCTTGTGGTGCTTGTCGTGATGATATTGCAGCGTTTCTGCAGACATATAGGGCTGAAGCGCTTCATAGGCGTAAGGCAGGGGTGGAAGTTCGAAGGCCACGGCTTTGCTCCGGCAGGTTGTGAGAGGTGGGAGAATTCTGCCGAAAGCTAAAGGTTCCGTTGCAGCGAGGCAAGCCAAGCTCTTGATTTGGCCGGTGGGCGCGGAGCCCCTGAACTCCGCGCCCGGTGCCGAGGAAGGTTCGCTACATCAGTA
>CAVPZK010000002.1:0-85513 GCA_963710245.1 uncultured Alphaproteobacteria bacterium
CCGCCCCGGCGTGTTGGCTCATTCCGATAAAGTGTTAAGCCTTGACGCAGGGAACGTTGCCCTGATCTCCGGGCCTTGCGCCCAAGATTCTGGTGGTGCAACGGCGGGGTAACGTGAATAAGAGTAATTTGCACCAGGACGACTTTGCTTTCGTTTAAAGGACAAGGGAACTAGGCCGTGTACTCATAAAGGCATCAGCTGAGCGGTCCGCCTTACCCGCAAAAGCGGACGCGCGGCGAGCCTGCTCGAATAGTTTGCTATGTGCCAATAGCAGACCCCGAAGTAGCCCCGGCTCGATTGTCGGACCGAGCGAGTCATGTCAAGATTGTCTGGCGCAGGGCGCCAGTTCACTGGAATGATCGCGCGCCCAGATGGCCGCCTGCGTTCGGTTCTGCAATCGAAGTTTCCGCAAGATGGCCTTCATGTGCACCTTCACGGTCAACTCTGTAATCACCACTTTGAGCGCGATACCTTTGTTCGACTCGCCCTCCATAAGCGTTCGCAGAATCAACGTCTCACGGCGAGATAGGCCTCTGGCGGCATAGCCCGCTTGGCTTTCGCCCGAGGGCTCCGGCGCGATGCCCGGGAAGGGAGCAGAGAATGCTGAATAGGAATGCCGAGACAGGTGCACTCGCCGCTATTTGCCTGTAAGGCACGGTTGTCTTTCAACTCACCGCTTGCTTGAATCTGTCCAACCGCGGTCTGTCCCCGGAAAACTGGGATACAACACCAGCTCGCCGAGCGCCATCAATTCCAAAGACTTGATAAGCCGCTCGCCGGGAATGTCCTGGCAAAGAAACCCGCAAGCTCCTGCTTTCAGCGCGGCCAGTATGTCATCCGGCGTCGGATAGGCGGCAAGGATGACAGCTTTCACCCCAGGGGCTGTCGTTACTACTCGTCGCACGAGTTCGACTGTAGTCGAGCTAATGTCGGCGCCGACTAACCAAACACAGCTGTCTAATGACCGAAGATAGCTTTCAACCTCGTCCTCAGCTCAGATACAATGCGCACTGGCCGAAAGCGGGATTTCTTAAATATCTGACGAAGCCCATCATGGACGAGAGTGCACGGATGAGTCACTACAACAGGGATACTCATACTTTTACTCCGCGCATCAAAGATAATGTCCTTCGCGGAACTGCAAGATGCGTGCCGTTGCGGAGGAAGGGGGACAACTCGCACTTGTGTTCAGCCCAGGGCCCCCTGGATCCTAAACGCTTCGGGGGGCCCCGGAATCCTACAAGGGGTCGCGATCCCGCTTCGGGTCATGGAGCAAAGTCGGCGCTATGGCCGATTAGGGTCACTTGCTGACCCCGCAGCGCGGCAACTTGGTCTGGTTAGTGCCAGAAGCGGACAGTACCCTAGTCGTATCTTGGGCTGTCTTTTTCTGGTTCGTTGTCAACTAGCAGCAGCTGCTGCGAGAGTTAATTGAGATCGTTTGCCGGGTGAGAGATCCGGAAACCTTCCGAGTTTTCGCCGGTCGGACCATGAGCTCAATCGCTGACGACGCGGCGCGCCTGGAATTGCCGCAGCGAATGTGTGGGGTCCGCTAACCCCTTCGCGCTAATACCCTTTTGCCATGGAATTGTTTGGCCTCGGAGCTCTAGTTTTTATGCGGTGGCGGATCCAAAAACAAGATTAGCCGGCCGTTAGGCGGTTATGAGTAAGCTCAAGCGCATCCAAGTCATGGCCCGCAAATTGGCGAAGGTCGGGCAAGTTCTACGGATGGTCTCCAATCGCTTTTGCATTGCGCTTCGAGGACGGTTTCGAGGAAGCGCGTGAATGGCTTTACACCACAGCGACGATAGATCTGCTTAATCGCATTTGCGGAGAATCTGGCCTCAAATGACGAGGCACCCATTAAGACAAGGCCGCTGAAGCGGGCATGACTCCTCTGCGGTTTAGGCAATGCATGTAAGCTGACGCCGAGCGCCTATTCCTTCCGAGACCCTCAGTTTCGACCGATACGTTTGCCGGAGACATAGCGGCAGCTAGGAAACGAGGATGCGGCTGCCCGTCAGGCGCCTTTAGGGGCCTCTGGACATCGAACCGTGTCGAATTTGAGCCAAACGTCATCATCGAGTAGCGACACTTCCGGGTGGCGCTGATTGAACTCCCGCAGAGCTAACTTCGAGAATTCGGCAAAGCTGCCACCCCTTTGAGTATCACACTCAGCTCGGAAAATTGTCTGGCCATTCCGGTCAACCCGCAATTCAATTCGCATCGCAGCGACTTTCTGCATTCCGTGTAACCGCGGCCGGCCAGGACAGCTTAGACCTCTGCCCGCGTGAAAGCAGCGGACATGCAGCCGGTGATGGTTCAAGCGTTAGATGCGGTGAATAGCGAGCTATGCAACGGGTTAAAAAGGGTGAAGGGCCGCCTACCAAATAGAGCCCGGATGTCGATGAGTTCTGGCAAGGAGCCACGATAGTAGTGGCGCCAATAGCTTGACCTATAATCCGCAAGCCTGGCCGGTCAGCCCCGTCGGTAAATAATCAACGCCACGGTCCATAAATTGTGGGCCTCAGGTCACCCTCCGATATGGTATCGTTAGTGCTGACGCGGACATTTTCCAGGCACAAACGTTTGTATAGCAATCAGCTAACGCGCTGGCGAAAGATGAAGATGGAGAAATTATCGCAAGACCCCCCAAGCTATTTCCAACCCCCGTTGCCTGAACAGTATCGCGTAACCCAGGAGAGCGGCACGGAGGCCCCCGGAACCGGCGAATATCTGGATAACAAGGAACCGGGCATCTACGTCGACATCGTATCGGGAGAACCACTATTCGCTTCGTCCGACAAATATGAGTTGGGGATGCGGCTGGCCAAGCTTCACCAAGCCGATCGAGCCCACCAATGTCAACGAATTGCAGGACACCACCCACGGCATGACCCGCACGGAGGTGCGTTCGGCGCACGGCGACAGCCACTCGGGCATGTTTTCTCCGATGGGCCGTCGGATCGAGGCGGGCCTACGATATTGTATCAACTCGGCCTCATTGCGGTTCATCCATCGCGACGACATGGAGGCCGAGGGCGATGGGGCTACCTGAATTAGGTGGAGGACAGACGTTGACCGAGGAAACGGTCCTCTAAGGGTGGCTGGAGGAATGGCCACGCAGAAATGTCCGCTAAGGGTCAAAAACAGACATTAGGGCCGCCACTTCGGCATGTCCGCTAAGTGCCATTAGCGGACCTCCGTCAAGAATGGACGTTTCGGGCCCATAGACGCGCAGCGGCTTGCAAACGTCCCGTACGGCTTCAAAATGGCTCTGGCCTCGCGAAGGCGCGATCATCCGGAGGGAGACATAGACCGATGGAGGCCCAAAGGAGCAGCTATCACGAGGTCTATGCCCGCTGGCAGCGTGACCCCGAAGGTTTTTGGGGCGAGGCCGCGCAGGAGATCGACTGGATCGAGCCGGCGAAGCAGGTGTTCGATCCCGATGCCGGCATCTACGGGCGCTGGTTCGTCGGTGGCGTCTGCAACACCTGCTGGAACGCGGTCGACCGCCATGTCATGCGCGGCCGCGGCGAGCAGCCGGCGATCATCTACGATTCGCCGCTCGCCGGACCGAAGCGCACGCTCAGCTATCGCGCACTGCCAGGTCGAGACCCAGGTGCTGGCTGCGATCCTGCGCAATCTCGGCGTCGCGAAGGGCGACCGTGTCGTGATCTATATGCCGATGGTGCCGGAGGCGGTGATCGCCATGCTCGCCTGCGCGCGCATCGGCGCGGTCCACTCGGTGGTGTTCGGCGGCTTCGCGGCCAACGAGCTCGCGACCCGCATCGACGACGCCAAGCCGAAGGTGATCCTGTCGGCGAGCTGCGGGCTCGAGCCCGGCCGCATCGTCAAGTACAAGCCGCTGCTCGACGAGGCGATCCGGCTCGCGACGCACAAGCCCGACGCCTGCCTCATCCTGCAGCGCCCACAGGAGGAGGCGGCGATGGTCGCTGGCCGCGACTCGATTGGGCGAAGGAGCGCGACGAAGCGATCATGTGCGCGCTCAGGGTACGATTGCGTGCCGGTCGCGGCCACCGACCCGCTCTACATCCTCTACACCTCGGGCACGACCGGGCGGCCCAAGGGCGTGGTGCGCGACAACGGCGGCCACTTGGTTGCGCTCAAATGGTCGATGCGGAACCTCTACGGCATCGAGCCGGGCGAGGTGTACTGGGCCGCCTCCGACGTCGGCTGGGTGGTCGGCCACAGCTACATCGTCTACGCGCCGCTGCTCCACGGCTGCACCTCGATCCTTTACGAAGGAAAGCCCGTGGGCACGCCCGACGCCGGCGCGTTCTGGCGCGTGATCGCCGAGCACGAATGCGTCGCGATGTTCACCGCGCCGACCGCGTTCCGCGCGATCAAGAAGGAGGACCCGCAAGGGAAACTTCTTCGCGCAATACGACCTCGAAGATTCCGCACGTTATTCCTCGCCGGCGAACGCGCCGATCCCGACACCCTCGACTGGGCGGAGAACCTGCTGAAGAAACCGGTGATCGACCATTGGTGGCAGACCGAGACCGGATGGGCGATCGCCGGCAATCCGGTGGGCCTCGGGCAATTGCCGGTGAAGCACGGCTCGTCGACGGTGGCGATGCCCGGCTACGACCTGCGTGTGGTCGACGAGACCGGCAAGCAAGTGCCGGCAAACACCATGGGATCGATCGTCGTCAAATTGCCGCTGCCACCGGCATGCCTGCCAACGCTGTGGCAGCAGGACGACTGGTTCAAGCAGACCTATCTCGCCGAGTTCCCCGGCTACTACAAGACCGCGGACGCCGGCTTCAAGGACGACGACGGCTACATCTACGTCATGAGCCGCACCGACGACATCATCAACGTCGCCGGCCACCGGCTCTCGACCGGCGGCATGGAGGAGGTCCTGAGCGGCCACAAGGACGTCGCCGAATGCGCGGTGATCGGCGTCGCCGACGCGCTCAAGGGCGAGATCCCCTGCGGCTTCATCGTGCTGAAGGCGGGCGTGAACCGGCCGTTCGCCGAGATCGAGCAGGAATGCATCGGCCTCATCCGCGAGAAGATCGGCCCGGTTGCGGCCTTCAAGCTGGCGATCACGGTCGCCCGGCTGCCGAAGACGCGCTCGGGGAAGATCCTGCGCGGCACCATGAAGAAGATCGCTGACGGCGAGCCTTGGACCATGCCGGCGACGATCGACGATCCCGCGATACTCGACGAGATCGGCAGCGCCCTGAAGGGCAAGGGCGTCGAGTGAACAACTTACGCATCCGGACGAAGCCACCGGACGAGTTCGCCATCGCCACCTACTACGGCGGTTGAAGGCTGAAACCCGGGCCTCGCCGGCGCCACCCGCTTCGCCACGGTTCATTGGAGAGCTCGACGGCGCTCCGGCGGAGTGAATTTTACGGTAGTTAGTAGCAATGTCCGCTATGGGTCATTAGCAGACAACCTAGAGTTCACCGGGCGACCTTCGACTTCGTAAAGTGAACGACCACTCACATCAAGTCAGGAGGATGTCTGCTTATGGCACTTGACAGCATTCTGCTCGCCAAGCTGAACGTCAGCTTTTGACCATCCGCGAACGTTTGTGATAGAGCCCGCCGCGCGCGGGCCGCGATTGGAGTCTGGGGACCGGTCAGGAGTTGATGGATTACGGTCACGTGCCAAGGCCAAGGGAGAAAAACGATGGGGGGTGAGGCCGCGCTTTCTCACGAGAAACTGTTATGCCGGCTGCAGACTCTGGCGGAGCGGGCCGTCAGGCGCTACGCGCTGCCGGCCACTGTCACACCGCAGCTGATCAACCTCTCCGAGAACGCGACCTACCGTGTGGACGATTCCGCGACCGGGTCCAAGTGGGCGCTGCGCGTGCACCGCGAGGGCTATCACTCGCGCACGGCGATCGCCTCCGAACTTCAGTGGCAGATGGCGCTTAAGGCATCGGGCGCCGCGATCACGCCGACTCCGATCCGGGGCAACGACGGGGAACTTATTCAAACCGTCGTCCACGATGGACTGCCGAAACCGCGCAACGTCGTTCTCTTCGACTGGGAAGAGGGACAGGAACCCGCCGCGACAGACGCCGCCGACTTCGAAACTTTGGGAGAGATCGCAGCCCGCATGCACGCCCACGTGCGTACGTGGCAGCGGCCGTCCTGGTTTGAGCGCCACACCTGGGACTTCGAGACGAGCCTCGGGGAACGACCGCATTGGGGCAGGTGGCATGACGGCATGGGAATCACCCGCGAGGCCCTCGAAACGATCGGCGAGGCGGTCCGGCTCATCGAACGGCGTCTTGGCCGGTTCGGCAAGGCGCCCGACCGGTTCAACCTCATCCACGGTGACATGCGTCTGGCCAACCTGCTGATGGACCGCGGCACGATCAAGGTCATCGACTTCGACGACTGCGGCTTTTCCTGGTTCCTCTATGACTGCGCAACGACGGTGTCGTTTTTCGAGGACAATCCCGAAGTACCGGAGCTCCTGGACGCGTGGGTGCGGGGCTATCGCCGGGTCGGCACACTCTCCGCCGAAGAAGAGGCAGAAATCGATACCTTCGTGCTGCTACGGCGTCTTCTGCTGGTCGCTTGGATCGGCTCGCATTCGGAGACGGAGCTCGCTCAATCCATGGGCGTCGCATATACGCAAGGAACTCTTCCCTTGTGCGAGCGCTACCTGTCGCGTTTCGGCGAGGCGCGCCGGCGTCGGTAGGAACCGGAACGTCTGCCCTGAGCGTCACCGATCGGGTTCAGCCGCGGTCGCGCGCCAACCGGACGGGCCCTCCTCATTCAGCTAGCCTGGGCGAGTGCGTCCAAGCTTTCCGGGAGAATTTGGCCGCCGTCGATGATGATCGTCTGCCCCGTGATGTAGGCGGCCTCTTTAGACGCTAGGAACAGGGCCGCATAGCCGATATCCTCAACCGTGCCGAGCTTCTTCAACGGAATTGAAGCCGCCATCGAGCGCTCATATTCCGGCCCGAGCGCGATTAAGCCTTCGGTCAGGACATTGCCGGGCAGCACCGCATTGACGGTAATCGCGTACTTGGCGAGTTCGATGGCGACCGTGCGCATGAAGCCAAGCTGACCCGCTTTGGTCGCGCCGTAGTGGGCCCATCCCGGAAAGCCCGTGACCGGACCTGTTATCGACGACGTGATCACGACGCGGCCCTGGTCAGATTTCTTGAGGTGCGGCAGGCAGGCCTTGATCGGAAGAAAGGTACCCCTGAGGTTGGTTGCCATGACGTGGTCCCAATCTTCCGGGGAGAGGTCCTCAATCTTGGCCTGCGGGAAAATACCGGCATTGGCGCACAGTATGTCGATGCCTCCGTGTGCCGTTATGGCCGCGTCCGCCATTACTAGCATATCTCCTATCTTCGTCACGTCTGCGGCGTGGCCCTTCGCCGTCCCGCCAGCGCGGCACAACTCCTCGGCGCAGGCTTCCGCCTCATCGAGATGGCGGGACACGACGAGCACCTTGCCGCCGCTGCGGGCAAAGACCTTCGCGATTCCCTTGCCGATACCCTTGCTCGCCCCAGTAACGATGACGGACCGGCCTGCGATCGATGTCAACATGAGGTTTCTCCAAAATTCGCGTTGAACCCGAACCCCGAGCCTATGAGGTCGGAGCCGGCGATGAGAAAGGGCATGATCTTGGCCCCGACGCGGCTCTCGGATTCGGTCGCACGCGCGTCATTGCCGGAGGCGCATTCCAGATCGAGCCAGACGGCGATCACATTCTTCGCCATCAGCTCGCGCATGCGCGGCTCCCCTTCCATGGTGGCTCTCCCAAGCGGAGATCGATGTCACTGGAAACCACAATATAGAGAGTACTCTAGCGGCGCCGAAGCGCATTCTACAGAAAGCCCTCGCAACTTGCCCGTAGGCCGCGGGCTGTCCGTCCGCGGTAGACCCCGGTAGGTCGGAAAAAATTGAACGATGGAGACGCACTGAACTAGGCTAGAGGCGAGCGGAGCCGGGGGCGCTTTCAGAAATGCGTCGTGTGGCTTGAGGATGTGATGACAGCGACACACAAAATTCTCGAACTCAACGCGTTTGACATGCGAGCGTCAGCCAGTCTCGATCCTGATGTGGCGAATCTCGTCGTCCGCCGCAGGCGCGTATTCGGTCCGACATCGATGCTATTCTACGCACGCCCCCTCAATCTAGTCCGAGGAGAAGGCGTCTGGCTCATTGGTGCCGACGGCACGCGCTACCTCGACGCCTACAACAACGTGGCGTCTGTGGGCCACTGCCATCCACGCGTCGTCGCCGCTGTGTCGCGGCAAATGGCGACCCTTAACACACACAACCGCTACCTCTGTGAGATCGTCTACACCTATGCGGAAAGGCTCTTGGCAACGCTGCCGCGTGAGCTGTCCAATATTGTCCTGACGTGCACAGGGAGCGAAAGCGTCGACTTGGCGCTGCGCATCGCACGCGTGGTCACGGGCGGCACCGGCTTCATCGTGACGGAGAACGCCTATCACGGCAATACGCTGGCTGTGACTGAAATCTCCCCTTCGTCGGCGAGCGCGGAGCCGCGCAATCCGCACGTCTTTCTGGTTCCTGCCCCCGACACGTATCGAACACGGTCCAAGGACGTGGGGCCGCTCTTCGCGGCCAACATAAGGAAGGCGATTGCGGCCATGAAGAGAAAGAAAATCCGCTTCGCCGGGCTTGTTGCCGACAGCATCTTCTCCAGCGACGGCATCTATCCGGGCCAGCCCGGATTCATGGCCGAAGCCATCGCGAGTGTGCGCAAAGCCGGTGGCATGTTCATTGCCGACGAGGTGCAGCCAGGCTTCGCCCGCACGGGTGAGATGTGGGGTTTTGAGCGTCACGGCATCGTCCCCGACATGGTCGTCATGGGTAAGCCTATGGGCAACGGCTATCCCATCGGTGGGGTCGCGGTGGAACCGGATCTGCTCGAGACCTTCGGGGCAACTGCCGGCTATTTCAACACGTTCGGAGGAAACCCGGTCGCCGCCGCGGCCGGACTCGCCGTCTTGGAGACGCTCGAGGCCGAGAATTTACAGCAGAACGCCCTCGAGATCGGCACCTACCTCTTGGCGGAGCTGAATGTCGTCGCCCGGCGCTTCAAGTGCGTCGGCGACGTGCGGGGAAAGGGACTGTACATCGGCGTCGAACTCGTGCGCGACCGCAAGTCAAAGAAGCCGGACAGGGCCACGGCAACCCGCGTCGTGGAAATACTCCGCGACCGCAATATCCTGGTCGGCATTGCCGGCCCCTATGGCAACATCCTCAAGATCCGCCCGCCGCTCTGCTTTGAGCGGGACCATGCCGACCTTCTCGTCAGGACGCTTTCTCGACTCCCTCGCGACACTATCCTAATCACCTGATGCCTCGCCAATCACCGTGCCGGTTTTATTCGAGATCAACTCTCGGGTCATTAACGGACACCCGATCGCGAACGAGGGATGTCTGCTTCACCCCCTTAGCGGACATGCTCGGCGTCCGAACCAATGTCCGCTAAGTGCCATGAGCGGACATCGAAATTGGATCCGGTACCGGGGAGCATGTCATCTCTTTCGCGAAGGCGCTGCCTGGGCTCGTCTGGCTGCCGAGCAAGCAGTTGTTGCTGAGTAACGGTGCTTTGTTGAGCGCAGACGAAACCGCTCGAGAAAAGCGTGAGGGCGAGAGCGACGCTTACCACTCTCATGTATGAGCGGGACAGCAAAACCGCGAGCGGCTCGGTGAGAACACCAAGCAAGAGGCCAAAAAGGAATAATCCGGCCATTTGCGTCTCCTCTCAGCGTGGAGAAGGAGGCAATGGTCGAAGGCTAATCGGTCTTGCTCCCCGGCTCAAGCGATGTCCGTTTATGCATGGAACCGAGGGGGCGACGAGCCGAAGTCCTCTCCCCGACCCGAAGCGGAAACCCTTCCCTTCAGAACTGACAAATGCACACCTGTTGCGCTCTTACGACAGTAGGATGTCCACGCGCTGTTAAACTGCAACTCGATTTCCGCTCGTTGCTGCGCTGCCGAGGAGACGGAAGATGGCGCGCTTTACGAAAGTTGCGACCCCACTCCTTTTGATCATGAGTGTGTCCCCAGCGCTCGCGGATGAAGGGGCTTCGGGTCTCTATGTTCCAGGCAACTTCGGCTTTGGCGCTGGCGTCACGCCTGACCCCGGCCTGTATCTCAGCTCAGGAATTGGCTATTACGACGGCACTATCAAAGTTTACATCGAGGGTGGAAAAATTGTGCTTGATGTCGATAAGCGACCCTTCTCCGCGGCATTCGCAGCCCTATGGGTTCCTGAGACAAAGATCCTGGGTGGCCAGATCGGACTATCGCTCGGCTCCTCCTACAGTTTCGCATGGGCCCATGGAGTGGTCACGGGGCTAATCAACGCTGAAAAAACAGTGGAAGGATGGGGATTGGGCGACACTACGCCGCGTGCGCAGATTGGTTGGACATCGGGGGCTTGGTCGAACACGTTGTACCTGACGGGTTGGCTTCCAACCGGACGTTACGAACGCGGGTTTGAGCCCAACACGGGTAAGAACCGCTATGGCGTGAATTTAGGATGGGGAGTCACCTACACCGAGCCCAACACTAAACTTGAGTTCAATTCTGCGATCGGCGTGACCTTTAGCACTCCCAATCCCGCGACCGATTACAAAAACGGTGATGACTTCATTTGGGAGTGGGCCGTCGGTAAGAAATTTGCCAACGGACTGGAAATCGGAGCTGCCGGGTATGCCTATCAACAGCTGACAGCCAACTCAGGCTCAGGTGCCAAGCTTGGTCCATTCAAGGGCCGTGTTTTTGGCGTAGGCCCCCATCTCGTTTACAACACGGTATTGATGCACCGACCGGTGATTTTCAATTTTCGTAACTATCAAGAGTTCGACGCAGAGAACCGGTTCGAAGGGAATGTCACGACATTCGCCACGACCGTCAAATTTTAGCACCTGGATCGCTATTCGCACTTGTTCCCGGCAGGCGAGGATGATGGGCTAGACGATGCCGAGCTTGCCTTGATCGTGGGGCGGTAGCTTCTTAACGGTCCATTGCCCGTTGCTGCGCGGCTTGAATTGCCTCGTTCAAGCGTTCCAGCTTCAATTTTAGGTAGGACAGAATTTGGTCTAACCGAGGGTCGCGATAGACCCTTACAGGGGTGACGAAGCCTAGAGTGTCAAACCGCGCCTTTTCCGTGTGAAGAAAGAGCGGGTCAGCCAGCTTCGCGCTAACACCAGCTTCCCAATCTTGGTAATTCCTTTCGAGAGCGTCGATCTCTGCCGTTGTTGAAGGGACCGGCTGTCGGTTCAAGAGGTTTTGGATCGCCCAATCAGCGGAAGCCTGTAGATCGACTATTTCCGGCGGCGTTGTGGCGGGCGGCGGAGAAATAAGGGGTTTAAGTTGCTGTAGCACTGCTAACAAGGGTGGCGCTACCAAGCCAACTTTCGCTTCGCTAACGCCAGGGAATAGACCCCAAACGATCAAGAAAATCCCGATTGCAAGGACAGCGATGCCAATCCACCAATTAACAAATGCAAGCGCCGCTCCCAAGACTAGCGCCGTGCCCGTGGCAACAATGGCCCTGTCCGCCATGCGCCGCAGTTTGTCCCGACGTTTTACGCTGCGCAACTCTGCTTGCGGCACAAACGCGGCACGCGAGCTAAAACGCGAGCAAAAACAACAGGGGCGGCAAGCTTCCTAATCTGGGGGTCGCGCGTTCGAATCGCGCCGAAGTCGCCAAGCTGTCCAAGGGTTTATGGCTTTAGGCGATTGGCGTCGGTTCTCGTCAGGTAATACCCTAGGTAATGTGAGCCTGGTTACTAGGCCGATCAAGGGGTCGCTCCGGGTTTAGCCCCACAGGGGGGCTGGGAAGCCCTGCACCCGGCATTTCGCGCATCAGGGTGCAGTGCTACCATTCAACAGTGCACTTCCTGGTAACCCCGAGGCTCGGTCGAATGCGTAATACTGCGAAAGTTACGATAAGCCACTCCCAGTGTTTGTTCCTTGGATCTAGTTGGGGTGCCAATCGAAAGGCACGCCGGATACCAATTTTGATCAGCCTATGTCTCGTTGAGCAACTTGGCAAGAAGTGGAAATCGGCGGGGCCGAACGTATCGTTTGAGTGTAACGCAGAGGCGCGCGCGCCGAGCATGTCCGCTCTAGGGGATGAGGCGGACATCCCTCGTTCGCGCCCTCGTGTGACCCAAAGCGGACGCCGTGGCATCCAATTTGACTTACCTTGCCTGTAAAAACAGAGCGATTGAAAGACTGCTCCTATGGTGGCGTTCAGTTCCTTCTGGAAACAGCGTCGTCCTCGCGGAGTAGCAAGGATGCGTAAAGCAGTTCCGGTCCACCACCAACGGCGCAGCCGGGCTCTTGAACCCTCTGAAAAGAACGCGGCATGACTGCGCTGAGAACTACCGTCGTGGCATGCGTGGCCTTGCTGGCTTCATGCCCCGTGCTTAATCCTGCTCAGGCCACCGAGGGCAAGGCAGATGTTGTTCTCCAGAACGGCAAAATTTACACCGCCGACCCGACGCGGTCCATCGCCCAGGCGATCGCCTTCACCGGCAACACCATCGTTGCTGTAGGTAAAGATGAAGACATGGCGCCGCTAATCGGGGCCACGACCCAGACGGTGGACCTTCAGGGTAGGCTTGTTTTGCCCGGAATGATCGACACGCACATCCATCCGATCTTCGGTGCGGTCGACCGTCTCAAGTGCAGCCTTGCCGGCGTTCCGGCTAGGATTGATGCGCTCAAGCCGGTAATACAGGCGTGCCTCGCCAAAGAACCTGGTGGCCCGGATAAATGGTTGGAGGCGGTGCAGCTCGACAATTACGGCTTCTCGTCGACGGCACGCGATCTCGACAGCATCGAATCCGCGCGGCCGCTCGTGCTCGAGGGCAATGACGGGCATACGGCGTGGGTCAATAGCCTCGGCCTAGAGCTTACCCGAGTTAGCGCTAATACGCCTGATCCTCCTGGTGGCAAAATCGCCCGCGATGCGTCCGGCGCGCCGATCGGGGCTTTCTTCGACAACGCTACGGCTTTGGTCTTGGACAGGATTCCAGAGCCCTCGGTTGAGGAACGTGTGGCGTTGACCGCGGCCGAGCTGAAAAACATGTCGGCCTTCGGCCTTACCTCTCTGATGGACGCCTATGTGACGCCGGCAGAGGCGTTAGTGTGGCGGCGGCTTTACGACACCGGCAAGCTTAGCATGCGCGTGCGCACTGCCATCTATGTGGACGACCCGAGTGACGACAGCGATCAATCAGTGGCGCGGCTCGTCGCGGCGAGCAAAGCGGGTGACGTTGATCCAGATTTTCTGCGAGCTGGTGTGGTCAAGGTATTCGCCGACGGGGTTATGGAATATCCGGCTCAGACAGCCGCGCTCCTTTTGCCTTATCTCGATGCCGACGGCAAACCAACCAATAATGTCGGTGAGCTTTATTTCGACCCGCTACGCTTCGCCCGGCTGGTTGCCAAGCTCGATGCAGCCGGTATCGCTGTTCACGTCCACGCCATCGGCGATCGCGCGGTGCAGAGAGCCTCGATGCCTTCGCCTTCGCCCGCAACGTGAATAGTGCGACCGACAACCGCCACCAGATTGCCCATCTGCAACTCGTCGATCCAGCCGATTTCCCCCGCTTCAAGGAGTTCGGCGTGATCGCCGACATGCAACTCGAATGGGCCAAACGAGATGCTTCACTCGAAGCTCCGACCGAGCCTTATCTGGGGCCTGATCGATACCGCTATCTCTATCCCGCCGGCGACCTCCACGCTGCCGGAGCCACGATTGTCGGCGGCAGCGACTGGGATGTCAGCTCCTATAACCCATTTCGCGCCATGCAGCATGCCGTCACCAGGAGCGAGCGCGGCATGGGCTATGAGCCGCTCAACATTGACGAGCGCATTTCTATAGGAACGGCGATCGACGCCTACACGATCAATGCCGCCTTCGCCATGAAGCAGGATGCCACTACCGGTAGCCTCGAGACTGGAAAACGCGCCGATCTCGTCATCCTCGATCGCGACATTCTCTCGGTCGAATCTGAGACTATTGAGGATACCGTGGTGCTGGCCACCTATCTCGACGGATGCCTCGTTTATTCCGCTATGCCGGGCGCTTTGTGGCACGAACGCAATTCATGTATCCGAGAGCGGCTCCGTCGCTATTGAGGGGTCCGCTTATGGCTTTGCAGACATCGATCCGCTATTGGAGGGTGAAGCGTACATCCCTGATCCGCGCCCCAAGGTCCGCTCATGACCCATAGCGGACCTAGAGTTGGCGTGGGCGGCGACGCGCACACTATTTTGCGACCCGTTAGTCGCGGCAGGCGTGGTTCTCGTGATAATTGGCCAAGGAGCGATGGTCAGTCGAGGATGGTTCGGGACAGCCATGGCGGAGCCCGCTTCATTCAAATACCGTGCCTTCATCTCCAATAGCCACGCCGACACGACTTGGGCCAGATGGCTGCATCCTGCCCTTGAGACTTTCCGCATCGACAAGGACCTCGCCAGCCGCGAAAAGATTGCAGGACGGAAAGGGAGTCCATGTCAGCCAACGCTCGTATAGCCGCGTTCGCGGTGGTGCTGTCGGTCTTTTCATTCTACGATCTCCGGCTTCATCTCAGCATAGCAACGAAGGCAATTCGGACGATCAGGGCTTCAAGGGCGTCGTCGCGCCGGCACGTTCTTACGACATCGCGCCGCCGTTCGATGGGCAGGTCATAGAAATCCACTTCAAGCCCGGCGAGTATGTAGAGAGGGGCAAGCTGCTCTTCACCCTCGATACGACAAAGGAGGAACTCGAACTCGAGCGCAACAAGGCTCAGCTTTTGGGGGCCGAGGCCCAGCTTCGCATCGCCGAAGTGACTTTGAAGAAAAACGAGGATCTTCGCAAAAAGAACGTCATATCAGAGCTTCGCTACTTGGAGTTGGAGGCGCAGAGGGATATTGCTGCAGCGGCGGGCGCCGAAGCCGGCATCCAAGTGCGGGGCGACGAAATCAAGATTACGGAGACGAAGCTATACTCGCCGTTTGCCGGCGTCATGAGCCGCCCGACGGTTGCCGAAGGTACCATCTCAGCGAGCAGACGACCATGGCCACAACTCAGAGCTCGATCCAATCTTGGTCAAGGCCTACGTGCCCTATCAAGTCTACGCTGAGCACCTGCAGCTTCTGGAGCCCGGAGAGACTTTTGATCGGAGCAATGCATTAAACCGTATTGAGGTCTTCGTCACACTACCAGACGCAGGTCATGGAAGTGCTGGTGGAAATTCCTAACCCCAACCTGCTGCTGCGGCCCGGATTGGCTGTCATTCTAGATGCGAGGCGCAAACCCGAATAGAGGTCGAAGAAGCGAGGGGTACCCGATTGTATCGTTCGTCAATTCGCGCTGCCTCGGCGTCTCGAGTGATCCTCGTGATCTACTGCAGCCGTGTCTCGGCATAGGCTTGGTCTTAAGCGCGGACGGCAACGTCGGTGGCAAGGACCATTGGACCATCGGATAGTGCGGCGAACCTGGTAAGACGGCTTGTCCAGGTCGTCACGTAATGTCCGCTTATGGCTTTGCAGACATCGATGCCGACGGCTAACCATGTCCGCATGAGGGTAAAGCGGACACCTCTAATCCGCGTTCTGATGTCCGCTAATGACCCAAAGCGGACGTCGCTTGCCGGACGCTGGGCCAACTGAGAGTGCGACGTGGCGCGCTTTTCTCTTTGTACGGAGCCGCCATCAATTGAGCGAATTAGGCGCTGGCGGAAGGGTATCGCCCTTGTCGCGGGCCACATGCACCGCGTTCAGCCAGTCCCGCCAGGCATCGCTATCGTAAGGCGGCTTGGGGACCAGCGCGACGGATCGAACCGGTGGCGCTGAGGTCTTAAGGCCCATAGTGCGCGTCACCTTTTGGGGTGCGCTTGCGATGGCATTGACGGCCGGGATAGGTGCCGTCGTTGGCACGGTCCTTTAGATTAGTCGGCAGCTCCCTCAGGCCACATCAGCCAGTCGCGCGCTGCCTCTTCCTGACCGGGGACGAAATGCTCCACCGTGCAAGACATGAAAGGGGCAACCAGACTCGACCAGAGATGATGCGTGTCGGGGTTGCAAACAACCGCCATCCGGCTGAAATCGTTCAAATGACGCAGGCTGAATTTGATGTCATGCCAGAAGGCGACAGCGTCCATACCCTCAAAGTCTTTGATGATTTCGAGCACGCGCACCTGGCCGTGCCGCTGGATGAATGCTTCGAGCTTGGAGGCAACGCTGTCAAACTCTTCCGTTGAAACGCGGCCCTTGAGCACGATTTCGACCGCTTGCGCGTTGTCGTATTCTTTGTACGAGAGCACGCTCTGATGATTATTCTTTTAGACTGAGAATGAAGGCGATGACGTTGTCCATGTCGGTTGGCTCGACAATGATATTGGGCATAGTCGGATGTGATGTGCTGAGCCAAACCCTCAAGGCAGTGCCAGTCATTCCGGGCGTGTTGGCCACATCCTTAAACGGCGGTGCTGTGGGCTCGGGCGACGTTCCCGTTTGGTCGATTGCATGGCACTTTGCACAGACCTGCTGAGCGTAGGCGGCCCCCGCTCCAGGGTCCCCAGTCTGCGCTTCTGCACTCGAAGCCAGCCCTGCCACGAACGGGATGGTGACTAACAAGGGGAACCACTGCTTCAAGTGTCTTACTCCCCCTGTCGAAGGCTGAGAATGTAGGCGGAGAGGTCGGCAAGCTCGCTCTTCGTGAGAGGAATTGTCGGCATCGGGTGCTTAGGCAGCATGATATGCGCCATGATCGCACCGGCGCTCTGGCCTTCTTTGTTTGCGATTTCGTGAAAGCTCGGAACATCTGCATTGGCCTGTTGCTGTTCGGAAGTGCCAACGAGATGACAGTTGGAACACAGGCGAGCCGCTAACTCCTTCCCGTGTTGCGAGTTCGGCGCGCTGGTCACCGGAGCGCCATAGGCCGGTGCCGTCGCCACCGGAAGCAAAACAAGCATCAGCAAATTGCGCGCTTCCAAGGGTCCTCTCCTGATGCTCTTACTGTTACAAAACCACCGGCCGGGACGACCTCATTCTACCAGCTCTGGCCATCGCCGTGAGCGGTCATTTCGGCGTGGGGTCTCTTGAATGAGCCCATGGCTGCCTCCACCGGAAAGCGGCTGAATTCCAGCATGAACGAAACCCGGCGCATCGCCAGCAACATCGCCAAGCTGCTGAGCTGCTGAGGCCGAAGGCAGAATAAAGGGTGATGCGTAGGATAGCGGGGAAAGCTCGACAGGCTGCTCCGATAAGCGGAACAAATCGCCTCAGCTTGCCTGTGGACGGGTTTTCTTAATCTGGGGACTTGAAAAATGTCGTTCAGGCTTATCCATGCGAACTAGGACAAAAAAACGAGACGCGCTTACGTTGAATTGCGACAAGGCGATGCCGATGGTGACGAAATGATTGTGGCGGCGATTTTTTCTCATCAGCGCACAAGCATCATCACGAAGAGGGCGCTAGAGCAGGATCTTGCGACGAAGGCGCGGCACCTATGAAGAGGGCCGCAGTAGGGCTGGATAGCCCGCCGTGATCCGCATGCCTCTGACCGTGGGTTGCGCCCAACACCCCCTAAGGGATGGACTGAAGCAATTGCTCCTCGGCAGAGGCCTCGAGCTTTCCCCCTGAATTGTGAGGTTCGTGTCATATTCCGCGGATAGCATCGAACACTTTCCAGATTTGCACGCCCCGGCTGAACTGGCCGCAGTCGGGCTTTCCAATTTCAAAGAGTCATGTGGCATTGATTGTGACAGGGCGGCTCGTGGTCGCGTCATGCCTTTCGGCCGTTACTCTTCTCTCAGTCTAAAAGTGTCCATTCATGCCAAAAGGCAAGAAAGCCAAAATCGGGATCTACCATCCGCCAAAATCGGGAATGCCGTACTTGGTGGTGATTTTATCGCCTGAAGGCGTTACTGCCACCGCGTGCGATTCAAAGTATCAGGCGAAATCCTCGCGTCGAAAAAGACGCTGAAGGTTTCTGTGGTGGACGCGACGGCCCCAAAGCGCCGGAACAGAGTCATAGGCCCGATCTGAGGGGCAGCAGACTGCTTATGTCAGCAGCAGCGCCAACAGATAGAACACGACGGCCAAACTCTCGCCTATGTCTATGCGCGCGAGACGAAGGCCGATACTGCTGCGGAAGAACCAATGATGAGCCGCAAAACTATTGGGTGTCTGTGGTCGCTGGCGGCGAGCTGGCTTCCTTGTCATCGGGTGCGGTCGTTTGTGCACCTCCTGGCGCACCTCTTCGCCAACCTTCTCTACCTTGGCAGCCAGATTGGGAATGAGCGTCACACGATAGCTGGCGTTCTGGCAGCGCAACATCCAAACGGCCTGGTTGGCCGCAGAGGCTGCCACGTCGCGCTCGGCGCTTTGCGGGGAGTTACAGGCGTAACCCTGACTTCGAATTTGCGCGGCGATAATATCCATGGGCCCTTCCTGCGCTTGTCCCTCAGCGAACCCAACCATGGCTGACTTGAACTCGACCTGTGCCTCTTGCTCAACCGCCCCGGCTTTTGTCGGGTACGGCAACGGCGTCGACGATACGGGGTTCGCGTGGGCCAGATTGTTGAGTGAGCAGCCGCCCAGTGAGTGGAAGACGGCCAAGACGGCAAGCGCAATGATATTGCGCATATCGAACCACTATCGACCGTACCGCTATGACCGCCTCGAAGCGTGGCGCTGCGGGTCAATTTACTGCGGCGGTCACAAGCAGCGATGGAGCCGCTCATGAGAAAGACAAGAACGAGAAGCGAGAGAGTCGCGACGACGAACTTCATCGGTTGCCTCTGGGGTTAAGAGTCCCAGAAAGTTAACTGGAAAGTATTGATTAACCGTAAAGGAGCCTGCTGGCTGTGACGGTGCCTGTCGTGGGCAAGGCGTCCTCCGAGCGTCGGCAGTTCAAATGCAAGTTGGCCAAGCTCGCCGCGTAAAAATGGAAGAAGCCCCCACTGGTGACGGGGGGCGCTATAGCTCGGCAGTTCCTCAGGCAAGTGCGCAAAGGTTAGCTGTTATGCTAGCACGGCCAAGTTGCTGACGATGGGCCCAGGGCGCGGCGCGTGGCGAGCGACATTGCTAAGCTGCCGACGCTGTTGCGGGCTAAGACCTCAACGTCAACAATTGACCCATAGCGGACATCACTGAGTTTCATCGTAAGCCTTCGTTGGCGGTCAGAAGGCTCTGCCCCCGCCCATTGCGCGATGGGGCTCCTGACCCGGCCCTGGCGGTACTTCTCCAGCTGCTCCTCGGCCAGTTTCTCTTCCGTGATGCTGAGGTGACCTTCCCCGAGTTTGCCGGTGAACTTAACTCCGATGTCTAGGGTCTCATCGAGAGACATGCGGTAAGCGATGGTTTGCGCAGATGCTCGCTCGCCACCTTCTCGCCATCGACCGTCAGCGTCGCTTGGCCTTCTTTTGCCGACACCATCGCCGTCATAGTTGAAGTCGAGCGTGATGACGTGCCTGTCGGCAGCTAACGCGGCAAGCGAGTTTGCCACTAAAGCGTCAATTTCATTCACGGATGGCATTGAAGATCACTCGGCAGAAACGACGTTCCTTCCACCAGTCTAGGCGTTGAAGCCTATCACTAAGCCGCGTAACAATTGTCTATCATCCTATTCGTGATGAAAACGTGTGCCCAAACCTCACGACTCAAAAGCCGGCACGTGACCAACCCCAGAAGTCACCTTTGGAGATGTTTCATAACTCGGTGCGTTGGCCTGCTGATAAAGCCGTAGCTCAGCCGCTTAGCGGGTCGGCATCGGCTTGTCGCCGCGATAATCGTAGAAGCCGCGCTTGGTCTTGCGCCCAAGCCAGCCGGCCTCGACATATTTCACCAGCAGCGGACAGGGCCGGTATTTTGAATCGGCAAGCCCCTCATACAGCACCTGCATGATCGACAGGCAGGTGTCGAGGCCGATGAAATCGGCAAGCTGGAGCGGCCCCATCGGGTGATGCGCGCCGAGCCGCATGGCGGTGTCGATGGCGTCGACCGAGCCAACGCCCTCATACAGCGTGTAGACCGCCTCGTTGATCATTGGCAGCAGGATGCGGTTCACCATGAAGGCCGGGAAGTCCTCCGACACGGCGACCGTCTTGCCGAGCGTCTCGACGAAATCCCTGGTGCGGCCGAAGGTGACGTCTTCCGTGGCGATGCCGCGGATCATCTCGACCAGCTCCATCACAGGCGCAGGATTCATGAAATGCAGGCCGATGAAGCGCTCAGGCCGGTCGGTCGCCGCGGCAAGGCGGGTGATCGAGATGGACGAGGTGTTGGTGGCGACGATGGCGTCGGGCTTGATGAAGGGACAGAGCGCGACGAAGATCTTGCGCTTGACGGTCTCATCCTCGGTGGCGGCCTCGATCACGAGATCGGCGTCGCCCAGGCCTTGCAGGGTTTCGGCGTAGGTGATGCGGGAGAGCGCCTTCTTGCGGTCCTCGTCGCTGATCTTGCCGGAGGCCACTTGCCGGGCGAGGTTCTTGTCGATGGTGGCGAGCGCTGCGTCGACTTTCTCCTTGACGATGTCGTGCATCACGACGTCGTAGCCGGACAGCGCGACGACATGGGCGATGCCACCGCCCATTTGGCCTGCGCCGATGATGCCGATTTTGCTGATGGGAGCCATATCAGAATCGCCTTTCGCAGCCGGATCGGCGCGGAGGCCTGAGCCCTGCACTATGTCGTCCATGGTCATTCCTCTTGCACCCGCTCTAGCTAATACCCTGCCTTCTTGAGCTCGGCGTCGAGCTCGGGCAGCACCGTGAACAGATCGCCGACGAGGCCGTAGTCCGCGACCTGGAAAATCGGCGCGTCGGCATCCTTGTTGATGGCGACGATCACCTTGGAATCCTTCATGCCGGCGAGATGCTGGATCGCGCCCGAGATACCGACGGCGATATAAAGCTCCGGCGCCACGACCTTGCCGGTCTGCCCGACCTGGTGGTCGTTCGGCATATAGCCGGCATCGACGGCGGCACGTGAGGCGCCCACCGCCGCGCCTAGGCGATCCGCCAGCGGCTCGATGAGCTTCTTAAAATTATCGCCCGACTGCATGCCGCGTCCGCCTGAGACGACGATACGTGCGGCGGTCAGCTCGGGCCGCTCACTGACGCTGATCTCGGAGCCTTCGAAGCTCGACAACGAGACAGCAGGCGGCGGCGTGATGGTCTCGATCGCGGCCGAGCCCCCCTCGCCGGCGCTGGCAAATGCGGTGGTGCGCACCGTGCCGACCACGATCTTGTCGCTCGTCTCCACCGTCTCAAGCGCGTTGCCGGCATAGACCGGCCGCACGAAGGTATTGGGCGATTTCACCTCGACGATGTCGGAGATTTGCGCCACGTCGAGCACTGCGGCGACACGCGGCAGTACGTTCTTGCCCATGGTCGTGGCAGGGGCGAGCAGCACGGAATAATTCTGCATCAGCGGCTTGACCACCGCGGCCGTCTCCTCGGCGAGGCGCTGCGCGAGATGCGGGGCCTCGGCGATGAGCACCTTGCGCACGCCATCGAGCTTGGCGGCTTGCTCGGCGACAGCGCGGCAGCCGTCGCCGACAACAAGGACATCGACATCGCCGCCAAAGGCGCGCGCGGCGGTCACAGCCTTGCCCGTCGCCGGCGCGAGGCTGCTATTGTCGTGCTCTGCCAGCAGTAGGACGGCCATCTAGAGGACTCCCGCCTCGTTCTTCAATTTGTCGACCAGCACCGCGACGCTATCCACCTTGATCCCGGCCTCGCGGGTCTTGGGCTCGGCGATGGCGATGACCTTCAGCCGCGGCGCGATATCGACGCCGAGCGCCTCGGGCGTCGTCTCGTCGATCGGCTTCTTCTTCGCCTTCATGATATTGGGGAGCGACGCGTAGCGCGGCTCATTCAGCCTAAGATCGGTGGTGACCACGGCGGGTTTGGCGAGCACCAGAGTCTCGAGCCCACCATCCACCTCGCGCACGACTTTGACCTTGGCGCCGTTCAACTCGATCTTCGAGGCGAAGGTGCCTTGCGGCCAGCCGAGCAGGCCCGCCAGCATCTGGCCCGACTGATTGCAATCGTCGTCGATGGCCTGCTTGCCCATGATGACGAGATCGGGCTTCTCGTTCTCGACCACGCGCTTCAGCAGCTTAGCCACGGCGAGCGGTTCGACGCTCTGGTCGGTCTTGACCAGGATGGCGCGGTCGGCGCCCATCGCCAGCGCGGTGCGCAACGTATCTTGCGATTTGACGCTGCCGATCGAGACGGCGACGACCTCGCTCGCCTCGCCGCGCTCCTTGATGCGGACGGCTTCCTCGACGGCGATCTCGTCGAAGGGGTTCATCGACATCTTGACGTTGGCGAGGTCAACTCCGCTCCCGTCCGACTTGACGCGGACCTTGACGTTGGAATCGACGACCCGTTTGACGGGAACGAGAATCTTCATGCGGCCATTGTTCCCCGCACGTTAATGACCGGCCCCCCTAGCCCAGTCATCTCGCACTTGCGAAATGGCGGCGACCGTACTGCCGGCCATGCAGCAAGTCAATGGTTTCTGGGCATTTAAGCAGGGTTTTTACGCGCCGCCCCGGGTCTTGTCGAACAACACTACACCGCGCCGCCGCATGAACAGGATCAATGTGGCGCCCGCCAAAAGGCCACCAATGTGGGCCCACCAGGCCACGCTTTCCTCGCTCTCGAACAGGAGGTTGCCGAACTGGGCGGCGATCCAAATGCCGAGCGCCCAGGCGGCGGTGATCCTGATCGGGATGCGCCAGAGCGCCAGCACCCAAACCTTAACCTTGGGGTGGAGGATGATATAGGCGGCGATCACGCCGGCCACCGCGCCGGAGGCGCCGATCAGCGGCAGATCGGAGGTCGGGTTCATCCAGGAATGCAGCACGGCGGCGAAGATCCCGCACATCAGATAGAACATGATGAAGCGGAGATGGCCCATGGCGTCCTCGATGTTGTCGCCGAACACCCAGAGGAACAGCATGTTGCCGAGAAGATGGATCCAACTGCCGTGCAGGAACATGTAGGAGACGAGGGTGAAGCGCTCAGGCACGAAGGCGCCGTTGGCGAACATGGTCCCGGGATCGGCTCCGCTGGCCATCAGCTTCGCCGGGATGACGGCGAAGGCCGCCGTGTTCTCCTCGTCGAGTGGAATGAACCAGCCGGTCTCGAAGATCGCATAAACGGCGACGTTGATCAGAATCAGCGCCACCGTCACATATTGATAGCGGATGCGCTTCAGCGGGTTGGTGTCATGGAGGGGAATGAACACGGATACATGATCCCCGCGTCAGCGGTTCTTGCCCGGCACCCAGGTCACGTCCGACTTGCCCTTGTCGTTGGCGAAGCGCGCCGCGACGAAAAGAAAATCCGATAGCCGGTTGATATAGCGTAGCGCGGCGTCGCCGACGGTCTCGCCCTTCCTCGCCGCGAGCGCCACCATCAGGCGCTCGGCCCGGCGCGAGATGGTGCGGGCGAGATGCAGATGACTCGACGCGGGCGAGCCGCCCGGCAGCACGAAGGAGCGCAGCGGCTCAAGCTCGCGATTGAGCGTGTCGATCTCGCTCTCGAGGCGAGTCACTTGCGTGTCGGTGACTTGCAAGCGCCCGCGCGCGTCCTTGGTCTCGTCGGGAAAGCAGAGATCGGCGCCGAGATCGAACAGATCGTTCTGGATGCGCGCGAGCATGGCATCCAAGCTGGAAGGCCCGTCCTTTGTATAGAGGCGGGCGATGCCGATGGCGGCATTGGTCTCATCGAGCGTGCCATAGGCCTCGACCCTGAGATCGTATTTCGCCACGCGACGGCCCGAGCCGAGCGCGGTCGTGCCGTCGTCGCCGGTGCGCGTATAAATCTTGCTGAGAACGACCATCCACCACCCGTCTCGCACAGCAATGGCCTGCGGGTCTGCCGAGTTTCGTTGCAGTCTAGCGTAGCGGCGCGCCGGGGTGGGTCAAGCCTTCGTTACACGGGAAAATTACTTGCCGGCCAGATAGATGGCGGCCATGACGAGGCAGAGCGCGATGAATTGCAGCACCACGCGCCAGCGCATCAAGAGTTGGCTGGTATTGGGGCTGCCGCCGCGCAGCATGTTCCAAAGCCCGGCCAAAAGCACGACGGCGACGGCCGCAAGGGCGATGGGAATGGCGAATCTCGTGAGCGTTTCCATATGGATACCCTTCGGCCGCGCGGGCCGGCACTCTAGTTCCGCGCGGCAATCGCGTCGAGCGCCCTTGTCGGCAGCAGGCGGCGAAACAGAGCCGCAGCGTAAGTCGGGATGGTAACGTAATAGCGCGGCTTAGGGTTGCGGCTTTCCAGCGCGTCGACAAGCTTCAGCGCTACCGCTTCGGGACCGAGCTTGAAGGTCTGATCGCCGCCCTCCTCCAGCCTGGCGATGCGGGTGCAATAGATCTCGCTATGCGCCGAGGCCTCCAGATCGATGTTGCGCCGATAGGCTTCGAGCGCGTGCTCGAGAAAGCGTGAGGCGATCGGCCCCGGCTCGATCAGCACGATCCTGATGCCGGTCGGCGCGAGCTCCATGCGGAGGCTGTCGGCAAGCGCCTCGACGGCAAATTTCGAAGCGCAATAGGCGCCGCGATAGGGCGCCGCCACGAGGCCGAGCACCGAGGAGCAGAACACGATCCGCCCCTCCCCTTGCGCCCGCATCACGGGGATGATGCGGCGCGTGAGATCGTGCCAGCCGAACACATTCGCCTCGAACTGGGCGCGGAGCACGTCGGGCGTCAGATCCTCGACGGCGCCCGGGTTGGCCATAGGCGCCGTTATTGAAGAGCGCCGTGAGCTTGCCGCCGGTCGCGTCGAGCATGTGCTTTGTGGCGGCTTCGATCGAGCGCGGCTCGGCATAGTCGAGATAGAGGCTCTCCAACCCTTCTCGTCGCGTAGCCGCGCGATGTCCTCAGGCTT
This sequence comes from uncultured Alphaproteobacteria bacterium, assembly GCA_963710245.1. Classification (GTDB taxonomy): domain Bacteria; phylum Pseudomonadota; class Alphaproteobacteria; order Rhizobiales; family Methyloligellaceae; genus Methyloceanibacter. The sequence continues at coordinate 24,902 of CAVPZK010000002.1, forward strand.
GCGCGCCGTGGCGAACACGCGCCAGCCGCGCGCCTTCATCTCGCGCGCCGAGGCAAGCCCGATACCCGAGGAACAGCCGGTGATGAGAACGCTCCGCGACGCTGCTGGCTCTTTCATGCTTGGCTTTCGGTGGCTGACGCGCGGGCGACGCAGAGGTTCCGGCTCTCGCTATGGGCCGGAGGCCGCCACCGAAGAGTCGGGAAGCCGATAGCCTTTGACGGCAACTTTAGGATAGCGCTTGACCTTGACGCTGTCGTCCTGATTGCCACCCAGGGATTTAACGAAGTCACCCTCTTCGCCCACATAGAACCCGACATGATTGCCTTGGGCAACCGGGACCATGTCACAGGGCGTCCCCGAATCCATCCAGGCAGCTCCTGCAACTCACATTGCCATCAGTGGTTCAGGAGCCAAATCGCGGAATTGAGCCCCGTGGCGAAGCAGACCCAGAGCAAGAGCGGCATGAGCAGCACCGCGGCCAAGCGGCTCAAGCGATCGAAGAAGACGATGGTAACGGCAATGGCGACCAGAAACGCCATGATGATGCCGAGGCCAGCTGCGGGACTGTGCATGACGAAGAAGGCGACCGACCAGAGCACGCCAATCGCGAGCTGGATGAAGAACCAGATCATCGCGAGCTTACGGTCTTCCTCTTTGCCCGGCGCGCGCCAGGCGAGCCAGGCGGAGATCGCCATGAGCGCATAGAGGATCGGCCAAACGACCGGGAAGATGCTGTTCGGGGGCGCGAAGCTGGGCTTTGCCAGGGTCGCATACCAGTCGAGATTGGGTCGCGTAAGGGCGCCGCCAATCAACAGCGCGGCAAGGCAGGCGCCAACCGCAATGACCGGTACGACAACCGATCGGCTGGTTTGTGCCGTGGCAGACAAGCGGCGTCTCCAACTTCAGTCGTCAGGTAGCCCGCGCTAATGCGCCGGCAACTCCTCGGGCGGCATTGCCTTCTGCTTGATGGATTTCAGTCCCGCCAAGAAAATATCGGCGATGACTTTCTTCGCCTCGTCGTCGCTCTTGCCGTTGGCGTCGAAGGTTGCATCCCAGTGAATCACGGTACGGTTCGGATCGCGCTCATCGGGCTCGACCCAGAGCTTGGCCGAGTAGTTCTTGACCGGCAACGGGCTCTCGACGATCTCGTAGCTGTAGCTCGTGTCGTCTGAGCCGGTGAGCTTCTCTTTGATCGTGCCGCCGTTGTCTTTCAGCGTGAGCACGCGGAAGGTCGCATCGCCCTCCTTGCTCTCCTTGCAGTCGGCGATGGCCGGATGCCAGTCCTTGATCGAGCAGAACTCGGAGATGGTCGACCAGAGCACCAGCATCTGCCCCGGCGCGGCAATCTTCTTGGTGACGTCGATCGCATAGGCCGAGCCGCTCGTCGCGACGAGCGCGGCAAAAGCCATGAAGGCCAGTTTACTCACACGCATCTGTCTTCTCCCTTTGTGCTGCCGGCTTGTGCCGGACTTATGTGTCAACCTTCCAAAAGTCGGCGGGCGATGACATGCGCCTGGATCTCAGCGGCGCCCTCGAAGATCGACAGGATGCGCGCGTCGCACAGCACGCGGCTCACCGGATATTCCAGCGCGAAGCCGTTGCCGCCATGGATCTGCAGCGCGTTGTCGGCGGCGGCCCAGGCGGCGCGGGCGGCGAGCAGCTTGGCCATGCCCGCTTCGAGATCGCAGCGGCGGCCGGCATCCTTCTCACGCGCGGCAAAATAAGTGAGCTGGCGGGCGAGCAGGATCTCCGCCGCCATCATCGCGAGCTTATCGGAGACGCGCGGGAAATTGACGATCGGCTTGCCGAACTGCACGCGCTCCATGCCATAGCGGAGCCCGAGGTCGAGCGCCGATTGCGCCACGCCAATGGCGCGCGCCGCGGTCTGGATGCGCGCCGCCTCGAAGGTCTGCATCAGTTGCTTGAAGCCCTGGCCCTCGACCCCGCCAAGCAGATTGGCGGCGGGCACGGCGAAGCCGTCGAAGGAGATGTCGAACTCCTTCATGCCGCGATAGCCGAGCACCTCGATCTCGCCGCCGGTCATGCCTTCGGCGGGGAAAGGATTGTCGTCGGTGCCGCGCGGCTTGGGCGCGAGAAACATCGACAGCCCGCGATAGCCCTTCTCCTTGGGATCGGTGCGGGCGAGCACGGTCATCAGGTCAGCGCGGGCCGCGTGGGTGATCCAGGTCTTCTGCCCGGTGATGCGATACACGTCGCCGTCGCGCACCGCGCGGGTCGAGAGCGAAGCAAGGTCCGAACCGGTATTGGGCTCGGTGAACACCGCCGTCGGCAGGATCTCGCCGCTGGCGATCCTGGGCAGCCATTCCTGCTTCTGCGCGTCGGTGCCGCCGTTGAGGATCAGCTCCTCGGCGATCTCCGAACGTGTGCCGAGCGAGCCGACGCCGATATAGCCGCGCGACAACTCCTCGGAGACGACGCACATCGCCTCCTTGCCGAGGCCGAGCCCGCCATAGTCCTCGGGCAGCGTCAGCGAGAACACGCCGAGCTCGCTCATCTGCGCGATCAACGGCATCGGCACATATTCGTCCTTCAGATGCCATTCTTGCGCATACGGCTCGACCTGGTCTTGCGAGAAGCGGCGCATCTCGTCGCGGATCGCGACCAGCGTCTCATCGAGGCCGGTGTCGCCGTAAGTGGCGGTGCCTTGACTCTCCTTGATCAAATCGACGACGCGGGCGCGGGTCTCGGGCGTGGAGCTTTGCATCAGCGCACGGACGGAGGGCGTGAGAAACGCCGCCTGATCCGACTCCTTGACGCCGAGCTCATAGAGCCGCGCCATTTCGCCCTGGCTCATCATCACGCCGCCCGCGAGCTGGGCTGCATATTCGGCAGCGCCGATCTGCACGAGCAGGCTCTCCATCTCGCCGAACCGGCCCTCGTCCTGCATGCGTTTGGCGTAGCTCGCGATCTGGGTTAGCGCCTCGACATAGGTGGCGACCCAGGCAAGGCCGTGGGCGGCGCGCTGCTCGCGTTCGAGCGCGGCATTGTCGAGTTTGCCGCCCGAGGAGACCTTGGCGGAGACCGCTTCGATGGCGCGGTCGCGCAAGATGGTGGCGGCCTTGGCCGCATCATCGAGGAGGGGAATCAGCTGGGTCGAGGCCGTTGCCCCGCGCGTCGTAACGGTTTCGGCGACAGTCAAAATATGGCTCCTGGCATGGTTTTTGGCGGTTCGGGCACACCGAAGCGTGCTCCGCGTCAGGAGTCAAACCTGAATTCTAGGCAACGCCCGAGGCGCCTAGGACGGGCTTGCCGCCTCGCCCTCGACCACCGTCTCCTGCACGATCCCGGACCAGGTTCTGGCCGGCTCGGCCGCCGGAGCGGGCTCGGCCTCTTGCCTCGGGGTCTCGACTACCGTGGCCTCGACGATCTCTAGCGGCCGGATGGCGGCAAGCAGCTCATCGAGCTTGTTCAGCGCCACATAATATTTGTTCGCCTGAAGCTGCTTCTCCACATCCGCACGCAGCTCGAGAATCGCGTCGACCAGGTCCTTCTTGACCAGCGGGTTTGACATGATTGGCCCCTCCTTCGCGCAGCCCCCAGCATACGCCCGTACAGGTACGGAGCTGCCGAAGCCCCAACTGCCGAAATGGCGAAACTGTTCCTAACCATCCTCGGAACAACGTCCTGAGATTTAAGACATTGAAGCCGACCTGTAGCCTGTGTGCCGGAGGTTCCCATGAAAATTGTGGTGATTGGTGGCAGCGGACTCATCGGCACAAAGACCGTGGAGAGGCTGCGCAACAAGGGTCAGAGGTGGTAGCCGCCTCGCCGAAGTCGGGCGTCAACACCCTCACCGGGGAAGGCTTGGCCGAGGCACTCGCGGGCGCGCAGATCGTGATCGACCTGGCGAACGCCCTCTTTCGAGGACAAGGCCGTTCTGGAGTTCTTCGAGACCTCGGGTCGCAACTTGCTGGCGGCGGAGGCGGCGGCCGGGGTGAAACATCACGTCGCGCTGTCGGTGGTCGGGACCGAGCGTCTTCAGGACAGTGGATATTCTCGCGGCAAGATGGCCCAGGAAAAGCTGATCAAGCGCGGCGGACTTCCCTACACGATCGTGCAATCGACGCAGTTCTACGAATTCATGGGCGCGATCGCCCAGTCGGCGACCGTCGAGCAGACCGTTCGCCTGCCCGCCGCCTATATGCAACCCATCGCCTCAGATGACGTCGCCGATGCCATGACCGACGTCGCGCTTGCCGCACCGGCGAGATCGCGTCTGGCAATGGTGTCAGCGAAAACGTTGGATTTATCCCGCCTCGAAGCTGGTGATCCCATAAATTTCGTCAAGCGGCAGGCCGGGATCGCCGCGCAGATACATGCGCTCGCAGGCGAATACCGGACTCATGTCATGCTTGGCGGCAAGCTTGAGGGCGGCCTGGTTCGGCTCCGGAATATCGATGAAAACCGGATCGCCGATGGCATTATTGCAAAGCGCGCCGAAGAGAGCCTCGGCGATGTCGGGCGCGTCGGCAAAAAGTGGGCCGATCTTGTGACCGACGCGGCATTTGCGCAGGACCCCGTAGCCCTTCAATTGGCCGTCGTCGATGCAAGCCAAGCCGACCGCATGCGGCTGGCTGATCCAGCACTCGAGAAACCGATCGCGGGCCGCGAAGAAATGCGCGCGGTCGTAAGCCGCGAGCTTACCGAAGGGCATTTGTAAGAGCGAGACGATCTCGCGCGTCGGAGCTTGTTGCTGCTTCGGTATAAAGCTGTGGCGCGTGCTGCGATGCGCTCTTCGATAGCCAAGGCGCGCATATTTCTCGGCCATGGCCTCGACGCCGTCGAGCCCGGCGTTGCGATCGCCAATATAATCGAGGCTCGCTTTGGTGAGTGCGAGTCCAAAGCCTCGGCCTCGGTAAGCGGGATCGACAATATAAAGGCCGCAGAAGGCAAAGTGCTCATCGTAGATGGGCATGGAGACGCGCGCGATCGGACGCCCGTCAAGCACGCCCATGAAGAAGCCGTTGGGATCGATCGCGTAGAAACAGGCGGCGTCGCCGAGCCCCGGGTTCCAGCCTTCCCCGGCTGCCCAGTCGATGACCGTCTCCACCTCCGGGAACGGCATCGTCTCGATGCGGTAATCGCCTTGCGGCTCGCCCATTACGCTGCCGCGTGCGCTTGCGGCTTGAACGCCTAGCCGCCGTGCATCTGCTTGCTGGCCTCGAGCACATCCTCGAAGGTCCGCAAGCCCGTGCAGGGAGCGCTGACGAGCACGGCCATGTTGCCCGGCCGGTGCTCGTTCTTCCACATGCGCATATGCGCCTTGGGGATCTGCTCCCAGGGGAAGACTTCGCTCATGCAAGGATCGATGCGCCGCTCGACGACGAGCTTGTTGGCCGAGCTCGCCTGCAAGAGATGGGCGAAATGCGAGCCCTGGATGCGCTTCTGATGCATCCACACATAGCGCGCGTCCATGGTGAGATTATAGCCGGTGGTGCCGGCGCAGAACACGACCATGCCGCCGCGCTTCACCACGAAGCAGGAAACCGGGAAGGTCGCCTCGCCCGGATGCTCGAACACGCTGTCGACATTCACGCCCTTGCCGGTGACCTCCCAGATCGCCTTGCCGAAGGCGCGGACTTCCTTGTTCCACACGTCGTATTCGGGCGTGCCGACGGTCGGCATCTGGCCCCAGCATTTGAACTTGTTGCGGTTGATGACGCCCTTGGCGCCGAGCGACATGACGAAGTCGCGCTTCTCGTCGTCCGACACGATGCCGATGGCATTGGCGCCGGTCGTGGCGCAAAGCTGCACCGCCATCGAGCCGAGACCGCCGGAGGCGCCCCACACCAGCACGTTGTGACCGGGCTTCAGCGTGTGCGGCCGGTGACCGAACAGCATGCGGTAGGAGGTGGCGAGCACCAGCGTGTAGCAGGCAGCTTCCTCCCAGGTGAGATGCTTCGGCCGCTCGAGCAGCTGGCGATCCTGCACGCGGGCGAACTGCGCGAAGGAACCGTCGGGCGTCTCGTAGCCCCAGATGCGCTGCGACGGCGAGAACATCGGGTCGCCGCCGTTACATTCCTCGTCGTCGCCATCGTCCTGATTGCAGTGGATGACGACCTCATCGCCGACCTTCCAGCGTTTGACCTTGGAGCCGACCGCCCAGACGATGCCAGACGCGTCGGAGCCGGCGATATGATAAGGGTTCTTGTGCACGTCGAGCGTGGACATGGGCTTGCCGAGCGAGGCCCAGACGCCGTTGTAGTTGACGCCGGCGGCCATCACCAAAACGAGCACTTCATGGGAGTCGAGCTCCCAGGTCGGCACGACTTCGACCTGCATGGCCTCGTCGGGAGGACCGTGGCGATCCTTGCGGATCACCCAGGCATACATGTTCTTCGGCACATGGCCGAGCGGAGGGATCTCGCCGATCTCGTAGAGATCTTTGACGGCGCCCGCGGGCGCGGCTTGGGTCACTGCGGCTAGCGACATCTCATTCATCCGGTTGTTTCCCCCAGCTCGACACACACTTGTTAGGGATGTTTTTGCACTGCGGTAATTGTCTGCTATTCATCTCGCGACTGCAACAAATTTGCGACGGGCACCCTTAACGCGCAAAAGCGCCCCAAAGGCGCCTCTGCTCCGCCCAAAAATCCACACCTTCCGCTATTGGGCAAGGAGCCCTAGCAAAAACAAAAGCCGAGGTCAAAATTGGTTGACCGGCCAGGCAGGAACCCCTCTCCAACCCACACGTTCCCCCTCGGTCCGTAAGCGCGCAGCGACAAAATGACCGCCAACGCGGCCAGCGCCTCAACGGATTCCCCCAAGACCCGTATGGAAGGAGACCTCAATGAGACTGAAGCTAGCTCTTTTGACCACCGCCCTCGCCTTCGGGCTGGGCACGACCGCGGCACTTGCCGAGGACGCCCCCGGCGCCAAGAGCGACATCACCATCGTCGAGAATAACCCGAGCGCCAACAACGTGCCCGGCACGAGTTCCGAAGGTAAAGGCGACAGCCTGAACCCGGGCGCTCTCTCGGCCCCCGAAAAAGACGACCAGGGCAACGCTCCAAGCAGCGGTGGCGCGATGAACGAGCCGTCCGACAATTCCGGCGCACTGACAGCGCCTGAGAAGAGCGGGTCGGCTCAGCCTCAGCAGGTGCCTGGCGCGGACGTGCCCGGCAAGGGCGCGTCGGCCACTCAGGACGGCATGACCAAGGACGACAACATGTAGGAAGCAGAGCTTCCACCTGACAAAAACATCGCAAGCGTGAACCTGGGCGGCGTCGTAAAGCGCCGCCTTTTTCTTTTGGCTCCCGGAGCTTCATGATTTATTGGGCGTGGAGGCCCATGTTGCCCTTGAACGGCTTGCATGCTTCGATGCAAGCCAAGCAAGCCAATCGAGCAAGACCATGAGCGGAACGACACCCAAGCGGGACAAGCCCTGGCTGTTCCGCACCTATGCCGGCCATTCGACGGCGAAGGCCTCCAACGAGCTTTACCGGCGGAACCTCGCCAAGGGCCAGACCGGGCTGTCGGTCGCCTTCGACCTGCCGACGCAGACCGGCTACGATTCCGACCACCCGCTCGCGCGCGGCGAGGTCGGCAAGGTGGGCGTGCCGATCTCCCATCTCGGCGACATGCGGAGCCTGTTCGAGGGCATCCCCTTGGCCGAGATGAACACCTCGATGACCATCAACGCCACGGCCGCCTGGCTGCTCGCGCTCTACGCGGCGCTCGCCGAGGAGCAGGGCGCCGACAAGGCCAAGCTGACCGGCACGGTGCAGAACGACATCCTGAAAGAGTATCTCTCGCGCGGGACTTACATCTTCCCGCCCGCGCCGTCGCTGCGGCTGATCAAGGACGTAATCGTCTACACCGCGCGCGAGATGCCGAAATGGAATCCGACCAATGTCTGCTCCTACCATTTGCAGGAGGCGGGAGCGACGCCGGCGCAGGAGCTTGCCTTCGCGCTCGCCACGGCGGAGGCCGTGCTGGATGAGGTCAGAGGATCAGGCGAAATCTCGGAGAAAGATTTTCCGCGCGTGGTCGGCAGCATCTCTTTCTTCGTCAATGCCGGGGTGCGCTTCATTACCGAGGTCGCCAAGATGCGCGCCTTCGTCGATCTGTGGGACGAGATCGCCGAGAAGCGCTACGGCGTGAAGGACCCGGCGCTGCGCCGCTTCCGCTACGGCGTGCAGGTGAACTCGCTGGGGCTCACCGAGCAGCAGCCGGAGAACAACGTCTATCGCATCCTGTTGTCGATGCTGGCGGTGACGCTGTCGAAGAAGGCGCGCGCCCGCGCCGTACAGCTTCCCGCCTGGAACGAGGCGCTCGGCCTGCCGCGCCCCTGGGATCAGCAATGGTCGCTCAGGCTCCAGCAGATCGTCGCCTACGAGACCGACCTGCTCGACTATGGCGATATCTTCGACGGCTCGGTCGAGATCGACCGCAAGGTCGAGGAGCTGAAGAGCCAAGCGCGCGCCGAGCTCGCCAAGCTTCAAGCCAAAGGCGGGGCCGTGGCGGCCATCGACTATATGAAAGAGGCGCTGATCGCCTCGAACGCCGCGCGGGTCGAGGCGATCGAGAAGGGCGAGCAGGTGCTGGTCGGCGTCAACGCCTATACCGAGACCGAGGAGTCGCCGCTCTCCGCGAGCGGCATCGAAGGCATCCAGACCGTGCCGGAGTCGGTCGAGATCGGGCAGATCGCGGCGCTACAGGCCTGGCGGCAGCAACGCGACGAGAAGCGCGTGCGGCAGGCCTTGGTCGATCTCAAAGCGGCGGCGGCCGAGGGCTGCAACATCATGCCGCCGTCGATCGAAGCGGCCAAAGCGGGAGTCACCACCGGCGAATGGGGCCAGGTGTTGCGCGAAGTGTTCGGCGAATATCGCGCGCCGACCGGCATCCACGCCAAGCACACGATCGACGAGGCGCGGCTCGAAGAGGTGCGCCAGCTGGTCAAACAGGTCTCCGGCAAGCTCGGCCGCACGCTGACATTCGTGGTCGGCAAGCCGGGCCTCGACGGGCATTCCAACGGCGCCGAGCAGATCGCCGTGCGCGCGACCGATGTCGGCATGGACGTGGTCTATGACGGGATCAGGCTTACCCCGGCTGAGATCGTCGAGCAGGCGAAGCAGGCGCAGGCGCATGTGGTCGGGCTCTCGATCCTGTCGGGCTCGCATGTGTCGCTGGTGCGCGAGGTGGTGCAGCGCCTGCGCGAGGCTGGGCTTGGCGACGTTCCCGTCGTGGTCGGGGGCATCATCCCTCCCGACGACGTGAATATCCTCAAGCAGTGCGGGGCGTCGGCGGTCTATACGCCCAAGGACTTCCAGCTCAACGACATCATGACCGGCATCGTCGAGCTGGTGGACGCCAAGGCCGAAGCGCTGGTGCAAGTGAACGTGCCCGTGCCGCCGCTGCGCGCGCGGGAGAAGGTGCGGCTGTGAGCCGGTTCGCATGCGCGATCGCGGTCGCTGTCGCTGCGATTGCAGGCGCCGCAAGTCCCGGCTTCGCCGCCGATCAACCCCCCTGCCCGCAAGGCACCATCGCCTCGGGCAGCGACAACGTCATGGTTGAAGGCAAGCAGGCGGCGCGGGCCGGCGACGCGACAGGCTGCGGCTCTACCGTGATCGAAGGCTCCCCGGACGTGTTCATCAACGGCAAGCCGGCGGCGGTGCAAGGCGACGCGACCGGCTGCGGTGGCTCGATCGTCACCGGCTCATCGGGCGTCTTCATCAACGGCAAGCCGATGGCGGCGTCGGGCGACGCGGCCCCCTGCCCCGGCAAGTAATCCACATATCGCCAGGCCGAGCTTGATCGCGCGGTGACAGCGTCCGCGCTTTGCCGCTAGACTGGCTCAGTCGCGACCCTATTTCGGGCCGCCTGGCCACGGGGGAACCAATGAACTTTCACTTGAGCACGCCGCGGCGCGAGACGTTTCTCGTCTCCGTCGTCATCGCAGTGTTGGTCATTATCGGCATGATCGTGCCGCTGCCATTCTTCACAGCCTACGCGCTCGGGCTTTTGCTGATCGCTTATCTGATCCTGCTCGCGGGCGTGCTGGTCGATGGCCTGTGAGCTTGGCGCGGCCGCGTAACTAGCCTTTCACCAGCCTGAGCACAGGCTCTTCCTTGGCAGCGCCGAGGAAGGGAGCGAGCGCGGCATAGAGCTCGCGCCCGCGAATCGGCTTCGACACGTAAGCGTCCATGCCGGCGGCCAGATAGGCCCCGGCATCGACTTTCAGTCCGTTGGCGATGAGCGCCACGATCGGCACTTGCGAGGACGGCGCGTGCAGGCTGCGGATGCGCTTGGCCGTCTCCACCCCGTCGAGGTCGCGCATGGCGGTATCCATCAGCACGAGGTCGTAGGTCTTGGCGGCGAGGCACATCACCGCGGCGCCGCCGCTCGCGGCGACCTCGTGGGTCAGTCCGAACTCATCGAGATAAGAACAGATCAGCATACGGTTCACGGCGTTGTCCTCGACCAGGAGGACATGACCTGAGAGCAGCCCTGGCGGGGTCGCGTCCTTGCTCGCGCTTGCCGCCGGCGCGCTCATCTGCGCGCGGCCCGCGGGCAGCGTGAACCAATAGAGCGTGCCTTGGCCGACGACGCTTTCGCAGCCGACTTCGCCGCCCATCAGCGAGGCAAGCTTCTTGGCGATCGAAAGCCCGAGCCCGGTCGAGCCCGTCTCTCCGCGTTTCTTGTCGATCTCGACAAAGGGAAGGAACAGCCGCTCCTGCACGGCTTTGCTCAGGCCGACGCCAGTATCGGTGACATCGAACCGCAGCACGAGACGGCCGTCGGCCTCGCTCGCGCTTGCATAGAGGCGCACCGAGCCGATCGAAGTGAACTTGAGCGCGTTGTCGACGAAGCTCATCAGCACTTGCCGCAGCCGCGCGGCATCGCCGACGATGTAGCGGGGGCAGTTGGCGCCGATATCGACGCCGCCGGTGAGACCCTTCTCGTTGGCGCGCGCCTGCAACACGGCGCCCACGCCATGGATCAGATCGTGCAGGTCGAACGTGGTTTGCTGGAGCTCCATGCGCCCGGCCGCGAGCCGCGAGAAGTCGAGCACGTCGTTGAGCACGCCGAGCAGGCTGCGCGAGGATTGATAGAGCATCTCGGCATAACGCGCCTGCGTGGGGTCGAGGGGGCTGGCCAGAAGCAGCTCGGCCATGGCGGTGACCGCCTCCATGGGCGAGCGGAGTTCATGGCCGACCATGGCGAGCAGCTCGGACTTCGCCTTGTCGGCCGCCTCGGCGGCCTCGCGCGCGCGGCGCTCGGCGGTGAGCCCATCGACAAGACCCTGAATCTGCGCGAACAGATCGTCAGGCCGAAAATCTTCAGGTCGCATCACCACTTGCCCGCCCCTTTCCAAAGGCGGCCAGGATGGCAGAGATCACTTAAAAGTCGGCTAAATTGCCGGGTCGAACTCGCAACAACTGGCGGGAAAATCGGGTTCATTGGCCATGCGCCGGATCAGGACCGAAAAAGATTTGAAGGAAGGCGTGGCTGCGCTGGTCGGCTCCTGCGCGCATATGGCGAAGGTGCACGCTCTGTCCGGCGATCCCCCGCTGCGCCGCCGCCCTGCGGGATTCGAGGGGCTTTCCCGTGTGATCGTGGGGCAGCAGCTCTCCGTCGCCAGCGCCAATGCGATCTGGGGGCGGCTCGAAGCGCGCGTGCAGCCCTTTACCGCCGCTTCATTGCTTGCCGTGCCGCACGCCGAGTTGCGTGCCGCCGGCCTATCGGCCGTCAAGACGGCCACGCTCAGGCGTCTCGCCGAGGCGATCGCATCCGGCGATCTCGACCTCGAGGCCCTGTCCGACGCTCCCGAAACGGCCATTCATGAGCGCTTGACCAAGATCAAGGGCATTGGGCCTTGGACGGCCGACATCTACATCCTGTTCTGCCTGGGACGGCCTGACGCCTGGTCGCCGGGCGATCTTGCCCTACAGCATGCGGTGAGGGATGCCCTGGATCTGGACGAGCGGCCGAGTCCCAAATCGATGGTCGAACTCGCCGAAGCCTGGCGCCCCTGGCGCGCCGTCGCCGCGCGGCTGCTCTGGTCCTATTACGCCTTGCGACGCCGCAAGGATCAGAACACACCGTCTGCGCTCTAGTGGCGACAAAACGGCCTCTCATGCCTTAGAGAGAGGGGCATGATCGTATGTTCCTGCACCATGATCACCTCCCAGGATATCGCCGAAGCGGTTTCCGCGCTCCGCACCAAGGACCCGCTGGTGGTGCTCACGCCGGGCCTGATCTATCGGCAGCTCGGCAAGCGGCCGTCCTGCGGCAGCTGCCTGCCGCTGATCACCAAGCTGATGGTGTCCTATGACGAGGAAGGTCCGAGCGCCGCAAGCGGAGGAACGCGGCGACCGGTCGAGGACACCTAGCTTGCACGCAAAGAACAGGTCATGATCAATTCAAAGGTTGAGAGGAGGATAGAGAATGAAGGGCAATCCAAGGGTCATCGAATATCTCAATAAAGCGCTGACCAGCGAGCTCACCGCGGTCAATCAATATTGGCTGCATTACCGGCTGCTCGACGATTGGGGCTACACCAAGCTCGCCAAGAAGGAGCGGGAGGAATCGATCGAGGAGATGCACCACGCCGACAAGCTGGTGACGCGCATCATCTTCCTCGAGGGCTTCCCCAACATGCAGCATCTCGACCCCTTGATGATCGGCCAGAACGTCAAGGAAATCCTCGAATGCGACCTGAAGGCGGAGTATTCCGCTCGCGCGTTGTACATGGAGGCACGTGCCTGCTGCCGTAAGGAAGAGGACTATGTGTCGATGGATCTGTTCGAGGAGCTGCTCGGCGACGAAGAGGGCCATATCAACCATCTCGAGACGCAGCTCAATCTGCTGAACGATATCGGCGCCCAGAATTACGGCCAGCTCAACGCCCATTCCGCCGACGAGGTCCCCGAGGAGAGCGCTTAGCTTGGCGCTACCTCTCGATGGACCACGATTGCCGCCGGCGGCTGGCGGGGCGGCGCGCCAGCTGGTCGTGTTCCTGCACGGCTATGGCGCCGACGGCAACGATTTGATCGGGCTCGGGCGCGAATGGGGCCGCGCCTTGCCGCATGCCGCGTTCGTCTCGCCGCATGCGCCCGAGCCTTGCGGCGCAGCGCCCATGGGCCGGCAATGGTTCAACCTCACCTTCCGCGATCCGGGCGAGCTCGTGCGCGGCATCAGCCACGCCTCGCCCGCGCTCGAGGCCTTTCTCGACGCCGAGCTGAAGAAGCACAATCTCGGACCGCGCGCGCTGGCGCTGGTCGGCTTCAGCCAGGGCGCCATGCTGGCGCTCGGCGTGGGGCTGAAGCGTTCGCCCTCGCCGGCGGCGATCGTCGGCTATTCAGGCGCTCTCGCCACGGTCGAGGCGCTGCCGCAACAAGCCGGGATCGGCGCCGGCCATTCTGCTCGTGCACGGCGATATGGATGAGGTCATTCCGGTCGATGCCATGTATATCGCCCGCGAGCAGCTTGCCCAAGCCGGCCTCCCCGTCGAGTGGCACGTGGCTGAAGGCATCGGCCACGGCATCGACGCGCAAGGCCTGCATCTCGGCGGCGCGTTCCTGAAACAGGCCTTCGCCGCGACGGCTCAGCTCGCCCAAGGATCGTAGGTGCCGAAGGTCCAGACCTGGTCGCTTCTGGCCGTGCTCTATGCGCGGTTCCGTCCCACGCCCCACAGCATCTAGGGCCCTTCACATTCCCGACATGCCCCTATAGTATGCCGCCCGTTAGGAGGATGGACCCGAGTGCGACGGGCTAGAGAAAGGGATTTCTCGCCTTGAACGTCGCCACCGCATCGGCCGCCCCCGGTACGTTTCCCGCGCTTGTGCTCAACGCCGACTACCGGCCGCTCTCTTATTATCCGCTGTCGCTCTGGGGCTGGCAGGACGCGGTTAAGGCCGTGTTCCTCGACCGCGTCAATATCGTCTCCGAATACGATCGTGCTGTCCGATCCCCCTCTTTCGAGATGAAGCTGCCGAGCGTGGTCTCGCTCAAGACCTATGTGCGGCCCGCGCTCTATCCGGCCTTCACCCAATTCAATGTGTTCCTGCGCGATCGCTTCACCTGCCAATATTGCGGCGACGACCAGGATTTGACCTTCGATCATCTCGTGCCGCGCTCACGCGGCGGCATGACCCGCTGGGAGAACGTCACCACGGCCTGCGCGCCGTGCAATCTGATGAAGGGCGGCAAGCTGCCAGCGGAGGCGAAGATGCATCCGGCGCTGAAGCCCTATCGTCCCACGGTGTTCGAGCTGCATCGCAACGGCCGGCTGTTCCCGCCGAACTATCTGCATGAGAGCTGGCTCGATTATCTCTACTGGGATACCGAACTCGAGCCGTAAGCTGTTCCTCAGAACCGGGTCGTCAAGTTCGTCAGCCATTCAGGCGAGGCGTCGACCAAGGCTGCCTCTAGCCGCTTGTCGAGGCCGGTTGCGATCAACAGGCCGATCGCCAGCAACAGCGCGCCGAGCAGCGTCTTGCCGCCTTTGCCTGCTTCCAGGAGACGGCCGCGCCAGCGCTGCATTGCTTCGCGCGAGAGGAAGCCGAGCAGCATCAGCGGCAAAGCGGCGCCGATGCCGAAGGCGAGCATGGTCAGCGCGACCTGGCCGAGATTCTCGCCCTTGGCGGCTAGCAGAGAGGCCGCGCCGAGAGTCGGCCCGACGCATGGACTCCACACCGCTCCAAGCAGGAGGCCCAGGCCGAATTGTCCGGCGAGGCCCGTGGCGGCGAAATTGTCGAGATAGCCGCCGGCCCATTGGCTGACAGGTCCCGCCGCCACCGCGAATTGCTCTTGCAGCCGCGGCACGAGCAGCAACACGCCTACGCCGATCAGCAGCACCGCGGAGACCGTGCGAAACACATCCGTATCGAGACCCATGGCGAAGCCGACGGTCGCGACGAATAGGCCAATGGTCGTGAAGGAAATGGCGAGGCCGGCGGCAAGCGCCAGTGGCCCCAGCCGGTGCTCGCTCGCGGCCGTGCCAAGCACGATCGGCACGAGCGGCAGCACGCAAGGCGAGAGCACCGAGAGGATGCCGGCAAGAAACGCAAGCCCGAGAGTGCCGAGCGGCATTGCCTCGCTCTAAAGCGCGCTGTCCACCAACGCGGTGATGGAAGCCGGGTTGGTGTCGCCGACCGTCCGAGCCTTCTCCGTCTCGCCGTTATAGGCAATCAGCGTGCTTTGCGAGGTCGCCTTCAGCGCGCGCACGTCAGCCTTCTGCGTGTCGAAGTCGACCTTGAACACGACGAGATCCTTATATTTCGGCTCGCGCGTGAGCTGGGTGAGGATCGGATTCTGCGCCCGGCAGGTCGGGCACCACACGGCGAAGATATCGACGAGGATCGGCTTCCCGTCTTTCTGCGCCTGGGCGAAGGCGGCAGCGTCGAAGGGCTTCCATTCGGCGGCTGAGCCGGAAGCGAGCCGAGCAGTGCGACTGAGGCGACGATGGCAAGGAGGAGAAGGCGCATGCGAACCATGTGGCTGAACCCTTCCGATTGGCAGATCAGCCGCTATACCAGCCGGAGATTACGCCCCGCCAATCACGCTCTCTTGAGTTCGGTGTGAGTTAGCGCCTCTGGCTCGCGCCGTAAGCCGCGACAAGCGCAAGAAAGGCCGAGACCATCGCGTTCCACCCGGCGAAGGACAGCCCCAGGAAGCGCCAGGACGCCTCGTCGCAACGGATGATCGGCGTATCGACCACGCCGCCCTGGCCCCATTGCAACTCGAAAGCGCCCGAGCACTCGCCTGGGCCCGGCCACCATTTCCACTCCACGCCGGCGTGAAAGATGCCGGCCGCCATATTGGCGAGGAAGGCGAGCGCGATGAGGAGGAGCAGGATGCGGGCAATGCCGGTCCTGTCGTCGCGGGCGAGGAACAACGCGAGCGCGCTTGCCGGCACGGCAAAATAGTAGGCGTAGCGCTCCTCGAGACAGAGCGGGCATGGCGCGTAGCCGCCGAGATGCTCGAAGGCGAGAGCGGTGAGGATCGTCGCCGTGGCCACGACGAGCACGACGGCGCTCGCCCGCAGCACGATGCGCGGCGGCCTCGCCAGGATCGGTTTGCCCGACGCATCCATCTCAGAAGGCATATTTGGCGATGAAGAAGCCGCCGACCACAACGGCAAGGAAACTCGTCGTGACCAGAGTCAGCCGCTTCTCGACGAAGTCGCGGATCGGCTCCCCATAGATGCGCAACAGCTCGGCCTCGAGGAAGAAGCGCGCGCCGCGGGTGATGATCGACAGCAGCACGAACATGAAGAAGTCGTAGCCGGCGAAGCCCGAAGCGATGGTGACGATCTTGAAGGGGATCGGGGTCAGGCCCTTGATCAGGATG
Organism: uncultured Alphaproteobacteria bacterium; assembly: GCA_963710245.1. Classification (GTDB taxonomy): domain Bacteria; phylum Pseudomonadota; class Alphaproteobacteria; order Rhizobiales; family Methyloligellaceae; genus Methyloceanibacter. Next base: position 41,219 of record CAVPZK010000002.1, read on the forward strand.
ATCCAGGAGCCCCATTTGGCGTAGGCCGCGCGGAAGGCTTCGACCCCTTCGCCATAGCCATAGGCCGAGATCAGCCAATGGCCGACCGTGTCGTAGAGGAACGCGCCGATGGCATAGCCCAGCATGCCGCCAAGCACCGAGGCGATGGTGCAGACCAGCGCATAAAGCCTCGCCTTTTCCGGCTTGGCGAGCGCCATGGGCACGAGAATCACATCGGGAGGCACGGGAAAAAACGAGCTTTCGGCGAAGGAGACCGCGGCCAGCGTGGGAAGGGCGTGGCGGCTCTCGGAAAGGGCGATGACCTTGTCGTAAAGCTTGCGCAGCATGGGGATTGCTTAGCGGGCGAAAGCGCCCTTGTCCATCGGGTCGCGCGGGCGGTCAAAGGCCTGCCACGGAAGCGATTAGTCGCATCGCGATCGACTGGCTAGCGGGATCGTTCAGGCTTCCGACAATTCTCGGGATCAACTCTTTGCGGATGATGGTGACGGCATCCACGAAATTGCTGTGCTCCCCGCTTGGACAATTCACCAGACTGTTCACCGCATCGGACAACACGGTATTGGCGGCGGGTTTTGTAATTGCGCCTTGCGTGATGAGCTCTCTCCATCAGCCGCATGAGGATCGCGGTATTGGCGATGGCCAGGCAGTCGGATGTTCGCCCTTCAAGCATGGATGACCCCTCCCTATTCCTAGTGAGGCAGCTCAGTCCTAGATGCGCTCTTAGTCCGCAAGTCTACGCCGCCAATACGACGTTACAATGCCGCAACCATGCGGTGCGGGTTGACCATGGATGCGGCTTACCCCATGTTCCGGCCCCAAGCCCCAGTGGCGGAATTGGTAGACGCGACAGACTCAAAATCTGTTATCCGCAAGGGTGTGCTGGTTCGAGTCCGGCCTGGGGCACCACATCCAACTCTGCGCAAGACGCGTGTCAGGCAGGACGCAAATGCGGCCAATTCGTCTTCTTCTCCTGATGGGCTTGTTGCTCGCCCCCGCGCGGCGTCAGCGCAGACGGCTGACGGCAGTGGCGCGCTGGCGTTGGCCGGTCTCCTCGGCACCGTGTCGCCGCTGCTCGGCGCGCAAGAGAAAGACGTGTTGAACAAGCTGCTCGACGGCAAGGCCGATTTCAATTTTCCCAAGGGAGAGACGATCTCGGTCGAGGCCGCGAAGGTCACCTGCAAGGCAAGCAATGTCGACATCAAGTCGCATTCCTGCGATCTCAGCTTTGGCAAGCAGGACGTCGCGCTGAAGGGGCGAGCCGCGCATGAGCTCTATGCCACGCTGATCGAAATCGGCGTGCCGCCCGATGCCGGCGCAGGCTCGGTGTTCGAGGCGATCGGCAAGCTCGACTGCAAGATCGATCCCAACGAGGTGATCGAGAACGCGGGCGGCGGCGCGCATTGCCAATATGCAGCGCCCAATTAGCATCGGCTCGCGGACGGGATAGACGCGTTTGAAGCTCGACCGCGAAACCGAAGCGCTGATCTATTGGTCGTCTTCCTCGACCGCCACGCCGCTGTGGCAGCTCTCGCCTGACGAAGCCCGCGCCGAATATCGCCGCACACTGTCCAAGACCGAGATCGTGCCGCCCGAGATCGGCGAAGCGAGCGATCTCGCCGTGCCGGGCCCTGCCGGCTCGATGCGTTTGCGCAGATACGCCCCCGTCGATCAGGGGCGCGAGGCCGAAGCCGCCATCCTCTTCATGCATGGCGGCGGCTGCGTGATCGGCGATCTCGAGACCCACGACATCTTCTGCCGCGCGCTGTGCCACGACACGCGCGCGACCGTGCTCTCGCTCGACTATCGGCTCGCGCCCGAGCACCCCTTCCCCGCCGCGGTGGAGGACACCGTGGCGGCGCTGACTTGGCTGTCGCATGAGGCCGCGGGGCTCGGCCTCGATGCGAAGCGGATCGCGATTGCCGGCGACAGCGCGGGCGGCGGGCTCGCCGCCGTCGCGCTGCACGAGACCAAAGGCGCGCTCGCGGCGCCGGTGCGCGCGCAAGCTCTGATCTATCCGGCGCTCGACCTGCGCGGGCGGCTGCCCTCGCGGACGGAACTCGCCGAGCATTTCCCCATCCCGCGCGACATGATCGACTGGTTCTTCGATCATTATTTCGGGCTTGCCTGGCCGTTCACCGACCCGCGCGCAATCCCATCGCTATACGAGGACTATACCGGGCTGCCGCCGGCGCTGATCCTGACCGCGGGGCATGACCCCTTGCGCGACGAGGGCGCGGACTATGCGAAGACGCTGGAAGCGGCCGGCGTGCCGGTCGAGTATGCGTGCTACGAAGGCACGATCCACGGTTTCATGAATATGGGCCGCGTGCTGCGCGGCGCGCATGGCCGTGCGCGCAAGCGTCTTGCCGCCTGGCTGGCGGCGCGCCTGCACGATCTATAAATGTGCCCGCCGAGCAGTTGCGTCAGGACCGCGCCTCACCTAGTTTGTACACGGAACGTGACGGTCGAGACTTTCGCTGATGCGACTCGGAGCGCCTCTCTGGAATTCAAATGCGTATCGTCGCCCTCCTCCTTCTCGCTTTCGCGCTCGGCGCCGCCTCGCCCGCGCCACAAGCTGACAGCGATCCGGTGTCTCTGCTCGAAGCGGTCTATGCCAGCTACGAGAAGGGCGAGCCCGAGCTCTCCGATCTTTACAGCAGGCGGCTCCAGGCCCTGATCGACAAAGACGAGAAGGAAACGCCCGAGGGCATGGTCGGCAGGATCGACTGGGACGTGTTCGTCGACGGCCAGGACTGGAAGCTAAGCGAGCTCAAGATCACGCCCCTGTCGCAGAGCGCGACGCAGGCGGACATTCGGGCGACCTTCACGAATTTCGGCGACCCGCGCGACATTCTCATCGGTCTCGTGCTCGAGGACGGCCACTGGCGCGTCGACGAAGTCCAAGAAACGCTAAAACCGCGCTGGACCATGTCGAAGATCCTGTTGGATGCGCCCGACGCCTTCCCCGACGCGCCGCCTGACAAAGCGCCCGACGGGAACTAGCCAGATGACCCGCCGGGTCCAATGCCGGGCGCGGCAAAATGGATGGCGAGCCAGACCGTCGGCTTTCCCGGCTCGGTCCAGGTGACGCGATGGCGGCAATGGGCGGGGAGACAGACGAAATCGCCCGGTCCTAGCTCACGGTCGGCCGCCTCGCCCTCGATCCTGAGCCGGGCGCTGCCTTCGACCACAAGCACCCACTCGTCGGTCTCTTGATCGAACCATTGGCCGTCAGGTGTGGCTTGCCCGGTCGAGACGATCCGCTCGATGCGGAAACCCGGACGTTCAAACAGCGTCTCGACCGTTTCATCGGCGAGCGGCGCTTGCGGCAGGCGGCTTAACAGGTTGCCGGCGCTCAACGCCACCAGGCCGTCATCCGCTTCATCCGCAGTTGCTCGCGGATGGGTTCGTTGGCGCGGGCGACGAGATCGACCGACAGAGCCCTGAGCGCCTCGGCCTGATGCAGCAGCGTCCTCATGCGCTCGTCGAAGAAGGCGAGCTGGAGCTGCACCGCCTCCATCGGCGTCCGTGCCGTTGCAAGGCTCCTGCCGAGCTCGAATCCAGAGGCGATATTGCGCCGGCCGATATCGAGCAGCAGGCGGTTGACCTCGACGGTGCCGAGGCGAGCGGCGTCGAAGGAACGCTGCCAACTCTCGGCCGCGCTCTCAGCCGCCTTTGGCTCCGGCGACGCCTCGGGCTCAATCGCGGCAAGCGGTTTGGCGGGTACAGACCGGGGTTCGAGCGGCTTCTTGCTCGCCGGAGCTTGGCTAACGACGGGCTGAACGGGTCGAGGCGCCGGTTTCGCCGCCTCCAGAACGGGTCGAGGCGCAGGTTTCGCCGCCTCCGGAACGGGGCGACGCACAGCCTTTGCCGTCTCCTCGCGGGGCGGAGTTGGGCGCGGCACAGGTTTCGCCGCCTCCGCAACGGGACGAGGCGCAGGTTTTGCCACCTCCGCAGCGGGACGAGGCTCAGGCTTCGCCGCCTCCTCGCGCATGACGACGCCACCAATCTCGGCGGCAATCGTCTTCTCTTTGAGCTCTCTCTTGCGTTCGGTCTTTTGCTTCTTGCCGCTGGACGACTTATCGCCCGGCGGCTTCCGATGCTTACTCATGGATCTTCCCCTCGTTAGCCGCATTAGGGGCAGCGCCTAGATCTTAGGTCACACTGCACCAAGTCTAGGCGCCCCGCCGGAGGGAAGGCCTGGCAGGATGCATGCCGCACCCCTCCACCGGTCATTACCCAGCTTGCCCTGTGCGGTCAACAACTTGTAGTTGCTGAGTTTGCCAGGACATTGTTGCGGCATTGCGGCGCAAGCCAGAATCCACGCCGATCCGCTCAGACCGCGCGACTCCGGATGCCGGCTTTCGGTCTAATGGCCGTTTTTGCGGCGGTCCACTTCGGCCTGGGTCACCTCGCCGGAGGCAACCAGCGCGCTCACACAGCTCTTCGACAGCGACTTGCCGTTCCTGTCCATGCACGCCCGCAAGCCCGCGGTCTCGAGTCCATAGTCGCCGCAATATTTGTGATAGTCCGCGGCGCAGGATTTCTGCACCGCCTTGCTGTAGGAATCGGCATGCGCCGTGCCCGCGAGGCAGAGCGCCGAGAGGCAAGCGACAAAGGCCGTCGCGCGAATGATCCGCATCGGAAGATCCCCCCAAGGTCTGATTCAGGTCTGAAGCTTAAGCCGAAATGGGACGCGCCGTTCCCCCTAGCGCGGGCACCAATGCAAAAAGATGTGCATATTGGCTTTTGCGCAACATAAGACCCAAGGTTGCGCAAAAGCGTTTCGCGCACGGTTTAGCGTGTCGCGGTGGCGGCATTGCCGGAGTAGATCCAGCCGGTCTTCGACGTCGTGGGGTCGTCGACCTGTAGCCAGCCGCGCTTTCGGCTTACGAGGCGAAGCTTCTCGCCCTTCGCCACCACGCCGACAACGGCCCCCGTCGATGAAGGCGCGTCGCGAAGATTGACGTAGGCGGTCGGCGTGATCCAGTTCGCCTCTGCATCGCCGTTCTTGGGCGGTTCGGGCCGTCTGGTCGGTAACGGCACGACTTCGGAACTGACCGGCACGGCGTCTGGGCTAGCAGGAACGGCATCGATCGATGCCGTCTGGTCGTCCGCTGCGGCACCAAGCACTTGAGCCTGCGCGTCAAAGATTTGTGGCTCCGCCGGCTCGGTTGTGGTTCCGGGTGCGTCGGCTTCGGCAATGTCTCGATCGGCGATCAAGCTGAGCGTGGTCGAGGCGTCGGCGACGACGCGATCGCCGGGCGCGACGAGTTGAATGGTGAGCTTGGACTTACCGACCGCGAAAGCCGGCAGCACGAGGTGCAGATCGCCGATCTCGTCGGGCTTCAAAGTCCATTCCGTTGCACCGTGGCGATAGCCGCTGGACAATCTGCTGCCTTGCGGCAGGCCACTGATGACGATGACGCTGCTTGGCGGGACGGCATCGGTGCCGTCGAGTGTAATCGGGAAACTGACATGTTGGCCGGCCGATGCCTCAAGTGCACTCGGCGCGGAAAGAACGGGAGGCGGAAACGCGGAGTGGACGGGCTTGGGGCTTGGTTTGGACGGAGGTGTTGCGGGCTCTGACCAAGGCATGTCGATGGCGTGGAGCCAGAAAGCAGCGAGCGTCAGGTTTGGCAGCAACGCCGCAACGACGAGAACCGCGGTCAGCCTCCTGATCCCTGAGGCCAGGGCGAAAAACGGCGCGGTCAATGGCGCCTGCACGGCTTGTTGTGGATCGCCGCCGGAAGGAACGACTGGCGGCCGGGGGGCGAAGCGTTGCGCGATGCGGGACGCCGCCACGCCCTCGGTGTGTGGCGAGCGGCTTTCCGCATAAGCCTTGATCAACTCGAGGCGCTCAGGCGTCAGCGGCAATGGCGCTTCCATGGCGCCCGCCACATAGTTGGCTCTTGCCCTGTCATTGCTATTGGCAACGGCTTTCGGAATGCGCGCGATGCCGTTCGGCTGGGCGGTTCGAGGCCTGATCTGGAGTAGAGCCATGCGGCTTCTCTGAAACTGCTCGCAATTGCGCCTTGCAATCTCGGCCGGGGTTCGGCGGAAGCCCGGCCAAAACCGTGAGTTGAACCGCGGAGGTTAGGTCTCCCCGCGAACTCGATCGTCGATGACGCCATGTACTGGAACGCGCGGAAAGCAGCGCTGTCGGCCGAAAACCCGAGACAAAGCCCAGCCGACGGCGGCGAGCCCACTTGCTTTACTGGCGCTGCAATCCCTCTAGACGCTGCAACGCGCAGGCCGTCCATCGGTTCCCTGGCCCCTGGCGAAATTGTGTGGCCTCGCTTCGCAGCGGATCTAACGGCCGATGCGAACTACCGCCAAAAATGCCAATAGCCGAACGAGTAAGTGAGCCGCCCGCGCTTGTCGTTAACGTCCGCTCGCCCACGCCCTTCGGCCTATCCCCCCATCGCCGAAAGCACCGACTCCATAGCCAACCGCTATTGGGAAAACGTCCGGCGCGCGGCCCATCTCAGTATTGTTCGAACGGCACCCTTGGCCAGCCGGCCGAACCAGAGATCAACCGGCCAAACCCTAAAGGAGAACTCTCATGAAGAAGCTCGTTATCGCCGTTGCCCTGATCGTCGCCTCCGCCGCCCCCGTGATGGCCGAAGGCTTCCCGAACCCCTACAGCACCGCCCGCTAATCCCAGCGTCCAACCAACACGTAAAGGAGATACCCTCATGAAGAAGCTCATTCTCGCCGTCGCGCTCGTCGTCGCCTCCGCCGCGCCTGTCATGGCCGAAGGCTTCCCGAACGTCTACATGACCCGCTAACCGACACTCCTAACCGAACACCTAAAGGAGATACCCAATGAAGAAGCTCATCATCGCCGTCGCGCTCGTCGTCGCCTCAGCTGCCCCTGTGATGGCCGAGGGTTTCCCGAATCGTCTACATGACCCGCTAAAGGTTCGCTGACGACTAACAAGGGACCGAGGTCCTAGCATGACTAACCTCTTCCCACTTCCCTATTGGGCACCCGCTCTCAAGCGGGTGCCCATCCCGCTTCAGGCCCTCGACGAGGCCTTCACGCAGGGGAACGACACGCCCAAGCGCCGTCTCTTCGATGAGTGCCGCGCGTCGGGGGTCAGAGGATTTCTGCTGGCGCGAAACGCGGACCGTCAGGCGGCGCGCGCGACCGCATCGGCAAGACCGTCGCGGTAGACCGGCTTCGCCAGCACGGGCGCTCCAGGCACACGCTCGCGAATGCGCCTCACCGTCGCCTCGTCATCGCAGGCGGTGACGAACACAATCGAGATACCGCAGACCTCGCGTAGCCATCGACCTGTCTCGATGCCCTCCCGCCCACCGGCGAGGCAGACATCGACCAACGCCACGGCCGGCTCTTCCTGCATGGCCACGGCACGCGCCGATCGTTCGCTCGGCGCCAGCGCGCAGACCTCATAGCCGAGATCCGACATGGCAATTTCCAGATCGAGGGCAATCACGATCTCGTCCTCGACGATCAGCGCACGCGGGCGCGAAGGAGCTTCAGTCATGTTTCACTACCTTCCAGGTAGTGCCCTTGTGAGGCTAACGCTTCACTTCCATGAGGGTTTCATGCGCGCGTGCAGGCTGTGGATAGATCAGAGTCCTCGGTCGAGGCGCGGTGTCTCTCCTCTCCCGAGTGGGAGAGGAGGTTTGTCTGCGACCCGCGATTAAGCCCTGCCGATCACATTCCCATCGCGGCGGCCTTGTTGAGCAGCGCTTCGGCCTGGCGGATCGAGGCGATGTCGATCAGGCGGCCGTCCAAGGACACCGCGCCCTTGCCTTCCTTGGCCGCCTGCTTCATGGCCTCGACGATGCGCTTGGCCTTGGTGACCTCGGCTTCTGACGGGGTGAACACCTTGTTGGCGAGCTCGACCTGGGAGGGATGGATCGCCCATTTGCCCTCGAAGCCGAGCACGGCGGCGCGCTTCGCCGCGGCGAGATAACCGTCGGGGTCGGAGAAATCGCCGAACGGCCCGTCGATCGGCCGAAGTCCGTAGGCACGGCAGGCGACCATCATGCGCGACAGCGCATAATGCCAGGGGTCGTTCCAGTAAAACTCGCGCGGCTTGTCGCCGTCCTTGTCGGCGAGGATGCCGTAATCCGGATGCGGCGCGCCGATGCCCATGGTGCGGGCGCGGGTGGAGGCGGCGTAGTCGGCGACGCCGAAGCTCATCGCCTCGACGCGCTTGGAGCTTTGCGCGATGGCCTCGACATTGGCCATGCCGAGCGCCGTCTCGATCAGGAGCTCGAGCCCGATCCGCTTCTGGTACTTCTTGTACTGCTCGATCTGCGTGACCAGCATGTCGATGGCGTAGACGTCCTGCGGCACGCCGACCTTGGGGATCAGGATCATGTCGAGCCGCGGGCAATTCTCCAGAACGTCGACCACGTCGCGATAGGCATAGTGGGTGTCGAGACCGTTGATGCGGATCATCATGGTCTTGGTGCCCCAGTCGAGATCGTTCAGCCCCTGGATGATGTTCTTGCGGGCCTGCTCCTTGTCGTCGGGGGCGACGGCATCCTCGAGGTCGAGGAAGATGATATCGGCGCCGCCTTTGGCCGCCTTCTCGAACAGAGACGGGTTCGACCCCGGCACGGCAAGCTCCGAGCGGTGGAGACGCGGGGTCGCCTGTTGGATCAGGGTAAAGCTCATTCGCAAAATCCTCCCTATTTAGCCTGTGGCGCCGAGACCGGCGGCAACGGTGTTGATCGATAAAAGCAATGCCGATTTGTAAGCCTCGCGTTCGGCCTCGCTCTCGGCGCCCCGGAAACGGCGCAACAGCTCGACCTGCTCGCGATTGACCTCGTTAATGGTGGGAAGCCGGGCGGCCAGCGCCCGGCGGAATTCGGGGAAGCGGCCGCCAATCTCGCTGCCGCCGGACACTTTCAAGACCATCTCGCGGGTGAGCGCAAGCTCCTCCTCGATCATGGGAAAGATGGTGTCGCGCACCCCCTCCTCGGGGACCAGGCTGGCATAGTCCCGGGCGATGTCGAGATCGACCAGCAGCAGCGTCTTCTCAACCTCGTCGAGGATGAGCCGGAATAGGCGCGAGTCCCGGAACAGGTGCGGCAGAAGTTCCTCGCCCTGCTGGCCGCGCACCTGGAGCAGGCTGTGGATGGCAGAGCCAACGCCGTACCAGCCGGTGATGATGTGGCGGTTCTGCGCCCAGGCGAACACCCAAGGGATGGCGCGAAGATCGGCGAGCGAGCGTGCGCCGAAGCGCCGCGCGGGCCGCGAGCCGATATTGAGCAGCGAGATCTCCTCCAGCGGACTCGCCGCCTGGAAATATTGGACGAGGCCGGGATGAGACACGAGGCCGGTATAGGCGGCGCGCGAGGCGCCCGACAGAGCCTCCATGATGTCGTCGAATTCGCGCTTCGGCTTGAGCGCCTCCTCGCGCTCGGATTTCAGCGCATGCTCGAACACGCTCGCGGCGAGCAGCTCCATCTGATAGAGCGCCGTGCCCTTATTGGCATATTTATAAGAGACCACCTCGCCCTGCTCGGTGACGCGGAAGCGGCCCCTGATCGAGCCGGCGGGCTGAGCGGCGATGGCGCGGCCGGTCGGCGCGCCGCCTCTTGAGACCGAGCCGCCACGCCCATGGAAGAAGGCAATCGGGATGCCCTGATGCTCGGCGCCGACCTTGGTCAACTGCGACTGCGCCTTGGCAAGCTCCCAGTTGGAGGCGACGAAGCCGCCGTCCTTGTTAGAGTCCGAATAGCCGATCATCACCTCCTGCACCCCGCCCTGCCAATGCGTTGAGCGGCGGATCAGCGGCACCGACAGCGCCTCGCGCATGATCGAAGGCGCGGCGCGGAGATCGGCGATGGTCTCAAACAGCGGTACGATGGGCAGCGCGCAGACCTCGGTGCCGGCCGCATCGAGAAATGCGCCGCCCTCCTTGGCGAGCAGATAGGCGCCGAGAATGTCGTCGACCGAGCGGGTCATCGACAAAATGAAAGAGCCGAAAGCGTCTCGGTCGAGCGAGCGCCGCGTCTCGGCCGCCTGGCCGAACATGTCGATCAGCTCGGAGGCCTCGGCTGGAAGCTGCGGGATCAGCCGCGGTCCGGTGAGTGGCCGCGCCAGCTCGCGGAACAACCATGACCGCCATTCGCGGCTGCCAAGCTCAGGCGGGCTGTCGTCGCCGTGGCCGGCCGTCGCCCACCACAAAGCTTGCAGTGCGGCGGTGGTCTTGGTGGTGTTCTCGCGGAGATCGAGCCGGACGGTGGAGAAGCGGAAAATCTCGACGGCGCGGCGCACCGGCTTGACCAGATTGGCGGCGAGCGAGGGGCTGTTGGCCTCTTCCAGCGCGCGCTCGATGACGCGCAGATCCTGGATCAGCTCCTCGGCATTGGCATAAGCCGCGCCGGGGCCGCCGATATCCTGCCCCTCGACGCGGGCGATGGTGGCGTCGAGCTTGCGCAGCGCGACCGAGAGAAATTGCCGGTAAGCCTCGCCGGGATTGCGGGCCTTGATCTGCTCAGCCTCGCCGCTGCCTTGAAGCGCACGCTCAAGCTCGGGCTTGAAGCCCGGAGGCACGGGAAGCGCGCGCTCGGTGATGGAAAGCGCTTTGGCCAACCCGATGATCCGCTCGCGATAATGGCGCAGCGAGGCGAGCGCGTTCTGACGCAAGGTCCAGGCGGTGACTTCGGTCGTCACCCAGGGATTGCCGTCGCGGTCACCGCCGATCCAGGAGCCATATTGCAGGAAGGGCGGCAGCTCGAAGCGCTTGCCGGGGTAATATTGCTCGAGCGCGGCGTCGACCAGGCTGAGCATCTCCGGCGCCTTCTCGAACAAGGTCTCATCGAAGAAATGCAAGCCGCGGGAGACCTCGTGCTGCACGGTCGGCTTCTCCAGATGCAGCTCGCCCGTCATCCAGACCAGCTCGATCTGGTCACGCAGCTCGTCGATGAGGGCGGTGCGCTCGCGTTCGGTCCAGCGCGGCATCTCGAGCTCACGCAGCAGGAGATAGATCTTGCGATACTTCTCCAGCACGGTGACGCGCTTGGACTCGGTCGGATGCGCGGTGATCACCGGCCTGATGCGCAAGTTCGACAAGAGCGACTGGATCTCCTGCGGCGGAATCCCGGCATCGGCCGCCTCGGCGAGGACATGGGCGAAAGTGCCACGCAGCGCATCGCGGCCCCGGGTGCGCTCGATCTGACGACGGCGGCGCATTGCGGCGTTCTGATCGGCGATGGAGAGAAGTTGGAACCAGATGCCTTGCGCCTGGAGCGCGCGGGCCATCAGCTCTGGGGTGAAGCCGATGATATTGGCGCCGCCGAGCAGCACGGGTTCGATCTCGGGCTGATGCCGCCGCACCACCTCAAGCAGAAGCTGGAACAGGAGCTCGGACGCTTGCTTGGCCGAGGTGCCGCTGATCACGGCCTCCGGCGGCGCGGTCTCAAGGCTGGAGGGTTTCAGCTCCTCGTTCATGGCGACGCAAGACACTCCCGACCGCTTCGATCGGCTTCTCATGGGCTCGGCCAAGCGCGCAAGCGCCTCGCCGCCCTCTTTCCTTATCGCAAGGGTGCCCGAGGCGCACGCCATCAATGGCGTCGCAAGCACCCCTCGTGCAACCCGCTAGGACCCAGTAATAGGCCGCCGGCCTGAGCCGACGCAGCCGATCACGCGTAGGCGCGGCGCTCCGGACGCGATGCCAGCACGCCCGCAACGGTCGAGCCGAACTCGCTCGGATTGGGCGCAACCGTGAGCCCGCAGGAGCGCATGATCTCGGCCTTCTCGGCGGCGCTGTCGCCGGCGGCAGAGATGATGGCGCCGGCATGGCCCATGCGCCGCCCTTTGGGAGCGGTCAGGCCAGCGACGAACCCGATCACCGGCTTCGACATGTTGTCCTTGATCCAGGCCGAGGCCTCCGCCTCTTGCGGGCCGCCGATCTCGCCGATCATCAGCACGGCCTCGGTCTCCGGATCCTCCTCGAACAGAGCGAGGTGATCCAGGAAGGACGAGCCGTTGATCGGATCGCCGCCGATGCCGACCGAGGTGGTGATGCCGATGCCCTTGGCCTTCATCTGCGAGGCCGCCTCGTATCCGAGCGTGCCGGAGCGCGAGATCACGCCGACTTTGCCTTGCAGATAGATGTGCCCGGGCATGATGCCGAGCATCGCCTTGCCGGGGCTGATGATGCCCGCGCAATTCGGGCCGACCATCATCGGCCGCCGGTCTTTGGGATAGCGCATCAGATAGCGCTTCACCCGCATCATGTCCTGCGCCGGGATGCCGTCGGTGATCGAGCAGATCAGCCGAATGCCGGCGTCGGCGGCCTCCATGATGGCGTCGGCGCAGAAGGCCGGCGCCACGAAGGTGATCGAGGTGGTGGCGCCGGTCGCCTTCACCGCTTCCTTCATGGTGTTGAACAGTGGGCGGTCGAGATGGCTGCCGCCGCCCTTGCCGGGCGTAACGCCGCCGACGACGTTGGTGCCGTAGGCGATCATCTCCTTCGCGTGGAAGGTACCCTTGTCGCCGGTCATGCCTTGCACCAGCACCGGCGTGGTTTCGTCGATCAGAATGCTCATGACGTGTTTACTCCCGATCAAGCCGCAAGCCGGCCCTGGCATGCCGCCACGGCCTTCTCAGCCGCTTCGGCCAAAGTGTCGGCGGTGATGAGCTTGAGCCCACTCTCCGCAAGAATCTTCCTGCCCTCCTCGACATTGGTGCCGGCAAGCCGCACGACCAGCGGCACCTTGACGTCGACCGTCTCGCAGGCCTGCACCACGCCCTTGGCGACCCAGTCGCAGCGGTTGATACCGGCGAAGATGTTGACGAGAACCGCCCGCACCTTGGAGTCGGACAGAACGAGCTTGAGCGCGGTGGCGATGCGCTCAGGTGAGGCGCCGCCGCCCACGTCGAGGAAGTTCGCGGGCGTGCCGCCGGCATGCTTGATCATGTCCATGGTGGCCATGGCCAAGCCGGCGCCGTTGACGATGCAGCCGATCTCGCCGTCAAGGCCGATGTAATTGAGGTTATGCTCGGCGGCTTGCGCCTCGCGCGGGTCCTGCTGCGAGGGATCGTGCATGTCGGCGACGTTGTGGCGGCGAAACAGCGCGTTGTCGTCGAACGACATCTTGGCGTCGAGCGCGACCACGCGATCGTCCTTGGCGACGACCAGGGGATTGATCTCCAGCATGGTGGCGTCGCAATCGCGGAAGGCGCGATAGGCGTTCATGATGGTCGAGACCGCGCTCTGCGCCTGCTTGATGCTGAGGCCGAGCTGGAAGGCGAGCTCGCGCGCCTGGAAGGCCTGGAGGCCCACGGCCGGCTCGACCACCACCTGGAGGATGGCTTCGGGCTCGGTCCTCGCGATCTCCTCGATCTCCATGCCGCCACGCTGCGAGGCGATGACGCGGATACGCTCGGCCTTACGGTCGAGCACGTAGCCGAGATAAAGCTCGCGGTCGAAGGGCTCAGCCACCTCGATATAGATTCGCTGCACCGGCTTGCCTTCGGGGCCGGTCTGGATGGTGACCAGCCGCTTGCCGAGCAGGTTCGAGGCCGCGTCGCGCACCTCGTGATAGGTCTTGCAAATCTTGATGCCGCCGGCCTTGCCGCGCGCGCCGGCGTGGATTTGGGCCTTCACCGCCCAATTCCAGCCGCCCAGCTCGGTCGCGGCATAGACCGCCTGGTCAGGGCTGAAGGCGACGGCGCCCTTTGGCACCGGCACACCGAAGCTCGCCAGCAATTCCTTGGCTTGATACTCGTGAACGTCCACAGTCTCCTCCCTTAATTGGGTGTGGCGGGGCTTGGCCCCGGAAACTTCAACTCACTTTGCCTTTGACGACAGCGTAGGCCTTCTCGGTCGCGCCTTCGGCCCCGGCCAGGAGCTGGTTCAGCTCCTTGAGTTTAGCCTCGGCAAAAGTCTTGTCCGTAATCATTCTTGCATTGGTGAAAACATTCAAGGCGGCGCTTCGCAGTGCAGCATAACCGGCGAGCACGCCGACGCCGGCGTCTGAGATCACGTTCAGATTGCCCTTGTCGGAGGCGATCGCGGCGAGGTCGATGACTTCACGCGCGGCGCGGGCGCATGCCAAGGGAACGTCGGTCGCGAGCTTGAGCGCGGCCTGGATCGCCTTGTCGCGCTCAGCCTTGTCGGCGTCGGTCTCTTTCGGCATGCCGTAAGCGCCCATCACCGCATCGAACGCCTTCACGTCGTCCTGGATCATTGCCGTGAGCTTCTTGCGCAGCACTCTCGGTCTTGGCCAGCACGTCCTTCATCTCGCCTTCGACATCGGCATATTTCTTTTTGCCGATGGTCAAGTTGCACACCATGCTGACAAGCGCGGCACCCATGGCGCCGATGATCGCGGCGGCACTGCCGCCGCCCGGCGTCGCCGCGCTGCTTGCCAGCTGATCGAGAAACGGTTCGATCGCGGTGTCCTTGATCTGCGTCATCAAGCCATCTCTTTCGCCAGAGCGTAGATCTCCTCGGCGTCGAGCACGCCTTCGGAGCTTTCGAACAGCTTGCCGATGCAGGCGCGGTGCAGCTTCAATTTGAGGCCGCCAATGCCGAGCGCGCCGAAGCAGATCTTGCCGTCGCGCTGCTTGCCCTTGTCGGTGGCCTCGATGCCTTCGATGCCGAGCGGCGGTTGCGCGTTCACATCGGCGACAGCCTCGATATTCGGATTGTCCTCCCAGTGCGAGGCTGGCAGCAGCTGCAAGCCGATGGCGCCGGCGGCAAACACGATTTGGCGTCCTTCGACGCCTTGGCGCGCGGCGGCGTCATCGGCGCCCTGCACCGGCTTGACCTTCACGCCGAAGCGCGCCTCGATCGCCTGCGCCGCCTGCTCGCACTTGCTCCTTGGTGCGCGAGGTGAGAGTGACATCGGCGCCTTCCTGCGCGAGGCAGGCCGCGGCGCGCATGCCGACCGGGCCGGTGCCGGCAAGCACCACGGCCTTCTTGCCTTTGAGCTTCGTCGCCTTGGCGAGCAGCGCCACGCCGGCGGCGGCCGTGGTGTTGGAGCCGTTCGGAATCGAGCATCACCGAGACGCGGAAGGGGCCGAAGAAGCTTCTTCTGCACGGCCTTGAGCAGCGCCTCGCCCTTCGCCATGTCGCCGCCGCCGACGAAGATCGCGGTTTTCTGCTTGTCCTTGCCGCCGCGGGTGAAGATCGTGCCGTCGACTAGTGCGCCGACATTGTCGGGGGTGACATTGGCGTAGCCGGTGACGCGGTCGGCGCCGCCGTCATAGGCGACCACGGTGTCGAACACGGATGCGTAAGGGTCGGTGTCGAACAGGAACAGGAGCTTCTTCATGGCTTGTCTCGCTTACTCTTGGACGACGTTCTGCGGCTTGCCCGCGACGAACGCCTCGATGTTGTCGATGAGCTGATCGGCAAGGATCTGCATCGCCTCCTGGCTCGCCCAGGCGACATGCGGGGTGACGATCAGATTGGGAAGCTTGGGATCGAGCAGGATATTGCCGTCTTTCGGCGGCTCGACGGTGAGCACGTCGAAGCCGGCGCCGGCGATGGTGCCGTTCTTCAGCGCCTCGGCCAGAGCGGCTTCATCAACGAGCCCGCCGCGCGCGGTGTTGATGAGGATGGCAGTGGGCTTCATCTTCTTCAGCTCGGCGGCGCCGATCATGTTCTTGGTCTGCGGCGTCAGCGGAACATGCAAAGTAATAATGTCGCTCTCGCGCAGGATCGTGTCGAAATCGACCAGGCCTTCTTGCGGGAAGATGTCGAACGGCAGCACCTTCATGCCGAGCGCCTCGGCGCGCTTGCCGATCGACTTGCCGAGCGCGCCATAGCCGACAATGCCGAGCGTCGAGCCGGCGATGTCGCGAATGGGGTGGGTCAGGAAGCAGAACTGGCTCGACTTGTTCCATACGCCGTTCTTCGTGTCTTCGACATAGGCGAACAGGTTGCGGCGGAGCGCGAAGATCAGCGCCAGCACATGCTCGGGCACGGTATTGAAGGCGTAGTTCCTGATATTGACGACAGTGATGCCGTTGGCCTTGCAATAGGCCTTGTCGACCACGTCGGTGCCGGTCGCGGCGACAGCGATCAGTTTCAGCTTGGGCAGCTGCTTCAGCGTGTCGGCGCGCATCGGCACCTTATTGATGATGGCGATCGAGGCGTCCTTCAGGCGCGCGACGATATCCTCAGGCGACCAAGTCGACTGATACTCTTTATAAGTATGCGGGAAATTCGGCCTGCGGACTTTGGCGTCGACCAACTCTCGATCGAGGAACACGATCGCGTGCTGCACTGAAACCCACCCCTACCTGATCTACGCCGGCCTCTGCCGGCGCGACATGCCTCACCTTCCCCCGGCGCGTAGCTGAAAAAGCCGCCAGGGGTGTTGACTAAAATCAAATCGAGCGAGACCGGGCTTATCCGCCGTTAGCCCCGCGTTTCCTGCCCTATTCGGCGGCGACCTTGGTCTCACGGCCTTGCGAAGCTCTTTGGAACTCCGCTTGCGCCGCCGCCACTCCAGACCCCAGCTCGACCTCGATGCCGACATCGCGCATGGCCATTTCCGCGCCGGCGATGGCACCGAGCAGCATCAATTCATTCAGATCGCCCAGATGGCCGATACGGAACAGCTTGCCGGCCATTTGCGACAACCCCGCGCCGAGCGCGAGATTGTAGCGGCGATAGGCGCGATCGATCACGTCGGCGCCGTTGAAGCCCTTCGGCACCATGATCGCGGTCACGGTGTCGGAATACCATTTCGGCTCCTTGGCGCAGGTCTTCAGCCCCCAGGCCCTCACCGCGGCGCGGGTTCCGGCCGCCAGGTGGCGGTGACGGGCGAAGACATTGTCGAGCCCCTCCTCCTGAAGGATGGCGAGCGACTCGCGCAAGCCATGGAACAGCATGACCGCAGGCGTATAGGGGAAGTAGCCGGTGGCGTTCGCCTTCATATGGTCGGTGAATTCGAAATAGCCGCGGCGGCAGGTGGCATCCTTCATCTGCGCGAGTGCCTTCTGGCTGGCGCAGACAATGCCGAGGCCCGCGGGCAACATCAGTCCCTTCTGCGAGCCGGTGATGGCGAAATCGACGCCCCACTCGTCCATGCGGAAGTCGATGCTGGCGATCGAGCTCACGCCGTCGACATAGAGCAGCGCCGGATGCTCGGCGGCATCCATGGCGCGGCGCACGGCGGCGACGTCGCTGGTGACGCCGGTGGCCGTCTCGTTATGCACGACCATGACGCCCTTGATCTCGTGGTCCTTGTCGGCGCGGAGCGCTTCCTCGACGCGGTCGGGGTTGACGCCAGTGCCCCACTCCTCCTCCTGGACGATGACCTCGAGGCCATGACGGCGGGCAAGCTCGATCCACAGATGGCTGAACTGGCCGAAGCGCGCGGCAAGCATCTTGTCGCCGGGGGAGCGGGTATTGGTCAGCGCCGCTTCCCAGGCTCCCGTGCCGCTCGAGGGATAGATGACGACCTGGCCGTCGCTTGTCTTGAAGATCTTCTTGAGGTCTTCGAACAGCGGCAAAGTCAGCTTGGGGAAATCGGAGGAGCGATGGTCCTCCATGGCGACGTGCATGGCGCGCAAGACGCGATCGGGCACATTGGTCGGCCCCGGCACGAACAGAAAGTTGCGTCCCGGCCTTCTCGCTCCAGCCATCAATTCTTCCCCTTGGAATTTTGCCGGCTTTTGAGCCGGATTTGGCCACATCTCGCAAAAAAAGGGTGTTAGCGTCCGCTTCAGCGGCTGGCAACCCCTTTCAGCACTTAGAATAAACCGGCGATCCTGCCGTCGGCGGCAAGCTCGATATTGTTGGCAGCCGGGACCTTGGGCAGGCCCGGCATGGTCATGATGTCACCGCAGATCACCACCACGAACTCCGCACCCGCCGACAGCCTGACCTCTCGAATCGGGATGACATGCCCCGACGGTGCGCCCTTGGCGTCCGGATTGGTCGAGAAGCTGTATTGGGTCTTCGCGACGCAGATCGGGAACTTGCCGAACCCTTCCTTCTCCAGCTCGGCGAAGCGGTCCTTCACGCTCTTCTCGGCGGCGATGTCGGTGGCGCCGTAGATCTCCTTGGCGATGGTGCGCGCCTTCTCCCACAGCGTCATGTCGTCGGGATAGAGCGGCTTGAAGCTGCTCGGCTGCTCATCGATGGTGCGGACCACAGTCTTGGCGAGCTCGGTCGCGCCTGCGCCGCCTTGCGCCCAATGATCGGCGGCCACGCATTCCACGCCAAGCTTGGCACAGAGCTTCTTGAGCAGCGCCATCTCGGCGTCGGTGTCGCTGGAGAAGCGGTTGATCGACACGATCACGGGCACGCCGAATTTCTTCAGATTGCCGATGTGCCGCTCGATATTGGCGAAGCCCTTCTCCAGAGCGTCGAGGTTTTCCTTCTTGAGGTCGTCCTTGGCCACGCCGCCATGCATCTTGAGCGCGCGGATGGTGGCGACGATCACCACGCAGTCCGGCTTCAGTCCCGCCTTGCGGCATTTGATGTCGAAGAACTTCTCAGCGCCGAGATCGGCACCGAAGCCGGCTTCGGTCACCACATAGTCGCCGAGCTTGAGGGCGGCCTTAGTGGCGATCACCGAGTTGCAACCATGCGCGATATTGGCGAACGGCCCGCCATGGATGAAGGCGGGGTTGTTCTCGAGCGTCTGCACGAGATTGGGCGCGAGCGCGTCTTTCAGCAGCGCCGCCATCGAGCCGGCGGCGGAGAGGTCCTTGGCGGTGACGGGCTTCTTGTCACGGGTCTGGCCGATTTGGATCTGGCCGAGCCGGCGCTGAAGATCGGCCAGGTCATTGGCCAGGCAGAAGATCGCCATCACCTCGGAGGCCACGGTGATATCGAAGCCGGCTTCGCGCGGGTAGCCATTGGCGGCGCCGCCCAGCGAAGTGACAATGTCGCGCAGCGCCCGGTCGTTCATATCGACGGCGCGCCGCCAAGTGACTCGGCGGATGTCGATGTCGAGCTTGTTGCCCCAATAGACATGATTGTCGATCAGAGCCGCGAGCAGATTGTTGGCGGCGCCGATGGCGTGGAAGTCGCCGGTGAAATGGAGGTTGATATCCTCCATGGGCACGACTTGCGCGAAGCCGCCGCCGGCCGCGCCGCCCTTCACCCCGAAGCAGGGGCCGAGCGAAGGCTCGCGAATGCAGATGATGGCCTTCTTGCCGATATCGTTCAGCGCGTCGCCGAGCCCGACCGTGGTCGTGGTCTTGCCCTCGCCCGCAGGCGTCGGCGTGATGGCGGTAACGAGGATGAGCTTGCCATCCGGCTTGCCCTTCAGCGAGGCGATGTAGTCGAGCGAGACCTTGGCCTTGTAATGGCCGTACGGGATCAGGTCCTCGGCGTCGATGCCAAGCTTATCCTTCGCCACTTCGAGGATCGGCCGCATCTTTGCGGCCTGACTGATCTCGATATCGGACTTCGGATTCTTATGTTGCTCGTCTGAACGCCTGCCCGGTTTTTCGGCAGTTTCACGCGGTTGAACTGACATAACTCCTTGGTCTCCGGGCGGTGCGACTTGGCTTGCAAAAGGAATGGGCAAAGTAATTCATTCGCTTGCCTTATTGCAATCGTCTGTGCAGGTTCATCGGCCGTAAGGGGGAGGACAAGCCCGACAATGACGCCGGAAGTGCTGCTCAAGGCCATGTTCCAGGCAGCGGTCGATGCCGCGCTGCCCTCGCTGTGCGTGCCGGCTTTCCTGCCCAAGCGGCCGAAGGGGCGCACCATCGTGATCGGCGCCGGCAAGGCGAGTGGAGCGATGGCCAAGGCGCTGGAAGACGCCTGGGAGGGGCCGATCGAGGGGCTGGTGGTGACGCGCTACGGCTATCGCGTGCCGACCGAGCGGCTCGAAGTGGTGGAGGCCGCGCATCCCGTGCCCGATGCGGCTGGCCGCGAGGCCGCGCGGCGCATCCTCGCGCTTGTGCAAGGGCTCACCGCTGACGACCTCGTGCTTTGCCTGATTTCCGGCGGTGGCTCCGCCCTGCTCGCGCTTCCGCCCGAGGGGCTGACGCTGGAAGACAAGCAGGCCGTGAACAAGGCGCTGCTCAAATCAGGCGCGACCATCTCGGAGATGAACACGGTGCGGAAGCATCTCTCGGCCATCAAAGGCGGAAGGCTCGCCGCGGCGGCAGCGCCAGCCAAGGTGGTCGCGTTGATGATCTCCGACGTGCCGGGCGACGATCCTTCGATCATCGCCTCAGGCCCGACCGTGCCGGACCCTTCTACTAATAAAGAAGCGCTCGGCATCATCGAGAAATACGCCATCGACGTGCCGGAGGCCGTGCTCGAACGCCTGCGCAAAGCCGACGAAACGCCGAAGCCTGGCGACAAGCGGCTGGCAAGCGTCGAGAACATCATGATCGCCACACCGCAGGCCTCGCTCGAAGCGGCAGCTGAGGTCGCGCGCAAGGCGGGGGTCACGCCGGTCATTCTCGGCGATTCGATCGAGGGCGAGTCGCGCGACGTGGCACTGGTGCATGCCGGCATCGCCCGGCAATGTGCGCTGCGCGGCCAGCCACAGAAGCCGCCATGCGTGCTGATCTCCGGCGGCGAGACGACGATCACGCTCAAGGGCAAAGGCAAAGGCGGGCGCAACACCGAGTTCCTGCTCGCGCTCGCCATCGCGCTTGACGGCATGAAGAATATCTATGCCATCGCCGGCGACACCGACGGGGTCGACGGCAGCGAGGACAATGCGGGCGCGCTGATCTATCCGGATACGCTCAAGCGGGCCGCGGCTGCCGGGATCAACGCCAAGGCGATGCTCGCCGATAACGATCCCTGGACCTTCTTCAACGCGATCGGCGATCTGCTGGTCACCGGGCCGACGCTCACCAACGTCAACGACTTCCGCGCGGTGCTGATCGAGAAAGGGTGAGTGTCGTCGCCCTTGGCTACTCGTCTCGCGTATAGAGCGAGGTGCCGAGTGTGCCGAACAGGTCGGGATAACCCTTGCCGTACGAGTTCACCGCCATCACGGTGCTCAGATAGAAGACGAGACCGATCAGGAGCAGGATCGAGCCCATGCCGAGCAAGCTCCGATCAGGCCGCCGATCACGTGCTGTACGCCGGAACCGCATGATAGGCGCAACAGCCGCAATTCGCGCAGCGCGCGGAGCAGTCGAGAAGGCGGAAGTCGCGGTTACAAGCGCAATCCCCACCACGACCACGTCGAAGATGTTCCAGCCTTCGCGGAAGAAGGCGCCTCGCTGCACGAGGAAGCGGGCGAGGATCTCCAAGACGAAGACGGCGATGATGACGCGGTCGATCACCGTGAGCACCGCGCCGAAGCGCACCATCACCTTCTCGCTGGTCTCAAGCCCGAGCGTGATGGCGTTAACGATAATGAGCGCCATGATGACGCGCTCGGTCCGTGGGTCCTGAACGATCTTGCGCAGCCGAACGCCCCCTACCCTGACCCGCCCGTTCCGGGCCGATCTTAGCGCGCCAGACGCAACAAGGAAGCCCGCCGCGCTTATTCGCACGGCGGGCTTGGCTGTCGCAGAGCTAAGGGGGGACTAGCTCGGCAGCAGCACGGTGTCGATGACGTGGATCACGCCGTTCGACTGCATCACGTTCTTGATGGTGATCTTGGCGGCGTCGCCCTTGGCGTCCCAAATCCAGATCTGGCCATCCTTGACCTCGACGGTCAGCTCTTCGCCTTCGACGGTCTTGTACATGGCCTTGCCGCCGCCCTTCTCGACCGCCGCCATCAAATCCTTGGCGGTGATGCGTCCGGGCACGACGTGATAGGTCAGGACTTGCGTCAGCTGGCCCTTGTTCTCGGGCTTGAGCAGCGTGTCGACCGTGCCGGCCGGCAGCTTGGCGAAAGCGTCGTTGGTCGGCGCGAACACGGTGAAGGGGCCTTTGCCCGACAGCGTGTCGACCAGATCGGCGGCCTTGACCGCGGCGACGAGCGTCGTGTGGTCCTTCGAGTTGACCGCATTCTGGATGATGTTCTTGGACGGGAACATCGGCGCGCCGCCCACCATCACCGTCGCCTCCTTGGCGAAAGTCGGCACGGCAGTCAGGCTTGCGAAAACGAGACCGGCGGCAGCGGCGCCGGCGAGAGCGAATTTAGCGAACTTCATGTCATCCTCCTGAGTTGCGTGTTGTCCCTTACGGGGGGTACGGGCAGAGCTACGGAGGGACGCGCCGGTGCGGATGCAGGCGCACGCGAATTTTCTCGATGACGTTTTCGTGATGCGGAGACGCGTTAGAGCGCGGCGAGCTTGCCGTTGGCGATCACTGGCCCGGTCGGCTGACCCGTGGGCGAGCCTCCAGGCGGTTCTAGCGAGACAGCAAGGATCGCCTCGCTATTGACCTTGGCGAGCAGGTCTTTGGGCACGGTGATCGTCACCGGCCGACTTGGGTCAATAAGACCGAGCGAATGCGGTTTCTCACCCGATGGAATGAGCCAAAGCTCCATCGCCTTCTGCTCCTGCGGACCAAGCAGCGAAGCCGGCACGATAGTGAGATTTCCGCCGCCTGAGCTAACCGCGGCGACGAAGCCGGTCTGGCCGCCTTCGGCATCGAGTTTCGCCACCAGCGGCGCGCCCGGTGGGGTGACCGTCCCGACATAGATCAGCGCCGCAAGGCAGGCCACGGCGAGCGCGCTGGCGCCGAACGCAAGCCCGCGCCAGAAGGCGAGACTTTGCCAGAGACCGTCTCGTTCCGTGGCGCTCGCGTCGCTGCCAAGCGCAGCCTCGATGCGCGCCCAAGCGCTGGCAGGGGGACGCACCGGAGCAATGCCCTCGGCGAGTCCGCCGAGCCTCTCCTCCCAGAAGGCGACCTCGCGTGCAAACGCCGGCTCGCGCGCGATCCGCTGCTCGACCGCGCGCCGCTCATGCGCGCTCAGCACGCCGAGCACATATTCGGCGGCGCTCGGAGGCCCGCGATCGTCTTCGTCTCTGGCGCCTGAACCGCTCATCGCTCCAGACACTCTCTCAGCTTGGCGAGGCCGCGCCTGATCCAGCTCTTCATCGTGCCGAGCGGAACGCCCGCGCGCGCGGCGAGCGCCTCATAGGTAAGACCGTCCATGAAGGCCGAAAGGATTGCCGCCGATTGGCGGGCCTCAAGTTCATCGAGACAGCCGCTCAAGCGTCCCGTCTGCTGCTCAGCCTCGAGCAGATCGGAGGCGAGCGGCATAGGGTCGGAAACGCTCTCGGCCGCCTCGATCGGCTCGCTCAGCCGGGAAGTGCGGGTCGAGCGCACGTAATCGATCGACCGGTTGCGCGCGATCGCCACGAGCCAGGTGATCGGGCTCGCGCGGCTCGCGTCGAACGCGCCGGCCTTTCGCCAAACGGTGATGTAGACGTCCTGCAGCACGTCCTCTGCCTCGCTTCGGTCATTCAATATACGGAGGCAGACGCCAAAAAGCTTCGCGGCGGTCATGTCGTAGACCAGGCGAAGCGCCGCCCGGTCGCCCGAGGCGACGCGATTGAGTGCCGCAGAAAGCTGCTTGCGCCTGGCGTCGGCGTCCATGGCTGATGCGCCTTAACTTGCGAGGGGAAGCCGAAAGAGGCCTCTTCATAGCGCGGTATTTGGGTCACAGCGAAGCGCAATTTCGCAGTTGCGAATTGGGACGAGCGCGCTACTCTTCCGGCGGACGCGGCCTCGCCGCGACCCGAGCGATTCGGCTGTCATTCAGCGCCCGTCGCGGCCCTTCAAGGTTCGGGCTTTTCAGCGTCGGTCTGATCCATGTGCCATGGAACAGTCGAAATTCGATTGACTATGGGGCGGGGCCGTTCCTGGGGGTTGGGGGTGGCCGTCAAAATTGCGTCAGCGTCCCGGCCGCATTTCGCTGCGGCGCTCTGTAGGGATGCGCCACGCGAAGGCCAATTGATGAGGGGAACAGGGATGATGCTGCGGCGTGCCGGTCTAGGCCTCCTCGTCGGAGCGGTCTTGATGGCCCCGTCAGGCGCGTCCGCCGGTCCAGCCCTCGTCTTCGAGCCCTATAACGGCACGGTGTTCTACGCCGAAGATCCCGACGCGCAGTGGTTCCCGGCATCCCTCACCAAGTTGATGACCGCCTATGTCGCCTTCCAGGCGTTGAAGGCCGGCACCGTCAGCCCCGACAGCAAGGTCGTTTGCTCGCAGAAGGCTACCCAGCAAGCCCCCTCCAAGCTCGGGTTGCCCGTCGGCGGCACCATCACGCTCGATACCGCGCTCAAGGTGCTGATCGTCAAATCGGCCAACGACGTTGCAGTGATGATCGCCGAGACGGTAGCCGGCAGCGAGGAGGCGTTCGTCCAGCGCATGAACGAGGCGGCGCAGCATCTCGGCATGACGCGAACCACTTTCGCCAACGTCAACGGCTTGCCCGACGAGCGGCAGGTGACCACCGCGCGCGATCTTGCCAAGCTGGCGCGCGCCATCATCATCGAGTTCCCCGAGCATGCCGATCTGTTCACCACCATCCAGGTCCAGGTGGGCAAGCAGATCATGCGCACGCATAATGGTCTGTTGGTGAGTCTCCCCGGCGCCGACGGCATGAAGACCGGGTTCATTTGCGAATCCGGATTCAACGTGGTGGCAAGCGCGACCCGGGACGGCCGCAAGCTGGTCGCCGTCGTGCTGGGCGAGCAATCGGTGGCCACGCGCCGGGTGCGCGCCACCGACCTACTGGAGAACGGCTTCAAGCGCTATTTCTGGAAATCGCTGTTCGGCACCAGCATCGACGGGCTGGCGATCCAAGCCTCGTTGACCGATGGGCCGGCGCATTTGAAGGACTCCATTTGCGGCGTCGCCAAGCCGAAGCCGTCTGGTTCGCGCAAGGTCAGTCGCAAGGGCGGCTCGAAGAAGCGCAGCACAGTCAGCACCGGCGCCAATTGAGCGGGCTCTCCTTCCACCTGCTCCGCATACTCGCTGCGGCGGCTTTGATTCTCCCCTTTTCGATTGCACCCACTTACGCCGCGGAGCCGCCCGACAATGTCGCCGAGGCGGTCGCCGACGCCGACCGGGCTTGCACCGACCTAAACGGCAAGCCGAACCACGATGCCGTGCTCAAGGTCGAGGATTTGAACGGCGACGGCGGCGAGGATTGGATCGCCGACTACTCCAAGCTCAAATGCGAAGGCGGCATCAATCCGCTGTGCGGCAATGGCGGCTGCACCTTGCAGATCTATCTGTGGGACGGCGAGACGCAATGGGACCTGCTGTTCGAGGACCTGGTGCAAAGCTATAAATTCGGCAAGGCTAACGGCAAGCGCATGCTCTATGTCACGACGCCCGGCACGCCGTGCAACAAGCCGGTCGCCGAGACCTGCCAATACGAATATCGCCTGGAGAAGGACGCGATCGTCCCGGTCAACCCCTAGGACGAAGGCGCGGCGACGGCCGCCTCGATCACCGCGATCGCTTCCGGCGAGGCCCAGTCGGCCGGCCCTACCAGGCGGGCGATCTCCTTGCCGTTCCGGTCGATGATCAGCGTGGTCGGCATGCCGACCGTCTTGATCGTCGAGAACAGCTTGCCGGTGGGGTCGGTGTAAAGGGCGAGATGGGTGGCGCCGGTCTCGTTGAGGAAAGCGGTCGCCTTGTCAGGGCCGCCTTTGTCGATATTGACCGCAACCACATCGAAATCCTTGCCGCCGAGCTTGGTCTCCAGCTTGTCGAGCGCCGGCATCTCCTCGCGGCAGGGCACGCACCAGGTGGCCCAGATGTTCAGGAGCACCACCTTGCCGGCAAAATCGGCCACCGACTTGGGTTTGCCGTCTCTGTCGGCGAAGGCGATCTCCGGCAGGTCCAGCGGCTTCGGCCTGAGCAAAAGCGCGGCCATCGGCCCCTTGTTTAGGCCGGCGAGAGGCCCGCTTGCGGTCCCCTGCCCTGATGACCCAGACCCGGAAATCGCGGTCTCGCCATTGTCAGAAGGGGCGAAACTCACATATACCGTGCCGAATCCGGCAATCGCCGCAACGATTGCAGCGACGAGATAGATGGCCGGCGACGCAGCGCTGTCGCGTTCTTTGCGTTTGCTCACGTCTTCCCGCTCAACGCCGTCTAGCCCAGGCTAAGACCGTCATGACGAACACCATGTGGGGCGGCCGCTTCGCCGCAAGTCCCGCCCAGATCATGGAGGAGATAAACGCCTCCATCGACTTCGACAAGCGGCTGTGGCGGCACGACATTCTTGCCTCGCAGGCGCATGTCGCCATGCTCGGCGCGACCGGCATCATCACGGCCGAAGAGTCGAAGGAGATCGCCCGCGGGCTCGACCAGATCATGGCCGAGATGGAGGCCGGCAAGTTCAAATTCTCGCGCGAGCTCGAGGACATTCATCTGAATGTCGAGAGCCGGCTCACCGAACTGATCGGGCCGGTGGCAGGCAAGCTGCACACCGCGCGCTCGCGCAACGACCAGGTGGCGACGGATTTCCGGCTCTATGTCAGGGACGAGATCGGCGCGATCGAAGGCGCGCTTGGCGCGCTCGAGCTCGCGCTCGCGACCAAGGCGCTCGAGCATGCCGGAGCGGTGATGCCGGGCTTCACCCATCTCCAGACCGCGCAGCCGATCACCTTCGGGCATCATCTGCTCGCTTATGTCGAGATGCTAGCGAGAGATCGGGGCCGCTTCGCCGACGCGGCCGCGCGGCTGAACAAATCTCCGCTCGGCGCCGCGGCGCTTGCCGGCACGCCCTTCCCCATCGACCGGGAGGCGACGGCGCGCGCGCTCGGCTTTGCAAGACCATCGGCGAATTCGCTCGACGCGGTGTCGGATCGCGACTTCGCGCTAGAGACGTTAGCTGCATCGTCCATCTGCGCCATGCATCTGTCGCGGCTCGCCGAGGAGATCGTCAACTGGACCTCGCCGCAATGGGGCTTTGCGCGGCTCTCGGACAAATTCACCACCGGCTCGTCAATCATGCCGCAGAAGCGGAACCCCGATGCGGCCGAACTGGTGCGCGCCAAGACCGGACGCATCGCCGGCGCGTTCCAGGCGCTGCTCATAGTTATGAAGGGCCTGCCGCTCGCCTACGCCAAGGACATGCAAGAAGACAAGGAGCCGGTGTTCGACGCGCTGGACGCGCTGAAGCTCGGCATAGCCGCCATGACCGGGATGGTCGCGGACCTC
The DNA here is from genome assembly GCA_963710245.1 of uncultured Alphaproteobacteria bacterium. GTDB lineage: Bacteria > Pseudomonadota > Alphaproteobacteria > Rhizobiales > Methyloligellaceae > Methyloceanibacter. The sequence continues at coordinate 68,242 of CAVPZK010000002.1, forward strand.
GAGCCCGACGTTAAGGCCATGAAGCGGGCGGCTTCGGCCGGGCATTCGACCGCGACCGACCTCGCCGATTGGCTGGTGCTCAATCTCGGGCTTCCCTTCAGGGAGGCGCACCATGTCACCGGCAAGATCGTGGCTCTGGCCGAATCAAAGGGCTGCGACCTCAAAAAACTGCCGCTTTCGGAGCTTAAAGCGGTGGAGAAGCGGATCACCGAGGCGGTTTATCCCGCGCTCGATGTCGCGGGATCGGTGAAAAGCCGCACCAGTTATGGCGGAACCGCGCCTTCCAACGTCAAACGGGAGGCAAGACGGTGGATAAAGCGTTTGGAGAAGCAAGGCCAAACGCGATAAAAGGATAGGTCAAGGGCCAAGCAATAGGCCGAGGTAACAGGGGCACGACCATGGGAAGCGCTCTGCGCGTCCTTTTATCGCTTGTGCTGGTGGCGACCATCGGGCTTACGGCCTGTGGGCGCCGCGGCTCATTGGATCGGCCGCCGCCCACTTACCCACAGACCAAAGCCGATCCGTCCACGAAAATGTCGCAGGCCCCAGACCGGCGCCTTTGGATCGATCGGCTGCTCGAATAGACTGACCCCCCGCAATGCACCATTTCGCCTACCGGCGCGGCGTCTCCCACCAGAATGTGCTCCACGCCGAGGAGGTCGATCTTGCCGACCTCGCTGCCGCCATTGGCACCCCCTTCTATTGCTATTCGTCGGCGACCCTCGAGCGTCACTACCGCGTGTTCGCCGATGCCTTCGTCGGCACGCCTGACACGCTGGTCTGCTACTCGGTTAAGGCCAACTCGAATCTCGGCGTGCTCGCCACGCTCGGCCGGCTCGGCGCCGGCATGGACATCGTGTCGGAAGGCGAGCTTCGCCGCGCGCTGGCGGTGAAGATCGCGCCGGAGCGAATCGTGTTCTCGGGCGTCGGCAAGACGCAGGCCGAGATGGCCTACGCGCTCGACGCCGGCATCTTCGCCTTCAATGTCGAATCGGAACCTGAGCTCAGAGCGCTGAGCGAGGTGGCGGCGGCGCGGGGCGCGACCGCGCGCATCGCGTTGCGCGTCAACCCCGATGTCGACGCCAACACCCACCACAAGATCGCGACGGGAAAGGCCGAGAACAAATTCGGCGTGCCGTTCGCGCAAGCCCCGTCCCTCTACGCGCTGGCAAGCACGCTGCCCGGTATCGAGGTCGCCGGCGTGCATATGCATATCGGCAGCCAGATCACCGACCTTGCGCCGTTCCGCAATGCGTTCGCGCTGTTGCACGAATTGGTCGCCGATCTGCGCGGCAAGGGCTTCAATATCTCCTTCGTCAATCTCGGCGGCGGGCTCGGCATTCCCTATCGCCACGATCAACCCGCGCCTCCCCTTCCGGCCGACTATGCGCGGCTCGTGCAGGAGGAAGTGGGCGGGCTGGGCTTAAGGCTGCTGTTCGAGCCGGGCCGCATGATCGCCGGCAATGCCGGCATCCTCGTCACCCGCGTGCTCTATGTGAAGCAGGGCGCCGACAAGACCTTCACCATCGTCGACGCCGGCATGAACGATCTGATGCGCCCCACCCTGTATGAGGCGTATCACGATGTTGTCCCGGTTGATTGAGCCGGCTCCGGGCACGCGGACGATCGTCACCGACGTGGCGGGACCGGTCTGCGAAACCGGCGATTATCTGGCGCTGGCCAGAGCATTACCGGAATTTAAGGCGGGCGATCTCATTTCCGTGATGACGGCCGGCGCCTATGGCGCGGTGCTCGCTTCCGAATATAATTCGCGGCTGCTAGTGCCGGAGGTGCTAGTCGCCGGCAACCGCTACAGCGTGACGCGGCCAAGGCCCGGCTATGACGAGATGCTGGCCAGGGAGCGGCTGCCCAACTGGCTTTAATCCTTGTGACGGAGCGTGAATAGGCCTCGCTTTCGCCCGCTTCGCTCCCCAACTTATCCTCGTGACCCCAAGCCTTCGTGCTAAACAATGAAGACAATGCGTTCCGTTTTTCGATCGAAGGAGACCTCGCCGCAAAAGGTTGAGGACAAAGCGCTCGCGAGCCGCTTCGAGGCACGGGTGCGGCTGAGCTGGCTGGCGCTCTTTGGCGAGCGCATCTGGGAGGCCTTGCTCTGGCCCTTCCTGATCGTTGCCGCCTTTCTCGTCTTCTCGCTGCTCGAGCTGTGGAGCTACCTGCCGCCGCTCCTGCATCGCGCGCTGCTCGGCGGCTTCGGGCTCGCGCTGATCGTTTCCTTCCTGCCGCTGATCAGGCTCTCGTTGCCGACCCGGCAGGAAGCGCTGCGGCGTTTGGAGCGGACCGCCGGCATCAAGCACCGGCCCGCGTCGTCTTACGAAGACCAATTGGGCGCCACGCCTCCAAAAGAGACCGCCGCACTCTGGGCCGCGCATCGCCAGCGCCTCGGGAAGCTGATCGCGCGGCTGAAGCCCTCATGGCCCGCGCCCCGCACCGACCGCAAGGACCCTTATGCGATCAGGGCGGCATTGCTGCTTGCCGTCGTCGCCGCATTGCTGGCGACCGGTGGCAATGTGCTCGATCGGCTGCGCGCCGCTTTCTCGCCCGCCGCATCCAGCGCGCCGGCGCTGCTGAACTCGATGCCTGGGTCACGCCTCCCGTCTATACCGGCCTGGCGCCGATCGTGCTTGCCGACGGCAACGAGGCGGTCGGCGCCGGCGCTGAATCCTTCCGCGCGCTCTCGGTGCCTGAGCGAAGCGAGCTGATCGTGCGTACCCACGCGCCGCAAGGCGAGACCGTAAGCCTCGTCACCAGCCGCGACGGCGCCGATACCAAGACGATCGAGCCGAAGCGGGGCGGCAGCGAAGGTCTGGTCGAGTTCAACGTGGCGCTGAATGAGCCGATCAGCGCCGACGTCAAGATCGGCGGCCAGACCGTGTCCAAATGGCGCTTCGACCTGATCAAGGACCTGGCGCCGACCATCAATCTGATGGGCACGCCGACAACTACGCCGCGCGGCGCGTTGCGGCTGGTGTTCCGCGCCGACGACGATAACGGCGTGGCGAGCGCCGAAGCGCGCTTTGCGCTCGGCGAAGGCGAGGAGCGAAACCTCGCGCCGCTCGCGGCCGAAGCCTCTGCCAAAGTCGAAGCCGATCCCCTGCTCGAGCCTCCGGTCATGCCGCTGCAATTGCCGCGTGCCAACGCCAAGCGCGTCGACGGCAAGGCCACGCAAGACCTGACCGCCCATCCCTGGGCCGGGCTCAAAGTGCGCATGACGTTGGTCGCCCGCGACCAGGCCGGGCAGAGCGGCCAGAGCCAGCCTTATGAATTCGTGCTGCCGGAGCGGACTTTCACCAAGCCGCTGGCCAAGGCCGTGGTCGAGCAACGCAAGAAGCTGGTGCGCGATCCCGGCGCTCCCGACGGCGTCGCCAACGCGCTCGACGCGCTCACGCTCGGCGACGAGAAAGTGATCGACGACAGCACCATCTATCTTGCCTTGCGTAATGCCTATTGGCGCTTGCGCGGCGACCAGTCGCGCGAAGGTATCGCCAGCGTGGTCGATCAGCTGTGGGACGTGGCGCTGCGCATCGAGGAGGGCGACCTGCCCGAGGCCGAGCGGGCCGTCAAGCAAGCGCAGGATGCGCTGTCGGAGGCGCTCCAGGAAAACGGCTCGCCGGAGGAGATCAAGCGGCTCGTCGATGAACTTCGCGATGCGCTGTCGAAATATCTCCAGGCTCTCGCCTCGCAGCAGCAAGACAAAGGCAACATGCAGCCGCAAGGCGAGCAGAACGGCGATCAGCTCGTGTCGCAGCAGGATCTCGACAAGATGCTGAGCAACATCCAGAAGCTCGCCCAGTCGGGCTCGAAGGAGATGGCCGAGCGCATGCTGTCCGAGCTGAAGGACATTCTCGACCGCTTGCAGACCGGCAATTTCGCCGAAAACGCGCAGCAGCAGCGCGCCGGCCGCATGATGAAGGAACTGAGCGACATCGTCTCCAATCAGCAGAAGCTGCTTGACGACACGTTCGCGGCCAAGCGCCAGCAGAGCTCGAGCGGCGAGCCCAACGATCAGTTCGAGGTGAGTCCTCCCGGCCAGCCGATGGAGTTCGGCCCCGGCATGAGCATGGCGCCGCTGTTCGAGGAGATGCCCGGCGAGGCGCAGCAAGGCAGCATGAAAGGCCAGGGCGAATCCGGCAGCCAAGGCGCGCCGCCCAACACCCAGCTCGAGATGGGCCAGCAGCCGCAGCGCGGCCAACGCGGCGGCCAGCATGCCCGGCTTGGCGAGCGCCAGAACGAGCTGCGCGACAAGCTACAGAGCCTGATCGACCGCTTCCGCATCGAGGGCGGCGAGCCGCCCGACGAATTCAAGGGCGCGCAAGAGGCCATGCGCGACGCCAAGGAGGCGATCGGCGAGGGCAATCTCGACAGCGCCACCCAGCAGCAAAGCCTCGCGCTCGACAAATTGCGCAAAGGAGCGCAGTCCCTGGCCGAGCAGATGATGGAGGGCGGCGAGTTGCAGGCCGGGCAAGGTCCCGGCAATAACGGCCGCGATCCGCTCGGACGTCCCGACCGCTCCAACCGGCCCGATCTCGGCCTGTCGGTGAAAGTACCTGACGAGATCGACATCCAGAGGGCGCGCGAGGTGCTTGACGAGCTGCGCCGCCGGCTCGGTGATCCGTCACGGCCGGGCATCGAGCTCGATTATCTCGAGCGCCTGATCAAGCCGTTTTAATTTCCCCTGTCAGCTGAGATAGGCGATCAGGGCGATGACGCTGATCGTGCCGAGCGTCCCCAGATAGACGCCGACCAGCAGCCCTTCAGGCCAGCGGTCTTTCGCACTGCTGCGCAGCGCCTGCACGATCACCACCGGCGGAATAACCACGCCGACCAGGGCGGCGATGAGGATGAGCGTCATCATGCGTTTCTGACCTCGCCAATGAAGGGAAGCTCGCGATAGCGGTGGGCGAGGTCCATGCCGTAGCCCACCACGAAGACCGGCGGGCAGCGGAAGCCCGTGAAGTCTGGCTCGACCTTGGCCGCGCGCGGCACTTGCTTGTCGACCAGAACGCAGGTGCGCACCCTGCACGCGCCGCTTTGCTCGAACAGCGCCTTGGCGAAGGCCAGCGTTCGGCCAGAATCCAGAATGTCGTCGACGATCACGACGTCCCTCCCCGCAAGCTCGGTCTCCACCTCGCGCAGCACTCTGACCTCGCCGCCGGACGTCGTACCCGCGCCGTAGCTCGCTAGGAAGATAAAGTCGATCTCAGGCTTGAGCCCCTCGCGGTGAAGCGCCCTGATGAGGTCCGCGGCGAAGATGAAGCTGCCCTTCAGGATCGACACGATGACGAGATCGACAGGCGACGACGCGGCGATTTCGCGGCTGAGTGCCGCAACCCTCTCGGCAATGCGCTCGACGCTGTAGAGCGGCGTGACGGTTTCGGCCGCCGCTGCTTGAGCCATGCTACTCGGCCTTGGCGAAACGCACCTTGACGCTGCGGACATTGCTCGGAGGCGATGGGATCTGCCGCAAGAACGGCGCATGCTCCCCGCCCGCGAGCTGCTCCTCACCGACCTCGGTGGTCCATTCGGAGATTTCCTCGCCCTTCTCGTCGCGGAGCGCGATGACCACGGTCGGCACATCGACAGGGGCAGCGGTCAAGTTCACCACGTCGCCCTGCACTTCGAGAACGGTCTGGCCGCCTTCGCTGGTCCAGCCATAGCGCACGCCCTCGAAGCCGAGGCCGTGAGCTCCAACCGGGGCGCCGAACAGCGCGTAGAGACGCGCCGCGCCCGGCAGGACCGACATCACTGCAGACGGCGCCAGCACTAGAGTGCCGATCACCGACGCGACGACGAGAGCAAGTACGAGCCAGCCGATGGTGACGATGGACGGAATTCGCCGCGGTCCGGGCGGCTGCTCGCCGGGAAGCGCTTGTGCCGCCAATGCCGGGTCGAAGCCAAGGTCGGCGTCCATGCTGGCATCGCCCATGCTGGCATCGGCCATGCCGTTGCCCATGCTCGCGCCGGTCATGCCGATGTCGAAACTTGCATCTCCCATCGAGGCATCGCTCATGCCCGCATCGGGCAGAGGCGCAACCGGTGCGGCGGCACGCTTGCCGGAAAGACGCGCGAAGATGCCGCCGCTCTTCTCCGGCGGCGCGGCAGGCGGAGTTTCCGTCATCGCCTCGGCATTGAGGCGGGCGAGTTGGGCGGCAAGATCGGCATCAATGCCGGGTTGCGTGAAACTCGGCTGCGGCGGCGGCGGCGCGGGCGGCGCTGACGGCGCGACAGGCGCGATGCCGGCAAATCCGCTCAGTCCCGCGTTGACCGCGGCGCCGGGCTTCGGCGGCGGCGTTTGCGGCGGCCTAGCGGTTGGCGCCGGCGGTGGCGGAGTCATCTGCACGGGTCTCGCCGGCGGCGGCACCGTGACCGGATGCGCTTGCCAGACATGGCCGCATTTCGAGCAACGGACCTTCCGCCCCTCAGGCGGAACGACCGCTTTCGTCTCGTAGCGCGTGTCGCAAGCTGGACAGATAATCAGTGTTGCCATCGGAAAAGCCAAAATGGCCTTTTATCCTGGATTTGCCCCGGGCCCCATACGCTGCCCAAACCCATTGATACCGGACCAGGAGTTCAGCATAAAGTGCCAGTCCTCTGCAATCTTAAGAGGCTTAAGGAACACGGGTGATTCGCTTTGACAATGTCGGGCTGCGCTACGGCTCAGGACCGGAAATCTTGCGCGACGTCACCTTCCATGTGCTTCCTGGGTCCTTTCACTTCCTGACCGGACCGTCGGGAGCCGGCAAGACGACACTTTTGCGGCTGCTTTTCATGTCCTTGAGGCCAAGCCGGGGGCTGATTTTCGTGTTCGGCGAGAACGTCACCGACCTCTCGGCCAGCGGTCGGTCGGCGCTGAGGCGGCGAATCGGCATCGTCTTTCAGGATTTCCGGCTGCTCGACCACCTCACCACCTGGGAGAATGTGGCGCTCCCCTTGCGCGTGATGGGAAAAAAGGAGTTGGATTATAAGGAAGATGTGACCGATCTCTTGCGCTGGGTCGGGCTTGGCGACCGCATCAACGCCTATCCCGAGATCCTGTCCGGCGGGGAGAAGCAACGGGCGGCGATCGCCAGAGCGGTGATCGGGCGGCCTGAGCTTCTCCTTGCCGACGAGCCCACCGGCAATGTCGATCCGGCCATAGGCAACAGGCTGTTGCGCCTCTTCGTCGAGCTCAACCGGCTCGGAACTTCGGTCATTATCGCGACCCACGACTATGGCCTGATGGAGCAACTCGATGCCCCGCGGCTCGTGCTCTATGACGGCCATTTGCAGATGCGCTGAGTGCCATGACGTTCCTCTCCGACATCAGGGACTATCCTTGGACCAGCCTTCTGACCGGGCTGTTGCCGACCCGAATTGTCAGCCTGCTGCCGGCGCGCTTTCAGACCAAGACCGCGCAGATCGTGCCCTCGGCCTCGATCGCCGGCAATGCGCTCACTGTGGTGATCGCCATCATGTCCTTCCTTGCCTGCCTCACCGCCGGCGCGGTCTACATGGTCAACCAATCCGCCAATGCCTGGGTCAACGACATCGCCAGCGAAATCACCGTCGAGCTCGACCCGATCAACACGGCGGATATCGAGAAGAAGATGACGCTAGTCTCGCTATTTCTCGCCAAGCAAAAGGGCATCACGCGGGTGAAGCCGCTCACCGCCGACGACAGCGCCAAGCTGTTAGAGCCCTGGCTCGGACAGAGCAGCGCGCTCGCGGCCCTACCCATTCCCCGCCTGATCGCGGTCGAGATCGACCGCTCCAACCCGCCGGACATTCAGTTGATCAAGTCGGCGCTGTCGCAGAACTTCGAGGGCGTGACGCTCGACGACCACCGGCGCTGGCAGGCCGAAATAAAGACCATTACTCGCACGGCCGCGCTCGGCGGGCTCGCCGTGCTGTCGCTGGTCGCCGCAGCCACCATCGCCGTGATCGTCTCGGCGACACGAAGCGCCATGGCGTCGAACCGCGAGATCATCGAGGTGCTGCATTTCGTGGGCGCCAATGAGCGCTTCATCAGCCGCGAATTCGAACGGCATTTCCTAGGGTTGGGCGTTCGCGCAGGGTTGATGGGGGCGCTCGCCGCGGGACTCGCCTTTCTGCTGCTGCCGTTGATGATGCACGTGCTTGGCGGCGGCGTCGTCACCGAGGCGGAGACGAGCCGGCTGATCGGCTCCGGCGAGCTCGATATTTGGGGCTATGTCCTTTGCCTGTTGGTGGCGCTGGCGGTGGCCGGCATCTGCATGATCACTTCGCGGCTCGGGGTGATCCGAGTGCTCAAGTCGTACGCCTGACCGGGTCCTGTTGTTTCTGGAGAAGCCTTAAGTAAAGCAGGTTTCACGCGCGCCCGATTTGTGCCTATTCTTGCGCCGCCTGGCAGTCGTGGAGTAAGCGGTGAGGGAGGAAGCGGTCGAAAGACCAGGCCGGTTCAGCGGCTTCCTGGGCGGCGTAAGGCTCATCTTCGATGCATGCTTGTTCGCCTTGGTGCTGCTGATCATCGGCTTCATCGTGTTCGCCAACAGCGTCGACCGCGAGCATAGCGTGCCGCAGCGGTCCGCCGATGGCATCGCCGTGCTTACCGGCGGCGTGGCCCGCATCGATGAGGCGATGAAGCTGCTCGCCGAAGGCAAGGCGAAGCGCGTCCTCATCACCGGGGTCAATCGCACCACGACGACGGAGGAGCTGAAAGAGCTCGCCAGCCAGGGCGATCAATATTTCACCTGCTGCGTCGATATCGACAAGGAAGCGCGCAACACGATCGACAACGCCACCGAGACCAGCGAATGGGTGGCGCTGCACCATTACGGCTCGATCATCGTGGTGACCTCGAACTACCATATGCCGCGCGCGCTGGCCGAGCTTGCCAGGGCGATGCCGGGCGTGGTGCTGATTCCGTATTCCGTGGTCGACAACAATGTGCATCTCAACCGTTGGTGGACCTATCCCGGCACGACCAAGCTGCTGCTCTCCGAATATTTGAAATATCTGCCCGCGCTTGGCCGGCTCGGCGCGACCAATCTCGTGCGCTTGGTGCTCACGGGCGGAAGGACCAGTCCTGCCGACGTGCCCGAGCCGTAGTGGTATAGAGCCGCATGGCGCGCTCTCTGGTGTTCAATGTCCTGTTCTATGTGACGACGACGATATTCGTCGTGATCGGCAGCCCGCTGCTGTTTGCGCCGCGGCGCTGGGCCATGTGGGCACTCGCCATTCACAGCCGCTTCGAGCTGTGGCTGCTCAAACTCATCGTCGGCACGACGCTCGAGGTGCGAGGTCAAGAGAAACTGCCCCGAAGCGCCTGCCTCGTCGCCTGCAAGCACCAATCGGCATGGGAGACCTTCGCGCTCATCCCGCTCTTCCGCGATCCGGCGCTGTTGATGAAGCGCGAGCTGTTCTGGATCCCGTTCCACGGCTGGTTCTCGCATAAATTCGAGATGATCCCGGTCGACCGTGACAAGGGGCCGGCGGCGCTGCGGCGCATGCTGCGCGAGGCCAAGGCGCGAATTGCCGATGGACGCGAGATCATCATCTTCCCGGAAGGCACGCGGCGCGCGCCCGGAGCGCCGCCTGATTACAAGACCGGGGTGATTCTCCTCTACGACGCGCTCGGCGTCCCTTGCGTGCCCGTCGCGCTCAATTCGGGGCTGTTTTGGCCCCGGCGAAGCCTCGCCCGCCGTCCCGGAACCATTGTCGTCGAATTCCTCGATCCGATCCCGCCCGGCCTGCCAAAGGCCGAGTTTCTCAAGCGGTTGACCGAGGCCATCGAGACCGCTTCGAACCGTCTTTTGGCCGAAGCAGAGGCCAAGGAACCCGGAATTGGTCAGCCCGTTAACCTTTGAATGCTTGACTGAGGATCGGCAAGCGTTCTACATTTGTTCTTGAGATTCGGTGCAGTGTCTTGAATTCGTCACCACTCAACCCATTTGACAGAGCGATTTACTGGTTAACGGGCCGGAACCCCATGTGGATGCGCAAAGCCGAAGTCGAAGTTGAAACGCCGCCGCTCTGGGGGCCAGCCGACGAGCCGGCGCTCGTCTGCTCTGAGGCCGCTTTCGCCCAGGCTTTCCACTATTGGCGCGGGGCTTCTGGCCGCCGCTACCTGCACAGCGTCTACAGCCTAGTCGGCTGCCCTGCCTTGCCACGGGCCAATTACATCTTGGTGCGCCGCTTTGACGACGGCACCCGGGCGGCGCTCGCCTTCGGCCAGACCAAAGACGACGCGGTGACACTCAATCTTGCCCATCTCCGCCACGAAGGCGCCAAATGCGGTGCCAACGAGGTGCATATCCACCTGCTCGCCGAAAACGGCGATGCCCGCGCCTTGGTGGAGGCCGACTTGGTTGGCGCCCATACGCGGAGGCTGGCGGCCGCCAACGCGGCCTAGCGCGGCCGAGCGGTCGCCTCCTTCGTCCCTCAGTTCCTGGATTCGGCAAACTGGCGAAACCGTCCGGCCAGGTGACATAAAGCCTTGCTAGGAACCGGAGACGCGTGCCGTGGAGCCAAGTCCTAATCCGATGAACCTGGCTGATGCCTTCGTTAGCCTGGCGCATCGCTGGCCGGAGCGGACCGCGCTGATCTCGCCGGGGCTGACGCTCACCTACCCCGCGCTCGCCGCCCGCGCGGCACAAGCGGCGCGCGAGCTTCGCCTGCGCGGCGTCACGCCGGGAGCGAATATCGGCATCGGCATCCGCAATAATGCCGAGACCCTTATTGCGATGATCGCGCTCTGGATGCTGGGGGCGACTGCGGTTCCCCTCGATTTCAGAGCCACTGGAGCAGAGCGTAACCTGCTGGCGAAGGAGTTCGATCTCTTTGCCATCATCGAGGACCGGCGCTTTCCCGACCCCGGATATGACTGCATGGACGGCTCTTGGTCCGACCAGATCGGGCGGCATGACGGGAGCCCACTTCCAAGAGATGCTGACACCACGCCCGCCTTTATCGGGCTGACCTCGGGTCAACGGGCCGGCCGGTCGGCATCATCCTCGATCACGAGCGCGCCTTGCTGCGCTTCACCTTCGATCGCGGGCACGATTACGGCTCGGTGCTGCTCAATCCCTAGCCTCTGTCATTCTCCGCTTCCCGCTCGCACAGCTTTGCGGCGCTGCTGAAGGGGACCGCCGTTTATTTCTATCCGTTGCTGTTCTCTGCGCCTGAGCTGGCGGAGGCTGCCTTGACCTCCAAGGCGACGTCGATCTGCACGTGGACGGCCTTGTGCGACATGTTAGGGCGTACTATCCGGACTAGGCCGTGAACTCAGCATGTCCGCTTGATGGCACTAAACGACGTGCCTACCGAGCCGAGTGATGTCTGCTGTTGGGGGAAGACCGGACGCATCGCAAGACCCGCGTCTACTCCGCTAGTGACCCAAAGCAGACCTTCACATTTCAACCGGCGGAATGGGCTTTGCACCGAATTCTTAGTCGTGCACGCTGATCTCTTGACTCGCTATTAGCTTCGCAAGGGCGCACACTGCACCATCGCCGGTCAGAGCAATAACAGGCACCGACGGCTGAGAGCCTAAGACTCCCGCCTGCTAAAGCATGGAGGGAGGAATGTACCCTCAAAACCCCCAAATCAATCCCTACGATCCGAAGACGCTTGATGCTTTAGGAGAGGCATTCGACGCCTGCTGGGTGGTGCTACAGGCCCGCGATCCCTTTCGTGATTTCGAAAGGGCCTATGAACTGAGAACTGCCCTCAGTCAGAAGCTCATGACGCTCGCCGCTGATGGCGTGACAGATCCCATTGAGCTTCGCGAGTGGGCCCTTGAGAGCCTACCGCTGAACTAACGACGAGAATCCTCTCCGCCGAATGCCCTTAGCCTTTAAGGCTTCGGGCTTTCCCGCACCTCACGCCAAGAGGTCTACCATGAACGATTCCGACAATCCCCGAGTTGCCGCTGAACGGGCGCGCGACACATTCGACAAAACTGCTGCACAATTCGAGAAATCGGCTCTCGATACTCCCCTGCCAGACGCAATGCGCGCCGTTGCCCAGAAGAATGTAGCTCAGACACGCGAGGTTTATGAGCGCTCCAAGGATGCTCTCGAAGCGGCATTAAAGACTCTGGAGCGGTCTTTCGACGCGCTGGGCCAAGGAACCACAGCTTTGAACCATAAGGTCATTGATATCGCCCAACGCAATATCAATTCCGGCTTTGATCTTGCAGTGAGCCTGACCGCAGCAAAGAACCTCGCCGAGGTCATCGAATTGCAAGCGGCCTATTGGCGCAAGCAGTTCGGCGCACTCGCGGACCAAGCTAAGGAGGTGCGCGCGTTGTCGACCCAGGTAACCGCCGATGTGGCGAAGCAGGTCAAGGAACAAGTGGCGCGCGGCGTGGATGATGTGCGTAAGGCGAGCTAACTGGATGCATGCCCTCGTTGGCGGAGGCCCGGCAAAGATGACCGGCAAGCGCCCCTGGGTGCCGCGAGCGGCAGCAGCAAACGGGACCGCCGCCGGCATGAAACTCAAGCTTCAGCAGCCCCGTTAAATAGTATCCGGAGTATCAAGGAGGCCAAAATGGCTACTGGAACTGTCAAATGGTTCAATGCCCAGAAGGGTTTCGGATTTATCGAGCCCAGCGATGGTGGCAAGGACGTGTTCGTGCACATGAGCGCTTTGGAGCGGGCTGGCCTCAGCTCGCTCAAGGAGGGACAAAAGATCAACTATGAGATCGCGCGCGAGCGCGGCAAAGAATTGGCTGCGAACCTGTCGCTGGTCGAGTAACCTGCACCAGTCACGCCTCTGGAACTCAGGAACAGCGACACCCCATCGGTGGAAATGTCCGCTCCTGGCACAAAGCGGTCATGGATTGAGAGGCAGAGCATGTCTGCTCTGCCTCGGCTTTCAGACGTCGATCTGTTCGGCTACGGTCAGCGCGTCATCGACCTCAATTCCGAGATAGCGGACTGTACTCTCGATCTTGTGTGGCCCAACAGGAGCTGAACTGCTCGAAGATTTCCTGTCTTTTTATAGATCAAGGTAGCCTTGGTCCTGCGGAGTGAATGCGTGCCATAGAAGCAAGGATCAAGGCCGATCATTGTGAGCCAATCCTCTAACAGTCTTGCGTACTGTCGCGTGGTCAGATGACCTGCAGGACCGCGACCAGGAAAGAGGTATGACGCTCCACCCCGCTGCGAGAGATGGTCGTCGATCGCCTGGCGGGTTTGCTCCGTGATCTCGAAGCGAACAGGCCTTCCTGTTTTTCGCTGGCGAACGGAGGCTCGATCAACGGCATGACCATTGGGTGCGACGTCAACGACCTTTAGGCTGACAACGTCGCAGCCACGAAGCTTGCTGTCGATGGCCAGGTTAAAAAGCGCGAGATCCCTGAAGCGTTTCAATAATTGAAGCCGGGTTCTGACCGCCCAGACATGTTTCGGGCGAAGAGGCGGCTTGGCTCCGGTGAGCTTGCCCTTGTTCCAAGGTTGAGTGACTTGGCTATCAGACTCACTGTGAAAATGCGTTTCCATTTAGGCTCCTCCTTCTTTTGGGAGGAGAAACTTGCGCGTGCTTGCCCGAGAAAGTGTCCTATGTCCGCTTTTAGAGCGAAGCCGACAATGCAATGCAAGAGTGCGGGAGTCCTATGTCTGCAAATGACCCATAGCCGACATTCCAGTCGCCCGCGACAGCGCACGAAAACGCAGCCTCAGCGGGCTCAAAACCGACTTAGAAGGCAGCTTAGTGCGAAGCTGCTGCGGTCAGCGCCTTCTTCGCATCAATGCGGATTTCTTCCAATTCAGAGAGTGCATCGTCAAGAAACTCATCGATTTCCGCTTCGGTCATCAGATGCACGGAGATTGCGAGATCCGGAGCCCGACTGAGAGCGCTCGACTTCACATAGATCTGCACGTAAGCAGCGGTGCCAGTTTCGTTTTCGCCGCCACATCGATGGAAACCGAACTTTCCCTTCGTCATTCCTCCACGCTCCTTTCCTTGTGGAGCCGTCAGCCTTTGCGGCTCGTTGTTAATGCAGCCGCGAGTTCGCGTACGAGTGGTTTCATGAAGAACTTGTTGTCACGAGGAGTAACATCCACCTGCACTCCCATCGCATCAAGCTCAGCTGCAACAATAGGGCCGACCGCCGCAACGACAATGCGTTCCAACCCTTGCCGCAGTTCCGCTTCTCGACCGAAAGCGAGTGCGACATCGCGGAACCGTCGAACCTGGGGCGCACTTGTGAAGGCGATCGCATCCATCCCGCCAGCAGCCATTTCGGCAATGACGGCGATCACGCGCGCGTCGTCGACTTCCGAAGCATAGACATATGGAAGCACGGGATCCCCTTGCGCCCCGGCGCCCCCGAGGAATTTCAGAAGTCGCTCATTCGCATTGCGGGGATATAGCTGCACGCCGACCCGCCGCCCGGTGAGGTCATGCCGTTCCAGCGCCGCGATAATGCCGTCAGTTGTGGGTTTGTCGGCGGCCACGTCGGCGGCCAATCCGATCTCTCGCAGCGCGCGGACTGGCTTTGGCCCGCGCGTAACCTTGCGCGTGAGGCGCAGCGCAGCGATGAAGGCGGACTCGAGATCGATGCGTCGGGCAAAGCCAAGGAGGCGCCGTAGACCTTCACCCGTCATCAGCACGAGATCGTCACACCTCCCGTCTGCGAAGCGGCGCAGCCACGCCTCCACAGTTTCTGTATTAGGCGCATCGCGGATGGCGATCATTGGGCAAGGGACAGTATCGGCACCGAACTCTTCGAGCATGCGGACCAGTTGACCAAGTTCGCGCGTTTCCGGCACCACAATTCGGCGTCCGCTCAGCTCTTCCGTCATGTCCAAACTTTCATTCCAAGCCGATACGAGACCGTAACAAGCAACTTTCGAGACTACGCCAACATCAGGTGACCAGCTCAAGCTCTCGAGCCTTGACGGCGGCTATGGCGAGCCGGCTCATCGATAGGGCGCGTCGAGCGAGATATTCTTTGCGATCTCTCGCTCCCAGCGGTCGCCGTTCGCGAGCAGTCGCTCCTTGTCGTAGTAGAGCTCCTCGGGTGTCTCGGTCGCGAACTCGAAGTTCGGTCCCAGCACGATGGAGTCCACGGGGCAGGACTCCTGGCAGAAGCCGCAGTAGATGCATTTCATCATGTCGATGTCGAAGCGGGTCGTCCGCCGCGTGCCGTCGTTGCGCCGTGGTCCCGCCTCGATGGTGATGGCCTGCGCCGGGCAGATCGCCTCGCATAGCTTGCAGGCGATGCAGCGCTCCTCTCCGTTCGGATAGCGCCGCAGCGCAAGCTCGCCGCGAAAGCGAGGCGAGAGCGACCCCTTCTCGAACGGATAATTCAGCGTCACCTTCGGCTTGAAGAAGTACCGCATCGCCAGGAAGAACGCCGAAACGAACTCCGTCAAAAAGATCGACCGGGCCAGTTGATCCAGCCTCCATGATCTCGCCCTGTCCGTCTTCACCAGTTTGGCCACACGCTCGAACATCTCGCGTTCGCCGGGTCCTACGACCTGTCTACCTCCCTCAGCTTGTACTCGACCCCCTGATGTCCACCTCGTAATTCACTATGCCTATCACGCATGCAACCTCTAGCTCTCAATCACCCGTGCCAGGGTTTGGCGATAACAGGTTGACCTTGTCGGGCTTGCCCTCCCAGTCCTTTGCATCCGGCGGTGGTTCACGTTTTACGGTGATGTTCGGCCAGATCTGAGCATATTGGGTGTTGATCTCGAGCCACTTTTCGAGTCCGGGCTCGGTGTCCGGCTTGATTGCGTCGACGGGGCACTCGGGTTCGCAAACACCGCAATCGATGCATTCGTCCGGGTGGATGACGAGCATGTTCTCGCCTTCGTAGAAGCAGTCGACCGGACATACCTCGACACAGTCCATGTACTTACATTTGATACAGCTCTCGTTGACGATGTACGTCACCTGAGCCTCCTTCTAGAAGGCTGGCCGTCGACATCCGAGCTATCGAATGGTGCACTCATTGACGATCAATCGCCTCCGGTATGAGGGCGGGGCGGATGACGTGTGTCACCGCGTCGATTCGACCTCCGCACATACATGATCGTGGCTCCGGGCTGGTCAGCCTTGGCCTTTAAGGCCGCAATGAGCGCGTCTTCTGCGTCAACGACAATTCGGTCGGCTTTTCCGTTCACTCTTAGTCCGACAGTGAATTGCCACGACATTTTTGACCTTCCTCAACGGTACGTTACGAACGAGCGCTCACCGGCATCGACCGATACCTTGAGTGCGAGCTCGATCTCTTTGTGCCGGGGTGTGGTCGCGTCGCGCCGACCTCAGCGCGCACCCCTATATGCACAAAAATAGAGAGTGGGGCGGACGCTGGCTCAAGGGGCATCACATGCTAATTGGTCCGCCCCAGGCGCGCTTCATGTATTGGCATTAGTCAACAATGGCGCGCGTCCTTCAGAGATGGCAATTCAGTCACCCCAGCACAAGTGACCTCGATCACGGTCGAGGACGAATCTATGAACCTGACTGCCTTGGCCGACCGGCAAGAATTCGGCTTCGGGCTGCCGCCAGCGGAGAGCCTTGTGGGTTTCTAGAACGCGAGAAGTCCGCTGTTGGCAAAAAGCGGAGGTCCCGAGCTTTTGACACCAAAATTTGCGCGGACAGCCAAGAGATCGCCGTTTTGATCGCTTATAATTCCACAAGACGGCGGCACTACCTCAGCTTTGTAGCGATGGAGTGTCTTCGATGTGTGATTACAGCCTACATCAAGTCGCGTCGAGACCCGCGAGGCTCGGCGAGAAGCTCGTATCGACGAAATTTCCCAACTCAATCACTCGTGGTTTTGCCTCGGTTGACGATCCTGAAGTGGCCGTATGTTTACTTCCCGGCACGGAGCTTGCGTTTGACCAGCAGGTGAGATGCGAGACTCGCATTGTCTTCGCCTGGAGCGTCGGGCACACGGTGGCGAAATTCCAACAAATCAACAAGAGTCGGTCCGACGTTCACCACGACGCCCTTGAGTTCCCCGATGGAAAAATCGTTCTGTTTACGAACTTATGTAAAGGCCAACGTGCGACCGTATTGCAATTACCAGCACGCACGAGCGGTACTATGAACGAGATTCGATTGCAGGCGTCAACGCCATGGCCCGCGGGAGCCCTGTAAAGGTTCATCACGTGAGAAACGAGAATTTGGTTGAGGAGGCACAGAATGGGAGCACAGGAGCAAGCCGAGAGAGTTGGCCGCGAGTACCAGAAGGTTGCCGAGGTTGGGTTTGAAACAGCCAGTCATTCACTCGGTGAAATCAACAGGGGCTTCCAGGCGATTGCTGCCGAGATGACGG
>CAVPZK010000003.1:0-67653 GCA_963710245.1 uncultured Alphaproteobacteria bacterium
CGTGACCTATTTGAAAGCGGACCCTCGGATCACCCGCCGCGAACCGCTGGAAGTCGAAAACATTGAACAACCGCACCTCTGGGCCGCCTCACACCGAAGGTAATTGACGGCCAAGCTCTTCTCCCCCAACGCCCACAGAGCTGATTTGTGTTTCACTGTTCTTGTTGAGCGTCGCTGGCCGAATGTCCGCTTTGGGTCATTAGCGGACATCAGCGAGCGGACCCGAAATGTCCGCTTTACCCCTCAAAGCAGACATTCGTCAGCACGAGTGGCACGTCCGCTTCGTGCCATTAGCGGACATCTCCGGACCTCGATCGACTAGCCCTCAATCGTGCAGATTGAGAGTTTGCACAGTCACGTTTTTCGCAGGCTCGAACTTGTCGAATAGGTCGAGCACGGCAAACGCCGTCTCAGGTCGCCTGTCGTGATCTTGGCCGAACCGCCTTCCACGGCCGACTTCAGATCAGTCTGGTTCAGATAAAGTTTCGCCCAAGTGTCGCCGTCCATTGCGATGGCGATGTCCGGCTTCCGCAGATATTTGTCGGGTTCTGGCAAGGACTCCGCGATCCCCCTGCGCACATGCAAGCGAACTGTCCTGTCGCCGAAAGTGAAGGTGACGACCTTGTCCACGTTCTCTGCCTTTTTCGGAGATGCGCTTCATGGTGATAGTTAAGGCAACCAAGGACTCCGAAGCCGGTAAAATGCCCTCAGAGCAGCTGCTCTCGGCCATGGCGAAGTTCAACGGGGAGATGGTGAAGGCCGGCGTGATGCTCGATGGCAATGGGTTGCAGCCAAGTTCCAAGGGCGCTCGAGTGAGGTTCTCCGGCGACAAGCGTAGCGTCATCGACGGCCCATTCGCGGAGACCAAGGAACTGGTAGCGGGCTACTGGATCTTGCAATGTAAGTCGCTTGCGGAAACGATCGAGTGGATCAAGCGCTGCCCCAACCCCCATAACGAGGAGAGCGAAATCGAGATCAGGCAATTGTTCGAGCTGGACGACTTCGGCACCAGCGAGGCTGTCGAGCACCATCGCAGGCTGGGCGAACAGATTGCCACGAAGCGCTAGTACGCTAGTCGTCGTTATTAGGGGAGCCTTGGCCGGAGTTTGTGTGAGGCGAGTGGCCGAACTTCCCCTTTTCCGCGGTAACAACCTGAAAGAGTACGGGTAATGGCAAAGACTGAGCTCAAAACCGATGCCGCGAACGTGGCTTTACGAGCGGCGGCAATCGTTGGGGTGATGTACGGGTTTGGCTTTCTTCTGATGCCGTACGCAATGTTTCAGTTGAGCGGAGATCCAGGTGTGCCAGCAAACCCAGGGTGGGTGCGCTGGGCTGGAGGCTTTGTTCTCGGTATTGCGATCGGCCCATGGCTCGCATCCGAGGGATGGGTAAAGGAGCAGCCGTTCATAGCTGGTGTCGCGGCAGCCTTTACTCTGTCCGGCCTCGCGCTGCTTTACAGCGCTGTGAGCGGAGAATATGCCGGCGCGGCCTGGTTCATATGGATGCCAATTGTCCTCCTGGCCGTGCTCGCCCCTGCAATGTGGTGGCTCGTAGCCAAGTAGCTGACACACTTTGCGTTGATGCGGGTGAGAATGTTTGCTTCTCGCCCTGCCGTTCTGCTCGATCCTCGATGGCAGGACGACCGTACGTCCGCTATGGGTCAAAAGCGGACTCTCTTCCCAGCGTCACTCTATGTCCGCTTTGCCCCTGAAAGCGGACATTTAGACTACCGGCCAGCATGTCCGCTAAGTGCCCCTAACGGACATACGGGGATAAAGATTCTTGATCTGACGCGGGAAATCGACACCGAAGCAGAGGCGCGCGTGCTATCGCGTGCTATAAAGATTGCCGATGTGCGTGCGCCTCTGCGCCGCCCCTGACAATCCCGTCGTTCGTGACTATCTCTCAAGGTGTGACCCCCTAATGAAGCTCGACGGCAAAGTTGCCCTCATCACCGGTGCCGCGAGCGGCATCGGTTATGCCATCGCCAAGCGTTACATGGAGGCAGGCGGCCGCGTGGTCATCGCCGATCTCAACGAGGACGGTGCGGCCAAGGCAGCAAAAGAGTTGGCGGGCGCCGAGCAGGCACTCGGCGTCGGCATGGATGTCTCCAAGGAAGATCAAGTCAATGCCGGCGTGAAGCGGGCGGTCGATGCCTTCGGCACGGTCGATATTCTCGTCTCCAATGCCGGCATTCAGATCGTGCACCCCATCGAGGAGTTTCCCTTCGCCGACTGGAAGAAGATGCTGGCGATCCATCTCGACGGCGCCTTCCTCACCACCAAGGCCTGCGTCAAACATATGTACAAGCAGAACTCGGGCACGCTGATCTACATGGGCTCGGTGCACAGCCACGAGGCGTCGCCACTGAAGGCGGCCTATGTGGCGGCGAAGCATGGCTTGTTGGGCCTTGCCCGGGTGATGGCCAAGGAGGGTGCCAAGCACAATGTCCGCGCCAATGTCATCTGCCCGGGCTTCGTCAAGACGCCGCTGGTGGAGAAGCAGATCCCCGAGCAGGCGCAGGAGCTCGGCATCAGCGAGGAGCGCGTCATCAAAGAAGTGCTGCTGGCCGAGACGGTGGACCACAAATTCACCACGGTCGAGGATGTCGCCGAGGTCGCGCTCTTCCTCGCCGCGTTCAAGACCAACGCACTGACCGGCCAGTCGATCTGCGTGAGCCATGGCTGGCATATGAGCTAGACAAAGCGCAAAGTCTGGTTTGGGTCAAAAGCGGAAGTGACGGTCTGGCAGCACTAGGTCCGCTTTGTGCCATTAGCAGACGTCGAGGGCCTCGCCGCCCTGCTCATGTATCGAGCGACATGCCGCAGCGCACCCCGCTATCCAAAAAAGGGATGATTGGCCGGCGGCGGTTGCCTGCGAGGGACTCAGGCGCTCCAACGCCCCTCGATAAGGGGGCCTGGTGCCACACAAAGGTCTTTTAACGGCCCAATTGGGAACCGGGAGCATGAGCTTAAATGCTGGTGGCGTTTTCAACGCCGTCGACTGGACTCGCTACCCGGGGGCGCTCTTCTGAAGCATCGGACGCTCGCACCTTCAGTGGGGTGATGACTGTGATGGCTTTGCGTTGTGTTCGGCGACTTACAGGCGCGCTGACCGTTGGGTTCCTGCTGCTGGCGTGGCCTACCTCGCTTCAGGCCCAAGACAACAATCCTCTCCACGCCGTCGATACTGCCAGTCCGCAGGCAACATTACGGTCATTCCTTACACTCACGGAAGCGATTGAAGAGGCGTTTTTTGCCTATCTCACCAATCCGAATGCAGCGACACAGGCGACGACCCAACGGCTGCGGGACAAACTGATCCGACTATTCGACATGAGCCAAGTGCCTCCCGCCTTGCGCCAGGATGTCGGCGGAGATGCGATGGCCTTTCTGGTCGATGTCATTCGGCGTCTCGATGTGCCGCCACTTGAATCCATACCCGATGCCAAGGCCTTTCCGGACGCAAACCAGCCAGCAAGCTGGGCCATTCCCGATACCGAAATCGCCATCACTCGCATGATGGAGGGCACCAGAAAAGGAGAGTTTCTCTTCAGTGCAGATACCGTGTCACGCGCGGGCGAATTCTATGCGCTTGTCAAGAACCTCCCGCTGAAGCGGCCTGACCGGGTGGAAAGCTGGCGCGATTTACAATTGCAGTCCCATGGCTGGATGATCCCGCCGAATCTCGTAATCGGCCTGCCGAGCGGCCTCAAGCAACAGGTGCTGGACACCCCCGCATGGAAAGTTCTCGGTACCGGCCTCATCATCCTCTTGGCGGGGACCATCGTCTGGCTCTGGCACCGCCTGACCCGGCCCCGAGCGCTGGACCACCGACCCGTCAGCTATTTGCGTCGCTTGCTGACGCCGATAGCGTTGGTGGCCGCCATCCTCGGTGTCGGGTATGTGATTGAGGACCAGATCAACGTCATCGGCGATTTCGCCGATGTCGTCGAGTTTGCGACCACGATCGCCCTTTACGTCGCCGCGGCCTGGGCCCTATGGCTCGCGACGCTCCTCGTCATCGAGTGGATCATTGCTTCACCTGCGATCCCAGACGAGGGCCTCGATGCCAATCTGCTTCGTCTTCTTGGGCGCGTTGTCGGTATCTTCGCTATTGCCATGGTGGCGGCACATGGCGGACAGCAATTGGGTATCCCGGTCCTTGGCGTTCTGGCTGGACTCGGCGTTGGTGGTCTAGCTGTGGCGCTCGCTGCTCAAAGCAGCGTGGAGAATCTGATTGGCGGTCTCAACCTCTACGCCGACCGTCCTATACGCGTGGGGGATCTTTGCGCATACGGCAGCATCAAGGGCCACGTCGAGCACATTGGATTGCGATCTACCAGGATCCGTGGGCTCGATAGGACGGTGACGACGGTGCCGAATTCCGAGCTTGCTAAGGTGCAAATCACGAACTTTGCCTTTCGTGATCAGATGCTCTTTCACCACGTCCTCGATCTGCCGTACGAGACGACAATAGAGCAGCTGCGCTTTCTAGCTCTGAGCATCCGGAACTTCCTCATGTCACACCCGAGGGTGCGCAAGGAGGTGGCCTTGCCACGGGTGCACGTCGTCGGATTTGGCGAATGGTCGATAAAGGTCGAAGTTCATGCCTACGTTGATTCGAAAGAGCTGCCAGAGTTCCTCGCCACCCAAGAGGAATTCATGCTTTGGATAATTGCCTTGGTCAACAAGGCTGACTTGAGCTTCGCGTTCCCATCTCAGACCAGTTACATCGCTCGCGACGCAACCTCCTTGCCGACTGGTTTACGGCGAGTGATACCCTGAGCATGGTGCATCGCAGGCGACAGCCTGACCTAGGTTCTGTTTCCAATTCGAATCATCTTGACCGTGAGAATGGGGCTGGTCCGCTTTGGGTCACTAGCGGACATTAGGGTGCAGTTTTCCGCTTTACTTCCAAGAACGGACATACTCAGCGCCAGAATCAACGTCCGCTAAGTGCCAAAAGCAGACTCCCCCAACAGGTCGTCCTGACGAAGCGAGCCTCGTGCGCCGCCACGTTCACCATCACCAAACAACCGGGCCGGACGTCGCCAACGTAGGCAAAAGTGAATGGCGATCCGAAGCGGGAGCCGAGAGCACTTCACACCGGCCGCGGCTTTGATTTTGAATCCACCGCCACATAGGTGAAGACACCTTCGGTCACCTGTATTTGCTTACCGCTGCGATCACGGCGGGCAAAGGCTTCGACCTTCACTGTTATCGAGGTGCGCCCCACCTTAAGGATTTTCGCATAGCAGCTCACCTCGTCTCCGACGAAGACTGGGCGCTGAAAGCTCATCGCAGTGACTGCGACAGTGACGACTCGACCATTGGCGCGTCGGACTGCGACGGCGCTGCCGGCGAGATCCATTTGCGACAAAAGCCAGCCGCCAAAAATATCTCCATGCGCATTGGCAAACACGGGCATAGCGATCGCCCGCAGCGCCAGCTCCGATTCCGGCAAAGACTTGGATGCCTTTCTAACGGCCATTGGAATCCGATCCGATTGCTCGAGTGATTGAGCCCGACGCCGTGCGATCTCCGCTTATCTGCAGGGTCGATCACGACTAAGGCGAAATCGCTCAATCTCCTCAATCTTTCTTTCCAGCAGTTCGATGTCGGCCTGGAGATTGAGACCTCGCGTTACGCCGTTGCCGCCGACCCTCTACTCGACCGCAGTCGGCATCCGTCGCGTGCAGTCTGGGGAGGATACGTGTCAGCCTCGCCGTCCTCCGCGCTCAGGATCAGGACACCGCCTTGCGGAGCTATTCCCTCATCGCATGGGCCAGTGCGAAGCGGCGCAGACCATCTTCTTTCGGATGAGTTCGCCTTCGCGGCCGCTCTTAGCCTGCTCGCGCTCGCTAACTACGTGGCGCTCGATAGCTCGACCAAGCAGTGCCAGGTGGTGGCGCAGAAGCCCGACGGCACGACAATGAAGATGGGCCGAGAAGGCGATCCAAAACCTCACCGAGTGCAACAGCTAAATTAAGATTTGACTCGAACTTGACGCCCGGCCAGCACGCCGGGCGTCTTTTGCTCCCCGCGTCGGCATGTCGCGCCGGAGCGTCAACGCCGCGCCACGAAGGCGTGCAGGCTTGAGCTGCGCGAAGATTGCAAGCGCATCAATGACTTCTCGTGCCGGCGCTGCTTCGCCCAAGCCGTCGATAGGCCGAACTGTCGCGCGACGCTTTCACCCGCGACACTCTTCCGCGCCATTCCGCCAAAACCCAGGCGAATTGCGAGCGTTGCTTCGCAATCCTTGGAGGAGGAAATCCCCAAGGAGAGTCAACCCATGCAAGGAGAATAGCGCCATGAAAACTTTAGTCTCGCTCGTCGTCGCCCTTGGTATCGCCGCTGTCGCCACCTCGTCGGCCTTCGCCGCTACCCCTAAGAACCAGGCGGATTGCGAGAAGGCCCACATGAAGTGGGACGCCACCGCGAAGAAGTGCAGCAAGTAGCTTCCTGAGGCGCGACTCGCGGCCCCAGCGACAACATTCCACGGGTTTCCGCCAAAGACGCGCCGCAAGCGAGGCGAAAGCTGAAATCCTCGGAGAGGAAGTCTCAACGAGGATCATCAAGGAGAACGACAATGAAGAAATATCTGATTGCCGGCCTGCTGGTGGCCGGGTTCGTCACGCCAGCCCTCGCCGCCGAGTATTACGTGGCGCAGGACAGCTCGAGCCACAAATGTTCGGTCGTGTCGAAGAAGCCAGACGGAACGAAGCAGATCATGCTCGGCACCGATGGCTTCAAGACGAAGTCGGAGGCGCACAATGCCCTGAAGGGCATGACGGAGTGCAAGGCTTAAGCTTTGGACTAACCCCCGGGATGCGGACGCCCAGCCGCTAGCCAGGCGTCCGCTCCACTTACCGCCTCAAAGCTCCGCTGACAGCGACGTCCCACGGGCTTTGAGGCGGTTTTTTATTTTAGTCAGCTGACCGAGGTTTGGATAGGCGCCGGGAAAACCCGGTAGCGCCGCGGGCGAACCGCGATAGGGCCTGAGATTTCCAGGCCAAAATCGGCAGGAAGCTCGATCTCGACGCGGTCATTGCGGCCCACCACCTCAAGATCGAGACGGCGCGCGCCGCCATGGCGCCTCACCCCTTGCACGGTTGCCGGGATCGCCCCCGCCAAGTCGTCGCCAACTTCGACATCGTGCGGGCGGAAGAACAGCTGGGCTGGGCCCGAAGCCAGGTCGTCCACCGCAAGATCCAGGGAATGACCGTCGATCCAGGCTTTGCCCTTCTCGATGCGCACCGGAAGCGTGCTCGATTCGCCGATGAAGGAATAAACGAAAGGCGAGTTCGGCTTGTCGTAGATCTCGTCCGGCGTACCGATCTGCTCGATCCTACCTTCGCTCATCACCACCACGCGGTCGGCAAGCTCGAGCGCTTCCTCCTGGTCGTGAGTGACGAACACGGTGGTATGTCCCGTCTTGTTGTGCATTTCCAGCAGCCAACGGCGAAGATCGCGCCGCACCTTGGCGTCAAGCGCGCCGAACGGCTCATCGAGCAGCAGCACGCGCGGCTCGATCGCCAGCGCACGGGCGAACGCCACGCGCTGCCGTTGACCGCCGGAGAGCTGCGAGGGAAAGCGCTTTTCGAGCCCTGAGAGCTGCACGAGGTCGAGCAATTCAAGCGCGCGCCGCTTGATCTCTTTGCGGCTCGGCCGCCGCGACCAAGGCCGCACGCGCAAGCCGAAGCCGATATTTTCAAGCACCGTCATATGCCGGAACAGCGCGTAGTTCTGGAACACTAGGCCCACATTGCGCTCCTGCACGGTGAGCTTCAGCGCGTCCTCGCCGTCGAACAGCACGCGGCCAGAGGTCGGCACGTCGAGGCCGGCGAGAATGCGCAGCAGCGTGGTCTTGCCGGAGCCGGAGGGGCCGAGCAGGGCGACGAGCTCGCCTGCGGCAATATCTAGGGACACCCCGTGCAGCGCGGCGGTCGTGCCAAACACCCTGACGACGTTCTCGATCGACACGTCCACGGTCTTGTCCCAGTGCGGCTCTGTCACGCCTCGCCCCCGTCCGGTAGCCGGGTAATTCACCGCATTTGTAACCCGAGCGTCCATGTTTTTCTCGCTAATGGCGGCGCGAGGCCGCGATCTGGTCGGCGTAGCGCCATTCCAGCGTGATCTTGATGACGAGCGTGACGAGGGCAAGAAGAGCAAGCAGCGAGGCCACGGCGAAGGCAGCCGCGAAATTGTATTCGTTGTAGAGGATCTCGACATGCAGCGGCATGGTGTTGGTCTTGCCCCTGATGTGGCCCGAGACCACCGACACGGCGCCGAACTCGCCCATGGCGCGCGCGTTGCAGAGCACCACCCCGTAGAGCAACGCCCAGCGGATATTCGGCAAGGTCACCCTGAAGAAGGTCTGCCAACCGCTGGCGCCGAGCGACAAGGCGGCCTCCTCGTCTTGCGTGCCTTGCTCCTGCATCAGCGGAACGAGTTCGCGGGCGACGAACGGGAAGGTAACGAAGATGGTGGCGAGGACAATGCCGGGAAGCGCAAAGATGATCTGGATGTTGTGGCTCTGGAGCCAAGGACCGAGGAAGCCCTGCAAGCCGAACAGCAGCACGTAGATCAAACCGGAGATCACCGGCGAGACCGAGAAGGGCAGATCGATCAGCGAATTCAGCAGGCTCTTGCCGGTGAATTCGAATTTGGCGATGGCCCACGACGCGGCCAGCCCGAAGATCAGATTGGCGGGTACGGCGATTGCCGCGACCAGCAATGTCAGCTTGATGGCAGCGACGGCGTCGGGCTCGGTGATGGCAGCGAAATAGGCCGTCATCCCAGCCCGAAAGGCCTCGAAGAAAACGGCGCCCAGCGGCAACAGCAAGAACAGCACCAGAAAGATCACGGCGACGGTGATCAAGATAACGCGCACCGGAAGCCGTTCGGTGGTGACGGCGAGGCCGCGCGTTTCGGAGACCAGCAGAGGTGCAATTGCAGCGTCGCTCATTGCCCGAACCTCCGCCTTGCCCAGGCCTGCACGAGATGCACGAACAGGAGGATACCGAAGGAGATCATCAGCATCGCGGTGCCGATGGCGGCCGCCTGCGGATAGCTGAACTCCTCCAGCCTAATGATGATGAGGAGCGGCGCAATCTCCGAAATAAAGGGCATGTTGCCGGCGATGAAGATCACCGACCCGTATTCGCCGACCGCGCGGGCCAGAGCGAGCGCGAAGCCGGTCAGAATCGCCGGCATGAGCGAGGGCAGGACCACATGGAACACGGTCTGGCGTCGGTTGGCGCCAAGCGTGGCGGACGCCTCCTCAAGCTCGCGGTCGAACTCCTCGAGCACGGGCTGCACGGTGCGCACCACGAAGGGAAGTCCGATAAAGATCAACGCGATGGCGATGCCGGTCGGCGTATAGGCAACCTTGATGCCGAGCGGCGCGAGCCAGCTGCCGATCCAGCCATTCGGCGCATATAGGGAGGTCAGCGCGATGCCGGCAACAGCGGTGGGCAGCGCGAAGGGAAGATCGACGAAGGCGTCGAACAAGCGCCGGCCCGGGAAGCGATAGCGAACCAGCACCCAGGCGATGATCACGCCGAAAAAGGCATTCACCACCGCGGCAAAGAAGGAGGTGAAGAAGCTCAACCGGAGCGCGGCAAGGGTGCGCGGCCCGGTGACCACCTCCCAGAAGCCGGAAAAGCCCAAGCTCGCCGACTTGAGCACAAGCGCGGCGAGCGGGATGAGAACGATCAGGCTCAGATACGTCAAAGTGAAACCGAGCGCCAACCCGAAACCCGGGATGGCGCTCGGTCGCTTCAACGCAAGGCCGCGGGCGCCGGCCATGTGCGTTTACCCTCTGCTTCTAGTTGGTCGATTTCGGCTGGTAGACCTGGTCGAAGATGCCACCGTCGTCGAAGTGCTTCGGCTGTGCCTTGGCCCACCCGCCGAACAGAGGATCGTCGATGGAGACGAGCTTCACGTCGACGAAGCGCGCGAGATCTTTCGGATCGGCCGACTTCGGGTCTGATGGGCGATAGTAGTTGTGGGCAATGAGCTTCTGGGCTTCCGGGGTGTAGAGGAAGTTCAGATAAGCCTCCGCCACTTTGCGCGTGCCCTTGGCATCGACCACCTTGTCGACGACCGTGACGGGCGGCTCGGCCTTGATGGAGAGCGACGGCACGACGATGTCGAATTTGTCAGCGCCAAGCTCGTCGAGCGCGAGGAAGGCCTCGTTCTCCCAAGCGAGAAGAACGTCGCCGATGCCGCGCTGGGCGAAGGTGGTGGTGGAGCCTCGCGCGCCGGTATCGAGCACCGGCACATGCGCGTAGAGATCCTTGATGAACTGCTTGTTCTTGTCCTCGTTGTGACCGAACTTCTCGTCGGCCCAGGCCCAGGCTGCGAGATAGTTCCAACGCGCGCCGCCGGAGGTCTTCGGGTTTGGCGTGATGACCTCGACACCGTCCTTGGTCAGGTCACCCCAATCCTTGATGCCTTTCGGGTTCCCTTTGCGAACCAGGAAGACGATGGTCGAGGTGTAGGGCGAGGAATTGTTGCCGAGGCGCTTCTGCCAATCGGCGTTGATCAGGCCGGCCTTGGCGATCTGGTCGATATCGCCCTGAAGGGCGAGCGTCACGACGTCGGCCTGGAGGCCGTCGATGACGGCGCGGGCCTGCTTGCCCGACCCGCCATGGGACTGCTCGATGGTAACTTTGTCGCCGCCCTTGGCGGCCCAATCCTTGATGAAAGCCTCGTTGACGGCTTTGTAAAGCTCACGGGTCGGATCGTAGGAAACGTTGAGCAGGGTGGTATCGGCGAGCACAGCGCTCGCCGCGAAGGCTGTAAAGATAAAGGCCGCGCCGGCGGCAAGGGTGCTGCGAAGTCGGGTCATAACTCGATCTCCTCTTGGATAACACCCGAAACTCTATCTATTTGATAGTGTTTATCAAGGGGGGACCATACCATAATTTCCCCACACGGAAAGACCCCCGAGGCAGAACAACCCTCGCCAGGGGAAAATTGTTTCCCTGGAAGGAGTGCCATGACCGAAAATGGTGGAAATTGAAGCCCTAGGAGACGGGCACGGCTTCCTCTGCACCCACCGGCTCAGGCCCAGAGGCAATGGCGTCGGCAATGGTGGTGCGATCGAGGACCTCGCGGGCGGAGATCGTCACTTTGGCAAAAACATGCCTGATCTCGCAGTCTTCTTCGGTGCGGCAGTCGGCGCAGCGCCGGTAAGCGATGCGGCTCAGGCAAGGCAAGGGCGCGAGCGGGCCGTCGAGGATCCGCAACACCTGGCCGAAGGTGATCTGGTCCGCCGGCATCAGCAGCATGTAACCGCCGAGCTTGCCGCGCTTGCTCATGACGATGCCGTGGCGCTTCAGCTCGAGGAGGATTTGCTCGAGGAATTTACGGGGAATGCGCTCCTGCGCCGCCACCTCGCCGATCATCATGGACTCCCCGGCGCGGGCGAGCGCGACCAGAGCGCGGAGAGCATATTTTGCCTTTTGCGAAATCATTTTGGGAAAAACGGTTCCCTAAACCCTATCTTATTGATCGGGGTAGATAGCTGCTTTGCCCCCCCAACGCAATGCGGCGGCGTTGTATTTCACACTGAGATCGGCCCTTGACGCGGGCGGCACGCGTGCTCAACAAACGGAGCTTGGCTCAAGCCTCCCAGGGATCGTTGTCCAAGAAGCTCCATATCAAGACCTTCGGCTGCCAGATGAACACCTACGACTCCGAGCGCATGGCCGAAGCGCTCGAGCCGGCAGGCTATGTCTTGACCGAGGATCAGGCCGAGGCCGATCTCGTCATTCTCAATACCTGCCACATCAGGGAGAAGGCGGCCGAGAAGGTCTATTCAGAGCTCGGCCGGGTCCGGCTTGCCAAGGAAGAGCGACGGAGAGAGGGCCGCGACATGCTGGTTGCGGTCGCCGGCTGCGTCGCGCAAGCCCAAGGGGCTGAGATCATGGCCCGCGCGCGGACCGTCGATATCGTGGTCGGCCCGCAAAGCTATCATCGCCTCGGGGCGCTTGTCGCCGAGGCCAGCAGCACGGGCAAGAAGGTGCTCGCGACGGACTTCCCGGCTGAGGACAAATTTGCGCATCTGCCCGAGCGCTCCCGAGCGAAGGTCCAGATCTCGGCCTTCGTTACCGTGCAGGAAGGCTGCGACAAGTTCTGCACATTTTGCGTCGTGCCGTATACGCGCGGCGCCGAATACTCCCGCACTCCGTTAGAGATCATCGCCGAGGTCGAGCGGCTGGCGGCAAACGGCACGCGCGAGATCACGCTGCTCGGACAGAACGTCAATGCTTATCACGGCACTGGCCCCGACGGCCGCGCATGGTCGCTCGCCAAGC
Organism: uncultured Alphaproteobacteria bacterium; assembly: GCA_963710245.1. GTDB lineage: Bacteria > Pseudomonadota > Alphaproteobacteria > Rhizobiales > Methyloligellaceae > Methyloceanibacter. The sequence continues at coordinate 12,329 of CAVPZK010000003.1, forward strand.
TGTTGCGGCGGCTCGCCGAGGTGCCGTCCATCGAGCGGCTCCGCTTCACCACGAGCCACCCGCTCGACATGGACGGCGAGTTGATCGCGCTGTTCGGCGACGAACCAAAGCTCATGCCTTATCTGCATCTCCCTTTCCAGTCTGGTTCTGATCGAATCCTCAAGGCGATGAACCGGCGACATACGGCCGCCGAGTACGAGGCGGTGATCGGCAAGGTGCGCGAGGCGCGCCCCGACATCGCGCTGTCCACAGACATTATCGTGGGCTTTCCTGGGGAGAGCGATGCCGACTTCGATCAGACCTTGGAGCTGGCCGCGCGCGCCCGCTTCGCCCAGGCCTTCTCTTTTAAGTATAGCGCGCGGCCGGGGACGCCAGCGGCAAGTCTCGAAGATCAAGTGTCCGAGGCAGTGAAACGCGAGCGGCTTTACGCCCTGCAAAGCCTCATCGACGGCGACCGCCACGCCTTCGATCGCGCAACAGTCGGGCGGCGATTGGACGTGCTGTTCGAGGCACGCGGCCGGAAACCAGGACAGATCGCCGGGCGTTCACCTTATCTACAGGCGGTGCATGTGGAGGGACCCGAGACGCTGATCGGCCAGATCGCCGCGGTTGACATCGCGGCTGCGAGCCAGAACAGTCTCACCGGTGTCATGAAATCGGGGTTTGAATGGCGCGAGCCAGTTCAGGCGGCCGTGTGACCAGCAAGGCCAGCATTCGGAAAGCATCATTGGCACGCGGGCGGGGAGCGGCGCTGAAGCGCTCCCACGCCGCGGAAGCCAATGGCGGCGGCGAGCCGACCGTCGTCTATTTCGACGACATCAGGCTCGTGCGCGATCTGTTGGGCGACTATGACGCCAATCTCGCCGTGCTCGAGGACCGGCTCGGGGTCGAGGCCGTGGTCAACGGCAATGCCGTAAGCCTGCGGGGATCGGAAGCCTCCTGTGCCACGGCGAAATCCGTGCTCGAGCAGCTCTACGAACAGACTCGCTCAGGGCGAGATGATCGGCGTCGGCGAAGTGGTCGGCGCCATCCGCCATGCCCGTTCCTTCGAGCCTGACGAGAACGGCGAGCCCGGCTCTGGCGTGCCGGAGGCGCAGCAGATCCGCACGCGGAAGCGGCTCATCACCGCGCGGACGCCGATGCAGAGCGCCTATCTCGCCTCGCTGCAACAGAACGATCTCGTCTTCGCCACCGGCCCTGCCGGAACGGGCAAGACCTATCTTGCCGTCGCCTTCGCCGCGGCCTGCTTGGAGAGCGGGCGATGCGACCGGCTGATCCTGTCGCGGCCGGCGGTCGAGGCCGGCGAACGGCTCGGCTTTCTGCCGGGCGACATGCGTGAGAAGGTCGATCCTTATCTCCGGCCGCTCTACGACGCGCTTTACGATGTGCTGGCACCGGAGCGGGTCGAGCGCGGACTCGCCACCGGCGTGATCGAGATCGCGCCGCTCGCCTTCATGCGCGGGCGCACGCTCTCGCATGCTATTGTCATCCTCGATGAGGCGCAGAACTGCACGCCGGTGCAGCTCAAGATGTTCCTGACGCGGCTCGGCGAGGAGAGCAAGATGATCGTCACCGGCGACCCGACCCAGGTCGACCTGCCGCCGGGTAAGGATTCAGGCCTGCTCGAAGCCATCAATATTCTGCAAGGGATCGACGAGATCGATCATATCGCCTTCACGCGCTCCGACGTGGTCCGCCGGGAGCTGGTGGGGAAGATCGTCGATGCCTATGAATCCGCTCCCACCAAAGGTGAGCGCCGTGGCTGACGGTGGCCCTAGTCGCAAAGACGCCGCTGCTTCGGGCGTGACGCTCGAGGTCGAGGTCGAGCGTCACGGGGATGCATGGCGCGAACCCGAGCTCAATCGCGGCCTGATCGAACAGGCCGCGCGCGCGGCGATCCGGGCCGCGCCCCCACTCCCCCAAGGGACATATCAGGTCACCTTCGTGCTCACCGACGACGCCGAGATGCGCGCGCTCAACCGCACCTGGCGCGGCAAGGATGCGGCGACCAACGTCCTCTCTTTTCCCGCCCACGAGAAGGTCAAAGGGCCGGGGCTGCTCGGCGATGTCGTGCTCGCTTATGAGACCACGCTCAAGGAAGCGAGCGCGCAAGGCATCACGCTTGACGCTCACGTCTCCCATCTCGTGGTGCACGGCGTGCTGCATCTCATCGGTTTCGATCACCTCGAGGATATCGATGCCGAGCGTATGGAGGCGATCGAGCGAACGGCGCTTGCCTCGCTCGGGATCGCAGATCCTTACGCCGGCGATGCGGAGGCGTCGCGATGAGCAACACCCCCACCGCCGAAGACGACATTCCTGTCGATGAGGAGCGTCAGTCCGACGAGGAGGCGTCCTGGTTCGATCGGCTGTTGCAGACCTTCGGTCTCGGCGAGGAGCCCGATCTTCGCGAGCTAATTGAGGACGCGCTAGCCCGCAGCAAGAGCGACACGCTGAGCGCACAGGAGCGCGGCATGCTCCGCCGCATCCTCCGCTTCGGCAAGCTCACCGTCGAGGATGTCATGGTGCCGCGCGCCGACATCATTGCCGTCGACGACAGCGTCACCATCGATGAGCTGATGCGCGTGTTCCGTCAGGCCGAACACTCGCGCCTCCCGGTCTATCACGAGACGCTCGACGATCCGCGCGGGATGATTCATATCCGCGACCTGATGTCGTGGATCACAGCCGAAGCCGAGCTCGGCGGCACTGGGCGGCTCGATCTCGGCAAGGTCGATCTCCAGCGCTCTATCGGCACCATGAATATCACGCGCGATCTGCTTTACGTACCGGACTCCATGTCGGTGCTCGATCTTCTGCTGAAGATGCAAACGACGCGGCTCCACCTTGCGCTGGTGGTCGACGAATATGGCGGCACCGACGGGCTCGTCTCCATCGAGGATCTCGTGGAAGAAGTCGTTGGCGACATCGCCGACGAGCATGACGTTGAGGACGAGCCTCTGATCCGGACCGATCCGAGGCTGGGCTTGATCGCCGATGCGCGCATGCCGATCGAGGATCTGGAGAAGCATCTTGCGCGTGAGCTCGTCTCCGAGGAGCAGGAAGAAGACATCGACACGCTCGGCGGGCTCGTGTTCTCCATCGCCGGCCGCATCCCGGCGCGCGGCGAGCTGGTGCGTCACCCGAGCGGCATCGAGTTCGAAGTGCTGGAGGCCGATCCGCGGCGGATCAAGAAGCTGCGCATTCACGTTCCGAAGGAGGAGGGCGACGCGAGCGGCGCTACCCCATCCGAGACTAGCCAGCCTTAATGAGCCAAGCGGCATGATCCGCGCCGCCACTTGGGTCGCCGGCCTCGAAGGCTGGCGCCGCGCGTTCTTCGCCATTCTGATCGGCGCCCTTTCGGTCCTCGCTTTCGCGCCGATCCATGCCTGGCCGGTGCTGTTCCTCACTTTTGGCGCGCTGGTTTGGCTGCTCGACGGTTGTCACGCGCGGCACGACAGATTCGGGCAAAGGCTGAAATGCGCCGGCATCGTGGGATTTTGGTTCGGTTTCGGCTACTTTCTCGCCGGGCTTTATTGGATCGCCGAAGCGTTTCTCGTCGAGCCGTGGCGGCACGGCTGGCTGATCCCGTTTGTCATGACGGCGATGCCGGGCGGCATGGCGCTGTTCTTCGCCGCAGCCGGCGCGCTCGCCATGCTGCTCTGGCAGCCGGGAGCCGGCCGGGTCTTCGCACTCGCCATCGCCGTCGGCATCGCCGAATATGCCCGCGGCCATGTGCTGACCGGCCTTCCCTGGAATCTGATTGGCTACGGACTTCTCGCCACGCTGCCGCTGATGCAGCTCGCGGCCCTGCTCGGCGTCTATGCCTTGAGCCTCCTCGCCGTGCTTCTCTTCGCCGGCCCCTTGGCGATTTTCGCGCCGCGCGACTCCGGGCTTAGCGGAGGCAAAGGCGGCATCGCGCTCGCGTTCACCCTGCTGCTGCTTCTCGGGCTTGGCTATGTGTGGGGGGAGCGGCGGCTCGCAGGGGCGCCCCACGCAAGCACGGATATTCGTTTGCGCATCGTCCAAGCCAATATCGACCAGGCCAACAAATGGCGCCCTGAGAACAGCGCCGAGATTTTCACCGATTATCTCGACCTCACCAAGTCAGGCGAGCTTGCCGGCATCGACATCGTCATCTGGCCGGAGACGGCGGTGCCGTTTCCGCTCGCCGATTCTCCCGACGCGCTGCTTGCCATCGGCGCCGTGCTGCCGGAAGGGACGTCTCTCGTCGTCGGCTCGGGCAGAATTGTCGAGGACGAAGGCAGCAACGATGACATCGCCCAGCGCATCTATAACAGCCTGCTGGTCATCGACGATCAGGGCCGCGTCATCGGCAGCTACGACAAGATTCATTTGGTGCCGTTCGGCGAGTATCTCCCGTTCCAGGATTTCCTGGAGAGCTTCGGCGTCATGCAGCTCACCGGCGTGCGCGGCGGCTTCAGCGTCGGCTCAGGCCCGCGGCGTCTCACCGTGCCGGGCGCGCCGCCGGCAAGCCCGCTGATCTGCTACGAGATCATCTTTCCCGACGAAGTCACCGAGAAAGGCGAGCGGCCAGGATGGCTGCTCAACGTCACCAATGATGCGTGGTTCGGATCGAGCGCAGGGCCCTATCAGCATTTCCATCAAGCGCAAGTCCGCGCCATCGAGCAGGGCTTGCCGGTTGCGCGCGCCGCGAACACCGGCATCTCCGCGGTGATCGATCCTTACGGACGAGTTCTCGCCGAGATCGGTCTCGGTGAGAAAGGCGTGATCGACGCGGACTTGCCCAAGGTGGGCCCCACGACGCCCTTCGTGCAGTTCGGAATCGTTCTCGAAATCTCGGCGCTAATGCTTAGTTTTGCAGCTTGGTTCGCCTGCCGCGTGCAACTATTTCGGCCGCACCGTTAACTCAAGCGGAACAAAAACGCCGCGCGGCGCCAGCATGCTTGACGGGGGTAAACCACGCCCCTATGAACGACCCGGATGGGGACAATCATTCATCAAGTTTTTGGGTGAACTTCATTTTTCGAACCACATGACCATCACGAGTGAGCGAATGGCAGGCAAAAAGCCTAACCCGGTCGATGCACATGTCGGAAGCCGGGTGCGATTACGCCGAATGTTACTTGGCATGAGTCAAGAGCGTCTCGGCGAGAGCATGGGACTGACGTTTCAGCAGGTACAAAAATACGAGAAGGGCGTGAACCGCATCGGCGCGAGCCGGCTGTTCCAAATCTCGAAGATCCTCGATGTCCCGGTACAGTTCTTCTTCGAGGAAGCGCCGCATATCGGCGGCGACGGCAGCCCGGCACGCGGCATGGCCGAGCCGGACTCGGAAGCCTTCATCCTTGAATTCCTCAACAGCCGCGAAGGGCTTGAGCTGAACCGCGCCTTCGTCAAGATCCCCGACCCCAAGGTCCGCAAGAGCGTGGTCGATCTCGTGCGGGCCTTGAGCGCAAACGCCGGCACTCCCTAGAGTCGAAATGGTTGAGCGCGGGGGTTGACCCCGGGCTCAATGGTTGTAAGAACCGGGCGCGTTTCAAAGACCGCGCCCCGGTCTACCGTCATTTCGAACAGGGGGTCCCCTCAGTGTCCCGCACAAACTATCTCTTCGCCAGTGAATCGGTGTCGGAAGGCCATCCCGACAAAGTGTGCGACCGCATCTCCGATGCCGTGGTCGATCTCTACCTCGCGGCCGATCCGCATTCGCGAGTCGCCATCGAGACCCTGGTCACCACCAACCGCATCGTCATGGCGGGCGAGGTGCGCGGGCCGGAAAGCGTCACGCCCGAGCTGATCGAGGCTGCGGCGCGGCGCGCGGTGCGCGAGATCGGCTATGAGCAAAAAGGCTTCCACTGGGACCTGGCCGAGTTTCAATATTACGTACATGAGCAGTCCGCCGACATCGCCCGAGGCGTCGATGCCGATATCGGCACGCAAAAAGAAGAGGGCGCGGGCGATCAGGGCATCATGTTCGGCTATGCCTGCCGCGAGACCGAACCGCTGATGCCGGCGCCGATCTTCTATGCTCACCGCATCCTGCACGAGATGGCGAAGGCGCGGCACACCGGCCGCACGCCCGAGCTTGGTCCGGACGCCAAGAGCCAAGTGAGCCTCGCTTACGAGAACGGCAAGCCGGTGCGCGCGGATTCGATCGTGGTCTCCACCCAGCATGGCGAGGATGTGAGCCAGGAGCGCGTGCATCAGATCGTGCGCGGCTTCGTCGATGAGGTGATGCCGAAAGGCTGGATCGGCCGCGACACCAAGTTCTATGTCAACCCGACCGGTCGCTTCGTCATCGGCGGCCCTGACGGCGATACCGGCCTTACCGGCCGCAAGATCATCGTCGATACTTATGGCGGTGCCGCGCCGCATGGCGGCGGCGCCTTCTCCGGCAAGGATCCGACCAAGGTCGATCGCTCCGCGGCTTACGCCGCTCGCTACCTCGCCAAGAACGTGGTGGCGGCAGGACTCGCCGACCGCTGCACGCTGCAAGTCTCCTATGCGATCGGCGTCTCGCAGCCGCTTTCGCTCTATGTGGACTTGCACGGCACCGGAAGCGTCGCCGAGGACAAGCTGGAAAACGCGCTCCGCGCGGTGATGGATCTCAGTCCGCGCGGCATCAGGGAGCATCTCAAGCTCAGCCGGCCGATCTATGAGCGCACCGCTGCCTACGGCCATTTCGGCCGGCAGACCGACAATGACGGCGGCTTCTCCTGGGAGCGGCTAGACCTTGTCGAGCCCATCCGCGGCGAGCTGAGCTAACGGGACCCCTCTTCCCTCGTCTCTTGTCATCGCCCGGCTTGACCGGGCGATCCAATAATCCCTGCACTGGCCTATTGCGAAGATCGGTGATTACTGGATGCCCGCTTTCGCGGGCATGACAATTGGAGATGCCTCTTTGGCAAAGAACGCGGCAGAAGGGTCGACACGGCCGCTCAGGTCCTATGGCAGGCGGAAAGCCAAGCCTTTGAGCGCGCGGAAGGAGCGGCTGATCGGCGAGCTGTTGCCGCGTCTCCGCCTCGACCTGAACACCCGACCCCCCTCCCCCTTGACCAAGCTGTTCGTGACGCCCGTCGACGACGTTTGGCTCGAGATCGGCTTCGGCTCCGGCGAGCATCTGCTCTGGCAGGGCGAGCACCACAGAGATGTGGGCTTCATCGGTTGCGAGCCTTTCATCAATGGCCTCGGCACTCTTCTCGGCACGATCGAGGATCGCGGCATCGAGACGATCCGCGTGCATGACGGCGACGCACGCGACGTGCTGGCCTGGCTCCCGAACCGCTCGATCGGCCGAATCTTCCTGCTGTTTCCCGATCCCTGGCCGAAGAAGCGGCAGTTGAAGCGGCGGCTGCTCTGCGCGGACACGCTCGCAGAGCTTGCGCGCGTGCTCAGGCCCGGCGGCGAGTTCAGATTTGCCTCCGACAATTCTGATTACGCCGCGCAAGCACTGCTCCTCGCGCGGCAAAGCGGCGCCTTTACCTGGACCGCCGAGTGCGCCGCCGATTGGCGAGAGCGGCCGGCCGACTGGCCCGAAACGCGCTATGAGCGGAAGGCGCTCGGCGACGGACGTAAGTCAACTTATCTCAAGTTCAGCCGGCTTTGATCTTGGAGGGCGAAAATGGAACGTCGCGCATGTCTCGTCGCTTTGCCATTGCTCCTCGTCTCGGGGACGGCCCTCGCCGGGACCGATATCAACGCCGTCTGCTACGAGGATTGCGAGGCCGCGACGCATTCCAACCCCGAATATAAGGCTTGCGTCGCCCGCGCTGCCGATAAGGCGGATGCCGCGCTGAACCAGGCCTATAAGGCGTTGCATGAAAGGATCCGCGCCGCCGCCAAGGAGATGGGACAAGGGCCGGAGGTCCAGCTCAACGACCTCAAGGACTCACAGAAGCAATGGATCGCCTATCGCGATGGCAATTGCACGCTGGAGGACAGCTCGCCTTCGGTGGCACAGCGATCGGCGGCAATTATTCGTCCTGCCTCTGCGCGCTCTCCTATGAGCGGATCAACGACTTCGAGCGCATCAGGAAAGAGGTGCTTGGCCTGGAGTGAGAGCCCCTGACGAAAGCGCGATTCGGCCCTTGAAGCGCTTGAAACCCGCGAAAAAGCCCGTATATTAGGCACCGAACTCATGATTGGTTTTGATCAGGAGTGGGCCTCTCGCCCGCTCCTTTTTGTTAGGCTCATCGCTTCCTCGCTGTTTTGCCGAGCCCACGGCCCACAAACGATGTCGAGTGCCAGCGCCAACGAGGATCGCCGCTTTGCCCGCGAGACGGGACCGGCGCGGGCCATCGCCGATCTGGCGGAGCCCGTGCTCGAAGAGCTCGGCTTTAGGTTGGTCAGGGTCAAGGTCTCAGGCCGCGACGGCGGCACGGTGCAGATCATGGCCGAACGGCCGAGCGGCGAGATGAGCGTGGAGGATTGCGCGACGATCAGCCGGAGGCTGTCACCCGTGCTCGATGCTTACGATCCGATGCCGGGGCAGTACCGACTGGAGGTGTCTTCGCCGGGGATCGACCGGCCGTTGGTCCGGCCAAGCGATTTTTCGTTATGGGCGGGTCATGAAGCCAAGATAGAGCTGACGGAACTGGTCGATGGCAGGAAGCGCTTCAGAGGCCTGATCGAGGGCGTGGTGAAGAACGAGGTGCGTTTGAAGATCGAGCTAGAAGGCAAGGCCGAGCCGGTGACGATCGGCCTTCCCTTTTCGCTCATCAACGAAGCGAAGCTCGTCGCCGATATTGAGAGCTTCAAACAAGACCTTTCGGGCAGGAAGCCCGCGCACTGAGAATTGGAGGCTAGACAGATGGCTCAGGCAGGCGTCAGCGCCAACAGGCTGGAGCTTTTGCAGATCGCGGACGCGGTCGCGCGCGAGAAAGCGATCGACCGGCAGGTGGTGATCACCGCCATGGAGGACGCGATCCAGAAGGCGGCGAAATCCCGCTATGGCAGCGAGAACGAGATCAAGGCAGAGGTCGATCCCAAGACCGGCGAGATCAGGCTGGCGCGACTACTCGAAGTGGTCGAGGCCGTCACCCTGGAAGCGACCCAGGTCTCGCTCGAGGAGGCGCGGCGCCGCAATCCGGCGGCGCAAGTCGGCGACTTCATCGCCGAACCCCTGCCCCCGCTCGATTTCGGCCGTGTCGCGGCGCAGAACGCGAAGCAAGTGATCGTACAGAAGGTGCGCGAGGCCGAGCGCGAGCGCCAATACGACGAATACAAGGACCGCGTCGGCGAGATCGTGAACGGTATCGTCAAGCGCGTCGAGTACGGCAATGTGATCGTCGATCTCGGCCGTGCGGAGGCGATCGTTCGCCGCGACGAAACGCTGCCACGCGAGAATTTCCGCTATGGTGACCGCATCCGCGCCTATGTCTATGACGTGCGCCGCGAGCAGCGCGGCCCGCAGATTTTCCTGTCGCGCACGCACCCTGAATTCATGGCGAAACTGTTCGCGCAAGAGGTGCCCGAGGTCTATGAGGGCATCGTCACCATCAAGTCGGTGGCGCGCGATCCCGGCAGCCGCGCCAAGATTGCCGTGGTGTCGCGCGACGCGTCGATCGACCCCGTGGGTGCCTGCGTCGGCATGCGCGGCAGCCGCGTGCAGGCCGTCGTCAACGAGCTGCAAGGCGAGAAGATCGATATCATTCAATGGTCGCCAGACGCCGCGACCTTCATCGTCAATGCGCTGGCGCCGGCCGAGGTGGTCAAGGTCGTGCTCGACGAGGATGCCGAGCGAATCGAGGTCGTGGTGCCGGATCAGCAGCTCTCACTCGCCATTGGGCGGAAAGGTCAAAATGTACGGCTCGCTTCGCAGCTCACCGGTTGGGACATCGATATCATGACCGAGGCCTCTGAGTCGGAGCGGCGCCAAGCCGAGTTTGCCGAGCGCTCGTCGACCTTCATGGAGGCGCTCGACGTCGACGAGGTCATCGCCCAGCTGCTCGCCTCCGAAGGCTTCAGCTCGGTCGAAGAGGTGGCCTTTGTCGAGCCTTCGGAGATCGCCTCGATCGAGGGCTTCGACGAGAACACCGCCGCCGAGATTCAGACGCGCGCGCGCGAGCATCTGGAGAAGCTCGAGGCTGAACTCGAGGCGAAGCGCAAGGCGCTCGGCGTCGCCGACGAGCTCGCCGAGGTGCCGGGCATCACGACGGCAATGCTGGTCACGCTCGGCGAGGCCAATATCAAGACGGTCGAGGATCTGGCCGATTGCGCCACCGACGACCTCGCCGGATGGAGCGAGCGCAAGGATAAAGAGACCATCCGCCATGACGGCGTGCTGGACTGATTCGGACTGACCAAGAACCAGGTCGAGGATTTGATCCTGGCAGCACGCGTCAAGGCGGGCTGGATCACCGAGGCCGATCTCGCGCCCGAGCCTGCCGAGGGCGAAGGCGAAGAGGGTGCCACTCCCGAGGCGAGCGCCGAGACTGGCGCAGAGGCCACGCAGAACGGCGCGAACGCTTGATGGACTGGCGAGGAGACCATAATTGCGGCAAGCGGCGGCTGAGCAGAGCGAAGAGGGCCACGACGGCGTCGAGGATGGCGTCCGGAGCTGTGCGCTCACCCGCGCGCGGAGGCCGAAGGACGAGCTGATCCGCTTCGTGGTCGGGCCTGACGGCAGCGTCGTTCCGGATCTGAAGGAGAAGCTCCCCGGCCGCGGCGTTTGGCTGACCGCCGACCAGGAGACCATCGCCAAGGCCGCCAAACGCAACGTTTTCGCCCGCGCGCTCAAGACCGAAGCCAAGGTGCCGGAAGGTCTAGCCGCCCAGGTGGAAAGGCTGCTTGCCGACGCGGCGCTGTCGGCGCTTGCCCTTGCCAACAAGGCCGGAGAAGCGGTGTTCGGCCATGCCAAGGTCGAGGAAGCGCTGGCCAAAGGCCGCGTGCTCGCCCTCGTCCATGCCAAGGAAGCCGCGGAAGATGGTTGCCGCAAGCTTGACGGCAAAGCCAAGGGATTGCGCGAGGGAAGCCCGATTCCTGCCATCCGCGCGTTCGGCACGGACGAATTGAGTTTGGCATCGGGTAGGACAAATGTGATACATGCTGCCCTCATCCAGGGTGGAGCGGCTCGGAAATTCCTCGCGGCGGCCGCGCGCGTGGAGCGCTACCGCAATGGTAGCAACACGTTCGCCAACCAGAATGCATCGGATACGGACAAGAATGAGTGAGACCAACGAGACTGAAGACAAGACCGCTCGCGGAGGGCGCAAAATGACCCTCAACGTGCGCCGGACAGTGGAGTCCGGCCATGTGCGCCAGAGCTTCAGCCATGGCCGCTCGAAGTCCGTCCTGGTCGAGAAAAAGAAGCGCCGGGCGATCGGCGCCGGCGGAGCGGCGCAAGCCGTCGAGGAGCCTGCGGCCCAAAAGCCGGCCCCGCGGACCGCCGAGACGGTTCAAAAGCCCGTTCAGGACGAGACGCCGTCGCGGCAGGCTCGCGTCGTGCTGCCGCAACTCTCCGAAGAGGAGAAGGATGCCCGCATGCGCGCGCTCACCGACGCGCGCCAGCGCGACGCGGCGGAGCGCGAGAAGGCCAAGGAGACGGCGGCGCTCCACGTCGTGACCGAAGACCAGCGGGCCAAAGAGCGCAAAGAAGCGGAAGAGCGTAAGCGCAAAGAAGACGAGCGGCATCAGGCCGAGGCCAAGGCGCGCAAGGTCGGCGAGGAAACCGCGCGCAAGCACCTCCCCAAGGAGGAGGCCGAAGAGGCTCCCCGCACCGCCGATGCACGGCACAAGAAGAGCGTCACCGCACCGCGCCGCGGCGAGGAGCGCCGGGTACGTGGCCGGCTCACCATCATCAACGCGCTCGACGAGGAGCAGCGGCAGCGGAGCCTTGCCTCGCTGAAGCGCCGCCAGGAGCGCCAGAAAAAGCAGATCACCGGCCCGCAAGCGCAGGCGAAGATCCAGCGCGACGTCGTGATCCCCGAGGTCATCACCATTCAGGAGCTCGCCAACCGCATGGCCGAGCGGGGCGTCGACGTCATCAAATATCTGATGAAGGACGGCGAGATGCATAAGATCACCGACGTGATCGATGCCGACACCGCCCAGCTGATCGCCGAGGAGTTCGGACATACGGCGCGGCGCGTCTCGGAAGCCGACGTCGAGGAAGGCTTCATCGGCGCCGAGGATCATGCCGAGGATTTGCAGCCGCGCGCGCCGATCGTCACCATCATGGGCCATGTCGATCACGGCAAGACCTCGCTGCTCGACGCCATTCGCACGACCAATGTCGTTTCGCAGGAAGCGGGCGGCATCACCCAGCATATCGGCGCCTATCAGGTTCTGACGCCGCTCGGCCACAAGATCACGTTCATCGATACACCTGGCCACGAGGCCTTCACCGCCATGCGGCAGCGCGGCGCTCAGGTGACGGACATCGTCGTGCTGGTGGTGGCCGCCGATGACGGCGTGAAGCCACAGACGGTCGAGGCCATCAATCACGCCAAGGCCGCCGGCGTGCCGATGATCGTGGCCATCAACAAGATCGACAAACAGGGCGCCGATCCGCAGCGCGTCCGCACCGAGTTGCTCAGCCACGAGATCGTGGTGGAGAGCCTCGGCGGCGATACGCTGGAGATCGAGGTCTCGGCGCTGAAGAAAACCGGTCTCGACAAGCTGCTGGAGGCAATCGCGCTTCAGGCAGAAGTGCTGGAGCTGACCGCCAATCCGGACCGCGCCGCGGAAGGCGTGATCGTCGAGGCCAAGCTCGAGCGCGGCCGCGGGCCCGTCGGCACAGCGCTGATTCAGCGCGGCACGCTTCACGTCGGCGACCTCGTCGTCGCCGGCTCGGCCTATGGCCGCGTGCGCGCGCTGATCAACGAGCTCGGCGAGCAGGTGACGAGCGCCGGCCCTTCTGTTCCGGTCGAGGTGCTGGGCTTCGATAGCGCGCCTGAGGCAGGCGATCAGTTCGCCGTGGTCGAGAACGAGGCGCGCGCGCGGGAGATCACCGATTATCGCATGCGCGAGCGGCGCAAGCGTCTGGCCGTCGCCGGCGCCCGCGGCAGCCTCGAGCAGATGATGAGCAACCTGAAGGCCGCCGGCACCAAGGAGTTCACGCTGCTGGTCAAGGGCGACGTGCAAGGCTCGGTCGAGGCCATCGTTGCGGCGCTCGACAAGATGGGCACCGATGAGGTGCGTGCGCGCATCGTCCATGCCGGCGTCGGTGGCATCACCGAGTCCGATGTTGGGCTCGCGGCGACTTCGGGCGCGGTCGTGCTCGGCTTCAATGTGCGCGCCAACGCGCAAGCCCGCGAGGCCGCCGAGCGCGAGGGCGTGGAGATCCGCTATTACGCCGTGATCTACGACCTGGTCGACGAGGTGAAGCAGGCCATGTCCGGCATGCTCGCGCCGACGCGGCGCGAGACCTTCCTCGGCAATGCCGAGATCCTGGAGGTGTTCACCATCTCCAAGGTGGGCAAAGTGGCCGGCTGCCGCGTGACCGAGGGCAAGGTCGAGCGCGGCGCGCAGGTCCGGCTGATCCGCGACAACGTCGTGGTGCACGAAGGCAAGCTGTCGACGCTGAAGCGCTTCAAGGACGAGGTGCGCGAGGTGACCGCCGGCCAGGAATGCGGCATGGCATTCGAGGGCTACCAGGACATGCGCCAGGGCGACGTGATCGAGTGCTTCGAGGTCGAGCACGTCCAGCGCACATTGTAACCTCGCGATCCGCCGGAATTCGGCCTTAGCGCAAATCTCAAGAGACGCAGATGGTCGCGCGCGACAAGGGCAGAGTGCCCTCCCAGGGCAAGACGCCCTCACAACGCCAGTTGAAGGTGGGCGAGACGATCCGGCATGCGCTTGCCGACATCTTCTCGCGCGGCGAAATCGTCGACGAGGTGCTGAGCCGGCATTCGCTTACCGTGCCGGAAGTGCGCATGACGCCGGATCTCAAGCTCGCCACAGTCTATGTGATTCCGCTCGGCGGCGGCACGGCCGAGGCCGAACGAGGCGGTCGAGCATCTGGAAAAGCACAAGCGCTATTTGCGCGGCCTGCTGGCGAAGCGGATCAGCATGAAGTTCATGCCGGAGCTCAGATTCAAGGTCGACACCACCTTCGAAGCGTCGGCTCGGATCGACGAGTTGCTCGCCTCGCCCAAGGTCGCCCGCGACCTCGACGGCTAGCACAACAGACGAGCGGGGCAGGCAATGGCGCGGCAGCGTAAAGGTCTACCCGTCAATGGGTGGCTGATCTTCGACAAGCCGCGCGGCATGACCTCCACTCAAGCCGTCAGCAGAGTGAAGCGGCTCTACCAGGCCGCCAAAGCGGGGCATGCCGGAACGCTCGATCCGCTCGCCACGGGTGTGCTGCCGATCGCGCTCGGCGAGGCGACCAAGACCGTCCCGTTCGTGGTCGAAGGCAGCAAGCAATACCGCTTCACCGTGCGCTTCGGCGCCGAGACCGATACCGACGATGCGGAGGGCAAGGTCGTGGCGTCGAGCGAGAAGCGGCCGAACTCGCGCCGAAATCGAGGCCGAGCTTCCGAGCTTCACCGGCGCGATCGAGCAAGTACCGCCGCGCTATTCAGCTCTTAAAGTTGACGGCGCGCGCGCCTATGAGCTTGCGCGCGACGATGCAGATTTCGAGCTTGCCGCCCGTCGCGTATCGGTCGACAGACTTACCCTCGCCGACCATCCCGACCCCGACCATTGCGTGCTCGAAACACTTTGCGGCAAGGGCACCTATGTTCGCGCGCTTGCCCGCGATCTCGGCCGGGCCCTCGGCGCGCTCGGCCATGTGGAAGAACTGCGTCGCACGCGGGTCGGGCCGTTCAGCGAGGAGCGCGCGGTGAGCCTTGCCGCGCTCGACGCGCTCGCCGAAAGCGGAGGCCATGAGGCGCTCAAGACCGCGCTTCTCCCCGTCGAGACGGCGCTTTGCGACATTCCGGCGCTTGCCGTGGCGGGGCCTGATGCGGATAGGCTGAGGCGCGGCCAACCGGTCTTGCTCAGGGGGCGCGATGCTCCCATTCTCGAAGGCACCGTTTATGCCGTCTCGCGCGGCATGCTGGTCGCCATCGGTGAGGTGAGCCGGGGCGAGCTCAAGCCGAAGCGCATTTTCAATCTGCCGCGGTGAAGCAGCAAAGCACCAAGGGAGGGAACGATGACAAGATTTGTGGTTGCGGCGATGGCGCTCATCGTCTCGTGGGGCTTGGCATCGCCGCCGACGGCGATCGCTGCAAGGTGACGGACCCGACCGGCACACCGCTCAATGTGCGGGACGGCCCTAACGGCAAGGTCATCGGCACGCTCGCCAACGGCGCCTTGGTGGCGATCGTCGAATACAAGGACGCCGACAATGGCAAACCCTGGGTCAAGATCGTCGATCACAAGACGAAAAAGCCGATCGGCTGGGTTTTCCGTGAATTCGTTTCCTGCTTCTAGCGACGTTAACCCGCGAAATTCCGCTGGCCTCGGGGCCGATAATCCCTATATTGCAGCCACGCGCGGACGCGGTTTACCACTCGCACGCGCATATGAACCGACCGTGCTGGACGACATCCCGGCCCGGCCCCCTAAAACCCCTAACAGCAAGGATCATACCGATGTCGATCAGCGCTGAGCGCAAGCAAGAGCTCATCAAGGAATATGCGACCAAGTCCGGTGATACCGGTTCTCCTGAAGTCCAGGTCGCGATCCTGACCGAGCGGATTACCAATCTCACAGAGCATTTCAAGACGCACGGCAAAGACAATCATTCGCGCCGGGGGCTGCTCAAAATGGTCAGCCAGCGGCGCCGGCTGCTTGATTACGTGAAGTCTTCCGACGAAGACCGCTACCAGAAGCTCATCAACCGCTTGGGCATCCGCCGGTGACGGTGACCGTCATGGCGGGCCATCCCGCGGTTGAGCTTGCGGATTACGTGCACCTGGGCAGCTCTCGCAAGGGCGAGCAGCGCCCCCACTCTTACCCACGCATTGGGACACCATCATGTTTCATAAACACACCGTAGAAATCGACTGGGCGGGACGCCCGCTCAAACTTGAGACCGGCCGCATCGCGCGGCAAGCCGATGGCGCCGTGCTCGCCACCTATGGCGGAACGACCGTTCTCGCCACCGTCGTCGCCGCCAAGGAAGAGAGGGCCGGCATCGACTTCTTCCCTCTCACCGTGAACTACCAGGAGAAGACCTTCGCCGCAGGCAAGATCCCCGGCGGCTATTTCAAGCGCGAAGGTCGCCCCACCGAGAAGGAAACACTCACCTCGCGGCTTATCGACCGACCGATCCGGCCGCTCTTCGCCGCAGGCTTCAAGAACGAGACGCAAGTCATCGCCACTGTGCTGTCGCACGACATGGAGAACGATCCGGATATCGTGGCGATGGTCGCATCATCCGCGGCACTAACGCTGTCTGGCGTGCCCTTCCTGGGGCCGATCAGCGCCGCGAGAGTTGGCTATATTGCCGGCCAATATGTGCTGAATCCGATGATCGACGAGATGCAAGAGAGTTCGCTCGATCTCGTGGTCGCCGGCACGGCCGACGCCGTGCTGATGGTCGAATCCGAGGCCAAGGAACTGTCCGAAGATGTGATGCTCGGCGCCGTGGTCTACGGTCAGAAGCATTTCCAGCCCGTGCTCGACGCCATCGTCAAGCTGGCCGAACGCGCCGCCAAGGAGCCCTGGGATCTCAAGCCCAAGGATGATGGCAAGACTGTTGAGAACGTGCGCAGCGTTGCCGAGGCTGAGTTGCGCGAGGCCTATGCCATCGCCGCCAAGCATGAGCGCCGCGACCGCGTCGCCGCCATCAAGGAGAAGGTGATCGCCGCGCTGGTTCCGGCTGATGCCGATCCGACGCTGGCGCCCAAGGTCGCCAGCGCTTTCAAAGAAGCCGAGAAAGACGTCGTCCGCTCGAGCATCCTCAACACCAAGAAGCGCATCGACGGGCGCGATTTGACCACCGTCAGGCCGATTGTCTGCGAGGTGGGCATCCTGCCGCGGACCCATGGCAGCGCGCTGTTCACCCGGGGCGAGACGCAGGCGCTCGCCGTCGCCACGCTCGGCACCGGCGAAGACGAGCAATATGTCGATGCGCTCCAGGGTACGTACAAAGAGACCTTCATGCTGCACTACAATTTCCCGCCTTATTCGGTGGGCGAGGTTGGCCGCATGTCGTCCCCGGGCCGGCGCGAGATCGGCCACGGCAAGCTTGCCTGGCGGGCCATCCACCCGGTGCTGCCGGACCGCGAGAGCTTCCCCTACACCATCCGCATCGTATCGGAGATCACCGAGTCCAACGGCTCCTCCTCGATGGCGACGGTGTGCGGCTCATCGCTTGCCATGATGGACGCGGGCATTCCGCTAAAGCGGTCGGTGGCGGGGATCGCCATGGGCCTGATCAAGGAAGGCGATAAGTTCGCCGTCTTGTCGGACATCCTCGGCGACGAGGACCATCTCGGCGACATGGACTTCAAGGTGGCCGGCACCTCCGAGGGCGTCACCTCGCTGCAGATGGACATCAAGATCACCGGCATCACTGAGGAGATCATGAAGGTCGCGCTCAATCAGGCGCGCGAAGGCCGCATGCATATTCTCGGCGAGATGGATAAGGCGCTCAATGCGGCTCGGCCCGAGCTCGGCGAATATGCGCCGCGCATCGAGACCATCCACATCCCGGTCGACAAGATCAGGGAAGTGATCGGCTCGGGCGGCTCGGTGATCCGCGAGATCGTCGCAGAGTCCGGGGCCAAGATCGACATCTCCGACGACGGCACGGTCAAGATCGCCTCGGCCAACGCCGAGTCGATCCGAGCGGCGATCAACCGTATCAAGTCGATCGCCTCGGAGCCCGAGGTCGGCGAAATCTACAAGGGCAAGGTCGTCAAGGTGATGGAGTTCGGCGCCTTCGTGAACTTCTTCGGCGCCAAGGACGGGCTCGTGCATATCTCGCAGCTCGCCGACGGCAGGCCGAAGGCGGTCACCGACGTGGTCAAGGAAGGCGACATCGTTTGGGTAAAGTTGCTCGGCTTCGACGAGCGCGGCAAGGTCCGCCTTTCGATGAAGGTGGTCGACCAGGCGACTGGCAAGGAGCGCGAGAAGGCCGAAGCCGCGAGCTAGCCGGCCTCCGCCCAATCAAATATTTCGTCATGCCCGGCCTTGCGCCGGGCATGACTGTTTTATGCTTGGCTAATTGGGGTTGGCGGGTGGCGCTGGCGGCGTGCTGCTGCCCTCGTCCTTCGCGCATTTTGTGGCGATCACTAGATAGTCCGTGTGCTTGGCCTGCCATTCCTCGGACTTGGCCTTCGCCGAGCCGATGCACTGGATCACGTCTTCGGAGACAACCTCCGGTAAAGAGATCTCCTGGCAGGTATTGGGCGGCGCCGCGAGGCACGCAACGAGTACGAGATGGACGGCCATGGCCCGTCATTCCTCCTTCTAGACTTGTACCTTGCGCCTTCTACCGAGACGAAGGGATTTTCACAACGAAATCCGCGCCTTATGCCTAAGGTCCAAGCCTATTGCGCGGCTTCTCTCTGCGCCTTCTCAACCGCCGCCTCGGCCTCCTCGGCCTGCTCCAGGGTCTTGAGCGCCTGCAGGTTCGGCATGGCGATGGTCGAGTAGCCGCAGTCGACGAAATGCACCTCGCCGGTGACGGCGCCTGACAGGTCGGACAACAGATAGAGGGCGGCGCCGCCGACCTCATCCAGCGTCGGCGAACGGCGCATCGGCGCGTGGCGCTGCTGATAATGCAGCAGCGTGCGCGCATCGGAGATGCCCGCGCCGGCCAGCGTGCGCATCGGCCCCGCCGACAGCGCATTCACCCTGATCCCTTGCGGGCCGAAATCGGAAGCGAGATAGCGCACGCTCGTCTCCAGCGCTGCCTTGGCAACGCCCATGACGTTGTAGCAGGGCACCACGCGCGTCGCGCCGCCATAGGTGAGCGTCAGCAGCGAGCCGCCCGACGGCATCAAATCGGCGGCAAGCTTGCAGATCTCCGTGAACGAGAAGCACGAGATCACCATGGTGTGCTCGAAATTCTTGCGCGTCGTGTCGGCGTAGCGACCACGCAGCTCGTTGCGGTCGGAGAAGGCGAGCGCATGCACGACGAAGTCGAGCGAGCCCCATTGCTTGCGGATCACGTCGAATATGTGCTCGACGCTTTTCAGATCCTCGACATCGGCCTCCTCGATGATCTTGGCGCCGATGCCTTCGGCGAGCGGGACGGCGCGGCGGCCGAAAGCGCCGCCCTGATAGGAGAAGGCAAGCTCGGCGCCCTGCCCGTGCAGCACGCGCGCGATGCCCCAAGCGATTGAGCGGTCGTTGGCGACGCCCATCACCAGTCCCCTCTTCCCCGCCATCAGGGCTCCGGGCTCAGCGATATCTCTTGTTGTTGCCATGGCACTTACTCTGGTTATGGGTTGCCCCGCTTCTGTGTTCTCGTTCTCAACCATCCAGACGACGAAAGACGAGTGTGGCATTGGTGCCGCCAAAACCGAAGCTGTTCGACATCACGGTGTTAATGGCGACATTGTCCTGGCGCTTACGCACGATCGGCATGTCGGCAACGGCCGGATCGAGGTTCTCGATATTGGCGGATTCGCAAATGAAGCCGTTATTCATCATCAACAGCGAATAGATCGCCTCGTGTACGCCGGCGGCGCCCAGCGAATGACCGGTGAGCGATTTCGTGGCGCTGATCGGCGGGCATTTGTCGCCGAACACTTCGCGGATCGCCTCGATCTCCTTCACGTCGCCGATCGGCGTCGAGGTGGCGTGCGGATTGATGTAGTCGATGCCGTCGGCCACATTCTGCATCGACATGCGCATGCAGCGCGCCGCGCCCTCACCCGAAGGCTGCACCATGTCGTAGCCGTCGGAGGTGGCGCCGTAGCCGATCAGCTCGCCGTAGATGCGGGCGCCGCGCGCCTTGGCATGCTCCAGCTCCTCGAGCACGACGACGCCGCCACCGCCGGCGATGACGAAGCCGTCGCGGTCGGCATCATAGGCGCGGCTCGCGACCTCGGGACGGTCGTTGAAATCCGACGACATGGCGTTCATGGCGTCGAACAGGACGGAGAGCGTCCAGTCGAGCTCCTCGCCGCCGCCGGCAAACACGATGTTTTGCTTGCCCAATTGGATCAGCTCGGAGCCGTTGCCGATGCAATGCGCCGAGGTGGAGCAGGCCGAGGAGATCGAGTAGCTGACGCCCTTGATGTGGTAGGGCGTCGAGAGCGTGGCGGAGTTGGTCGAGCACATGGCCTTCGGCACTTCGAACGGCCCGACCTTTTTGGGGCCCTTCTCGCGGGTCGTGTCGGCGGCCTGGACGATGGCCCGGGTGGAGGGACCGCCCGACCCCATGATCAGCCCGGTCTTCTCGTTGGAGATGTCGGTCTCTTCGAGGCCTAAATCGCGGATCGCCTGCTGCATGGCGATGTAGTTCCAGGCAGCGCCCTCGCCCATGAAGCGGCGCACCTTGCGGTCGATCATCCCTTCCCAATCGAGCTTTGGCGCGCCGTGCACCTGGCAGCGGAAGCCGAGCTCGGCATATTTGTCGGCCTTGACGATTCCCGACTTCGCCTCGCGCAAAGAGGCAAGCACCTCCTGGGCACTGTTGCCGATGGAGGACACGATGCCCATGCCGGTCACGACCACACGTCTCATCGAGGCAAAATCCTAGGAATCAAGCGTCGTTTCGATCAATCAGGGTCAGACATGCCTGAGCATGATCTTATCGGAAAACCGGTTCCCACTTTTCCTGATCATGCTTGGGCTGAGGCAGCTTCGCCCGCCTGGAACAATCCGACCCGCAAATCCTTGGCCGTATAGATGGTCTCGCCGTCGGCTTTAAGCCAGCCATCGCCGGTGCCAAGGGTGAATTTCCGCCGGATCACCCGCTTTAGCTCGACGATATATTCGAGCTTCTTCATTGTCGGCAGCACCATGCCGGAGAATTTCACCTCACCGACGCTTAAAGCGCGCCCCTTGCCGGGGGCGCCGAGCCAGCCAAGGAAAAACCCGAGCAGCTGCCAAAGCGCATCCAACCCAAGGCAGCCTGGCATCACCGGGTCGCCCTTGAAATGGCAGGGGAAAAACCAGAGATCGGGCTTCACGTCGAGCTCGGCCACGATGCGCCCATAGCCGTGCTCGCCGCCTTCTTCCGCGACATGGGAGATGCGGTCGAACATCAGCATGGGCGGAAGCGGCAATTGCGCATTGCCGGGGCCGAATAATTCGCCCCGCGCGCACGCCAGCAGATCCTCATAGTCGAATTGGTCCCGCCGCTCAGACATCGATGCTTAGACTTCCTCCCACAAGGCAACGCTTTTGGCGAAATTTGGGTGGTTTCCTAACACAGACAAGGCCCCTTCAAAAGCCCGCGTCGCCCTAGGACGAAGGCAGATGGCCGGCTGTTTCAGGGCTCCAGGCCTATAGTCCGCAAAGGTGTCAGGCATAGGACGAAGCCCCGCGTGCCCTCGTCTGACATGGGTCAAGGGCCTTAAGTTGCGGGGGAGAGGTCTTTCAGACTATATTTCCCTGAATTTATCGGATTGGGTCCAAGACAGATGCACAGGCCGCCTCAGGGCACGCTGAAATTGCCAACCGAACTCAGCCAAGGGAACGTCGCCAAGATCCTACGCGGCGCGGGGCTTAGGCCCACGCGGCAACGCGTGGCTCTGGCGCATCTCCTGTTTGCCGAGGGCGACCGTCATGTCACGGCCGAGACGCTGCATGAGGAGGCGCTGGCGAAGAAAGTGCCGGTGTCGCTCGCGACTGTCTACAATACGCTGCACCAATTCACCGAGGCGGGCCTCCTACGCGAGGTCGCGGTGGAAGGCGCCAAGACCTATTTCGACACCAACACGTCGAACCACTACCATTTCTTCTGCGAGCATTCCGGCCAGCTGATGGATATCTCGACTGGAGCGATCCGCATCGAGGGGCTGCCCGAAGCACCTGACGGCATGGCCATCTCGCGCGTGGATGTGCTGGTTAGGCTCGTGGACAAAAGCGTCAGGTAGCTCGCCCAGAGATTGAAAGCGCGGAACTCAGTATCAAGGAACCGCTATCCTGCGTTGAATTCCTGTCGGCCAACGCGCTGGCACTTCCGCGTTGCAAGGGGGATAGTTATTTCGACGTGATTCCCCACCCCACCACCACCACATTCCCGTTTCGGGCTTGAAGCAAAAGCGAGTACGCCGATGGTACTAACGACCGAGGTTCACCAATATCTCATTCTCACTCGCCCAACGGATGCAAGGGCATTGTCTCTGGCAATCCACTGAAGCTGTGTAGGGCAATACTTTCGCCGTTGGCATTTCTGATGATGCCGTAGAGATGCAAGATATCATTTTTCCAACCCAACCTCAGCACCACCATCTGTTTGTTTTGACGAAGGTCGGCGAAGCAATCGATTTGATCCTTTGCACCGCCCATCGCATCCCGCGACTCTGCATAGGCTCGATAAAGAATCTTTTGGCTGGTCACGAGTTCAATAAGATCGCCCCTGCGCCTACAACTAGAACGGTAGGGTCCGAACGTTCGGAGTGTTAAGGATTGCTTTGATAGCAGATCGCCGTGACGGGTTCGCCGGTAGGTGGATTCTTTAGAGTGACGTCCTTGCCCCAACCAGCCGGACTGAGGAACAAAGTTCCCGTCAGCACCACGCTTCCGATCCATTTGAATGGCGTCATGTTGCTAATCCTCAATGCGGCTTCAATTCTGTCCGGCGCCTGGGTTTATAGCGGATTGTATTCGGTGAGTCGACAAGCTTGAGTTGTACCACATCGCAAAACGCTTGGGCACCGTGCTCGTGGTTTTCAATTGGGAGAGGCAGAGATTTGAATTTCTCGCGTGGGCGAGAATGGCTACTTCACTTCCTCGCCTTTATAGACGCCCCACAGCTTGTCCTGCTGGACATAGCCGGAATAGTCGTCGACCGAGACGTTGCACCATTCTCCGTCGCAGGAGAGCACATTGCCGAGCACGCCCGACTGGAGCTCGGCGACGGCGCGCGAGCCCGTGGAATTGGAGCTGTAAAGCGGCACGCGCTCCTCGCCCTTCGACCAGGGTGTGACGAGGGCGGTTCGGCGCGCGCTGAGCAGACTGTGGAACACCCAGCCGTCGGCGCCCTCGCTGTCGCGCACGCGCCGCCAATTGTCGGATTCGGCGATCACCTCGACAGGAAGCCCGGCGCGCGAGAACACCCAGACGATGGCCTGGTCGGTGCTCGGTCCCTTGCGCACATTAACCTTGTCGGATTTGAGGCTCACGAAGCGCGGAACGGGCAGCGCCGACTTGCCGGTCGAACTCGACGGCCGCCTGTTTCACACTGTCCTCGGCGGCGCTCGGCCCGGTGGCTGACGCGAATATCAGCGCCAAGGCGCCCACGGCCGCGATCGAAATGAGATGCCTCACCCTTGAACCCACCTTGCCGCCAGTTTGTGCAACAGGCTCCACGGCCCGAATCGGGGCGCCCCCGCCATGGTCCTCATTGGCTGATAAAAGTGAAAGGATCGTGGCTCCAGGACAAGATGGCCCTTTATCTGGCAAAGCCGCTTCTGTTAGAGAAAGGCGCGCTTTTCCTGAAGCGCCTCAAAATGACGCGGGGAAATCCCCACCCGCGATAAATCCTAACTGGACTGGTAATGGCTGACCGACCTCTCGTTATCGTCACGCGCAAACTCCCCGACGTGGTGGAGACGCGGCTGCGCGAGCTTTTCGACGCAAGGCTCAATCTCGAAGACAAACCCTACACGCGCGAAGAGCTGATCGATGCGGTCAAGGTCGCCAATGTGCTGGTGCCGACCGTCACCGATCGCATCGACCGGGCCGTGCTGAGCCAGGCCAGCCCCAATCTCAAGCTGATCGCCCAATTCGGCACCGGCGTCGACAATATCGACCTGGAAACGGCGCGGAACCGCTCGATCCTCGTTACCAACACGCCGGGCGTGCTGACCGAAGACACCGCCGACATGACCATGGCGTTGATTATTGCGGTTCCGCGGCGGCTGACCGAAGGCGCGGCGATGCTCAAGAGCGGCGCCAATGGCTGGCAAGGCTGGTCGCCAACCTGGATGCTGGGCCACCGCATCTTCGGCAAGCGGCTCGGCATTGTCGGCATGGGGCGGGTCGGCCAGGCCGTAGCCAAGCGGGCCAAGGCTTTCGGGCTCCAGATCCATTATCACAATCGTAGGCGGGTGGCGCCGGAGGTGGAGAAGGCGCTTGAGGCGACCTATTGGGACAGCCTCGACCAGATGATCGCCCGCATGGATATCGTTTCGATCAACTGCCCGCATACGCCGGCGACCTATCATCTGCTCTCAGCGCGGCGGCTCGCGCTGCTAAAGCCATCCGCCTATATCGTCAACACGGCGCGCGGCGAGGTGATCGATGAGAACGCCCTCGCCCGCATGATCGAGAACAACGAACTGGCGGGCGCGGGCCTCGACGTGTTCGAGCATGAGCCGGCGGTGAACCCGAAGCTGCTCAAGAGCAACAAGGTGGTGGTGCTCCCGCATATGGGCTCGGCGACGCTCGAAGGCCGCGTCGACATGGGCGAGAAGGTGATCATCAACATCAAGACCTTTCTCGATGGTCACGCGCCTCCTGACCGCGTCCACCCCGCGATGTTTTAGGCGCGGCGTTCGGGGCTGCGCACATGCTCGGGCCGGAAGCCCAGGCCGATCAGCCGCGCAGGGAAGCGGCGTAGAAACGGGAAGCGGTTGAACAGCGTCACCACGAAGGGCGGCCGCGGCCGCTCGGTCAGGCTCAGCACGTTGCTGATGACGCGCCTCTGAATGAACAGCTGAACCGCCTGCATCATCTTGGTCGGCCTTTCGCGGCGCGCCTGCACGCTTGCAAGCTGAGCGGCGGGCACGCGCCCCTTGCTCAACGGCTCCCAGAGAAGATTGGCCGTGGCGACCGCGTCCTGGATGGCGAGATTGATGCCGACGCCGCCGACCGGCGACATGGCGTGGGCGGCATCGCCGATGCAGAGCAGCCCTGGCCGGCTCCAGCGCTTGAGCCGGTCTACCGTGACGGTCAGCAGCTTGGCGTCGTCCCAGGAGGCAATCTCCTGCACACGGTCGGCGAAGTCGGGGTTGAGCGCAACGATCGCCGCGCGAAACGCGTCCAAACCCTTGCTGCGCAGCAGGTCGAAGCCGCCTTTCGGGATGACATAGGCGCATTGCCAGTAGTCGCCACGGTCAAGCGTGACGAACACTACCCCCGCCTGGATGCGGCCGAGCGTCTGCTCGCCGTCGCTTGGGCGCTTAGAGAGGCGGAACCAGATCACGTCCATCGGCGCGCCGAAATCCTCGACCTTCAGCCCGGCGCGCATCCGCACATCGGAGTGGCGGCCATCGGCGCCGACAACGAGATCGGCCCTGATCTCGAGCGGACCCTCCGGCGTCTCGGCATGAAGACCAAGCACACGGCCATGCTCCATGATGAGGTCGGTGACGCGCGCGCGCATCTTGAGATGAAAGCCAGGGTAGCGGCGCGCCTGCTCGGCGAGGAAATCGAGAAAGTCCCATTGCGGCATCAAGGCGATGAAGCGGCAATGCGTCGGCAGATGCGAGAAATCTGCAATGACGACCCGCTCGTCGCCGATCAGACCCGCAAGCTCACGCACCTCTTGGTGCGGGCGTTTGAGGAAGGCGTCGAGAATGCCGAGCTCGTACATGATTTCGAGCGTGGAGGGATGGATGGTGTCGCCGCGAAAGTCGCGCAGGAAATCGGCGTGCTTCTCCAACACCACGACGTCGATGCCGGCGCGGGCCAGCAGGAAACCGAGCATCATGCCGGCTGGGCCGCCGCCAGCGATGGCGCAGGAGGTGGTAATGGTCTCCGCCATGGCTACCCGCCTGCCTCGACCATGGCCTTGCGGTGGTGCGACAGATCATGAAAGCGTGGAGCTTTGCCGTTCAGCGGGTTCTCCGGATCCCAGCCATAGGCGACATTAGAGAAGCGCGCTTGCAGGGCATCGTAGAGCAACAGCCGCCCCACCAGGCTCTCGCCAATCCCGAGCAACTCCTTCACCACTTCGACGGCGGCAAGCGTGCCGATCACGCCGGCGACCGCGCCGAGAATGCCGGCTTCCGAGCAAGGCGCCACCGTGCCTTCAGGGGGCGGCTCGGGAAACAGGCAGCGATAAGACGGGCGCGGGTTGCCGGCGCCGTCACTCTCGAAGCTGCGAAAGGTGGTGAGATGGCCGTCGAACGGCCCGACCGCCGCGAATACCAGCGGCCGCTTGGCGAAATAGCAGGCGTCGTTGACGAGATAGCGCGTGGCAAAATTGTCGGAGCCGTCGGCGACGATATCGAAGCCGCGCACAATTTCGAGCGCGTTCTCGGGCACGAGCCGGGTCGAATAAAGCCGCGTCTGGACATGGGGGTTGAGACGCTCGATTGCCGACGCCGCGCTCTTGGTCTTCGAGCGTCCCACGCTCTTGGTGTCATGCACGATCTGCCGCTGGAGATTGTCGAGGCTCACGCGGTCGCTGTCGATGATGCCGATCTCGCCAATTCCCGCCGCGGCAAGATAGAGGATCAGCGGCGAGCCGAGCCCGCCCGCGCCCACCACAAGCACGCGCGCGGCTTTCAGCTTCTGCTGGCCCTCCCCGCCGATCTCCTTCAGCACCAGCTGGCGCTTGTAGCGCGCGATTTCTTCAGGCGTGAGCATGACGGCTCCAACTTATGCCTTCCACGCGTTCGCTGCCAGTGAAGGTCAGCCGGTGGAGCCGAAGCCGCCCTGCCCTCGGCCCGTCGCGCCAAGGACATCGACCGCGACGACCTCAACTTGGGCGATTGGCGCGATCACGAGCTGGGCGATGCGGTCGCCGCGGCGGACCAAGAACGGCTCGCTACCGTGATTGATCAGGATCACCAGAAGCTCGCCGCGATAATCCGCATCTATAGTGCCGGGCGTGTTGAGCAGCGTCACGCCGTGCTTGAGCGCCAAACCCGACCGGGGGCGGACTTGCGCTTCATAGCCGACCGGGATTTCGAGTGCGAAGCCGGTCGGAATCAGTGCGCGGGCCCCGGGTTCGAGCTCGGCGGGAGCCGCTTCCGGCACGGCGGCTACCACGTCGAGGCCTGCAGCATGCGTCGATTGATAGGATGGGAGCGGCAGCCCCTCGCCATGGGGAAGCCGCTTCACGCGCAGCGTGACACTCATTCAGCCGCCGAACGCATGGCGGCGAGCGCGTCCGCGGCGCGGGCAAGCAGACGTGCCGCCGTCTCGTCCTTGCTGAGCGGCGGCCAGTCCTCGACGCCGCCTCCTGTGATGAGGTGAACCTGCGTATGGTCGCCGCCCATCGCGCCGGTGCCGGGCCAGACATCGTTGGCGACGATCCAGTCTGCGCCCTTGCTGCGGCGCTTGGCGGTCGCGTTCTCGACCAGATTCTCCGTCTCGGCGGCGAAGCCAATGACAAGTGTGGGGCGCTTGGGCCCGGGCTTGGCGATGGTGGCAAGGATGTCAGGGTTGAGCGTGAGCTTGAGCTCGGCCTCGACCTGGTTCTGCTTCTTCAGTTTGTGCGGCGACTCGTCAGCGGCGCGCCAATCGGCGACGGCGGCGGCGCAAATGGCGATGTCGGCTGGAAGGGCAGCGAGTGTGGCGGCAAGCATCTCATGCGCGGTCTCGACCTTAACGACCGTCACGCCTTGCGGGTCCGGAAGCGCCACAGGCCCGCTCACCAGCGTCACCTCGGCGCCAAGCGCGGCGGCGGCGCGCGCCAGCGCGTGACCCTGCTTGCCGGAGGAGCGGTTGGCGATATAGCGCACCGGATCGATCGGCTCTTGCGTCGGGCCCGAGGTGATTAGCACGCGGCGACCACGCAGCGGCGAGCCGAGCGACTTTGCCGGCGAGCCTCTGCCAATCGTTCTCGTTGGCTGCTCGCCGAGCAGGCTCTCGATCGTCTCGAGGATCGCCTTCGGCTCGGCCATGCGGCCCAGGCCATATTCGCCGCACGCCATTTCACCTTCATCAGGACCCACGAAGCGGGTGCCGTCGGATTTCAGCGTGGCGAGGTTCCGTTTAGTGGCTGGATGCTCCCACATGCGCACATTCATGGCCGGCGCCGCGAGCACCTGCTTGTCGGCAGCGAGCAGCACCGCGGTGGCTAGGTCGTCGGCAAGCCCATGCGCCATTTTGGCGAGAAGGTCCGCGGTCGCCGGCGCGACCACGATCAAGTCTGCCTCACGCGAGAGACGGATGTGCCCGATCTCGGCCTCATCCTTGAGGTCGAACAGATCGGTGAAGGCCTTCTCCTCGGTGAGCACGGAGAGCGAAAGCGGCGTGACGAACTCGGCGCCGCCCTTCGTGATGATCGCGCGCACGGAGGCGCCCCGCTCCTTCAAGCGGCGCACGAGCTCGAGGCTCTTATAGGCGGCGATGCCGCCGCCGACGATCAACAGGATGCGCTTGCCGTGCACTTTCGTTTACTCCGCTGTCATGCCCGCGCAGGCGGGAATCCAGTAGTCACCGAATTTAGCAGTACCGTCCTTGCGTTGGTTACTGGATTGCCCGGTCAAACCGGGCAATGACAATGAAATAGGGTTAGCGGTCAACCAATTCAAAAGAGCAGCGCGAGCGCGATGGCCGCGAGCGCCAGCGCGCCGATCCAGATGCCGATGCGGCTTGCCCGGTTCTCGCGGGCCTGCGCCTCCGCCAGCCGCTCAACCGTGTGGTCGTCGAGCCGCAAGCCGTCTTCGGCCATCGAGGACAGGGCTTCCGCCGTGCGCTCGGCCTGGCCGAGCAGCTTCGGGATTTCGCCCATGAAGCGGCCGACGGAGGCCGCGCCTTCCGCCGCGGCTTCGAACTGGGCGCCCGCGCCGAAGGTCTGCTCCATCCACGCCTTTACCACCGGCTCGGATACGACCCACATATTCAACTCGGGATCGAGGGTCCGGCCGACGCCCTCGACCACCACCATGGTCTTTTGCAGTAGCAGCAACTCGGGCCGCGTCTGCATGTCGAACACCTCGGTATATTGGAACAGCTGGCCGAGCAGCTGCGCCATGGAGATCTCGCTCGCCGGGCGGTCCATGATCGGCTCGCCGATGGCGCGCAAGGCTTGCGCGAATTGCGCGACCGAATGTTTGCGCGGCACGTAGCCCGCCTCGAAATGCACCTCGGCCACGCGTTGGTAGTTGCGGTTTAAAAAGCCGTAGAGGATCTCGGCGAGGAAGCGCCGCTCCTTCATGCCGAGCCGGCCCATAATGCCGAAATCGACGGCGACGATGCGGCCTTGGTCATCGACGAACAGATTGCCAGGATGCATGTCGGCATGGAAGAAGCCGTCGCGCATGGCGTGCCGCAGGAAGGTCTGCATCAAGAGCGGGCCGAGAGACTTCACGTCATGGCCGGCGGCGGCGAGCGCCTCGCGATCGGCGATCGGAATACCATCGATCCATTCGAGCGTCAGCACCCGGCGCGCGCTGCGCGTCCAATCGACCTGCGGCACGCGGAAGCCTTCGTCGTTCTTGGTGTTCTCGGCCATCTCCGAGAGAGCGGCGGCCTCCATGCGGAGATCCATCTCGATGGCGACGGATTTCGCCAGAGTGTCCACCACGGCGATGGGCCGCAAGCGCCGCGAGGGGGTATGGAAGCGCTCGATCATGCGCGCGGCGAAGAAATAGCTGTCGAGGTCCTTCTGGAAGCGCTGTTCGATGCCGGGGCGCAGCACCTTGACTGCAACCGGCTTGAGCGTGCCATCCGGCATCCGCACCTTGGCCTTATGCACCTGCGCGATCGAGGCCGCCGCCACCGCAGGGCCGAACTCGGCGTAGAGCGTGTCGATGGGCGCGCCCAGCGCCTCCTCGACCGCGGCGCGCGCCTCGCTTTGCGAAAACGGCGGCAACCGGTCCTGAAGCGTGGAGAGATCGCGGGCAAGCTCGCGGCCGATGATGTCATCGCGGGTCGCCAGGAACTGGCCGAGCTTGATGTAAGACGGCCCAAGCGAGGTGAGCGCGTCTGAGAGTTTCGTTTCGTTCGCATGCTCGGCAGTGCCGTTCTTTCGCAGCGGCGCGGTGACACGGGCGAACAGCGCGAGCGGCCCGGGCAGGCTCGCATCGTCTGGCAGCACGCGCGCGCCCGACCAGGCAAGCACGGCGCCGGCCTTGGTCAAGCGAGCCATATTGGCGATCGCTGTCACGTCATTGCCTCATCATAGCCGCCAGGCTGAGTGGATGGCCGCGATGCCGCCGGTCAGGTTGCGGTAGCGCACGCTCTCGAAGCCTGCATTCTCGATCAGATGCATGAAGCTTTTCTGATCGGGGAAGCGGCGGATGC
Source organism: uncultured Alphaproteobacteria bacterium (assembly GCA_963710245.1). Classification (GTDB taxonomy): domain Bacteria; phylum Pseudomonadota; class Alphaproteobacteria; order Rhizobiales; family Methyloligellaceae; genus Methyloceanibacter. Next base: position 42,536 of record CAVPZK010000003.1, read on the forward strand.
TCTCCACCAGATAGCGGTAAGCGGCGCTGTCGCCGGCGACAAGCCCGCCAAGTGCCGGGATCGCCGCGAAAGAATAAGCGTCATAGAGCGTATCGAGCAACGGCACCTCGACGCTGGAAAATTCAAGACACAGGAACCGGCCGCCGGGCTTCAGCACGCGAAACGCCTCGCTCAACGCAGCCTCGATATGCGTGAGATTGCGCATGCCGAAGGCGATCGTATAGGCGTCGAAATGCCGGTCGTCGAAGGGCAACGCCTCGGCATTCCCCTGCACGAAGCCGAGCTTGCCGCTCTCGGCCTCTGCCCTCGCCCGGCCGACTTCCATCATCTCGGCGCTGATGTCGCAGATCACGGCGGATGTGCCCGGGCCGGAAGCCTCGAGCACGCGCAACGCCACGTCGCCGGTGCCTCCCGCGACATCCAACAGCGCGTAAGGAACCGCGCTTTTCGGCGGGGCGAGCCAGGCAACCAGGTCGTTTTTCCACAGTCGGTGCAGGCCGCCAGACATCAGATCGTTCATCAGATCGTAGTTCCGCGCGACCTTGGCAAAGACCTCGTTCACAAGGCCCTGCTTGGCGTCCTCGCGCACGCGGGTAAAGCCGAAACTCGTTTTCGGCTGCGCAATATCGGGGCTGTCGAGATCTTCGGACATTTGTCGCGGGGACAATAGCGCAAGGGCCAAGATCAGGCTATTGTTGCAGTGCAACTAGACATTTCTGCACTGCGGCAATCAAGGGCGCATGCCTGAACTGCCAGAGGTCGAGACCGTGCGCCGGGGATTGGAGCCAATCCTTGTCGGCAACGCATTTGCGCGCGTCGAGCAGCGGCGTCCCGATTTACGCTTCCCGCTGCCCAAGCGCTTCGGCGAGAGGCTTTCGGGACGCAAGATCGAGGCGCTCGACCGGCGCGCGAAATATCTGCTTGCCGAGACTCGATGACGGCGAGGTGCTGGTGATGCATCTCGGCATGACCGGACGCTTCTCGATCGATCAAAACGGTAAGCTCGGCGCATTCGTGCATGAGCAGCAGCAAGCGCCGAAACACGAGCATATCGTGTTCCATCTCGGCGACGGCACCTCGGTTCGTTATTCCGATGCGCGCCGCTTCGGCTATATGGACCTCATTCCAACCAAGGGGCTCGATCAACACGCGCTGTTCAAAGGCCTCGGCGTCGAGCCGCTCAGTCCTGCCTTCACCGCCGAATGGCTTGCCGCGCGCCTCAAGGGCAAAGCGACCTCGATCAAGGCCGCGCTGATCGATCAGAGGCTGATCGCGGGGCTCGGCAATATTTATGCCTGCGAGGCGCTATTCAGGGCCGGCATCTCGCCGCTGAAACTCGCGGGATCGCTCGTCACCAAATCCGGTAAGCCGACCAAGAAGACAGAAGCTCTGGTCGCCGCCATCAAGGCGGTGCTCGAGGACGCGATCAAGGCCGGAGGCTCATCGCTGCGCGACTATCGGCGCGCCAACGGCGAGCTCGGCGAGTTTCAGCACCGCTTCAAGGTCTATGGCCGCGAAGGTAAGCCCTGCTCAAGAAAAGGCTGCGGAGGAACCGTACGCCGCATCGTCCAAGGAGGACGCTCGACCTTCTATTGTCCAAACTGTCAACGCTAGGGGACTGATACCATCATGTTTGCCAACGTCTTCACCGCCAGGGAGCCTGATCCTGAAGCACCGAAAAAGAACGGCGCCTATGAGGCGATCCTCGTCTCGACCAAGGGCAAGGTCGGGCTCATAACGCTCAACCGCCCGCATGCCTTGAACGCGCTCAACGCCGAGCTGATCGGCGAGGTCAACCGCGCGCTCGATTCCTTCGAGGCCGATCCCTCGATCGGCTGCATCATCATCACCGGCAACGAGAAGGCATTCGCCGCCGGCGTTGACATCAAGGAGATGCACCAGAAGACCTTCGTCGAGGCCTATGGCAGCGATTTCCTCGCGCCGTTCGATCGCATCAGCCATTGCCGCAAGCCGATCATCGCCGCGGTCGCGGGCTATGCGCTCGGCGGCGGCTGCGAGCTCGCCATGGCTTGCGACATCATCCTTGCCGCCGATACGGCCGTGTTCGGCCAACCCGAGATCACGCTCGGCATCATGCCGGGCAATGGCGGCACGCAGAGGCTCACCCGCGCCGTGGGCAAGGCCAAGGCCATGGAGCTTTGCCTCACCGGGCGGCGCATCGATGCCGAGGAGGCCGAGCGCTCGAACCTCGTGAGCCGGGTAGTTCCCGCCGGCGAGCTGATGGACGAGGCGATCAAGGTTGCCGACAAGATCGCCAATCTCTCGCAGCACGCGGTGATGATGATCAAGGAGGCGATCAATCGCGGCTTCGCCACGACCCTCGCCGAAGGCACGCGTTTCGAGCGCGGCCAGTTCTACTCGCTGTTCGCCACCGAGGATCAGAAGGAAGGCATGGCGGCCTTCATCGAGAAGCGGAAGCCCGAGTTCAGGAATCGATAGATCGACCCCTGCGAGGTCTTACTGAGCGGGCGTCGGAGTCACCGCCAACGATGGCGCTGCGGGCATCACCGGCTCCGCGGCCATCGGAGGAGGACTAGCCGAGCATAGGACGACCCCGGCGTGACGTCGGCCGGAAGTCCGCCGGAGGAGGCGGACGCGCTGCCTTCAAGCTCGCCGCCGAACTGCGATGGATCGGTAATGACTCCCGGCTCGGACTTCTCTGCCGTTGACGCCTTCAGGACCTCCGTCGCGACGTTCAAGACTTCCTCGATCTTGGCCTTCGACGCCGGGTCGGGGTTTAGCGAAAGAGCCGTGGTGAAATCGCTTTGGGCGCTGGCGAAATCGCTCTCGGCCATGCGAAGCGCGCCTCGATTCCAATACGCATAGAAATTGGTGGGATCGAACTCTGCCGCCTTGTTCAGATCGGCCAGTGCCGGGACGAGTGCGCCCTTCTGCATGAGTAGGTAGCCGCGATCGCTGTAGAGATAAGAAAGCTCCCGTCCGGTGAATTTTCCCGAGGCAATGGCGCGGTTGCAGGCCTCGATGCCGTCCTTCCCTGCCAATTTCTCGCATGCCCTGAAATCGGGATCGGTTGACGAGGCATCGCTTGGCGATCCCGCCGTGCCGGAGGCGCCGCCGGCTTCCGCCGTCTTTCCGCCGACCATGGTGACGTCGCCGGGTATTGCCGCCATTTGCTGCTGTACCCGCGCCTCGATCTGCGGGTCCTTCGGCCAGACCGGCCTGGTCAGAATGGCAGGGTCGATGGGCGTGTCGGAGCGCTCAGGCTGCGGCTTGGGCCACAGCGCCCAACCTCCACCGGCATCGGCCGATCAGCATCGTTGCTGGTCAACAGCGGTCTCGTCGCGACCTCATCCTCGCCGAGCAGCTTCGCCAGGCGGCCGATATGCGGGGCGAGACTACCCGGGAAGGCGTCGATCCACTGCGTGCCCGAGATGAACAGCTCGAGCGCCGGCGCGGGCACGACATCGGCGAGGCGGACGGCAAATATCGGCTTCTGCTTGCTGACCGCCCGCTCGACCTCGCGGGCAACGAAGGCCGAGCCGTTCGATCGCTTCCGAAAGAACGAGGACGAAACAACGCGGATCTCTCGATGCCCCTGATGATCTCGTCGCCGTAGGCGCGCCCCGCGCCGCGCGATCCAGCATTTCAGGCCCCGCTCCTCGAGCGCCGCGGCGATCGCCTCGGCCTCCTTTACGTCCGACTTGGCGTGGCGGATGAAGACCGAAAACGCTCGCTTTACGCATCTGGATCGCGGGATCATGGCGGGCTTAGCAGGCTTGTCAACTTGTCAGCAAATCCCCGTCAATTTCACGCGCGCAGAGAGGATCCTTCAGACCCGGTAATAGTCGCGGTACCAGGCGACGAAGCGCTCGATGCCCTCTTGCAGGGGGGTTGCGGGCTGGAAGCCGGTCGCTTCTTTCAGCGCCTCCACGCCCGCATAGGTCTCTTCGACGTCGCCAGGCTGCTGCGGCAGGAGCTCGATCTTCGCCTTGCGTCCAAGTGCCTTCTCGATCGCGGCGATGTAGTCGAGCAGGGCGACAGGGCTATGATTGCCGATATTGTAGACCCGGTAGGGCGCCGACGAGGTGGCGGGGTCAGGCGCTTCGGGGTTCCAGGCGGGATCGGGGGTTGCGATCTTGTCGAAAGTGCGCAGCACGCCTTCGACCGCGTCGTCGATATAGGTGAAATCGCGGGCATGGTGGCCGTAGTTGAAGACCTCGATCGGCTCGCCGGCGATGATCTTGCGGGTGAACAGGAACAACGACATGTCGGGCCGTCCCCAGGGACCGTACACGGTGAAGAATCGCAACCCCGTCACCGGTAGCGCGAAAAGATGGGCATAAGAATGCGCCATCAGCTCGTTCGCCTTCTTGGTCGCGCCATAGAGGCTTACGGGATGATCGACGGGATCGCTCACATCGAAGGGGAGCTTGCGGTTAGCGCCATAGACCGAGCTCGATGAAGCATAGACGAGATGCTCGACCTCGTGGTGGCGGCAGCCCTCGAGGATATGCAGGAAGCCGGTGAGGTTTGCGTTGATGTAGCTGTGCGGGTGGTCGAGCGAGTAGCGCACCCCCGCCTGCGCCGCGAGATGGATCACGCGGTCGGGCTTTTCCGCGGCGAAGGTCGCCTCTACCGCCGTCCGGTCGCCAAGATCGGCTTTCAAGAAGCGAAAGCCCTCGCGCTCCTTCAGCCGGGCGAGACGCGCCTCTTTCAGCGACACGTCATAATAGGCATTCAGATTGTCGTAGCCGATCACCTCGTGACCGCGGTCGAGCAACCGTGCCGCCGTGTGATAGCCGATAAAGCCGGCGGCGCCGGTAAGCAGGACCCGCATCGCGCTACTACTCTGCCCCTCTCGTTAAAGTCGCGACAGGAGAGCCACCGACCTCCCGCTCTGTCAATTGCCAGGAAAGTAAGGGGGACCGGCCTCTTCCCGGTGCGGTTGACGCTTCTTGAGGCTCTCGCTATAGAGCACCCAATGTTTTCTGCCCAGCCGCCCTTGCCAGCCCAGCGGCTTCGGGGCCCTTCAAGGATCACATCATGGCCAATACCAAATCGGCTAAGAAAGCCGCCCGTCAGACCGTCCGTCGCACCGCCGTTAACAAGGCGCGGCGAACTAGGCTGAGAAGCTCCGTGCGCAAGGTGGAAGAGGCGATCGCCTCCGGCAACAAGGAGGCCGCCACGGCGGCGCTCAAGGAAGCCGAACCGATTATTGCGCGTACCGCGCAAAAGGGTGTCGTTCACCGCAAGACCGCATCGCGCAAAGTCTCGCGGTTGGCCAAACGCGTCGGCGCCATGGGCGCCCCCTAACAAAAAAACCTCTCCTGTTGTTTCGTGGCAACAGACGGCGTGTGCAAGCCCGCGCCGGTCATGTCATTTCAACGAATATTTCAACCGCTTGTCGCAGAAGGCGCTGCGGTCGAAACGCAACACGCCACGCGCCATCGTCATCCCCAGAAAAAAATCGTGTGACATTGCGCGTCGGCGCGGCCTCGCCAAGCCGTTACGCTCATCGAGATTTCCAAGCGATTCACGCTGGCGCGACAGAGGCTTGCGAAATGGGGCTGAGGCCTTTGGCGACAAGGCCTCGCGGCGTCTCACGCGTGGCCCGCTCGCTTGATCAGCGATGGGCGCATGTGTATAGTCCAATCATCCGAACGGGGCATTCCCCTCCTTCACAATTGAGTACCTTGGTCCTGGTCATTCCCGGGAAAGGTTTTCTTTGTCTTCAATGTGGAGAGGAGTGGAAATCTTGTGGAATATTGACGCGTAATCCGTGGGTGGTCGTGGTCTATTGTTCTGAAGAGCCAGGACCTGTTGTAGCCAACACCAAATTTGTTCTTACGTCGAACTCTTGTCTTCAGGGGAGGACGTTCCTGTGAGCGCACAGACCGGCGATAGAGCGGTCGATGATGTCGACGTGGAGATGGCCTGGAAGACCCTCCAGTCGCAGCCTCGGTCGCAGCTCGTCGATGTGCGCACGCGCGCCGAGTGGACCTATGTGGGGATTCCGGATCTCGGACCTGTCGGCAAACGGACTGTCCTTGTAGAGTGGCAGACCTTTCCCGATCAGGCGGTGGACCCGCGCTTCGCGGAGCGTCTGGCCGGAGAACTCAAGGCGCTTGGCGTGAAAGAGGACGACGACCTCTTCTTCATTTGCCGTTCGGGGAGCCGGAGCCTGGCAGCGGCCAAGGCGATGGCGGCGGTTGGGTATCGCGCGTGTCACAACGTCGAAGGCGGTTTCGAAGGACCGCTCGACGATGGCCGGCATCGCGGTGCCGTAGCGGGTTGGAAGGCGGCTGGTCTGCCCTGGCAGCAAAGCTAGGTGCGAGGCCGGTTGTAGGGACGGGTCATGACTGTCCGCGTCGATCTTGTTGACTGCTCATGTAACGTGCGTGCGGTGCGTAACGGCGCGAACCATAAGAATGGGAAAGAGCAGAAACCGTGGCACAGCAAGAGCAGTGCGCGCCAAGCGATGCTTGGGCGAGGGTCAAGAGCCGGTTACGCGCTGAGCTGGGAGAGGACGTCTTTGCCAGTTGGTTCAGAGGGGTCGAGGTCGAACAGGTGGACGACGATGTCGTGCATCTTTCCGTGGCGACCCGCTTCCTCAGGAACTGGCTCCGCTCGCATTACTATGACTTCGTCTTAAGACATTCGCGCGGCGAATGGCCGAACGTGGAGCGCCTTGAATTCAAGGTCAGGCAGCCGCATTTCGGCACCGAGACGCCTAAGGAAGCGCCGCGCCAACGGCACCCACAATTCGAGCCCGTGGCCGAAGTCGCGCCGCTGCCCATGCCGTTGCGCACGGGCTATGGCGGCTTCGAGGGCTCGCCGCTCGATCCGCGCTTAAGCTTTGGCAGCTTTGTGGTCGGCGCCTCGAACCGGCTCGCTTATGCCGCCGCGCAAGAGGTGGCGGGCGCGTTCTCCGCGCCGCAGCCCGTGTTCAATCCGCTGTTCGTGCACGGTAATGTGGGCTTGGGCAAAACCCATTTGCTGCATGCCATCTCTTGGGAGGTGAAGCAGCGCAAGCCCGAAGCGCAGGTGCTCTACCTCACCGCCGAGCGCTTCATGTCGGGCTTCGTGCAGGCGCTTCGCGCACGCGACGCGCTCGCCTTCAAGGAAAAGCTCCGCAAGATCGATATTCTGCTCATCGACGACATGGAGTTCTTGCAAGGCCCAACCATCCAGCAGGAGTTCTGTCACACGCTGAACTCGCTGATCGATGGCGGACGACAGGTGATCGTCGCGGCCGACCGGGCGCCGACCCAGCTCGACAAGCTCGACATGCGGATGCGGTCGAGGTTGGGCGGCGGGCTCGTCGCCGAAATCGGCGCCATGGATTACGAGCTGCGCCACAAGATCCTCGAGAAGCGCGCGACCGAGGCCTGTAGCGAAACCAAAGGGCTCGATATTTCCGACATGGTGCTCGCCTTTCTCGCGGAACGCCTGACCGAAAGCGGGCGCGAGCTTGAAGGCGCGGTGCATCGCTTGCGCGCGAGCTTCCAGCTGACCGACGAGCCGGTGACGCTCGAGACCGCCGAGCAGATCGTGCGCGACCTGATGCGCGGGGCCGAGCCAAGGCGGGTGCGGATCGACGACATCCTGCGCACCGTATCGAAGCATTACGGCGTCAACCGCGGCGACCTGTTGTCGGGCCGGCGCAACCGCTCGATCGTGAGGCCGCGGCAGATCGGCATGTATCTCGCCAAGCTACTCACTTCGCGCTCCCTGCCTGAGATCGGCCGCAGGTTTGGCAATCGCGACCACACCACCGTGCTGCACGCGATCCGCAAGATCGAGCAGTTGATGAACGACGACACCCAGCTCCGCGAGGAGATCGAGCTTCTGAAGCGCTTGCTGCGCGAATAGGGGGAAGGCGGGCGGGGGGCTTGGATCCCAAGCCAAGGCGTCCCCCCACCGCTCTTGCCTAACGATCTCTCGGTTTCGGCTTGGGACGCGAGCGGCCGTGCGAGGGTCAATCCCTAATCGTCGGCATAGACCTCGACCACTTGCATCATGCCAAGGTCCTCATGGTTCATCATGTGGCAGTGAAGCATGAATTTGCCGGCGAAATCGACGAAGCGCGAGCGGAAGGTGATGCTGCCGTTGCGCGGGAGGATCGCCGTATCCAGCCAGATGGGCTCCGCCAGCGCCGCGCCATTGGTCAGCAACATATCGTTGGTGTGGATGTGGAAGACGTGATCTTCCGGATCGTTAGGCTGGTCGTTAATGATCGTCCATTCCTCCAGCATGAGACCGCGCCGCGAGACAGGCGAGCCAGACGTCTTGCAGCTCATGACAATGTTCCTCCCGAGCCCGAGGGGCGAGGTTCGCGCACATGCTGTCCGTGCGAGGCCTGCGCGTGCATAGCATGGTTTCGTGCGGTAACCTTTAACTGGAGGTGCCGGCGCGCATTGGCTAGCAAAGGCGCTTAGCCAATGGTTCTGAACCGCCTGTTTTCAGGCCTTCGTACCCCTTGAAAAGTGGTCCCCGGCGCGGCAAGGTCTTAGCGGGAGTTCTTCGTTTCTCACCGGCTCATAAGAATTTTGACCGAGGCCCAAGGGCTTCGGCCAGGGTCGAACGCACCGGCGAAAAACCTTCATTTTTGGGGTATCTGACCACCATGCGGCTCACCATCGACAAACCAGGCCTTGCCAAGGCGCTTGCGCATGTCGCGAGCGTGGTCGAGCGGCGAAATACCATCCCCATTCTCTCCAATGTCCTCATCAGCGCGGCCCAGAACGAGCTGAAGCTGACCGCCACCGATCTCGACATGGAGCTGGTTGAGACGGTGCCCTGCAAGACGAAGGGCGAAGGCGCCACCACGGTCCCTGCGCATATGTTCTACGACATCGTGCGCAAGTTGCCGGAGGGGTCGGATATCGATTTGCTGCGCGACGGCGAGCAGGGGCGGCTTTCCATCACCTCGGGGCCGGCCCAGTTCTCGCTCCAGACCTTGCCTGCGGACGATTTCCCGGCGCTCAGCGTCGACGATCTCGGCCACAGTTTCACACTGTCGGCAGGCGATTTGAAGCGCCTGATCGAGAAGACGCGCTTCGCCATCTCGACCGAGGAGACCCGCTATTATCTGAACGGGATTTATCTCCACTCGGCGCCTGGTGGCGGCAAGCCCATGCTGCGGGCGGTGGCGACCGACGGCCATAGGCTCGCCCAGGTCGAGCTGCCGCTGCCGTCGGGCGCCAAGGACATGCCGGGCGTGATCGTGCCGCGCAAAACAGTGATCGAGCTGGCCAGGTTGGTCGAGGATGGCGAGGGTGAGGTGCGCGTGGAGCTTTCGCCATCGAAGATCCGGGTCTCGACGCCGCGCGTCGTGCTCACCTCCAAGCTGATCGACGGCACCTTCCCCGATTACGAGCGGGTCATCCCGCAAGGCAACGACAAGAAGATGGAGGTGGACAACGCCGCCTTCGCGCAGGCCGTCGATCGCGTGTCGACGCTGTCGAGCGACAAGGGCCGCGCCGTGAAGCTCACCATCTCCGACGGCAAGCTCACGCTGTCGGTCAACAATCCCGATAGCGGCAGCGCAACCGAGGAACTCCCGGTCGAATATGGCTTCGATCCGTTGGAGATCGGCTTCAATGCCCGCTATCTGCTGGATATTTCGGGCCAGCTCGAAAGCGGCACTGCCGAGTTCCAGCTCGCCGATCCAGGCTCCCCCACCATGGTGCGCGACGGCAAGGATACGTCCGCGCTCTACGTGCTCATGCCGATGCGGGTATGAGGGCTCGTCCTAAGGGTGACAGCGTGACCAAGGCGATCGCGGGCGAAGCCGCGAAGACGCGCCTTTACGTCCGCACGCTCAAGCTCACCGATTTCCGCAACTATGCGCGCGCAGAGCTCAAGCTCGATGCGCGGCCCGTAGTACTGATCGGCGACAACGGCTCCGGCAAGACTAACCTGCTCGAGGCGGTGTCGCTGCTCGGCGCAGGCAACGGCTTGCGCTCCCGCCCCTATGCCGAGCTTTGCCGCAAGGACGGCGCCGGCGGTTTCGCCGTAGCAGCAAAGATCGTGTCGCGCGAGGACGAGGTGGAGATCGGCACCGGCGTCCCTGCCGGCAGCATCGAGGAGAGCAGGGGGCGCACCGTGCGCATCGCCGGCAAGGACGCAAGTGCCGGCGCTCTCTCGGAGCATGTGAAGCTGGTTTGGCTGATCCCTGCGATGGATGGCCTCTTCACCGGCTCGGCGTCCGAGCGGCGGCGTTTCCTCGACCGGCTCGTGCTTGCCGTCGATCCCAAAATGCGCAGCCCGCAGGGCCGCTACGACCGCGCCATGCGGCAGCGGAACCGGCTGTTCCAGATGCGGGAGGGAAGCCGTGCGCTGTTCGAGGGGCTGGAGGAGCAGATGGCCGAGGCCGGCACGGCCATCGCTGCTGCCCGGCTCGATGCGGTCGCGCGGCTTGCCGGGCTGATCGAGCGAATGCGTGAAGCGCGCGGCGAAGGCCCCTTCCCGTGGGCGGAGATCGCGCTCGAGGGGCGGCTGGAAGAGGCGCTGTCGCGGCTGCCGGCGACCGAGGTCGAGGACGAATTTCGCGCGATGCTCGCCCAAGGCCGCGAGCGCGACCGCGCGGCCGCCCGCGCCCTTGAAGGACCGCATCTGAGCGATTTAATCGTGACTCACGGCCCGAAAAATGCTCCGGCGGCGCATTGCTCCTCCGGCGAGCAGAAGGCGCTTCTGATCGGGCTGATCCTCGCCAAAGCCGAGCTGATCAAGGAGCTCGAGGGCGCCTCGCCGCTGATCCTTCTGGACGAGGTGGCCGCGCATCTGGACCAGGCCAGACGGGAAGCACTTTTTGCTGAAATTTCAAGCCTTGGCGCCCAGGCCTGGATGACCGGAACCGACCGGGATTTGTTCGCTCCGATCGCTGAAAACGCCCAAATTTTTGCGGTGAATCGGGGTAAGATCGGGGCCTGATTCACGCGGGGCCCCGAGCCCCTCTAACAAGACCAACAACCGCCTTCAGGGAACCATGACACCAGCTTCCAAACGCAAAGCCGAAGCCGCTGCCGAATACGGCGCCGAGTCGATCAAGGTGCTGAAAGGCCTCGACGCCGTGCGCAAGCGGCCGGGCATGTATATCGGCGACACCGACGACGGCTCTGGCCTCCATCACATGGTCTATGAGGTGGTGGACAACGCCATCGACGAGGCGCTGGCGGGCTTCTCGGACGAGATTTTCGTGACGCTCAACGCCGACGGCTCGGTCACGGTCGAGGACAACGGCCGCGGCATCCCGACCGAGATCCACAAGGGCGAAGGCGTCTCGGCGGCCGAAGTGATCATGACGCAGCTCCACGCCGGCGGGAAGTTTGACCAGAACTCCTACAAGGTGTCGGGTGGCCTGCACGGCGTCGGCGTATCCGTCGTCAACGCGCTCTCTTCCAAGCTCGATCTCACCATCTGGCGCGCCGGCAAGGAGCATTTCATGAGCTTCGCCGACGGCGTGCCGGTGAAGCCGCTCAAGGTGGTCAGCGAAGCCACCGGCAAGACCGGCACGCGGATCACTTTCGTGCCGAGCACGGCGACTTTCACCATGGTCGAGTTCGACTATGCGACGCTGGAGCACCGCCTGCGCGAGCTCGCCTTTTTGAATTCAGGCGTGCGCATCGTCCTATCCGACCATCGCGGCGTCGAGCCGAAGATCGAGGAGATGAAATATGAAGGCGGCCTGCGCGCCTTCGTGCGTTTCCTCGACCGCACCAAGCATTCGCTCATCAACGAGCCGATCGTGGTCGAGAAGACGCAGGCGCGCATCACCATAGAGGCGGCGCTGTGGTGGAACGACAGCTACCACGAGAACGTGCTCTGTTTCACCAACAACATTCCGCAGCGCGACGGCGGCACGCATCTCGCCGGCTTCCGCGCGGCGCTGACGCGCACCGTCAACACCTATGCCGCTTCTTCCGGCATCGCCAAGAAGGAGAAGGTGGCGCTGACCGGCGACGACGCGCGCGAGGGGCTGACCTGCGTGCTCTCGGTCAAGGTGCCCGATCCGAAGTTCTCAAGCCAGACCAAGGACAAGTTGGTCTCGTCGGAGGTGCGTCCGGTGGTGGAGAGCGTCATGGCTGACGCGCTCTCCGGGTGGTTCGAGGAGAATCCCGGCGAGGCGCGCAACATCGTGCAGAAGATCGTCGAGGCCGCGGCGGCGCGCGAAGCCGCGCGCAAGGCGCGCGAGCTGACGCGGCGCAAGGGCGCGCTCGACATGGCCTCGCTGCCGGGCAAGCTCGCCGACTGCCAGGAGCGCGATCCCGCCAAGTCCGAGCTGTTCCTGGTCGAGGGCGATTCAGCCGGCGGCAGCGCCAAGCAGGCGCGCGACCGCGCCTTCCAGGCCGTGCTCCCCTTGCGCGGCAAGATCCTCAATGTCGAGCGGGCGCGCTTCGACAAGATGCTGTCGTCGCAGGAGATCGGCACGCTGATCACCGCGCTCGGCACGGGCATCGGCAAGGACGAATTCGACCTGTCCAAGCTCCGCTATCACAAGGTCATCATCATGACCGACGCGGACGTGGATGGCGCGCATATCCGCACACTGCTGCTCACCTTCTTCTACCGGCAGATGCACGAGCTGGTCGAGGCGGGCCATCTCTTCATCGCCCAGCCGCCCCTCTACAAGGTGAAGCGCGGCCAGCAGGAGCGTTACCTCAAGGACGAGAAGGCGCTCGAGGACTATCTCATCGGCGAAGGATTGGAGGATGCGCTTCTCCTCACCGGCGATAATGCGAGCCGCGGCGGGGGCGACTTACGCGACATCGTCGAGACCGCGCGCAAGATCAGCGCGATCCTTAAAGGCCTGCACAGCCGCTATCCGCGCTTCATCGTCGAGCAGACGGCGATTGCCGGCGCGCTCAACCCCAAAGTGCTCAAGGACGGAAAGCATTCGCAGGCTGCCGCCGCCTATATCGCCAAACGCCTCGATGCGCTCGCCGAGGAAACCGAGCGGGGCTGGCATGGCGAGGCGCTGCCCGAGGGTGGCCTGCGCTTCTGGCGCGAGCTCAGAGGCGTCATGGAGTCCCATCTGATCGACGGACCGTTCATCGCTTCCGCCGACGCGCTCAAGCTCGACGGCTTCGCCGAGCACCTGCAAGAGGTCTATGCCAAGCCCGCTACCCTCAAGCGCAAGGACACGACCGTCGTCGTGCATGGGCCGAGCGAGCTGCTGCAAGCGGTGATGACGACCGGCCGCAAGGGGCTCACGCTGCAGCGCTACAAGGGTCTTGGCGAGATGAACCCGGAGCAGCTCTGGGACACGACGCTCGACCTCGACACCCGCACGATCCTCCAGGTGAAGATCAAGGAAGGCGAGGATGCCGACGACGTGTTCTCGCGGCTGATGGGCGACGTGGTCGAGCCTAGGCGCGAATTCATCCAGGCCAACGCCCTCTATGTGGCCAATTTGGATGTGTGACAGCCAAGTGACGCTGCACGGCTAGCTCCTCTCTTGAAGTCTGCCCCACTTCGCGCACACTCTACCTATAGTTGATTGCGGCCGACACCCATTTCTTCCGACAAGTGCGCGGTGATTACCTGGATCGCCCAACGTATCCACGTCAGCATCGGAGAAGAAAGATCTCAATCTAGTCGTCGAGCGCGGGTGATGGCGCCGGTCCAGAGATCTACTCGCTGCATATCCAGATCATCTACGACCACTTTTCGTGGCGCGCCTTCCTCGCCGACGGCGGCGACCTAACTAGGCTCTACGCCAGCCTCGCCGGTTGGAAGAAGGGATCGAAGGCCCGCGATCTGGTCTTCTGGATGGGGGATCCGGCGGGCTAGCCGAACCTTTAGGGTGGCCCAATCCTTTAACATTGTGTCAATCCGGAACGCCTAGGCTTGGCCTAGAGGGGTTCGCCTTGAGGCTTGGGAAAGCGTCAAGCGCGCCTCGCCTTCGCTTGAGCAAGGGTGGGACACATGCAAGGCGCGCGGCGGAGCGCAAAGCCCGGCGCAAAAGTGCATCGCCGGCCTGAGCCAAATTTCGGCGCGCGGCGCGGCGCCGCTCGCCGCCCAAGCAAACGCCGGCGCCCGTCCGGCCTGAAGCGATGGGTCATTCGCCATCCTTGGCTCTATCGCGGCATCCGCTTCTCCCTGCTTACGGCGATCTGGGGCGGCATCGTGCTGGGCGCGGCGATCATCTATTTCATCGCCAGCGTCCCCGATCCCGTCATCGCCGCGCTCGACGACCGGCCACCCAATGTGACAATTCTCGCGCAAGACGGCACGGTGCTCGCCGAGCGAGGCTTGCGCCGCGGCCATGTGCGGCTCGACATGCTGCCGCCTTATCTCGTCCAGGCCGTGCTCTCGACCGAGGACCGGCGCTTCTATGCACATTTCGGCATCGATCCGCTCGGGCTGGTACGCGCCTCCTTCCGCAATGCCTCTGCCGGCAGCGTGGTCGAGGGCGGCTCCACCATCACCCAGCAGCTCGCCAAGAATCTGTTCCTCAGCCCGCAGCGCACTTACGTGCGGAAACTCGAAGAGGTCGTCTACGCGATTTGGCTCGAGCAGCGCTTCTCCAAGGACGAGATCCTCGAGCTCTATCTCAATCGGGTCTATTTCGGCGGCGGTACCTATGGGGTCGAGGCGGCTTCGCGCCGCTATTTCGGCAAGTCGGCCCGCTTCGTCACGCTGTCGCAGGCAGCCCTGCTGGCGGGTCTCCTGAAAGCGCCCTCGCGCTACGCGCCGACGCGCAGCGTCAAGGCCGCCAGTGCTCGCGCCGACGAGGTGCTCGGCAACATGGTCGAGGCGGGATTTCTCTCTCCGGAGCAGGCGCGCAACGCCGGCCAACAGCCGCTGCGGCTGTCAGCCAAGGGTGACGATACCGGCTATCCCTACCCTGTCGATTTCGTGGCCGAGCTGTTGCCGGAATTCGTCGGTGAGCAGGACGGCGATCTGATCGTCGAGACGACCATCGATGCAGGGCTACAGCGCGTCTCGCAGCAGACGCTGCGTCACCTCCTCGACGCGGAGGGCGCCGATGTGAACGCGGGCGAGGGCGCCGTCGTGGTGCTCGATCCGATGGGCGGGGTCAAAGCCCTGGTCGGCGGCCGCTCGTACTCGACGAGCCCGTTCGACCGCGCGCTGAAATCGCTCCGCCAGCCGGGATCGGCCTTCAAGCCCTTCGTCTTTCTGGCCGCGCTTGAGAGCGGCTATACGCCGGATTCGGTCGCCTATGACGGGCCGACCACGGTCGCCGGCTGGTCGCCGCGGAACTATACCGGCATCTATCAGGGCGAGATCAGCCTGCGCGATGCTCTCGCGCAATCGATCAACACTGTGGCGGCAAGGCTCGCGGCGGAAGTCGGGCCCTGGCGCGTGGTGCGCACGGCGCGCCGCCTCGGCATCCATTCCAAACTGCACGACAACCCCTCCATCGCGCTCGGCACGGCCGAGGTGACGCTGCTCGAGCTGACAGGCGCCTACACGCCCTTCGCCAATGGCGGCCAGGGGGTGCTGCCGCATATCATCACCCGCGTGCGCAACGGCGACGGCAAGGTGCTGTATGAACGGCAGCGCTCAACCATCGGCCAAGTCGTGGCGTTGCAATATGTCGCCGCCATGAACGACATGATGTACGCGGTCGTTGCGCGCGGCACCGGCAAGCAGGCCGCGATCGAAGGCCAAGTGGTGGCGGGAAAGACCGGCACGACGCAGAGTTACCGCGACGCTTGGTTCATCGGCTATACGGCGCATTACGTGGGCGGGGTGTGGATCGGCAACGACAACGGCACGCGCATGAAGAAGGTCACGGGCGGAGCGCTACCGGCCAAGCTCTGGCACGAAATCATGGCTTACGCGCATCGCGACAAGACGCCGCTCGCGCTGCCGGGCACGCGCGCGCCACGCGTCGATGCCATCGCGCGCCTACCGGGGAGCTCAACTCCGGCCAGTGACGGCGCGCCGCTGTTCCGCCGCGTGTTCGGCATCCTTGCAGGGCAGTAGATCGCTCTCGCACTACTCGATGCTGCGCTTGGGCGAGGTGCCGGTCGAAGACTGGAGCATCTCACCGGCGCCATAGCGATGCAGGCTGGCCCCATGCTTCTTCAGCCAGCTGCGCGCCTCCTCGTGGCGCGGCATGCTGCGCTCCACCAGCGCCCAGAATCTCGGCCCGTGATTCATGTGGCCGAGATGGGCGACCTCGTGCGCGGCGAGATAATCGAGCACGAAGGGCGGAGCCAGCACGAGCCGCCAGGAGAAGGACAGAGCGCCTGAGGTCGAGCATGACCCCCAGCGCGTGGTCTGATCACGCACATAGAGGCGCTTCGGCGTGAGATCGAGACGCTTGGCATGAACCGCCACGCGTGTCTTGAGATCGAGATGCGCCTGGCGCTTCAGCCAGTCGAGCAGCCGGCGCGGCGCGTGCTCCTCCTCGCCCGTCACGTAGAGGCGCGGAATCCTGCGCATACCGACGCGCGCGCCTTCAGGCCAGGCAGGGGCCGCGATCGCATCTTCAGCCGCCTCGATCCACACCACACCCCGCTTGCGCACCGACCCCGCAAAGCGGAGCACATGGGCGTAGCCGCGTAAGGGGACGACAGCGCCATGCGTGAAGGGCACAGGCTCCGACAAACCGGCGACGCGGGCCTTGAGCCAATCGAGATGGCGCGAGAGAAACTCATCAGCGTCGGCGAAGCTCGAATAAAGCGGCATGGTGAGCACGGCGCCGCGACGCGCTTCGCTCACTTGCAGGCTGAACCTTCGCGCCCGCGCGCTCCGTCTCAGCACCATCGGAATATTGAGGCCGCGGATCTTGACCTCGATGGTCTCGCCACGCCCGAGATTAAGGCGCTTAAGCATGGTTACGCTCCCTACTGCCGTCGGCCCCTCAATTCGGCGGCCAACACAGTAGCACAGGCTTTTGAGGGAGCGCGCGCCTCTGCTTTAGGCAGTGCGGCCGAAGGCTCTCGCCAGCATCCCTCTACGGCGCTGGTTTTTGGCTATGAAGTTACTGATTTTAGGCGCTATTTCGGCCCGGAATCGAGAGCCGTTAAACACGCCATAATGGCCGACGCCGCGCTGAAGATGGTGCTGCCGTTTGGCGTCGGCAAGATTGGTGCACAATATTTGTGCAGCAAACGTCTGGCCGATCCCCGAGATGTCGTCCTTCTCGCCTTCCACCGTCATCAACGCCACTTTTTGGATCTTGGCCGGGTCCACCAGCCGGTTGCGGTGCACCATTTTGCCCTTTGGCAGCTTGTGCTCAAGGAACACCGTCTCAATCGTCTGCAAGTAGTATTCGGCGGAAAGGTCCATCACCGCGAGAAACTCGTCGTAGAACTCGCGATGCTTGTCGGCGGAGTCGCCGTCTCCCCTGATCAGATTGTGAAACAGTTCGCGATGGGCCGTGACGTGGCGATCAAAATTCATGCCCATGAAGCCGCTGAGCTGGAGGAAGCCGGGATAGACGTTGCGCATCACCCCGGGATACGGCCAGGGAACCTGGGTGATGACATTGCGCCGGAACCAGTCGATGGACCTCGCCTCGGCGAAGCGGTTGACCGCCGTCGGGCTTTCCCGCGCGTCGATCGGGCCGGCCATGAGGATCATCGAGCACGGCACGGCAGGGTCGTTCGCACCCTCCATCAGGGCGACCGCAGCAAACACGGGGACGGTCGGCTGACAGACCGCCATCACATGCACATCCCCTCCAAAATACTGAAGAAATTCAATGATATAATCGATGTAATCGTCGAGATCGAAATTGCCGGCGGCGCGGGGCACGAAGCGGGCGTCCTGCCATTCGACGACATAGACGTCGTGATTGGGAAGGAGGTCGCGCACCGTGCCGCGGAGCAGCGTGGAGAAATGCCCGGCCAGCGGCGCTACGACCAGGACCTTAGGGTCGTTGCGGAAGCGCCACCGCGATAGCTCACGCTCGAAATGGACGAGACTGCAAAAGGGCTTGGCGATCAGGGTCCGTTCCCTGACCGGGACTGTGCGGCCTTTCACCTCGGTCTCGGTGATGCCCCAAACCGGCCGCCGATAGCGTCGCGTGGTGCGCTCGAACAGCTCGAGAGCCGCAGCGGCACTGCGGCCGAGCGCGGTGTAAGACGCGGGATTCAAGGGATTGCGGAACAGAAGACGGCAGGCATCCGCCGCCGCCCGCGCAGGGCTCAAGGCGGCCTGGTTCAGCTCGTATAGGTGATAAAGCATGCCTCGACCTCTCTCGCTGACTCATCATAGATGCTGCATCGCGGAATCAAATGATGATTCTATGTTGCGGCGCAACGATGACATTTTAGTGTGGCCGATCGGCCGCGCGGCTAAAGGTAGCGGCGCAGAGTCTCGGTCATTTTCGAGGCGGGCGTGCCATAGGCAAAATGCGCAACGTATTCGCCGTCTTTGCCCATAAAATAGACAAGCGCTGAGTGATCGATACTGTAATCGCTGCTTGCCTTGTCTTCCTGGAACTTTGAGTAGGCCACCCTGTAAGCTTTGGCGGCGGCAGCAATCTGTTCCGGAGAGCCGGTAAGGCCGACGAAGCGCGATCCGAAATTCTTGACGTAGGCACCCATCGCCGCTTGCGTGTCGCGCTCGGGATCGAGGGTAATAAAGACGGGCACGACCTCGTCGGCCTTAGGCCCAAGCTCGTCGAGGGCGGCCGACATCACCTGAAGCTCGGCGGGACAGATATCGGGGCAGTGGGTGAAACCGAAGAAGACCAGCATATAGCGCCCGCGGAAATCCTGGTCGGTCACCGTCTTCCCGGTCTGATCGACAAGCGTGAAGGGACCGCCGATCAGCGCCTTGCCGCTCGTCTTGCACGGCCGGACCCTGGGACGGGTGGCTCAGCACCAGAAGGGCGGCGCCGCTAAGCGCTCCGATGAGAAAGCCGGCGACGATCACTGTCAGGAGGCGGCCGCTCATCTATTCACCCAATTGCACCAGCGTGCCGTTCTCGCGCGCGCTGCCGAGGAACCAACTGAAGGTCAGATAGCCCGCGACAAGGTAGACGACGTTAAGTCCAGCAGCCCACCACAACTCCTTCACGTCGAAAGTGTTGTGCAGAAGGATCGAGCGCATGCCTTCGAACACATGCGTGGGCGGCAGCGCCAAGGCAATCACCTGCAGCCAGCCCGGTAGCACCGAGACCGGATAGTAGACGCAGCACAGCGGCAGCAGCAGGAAGGCAAGCGACCAGGCTAGCTCCTCGGCGCCGAGCCCGTAACGCAAGATGACACCAGCGGAGATCAGCCCGAGCGACCAACTCGTCAGCACGAGCACGGCGAAGAAGGCGACCAGCGGCAGGCCGAGATCGAGCAGGTTGAAGCCAAAGATGAAATAGGCGGCGATGGCGACAGGCACCATGCTAACGCTGAGCCGGATCACGCTCCAGAGGCTCAAGGCCGCGACAAGCTCGAAAGGACGCAAAGGGCTCGTCAGCAGATTGCCGAGATTGCGCGACCACATCTCCTCGATGAAGGTCGTCGAGAAGCCGATCTTAGAGCGGAACAGAATGTCCCACAGCAGAACCGAGCCAATCAGGACACCCGCGGCTTGCGCGAGAGGGCTGGTGGTCCCGGCCAGATATTTCTGGAGGAAGCCCCAGGTCAGCATTTGCAAGAACGGCCAATAGATCAGCTCGACCAGCCGCACGCCGGAGCTGCGCAAGAGATAGATATAACGCTTCACCAAAGCGCCGATGCGGCGGAGCGAGGCGCCGATCCCGGTTTGCGGCAACAGGATCGGCTCGGCGCCGCTCGCTATCGCGGTCACCTTGCTCATGACGCTTTGCGCGCGGGCAACGCCTCGTCCTCCGGCCTCTCCAACGGCTCGCGGGCGCGTCCGCGCACCACGTCGAGAAACACCTCTTCCAGCGTCGCCTTGCCGTAGGTCCGGATCAGGGCTGCCGGCGTGCCGTCCTCGATGATGCGGCCCGCATCGAGCAGTATGACGCGATCGGCGAGCCGCTCGACCTCGGCCATGTTGTGCGAGGCGAACAACAGCGTCGCGCCGCGGCTCTCCGCATAGTGCTTGAGTTTCCGCCTGATCCAGTCGGCTGTATCGGGGTCGAGCGAGGCGGTCGGCTCATCGAGCAGGAGAAGCTCCGGCGCATTGAGCAGCGCCTTGGCGAGGCCGACGCGGGTCTTCTGGCCGGCCGACAATTTTCCGGTCGGGCGGTCGAGCAGATCCTCGATCTGCAAATCCCGGGCGATATAGGCAATTCGCTCGGCGGGGTTGCCGATGCCGTAAAGCCCGGCATAGACGGTCAGGTTCTGCTTGACCGTGAGCCGCGCCGGCAAATCGACATAAGGGCTCTGGAAATTCAGCCGATGCGCGACAGAGCCGCGATTGCGGCTCATATCGGCGCCGAACACCCTCACCTCGCCCGAGCTCGGCATCACAAGGCCGAGCAGAATGGCGATGGTGGTGGTCTTGCCGGCCCCGTTACCGCCAAGCAGAGCCACCGTCGTGGCTTGAGCGAGGCTGAAACTGATATGGTTGACGGCGGTGACGGCGCCGTAGACCTTGGTGAGGTCGCGCACTGCCACGGGCACGCTCGCCTCGGCGCGCGCCTCTGCGACGCTTTCGCGCGCCACTTGTCTTGCACTATCTAGTTTCTCATCCATAGCTTCGCTAAAGGTTCCGCTTCGTCGGAATTAATGGCTCTCTCGCCCATGCTAGACTTCACCTATGGCCGCCCTCGACAATAGTCAAACCATCCGCCGCCCCACCGTGCCGGACTGGCTCCGCCAAGGCGAAAGCCGGGTCCGCTTGCAGACCATCGTTCGGCTGCGGTGGCTCGCCGTGCTGGGGCAAAGCCTGACGGTGATTGGCGCCTATTGGGTGCTCGGCATCGATCTGCCGATCGGCGGCTGTCTCGCGGTGATCGCGCTGTCGGCCTGGATCAATGTCGCGCTGCGCATCCGCTACCCGGCGAGCCAGCGCTTACGCAGCCATTACGCCTTCATCATGCTGGCCTACGACATTTTGCAGCTGGCGGCGCTGCTCTATCTCACCGGCGGGCTGGAGAACCCGTTCGCGTTCCTGCTCATCGCTCCGGTCACCGTGTCGGCCTCGACGCTCCCGCTCAACATCACAGCCGCGCTCGGCACGCTTGCCATCATCGCGGCAACACTGCTGACGAAGTTCCACCATCCCCTGCCCTGGTTCCATCACGCCAATCTGCTGCTCCCCTTCCCGTATGTAATGGGCGTGTGGGCGGCGGTCGTGTCGGGCATCCTGTTCATCGGCTTTTATTCTTGGCGCACTGCCGAGGAAGCGCGGCGCATGGCCAAGGCGCTCGCCGCCGCCGAGATGGTGCTCGCGCGCGAGCAGAAGCTCTCCGCCCTCGACGGCCTTGCCGCGGCTGCCGCGCATGGGCTCGGTACGCCGCTTGCGACCATCGCGGTGGTGACCAAGGAGCTGATGCGCGACGCCAAGCCGACCGATCCGCATTACGAGGATCTGCTGCTGTTGCGCGCGCAGGCCGAGCGCTGCCGCGACATCCTGACAGAGCTCGCCGGCGGCGGCGAGCAGCATGACCTGATCGTCTCGCGGCTGCCCTTGAGCCATCTGATCGAGGAGGTAGTGGCGCCGCATCGCCTTGTCGCCGTGCCGATCGAGGTGAAGACCGGGCCGACGGAAAAGGGTGCGCCGCGCGGTTCCATGCCCGAGCCGGTGACCGAGCGGAATCCTGGAATGCTGTATGGCCTCGGCAATCTGGTGGAGAACGCCATCGACTTTGCCGCGAGCAAAGTCGAGGTCGAGGCGCGCTGGTCCAAGGACGAGGTGACCATCGTCATCGCCGACGACGGCGCGGGCTTCCCCTCACATGTGTTGGAGCAACTCGGCGAGCCCTTCGTCACCACGCGGTCGGCGCAAACCGAAAGGGAGACCACCGACGAGCATGTCGGCATGGGACTCGGCTTCTTCATCGCCAAGACGCTGCTCGAGCGCTCAGGTGCAACGCTCGAGCTTGCCAACCGGCCGCTGCCGCAAGGCGGCGCCGTGGTCACGGTGAGTTGGCCGCGGGCGAAATTCGAGCATGCGTTCCAGAAAACCGCCCCAAAACGTGAGCCGGTCGCCTAAGACACCCCATTAACCAGCGTCACTTTGCCTCGATTGCTGCAATCGGCGCCCGCAACCTTGCCGAAAGGGGTAAAAGCCCCTAGCTCTACGTCATCTCGTCGCAGAGCCAATCAGACGAATCCTTCTATCTTAGGGAGCTTACGCCGTGGGGACGGGGCAGGAGCAGAAGCACCAGGAGAGCCCGGATATGGAAGCTCAACAATTCTCGCCCACGCCTCAGACCGATTTCGCCGTACTCGAGGACAACACGCTGCTGATCGTCGATGACGATCGCGCTTTCCTCGCGCGCCTCGCACGCGCCATGGAAACGCGCGGCTTCGCGGTCGAGGCCGCGGCCTCGGTGGAGGATGGACTAACCTCGCTCAAGCGCCGCCCGCCGGCTTTCGCCGTGGTGGATATGCGGCTCGATGATGGCAACGGCATCGACGTGATCGCCGCGCTGAAGGACGTGCGCCCCGAAGCGCGCGCCGTGGTGCTGACTGGGTACGGCAACATCGCCACAGCCGTTACCGCAGTGAAGCTCGGCGCTGTGGACTATCTCGCCAAGCCCGCCGACGCCGATGACGTTTATAACGCGCTGGTTGCATCGGGAACGGCCGCCAAGGCGCCGCCGCCGGAGAACCCGATGTCGGCAGATCGCGTGCGCTGGGAGCACATCCAGCGCGTCTACGAGCTTTGCAATCGCAATGTCTCCGAGACCGCGCGCCGGCTCAACATGCATCGGCGCACGTTGCAGCGCATCCTCGCCAAGCGCGCACCGAAGTAGGGCAAGCGTCAGACCTCGAAGCCGCAAGATGGGTCGAGGTGGAGCTGGAGCCTGAGCGCAGCGGCGCGGGCGAAGCACAGCATCATGGCTTTGGGCGCGCTGCGGTGAGACGCTCCTCCACCGGCTCGCGCATCAGTTCGGCGCCGTAGCGGTCGGCAAGAATGAGCCCCGCCGACTCCGGGATCACCTCGCAGGGGAAGTCGGCGGCGACGGCAAAATAGAGCCGGTCGCAGAAGGACAGATAGTCCTGCCACTTCCCGTCCCTTTGATAGTCGAGAAGGCAGGATTTGATCTCGACGATTGTAATGTCGCCGCCCGTCGATAGCGCCACTACATCGGCGCGCCTGCCATTGGCGAGCGACAGCTCGGTGACGACGGAGAGGCCCTCGGCGCGGAATTTGCGGCAGACGCCCCTTTGCAGCTCGGCAGCCACCGGCGATTGCCGGCGATCGAAGGGAATGACGGTGTCGTCGCTTCTGGCGCGGTTGTTCTGCAACGCAAGACTCCGGCGAAAAATCAATTCTGCCTCACAGAGTTGTGCATGCTTAACCATTCCGCGTGCCGGAACAAGCTGGTAAATCTGGCGTTTCGGTGGGTGCGGCGCGTCGGCTCGGCGATATCCGGGCTTTTCCCCGTTGCAACACAGCCCGAGCCGAGGGAGTGGATGATGAACCTCCATAACGTCGTCGTCGCCGACATCAAGCCAACGACCGAATCAGTCGCCCTGCGCGATCGCCTATTGGCCACGCGCGCGCGCTCGACCGAGCTTGCCGCACCCTTGAGCGACGAGGATCAGGTCGTGCAGGCCATGGACGACGCGAGCCCGACCAAATGGCATCTCGCGCATACCACCTGGTTCTTCGAGGCCTTCCTGTTGAAACGCTTCCTCGCCGGCTATCGCGTGTTCGACGAGCGCTTCGAATATTGCTTCAACTCCTATTATGAGAGCGTCGGTGCGCGGCAGCCCCGCGCCAAGCGTGGGTTGCTCACGCGGCCTTCCGTCACGGAGGTGCGCGACTATCGTGCTTTCGTCGATCAGGCGCTCGGACGCTTGTTCTATACAACGCTCAACCCGGAAGCGGCCGAGCTGATCGAGCTCGGCATCAATCACGAGCAGCAGCACCAGGAGCTTCTGCTGACCGACATCTTGAGCCTGTTCGCCGCCGAGCCTCTGAAGCCCGCTTATCGCGAGGCCGGTCCCGGCATCGGCGCCGGCCATGCGGCGCCGCTCGACTGGCTCGCCTTCGAGGGCGGCATTTTCGAAGTGGGCCACGACGGCGGTGACTTTGCCTACGACAATGAAGGACCGCGTCACGAGACGCTGATCCACCCGTTCAAACTTGGGAGCCGCCCGGTCACCAATGTCGAGTGGATCGAGTTCATCGAGGATGGCGGCTATGCCACGCCCACGCTTTGGCTCGCCGATGGCTGGAACACGGTGAAGAGCCAAGCTTGGGAAGGACCGCTTTATTTCGAGAAGGCCGAGGGCGGTTACGGGCAGATGAGTTTGATGGGCTTCCGCCCCGTCGATCCCGCCGCGCCGGTCACCCATGTCAGCTATTACGAGGCCGACGCCTTCGCCCGCTGGGCCGGCCACCGGCTGCCTTCGGAATTCGAATGGGAGGTCGCGGCGGCGAGCGTCCCCGTCGAAGGCCGCACGCTCGGCGCCGGCCATTTGCGGCCAATGCCGGCGGGGATCGGTCCGCGTCTCCAGCAGATGTTCGGCGATGTGTGGGAATGGACGGCAAGCG
The DNA here is from genome assembly GCA_963710245.1 of uncultured Alphaproteobacteria bacterium. Taxonomy (GTDB): domain Bacteria; phylum Pseudomonadota; class Alphaproteobacteria; order Rhizobiales; family Methyloligellaceae; genus Methyloceanibacter. The sequence continues at coordinate 67,082 of CAVPZK010000003.1, forward strand.
CCTACCTCCCCTATCCGGGCTTCAAGGCCGCAGCCGGAGCCGTCGGCGAATATAACGGCAAGTTCATGTGCAATCAGTTCGTGCTCAGGGGCGGCTCCTGCGTGACGCCGGAAGGCCATGTGCGGCGGACATATCGCAATTTCTTCTATCCCCATCAGCGCTGGCAGTTCACGGGCCTCAGGCTCGCGGCGGACGCGTGATGGAGGGCGACATCTCGCTTCAGTTCCCGGCAGGTTCCGCGGCTTCGGCGCGGAGCCTGCGCAAGCCGGAGGCACCGGCGATCGGCGAGTTCGCCGGAGCGGTGCTGGCCGGGCTTGCGCGCAACCCCCGTAGCGTTCCCTGCCGCTTCTTCTACGATGCGCGCGGCTCCGAGTTGTTCGAGGAGATCACCAAGCTCGAAGAATATTACCCGACGCGGGTCGAGACGGCGCTGCTGGAAGCCAATGGCGAGGAGATCGCGGCGCTCGCCGGAGAGGGCCGCATCCTGGTCGAATTCGGATCGGGCTCGAGCCGCAAGACGAGCCTCCTGCTCGGGGCGCTTTCGCAGGTGCCGGCCTACATCCCGATCGATA
>CAVPZK010000004.1:0-155491 GCA_963710245.1 uncultured Alphaproteobacteria bacterium
CAAGTGACGCTGCACGGCTAGCTCCTCTCTTGAAGTCTGCCCCACTTCGCGCACACTCTACCTATAGTTGAGTTCAGCGCGAAAGGGGACGGCCTGGTCCCCGACGACGGCATCTCCTCGGTCCTTTCGCCGATCCGCCGTTGCATCTGGTACGACCACAGCGTTTCCTGGCGGAGGCCGTTAAGAGGCTACCGCGTGGCACGCAGGGTTAAGGATCAATCCCTAGATAGCCGAGATGCCCGCAGCAAGCTGAAGGCGCGCGGCAAGCCGTACTGGCGCACGATCGGCAAGGGCCTCCATATCGGCTACCGCAAGGGCCAGACCGGCGGGGTGTGGGTCGTGCGCCGCTACATTGGCAAGCAGCAATACGCCGTCGAGACCTTCGCCATTACCGACGATCGAGAGGATGCAAACGGCGCGACCGTTCTAGACTTCTGGCAGGCGCAGGAGGTTGCTAGAGGCCACAGACCTGGTATCCGCGGGACCTACACCGTCAGGCATGCGATTGCTGCGTACCTGGAGCACCTCGGTAATAGACCATCAGGCTATGACGCAAAGCTCCGGCTGAATGCCTTTGCCGTTCCCGCCTTCGGGGATAAGGCCGTCGAGCAGCTCGATGCGGCCGAGATCAGGAAGTGGCACCGGGAGATTGCCCAGACGCCGGCCCGCAAGCGAACCAGACCCGGGCATGACCAGGCTTACCGCGGCACTGACTTCAACGATCCGGAGGACGTACGCAAGCGCCAGACCTCCGCCAATCGCTGCCTTGCGTGGCTAAAGGCTGCTCTCAATCATGCATGGCGCGAGAAGAAAGTGGTGGCGAATGATGAATGGTCCCGCGTGCAGCCTTTTCATGGCGTCGATATCGCCCGCGCGCGTTACCAACGCCGGCAGAGTGCAGGCGCCTACTTAATGCATGCGAAGGCGACTTTCGCACCCTGGTACATGCGGCCCTACTTACTGGTGCCCGTTACGGCGAGCTTGCCCGTTTACGCGTGGCAGACTTCACCGCCGCCGACACGCTCCACATCCGCATGAGCAAGGCTAACAAGGACAGGCATGTATTCTTGACGCCGGAGGGCGTGGAGTTCTTCAGGCAGCTCACCGCCGGCCGCAAGGGGACGGATCTCCTTCTCGGCCGAGAGTGGAAGAAGGCTAACCAGTCAGAGCCGATGAAGGCTGCATGCAAGCGCGCCAAGATCGAGCCTGCGGTTGGCTTCCATCAGTTGCGCCATACCTACGCTTCGCTTGCCATCATGAACGGCGCCGAGCTGTTCGTTGTGGCTAAGGCCCTAGGTCACGGCGACACGCGCATGGTCGAGAAGCACTACGGGCACCTGGCGCCGAGCTATGTTGCCAATTCGATGCGGAAGCATGCGCCGCGCTTCAATGTGAGGGCGCTCTGATGGGCGACGTTGAAAGCGCCATTGCGCTCGCTCGACGGCAAGACTGGCAGGCCGCGCACCATCATCGACATCGAGAAGGCGGCGCAACGCACCTGCACTGAAGGCCCGCACGGGCCTCGCTTCAAGACCGTACCCAACGCAGGCAGCAGCCCCGAAGAAAAGTCCTCCGGCAGAATGAGAGCCTGAGTGGGCGCCGGGACAATGGGTGAGGACAGCCATGGGGTAGTGGGGGGATGGGGGCAGCTAGGCCGTGTACTCATAAATCGAGTGGTAACCAGCGGTTGGTCTATGTCGGCTTTGCCCCCAGAAGCGGACATCATCAGCGCATTGAGCATGTCTGCTTTGTGCCAAAAGCGGACGTCCGGGAGCGCTCCCCGGACGATGGAACAGGTAGTTCGTCCTGCTTGTTTGTCTCGTGACACGCGGAAATCCCTGCCATCCTGGCAGGCGGAACCGGAGCGAAGCCTTCATGTCTTACAAGTTTCTCTTGGTAACCGTTATCTTGCTTGCCTTGGCCGATCCGGCTTTCGCGAACTGGTGGATTGTTCGCGCAGCCGACGAGAAGTGCCTCGTGGTCGATATCGAGCCATCGGGCAAGGACGTTACCAAGGTAGGCAAGGACGTCTACCAAACACGGGAGCAAGCTGAAGCCGACGTCAAAGGGCTTTGCAAAGAATCAAACGCGCCTACTTCCACCACAGGAAACGCCGAGTGAGATTGCCCAGTCCTGGCTCGATCATCGCTTCCGATTGACGGCCTTAGTCCTCCAGCCAAGTTGGCGCGCGTCGCGCTGCCAGGAAGGCCCGGCTCCCAGCTAGGCGGCGCTGCTATCGATCACCGGCAGGTTGATTGCGTCAGCTTCGAGCAGGACGAAGCCCAGATGCCCCAGCAGCAATCCTCGCTGAAAGGAGCAGAAAATGAACAGGACAGTATTGTCGCTACTACTAGCCTTTAGCAGCGTACTAGCGTTTAGCAGCGTGTTAGCGGCTAGCAGCGCTAATTTGCAGGTCGGAAAAGTGACACGTCTGATGACCAAGGATCTTCCGGACGTGCCCGGAAAGGAAGGCATGGTTGAAACCGTAGACTTCGCTCCCGGCGAGGTCTCCCAGCCACATCGACACAACGCAGACCTTTTTGTGTATGTGCTAGAAGGAAGCGTCATCACTCAAGTGGAGGGTGGTAGCGCCCAGACGGTTCACGCCGGCGAAGTCTTTTACGAATCGCCCACGGATGTGCACATCGTGAGCCGCAATGCCAGTGAGACGCAGCCCGCGAAACTGCTCGTCTTCTATGTGAAAGCGAAAGGTACTCCGCCAACCGTGCTTCTGGGGGAGGCGGAAAGGTAATTCGTTGTAGTCGGCCAGGATCTCATTCATCCGAACTCAACGCACCTCGACGTCGGCCAGATAGCGGTCGCGCTCAGTCGATAATGATGACGATGCCCGTTGGCTCGCCCAGCGCATCCACCGTTCGTTGGGCAGCTCTGTCGATGTGAACCCGAGGCCCCTCGGGTGGCTGCTCGTTATACGTGCCAGGCCCGTAGAACTGTCCATAGCGCAGCACAACACCACCCTCGGCGAGAACGGAACGCTCCAGTTCTGCGACAGCTTGGGCATCGGGCCCGTCAGGTAATTGCCAGGCGACGCTTTGAGCCAGGATTTTCGGCGACCCGCTCCGCCGCGCGGCCTCGATCAGATTCCGGGTTCCTTCGGTTCGGATGCGAGCGTTCAGATCTGCGAGTTTACTGATCTGCGCAGCATCATCTGGCAGATCGGTTAGCTCGTTCAGCACGACGTCCGGTTTGAAGTCACGAACCGCCTGGATAAGTGCCTCCCGGTCGAAGACATCACAAAGAATCGGTTCGGCACCGAGGTGGCTCAGTAACTCCGTTTTGCTGGGCGAACGCGTCAGGCCGCCGACTACGTGCCCGGCCTGAACCAACCGGGGAATCAGCCGCTGCCCAATCACGCCGGAGGCGCCGGCAAGAAATATTCTCACACCATCATTGTATGCCTCGCCTCGTGACGATGGCAACCGGTAGGCCCTCGTCGTGGTGGCCTCAGCGTGTGATCTATGCAGTCGCGCCTACCCAGCAGGCTCAAGAATAATGGAGAGCGATGCCCGCTTTGGGTCAAAAGCCGACGTGAGGCCGGTCAGCGAGCATGTCCGCTTCTATGACGGCTACCTCGCCGATCCCGACGGACATGTCTGGGAAGTCGCCTTCAATCCGTTCTGGGAACTCGACGGGAATGGCCGAGTGAGATTGCCGGACTAGCTGCCGACACGGAAAAACCCGGCGAGGTTCTTGAAAAGCCCTGGCTGGAGCATTTTGAACGACGGCACGGATGGGCGCGCTTCACTCATCGACACCTTGGAGGCCGAGGTAGATCGGCTTAGGCTGGTGTCGCGCTTTCCTTGGCTATCGTAATCAAGCTAGTTGTGGGAGCGACGATACGATGCAAGCCGCATTGGTAATAATTCTTCTTCTCGCGATTCTGGCTGGAGCTGTGTTCGTCGGCCATTACGGATGGGTCTCAGCAGGCGATGTCGTCATGCCTGCGTGGGGCTGGCTGATGTTGGGTCTCGGCGTCTTTTTTACGCTTCTAGTCGGTGGCGGCCTTATGGCCTTGGTCTTCTATAGTAGTCGCGAGGGGTTCGATGAGCCGCCTGAGCTGGCGCAAAAGAAGAAGCGTCGGGCGGCCAAGTGGGCGAAGTTGGTACCGACTCGCAAAAAACCCCGCTCGTCATAGCGATTTAGCCGCCGTTTGGAATGTCCGCTTTGGGTCAAAAGCGGACATTCACGAGCGATCAGGCATGTCCGTTTTACCCCTGAAAGCGGACATTCGCTGCAGCGTCAACAGCGATGTCCGCTAAGTGCCAGAAGCGGACATTAGCCTCTAAAGCGAATTGCTGTAGTTCGATTAGTAGCCTTCCGGAGGCGGAGCGTCGGCATAATCACCTTCTGGGGGTGGAGCGTCACCGTAGTCGCCTTCCGGGGGCTGAGCGCCTTGCGGAGGTGGAGCGTCGGCATAATCACCTTCCGGGGGCGGAGCGTCGCCGTAGTAGCCTTGCGGAGGTGGAGCGTCGCCGTAGTCGCCTTCCGGAGGCGGAGCATATCCAATTGCAGGGGGGTAGACATACGCGGCGGGGGGCACGTAGCCATATGCGGGAGGGTAGTACGCGTAGGGCACTGGATACCCATATCGCCGATAATAACGTCGCCGGTAACCAACGTTCTTGATCGCGGCGGCCTCAATGTTTGCGTTGCCTATCCCTGGCATTGATTGAGGGGCTGTGTTGGCGGGCGCTAGGCCAATCCAGACAACACCAGCAATCACTGCTGTACCAAACAAGAGGGTTCGCATCGGCTTGACCTCGCTGACGCTTTGATCCCATCGACTATACGCCGAATTTGATCGAGAAGGCATGACGCCTTGGGTCGATTGCAGCCCGTGGACGGGCGTACCTAGCCCGACAAGTTGGAACGGGCTTCCCTGCGGAGAAAAACTGACGCTCTACCGGTGGAGTTTCGCAGCGTCGCCGCCGATAGCTTCCAGAGCTTTGGCTGCGCTCAGCTTGCCGCGTTCCATGAGCTTGGCAGCAACGCGCTCGATGGCGCTCCAAGGGGTGGAAGATCGATACACTCTGCCGAATAGTCGGTGTAGCGTTGTGCCAATTCGTCGTCGGTAGCTGCTGGCGACATCTTGATCATGGCGTCAACGGCGTCCGCATCGTCGCCATCGTAATCGTCCCAGCCTTGCCGACGGTCCTCAAGGACGGCGAAAAGCTCCTCGTCAGGGTAGCCATCGCGGCTCGATCCCTTTCCATGCCATAGGTGCTCTGCGCGCCGCGCCCCGTGGGGGAGAGAAGCTACTCAAAATGGACGATGACATCGGGATCTGCGACCAATGCAAGCGACCATTGATGAGGATCGACCGCTACGGCGAGGAGTTCGTCGGCTGCGTCGCCTGCAACCGGTGGGGCTCTTCCAGTACCGATCTCTTCATGGAGCTGTCGGAGGATGACGTCCGCGCCCTAACGGAGATGATGCGCACTACATGACGCAAGTGAACACCTGACGCAAGTGAACACCGGCCCGAGCGAACCCTGTAAGGCTCATCACGAGGCGGGCCACGCCGGCTTGGCCGAAAAGTACTTGTCGAATTTCCCGGTCTCGTCCCAGTAGGCCCGGGCGTCCTTGGCATGAGGTGATAGTCCGTTCCGTTTAAAGGAAGGCTTGGCATACTGTCGCTATCTGTAGCGATCATCGCAAGTCGGTCTCGGCCGCGCCGAGCCTTTGGCAAGCGGACGCTTGGGCGTGGGTCAGTTTGGATCTATGCCGCGGCTAGCGCCTTCTTCCCATCGATACGGATTTCCTCCAATTCAGCAAGTGCATCGTCCACAAACTCATCGATTTCAGCTTCGGTCATCAGGTGAGCTGAGATTGCAAGATCCGGAGCCCGACTTAGGACGCTCGACTTCACGTAGATTTGGACGTAGGCGGCAGCAGGAACAGATTTGTGTTTGCCGCCACCTCGATGGAAGTCGAACCTACCCTTAGTTATGTCTGCCATCTGCCTATTCTCCCAATCTTTCGAGACACCTGAAGAGGCTGTCACTCCCAATCAGCCCAGCGCGACCCATCAGGCGTGGCTTCGCCGGCTTGGGATTTTCTTAGCCGCCATAATCTTGCTAGTTGGCGGGGGCAATCTTGCTGGTCGGCGGGGGGCAATTCCCCTATTCGCGATCGTCTGCCGCGATATAGCCGGTACCGCCCTCTGGAGTACGTAGTATGTTTACCCTGCAAACCGAGATTATGCGTCATATGCTGAATCTCGCCAAAGACATGGCGAGCGGTGACTTGTTCGAGTCCCGCAAAAAACTCGAAGAGTACCCTTTGCGTGGTGACCCAAATGTATTTGACCACATCATGCGAGTTCGAGCCGTTCAGGACCGGATGTGGGGCCACGAGATCGATGACACCAAGAACGACCCGTGGCGCTGGACCACCTACATCTCTCATTGTGCCGTCCGATGGATGCGTGACCCGCATAAATGGACACGAGAAGATACCGACGACTTCTACGACGCCATGACAGAAACGGCTGCGATATGTGCCGCTGCGGCTGAGAGCGTCTTAAGGCAAAGAAACAAAAACGGACGCACCTTCTACGAACCAGGCGATAAATAAATGCCGTGCCGTCGTCCCCATAAAGCGCGTACTCAGCGTCGAAGTCTTGGGGCAGCGACCAGAACCAAAGTCCCCAACAGGCCACAGGCGTTAAGTTGCGGTTCTCGAACTTGACGCCTAGAGCCTTTGGCAGCGTCTAGCCAGTCACGCGGCAGCTGAGTTTCTCTCGCGATCAGGTAGAGGGTTATAAACCGGCTCGAGTTGCAGCAACCGGATTAGCCATCTTTATCCGACTCGATAACGCGCTCCTAACGCCGCGTGAACACACCAAACAGGAATCCTACTGCCACCGCGAGTGCGATGGCAGTAAGTGGATTGCGCGTGATCGCGGCCTCGGCCTCATGTGCAGCCTCGGTCGCCCTGACTTGTGCGCGACCGATTTGTTTGTTGGCAATGCGGCCAACGGTCGACGTCAAATTTTGAATCTCAGTGCGGATCGTTTCAATCTCATCAGCTAGATGAGACTCCGTGGAGCGGTACCAGTCCTCGATTTCTCTTCGAGCCTGACTCTTAGCGTAGCCGTACCGCTCTTGGATCTTGCCCTCAAGCTGGTCGCGCCGCCCGCTGATGGCGGTCAGGTCGTCGTCAGTGAGCTTGCCCCACCTCTCCTTGACCTTGCCCTTCATCTGTTTCCAGTCTCCTTCAACTCGATCCCAATCCATGTGAACCTCCTTGCCTCGATCATTCTGCTATTAAGCCAGGCAATAGCGGTGCCATTACCAAGCGCCGATCTACAAACTGCCGAGGATCCCGATCAGTTGCTTTAACCGAGATCAACAGCCGGACTTGCGATCGGTCGTTGCTCGCCGGGAGCGTGGGTGCGCCTGTCGACACGGCGCATGTCCGCTTTGGGTCATGAGCGGACATTGGCGCGCGAATTAGCGATGTCCGCCCCCCCAACAGCGGACATGTTCGGCGTCGAGCATGGGTGTCCGCAAAGTGCCAACAGCGACATAAGCCCGGTCCAGCCGGCCCGCATAGGTTTGGAGGTCAATCTTCTTTGGCTAGTTTCGTCCTAGGGCGCAAAGTCCATTTCACGGAACTCTCGCAACTTGCCCAGCGCTTCCCAATCCTCCACCCCCAACTCTACAATAAATGCACTCTTATCCCCTTGCCATACATTGCATGCTGGGCAGCCCGTAAGCCGATCACCGCAATGATCGATCTGTATGAGCGGAGAACCGCAGCGGTCGCAGCTACCGGGCATGAGTCTTCAGTCATCGAGGTCCAAACAGACCCCGCCGTTGATGAAAGCTCCCCCTCACAGATCGAGTCCCAAAACGTCCTCAGTGAGATAGTATGACATAGAGTTACTGAGGCGAGGCAGTGACCCAATAAAAGCTTAGAGGAGGAGCGCTTCAAGGAGGATGAACGATGTTCGGATCGAAGCGTGGAAGAACAGTCATTGGCGATGGACTTAGGATTGTAGGCAATGTCACCGCAGAGGGCTTAGTCGAGGTCAATGGTCAGATAGAGGGTGACCTGCATTGCCCTTCGCTTATTGTCTCTCCGAAGGCGCATATCGTCGGAAGTATCACTTCCGAGCGAGTGGTTGTGGACGGTAGAGTGGAGGGGCCCATTCAAGGCGGCGACGTTGTGCTTAAGTCGCGGGCGCACGTCGTTGGCGATATTCATCACCAATCTCTAACTATTGAGAAAGGGGCCTACTTTGATGGCCGCGCCGCGCAAGCCCATGGCTCTAATGGGAGCCAGCTCGCTACCGTAGGCGAAAACAAGCCACGGGAAGAGGCGACAGCATCACCGATTTGATGAAGCTCATGACGCAGGGGCATGGTCTAGCCTTGCGACAAAGGAGCCCAGTCAAAGCCTGGAACTCAGAAGCGCGTCTCAAAGTTCGGTCATGATGTCGGGAATATCGCCCACTGTCGCGTACCTTATCGGCGTTCCTTCGATCATGATCGGATCAATCCTATTCGTGGGGGCAATAATTGGGCTGACGATAGGTCGCGAGGACGAAACTCGGACGGACAAAGCTCCTCGAAAAAACAATTTCTCTGTGCGGGTTAGCCGGGCTTCCTCCGCCCGTGGCGCTAACGCGAAACACATAAGCAACCCCAAGGTCACCTTCCCTGCGGCTGGTTAGGTCCGGTATCTTCCTACTCTCCCTTAAGGTTGACAGCAGTGCCGGGCCGCCTTGTTATGGAACCCCCTCTCATCGCGAATGTTGTTTGCCCTAGCCATCCCGTAGCCCTCCTGGTGGGTTTGCTCTCGGCTGGTTAGGCTCGGCCATGCGGCGGTGTCGGGCCGTTCCGTGTGAAAGGTAAAAGCCTGTACCCAAGCGTTGCGTAAAATCGGTTACCTCGTCGGTTCGTTGCGAACCGAGCGAGAGGGGAAGAGCTGGTGACTTCGCTTAGGGTCAAAGTTACGACGATGCGCTGCCTTGCTTTCTCGCTCGAGCGTGCCCAATTATAGGGACTAGCACTCTTCTTCTACGAGTGCCAAAAGCGCTCGATCCCGAACTCCCAGCAATCCCAAGAGGGAAACCCATGAAATTCAGACCCCTACATGACCGCGTCGTCATTCGCCGTCTTGAAGGCGAAGAGAAAACGAAGGCCGGCATCATCATTCCCGACACCGCCAAGGAAAAGCCGCAAGAGGGCGAAGTCGTTGCCGTTGGTCCTGGCGGGCGTGACGAAGCAGGCAAACTCATTCCCATCGATCTCAAGGCAGGCGATCGAGTGTTGTTTGGCAAATGGTCAGGCACAGAAGTGAAGATCGACGGCGAAGAACTCCTCATCATGAAGGAGTCCGACGTCATGGGCGTGCTCGAAGGCGCCAAGGCCAGCAAGAAGGCCGCATAGGCTTGCCGTAGCCTTCCAATAATTCAACTTAGGAGAATCAAAATGGCTGCCAAGGACGTCAAATTTTCCACTGACGCTCGCGACAAGATGCTGCATGGCGTCGACGTCCTCGCGAACGCTGTCAGGGTGACGCTCGGACCAAAGGGCCGCAATGTCGTCCTCGACAAGAGCTACGGCGCGCCCCGCATCACTAAGGACGGCGTCACTGTCGCCAAGGAGATCGAGCTCGAGGACAAGTTCGAGAACATGGGCGCGCAAATGCTGCGCGAAGTGGCATCGAAGACCAGCGACATCGCCGGTGATGGCACCACCACTGCGACAGTGCTGGCTCAGGCGATTGTGAAGGAAGGGATCAAGCTGGTTGCGGCCGGTATGAACCCGATGGATCTGAAGCGTGGCATCGATATGGCAGTAGACGAGGTCGTCAAGGACATTGCGCGGCAGGCCAAGAAGGTCAAGTCGTCGGAGGAGATCGCGCAGGTCGGAACGGTCGCCGCGAATGGCGAAAAAGAGATCGGCCAGATGATCGCCAAGGCCATGCAAAAGGTCGGCAATGAGGGCGTGATCACGGTGGAGGAGGCGAAGAGCCTCGAAAGCGAACTCGAAGTGGTTGAGGGCATGCAGTTCGACCGCGGCTATATCTCGCCCTACTTCATCACCAATGCCGAAAAGATGATGGCCGAGATCGAGAGTCCCTACATCCTCATCTACGAGAAGAAACTCTCGAATATGCAGTCGCTGCTACCGCTGCTTGAGGCGGTCGTCCAAGCCGGCAAGCCGCTCTTGGTGATCGCCGAGGACGTCGAGGGCGAGGCGCTCGCCACCCTTGTGGTCAACAAGCTGCGCGGCGGCTTGAAGGTCGCGGCCGTAAAGGCCCCCGGATTTGGCGATCGCCGCAAGGCCATGTTGCAGGATATCGCCGTGCTCACCGGTGGTGAGCTCATCTCCGAGGATCTAGGCATCAAGCTCGAGAACGTCACCGTGGAGATGCTGGGGCGCGCCAAGCGCGTGACCGTCACCAAGGATGACACCACTATTATCCACGGCGCGGGCAAGAAGACTGACATCGAGGCCCGCATCGCTCAGATCAAGCAGCAGATCGAGGACACGACCTCCGACTACGACAAGGAGAAGCTGCAGGAGCGGCTGGCCAAGCTCGCTGGCGGAGTTGCTGTGATCAAGGTCGGGGGTTCAAGTGAAGTCGAGGTGAAGGAGAGAAAAGACCGCGTCGACGATGCGCTGAACGCAACGCGGGCGGCGGTCGAGGAGGGCATCGTGCCCGGAGGCGGTGTCGCTCTGCTTTGGGCGTCGAAATCGCTGAAGGTCAAAGGTCGCAACGAGGACCAGGAGGCCGGCATAAACATCGTCCGCCGGGCGCTCCAGGCGCCGATCCGCCAGATCGCCGAGAACGCCGGCGTCGAAGGCTCGATCGTTGTCGGCAAGGTGACCGACCATAAGTCGCCCTCCTTCGGTTATGACGCCCAAACCGGCGAATACGGTGACCTAATCGGGAAGGGCATCATCGACCCCGCCAAGGTCGTGAGGGTCGCCTTACAGGACGCGAGTTCGGTCGCTGGTCTGCTGGTAACAACGGAAGCGATGGTTGCCGACAGACCGAAGAAGGATTTTGGCTCTCCGGCCATGCCTGGCGGCGGCATGGGTGGGATGGACTATTAGGCTCTGGCAGGGGCCATGAGTGCTGCTGCACACCTTGAGGATAGACTCATGAACCTGATTCAATCAATTTGTTGCTTCTTTTCCAGCCGATGTGCCAGCGGAGCAGCTGACCCGAAGAAGGCGGACCAGGACGGCTGCGTTGAAACCCGCGACGTGGGCGCCGCTCCGCCGCCGCCTCGTCCCGCAACTCCTGAAACGCGCGGCTAGAATTGCGTGGCCATTCCGGTCAACCCGCAATTCAATTCGCATAGCAGCGACTCTTATGAACTTTGTTTCTGCTGCCACGTTAGCCTCAAACGGGGGCCTGCGATTAGCGAGGCCCACTCAGATGACTACGGAAACCTGCCGGTATCGCGGATATGACATTGTGCCGAACCGGCAGTGGTCCCAATGGTGCGTGAGCGTCTATGCCACGCGCGCCGACCTGCCCCTGTTCTCGCGATCTACTCTGCGTACCCTGGCACTCCGGAAGGAAGAGGCTGTAGCCGAGGCCAAGCAGAGCATTGATCGGCTGCTGCACCCCTAGATAGTCCGAATCTCCGCTCTGGGTGACTAGCTAACGCTAAAGGGCGCCGGAGGGTCACAAAGGACGGTGTGGCGCCGCACCCGGTCGACGGCGTCAAAATCGGCTGATGACAGCTGCCCCGCTAAAAGCCGGGGGTGGGAGAGCGGCGGTGGTTGCTAACCAGACATGTCTTCGCCACCAGCCATCGTCTTTGTCTTCCCGACGTCTGCGAAGGACCTCCCGCGCAAATGCCTTTTTGCGTGTCTCAAGGGGCGTCGGCCTCGGCTTCGGCCGCCCTCTAATTCGACTCGCCATTCGTCAGCGGGAGGCGCACACTGCAATCGACCGTGCCGCCATTACAAGGCGACCGGGTTCAATCTCAGCTTCATATAAGAGCAACGGGCGGCCATCGCCTTCACCCCCTGAGCCGGGGCGGAAGGAGATCATATGCGGATCAAAAACATCGTCCCTGAAGCATGCCACATCTGCGGCAAGCAGACCTCTCTTGCTGCGATCGAACCTCATCCAACTCATCCCGAAATGGAGCTGCACACATTTCGTTGTGAGGACTGCGGGCCGGTCAGAACCGTTTCCCATATCGCAGGCGAGAATTGCCGCGAGCGGCATAGTGACGTTCCCTTGCTATCGAGATCACGGACGGCCGCGTAAGGTTGGTCGATGGACGATCGAAGCAATCGGGATCCTAGGGCGTCGAGCGCTTTCGCCGCGTTAGCGCGCGGACATGACTTGGCTGAAGCCATCGTCGACGCGATACGCGAGCCCCTTCTCGTGCTCGACCCGGACTTGCGCGTGATTGCCGCGAGCCGCTCGTTCTACCGGACTTTCGCAGCGACGCCACGCAAGACGCTAGGCCAGCTGGTGTTCGACCTAGGCGACGGGCAGTGGAACATTCCCAAGCTACGGGCGCTCCTCGAAGACATCATTCCGAAGCGCCGCACTGTCGAGTCCTATGAGGTCGAGCACGAATTTCCATCGATCGGCCGGCGCGTGATGCTGCTCAATGCACGCCGGGTGTTTGACGAGAATGGCGCGGCCACCGCCATTCTTCTGGCCATTGAGGACGTGACTCGGCGTCGCGAGGCTGATCGTGAAAAGGACGAGCTGCTTCAGGCAAAGGAAATTCTGCTTCAGGAGATGCAGCACCGCGTTGCCAACAGTCTTCAGATCATCGCCAGCATTCTTCTGCTCAAGGCCAGGACCGTGCAATCGGAGGAGACGCGTCTCCACCTCCGCGATGCTCACCAGCGCGTCATGTCGGTGGCAACGGTGCAACAACAGCTGCAAGCCTCCGGGCTAAACGAAAGGATCGAGATCGGGCCCTATCTCACCAAGCTGTGCGCCAGTCTTGCCGCCTCGATGGTCGGGGAACGCCGGCCGCTCTCGATCAAGGTGCAATCGACCTCTGGCCGGGCGGTATCCAGCGAAGCGGTGAGCCTCGGGCTGATCGTGACCGAGCTCGTGATCAACGCCTTGAAGCATGGCTTCCCGTCTGGAGCGGAGGGCGAAATCCTGGTCAGCTATGACGCGCAGAACTCTGGCTGGAGCCTCTCGGTTTCCGACAATGGATCAGGGGAACAGGAAGTGAGCGGCGAAGCCCCACATACCGGCCTCGGCACGAGCATCGTCGAGGCCCTGGCGCATCAACTTGAGGCCACTGTCCAGAAAACGAGCGGTCCTCAGGGCACCACGGTGACTATCACCGCGCCCGCAATCAACGCTGGTATAGCGACTGGGGAAAAAATGGGAGTGCGCGCATGATCGCATTTCCCCGGGGCGAAGAAATACTGTGGAGCGATCTCAATGCAGGTCTTACGGAGTCGACTAGCCTCCTGTAGCCCCCTAGTAGCCCCGGCTTTTAGCTGGAAGGAGGCGCAACCCGCAATCCCTTGGATTTATTGGCTCCCCGGGCCGGACTCTCGAACCAGCGACCCAGCGGTTAACGACGGTTAGAAAAATGCTTGCGTCCCGTTACCCCTACCGTTACCCCGAGTAGTTTTCCTCTCAAAGACCGGGGCGTAAATCCTGGTGCCGGGTAGAGGATTCGAACCCCTGACCTACTGATTACAAATCAGCCGCTCTACCTGCTGAGCTAACCCGGCATCTCTTGACGCTCAACGAATTAAGCGCGTGCCGAGCGGAAGGCAAGCGGGTCAGGAAGAGCTCGCGCCGGCTATTTGCGGCGGCTTGCGAGCAGGCCGGCAATGAAGGCGATAGAGAGCAGCGTCACGGGCCCGACGCTCTGCATCGCCTTGCCGACGCCTTGATCGAGCATGCCGACCCCTTCGCTGCCCGCCGCCAGCATGCTCGGCGGCTGCGGCTTTCGCTTCCGCGCGAAGAGGGGGAGGGTCGCGAGGATCAGCACGCCGAGCAGCGCAAGGGAGGCGGCGACGATGCCCGCCGCCTCAGGCGGCGTGAAGCCGTGGGCGATCAGCGCTTGATAGGCGGCGAGCAGGCCGAACGCCGCGGCGGCGATCAACACCACCGCGGCGACGGCGACAACGACCGCCTGTCTGACGGAGCGCTCGATCGATTCCTTGATGCGCAGGCCGACCTGGAGCGATGAGAGCAGCGCGAGCGCCGAGCGGAGCATGGGCGCTTTGCCTAGCGACGCGTAAACACACCAAACAGGAATCCTAATCCTGCGGCGATGGCGACGGCTTGCAGCGGATTGCGCCTGATGGCCTCTTCGGCCTCATAGGCGGTTTCCATGGCCTTATCCTGGGCGCGGTTGACCTGGCCCTTGGCGATGCGGGTCACGGTGCCGGAGAGGTTTTGCAGGTCGGCGCGGATGGCATCGATCTGATTCGCAAGATCGTCCGCGTCGCGGGCGCTGGCCCCGGCGCGTTTGGCGCCCGAGCGAATATCGCTATCGGTGGATGACATGGGGGGTTTCCTTCCGTGGAAGATCGTTTGGGGGTAGCGAGGACCTAAGCAACTCGACGCAAGCGCGCTTCGTTCCATGGCGCGCTGGCTGAAGGGACCGGCTCCAGAGGGACTCAACTTGAGCGACGGCGCATCGTCGCTGTCAAGGGGCGTGTCGCGGAAGACACAGTCGATGCGCTCCCATGGTTGCCGGAGGCTTGCTTCGGACATGACGGCCTTCTACACTTCGGTTCTGCCGAGGGGATTGCTCGAGGGGGGTTGAGCATGGGCACTTGCAGGCTTGGCCTGGCCGTCATCGTTGCCTTGAGTCTCCTCATCGTCGCTAAGCCCGAGCCCGCCAGGGCTGGAGGTGCTGCGGCGCTCGCCGCGCTGCATGCCGACGTTTCGGTGCGGCCCGCGCTCGCGCTTCCGGTGCTGTGGCACCATTCTCGCCGTGTTCAGTCTTATTATTGCTATCCGCGGAACTATTGGTGGTTCTACCGGCCCTACACCACGGGCCAAGACGGGCACGCGCGCTGCATGCCGTATTTCCATTATCCGAGCTATCAGGACGGCCAGGTCGGACCGCTACATTAAATAAGTCGCGCTGCGAAACAGTTGCGCCACGCGCCGGACGGCATGGCGACAACACTACGTTAACCCTACTGATACCTTGCCTGGCGTAGCTTGCGAGGCGCGCTTCCCGGCGACTCACGTCAGGGGAGATCGCCCCTCTAGCGGAGTTGCCAGATGAAATTCGTGTTCGCTCTCGCCGCCGTGCTTCTGCTTACGGCCGGCTTCAACCTTACGGCGATCGAGCCTGCCAGCGCCCAGTGCGGCGGACCCTGCGGCGCGGTTCTCGTGCCCGCGCCGAATCCCATTCCGATGCGCCGTCTGGTCGTCCGCCCGGGGCCAGTCGCGGTGGCGCCCTGCGGCGCCGGCTGCGTCAACGGCGCGGCGGCTTATGCGGCGCCGCCGCCATGCGGCCAGGGCGGCTGCGGCGGCACGGCCTTCGTCTATTTCCCGAAGCGGTTTTATGCCTATTGGAAGCAGCCGGGCTACACCGCCTGCTATCCCGGTCCCGGCAATTGCTATTGGCGCAGGGACTGCTGGTACGATTCGTTCGGCCGCCGCTTCTGCAACTAGGCTTGCGCGCTAGCGCGCATTGAGGCTCGCCCAGTGGAGCGCCACGGCGGCGGCGTTCGAGACGTTGAGGCTCGCCAGCGCGCTTTGCGTCGAGATGCGGCAGAGCCTATCGCAATGCTCGCGCGTGAGCTGACGCAAGCCTCTGCCCTCGGCGCCGAGCACGAGAGCGAGCGGACGGGTGAGCGGCGCGCTTTCCAGTGTCTCGCTCGCCTCCTCGGCGAGCCCCACGCGCAACACGCCGCGCTCGCCGAGCTCGGCCAAGGCTCTGCGCGAGATTCTTGACGAGGATCACCGGCACGATGTCGAGCGCGCCGCTCGCGGCCTTGGCGAGAGCGCCGTGCAGAGGCGGGCTGTGCCGCTCGGTCATGACCAGGCCCGATGCGCCGAAGGCCGCGGCTGAGCGAAGCGCCGCGCCGACATTTTGCGGGTCGGTCACCTGATCGAGCACGAGCAGGATGCCATTCGCATCGACATCATCCAGCGCGACGAAGGGCAGGGGCTCGGCCTCGAGCATTACGCCCTGATGCACCGCGTCGGCGCCCAACAGCCGGTCGAGATCCTTAGGCGTTACCAGCTCAGGTTTCAGCCCGCGTTTGGCTAAGAGGGGCCCGAGCCGCTGCGCCGCGTTCTCGGTGGCCAGCAGCTTCACGACCGGGCGCCTCGGATTGGCGAGAGCGGCTTCGACGGCGTGCAGGCCGAACAGCGTGACCCGATCGGCGCTGTCCTGCCGGGGCGTGTGCCCCGGCCTGCCGCGCCAACTCGGTTTTCCGGGCTTGTTCGGCCTTTGAGTTCGACGCCGCATGCGATGGCAACTTGCTTGGGAGGTGGGAGAGGACTGAGAGGCGTCGGAAAGATCAGGGATTTTCGCCCTAATCCCCTGATTTACAGTTGACAGAGCTTAAAGCGCTACCCATAAAACCAGCCATGGCGGACCCTGCCGGCCGACGGCGGGGCGTTTTTGCTTGGTCACAAATCACCAGTCAATCCATCTTCGCTCAAGGAGGGGTGCCCGAGTGGCTAAAGGGGACGGGCTGTAAACCCGTTGGCTATGCCTACGTAGGTTCGAATCCTACCCCCTCCACCAACCACTCTCTAATCATGAGCGGGATGGTGCGGGTGTAGCTCAATGGTAGAGCAGCAGCCTTCCAAGCTGAGGACGAGGGTTCGATTCCCTTCACCCGCTCCAAGAGGTTGGGTCGCCTAGCACTTGATATGACAAGGAAAATGGCGACGAAAGGCAAGAATTTGGAGCAGGCGATAGGAGTGTAGCTCAACTGGCTAGAGCACCGGTCTCCAAAACCGGGGGTTGGGGGTTCGAGTCCCTCCACTCCTGCCAAGACTAGAGACGGAGAGCCGGAGAATTGAGATTAGCGCGGGTTTCCGCGGCAAGGATTGAAGATGGCGAGGACGAATCCCTTTGAGTTTTTGCAGCAGGTGCGGACCGAGGTGGCCAAGGTCACCTGGCCGACGCGCCGCGAGACGGTGATCACCACCATCATGGTGGTCGCCATGTCGATCGCTGCCGCGCTGTTTTTCCTCGCCGCCGACTGGATCCTGAGCGAGCTGGTCACGCTGGTTTTGGGATTGGGCCGCTAGGAGGCGGAACTTAGGATCAATGGCAAAGCGCTGGTACATCGTCCACGCCTATTCGAACTTCGAGCGGAAGGTCGCCGAATCCATCAAGGAGCGGGCCGCCGCTGCGGGGCTTGCCGACATGTTCGAAGAGGTGCTGGTGCCGATGGAAGAGGTCGTGGAGATGCGCCGCGGCCGCAAAGTGAGCTCAGAGCGGAAATTCTTTCCGGGCTACGTGCTGGTGAAGATGGATCTGAACGACCAGACCTATCACCTCATCAAGGCGACGCCGAAGGTCACGGGTTTCCTCGGCACCGAGCAGAAGCCCATTCCGATCACCGAGGCGGAGGCTGGACGCATCCTCCAGCAGGTGCAGGAAGGCGTCGAGCGGCCGAAGCCGTCGGTCACGTTCGAGATCGGCGAGCAGGTGCGCGTCGCCGACGGGCCGTTTGCATCGTTCAACGGTCTCGTCGAGGAGGTCGATGAAGAGCGGGCGCGTCTGAAAGTGGCGGTGTCGATCTTCGGCAGAGCGACGCCGGTCGAGCTCGAATACGCACAGGTCGAGAAGCTTTAAGCGGTTAAGCGGGAAGGCGCAGGAAGAGTTAGAGCGATGGCGAAGAAGATCGAAGGTTACATCAAGCTCCAGGTGCCGGCAGGGCAGGCCAATCCGTCGCCGCCGATCGGGCCTGCGCTCGGTCAGCGCGGCGTCAACATTCCGGAGTTCTGCAAGCAGTTCAACGCGGCGACGCAGAAGATCGAACCCGGCTCGCCGATTCCGACCGTCATTACCGTCTATGCCGACCGCTCCTTCACCTTCGAGATGCGCACGCCGCCGGCGTCCTATCTCCTGAAGAAGGCGGCCAAGATCGGCAAGGGATCGAAAGAGCCCGGCCGCGGCGTCGCCGGTACGGTGACGCAGGCGCAGCTTCGCGAGATCGCCGAGGTCAAGATGAAGGACCTCAATGCCAATTCCGTCGAGCAAGCGATGAAGATCATCGCCGGCTCAGCCCGCTCGATGGGCCTCCAGGTGCAGGACTAAGTCATGAGCAAGCCAGGTAAAAGATTCAAAGCAGCGATCGCGCCGATCGACCGCGAGAAGCTCTATTCGATCGAAGAGGCGGTGAAGCTCGTCAAGAACGGCGCCAAGGCGAAGTTCGACGAGACCATCGAGGTGGCGATGAATCTCGGCGTCGATCCGCGCCATGCCGATCAGATGGTGCGCGGCGTCTGCGCGCTGCCGCATGGCTCGGGCCGCAAGCTCCGCGTCGCCGTGTTCGCCAAGGCCGCCAAGGCGGAGGAGGCCAAGAAGGCCGGCGCCGATGTCGTCGGCGCAGAGGATCTGGTCGAGCAGGTGCAGAAGGGCGTGATCGATTTCGACCGCTGCATCGCCACGCCCGACATGATGCCGCTGGTCGGACGCCTGGGTAAGGTGCTCGGCCCGCGCGGGCTGATGCCGAACCCGAAAGTGGGCACGGTCACGGCCGATATCGGTCCGGCCGTGCGCGCGGCAAAAGGCGGCGCGGTCGAGTTTCGCGTCGAGAAGGCTGGCCTCATCCATGCCGGTGTCGGCAAGGCGAGCTTCAGCGAGCAGGCGCTGGTCGAGAATATCCGCGCGTTCGCCGACGCGGTGATGAAGGCAAAGCCGTCGGGCGCCAAAGGCACGTTCCTGAAACGTGTCGCGGTGACCTCGACGATGGGACCTGGTGTGAAGATCGAGCCCACGAGCCTCGTTGGGGGGGCCTCCGCGGGCTGATTTAAGAGTTTCGGGCTGAGCGATCAGTCCCGAAGGATCGCTTGCGTGCAAGCGATTCAAGCCTGTCCGAGACTGCAGGTGCGGGAAACCGCTTAAGCCCTTCGGGCCTGCATGAGACGGGAGACGAACGGTTCGATGGGTGCGGGTTATCCGCCGCAACCGGGAGATCGGTTTGAACCTCGTAACTGGCTCTTGCGCAACTTCGCGCGCGGGCGGGACAGGACGGAAGCGCCGCTTGGAGAAGCGGGGCGGCTTCGCGGCCATCCCTCGCGCTTCTCGCGGCAAGGTGTAGCCGGAGGACGCGGGAGCTTTCGCTCCCCGCCCTCAAACAGACGGAGTGAGCATTGGAAAGAGCAGAGAAGCGCGAAGTCGTGACGGCGCTTCACGATGTCTTCGCCAAGACCGGCGTGGTCGTCGTCGCTCACTATGCGGGCCTGACCGTCGCCCAAATGACCAAACTGCGCAGCGAGATGAGAAGCGCTGGCGGCCGGGTCAAAGTGGCGAAGAACAGGCTCGTCAAGCTCGCGCTCGAAGGCACCGACGCTAAGGGCATTGCGGATTTGCTGAAGGGGCCGACCTGCCTCGCATTTTCCGAAGATCCCGTAGCGGCACCGAAAATTGCCGTCAAATTCGCCAAGGCGAACGAGAAGTTCGTGATCCTCGGCGGCTCGATGGGCAGAACGGTGCTCGATGCCAAGGGCGTGAACTCGCTTGCCGACTTGCCTTCGCTCGATGAGCTCAGAGGCAAGCTGATCGGACTCCTGCAGGCGCCGGCGAGCAAGATCGCCCGGACGCTGAACGAGCCCGGCGCCCAGCTTGCGCGAGTCGTCGGCGCTTACGGCAACAAGGAAGCGGCGTGACGGCCATAAACCCAATACGAGAGTCAAACCTACGAGGATAAGTCGATGGCAGATTTGCAGAAGATAGTAGACACGCTGTCAGGCCTGACAGTGCTTGAGGCCGCCGAGCTGGCCAAAATGCTCGAAGAGAAGTGGGGCGTTTCGGCTGCTGCCCCCGTGGCCATGATGGCCGCTGGAGCCGCCGCCGCCGCACCGGCCGAGGAGAAGACGGAATTTACCGTGGTCCTGACCGGCGCCGGAGCCCAGAAGATAAACGTTATCAAAGAGGTACGGGCGATCACCAGCCTAGGCCTGAAAGAGGCAAAAGACCTCGTCGAAGGCGCGCCCAAGCCCGTGAAGGAAGGCGTGAACAAGGAAGAGGCCGAGAAAATCAAGAAGCAGCTCGAGGCCGCTGGAGCGACTGTCGAGTTGAAGTAGTCAGATGGGTTGAATTGCGCCCGGGCGACACCCATATAGGGGAGTTCGCCCGGGCCAAAACCCATCAAACATCAGATTGACGCCTCTCCAGAGTCTCCGCGCAAGTGGAGTTTCCGGCGAGCCGTCGCGACGAGCCTAAGAGGTAGAAATGGCGCAGCAGACTTCGACTTCGAATGGGCATAAGCGTTTGCGGAAGATGTTCGGCCGCATCCACGAAGTGGCCGAGATGCCGAATCTCATCGAGGTTCAGAAGCAATCCTACGATCAGTTCCTGATGGTTGAGGAGCCCGAGGGCGGGCGCCTCGACGAGGGCTTGCAGGCCGTCTTCCGTTCGGTGTTTCCGATCAAGGATTTCGGCGACCGCGCCCAGCTCGAATTCGTGCGCTATGCGTTCGAGCCGCCGAAATACGATGTCGACGAGTGCCAGCAGCGTGGCATGACCTACGCGGCGCCGCTCAAGGTGACGCTTCGCCTGATCGTGTTCGATGTCAACGAGGAGACCGGCGCCCGCTCGGTCAAGGACATCAAGGAGCAGGACGTCTATATGGGCGACATGCCGCTCATGACGATGAACGGCACCTTCGTCATCAACGGCACCGAGCGCGTCATCGTCTCGCAGATGCATCGCTCGCCCGGCGTATTCTTCGACCACGACCGCGGCAAGACGCATTCGTCCGGCAAGCTGTTGTTCGCCGCGCGCATCATTCCCTATCGCGGCTCGTGGCTCGACTTCGAGTTCGACGCCAAGGACATCGTCTATGTGCGCATCGACCGGCGCCGCAAGCTGCCGGTGACGACGCTGCTTTATGCGCTGGGACTCGAGGACGAGGAAATCCTCGCGACCTTCTACGACCGCATCTCGCTCAAGGCGACCAAGGAAGGATGGCGCATGCCGTTCCGTCCTGATCGCTTGCGCGGCATCAAGCCGACCAGCGACCTGATCGACGCCAAGACCGGCAAGGTCGCCATCGAGGCTGGCCGCAAGGTCACCGCGCGGCTGGCCAAGAAGCTCGCCGACGAGGGCCTGAAGGAGCTGCTCGTCAGCGACGACGACCTGCACGGCCGCTATCTGGCGCAAGACATCGTCAACATGGAGACGGGCGAGATCTATGGCGAGGCGGGCGAGGAGCTCGACGCCAAGTTGCTCGCCACGCTGAAGGATCTGGGTCTCAAGGAGATTCCGATCCTCGACATCGATCACGTCAATGTCGGCGCGTTCATTCGCAACACGCTCAACATCGACAAGAATTCCAATCCCGAGGAGGCGCTGCTCGACATCTACCGCGTGATGCGGCCGGGCGAGCCGCCGACGCCGGAAGCCGCGGCCACGCTGTTCAAGGGCATCTTCTTCGATTCCGAGCGCTATGACCTCTCGGCCGTGGGCCGGGTGAAAATGAACATGCGGCTCGATCTCGACGCGCCCGACACGATGCGCACGCTGCGCAAAGAGGACATCCTCGCCGTGATCAAGACGCTGGTGGGCTTGCGCGACGGCAAGGGCGAAATCGACGACATCGACCATCTCGGCAACCGCCGAGTGCGCTCGGTCGGCGAGCTGATGGAGAATCAGTATCGCGTCGGCCTGTTGCGCATGGAGCGCGCCATCAAGGAGCGCATGAGCTCGGTCGATATCGACACCGTGATGCCGCAGGACCTGATCAACGCCAAGCCTGCGGCCGCCGCGGTGCGCGAGTTCTTCGGCTCCTCGCAGCTGTCGCAGTTCATGGACCAGACCAATCCACTGTCGGAGATCACGCATAAGCGTCGTCTCTCGGCGCTTGGCCCAGGCGGCCTGACGCGCGAGCGCGCCGGCTTCGAGGTGCGCGACGTGCATCCGACGCATTACGGCCGCATCTGCCCGATCGAGACGCCGGAAGGTCCGAATATCGGCCTGATCAATTCGCTCGCGACCTACGCGCGGGTGAACAAATACGGCTTCATCGAGAGCCCGTATCGGCGCGTGGTGAAGGGCAAGGTGACCGACGAGGTGGTGTACCTCTCGGCCATGGAGGAGGCGCGTTACATCATCGCGCAGGCCAACGCCAAGCTGAACCCGAACGGCACCTTCGCCGAGGACCTGGTGGTGTGCCGTCACGCGGGCGACGTCGAGCTCGAGCCGCCGGAGAAGGTCGATCTGATCGACGTGTCGCCGAAGCAGCTCGTGTCGGTCGCCGCCGCGCTCATTCCGTTCCTCGAGAACGACGACGCCAACCGCGCTCTGATGGGCTCCAACATGCAGCGTCAGGCCGTGCCGTTGATCACGGCCGAGGCGCCGCTGGTCGGCACCGGCATGGAGGAGGTCGTGGCGCGCGATTCGGGCGCGGCCATCGGCGCTCGCCGCACCGGCGTGGTCGATCAGGTGGACGCGACGCGTATCGTCATCCGCGCGACGGAGGAAACCGATCCTTCGAAGTCGGGCGTCGACATCTACAATCTGCGCAAGTTCCAGCGCTCGAACCAGAACACCTGCATCAACCAGCGGCCGCTGGTGCGCGTGGGTGATCAGGTGCAGGCGGGCGAGATCATCGCCGACGGTCCGTCGACCGATCTCGGCGAGCTGGCGCTCGGACGGAACGTGCTCGTCGCCTTCATGCCGTGGATGGGCTACAATTTCGAGGACTCCATCCTCATCTCCGAGCGCGTCGTGCGCGACGACGTGTTCACCTCGATCCATATCGAGGAGTTCGAGGTGATGGCCCGCGACACCAAGCTCGGGCCTGAGGAGATCACGCGCGACATTCCGAACGTGTCGGAAGAGGCGCTCAAGAATCTCGACGAGGCGGGCATCGTCTATATCGGCGCCGAGGTGAATCCCGGCGACATCCTGGTCGGCAAGATCACGCCGAAGGGCGAGAGCCCGATGACGCCGGAGGAGAAATTGCTCCGGGCCATCTTCGGCGAGAAGGCCTCCGACGTGCGCGATACCTCGCTCAAGCTGCCGCCCGGCGTGTCGGGCACGGTGGTCGAGGTGCGCGTGTTCAATCGGCACGGCGTCGAGAAGGACGAGCGCGCGATGGCCATCGAGCGCGAGGAAATCGAGCGTCTTGCCAAGGACCGCGACGACGAGTTGGCGATCCTCGACCGCAACGTCTATGGCCGTCTCAAGGACGTGCTGATGCACAAGGTCGTCGCCAAGGGACCGAAGGGCATCAAGAAGGACGCCAAGGTCACCGACGCGATGCTCGACGAGATTACGCGCAGCCATTGGTGGGAAATCGCGCTCAAGAACGAGAAGGCGATGGCCGAGGTGGAAGCGATCCGCCGTCAATATGAAGAGGCCAAGAAGCGGCTCGAGCAGCGCTTCGTCGACAAGGTCGACAAGCTGCAGCGCGGCGACGAGCTGCCGCCCGGCGTGATGAAGATGGTCAAGGTCTTCGTCGCGGTGAAGCGCAAGATTCAGCCCGGCGACAAGATGGCCGGCCGTCACGGCAACAAGGGCGTGATCAGCCAGATCGTGCCGATCGAGGACATGCCTTATCTCGAGGACGGCGGCACTATCGATATCGTGCTCAATCCGCTCGGCGTGCCGAGCCGCATGAATGTGGGGCAGATCCTGGAGACCCATCTCGGATGGGCCTGCCGCGGGCTTGGCCGCAAGATCGGTGAGGCGCTCGAGGCCTATCACGCGAGCCACAAGTCGAAGCCACTGAAGGAGATGCTCAAGAGCATCTACGGCGACGACAAGGCGATCAACGCGCTGAAAGAGGATCAGGTCATCGAGGTGAGCGAGAGCCTCATCGGCGGCGTGCCGGTGGCGACGCCGGTGTTCGACGGCGCGCATGAGGGCGACGTGACCGAACTGCTCGAGGCTGCTGGTCTCGAAGGCTCGGGCCAGGTGACCCTGTTCGACGGACGCACCGGCGAGGAGTTCGAGCGCAAGGTGACGGTGGGCTACATCTATATGCTGAAGCTCCACCACCTCGTGGACGACAAGATCCACGCCCGCTCGATCGGTCCTTACAGCTTGGTCACCCAGCAGCCGCTGGGAGGCAAGGCGCAGTTCGGCGGCCAGCGTTTCGGCGAAATGGAGGTGTGGGCGCTCGAGGCTTACGGCGCGGCCTACACGCTTCAAGAGATGCTCACGGTAAAGTCCGACGACGTGGCCGGCCGCACCAAGGTCTATGAGGCGATCGTCCGCGGCGACGACACCTTCGAGGCCGGCATTCCCGAGTCGTTCAACGTTCTCGTCAAGGAGATGCGGGCTTTGGGGCTCAATGTCGAGCTGGTGCAGCCGAAACCGGAAGAACAGCCGACGCGGGCGAGACTGCCGCGCCCCGCGGCCGAGTGATCGAGGCCCGAGCGGGCCAATTTGACTAGATACTGCGACCAACCGAAGGGCGCGAGGCGCGTCCGTTGGGAGAGAAAAGAATGAACCAAGACATCGTCAACCTCTTCAGTCCTCAGGTCCAGCAGCAGAACTTCGACCAGATCCGCATCGGCATTGCGAGTCCGGAGAAGATTCTGTCCTGGTCGTATGGGGAGATCAAGAAGCCCGAGACGATCAACTATCGCACCTTCAAGCCGGAGCGCGACGGGCTATTCTGCGCGCGCATCTTTGGCCCGGTGAAGGATTACGAGTGCTTGTGCGGCAAGTACAAGCGCATGAAGTACAAGGGCGTCATCTGCGAGAAGTGCGGCGTCGAGGTGACGCTCGCCAAGGTCCGGCGCGAGCGCATGGGCCATATCGAGCTTGCCGCGCCGGTCGCGCATATCTGGTTCCTGAAGTCGCTGCCGTCGCGCATCGGCCTCCTGCTCGACATGACGCTGAAGGACCTCGAGCGCGTTCTCTATTTCGAGAACTACATCGTGCTCGAGCCTGGGCTGACCTCGCTCAAGCCGCTCCAGCTCCTCTCGGAAGAGGATTATCTGAAGGCGCAGGAGGATTTCGGCGAGGATTCCTTCACCGCCGCGATCGGCGCCGAAGCCATCCGCGAACTGCTCAAAGGCCTCGATCTGGAGAAGATCGCCGCCGATCTCCGCGTCGAGATCGCCGAGTCGACCTCCGAGCTCAAGCCCAAGAAGCTGGCCAAGCGGCTGAAAGTGGTCGAGGCCTTCATCCAGTCCGGCAACAAGCCGGAGTGGATGATCCTGACCGTGGTTCCGGTGATTCCGCCGGAGCTGCGTCCGCTGGTGCCGCTCGACGGCGGCCGCTTCGCCACCTCCGATCTGAACGATCTTTATCGCCGCGTCATCAACCGCAACAATCGTCTGAAGCGGCTGATGGAGCTGCGCGCGCCGGACATCATCATCCGCAACGAGAAGCGCATGCTGCAAGAGGCGGTGGATGCGCTGTTCGACAACGGACGGCGCGGCCGCGTCATCACCGGCGCCAACAAGCGTCCGCTGAAGTCGCTCGCCGACATGCTGAAGGGCAAGCAGGGCCGGTTCCGGCAGAATCTGCTCGGCAAGCGCGTCGACTACTCCGGCCGCTCGGTGATCGTGGTCGGCCCCGAGCTCAAGCTGCATCAATGCGGCCTGCCGAAGAAGATGGCGCTCGAGCTGTTCAAGCCATTCATCTATGCGCGGCTCGACGCCAAGGGCCATGCCGCCACGGTGAAGCAGGCGAAGAAGCTGGTCGAGAAGGAGAAGCCGGAGGTTTGGGACATCCTTGATGAGGTGATCCGCGAGCATCCGGTGCTGCTCAACCGCGCGCCGACCTTGCACCGCCTCGGCATCCAGGCCTTCGAGCCGGTGCTGATCGAGGGCAAGGCGATCCAGCTGCATCCGCTCGTCTGCGCGGCCTTCAACGCCGATTTCGATGGCGACCAGATGGCCGTGCACGTGCCGTTGTCGCTGGAGGCGCAGCTCGAGGCGCGCGTCTTGATGATGTCGACCAACAACATCCTGCACCCGGCCAACGGCTCGCCGATCATCGTGCCGTCGCAGGATATCGTGCTCGGTCTTTATTATCTGTCGATCGCCATGGACAAGGAGCCGGGCGAGGGGATGTTGTTCGGCAACGTGGCCGAGATCCATCACGCGCTCGAGGCCAAGGTCGTCACCTTGCACACCAAGATCAAAGGCCGCTTCATCACGGTCGATGCCAAGGGCAAGCCCGTGTCGCAGATCTACGACACGACGCCCGGCCGCATGCTGCTCGGCGAGCTGTTGCCGCGTAGCCCCTTGGTTCCTTTTGAGCTCGTGAACCGGCTGCTGACCAAGAAGGACATCTCCAACATGATCGACGTGGTGTATCGCCACTGCGGTCAGAAGGAGACGGTCATCTTCTGCGACCGGATCATGGGACTTGGGTTCGTCTATGCCTGCCGCGCCGGCATCTCGTTCGGCAAGGACGACATGGTGATCCCGGAGACCAAGGACGCCATCGTGCAGAAGACCTCGGACCTCGTGCGCGAGTACGAGCAGCAGTACAACGACGGTCTGATCACGCGCGGCGAGAAGTACAACAAGGTGGTCGACACCTGGACGGAGTGCACCGAGCTCGTCGCCAAGGAGATGATGAAGCGCATCTCCGCGGTCGAGCGCGATCCGAAGACCGGCCGCGAGAAGCCGATCAACTCCATCTATATGATGTCTCATTCCGGTGCGCGCGGTTCGCCCGCCCAGATGAAGCAGCTGGCCGGCATGCGCGGTCTGATGACCAAGCCGTCGGGCGAGATCATCGAGACGCCGATCATCTCCAACTTCAAGGAGGGGCTGTCGGTGCTCGAGTACTTCAACTCGACCCACGGCGCGCGCAAGGGTCTGGCCGACACGGCGCTGAAGACCGCCAACTCGGGCTATCTGACGCGGCGTCTGGTCGACGTGGCGCAGGACTGCATCGTCACCGAGGAGGACTGCGGCACGAGCGAAGGCATAACGGCCCGCGCCATTCTCGAGGCGGGCGAGGTGACGGTGTCGCTCGGGCAGCGCGTGCTCGGCCGCACCACCTGCGACAACGTCAAGAATCCGTCGACCGGCAAGGTGGTGATCAAGGCCGGCGAGCTGATCGAGGAGGAGCAGGTCGAGGCGTTGGAGGAGGCGCGCGTGCAAGAAGTGCGCATCCGTTCGGCGTTGACCTGCGAGACCCGCAACGGCATTTGCGCCAAGTGCTACGGGCGCGATCTCGCCCGCGGCACGCCGGTCAATCTCGGCGAGGCTGTCGGCGTGATCGCCGCGCAGTCGATCGGCGAGCCCGGCACGCAGCTCACCATGCGCACCTTCCATCTCGGCGGCGTGGCCTCGGCCAAGGTCGTCGATCAGTCGTCGCTCGAGTCCAATTTCGACGGCACGGTGAAGATCAAGCAGCGTAACGTCGTCAAGGATTCGCAGGGCCGCCTCATGGTCATGGGCCGCAACACCGCCGTCGTCGTGCTCGACGAGGACGGCACGGAGCGGGCCGTGCACCGGCTGCCCTACGGCACGCATCTGCGTGTCGATGACGGCGTCAAGGTGAAGCGCGGCGATCGTCTCGCCGAGTGGGATCCTTATACGCGGCCGGTGCTCACGGAGATCGAGGGCACGGTCGACTTCGAGGATCTGGTCGAAGGCGTGTCGGTCAGCGAGCGGCGCGACGAGTCGACCGGTATCACCAACAGCGTGATCATCGATTGGCGCGCCTCTCCGCGCGGCGCCGATCTGCGGCCTGCCATGGTGATCAAGGACAAGAAGGGCAAAGTCGGCAAGCTGTCACGCGGCGGCGAGGCCCGTTACCTCCTGCCGGTCGATGCCATCCTGTCGGTCGAGCCTGGCCATCAAGTGATGGCGGGCGACGTGCTTGCGCGTATTCCGATGGAAAGCGCCAAGACGCGTGACATCACCGGCGGTCTGCCGCGGGTTGCCGAGCTGTTCGAGGCGCGGCGTCCCAAGGATCACGCCATCATCGCCGAAATCTCAGGCACGGTGCAGCTTGGCCGCGACTACAAGAACAAGCGGCGTATCACCATCACGCCGGACGACGGGGCCGAGCCGGTCGAGTATCTGATCCCCAAGGGGCGGCACCTTGCGGTGCAGGAGGGCGATCGCATCGAGAAGGGCGAGTTCCTACTCGACGGTCATCCCGCGCCCCACGACATCCTTGCGATCAAGGGCGTCGAGGAGCTGGCCAACTATCTGGTCAACGAGATCCAGGAGGTCTACCGGCTCCAGGGCGTGACGATCAACGACAAGCATATCGAGGTGATCGTCAGGCAGATGCTGCAGAAGACCGAAGTGGAGGACCCCGGCAACACCGAGTTCCTCAAGGGCGAGCAGGTTGACCGGATCGACCTCGAGGATGCCAACGCGGTGGTCGTGGCGGCCGGTGGCAAGCCCGCCACCGGACAGCCCGTGCTGCTCGGCATCACCAAGGCAAGCTTGCAGACCCGCTCCTTCATCTCGGCGGCGTCGTTCCAGGAGACCACCCGCGTGCTCACCGATGCCGCCGTCAACGGCAAGTCGGACGCGCTCGAGGGCCTCAAGGAGAATGTGATCGTCGGCCGGCTGATTCCGGCCGGTACCGGCGGCACGTTGACCCGCCTGAACAAGATCGCCACCCATCGCGATGAGCTGATCCTCGAGGAGCGGCAGCGCGCCGCTTCGGAGCGGCTGGCTCAGGACGAAGAGGCGGCAGAGGAGGGGGCCTCGGCCTAAAGAAATCGGAAATCCGGAGTCGGAAAGCCGGAATCGGAGAAGAGCGTCCGCGCTCATCCAATTTCCGGCCTCCGGCCCCTGATTTCTGTTGTGAACCCTTGACGATGCGAGAATCGGCCTGATACAACGCGCGCACTTTCGCGGCAGGCGGTAGCCCAGATTTGGTTGCCTTCGGGCGGGGGTTAAACGCTGCCGGACTAACCGGGATCACATCGGGGTCATGATCTTGGGGGCATAGGCCCTCCAAGGTCCTCTGTGTTGAGGCGCTGGAGCGATGGGGCGGGGCCCCGCACTTCGGCTCTAATGATGTGGGCATTGCGCCCACGAACGAGATTGGACGAAAAAGGCAGCCATGCCGACGATACAACAGCTCATCCGCAAGCCGCGCCAGAAGCCGGTCAAGCGGAACAAAGTGCCGGCCATGCAATCCTGCCCGCAAAAGCGGGGGGTGTGTACGCGCGTCTACACCACGACGCCGAAGAAGCCGAACTCCGCTCTGCGCAAGGTGGCGCGCGTCCGTCTCACCAATCAGATGGAAGTGACCAGCTACATCCCCGGCGAGGGACATAACCTGCAAGAGCACTCGGTGGTGTTGATCAGGGGCGGCCGCGTCAAGGACCTTCCGGGCGTACGCTATCACATCATTCGCGGCGTGCTCGACACCCAAGGCGTAAGCGACCGCCGGCAGCGGCGCTCCAAATACGGAGCCAAACGACCCAAGTAATTGGGTCGTTTTGCGTAGAGGAAACGACACATGTCGAGGCGGCACAGAGCAGATAAGCGCGAGGTCATCCCCGATCCCAAGTTCGGGGATCTCGTGCTTACCAAGTTCATGAATTCCATCATGAAGGAAGGCAAGAAGTCGGCCGCCGAGCGGATCGTCTACGGCGCGCTCGACCAGATGGAAAAGAAGGCCAAGTCGAATCCGATCGAGCTGTTCCACGAGGCGCTTCGCAATGTCATGCCTGCGCTGGAAGTGAGATCGCGGCGCGTCGGTGGCGCCACCTACCAGGTTCCGGTCGAGGTGCGCACCGATCGCAGGCAGGCGCTTGCCATCCGCTGGATCATCGCCGCCGCGCGCGACCGCAACGAGAACACCATGGTCGAGCGCCTGTCAGGCGAATTGCTCGACGCCGCCAATAACCGCGGGACTGCGGTGAAGAAGCGCGAAGATACGCACCGCATGGCGGACGCGAACCGCGCCTTCTCGCATTACCGCTGGTAACGCATTCAAGGACACTGAGATGCCGCGAGCTACACCCTTAGAGGACTACCGCAATATCGGGATCATGGCGCATATCGACGCCGGCAAGACCACGACCACCGAGCGCGTCCTCTATTACACCGGCAAGAGCCACAAGATCGGCGAAGTGCACGACGGCGCTGCCACCATGGATTGGATGGAGCAGGAGCAGGAGCGCGGCATCACCATCACGTCCGCCGCAACCACCGCTTTCTGGAAGGACAAGCGAATCAACATCATCGACACGCCGGGCCACGTGGATTTCACCATCGAGGTCGAGCGGTCCTTGCGCGTGCTCGACGGCGCCGTAGCGCTGCTCGACGCCAACCAGGGCGTCGAGCCGCAGACCGAGACGGTATGGCGCCAAGCCGACAAATATGGCGTGCCGCGCATGATCTTCGTCAACAAGATGGACAAGATCGGCGCCGATTTCTTCCTCTCCGTGCAGATGGTCAAGGACCGCCTTGGCGCCAAGCCGCTGGTGCTCCAGCTGCCGCTCGGCGTCGAGTTCGAGCTTCAAGGGGATCATCGACCTGGTCCGGATGAAGGCCGTGGTCTGGGACGATGAGGCCTTGGGTGCGAGCTTCCATGACGAGGAGATCCCCGCCGACCTCGTCGAGCAGGCCAAGCAATATCACGACCAGTTGGTTGAGCTCGCTTCCGAGGTCGACGAGGCCGCGACGGAAGCCTATCTCGAAGGCAAGATGCCGACCGAGGCCGAGCTCAAGGCGCTGATCCGCAAGGGCACCATCAACAGCCTGTTCGTGCCGATCCTGTGCGGCTCGGCCTTCAAGAACAAGGGCGTGCAGCCGATGCTGGACGCGGTGGTGGATTATCTGCCGTCTCCCGTCGACGTGCCCCCGGTCAAGGGCATCGACGTCAAGACCGGCGAGGAGGTGACGCGCGAGCCTAAGGACGACGCGCCGCTCTCAATGCTCGCCTTCAAGATCATGAACGACCCGTTCGTCGGCTCGCTCACCTTCTGCCGCATCTATTCGGGCAAGGTCGAGTCCGGCACGACGCTCACCAACACGGTGAAGGACAAGAAGGAGCGCATCGGCCGCATGCTGCTGATGCACGCCAATCACCGCGAAGACATCAAGGAGGCCTATACCGGCGACATCGTCGCGCTGGCGGGCCTCAAGGATGTGACCACCGGCGATACGCTGTGCGATCCGACCAAGCCCGTGATCCTCGAGCGCATGGAGTTTCCCGATCCGGTCATCGAGGTGGCGGTCGAGCCCAAGACCAAGGGCGATCAGGAGAAGCTCGGCGTCGCGCTGCATCGGCTGGCGCAGGAGGATCCGTCCTTCCGCGTTTCGGTCGACCATGAGTTGGGCCAGACCATCATCAAGGGCATGGGCGAGTTGCATCTCGACATCATCGTCGATCGCATGCGCCGCGAGTTCAAGGTCGAGGCCAATGTTGGCGCGCCGCAAGTGGCGTTCCGCGAGACGGTCTCCAAGCGCGCCGATGTCGACTACACGCATAAGAAGCAGACCGGCGGCTCGGGGCAGTTCGCCCGCGTCAAGATGACGATCGAGCCGAACGAGGCCGGCAAAGGCTTCGAGTTCGAGAACAAGGTGGTCGGCGGCAACGTGCCGAAGGAATATATCCCCGGCGTCGCCAAGGGCGTGCAGAGCGTGGTCGAGTCCGGCGTGCTCGCGGGCTTCCCCATGCTCGATGTCAAGGTGACGCTCACCGATGGCGCCTATCACGACGTGGATTCGTCGGTCATGGCGTTCGAGATCGCCTCCCGCGCTGCCTTCCGCGAAGGCGCGTTGAAAGCGGGGCCGAAGCTGCTCGAGCCGATCATGAAGGTCGAGGTGGTGACGCCCGAGGATTACGTGGGCGGCATCATCGGCGATCTCACCAGCCGCAGAGGCCAGGTGCGCGGCCAGGAGTTGCGCGGCAACGCCTCGATCATCAGCGCCATGGTGCCGCTCGCCAATATGTTCGGCTACGTGAACAACCTGCGCTCGATGAGCCAGGGCCGCGCGCAGTTCACCATGCAGTTCGATCACTATGCCCAGGCGCCTCAGGGCGTCGCCGAGGAGGTGAAGGCGAAGTTCGCCTAGCCCGCAAGGCCGCAAAGCCTGGCGGATAGAGTTTTGCTTTTGTGTTGAAGGATGGAGAGCCAACATGGCTAAGGAAAAATTCCAGCGTACGAAGCCGCACTGCAATATCGGAACGATCGGTCACGTCGATCACGGCAAGACGACGCTGACGGCCGCGATCACCAAGGTGTTGGCCGAGAAGGGCGGTGCCAAGTTCACCGCCTATGACGAGATCGACAAGGCGCCGGAAGAGAAGGCGCGCGGCATCACCATCTCCACCGCGCACGTGGAGTATGAGACCGACAAGCGGCACTACGCCCATGTCGACTGCCCGGGTCATGCCGACTACGTGAAGAACATGATCACAGGCGCGGCGCAGATGGACG
Organism: uncultured Alphaproteobacteria bacterium; assembly: GCA_963710245.1. Taxonomy (GTDB): domain Bacteria; phylum Pseudomonadota; class Alphaproteobacteria; order Rhizobiales; family Methyloligellaceae; genus Methyloceanibacter. The sequence continues at coordinate 32,490 of CAVPZK010000004.1, forward strand.
GCGCCATTCTGGTGGTTTCGGCGGCCGACGGCCCGATGCCGCAGACCCGCGAGCACATTCTGCTGGCCCGCCAGGTCGGCGTGCCGGCGCTCGTCGTCTACCTCAACAAGGTCGACATGGTCGACGACCCGGAGCTGCTCGACCTGGTCGAACTCGAGGTCCGCGAGTTGCTCTCCAAATACGAGTTCCCCGGCGACGAGATTCCGATCGTCAAGGGCTCGGGCCTTGCGGCGCTCGAGGGTCGCGACGACGAGATCGGCAAGAATTCGATCAAGGCGCTGATGGATGCGGTGGACAGCTATATCCCGCAGCCCGACCGTCCCAAGGACAAGCCGTTCCTGATGCCGATCGAAGACGTGTTCTCGATCTCAGGCCGCGGCACCGTGGTCACGGGCCGTATCGAGCGCGGCATCATCAAGGTCGGCGAAGAGGTCGAGATCGTCGGTATCAAGCCGACCAGCAAGACCGTCGTTACCGGCGTCGAGATGTTCCGTAAGCTTCTCGACCAGGGCGAGGCGGGCGACAATGTCGGCTGCCTGCTGCGTGGCGTGGATCGCGAGGGCGTCGAGCGTGGCCAGGTGCTGGCCAAGCCCGGCTCGATCACGCCGCACACCAAGTTCAAGGCCGAGGCCTATATCCTCACCAAGGAGGAGGGCGGGCGTCACACCCCGTTCTTCGGCAACTACCGTCCGCAGTTCTACTTCCGCACCACCGACGTCACCGGCGTCGTGCATCTGCCGGAAGGCACCGAGATGGTGATGCCGGGCGACAACATCGCCATGACGGTCGAGCTGATCGTGCCGATCGCCATGGAGGAGAAACTCCGTTTCGCCATCCGCGAGGGTGGCCGCACCGTCGGCGCCGGAGTCGTGGCGTCGATCATCGAGTAAGGAAAGATCCGGAGCGCGCTGCCAAAAGCGGCGCGCTCTCAACTTTGAGGCCATCGAGATGCAAAGTCAGAACATAAGAATCAGGCTGAAAGCCTTCGATCATCGCATCCTCGATGCGTCGACCAAGGAGATCGTCAATACGGCGAAGCGCACGGGCGCCGAGGTTCGCGGGCCGATCCCGCTGCCGACGCGCATCGAGAAGTTCACCGTGAACCGGTCGCCGCATATCGACAAGAAGAGCCGCGAGCAGTTCGAGATGCGCACGCATAAGCGTCTGCTCGATATCGTCGATCCCACGCCGCAGACGGTCGACGCGCTGATGAAGCTCGATCTGGCGGCGGGCGTCGACGTTGAGATCAAGCTGTAAGAGCCGCGCGAGAGACGAGGCAAGGATTTTAGATCAATGCGATCAGGTGTCATCGCGCAAAAGGTCGGCATGACCAGGATCTTCACCGATGCCGGGGAGCACATCCCGGTGACGGTGCTGAAGCTCGACCATTGTCAGGTGGTCGGTCACCGCACCTCGGAGAAGAACGGCTATATCGCGCTCCAGCTCGGCGCCGGACGGCCCAAGGTGAAGCGGCTTTCCCGTGCCGCGCGCGGGCATTTCGCCGTGGCCAATGTCGAGCCGAAGCGGAAGCTCGTCGAGTTTCGCGTGAGCCCCGACAATCTGATCGAGGTGGGCGCGGAGATCACCGCCGACCATTTCGTCGAAGGGCAGTTCGTCGATGTGTCGGGCACGTCGATCGGCAAGGGCTTCGCCGGCGCCATGAAGCGTCACAATTTCGGCGGCTTGCGCGCGAGCCACGGCGTCTCGGTGAGCCATCGCAGCCACGGTTCGACCGGCCAGCGCCAGGACCCCGGCAAGGTGTTCAAGGGCAAGAAGATGGCCGGGCACATGGGCGATGTCAGCGTCACCACGCAGAATTTGCGCGTGGTGAGGACCGACCCCGAGCGCGGGCTGATCATGATTAGGGGCGCCGTACCGGGCGCCAAAGGCGGCTGGGTAGTGTTGCGCGACGCGGTGAAGCGTTCGCTGCCCGAGGCTGCGCCGAAGCCAGGCGCCTTCCGCAAGGCTGCCGGCGATGCGGCGAAGCAGGACAATAAGGCCCAGCCCGAGCAGGCGACTGCCGAGGCCGGGGCGCAAGAGGGTGGGAGCCAGGAATAATGAAGGCCGACATTACCACGCTCGACGCCAAGAAGGCGGGCACCGTCGACCTCCCGGACGACGTGTTCGGGCTCGAGCCGCGCGCCGACATCTTGCAGCGCATGGTGCGCTATCAGCTCGCCAAGCGGCGGAGCGGCACGGCGCATGTCAAGGATCGCTCGGAGATCAACGCGACCACCGCCAAGATGTACCGGCAGAAGGGCACGGGCCGCGCGCGTCACGGCAGCAAGAAGGCGCCGATTTTCAGAGGCGGCGGCAAGGCGTTCGGGCCAAAGCCGCGCAGCTTTGCCATCGACCTGCCGAAGAAGGTGAGGGCGCTTGCGCTCAAGCACGCTCTTTCGGCCAAGGCCAAGTCAGAGACGTTGGTCGTGATCGACAAATGCGAGATCAAGGACGCCAAGACCAAGGAGCTCAAATCGCGCTTCGCCAAGCTCGGCTTCGGTTCGGTGTTGATCATCGACGGCGCGCAGGTGCAGGAGGCGTTCGCCAAGGCCGCGCGCAATCTGCCCGATGTCGACGTGCTCCCGGTCGCCGGCATCAATGTTTATGACATCCTGCGGCACGAGAAGCTGGTGCTGACCAAGGCCGCGGTCGAGGCGTTGGAGGCGCGATTCAAATGAGCGCACTCAATGCCTATGACGTGATCCTGTCGCCGGTCATCACCGAGAAATCGAGTGCGGCGTCGGAATTCAATCAAGTTGTGTTCAAGGTCCGCCGCGACGCGACCAAGCCCGAGATCAAGGCCGCCATCGAGCAGCTGTTCAAGGTCAAGGTGTTGTCGGTCAACACGCTGACCCGCAAGGGCAAGACCAAGGCCTTTCGCGGCATCAAGGGAAAGCAGCAAGACGTGAAGAAAGCGATCGTCCGGCTCGCCGAAGGCGACAAGATCGACGTGACGACGAGGATCTGACGAGATGGCGCTCAAGACCTTCAAACCCACCACGCCTTCACAGCGGCAGCTCGTGCTCGTCGATCGCAGCCATTTGTACAAGGGCAAGCCGGTTAAGGCGCTGACCGAGGGCCTCACCAAGAGCGGCGGGCGCAACAATCTCGGCCGCGTGACGATGTGGCATCGGGGCGGCGGGCATAAGCGCACCTATCGCAAGGTCGACTTCAAGCGCGGCAAGCTCGGCATGCCGGCGACAGTCGAGCGGCTCGAATACGATCCGAACCGCACCGCCTTCATCGCGCTGATCAAATACGAGGACGGCGAGCTGTCCTACATTCTGGCGCCGCAGCGGCTCGCGCCCGGCGACACGGTGGTTTCCGACACCAAGGCCGACGTGAAGCCCGGCAATGCCATGCCGCTCGCCAACATGCCGATCGGCACCATCATCCACAATGTGGAGATGAAGCAGGGCAAAGGCGGCCAGATCGCCCGCGCCGCCGGCACCTATGTGCAGCTGGTTGGGCGCGACGCGGGTTACGCGATTCTGAGGCTCAATTCCGGCGAGACGCGCATGGTGCCTGCCGAGTGCATGGCAACCGTTGGCGCCGTCTCCAATCCCGACAATTCCAACGTCTCGATCGGCAAGGCGGGACGCGTGCGCTGGAAGGGCCGCAAGCCCGTGGTGCGCGGCGTGGCGATGAACCCAATCGATCACCCGCATGGCGGCGGCGAGGGTCGCACCTCGGGCGGCCGTCACCCGGTGACGCCCTGGGGCAAGTCGACCAAGGGCAAGAAGACGCGTTCGAACAAGGCGAGCGACAAGTTCATCCTGCGCAGCCGTCATCAGAAGAAGAAGGGGTAGTTCACAGTGTCACGCTCGATCTGGAAAGGCCCGTTCGTCGACGGTTATCTGCTGAAGAAGGCGGAGAAGGCGCGTGGCAGCGGCTCGAATGCCGTGATCAAGATCTGGTCGCGCCGCTCGACCATCCTGCCGCAATTCGTCGGCATCACGTTCGGGGTGCATAACGGCCAAAAGCACATCCCGGTGCTCGTCACCGAGGACATGATCGGCCACAAATTCGGTGAGTTTGCGCCGACGCGGACCTTCTACGGCCACGCCGCAGACCGCAAGGCGAAGAGAGTGAAGGCTTAAGTCATGGGCAAGCCGGCGCGCGAACGGACGCTGAAAGACAACGAGGCGAGGGCGGTGGCGCGGCTGATGCGCGTCAGCCCGCAGAAGCTCAACCTGCTTGCGCAGTTGATCCGCGGCAAGAAGGTCGACCGCGCGCTCGCCGATCTCACCTTTTCGCGCAAGCGCATCGCCAAGGACGTGAAGAAGACGCTGCAATCCGCCGTCGCCAATGCCGAGAACAATCATAACCTCGATGTCGACGCGCTGATCGTCGCAGAGGCCTATGTCGGCAAGAATCTGGTGATGAAGCGCATGCGTCCCCGCGCGCGGGGCCGCTCGGCGCGCATCTTGAAGCCGTTTGCGCAGATCACCGTGGTGCTGCGTCAAGTCGAGGAGCCCGCTTAATGGGACAGAAGGTCAATCCGATCGGGCTTAGGCTCGGCGTCAACCGCACCTGGGATTCGCGCTGGTACGCGGCGCGCGGCGAATATGCGCGGCTGTTGCATGAAGACTTGAAGATGCGCGAGCACATTCTCACATCGCGCAAGCAGGCCGGCATCTCCAAGGTGGTGATCGAGCGCCCGCACAAGAAGTGCCGCGTCACCGTGCATACCGCGCGGCCCGGCATTCTCATCGGCAAGAAGGGTTCGGATATCGAGAAGCTTCGCCGCGAGCTGGCGGCGCTGACGGATTCGGAGGTGCATCTCAACATCGTCGAGGTGCGCAAGCCCGAGATCGACGCCACGCTGGTCGCCGAAGGCATCGCGCAACAGCTTGAGCGCCGAGTGGCGTTCCGCCGCGCCATGAAGCGGGCGGTGCAGTCCGCCATGCGCATGGGCGCGCTCGGCATCCGCATCAATTGCGGCGGCCGGCTCGGCGGCGCCGAGATCGCGCGCATGGAGTGGTATCGCGAGGGCCGCGTGCCGCTGCATACGCTGCGCGCCAATATCGATTACGGCACGGCGCTCGGCCGCACGGCCTACGGGATCATCGGGGTGAAGGTTTGGATCTTCAAGGGCGAGATCATGGAGCACGATCCCATGGCCCAGGAGAACAAGGCGCTCGAGGCGCAGGAAGGCGGACGCTCCACCGGGCGCCGCGAGCCCGCCGCGGCGCAAGGCTAGAGAGATAAAGGCTTAGATTCATGCTGCAACCGAAGCGTACCAAATTCCGCAAGGCTCATAAGGGGCGCATCAAAGGCGCCGCTTCGAGCGCGGTCACGCTCAATTTCGGCACGTACGGGCTGAAGGCGCAGGAACCTGCCCGCATCACCGCCCGGCAGATCGAGGCGGCGCGGCGTGCCATGACGCGGCAGATGAAGCGCTCGGGGAGAGTGTGGATCAGGCTGTTCCCCGACGTGCCGGTGTCGAAGAAGCCGACCGAAGTGCGCATGGGCAAGGGCAAGGGCACGCCGGAGTTCTGGGTGGCGCGGGTGAAGCCCGGACGCATCATGTTCGAGATCGACGGCGTCACCGAGGCGGTGGCGCGGGAGTCGCTCCGCCTCGCGGCGGCGAAGCTCCCCATCAAGACGCGCGTCGTCGCGCGCATCGAGGGTTAGGCGATGAAGGCGGCTCAAGTTCGTGGGTTTACGCCCGACCAGCTCGGCGACGAGTTGGTCAAGCTGAAGAAGGAGCAGTTCAACCTGCGCTTCCAGGCGGCCTCGGGCCAGCTCGAGAACACCGCGCGCGTGCGGCAGATCAGGCGCGACATCGCCCGCATCAAGACGATCGCGCGGCAGGCGCCGCAGCCCGAGGGTGCGGTGAAGATCAAGGCTGCGGCAGAGCCGAAGGCGAAGCCCGCGGCCAAGACGAAGGCCAAGGCGGCTGCCAAGCCGAAGACGACGACGAAGAAGACAACGCCGAAGACGGCCAAGGCCAGGGCCAAGGCCAAGGCAAAAAGTTAGGACGAAACGATGCCAAAACGCGTTCTGCAAGGAGTCGTGGTGAGCGACAAGAACGACAAGACCGTGGTGGTCCGCGTCGAGCGGCGCTTCACGCATCCGCTGCTGCAGAAGACCGTGCGGCGGAGCAAGAATTATCACGCCCATGACGAGAAGAACGAGTTCAAGACGGGCGAGATGGTGTGGATCGAGGAATGTCCGCCGATCTCCAAGCAGAAACGATGGACGGTGCTGCCGCGCGAGCGGGCGGCTGGTTGACGCAGGTTTTCGAGAGCTAAGGGCAGAGCGCCATGATTCAGATGCAGACCAATCTCGACGTCGCCGACAATTCCGGCGCGCGCCGCGTCCAGTGCATCAAGGTGCTCGGCGGGTCGAAGCGGAAATATGCCTCGATCGGCGACACCATCGTGGTCTCGGTCAAGGAGGCGATCCCGCGCGGCCGCGTGAAGAAGGGTCAGGTGATGAAGGCCGTCGTGGTGCGCACCGCCAAGGGCGTGCGCCGGCCGGACGGCTCGATCATCCGCTTCGATCGCAACGCCGCCGTGTTGGTCAATCCGCAAGGCGAGCCGGTCGGCACCCGCATCTTCGGTCCCGTGACCCGCGAGCTCAGAGCCAAGAAGCACATGAAGATCGTCTCGCTCGCGCCGGAGGTCCTCTAGATGCCTAAGCTCAAGATCAAGAAGGGCGACCACGTCGTGGTCATCACCGGCAAGGACAAAGGCAAGAAGGGCGAGGTGCTGAAGGTGATGCCGGAGGAGAACCGCGCCATCGTCAAGGGCGTGTCGATGATCCGCCGCCATCAGAAGCAGACCACCACGCAGGACGGCGGCATCATCTCCAAGGAGGCCGCGATCCATATTTCCAATCTCGCGCTCGAGGATCCCAAGGACGGGAAGCCGACGCGCGTCGGGTTCAAATTTCTGAAGGACGGGCGCAAGGTCCGCTTTGCCAGGCGCTCGGGAGAAGTCATCGATGGCTGAGAAGCTCTACGTTCCGCGTCTCAAGCAGCACTATAACGAGGTGCTCAGAGACTCGCTCACCAAGGAGTTCGGCTACGCGAACCGCATGCAGGTGCCGCGGCTGGAGAAGGTCGTGCTCAACATGGGCGTTGGCGAGGGCATCAACGATTCCAAGAAGGTCACCGCCGCCGCCGCCGATCTCGGACTGATCGCGGGGCAGAAGCCGGTGATCACGCGGGCGCGCAAGTCGATCGCCACCTTCAAGCTGCGCGAGGGCATGCCGATCGGCGCCAAGGTCACGCTAGCGCAAGAACCGCATGTACGAGTTCATCGACCGGCTGGTGAATATCGCGCTGCCCCGCGTGCGCGACTTCCGTGGACTGAACCCGAAAAGCTTCGATGGCAGAGGCAATTACGCCATCGGACTGAAGGAGCACATCATCTTTCCCGAGATCGACTACGACAAGGTCGAGGACGTGCTCGGCATGGACATCATCGTTTGCACGACGGCGCCGACCGACGACGAGGCGCGCGCGTTGCTGGCAGGTTTGAATTTTCCGTTCCGCAGCTAGAGCGAGACGCTTCTAGCGCGACAGGAGGACGTGAATGGCTAAGACGAGCATGATCGAGCGCAACAACAAGCGGAAGCGCCTCGCCAAGAAGTTCAAGACGCGGCGCACGCGGCTGAAGGAGATCGCCGCCGACAAGTCGCTGCCGGCCGAGGAGCGGTTCGCCGCGCGGCTGAAGCTGGCCGAGCTGCCGCGCAACTCCTCGCCGAGCCGCATCCGCAACCGTTGCGACCTCACCGGGCGCCCGCGCGGCTACTATCGCAAACTGCGCATGTCGCGTATCGCGCTGCGCGACCTCGGAAGCCAGGGGCTGATCCCGGGCATGATCAAGTCGAGCTGGTAAGGACTGGCGATGAGCATCAACGATCCACTAGGCGATATGCTGGCCCGCATCCGCAACGCGCAGATGCGGTACAAGGCCAAGGTGACGACGCCTGCCTCCAAGCTCAGAGAGCATGTGCTCGACGTGCTGGCCGAGGAAGGCTATATCCGCGGCTATGCCCGCGTCGACTATACGGGCGGCAAATCCGAGTTCGAGATCGAGCTCAAATATTTCGACGGCGAGCCGGTGATCAAGGACATCAAGCGGGTGTCGACGCCGGGCCGGCGCGTCTATTCCTCGGTCAAGGACCTGCCCACCGTCGCCAACGGGCTGGGCGTCGCCATCCTCTCGACGCCGAAAGGCGTCATGTCGGATTCCCGCGCGCGGACCGAGAATGTCGGCGGCGAGATCCTCTGCAACGTGTTCTAACGGGAGCCCTTTGACCCATGTCGCGCATCGGCAAGAAACCCGTGGCGGTTCCCGGCAATGTTACCGCCGCGGTAAACGGCCAGGAGGTCAAGATCAAGGGCCCCAAGGGCGAGCTCAAGCATGTGCTCGTCGACGACATCATCGCCAAGCTCGACAAGGGCGGCATCGCCGTCACCATGCGCGAGGACACGCCGAACGCGCGCGCGATGTGGGGCATGTCGCGGACGCTGGTGGCAAACCTCATCGCCGGCGTCACCGAAGGCTTCACCAAGAAGCTCGAGATCACCGGCGTCGGCTATCGCGCGGCGGTGCAGGGCTCCAATGTGCAGCTTCAGCTCGGCTATAGCCACGATGTGACCTATCCGATCCCGCAAGGCATTCAGGTGGTATGCCCGAAGCCGACCGAGATCGTGATCACCGGCATCGACAAGCAGAAGGTCGGCCAGGTCGCCGCCGAGCTGAGGCGGTTCAGGCCGCCGGAGCCCTATAAGGGCAAGGGCATCAAATATGCGGGCGAGTTCATCCTCCGCAAAGAAGGCAAGAAGAAGTAGGACGATTGCCATGGGCACGTTGAAAGAGAGCTTCGTGCGGCGGTCGCGCCGGGTGCGCCACACGCTGCGGCGTGCGGCAAACGGGCGCGCGCGCCTGTCGGTGTTCCGCTCCTCCAAGCATATCTATGCCCAGGTGATCGACGACGGCTCGGGCAAGACCGTGGCGGCCGCCTCGACGCTGGACAAGGGCCTGAAGGGCGCTCTGCCCAAGGGCAGCGATCTCGCCGCGGCGCAGGCCGTCGGCAAGCTCGTGGCCGAGCGGGCGATCCAGGCCGGCGTCAAGGAGGTCGTGTTCGACCGCGGCGGTTATCTTTATCATGGGCGCGTGAAGGCGCTCGCCGAGGCGGCCCGCGAGGCCGGCTTGAACTTCTAAAGGATCGAGATCATGGATCGCAAAGGGGGCCGAGGCCCGCAAGGCAGAGACCGCGAGGAGCGCGACAGCGAGTTTGTCGACAAGCTCGTGCACATCAATCGCGTGGCCAAGGTGGTCAAAGGCGGCCGGCGCTTCGGCTTCGCCGCGCTGGTCGTCGTCGGCGACCAGAAGGGCCGTGTCGGCTTCGGCCACGGCAAGGCGCGCGAGGTGCCCGAGGCGATCCGCAAGGCGACGGAAGCCGCCAAGCGCAATCTGGTGAAGGTGCCGCTGCGCGAAGGGCGCACGCTGCATCACGACGTGACCGGCCAGCACGGCGCGGGCAAGGTCGTGCTCCGAGCGGCGCCTCCCGGCACCGGCATCATCGCCGGCGGCCCGATGCGCGCGGTGTTCGAGACGCTCGGCATCCAGGACGTGGTCGCCAAGTCGCTGGGAAGCTCGAATCCCTACAACATGGTGCGCGCCACTTTCGACGCATTGCGCCATGAAGATAGCCCAAGAGGCGTGGCGGCCCGCCGCGGCAAGAAGGTGAGCGAGATCGTGTCGCGCCGGAGAGACGGCGCGGGCGAGGCCGCTGGCCAGGCCGAGGCTTAGGCCGGATAACAAGGTTCAAGAGAGATGGCCGACACAGGCAAGAAGAAGACGATCGTCGTCGAGCAGATCGGAAGCCCGATCCGCCGCCCGGCCGTCCAGCGCGCGACCCTGATCGGGCTCGGCCTCAACAAGATGCACAAGCGGCGGACGCTGATCGACAGCCCGCAGGTGCGCGGCATGGTCGCCAAGATCGCCCATCTCGTGCGCATCGTCGATGACGAGGCGGGAAAGCGTAAGGAAGCATCGATCATGCGGCTGAACGAGATCAGAGACATGCCGGGCGCGACCCACGCCAAGAAGCGGCTCGGCCGCGGCATCGGCTCGGGGCTGGGCAAGACCTCGGGCAAGGGCGTCAAGGGCCAGAAGGCGCGCTCCGGCGTCGCCATCAAGGGCTTCGAAGGCGGCCAGATGCCGCTGCATCGGCGCCTGCCGAAGCGCGGCTTCAAAAACATCTTCTCCAAGAAGTTCAACGAGCTCAATCTCGGCCGCATCCAGGCCGCCGATCGATGTCGGGCCGGCTCGACGGCAAGAAGCCGATCACCGTCGAGGCGCTGACAGCAGGCGGGGCTGATCCGCCGCGCCAAGGATGGCGTGCGCCTGCTCGGCCATGGCGAGATCACAGGCAAGCTTGCCTTCGAGGTCACCGGCGCGTCGTCGAGCGCGATCAAGGCGGTCGAGGCGAAAGGCGGCACGGTCACGCTGAAATCGATCACCGGCCGGGAGAAGCCCGCCGCCGACAAGATCAAGGCCGACAAGCGCGCCGCCAAGCGCGCGGCGAAAGCCGCTCCCAAGGGCGGCAAGAAGGCCAAGGCCGAGGCTGAGAGGCCGAAGGCGCGCGCCGAAGGCTCAAGCCGAGGCGCCGAAAGCCGGCAAGGCAAAGCCCGAGCCGAAGGGCGAAGCCAAGGAGCCGAAGGAGAAGCCGGCCAAGAAGGACAAGTCCGAGTAACGTCTTGGGCGGCTCGATGCCGCCAGACGCTGCTCGTCAAGGGAAGAAAGCGCCGCGATGGTCTCCGCCGCAGAACAGCTCGTCTCCAATCTGAATTTCGCCGCCTTCGCCAAGGCCGACGAGCTCAAGAAGCGCATCTGGTTCACGCTCGGCGCGCTGCTGATCTACCGGCTCGGCACCTATATCCCGATCCCCGGCATCAACCCGCAGGCGCTTGCCGACGTGTTCCGCCAGAACCAGACCGGCATTCTCGGCATGTTCAACATGTTCTCGGGCGGCGCGGTCGGGCGCATGGCGATCTTCGCGCTCAACATCATGCCGTACATCTCGGCGTCGATCATCATCCAGCTGCTCACCACCGTCTCGCCGCATCTCGAGCAGCTGAAGAAGGAAGGCGAGCAGGGCCGCCGGCAGATCAACCAATACACCCGCTACGGCACGGTGTTTCTCGCCGCGCTTCAGGGCTACGGCATCGCCATCGGCCTTGAAGGCGCGGGCAACGTGGTGCTCGATCCCGGCTGGTTCTTCCGCATCACCACCTGCATCACGCTGGTCGGCGGCACCGTGTTCCTGATGTGGCTCGGCGAGCAGATCACCGCGCGCGGCGTCGGCAACGGCATCTCGCTCATCATCTTCGCCGGCATCGTCGCGCAATTGCCGCACGCTCTGGTCGGCACGCTCGAGCTCGGCCGGCAAGGCGCGCTCTCCACGCCGCTGATCATCGGGCTGTTGGTCGATGGCGATCGTCGTCATCGCCGTCATCGTCTTCATGGAGCGGGCGCAGCGGCGGCTGCTGGTGCAATACCCGAAGCGACAGGTCGGCAACCGCATGTTCCAGGGCGATGCCTCGCACCTGCCGCTCAAGCTGAACAGCGCCGGCGTGATCCCGCCGATCTTCGCCTCGTCGCTGCTCTTGCTGCCGATCACGGTGGCGAATTTCTCCGCCGGGCAAGGGCCGGACTGGCTTAACACCATGACCGCCATGCTCGGGCGCGGCCAGCCGCTGCACGTCATCATCTATATCGCGCTGATCATCTTCTTCGCGTTCTTCTATACGGCCGTCGTGTTCAATCCGAAGGACACCGCCGACAATCTGCAAGAAGTATGGCGGCTTCCTGCCCGGCATCAGGCCCGGCGAGCGCACGGCCGAATATATCGACTACGTGCTGACCAGGATCACGGTGGTCGGCGCCATCTATCTCGCCGCCGTCTGCGTGCTGCCGGAGATTCTCATCTCCTATGCCGGCGTGCCGTTCTATTTCGGCGGCACGTCGCTGCTGATCGTGGTGAGCGTCACCATGGATACCGTCGCCCAGATCCAGAGCCATCTGCTCGCCCATCAATATGAGGGCCTGATCAAGCGGGCGCGTCTCAGAGGAGCGAGGCGGAGATGAACCTGGTCCTGCTCGGCCCACCCGGCGCGGGCAAAGGAACGCAGGCCAAGCTCTTGGAAGACTCCCGTTCGCTGGTCAAGCTTTCCACGGGCGACATGCTCAGGGCCGCCGTCGCCGCCGGCACCGAGCTCGGCCGCAAGGCCGGCGAGATCATGGAGCGCGGCGCGCTCGTGCCCGATGAGCTCGTCATCAAGCTGATCGCCGAGCGCATGGACCAGGGCGGGGCCGGCGAAGGCTTCATCCTCGACGGCTTCCCGCGCACCATCGCCCAGGCCGAGGCGCTCGACGGGCTGCTCAAGGAGCGCGGCAAGACGCTCGACAGCGTGATCGTGATGGAGGTCGACGACGATGCCCTGGTCGAGCGGATCGCCGGCCGCTTCGCTTGCGGCTATTGCGGCGAGGGCTATCACGACCTGTACAAGCTGCCGAAGGTTAAGGGCGTCTGCGACCGCTGCGGCAGCGCCGGGTTCGTGCGGCGCAAGGACGACAATGAGGAAGTGGTGCGGGCGCGACTCAAGGCCTATCACGCCCAGACCGAGCCCCTGATCGACTATTACCAGCAGCAGGGGAAGGTCAGCGCGGTGGACGGCATGGCCGATATTTCGACGGTAGCCAAGGAGATCGACCAGGCTTTGGGCGGCAAAGGCCTGAAAGGGGTGAAAAATCGGGCAAAGACGCCCGGTTGACCTTGTCAAGCGGAATCGCTAAATAAGCCCCGCTACATGCAAAAATGGACTGACCGATCCCGGGGGTGCTGCCTGTCCGCGGTCGGTCTCGTTGTGTTCCAGATTGGGTAATCCGGTTTTAATTTCAGCACGTTAGCCGTGCGCGCGAGGAGACGACTACGTGGCCCGAATTGCAGGCGTGAACATCCCGACCAACAAGCGGGTCGAGGTAGCTCTGACTTATATCCATGGCATTGGCGATAGTTTCGCCAAGCAGATTTGCGCCAAGGTCAACATCCCGCCGGAGCGGCGGGTGAGCCAGTTGACCGAATTTGAGGTCAGCCAGATCCGCGAGGTGATCGACCACGACTATATGGTCGAAGGCGACTTGCGGCGCGACGTTGCCATGAACATCAAGCGGTTGATGGACCTCGGCTGTTACCGGGGCTTGCGCCATCGCCGCGGATTGCCGGTGCGCGGCCAGCGGACCCATACCAATGCGCGCACACGGAAAGGCCCGGCCAAGCCGATCGCCGGCAAGAAGAAGTAGGCACAAATCAAAAGCGCGCGGCCAGGCGTTTCGCCTCGGTCCTCGCGCCAAATCGGAAATGCGGGATTAAAGCATGGCCAAGGACAAAGCGCGGGTTCGTCGCCGCGAGAAGAAGAACATCACGTCGGGCGTCGCCCACGTGCATGCAAGCTTCAACAACACGATGATCACCATTACCGACGCGCAAGGCAACGCCATCTCCTGGTCGTCGTCCGGCGCGATGGGTTTCAAGGGATCGCGCAAATCCACGCCCTATGCCGCGCAGGTGGCCGCCGAGGATGCCGGCAAGAAGGCAATGGATCACGGCATGAAGAATTTGGAAATCGAGGTGAGGGGACCTGGATCGGGACGCGAGTTGGCGCTCAGGGCTCTTCAGGCCGCCGGTTTCAACATCATTTCGATCCGCGACGTGACGCCGATTCCGCATAACGGCTGCCGGCCCCGCAAGCGCCGGCGCGTCTAACAAGAAAGGCTAGTCACCCGCACATGTTGCACGAGGATTCTCGGAAGCTGGGGCAGGCCGCCCCGCTCATGGACCAAGAAAGGGCTTCACCGGTGCTCCAGAAGAACTGGCAAGATCTCATCAAGCCCACCAAGCTCAACGTCAATTCGGGCCGGGACCCGAACCGCTTCGCCACGGTCGTGGCCGAGCCGCTTGAGCGCGGCTTCGGGCTCACGCTCGGCAATGCGCTTCGCCGCGTGCTGTTGTCGTCGCTGCAAGGCGCCGCCATCACGTCGGTGCATATCGATGGCGTGCTGCACGAGTTCTCTTCGATCCCGGGCGTGCGCGAGGACGTGACCGACATTGTCCTCAACATCAAGGAAATTGCGCTTAGACAGCATGCCGAAGGCATCAAGCGCATGGTGCTGAAGAAGGAAGGCCCGGGCGTGGCGCGCGCCGGCGACATCGAGGGCGGCGCCGATATCGAAATCCTCAACCCCGACCATGTGATCTGCACGCTCGACCAGGGCGCCTCGATCCGCATGGAGTTCACCACTTCGACGGGCAAGGGCTACGTGCCGGCCGAGCGCAACCGCCCCGACGATGCGCCGATCGGCTTCATCCCGGTGGATTCGCTCTACAGCCCGGTGCGCAAGGTCTCCTATCGCGTGGAGAACACCCGCGAGGGCCAGATCCTCGACTACGACAAGCTCACCATGGAAATCGAGACCGACGGCTCGGTGCGGCCCGAGGACACCGTGGCGCTTGCCGCGCGCATCGTGCAGGACCAGCTGTCGGTGTTCGTCAATTTCGAGGAGCCGAAGAAGGAGCAGACCTTCGAACGGCAGCCGGAGCTGGTGTTCAACGCCGCGCTGCTCAAGAAGGTGGACGAGCTCGAGCTCTCCGTGCGCTCGGCCAACTGTCTCAAGAACGACAACATCGTCTATATCGGCGACCTGATCCAGAAGACCGAGGCCGAGATGCTCCGGACCCCGAATTTCGGCCGCAAGTCGCTGAACGAGATCAAGGAAGTGCTTGCCTCGATGGGCTTGCATCTCGGCATGGAAGTGCCGGACTGGCCGCCGGAGAATATCGAAGAGCTGGCCAAGCGCTTCGAGGATCATTACTAAGCGGGAGCCGGAAGGCCGGAAGGGTTATCGACAATGCGTCATCGCAATGCAGGCCGTAAGCTCAATCGCACGGCAACGCATCGGAGTGCGCTGTTCGCCAGTCTTGCGACGGCGCTGATCAAGCACGAGCAGATCGTCACCACGCTGCCCAAGGCGAAGGATCTTCGCCGCGTCGCCGACCGGCTGATCACGCTGGCCAAGAAGGGTGACCTGCATGCACGCCGGTTGGCGTTCGCGCGCATCAGGGACGAAGCCATGGTGGCGAAGCTATTCGATACGCTCGGGCCGCGTTATGCCGAGCGGCCGGGCGGCTACACTCGCGTGATGAAGGCCGGCTTCCGTTATGGGGATTCGGCGCCGATGGCGGTGATCGAACTGGTCGACCGCGATACCGACGCCAAGGGCCTCGATTCGGGTCCGGTGCAGAATGCGGACGAGGCGGGCGACAAGGCTGCCGCCTAAGCTTGCGCCGGCAATAGCTGAGTAAACGAAAAGGGCGCGCCACTCGGAGTGGCGCGCCCTTTCGCTTAGATCTGGAAGCTAGGACCTAGTCCTTGTCGTCATCGTCGTCATCGCCACCAGCCGCTTCCTCGGGATGCTTCTTGTCCCAGGCGGCGATCGCGGTCTTCTTGATGCCCTTCACGCCGTCACCGAGAATCCCGGTGATGATCTTCTTGGCCTCGTCGTCGGGCTTGCCGTTGGCATCGAAATCGGACTGCCAGTAGATCACGGTGCGATCTGGCTCGTCGTCGACTTCAAGCCACAGCTTGGACTTGTAGTTCTTCACGGGCAGGGGGCTCTCGACGATCTCGTAGGTGTAGGCCACATCCTCGGTGCCGGTCAGCTTCTCCTTGATCTTGCCGCCGTCCTTGAGCGTCAACGTGCGGAAGGTCACGTCGCCCTCTTTGGTCTCCTCGCACTTGGCGACCGCCGGATGCCACTTCTCGATGGCGCAGAAGGCGCCGACTTCCGCCCAAACCTCGGGAGGAAGGCCAGGGGCCTCGATCCGCTTCTTGACGGTAATGGCATAGGCCGAGCCGCTGGCGATGAGCAGGGCAAAACCCGTGGCCAAGGCTAACTTCAATATACGCATGCGTTTCTCTCCACAGTGGTTGTTTGTTGACTTCCGCAGGACGCGCGCGAGGCGCATCTTATTGGAAAGACAAGGGCGGGCAAGCCCCGCGGGGCTTGATTGGTCGCAGCCGGGGCCAGTTTCATTCTTGAATTGGCTTGGCTATAGGAGAAGCCCAGAGGGCTTTCTTACCTGATCCAGAAAACCAGAGTGCAGAATGGGAGTCTTGGCAAAATCGCCAGGTAAATATGGCAGGGCCGCTTTGGCGGCCATCTTGGCGCTGCTAGCGCTCTGCGTGCCCGCTGCCGCGCAACAGCGCGCGGTGCCGGAGAGCGCCGTGGCGATGAAGCAGTCCTTCGCGCCAGTGGTGAAGCGGGCGGCGCCCGCCGTGGTTAATGTCTATGTGCGGCACAGGGTCGAGCAGATGGTCTCGCCCTTCTTTGACGATCCGTTCTTCGGGCGGCTGTTCGGCGAGCGGTTCGGCATCCCGCGCGAGCGCATCCAGAACTCGCTCGGCTCCGGCGTTCTGGTCAGTCCCGAGGGCGTGGTCGTCACCAACAACCACGTCATTCAGGGGAGCGGCGACACCGAGATCACCGTGGCGCTCACCGACGGGCGGGAGTTTCCCGCCAAGGTCATCCTCAAGGACGAGCAGACCGATCTCGCCGTGCTGCGGCTCGATGCGGGCGGCGTGCAGTTCTCCTCGATCGAGTTCAGCGATTCGGACAGTCTCGAGGTCGGCGATCTCGTGCTCGCCATCGGCGACCCGTTCGGCGTTGGTCAGACGGTGACGAGCGGCATCGTCTCGGCGCTCGCGCGCACGCAAGTCGGCATCTCCGACTACCAGTTCTTCATCCAGACCGACGCCGCCATCAATCCCGGCAATTCCGGCGGCGCTCTGGTCGACATGGATGGGCGGCTGATCGGCATCAACACCGCGATCTTCTCCAAGAGCGGCGGCTCGCATGGCATCGGCTTTGCGATCCCATCCAACATGGTGCGGCTGGTGGTCCAGTCGGCGTTGAAGGGCGGCAAGGTGCAGCGGCCATGGCTCGGCGCCGCACTGCAAACCGTGACGCCGGACATCGCCGAGTCGCTTGGGCTCGCGACCCCGTCAGGCGCGCTGGTCGCCAAGGTTCACGCCAAGGGCCCCGCGGCCAAGGCCGGTTTGAAAGCCGGCGACGTCGTGGTCAGCGTCGACGACAAGCCGGTGCAGAACCCGCAAGCCTTCCAATACCGCTTCGTCACCAAGGGGATCGGCGGCGCGGTTGAGCTCGGCGTGTTGCGCAAAGGGCAACAGGTCAAAGCGAGCATCACGCTGATCGCCCCGGTTGAGGACCCGCCGCGCGATGCGCGCGATCTCGAAGGCCGCCATCCGCTGACCGGCTGTACGGTCGCCAACATCTCGCCCGCCGTGGCGGCAGAGGTCGGCATCGACGACGACATGCGCGACGGCGTCGTGGTGCTCGACGTCAAGGACAAGACACCGGCGGCGCGGCTCGGCGTCAAGCGCGGCGATATCGTCGTCGGCATCAACAACGAGAAGGTGAAATCGGTGGCGCAGCTCGTCGCCGCGCTCGATGCGGCCGACGGCGGCTGGCGGCTCTCGGTCGAGCGCGGGGGCAAGGTCTTCAACCTCACCATTCAGGGCTAAGTCATTAAGGAGCCGCAGCCGATCTTCCAACGCGTTGTCTGCGATCCGGCCCTTCGGTCAAGAATGGGTAGGGAAAGCGGTCCAAAAAGCTGGGTGGCGATCGGTCAGATCGTGCTCCGACGTGCAAAGGATGTCGCATGAGTTTCCGTATTCACCAATTGCCACGTCCAATACGGTCGCTAGGGAGCGGCGATTGAGAACCAGAATGCGCGTCGTGCCGCCTTTGCGCCCCGGACGGTCCTCCGCCCAGTCGCCGCAGCCAACGATCATAGATCGCGTGCGACGGCAAGCCCGCGTGGAAAGACCTCGTGCACTCCCTCGGCCAGACTGATCGATGTCTCGACACCGTTGCGACGGGCGAGCAAGCGGCCTCCGCGGCCATCCAGAACGTGAAGCGCTCGATCGCAAAAGACGACGTCATGTGACGCATTGCGCAAGTTCCGATGCACGGCGGCGAGTCGCATAGGGTGCCGCATGCCGAAGAGAGGTAATGCGAGTTCGAGGGCGAAGGAGGGCTGGCTCCAATTGTGCGCCAGCGCGAACGCGCGGGTTGCGGTGAAGGTCAGCGAATTGAAGTGGAATGGGTCGCAGTCGGAATCGGGTGGGTTGCGGAAGAAGTGTTTCGGCAGGAAGCGCGCGAGGTCGACGACGCTTTCGCGCTTGCCTGTTCTAAGATCGAACACAGGCGAGCGCGGTGCCGACCCCGAGCACGACGAAGAGCTTGTGTCCCCAGGCGCGAATTTGATGGAGGTCTGCAAGGATGGGATCATCGATAAACGGATTTAGCGAGCCGTCCAACAAGTTGAGCCTTAGATGACATTCGTCGTCACCCCTGGCGTGGTCAAATCGCCCGCGGAATTTAGGTTGCGCGCGGCGACGAGGAGATCCTGCCTGTAGCGGGTGAGGCCGAAATAGACTCCATTGTTGTCGTCGAATGCTCGACGCTCACCGTTCGCCCAGCCAGGTCGATATCGAGTTTGAGGATGGCGGAAAAAGTCGTAAGAACTGCCTGCATGAGCCCCGACGCAAGGTTTCAGACGCTGTCTAAGCGCTCTGCCAAAGCTCGTCTAAGCGGTAGGAGTTGCATGCAGCCATGATGGCAACCTTATTCGAGGCTGCCGGGCTCGCCGACGGCGCGCCGAGGCCGCTCGCCGACCGCTTGCGCCCGGCCTCGCTCGCCGAGGTCATCGGCCAGGATCATCTCCTTGGCGTACAGGGCATGCTCTCGCGCATGGTCAAGGCGGTGCGGCTCTCCTCGGTGATCTTCTGGGGGCCGCCAGGTACCGGCAAGACCACGGTGGCGCGGCTGCTCGCCGAGGTCACCGATCTGCATTTCGTGCAGCTCTCGGCCATCCATTCCGGCGTCTCGGATTTGCGCAAGGTGTTCGACGCGGCCAAGGCGCGCCGCGAGGAAGGCCGCGGCACGCTGCTGTTCGTCGACGAGATCCACCGCTTCAACCGCTCGCAACAGGACGCCTTCCTGCCGCATATGGAGGACGGCACAATAATCCTGGTCGGCGCCACCACTGAAAATCCCTCCTTCGAGCTCAACTCGTCGCTGCTGTCACGGGCGAGCGTGCTCACCTTCAGGCGGCTCGACGAAGCGGCGATCGAGGCGCTGCTCGCTCGCGCCGAGGCGCATGAGAAGCGCAAGCTGCCGCTGACCGCCGATGCGCGCGAGGCGCTGATCTCAATGGCCGACGGCGACGGGCGCGGCGCGATCAATCTTGCGGAAGACGTGTTCCTGGCCGTGCCGCCGCCCGCCAAGACGCCGCTCGACCGCGAGGCGCTGGTGAAGCTCGTGCAGCGGCGCGCGCCGCTCTACGACAAGAGCCAGGACGGCCATTACAATCTGATCAGCGCGCTGCACAAATCGGTGCGCGGCTCTGACCCCGACGCCTCGCTCTATTGGCTCGCGCGCATGCTGGCCGGCGGCGAGGACCCGCTTTATATCGCGCGACGGCTGGTGCGCATGGCGATCGAGGATATCGGCCTTGCGGATCCCAACGCGCTGGTGCAGGCCATCGCCGCGAAGGACACGTACGATTTCCTGGGCTCGCCCGAGGGCGAGCTCGCTTTGGCGCAGGTCACCATCTACCTCGCCACGGCACCAAAATCGAATTCGGGCTATGTGGCGTTCGGCGTGGCGCAGCGCGCGGCCGAGGAGAGCGGCTCGCTACTGCCGCCGAAACATATTCTCAACGCGCCGACCAAGCTGATGAAGCAGGAAGGCTACGGCAAGGGCTACGCCTACGACCATAACGAGGAGGAGGCGTTCTCTGGCCAGAACTATTTTCCGGACGGGATGGAGCGGCAGCTCTTCTACGCGCCCACGTCTTTCGGTTATGAGGCGGAGCTGAAAGTTCGGCTCAAGCGTTTCGCCGAGCTGCGCGCCAAGCGGTCGAAACACAAGACGTGAGATCAAGGGCGCCCGGTCGCCATCGACGGCGTCCGGGTCGAAACCATTTTGGAAGGCCGGGGGTGCCCAACGGGCGATAATGGATGACCCGCGATGGGTCCAGGCCACCGGGCAAGGACTGCGCTTCCGACCCAAACGTCGCAGCCGTCCTTGCGGACATCGATCGTGCAGTTGATCGGCTCCATGGTGGTGTGGGCGAGGAAGTTCATAGATGGCGTCGAGCTTCGTGCTCGCGCTTGTCAACGCGCTCGCCGCATCGCCCTGGTTACTGACGACCACCCGTTGCGCTTCAGACGCATTCGCCGACTAGCCCGGTTCGCAAGGGCCGCTCTCGCCATAGCGGATCACCTTGACCTTCTCGGTGGTGACGAGCGCGCTGCCCATGATTGGCTCGATGGCGGCGACGAATTTCTCGATCTTCTCCTCCCCGTCCACGATCTCGATAACGAGCGGCAAATCCTGCGACAGGCGCAGGATCTTGGTGGTGTGCAAATGGCTCGAATGGCCGAAGCCCATCGGCCCGCGCAACACGGTGGCGCCGGCGAGGCCCATCTCGCGGGCCTTCAGCACGATCGCCTCGTAGAGGGGCCGATGTCCGGCCTTGTCGTCCTCGCCAATGAAGATGCGCAGCAGCACGGCGTCGCGTGAGAGCGGCATGGCTTAAATCCACTTCAATGCGTTGATTGAAACCGCCAGCAGGTGCCCGAGCCAGACGGCGAACAGGCACAGCACAACGGAAGCGACGATATTGCCCCCGGCCTGGAGCCATTCGCCGTCACTGGCGAGATTGAGTGTTTGCAGGCTGAACGAGGAGAAGGTGGTGAAGCCACCGAGCAGCCCAATCATGACGAATTGGCGCATGGTCGTGCCTGCGAAGATGCGGCCGTCGGGCCCGGTCAGCGTGGCGAAGAAGCCGATAATGAGCGAGCCCACCACATTCACGAACAGAGTGCCCCAGGGGAAGGTTTCGCCGAAGATGCGCGCGGCGATGCCCGTGCACCAATACCGCGCGACCCCACCAATCGCGCTGCCGACCGCGATCCAACAATAGAGGAGGGCGGTGTTTCCCATCGTCCAAAGTGCCATCAGGCCAGAGCTCCCCGCTCGCACATTGCCATTCTCCTCACCGTTCTGCTTGGCAATAAAAAACCCGCCTTAGGCGGCGGGCTCGCGCACTTGCAGCTCCCACCGCATAACGACTATGCAGTAGGAGTCATCAGCCGATCGGCGGTTCAGAGGGGACTCCATCCCCTTTCGGAAATGTCGATGAGAATGTAACCCGGAATTCTCACCGATCAAGGTTTAACGCCGCTGCATATCGTCCCTATTGGTAAACTCGATCCTTCTACAGGAAAAGAATGGACAGGCATGGCAGGGGTTGAAACCAAGCTGGTCGGCGCGGGCGAAGACGGCATGCGGCTCGATCGCTGGTTCAAGACGCATTACGCCGGGCTGCCGCATAGCCGGCTGGAGAAGCTGCTGCGCACCGGGCAGGTGAGGGTGGATGGGGGAAGAGCCAAGGCAAGCACGCGGCTGGCCAAAGGCCAGACCGTGCGCGTGCCGCCGCTTCCCGACGTGACGCCGCCGCCCGGTCCGCGGCATAGCCTGTCCAAGGCGGATCGCGACTTCCTCGCTTCCATCACGCTCTACGAGGACGACGATCTGCTCGTGCTCAACAAGCCGTCGGGCATCGCCGTGCAGGGCGGCAGCAAGACGCCGCATCATATCGACAGGCTGCTCGAGGGCATGGGCGATGGACCGGAGACGCGGCCACGCCTCGTGCATCGGCTCGACCGCGACACGTCGGGCGTGCTGGTGGTGGCGAAACGGCGCGCGGTGGCGGCGAAGCTCGGTCGCGCCTTCCAGACCCGCTCGGTGCGCAAGATCTATTGGGCGCTCACGCATGGCGTACCGAAGCCGCCGCAAGGCAAGATCGAGGCGGCCTTGGTGAAGGCGTCTGGCCCCGAAGGCGACCGCGTACGCAAAGCGCGCCCCGGCGAGCAGGACGTCGCCCAGTCGGCGGTGACGCATTATGCCGTCGTCGACCGCGCCGGGCAGGACGTCGCTTTCGTCTCGCTCAAGCCGGTCACCGGGCGGCAGCATCAACTGCGCGCGCATATGGCCATCATCGGCCATCCGATTCTTGGCGATGAGAAATATCCATGCAACGCGGAGTTCCCGGAAGGGATCGACAAGAAGCTGCAACTGCATGCGCGCCGGATCAGCTTTCCGCATCCGTCGGGGGAAGGCGTAGTTGACGTCACCGCGCCGCTGCCCCCACATATGGCGAGAGCCTTCGAGAGCTTCGGCTTCGAGGAGCGCGGCGCCGATAAAGCCGGCGAGTAGGCCTAGCAGCCCTTCAGCATCTTCTTGCGGATGTCGATCTCGTTCAGCATCGCGCTAAAGGGCGGGTTCGCGTTGAAGCACCAGTCGTAATGCGCCTTCTTGCTTTCGAGCCAGCGCAAGCCGGTGAAGCTGCATTTGTTGGCGATGTTCATGGCGATCTGCACCATGGTCTGGTCGGCATACCATTGGCAGGTGCACACCTTAAGCTGCGCGGCGCGCGCGTCGGTCTCCGACTGCGCGATATTCGGCGGAACGAACAGGCACCAGGCCATGTGTCCGCCTTTTTCCTTGCCCCAGCGCGGTCCCTTGAACCCGCATTTGAGGTGGTTGGCAGCCGACACGGCTTTCACGGCGTCCGATACATATTTCCCGCAGAACACGGGGTCAGCCGCGTTGGCCGCGCCATAGGCCAGGACTGCGCCGAGGCCAATAAGGAGGCCGAGCGCGAGCAGAAGATTGCGAGCCATGTGGTGTACTCCCCCAATTGAAGCGGCCGAACCGTCCGGAGCATGTTATCCCGACTGGCCGGTCGCAAGAAGGTGAAAGAAGTCGCAGGCATCGCAACCGCGACCAGTTCTCATTCGTTGTCGCTCGGGTAACGTCACGGAATGAGAGGCATTTTATGGATAAGAGATCGGGCTGGTTCGTCGCCTTTGCTCAATGGGTATCCACGCTCACGGGGCGCCCAATCGCCTTCGTAATCGCCGTTGCCGCTATCGTCATATGGGCGGCGTCCGGGCCACTGTTCGGCTTCAGCGATACTTGGCAGCTCGTCATCAACACGACGACCACCATCATCACCTTTCTCATGGTATTCGTGATCCAGAACACGCAGAACCGCGATACCGCCGCCATGCATATCAAGATCGACGAATTGATCCGCGTTACCGGGAAGGCGCGCAACGTGCTGCTCGATCTCGAGGAACTCGACGACAAGACGCTCGAGCTGTTGCGCCAGGACTACGAGCAGCTGGCGCGCAAGGCGAAATCGCAAACCAAGACTCCGATCCGCGCCGAGGCGGTGCCGAAAAGACCGGCAAAGGCCAAAGCGGGGAAATCCTGAGCGAGGCGATGAGTGCCGAACAAAGGTGAGCGCGCTGCCGACGGCTCCCAGCGACAGGCTGGCCTTGCCAAGCGCTTCTACAAGCAGGTGACGACCGAGAGCGACGCCGGGGAGGGGACCGCGCTCAAGCTCGACGGCAAGCCGGTACGGACTCCCGGCAAGGCGGCTCTGCGATTGCCGACGCCGGCGCTGGCCGAGGCGATCGCCGAGGAGTGGCGCGCGCAAGGTGAGCGCATCGATCCTCTTACCATGCCGCTCACCCGGATCACCAACAGCGCCATCGACGGCGTCGTCGGGCGCGAGACGGCGGTGATCGACGACATCATGGCGCATGCAGGCTCCGATCTGCTTTGCTACCGGGCGCCGGGGCCGGACGGACTGGTCAAGGCGCAACAGACGCATTGGGACCCGGTGCTGGCCTGGGCCAAGACCACGCTGGGCGCGCCTCTGTTGCTTGCCGAGGGCGTCGCGCATGTGGCACAGCCCGAAACCTCGCTCGGCCGGCTGCGAGAGCCGCTGCTCGGCCGCGATGCCTTCAGCCTCGCGGCACTGCATGTGATGACCGCGCTGACCGGATCGGCGCTGCTCGCTCTCGCCGTGGCGCAAGGGCGCCTCACGCCGGAGGCGGCATGGAAGGCCGCCCATGTCGATGAGGATTGGCAGATCAACCAATGGGGCGAGGATGCCGAGGCGGCCGAGCGCCGCAAGAACAGGTGGCGCGACTTCGCAGCAGCCGCCAGGACGCTCGCGCTGGTGCAGAATCGCGCGGCTTGAGTCTTACATCACGGCAGCGCGGCGTCGCTCGCCGACTGCACCTGCTTCAGGCATTTGGCCGGCACGCTCGCCTTCAGCGCGGCCTCGAGATTGGGCAGCGGCCCGATATTTCTCGCGCGCGGGCTGCCTTGCCTGGTGCCGGTGCGGACCAGAAGGTCGCGCATCTCGAGCGGCGTGGCGGGTGGCAGGCCGCAGGCCTTGCGCACGCCCTGGATGACGAGCACCGTGCCGGCCACGATCGGCGTTGCGCTCGACGTGCCGTTGAACGACTTGGTGTAGTAGCGGCGCACATCGTTGGTCGGGTTATAGGCATCGCCATAGCCAGTGGTGGTGACGTTCTCGCCCCAGCCCTGCACGTCGACGCGCGAGCCGTAGCTGGAGAAACTCAGCTTGGTCCGGTCGGTCGATGAGCCGGCGCCGACGATGATGGCTTGCAAGTCGCGCTTGGTGCGGTCGAGGAACCCGCCGCACGTGGCACGATCGAGATTGACGTCGCCATTGCCAGCCGCCGCCACGACGATGATGCCCTTGGCGGTCGCCGCGGAGACGGCGTCGAACACGTCTTGGTAATATTCGAGCGGACCGAAATCCTCGAGCCCGCAGACCGGGCTTTGCTGCTCGATGATGATGACGTCGCCGGCCCGGAGCTTGTTCATGGCGATGCCGATGGCGCGGGCGGGCATATAGCCGAGCTCGGTCGAGCTTGCCGAGGCGACATAGGCGAAGGCGCCTGGCGCGATGCCGGTCACGCCGAAGCTGTTCGGGATGCTGGAGAGGATGCCGAGCACGGCCGTGCCATGCTCTGGGCCGCCGAAGCGATCAGGCGTCAGCTCGGTCTCGAGGACGCGCAGCGAGGGTATGCGCAGATCCTCATGCGTCAGGGTCCAGTCATATTCGACATCGGCGAACGCCATGCCCTTGGCGTCGCTGCCTTTGACATTGGGGATAGGGCCGATACCGGGAGGCGCCTTGCCCTTATAGGTTTGCCACGGCGTGAAGTTCGGCGAGCTCGCGCGCGCCGCATCGCCCTCGGGTAGGGGATCGGCGGCCTTGGGGATGGAATAGATCGGCGGCGGGGCGGGCCTGAGCGCGGGTTGCGCATATTCGACGAAGGGCAGCGCGTTCAGATTGTTGGCGACCTCGGCGGCGCTTACCGTCGGCGGCAGCTTGATGACGAAATAGAGGCTGAGATCGGCGAGCTGGCGCCCGGTGCGGCGCTGCCCGTCATTCCGCTCGCGCTCGAGCTCGTCTGGCGGCGCTTCGAACAACGGCGTCATCGCCGTCTCGGTGACGCCCGCCTGGCGCAGCACATTATTGAGGAGATTGGCTTGGCCGCTGCGCATGCCGGTCAGCTTCTGGTCGGTGAGTCTGACCTTCTCTCCCTCGCGGAATTTCACCACCACCTGATTGGTCTCAGGCAGCGCGCGCAACTCCGACAGATCCCGCTTCTGGCCGGTCACCCGAAGATTGGGCGTGTCCTGCGCCTTGGCGTCAGGGACCGCGCCAAGCAGCAGCAAGGTGACAAGCGCGCAGATCGAAGCTCTCGCAACATCACGAAACTGCATGGCACTCACCGGGGGATGATTATTGGGGGAGAGCAACAATAGACCACCCCCAAGAGCCGGTCCACGGCCTCGGCGCTGCATGAATTATTCTTAAGCCGGCTTCTCGGGCGTCTTTCTGGAAGGGATAAACATGGGCAGGCTTGGATGCGACGCCATTTGCGTCATCTAAGGCCCATGCTATTCACGGTCATGGGGCGTCTTTTGGGGAGCGGCTATGAAGGAAGTCCTGGAAGAGCTTGAAATCCGGCGCGACAGGGCGCGGGCCGGCGGCGGCACCGCGCGCATCGAGGCCCAGCACAAGCGCGGCAAGCTCACGGCGCGCGAGCGCCTCGACCTCCTGCTCGACGAAGGCTCCTTCGAGGAGTTCGACATGTATGTCGAGCACCGCTGCATCGATTTCGGCATGGATAAGACGCACGTCCCCGGCGATGGCGTGGTTACCGGCTGGGGCACCATCAACGGCCGCGTGGTCTATGTCTTCGCCAAGGATTTCACCGTGTTCGGCGGATCGCTGTCGGAAGCGCACGCCAACAAGATGATCAAGATCCAGGACATGGCGCTGCAAAATCGCGCGCCGATCATCGGCTTGTTCGACGCGGGCGGCGCTCGGATTCAAGAAGGCGTGGCGGCGCTCGGCGGCTATGGCGAGGTGTTTTTGCGCAACGTGCTCGCGAGCGGTGTCATCCCGCAGATGAGCGTGATCATGGGCCCGTGCGCCGGCGGCGACGTCTATTCCCCGGCCATGACCGACTTCATCTTTATGGTGAAAGACACTTCCTACATGTTCGTCACGGGTCCCGACGTGGTGAAGACCGTGACCAAGGAGGAGGTGACCGCGGAGCAGCTTGGCGGAGCTATAGTCCACACGACGAAGTCGTCGATCGCCGACGGCGCCTACGACAACGATGTCGAGGTGCTGTTGCAGATGCGGCGGCTGATGGACTTCCTGCCGTCGAGCAATCTCTCGGGCGTGCCCGAGCTGCCGACCCGCGATCCGTGGGACCGCGAGGAGGTCTCGCTCGACACGCTGATCCCCAACAATCCCAACACGCCTTACGACATCAAGGAGCTGATCCATAAGGTCGTCGACGAGGGCGACTTCTTCGAGGTGCAGGAGACGTTCGCGCGCAACATCGTGGTCGGCTTCGCCCGCATGGAGGGCCGCACCATCGGCATCGTCGCCAACCAGCCGATGTTCCTGGCGGGCGTGCTCGACAGCGACGCATCGCGCAAGGGCGCGCGCTTCGTGCGCTTCTGCGACTGCTTCAATATTCCGATCGTCACCTTCGTCGACGTGCCCGGCTTCCTTCCCGGCACCGACCAGGAATATGGCGGGCTGATCAAGCATGGCGCGAAGCTGCTGTTCGCCTTCACCGAGGCCACCGTGCCGAAGGTCACCGTCATCACCCGCAAGGCCTATGGCGGCGCCTACGACGTCATGTCGTCGAAGCATATCAGGGGCGACGTGAACTATGCCTGGCCCTCGGCCGAGATCGCGGTGATGGGCGCCAAGGGCGCGGTCGAGATTCTCTATCGCGCCGAGCTGTCGGACCCGGCCAAGATCAAGAAGCGCATCGACGAATATCAAGCGCGCTTCGCCAATCCGTTCGTCGCCGCGGAGCGGGGCTATATCGACGAGGTGATCCTGCCGCGCGGCACGCGCAAGCGGGTCGCCCGCGCGCTACAGATGCTGCGCAACAAGCAGCTCGAGAACCCCTGGAAGAAGCACGACAACATCCCGTTATAGGGCTGGGGCAATGAGCTTACGCGGCGCGCGTGCGCTTTTGAGCCGAAGCGAGCATCAGTCGCTTTACCGCGGGAAGCACGCTAAACTGGTACGGCTCACCCGACGAGGCGGTACAAGAACAAAAGGTCTTCTGCCTCTCGGAATGGAGGGGGTCGTCCGCATTGCCTGAATTGGGCCGTGGCGACATCGGGGGAATTGCAACGCGCTTCGACGGGAGACTTGCTCCGTTGCAGTCAAGATCGCTCCTTTTGCATATCGTCACGATCGTCAGCCTCGTCATCGGCGTGCCGGGTTTGTCCCGGTCTTTTGCCGCGGAGCAACGGCCGGACGTCCCGGCTTGGCTGCAGGCCCATGTCGGCGAAGGCGAAGGTCAAATCGCACAAGTGGTTTTGCAGAGGGCGCGCGCGCTTTACCTGCAAAAAGTGAGCGAAGGGGCGGTCAAGAATCCCTGCTACTTCGCCATGGACGCCACGCGCCCCGGCGGGTTTGCGCGGCGGTTCTACGTTATCTGCGAGGCCGACCGGTCGTTCCGCGCGATTCCATCGGGTCACGGCAACGGCCGCAATTTGAACGGCATCGCGAATTTCGCCAACGGACCGCGATGCGCGAAGAACTTCAGCAATGCGATGGATTCCAAGCTGACGACCGGCGGGGCGTATGTGACAGACGAGACGATCACGTCTTTCAAAGGGTACTATCGCGACTCGGCGGGAAAATACGTGGCTTTTAGCCGCTCGTTCGTGCAGTTCGACGGCGAAGGCGACGCCGCCAACGCCAGACCGCGCGCCATCGGCGGGCATCCGGCCGTGTTGTTGCGGGGAGTCTGTCTTCGAAAAAATCCGGACAGCCCGTACGCGAACCAGGACGGTTACGTTCCCTATGGACAGCTGGTGAATTACAGCGGCGGCCGCAGCAACGGCTGCACCAGTTGGTCGCCGTCGGACGCGGGGCAAATCATCCCGATGATGAAGGAGCCGACGACGCTTTACATCTATCCTGAATCAACCGACATCGCGGCGATCGCGCAAGCGGTGAAGGCCGGCCGGTCGCCGTCGCGCGCCGGGTTATATTGGAACGCCTCCTGCTTGAAGGAAATCGGCTCTCCGAAATTTTGGCCGAAAGAGACCCTCGAGCCGATCCTCGTTCAATACAAAAAGGATCATCCGGCACCGCCGCCGCAGCCGCCGCCGATTTGCAAGGGGCAGTAGAATTTGTCTCTGTTCCTTGTCTCCTGTCCCGCGTGTTTTGGTCCGCCACCGCGACGCTGCTACTGGGACTTGGCGGACAGAGGCGAAGTCATTTCGCAGCGGACGCGGCCGATCGGTGCCCCGCAGTCCTCACCCTCTAAAAAGTGCTGTTTGACATGACTTCGCGCGGGCTTCGCGGCGAAGCGCGCAAGCTCGGTCAAGCGGCTGCATCCAGAGGAATTGCACCAGGTGGGACTGCCTTGCTCTGGAGGAGATCAAGTATAACCAAAACTATACAGTAGAAAAACGTCATTAAAATTGACGGCGTGAAAATGTTTTCGCAAGAAAATTCAATTCAGTGCTTGTATATTCCTCGCAATTGGCGTACGTAACAAGAACGATTTGAATGATTGTCATTCAAAGTATAAGTATTATCCGTGATCGGAGAAAAATATGGAAAATTCAGCCGCAACGAATTCAAACAGTGCACCCCAGAATACTGACCAGAAAAACGCCGTCATGAAGGAAATCTGCGCCAAGTGGAGCAAGTTTTCAGAGCAGGACGTCGCTGCGATCAAGGGCAAGGCCGATCTCGTGTCGCAGGTCGTGACCAAGTACGGGCTTCCTCAGATCCAAGCCCAGAGCGAAGTCGACGCTCTGTTGAAGGGCCGTCAGGTCGGCGCGGGCGCCTAGATAACGATCCCTCCGAGGCTGCCGCCTTTAGGGGTGGCCTCGGGCGGTTACTCCCGCATTTTGTAACCCCCAAGAGGCATTTCATGACCGCCACCCATAATCCCCAAACCGCCGCCGACCAGGCCCGCGCTACGTATCGCCGAATGACCGACCAGCTCGGTCACCTCGGTCTCGACGCCGCCGTTCCAGAGGGCGTGCGCGCCCTCGCCGAGAAGAGCGTGGCACAGACCCGGCAGGCCTATGACCGCTCTCTGGATGCTTTCGATACATCCTTGACGACGTTCGAAAGGACCTTCGACGCTGCCGGCCAAGGCGCTACCGCGTTCAATCGCAAGATTGTCGACATCGCCCGCCGCAATGTCGATGCGGGCTTCGACCTGGCCACCACCCTGGCGGGCGCCAAGACCCTCGCTGACATCATGGAGCTTCAGGCGGCCTTTTGGCGCAAGCAGTTCGGCGTATTGACGGCGCAAGCGGAGGAAGTTCGCGCGCTGTCGACCAAGGTCACCACCGATGCAGCAGAGCAGATCAACTCGCAAATGGCGCGTGGCGCGAACCGAGCGGCGAAGGCGCATTAAAGTCGCGCTGGGTTTTAGCGATGAGTTCCATTCCTGGTTTTAACGGCGATCCCGTTCGATGACGACGCGGACGACCACTAAGAGTGTCACGTTCCGTCGACCTTTCTACCTGAAAGGGATCGATCGGTTGTTGCCGCCCGCGGACTATCGTGTGGTGACCGACGAAGAGGTCATCGATGGATTGTCCTTTGCAGCATACCGTCGAGTTTCGACAGTTATCTTCGTGCCGGCGGAGTTGGGATGCGCGGTCGAGATGGTGACCATCGATCCTTTGGATCTGCAGGCCGCTCAGGATCAAGATGCAGGTACGCTCAGCGAGTACACCGCTTAATCCTCTGTTCGAGCCACACAAGAGAAACCTTCACAATGAAACGATGGGACGAAGACAAACCCTCCGGTCATAGCTTCATCACTGGGAGCGTGGTGCGCCTCAGCAGGCGCTATCCACCGCGGAAGGCTGCGCCTGGCCCATACCATGTTGTTGCTCAACTTCCCCCGCGGGATGGACAGCTCCAATACCGCATCAAGAGCGGCTGCGAGCCCTTCTACCGCACCGTTACAGAAAATGAGTTGGAGTTCTGACGTAGGGGCAACGGTCACAGTCGCCGCATCATAGTCTCGTGCTCGGAGTCCGGCATTCGGGCAACGAGCTTGAAGATCAATGAAGCCGACGGGACGGAGCGACAATCAGGATGCAATGCTTAGTGTGTGCCGGCGAAGCCAAAGACCTCACCCCTCGGAATTTCGATGGTCACGTTATTGGGTGCCCGAGCTGCGGCAAGTACGAAGTCGCTGGCGGCGCGTGGGACAGACTCCAGAACGTCTCTCAGCCGGAACGCGCCGCGGCGCTGGCAAAAGCGGCGTCGCTCAAAGGTTTCTCGAGATGGCCAACGATCAAAAGCATCTGCTTCTGATCGCGAGACTAATGCCGGACGGCATCGCCCTCTTCACGGAGCTGTAGCATCAGCGCGGATGCCACCACGTCGAGCCACGTCCCGCGTTCAAATGCGCTGACGCGGTAGCGATTGGACCCGAACTCGCTGTCGAGAAATTCCGCATCGAACAGCAGGTGATCATGGCTCCAGATGCGTATTCTGTTGATGTCGATGACGTCGTCGGGCCGCGCGTGCTCGCTGGACCACAGCAGTCTAAAATTCGTGGGTTTCCCCACGTCGTGGCACTCTAAAATCAAGGTTGCGCCGAGACTGCCGTCTTCGGTCGGCTTGCCCCGCATCATCAGATAACTCAACACGAAGTCCGTTATCTGCTCCGGGGTCATTTTTGGGGCCATGGGGTGAGGGCGGTCAGAACGTGTCACCTGGGTGCGGGGCAAATAGGGCTGGGGCAAGGCAGGTGCTTGTCAGCTGCAATGTCCGCTCGTGCGGCGGAGCGGGGGCGCGGGGTGGTCGAGAGAGGCTTGCGCGGTACCTCGAGATACAGCCAATTCATAGCGCGCGCCGAGCCACGCCGATGTCACGCCGAGCCTGGTCAAACCGATCGAGGCGCGGCGGAAACAGAGGTAAGGCGCACGGCATGGGCCCTAAAATATCGCCGCATAAGCGGGGCGCCGAAAGGCTGCCCCACATTGCGCAACGGACGCGGCCGATCGGTGCCCCGCGGTCCTCACACCTTAGAGGGTGCTCTTTGACATCTCTTCGCGTCTCAGGACGGCGAAGGGCTCGAGCTCGTGGTTGGCGAACACCGTTTCTGCCGCATTGGAAAACATGGCATACTGCATGGAAGGGCCCCCACGTTGGGCCCCTAATGCGCTAGGGAGGGTGAGTACATGCCGAACCGTTCAAAACTGCTGCCGTGTTTGCGCCTGCTCTCTAAATCGCTGCCGCCGGTCTCATTGCGACAGGCCAGGGCGCGGTCGCGATTTGCCGGCGCCACGGGCGAGATGGCGCTCAGCGCCATCGGCACCGACGGCAAGGCCTATAACTTCACCTATAAAATCAAGTGACGGCGAAGCGGAGCCCGATCACTTATTCGCCGCCGGCGCTTGTACTCTAGCGTACAGAGCGCCATACTGATCGCCAACGACCACGATGTGCGCCCTCCTGCCCAACAAAAAGTAACAGCCATGGACGAATCCTTGCGCGCCTGGTCGGACATCCTCGCCGGCTATCGCGAGCCCAGCAGCGCGCGCAGCATCCTCGAGATCGTCATCACGGTGCTGCCACTCGTGCTGCTATGGGTGCTGATGTGGGCCTCGCTCGATATCGGCTATTGGCTTTGCCTGCTGCTCTCTGTGCCGGCGGCCGGTTTTCTCGTGCGGCTGTTCATGATCCAGCACGATTGCGGCCACGGCGCGTTTTTCCGCAAGCGCGTCGTCAACGACTGGGTGGGCCGTGTGATCGGCGTGGTTACCTTGACCCCCTATGATTTTTGGCGTCGCGCGCATGCCATGCACCACGCGGGTTCCGGCAATCTCGATCGGCGGGGCATCGGCGACATCGACATGCTGACGGTGCGAGAGTATCTGGCGCTGCCCCGGTGGCGCCGGCTGCTGTATCGGCTGTACCGTCATCCGCTGGTGATGTTCGGCATTGGTCCCATCTACGCGTTCGTCTTGCGGCAAAGATTGCCGCTGGGATTCATGCGCGGCGGCTGGCAGCCCTGGGCCAGCACGATGGCGACGAATGCCGGCATCGCGATCCTTGTCGTGCTGCTGATTTGGCTGGTGGGCGTGGGGCCGTTCCTGCTGGTGCACCTGCCGATCACGTTTCTCGGAGCGGCGATCGGCGTCTGGCTGTTCTACGTCCAGCACCAGTTCGAAGACACCTTCTGGGATCGCAACGAGAACTGGAATTTTCACGAGGCGGCGCTACACGGGAGCTCGCATTACGACCTGCCGCACGTGCTGCGCTGGTTCACCGCCAATATCGGTGTGCATCACGTGCATCATCTGTGCAGCCGAATCCCGTATTATCGGCTGCCCCACGTGTTGCGGGATCACCCGCAACTTGCCGATGTCGGCCGCCTCACGCTCTTGGAAAGCCTGAAATGTCTGCGGATGGCGCTGTGGAGCGAGGAGCAGCGGCGAGGCGTGTCATTTCGCGAAATGCGCGCCATGGCTCGGGCGGCAAACGCGTAGACCCAAAAAATTGGCTATCTGTGGTGCTGCGGCGCGCGAGGCCACGCTGTGACCTTTTGGCCGCAGCGCCGAGCATGATCTTGGATAAGATCGTGACGGCGCTTGTGGAACGTCGCGATTTTTGTAATCTCTCGCGCTCGCCGCCGCGGCGCTTCCAGTCCATCCAGGAAAACGACATGCAGAGATCAACCGGCTGCCTAGTCCTTGCGTGCTTAGCAATTCTGCTCCCGCTCGGCGCATCCGCCGCGGGGAACCTCTCGGTGTTTTTGAAGAATTACTATACCGATTATGCGATCGTGGTGGATTGCTCCGGCAAGTCGCATCTCTCGCCGGCTGACGCCGAGGCGGCCAAGAGCGCCATCGCCAAGATCGAGGCCTACTATCTCAATCGCGACCCGTCGCTCAACAAGGACCATCTGTTGAAGCAGGCGGCCGCCAACAAGAATGACGCCTTCAAGATGATGAAGACGCAAACGGCGGTCGACGCCGGACAATTCTGCAAGGCCTCGTTGAACGACCTCGTCGGCAAGCTGCGCGAAATCGACCCGGCGGCTGCTTCCGGAAAAGACGGCTGACGGCCGCGCGTCCTCTGCCTCAGCCGATTCCGCCCCAAGATCGGGGTGGCCGAACGGCATCGTCTCGGGCTAATTTCGGGACGGTTCGAGAGGGAAATCGGCATGCGCGGGGGTACCCTGGCAGCGGTGCTTTTTTGTGTGGCCCAGGCCTTGGCTTGGGGGTCGGTACCGCCGGCACGGGCGCAAGTCTCCGACGCCCCGCCGCTATCGCAGCAATTGACGCCGCCTTCGCTCGAGCCATCGATCAAGCCGCTGCCGCCTCCGCCCGAGGTGCAGGACAATCCGCCGCCGGTCGCAGCACCTGAGGCAACCCCCTCGGCGCCGCCTGCGGCGCCCGATGCCGCGCAGCCAGGATCGGCGGATCAGCCGCCGCTTGCCGCGGCGCCTGCGGCGCCCGCAGATCCGGTCGTCGCGTCGATCCGCTCCAAGCTTGCCGATCCCGCCATCCGCAAGGACGCCGATGCAAACGAACTCGCCGCGCTCGAAGCGTTCTATGCGACAAGGGCTGGCGGTCCGTTATGGACGACGGAGATGGGGTTCACGGCGAGGGGACAGGCCGCCATCTTCGAGATCGAGAAGGCCGACGATTGGGGTCTCGATGCCAAAGCCTTCCAGCTTCCTTCCGCGAGCGATCTGCTGGCAAGCGCCGAGGCGCAAGCTTTGGCCGAGATCAAGCTCGATCTCGCCGTTCTGAAATATGCACGCTTTGCCCGCGGCGGGCGGCTCACCCCGTCGAATGTCAGCGAGCTGTTCGATCAAGCGCCGCCTCTACGCGATCCGAGGATCGTGTTGACCGAGATCGAAGCCGCCGCGGCGCCGGGCGAATATCTTCAGTCGCTGCAGCCGAAGCATGAGGGGTTTCAGCGCCTGCGCCAGGCGCTGCTGAAAGCCCGCGGCGACAGCGAGGACGGCGAGGGCGCCAAGCCCGCCGGCAGCGACAAGGACATCAAAAAACTGATCATCAATATGGAGCGCTGGCGCTGGATGCCCGAGGATCTCGGCAACATCTATGTGTGGAACAACTCGCCGGCATTCATGCTCTATGTGGTGAAGGATAATAAGACGATTTATGCCGACAAGACGCTGGTCGGCACCATCGGCTACGCCACGCCGGTGTTCACCGCCGACATGAAGACCATCGTGTTCAATCCGGATTGGAACGCGCCGGAGACAGTGGTGAAGGAGAACATCATTCCGCCGTTGCAGCAGCGGAACTACTCGATCCTCCGCGTCCACAAGCTGTTCGTCAGCTACAACGGGCAGCCGGTGGACGCGACCAAGGTCGATTGGAACAGGGTCAATCCTCTCGCCTACACCTTCTCGCAGAGGGCCGGGCCGCACAACAATCTCGGTAAGGTGAAATTCCTGTTCCCCAACCGGCACACCGTCTACATGCACGACACGCTGCCGGTGCGGAAAAAATATTTCAAGCAGACGGCGCGGATGATCGGGCATGAATGCGTGCGCATGGAGAAGCCGCAAAAATTCGCCGAGATTCTGCTCGCCGAGGACAAAGGCTGGCCGGCGACCCGCGTGGACGAGCTATGGGAGAAGGGCGTCAACAGCTCTGTGTCGCTGGATAAGAAGATCCCGGTGCATATGGTCTATTTCACCGCGGTCGCAGACGAGAGCGGCAAAGTGGACTCTTCAGCCGACGTCTATGGGCTCGACCGGAAGATGGCCGCCGCCCTGTTCGGCGATGCCACCGGCTTTCCCATGCCGCCGCCCGAATCGAAGCAGCCGCCAGCCGGAGAAGCCGATGCGTCAACACCCGCAGCGCCGCGGGCGACCGCCGACAACGACTTCACCCGGGCGATGGGAATTGGCGATTAGCGCTTCGCGTTACTTCTTGGCTTGCGCGGCGTCCAACATTGCATCGAAGCGGCCGTCGGTGGTCATCTCGGTGATGCCTTTGCCGAAAGCCTCGGCCAGAGAGCGGCAGGGCGACTTCTTGGAGAAGGCGACGAACATCTCGGCCGTGACCACCGCTTGGTCGAGGGGCACGATCTGGTCCTTCAATCCGTCTTTGGCCGCTTCGGCGACACCGGGATAATAGCCCGCGATCAAATAATCGGCCTTCCCGCCCACAAGGTCCTTGAAGGCGGCGTTGATGCCGGCAGTGCGGGTGACGTCGAGCTTGTTCTTGATGAAGGCATCAAAATCGTTGCCGTAGCTCTCGCCTTGGTTGGTGACGCCCTTCTTGCCAATCAGGTCGTCCGGACCCTTGAAGGGAAACTCCTTGCCCTTGACCACGAAGATCGCCACGTCGTCGAACATGAAGGCGGGCTTGACGTAATCGAGATAAGTGGCGCGCTCATCGTTGTAGTAGATGCCGAAAATCATGTCGGCCTTGCCGTCACGCGCGGCGCTCTGCGCCTCCTCCCACGTCCCCATATATTTCGACTCGAGCGGGATCTTGAGATCTTTGGCGATGGCCCCAACCAGCGTGGGCGCGGCGCCCACGATGTTGTCACCGTCCTTATAGGCGATCGCCGGATATTGCGGATGGCCGGTGGCGGTGATCTTGGTGCACTCATCGGCGGCGAAGGTCGCGTTGCCCGCCAAAGCCAGGGCCACGAACACAGTCAAGCCGAGAAATCTTTTCATGATCGAGAGTTCCTTGTTCCTGGTGGGGTAGGCGACAGGGCGGGGGGCACGTCCAGTCCAGCGGGAGACAGCCGCTCGGTCTGCTTCTTCTACCGCCCTTTCATCTGCGCCTTGATCTTGTCCACTTCGGCTTGCGAGACCTTTCCAGCCTGGACCAGCGCCTGCACGCAGGCCGGCGAAAGGCTGGGGCCCGCCTTCTTCATGCAGAGGTTCAAGGCAGAGGTTTGCAGCCCATAGTCGCCACAGAACTTTTTATAGTCGTTGGCGCAGTTATTCTGCATGCCCTTGGTGATGGTTCCGGCCTGGGCAAAGGCTGCCGATGAGCCGGCGCAGAGGAAAAGGAGGATCAAGACAAAGGCGGCAGGCAACCTTGAACGATAACACGTCATCAGCGGTCCCTCTCTTTATCGTGTCGAGGTTCTACCACGCTTCGTGAACCGCGCCACCCGTTATCCTCGGTCGAAAGGTTGAGAATAGAGGATGCTTTCGCCTCATTTTTGGCAAGGAATTGGGCCTAGCCAAAACGGCCCATCATGAAGTGCGCGTGCGCGGGTCTTGGCGTCACGAACAAATGGCGCGCGGTATCGAACTCGACCAATTGACCGAGATACATGAAGCCGGCGAAGTCGGAGACCCGCGCGGCCTGTTCGATCGTCTTCTCGATCTTGGTCGAGGAAATCGGATCGATCGAGGAGCAAGGCTCATCGAGCAATAGCACCTTCGGCTGGATAGCAATGGTGCGCGCGATACAGAGGCGCTGCTGCTGACCTCCGGACAAAGAGAAGCCGCTTTCGCTCAAATGGTTCTTAACTTCGTGCGCCGCGCGGCGCCGCCGAGCGCCACAATGTGAATGCGGTCAAGAAGGCCGAGACGAAGAAGGGCTGCTAGGCCGTGCCCCAATAGGGCCTGACGCGCAGCCGCGTCAGCCAGGCGCCGATATTCCGGTAAGGCGCGACGTCGAATTTGAGCAGCTCGGGCGCGCGGTCGAAGCGGGGGCCGATGGCGAAGTCGGCGATCGACAGCGGGCCAATGATGAACTCGCGACCTGCGAGCTGTTTGTCTAGCACCGGCAGGAAGCGATTAATGCGCGCGTGCGCGTCGGCGATGATGCCGGGATCGTTGCCGGGTTGATTGAGCACTTTGGGCTTGATGAGAAGCTCCCCGGCGAGCGCGTCGATGGCAGCCTCGGGACCGCACCCCCACCAGAACAGCCACTGATCGATCTGTGCCGCCTGCTTCGCATCGGTGCCGGCCAGCTTACGTTCTGGATGCTTGGCGGCGAGATATTTGAGGATCGCCGGTGACTCCCAGAGCACGAAGTCATCCTCGACGAGGGTTGGCACTTTGCCGTTGGGATTCTTGGCGAGATAGTCGGGCGTGCGGGTTTCCCCGGTGCGCGGATCGCGGCGAACGCAATTGAGCGGAATGCCGAGCTCGGCGGCGAGCAAGCGGACTTTGCGTGCGTGCGGCGACTCCGGCATGTCGTAAAGGGTGATGGTCATGCGTTTCCTATAGCACGACCCATCATTCGGCTTCATTCAAGAAGCGCAACACGACATCGTTGAAGCGCTCCGGCGCTTCGAGATGCGGCAGATGGCCGATGCCTTCGAACACTTCCACGCGGGCGCGTGGCATCTTGGCGGCGAGCGCCTGGGCGAGCTCCGCGTTCTGTCCCATCTTGCCGCGTAGGGCTTCCGGCGCGAAGTCGCGGCCAGGAGCGAGGTGATCGTTCTTGCCCATGACGAACAGCACGCTCTGCGTGAGCAGCGGAATCTCCTGCGCCACCGGCTCGCGCCAGATCATCAGCGCGGAATTGACAAAGGTGCGGAGCCAGCGCGGATATTCGGCGCTTCCCCTGATGCGCGTGCGCGCCCCCACGTAAGGCGCAAGCGCTTCCGGGGACAGCGTCAGCCCATAGCCTTTGACGAGTTGATTGACGTAGCTCTCGGGCGTGACCTTGTCTTCGATCTCCGTGAGCCGTTCGGCGGGGATTTGCGGCACATAGAGGCTGTAGTCCTCGAGCCCGATCGGCGCATCGAGCACGATGCGCTCGACGCGTTCCGGATACATGCGGGCGAAGCGCACCGACAGCATGCCGCCCATCGAATGGCCGACGACCGAAACCTTGTCGATCTTGAGCTCGTCGAGCAGCGCCGCGGTGTTGCGGGCGAGTTGGTCGAAATGGAGATCGAAAGCTGGCTTCGAGGATTTATTGAAGCCGATCTGGTCCGGCGCGATGACGCGATAGCCCGCGCCGGTCAGCGCTTCGATCTGTCTCTGCCAATAGCTCGCGGGGAAGTTCCGCCCATGCAGCAGGAGGACAGTCCGCCCATTCGGCTCGCCCTTGGGCGCCGCATCCATATAGGCCATGCGCAGCGTCTCGCCCTCATGCACGATCGGAAACATGTGGAGGGGATAGGGGTAGGGGAAGCCTTCGAGCGCGATGCCGAAGGGCTCCTCAGGCGCCGTGGCCGGCGGCGCTCCTTTCTCAGCCCGGACCGCCTCTGACCCGAGGAGGGCCAAAACGGCAAGGATCAGACAAACGGCGCGCATGATCTGTCGCAATGCTTTGCTCTCTTCTCTCATAACGGGGGTCCAAATTCGGCCGCGAATCTTACGCATAAGCTCGCGGCTCAAAGGTGGCATCCGAGCCGGTTTGCAAAGGGCAAACAGGCTGCTATGCCCTTGTCACCAGAGCCGGGTGGGGGCGCAATTTAGCCTTGTCCCATGGCTAGGGTCCGAGGGATTCGCCCTGGCACGGGGCCTGCAAGCAACAGCAACATGATTAAGCGCTTTCTCATTGCCGCAATCATCGTCGGCCTGTTCCTGGGCGGGGTTGGCTATTTCAACCTCGTCTTCAAGCCGAAGATGATCGCCGACTTCATGTCGAAGATGGTGCCGCCGCCGGCGACGGTGACCGCCGAGATCGCCAAGTCGGAAGACTGGATCGACCGGTTGCGCGCCATCGGCACGCTGGTCGCCATCCAAGGCGTCGACGTCGCGCCGCAGCTCGGCGGCATGGTCACCGACTATTACTTCGACAGCGGTAAGGACGTCGAGAAGGGCGAGAAGCTCGTCAAGCTCGACACGTCCGTTGAGGAAGCCGATCTCGCCGACAACAAGGCGACGCTCAACCAGGCCAATCTCGATTACGAGCGCCAGGTGAAGCTGGTGAAGACCGGCGCCGTCTCGCAGGCGGTGTTGGATCAAACCATCGCCAAGCGCGATTC
Source organism: uncultured Alphaproteobacteria bacterium (assembly GCA_963710245.1). Classification (GTDB taxonomy): domain Bacteria; phylum Pseudomonadota; class Alphaproteobacteria; order Rhizobiales; family Methyloligellaceae; genus Methyloceanibacter. Next base: position 71,997 of record CAVPZK010000004.1, read on the forward strand.
CGCCGCCGCAGCGGTGCAGCATGTCGAGGCGATCATCGCGCAGAAGACCATCGTGGCGCCGTTCGCGGGCAGGCTCGGCCTTCGCCATGTGGAGAGGGGCCAATATGTGTCGGCGGGCCAGGCGCTGGTCTGGCTGCAAGCGCTCGACCCGATCTGGGTCGATTTCCCCGTGGCCGAAGCCACCGTTAGCAAGTTTCAGATCGGCAGCACAATCGAACTCGCCGCCGACGCTTATCCCGGGCAGCTGTTCAAGGGCGAGGTCGAGGCGTTCGACGCGAAGCTGAGCCAAGATGCGCGCATGCTGATGGTGCGGGCGAAGGTGCCGAATCCAGACCGCAAGCTGTTGCCCGGCATGTTCGCCAATGTCGCCGTGCTGGCGGGCGGGGCGAAGGACTTCGTCACGGTGCCGCGCACCGCAGTGACCTACGGTCTTTATGGGGACAGCGTCTGGGTGGTGAAGGAAGGCGCGCCCGAGCCTGCGGCGCCGCCCACGCCGACTGCGGCAAGCGAGCCCGTGGCGTCGGCGGTCGCGGCGGATGCGGCCCCGACCGGGAGCGTTCCGGCCGAACCCAAGCTTACGGTCGAGCGCCGCTTCGTGCGCGTGGGCCCGACAGAGGGCGACCGGGTCGCCATTCTCGAAGGCGTCAAAGCCGGTGAGCAGGTCGTGACCAGCGGCCAGCTGAAATTGCAGCCTGGCGCCACCATCAAGGTCGACAATTCTGGCGCGCTGAAGCCGCCGGCGGAGCTGCCGAAGCAATAATCCCATGAGCTTCACCGATATCTTCATCAAGCGGCCGGTGCTCGCCACGGTGGTGAGCCTGCTGATCCTCCTGGTCGGAGCGCAGGCGGGCTTCAAGCTGCCGATCCGGCAATATCCCGAGCTGTCGAACACGACCATCACCGTGGTCACGACCTATCCGGGAGCGAACGCGGACCTGATCCAGGGTTTCATCACCGTGCCCATACAGCAGGCGGTGGCGAGCGCGGAAGGCATCGACACGCTGACCGCCTCCTCGACCCAGAACGTCAGCACGGTCACGCTCAATCTGAAGCTCGATGCCGATCCCGACCGGGCCATGACCGACGTGCTGTCCAAGGTCGCGCAGGTGAAGGGCATCCTGCCGCGCGAGGCGAACGATTCCATCGTCACCAAGCAGACCGGGGAGGGCTACGCGCTGATGTATCTCTCCTTCAATTCCGACGTGATGACCGCCTCGCAGATCAGCGACTACATCACGCGCGTGGTGCAGCCCAGGTTGCAGACCATCAACGGCGTCGCCAATGCGCAGATGCTCGGCGGGCAGGTGTTCGCCATGCGCATCTGGCTCGATCCCGATCGCATGGCCTCGCTCGGGGTGACGCCGCTCGATGTGCGCAACGCGCTCGCCGCCAACAATTTCACCTCGGCGCCCGGTCAGGTGAAGGGCGATTTCGTGCAGACGAATATCGACGCCAAGACCTCGCTCCAGACGCCGGAATCGTTCGGCAAGCTCGTGGTCATGGGCCGCGGTGATTCCTTGGTCAGGCTCGCCGACGTCGCCCAGATCGAGCTTGGCCCGCAAAACGCGGATTCCTCGTCGGCGTTCGACGGGCTGAAGGCCGTGTTCATCGGCGTCTATGCCACGCCCACGGCGAACCCGCTGACGGTGATCACCGATGTGCGCAAGGCCTTCCCGGAAATCCAAAGGGAACTTCCGCCGGGGCTGGAAGCGGCGATTGCCTATGACGCCACCAATTTCATCCGCGCCTCGCTGTGGGAGGTGATGAAGACGCTCGGCGAGGCGGCGATCATCGTCATCGTGGTGATCTTCCTGTTTCTCGGCAATCTCAGGTCGACCATCATCCCGATCGTCACCATCCCGTTGTCGCTGATCGGCGTGCTCGCCTTGCTGGCGGCGCTCGGCTACTCGATCAATCTGATGACGCTGCTCGCGCTCGTGCTCGCCATCGGGCTGGTGGTGGACGACGCCATCGTCGTGGTGGAGAACATCCACCGGCATATCGAGCAGGGCATGCGGCCGTTCGATGCGGCGCTGCTCGGCGCGCGCGAGATCCTCTATCCGATCATCGCCATGACCATCACGCTCGCCGCGGTCTATGCGCCGATCGCCTTCGTCTCGGGGCTGACCGGCGTGCTGTTCCGCGAGTTCGCGCTGACGCTCGCGGGCGCCGTGATCGTGTCGGGCGTGATCGCCGTGACGCTGTCGCCGATGATGTGCTCGAAGCTGCTCAAGGCCGAGAACGGACACGACAAGGGCGGCTGGCTCACGCGCAATCTCGATCGGCTGTTCGAGGGACTGAAGCGGCGCTATCAGCGGCGCCTCGGCCGCACCTTGAACTATCGGCCGGTGACGCTGCTGGTCCTGGTCGGCGTGATCGCGGCGACCGGGCTCATGTACATGACGACGCAGCGCGAGCTCGCACCGGAGGAGGATCAGGGCATCCTCTTCACGCTGGTGAAGACACCGCAATATGCCAATCTCGATTACCTCGAGGAGTCGACTCAGCAACTCAATGCCATCTTCAGCAGCGTGCCGGAGAAGGAGCACGTCTTCGCCATCAACGGCATGGGCGACGTGCATCAGGGCTTCGCCGGCGTGCTGCTGAAGCCGTGGGGCGAGCGCAAGCGCAACCATAAGGCGGTGCTACAGGATTTGCAGCCGAAGATCGCCGGCATTGCTCCGGCGCTGGCGCTGTCCTTCTCGCCGCCGCCGCTGCCAGGCTCGGTGGGCGGACCGCCGGTGCAGTTCGTCATCACCACGACGCGCGACTTCCGCGAGCTTGCCGACGTGCTCGCCGACGTGGAGAAGGCCGCGCGCGAGAGTGGCATGTTCATCTTCTCGGACTCGGATTTGCGCTTCGAGACGCCGCAACTCGAATTCCAGATCGATCACGACAAGGCGAACCGCCTCGGCATCACCATGGCCGATATCGGCAATTCGCTCGCCACGCTGCTCGGCGGCAATTACGTCAATCTGTTCGACCTTTACGGCCGGAGCTACCAGGTCATTCCGCAAGTGCCGCGCGAGTTCAGGCTGAACGAGGATTGGCTTACGCGCTACCAGATCCGCACGGGCACAGGGACCCTGGTGCCGCTCTCCAACGTCGCGACGGTAAAGAAGGTGGTGCAGCCGAACTCGCTCACCAATTTCCAGCAACTCAATTCGGCGACGCTCTCAGCCGTGCCGTTCCCCGGGCGGACGGTCGGCGAGGCCATCGATTTCCTCAAGAAGAAGGCCGAGCAAAGTTTCCCGGAAGGCTTCACCTATGACTTCCAGGGCGAGAGCCGGCAATTCGTGCAAGAGGGCAATGCGCTCGTCTATACCTTCGTGTTCGCGCTGATCGTCATCTTCCTTGTGCTCGCCGCGCAATATGAGAGCTTCCGCGACCCGCTGATCATCCTCGTCGCGTTGCCGACGTCGATGTTCGGCGCGCTCATCCCGCTCAATGCCGGACTCGCCTCGATCAATATCTACACGCAGATCGGCCTCGTCACGCTGATCGGGCTGATCTCGAAGCACGGCATCCTGATGGTGGACTTCGCCAACAAGCTCCAGGAGGAGCAGGGCTATTCGCGGCGCGAAGCGATCGAGCATGCGGCGGCGATCCGGTTGCGGCCCATCCTGATGACGACCGCCGCCATGGTCGTGGCCATGGTGCCGCTGCTCATCGCCAAGGGCGCGGGCGCGGCGAGCCGCTTCGATATCGGCGTGGTCATCGCGGCGGGCATGACCATCGGCACGTTGTTCACCCTGTTCGTGACGCCGGCCGTCTATACCTATCTCGCCAGAGACCATCAAAGGGCCAAGGCCGAGGCCGAGGCGGCTCTCGCCCATGCCGCGGCTGCCGCGCAAGGCGAGGCAGGGCCGGAAACCGTTGTGGAGGCGGATTCGGCCGCGGAGGCCGGCATGCTGTTCCCGGCGCATGAGGAGGTGCTGGCCGAGGGCCAATTGTCGTCTGAGGTGAAGGCCTTCACTTCGGCCGCTTCCGCCGCTTCGAGCCAAGGTCACGAGCGGCGGGCCGGGCGTCGTAGGAGGCGGGGGCCAAAATTGCCGACGGCGGCCGAGTAGCCGCCTTATTGCACCGCACCTAGTTTACTCGCCTTGAGGGAGTCTCTAGAAAGCCTTGAGCAATCAAGGGGCGGGGACCCGCATGTTCTCGAAGTTACTCATCGCTAATCGGGGCGAGATCGCCTGCCGCGTCATCAGGACCGCGCGCCGGCTCGGCATCAAGACCGTAGCGGTCTATTCCGAGGCGGACCGCGACGCGATGCACGTCTATATGGCCGACGAGGCCGTTCCGATCGGCCCGGCGCAGGCCTCCCAGTCCTATCTCGACATCGGCAAGATCGTCGCCGCCGCGAAGGCGACCGGCGCCGAGGCGGTTCATCCCGGCTATGGCTTCCTCTCCGAGAATGCCGCCTTCGCCCGCGCGCTCGATGAGGCCGGTATCGTGTTTGTCGGTCCCAACGTCAAAGCCATCGAGGCGATGGGCGACAAGATCGAGTCGAAGAAGCTGGCGGCGAAGGCCAAGGTCTCGACCGTTCCCGGTCATCTCGGCGTGATCAAGGATGCCAAGGAGGCGGTGAAGATCGCCGACGAGATCGGCTATCCGGTGATGATCAAGGCGAGCGCCGGAGGCGGCGGCAAGGGCATGCGCATCGCCTCTAGCCGCAAGGAGGTGGAGGAAGGCTTCAACTCGTCGAAGTCCGAGGCCAAGTCGAGCTTCGGAGATGATCGCGTGTTCATCGAGAAATATGTCGAGGAGCCGCGGCATATCGAGATCCAGGTACTCGGCGACAAGCACGGCAATGTTATTCATCTCAATGAGCGCGAATGCTCCATTCAACGGCGCAATCAGAAGGTCGTCGAGGAGGCGCCGAGCCCGTTCCTCGACGCCAAGACGCGCGAGGCGATGGGGGCAGAGGCCGTCGCCCTGGCCAAGGCAGTCGGTTACGACTCCGCCGGCACGGTCGAGTTCATCGTCGACAAAAAGCGGAATTTCTATTTCCTCGAGATGAACACAAGGCTCCAGGTGGAGCATCCCGTCACGGAGCTCGTCACCGGGCTCGATCTCGTCGAGGAAATGTTGAAGGTCGCCGCCGGCGAGAAGCTCTCCCTCAAGCAGAAGGATGTGAAGCTCAAGGGATCCGCCGTCGAGGTCCGCATCTATGCCGAGGACCCGCAACGGAACTTCCTGCCCTCGACCGGGCGGCTGGTGCGCTACCGCCCGCCCAAGCTCGGCACCGAGGGGGGAGTCACCACGCGGCTCGATTCAGGCGTGGAGGAGGGGGGCGAGATCAGCGTCTATTACGACCCGATGATCGCCAAGCTGATAACGCATGCGCCCAAGCGGCTCAAGACCATCGAGGAGATGGGCAGCGCGCTCGATGCGTTCGCCATCGACGGCTTCCGCCACAACATTCCCTTCCTTGCCGTATTGATGCGTAACGAGCGGTGGAAGGAGGGGCGGCTCTCCACCAAATTCATCGCCGAGGAATTTCCCGAAGGCTTCAAGCCGCCCAAGCCGGTCGGCGAGGTGCGCGATACGCTGGTCGCGGTCGCCGCGGCGATCGACCATATGAGCAATGTGCGGCGCCGTGCCATCACCCAGCAGATGCACGGCGAGCCGGTGCGCTTTGCCGAGACCCGCATCGTCGAGCTTGGCGAGGAGCGGGTGAAGGTGAGTGTCGCGGGCGGGCTCGACGGGCCGATTATCGTGACGCTTGGCGCCGACGGAAAGGCGAAGCCGAAGGCGATCACGCTGGCCTCCTCTTGGTGGTTCGGCGAACCCGTGTGGGAAGGCACGGTCGACGGCGCACCGGCCGCGGTGCAGGTGCGCCCGATCCTCAACGGCGTGAACCTCACGTTTCAGGGCGTGGAGGCGCAAGCGCGGGTCTTCACCGAGCGCGAGACGGAGCTTGCGGCGCAGATGCCGGTCAAGATGAAGGCCGACATGTCGAAGTTTCTGCTCTGCCCGATGCCCGGGCTCGTGGTGTCGCTTGCCGTGAGCGAAGGGCAGGAGGTCGCGGCGGGTGACGCGCTCTGCGTGGTCGAGGCGATGAAGATGGAGAACGTGCTGAAGGCCGAGCGCGACGCGAAAGTCTCGAAGATTCTCGCCAAGCCCGGCGACAGCTTGAATGTCGACGCGGTGATCCTCGAATTCGCTTGAACCGCTATGCCGGACAAAGCAGACGACAAGACGCGCACCGTCACGGTCAAGATCGAGGGGAGGGTGCAGGGCGTCTATTACCGCGCCTGGACCAACGAGACAGCGCGCATGCTCAAGCTCGACGGCACGGTGCGCAATATGGGCGACGGCAGCGTCGAGGCGGTGTTCTCGGGTCCTGCGGACGTGGTCGAGGACATGCTGCGGCGCTGCAAGGATGGGCCGAAAGACGCGCGCGTCACCAAGGTGACGATCATGGCGGAGGGCGGCACGGTCGCGCCCGGCTTCAAGGTGCTCGGCACTGATTGGCAGCGCCGCTGACTAGCCGAAGATCTCAGTGAAGGTCGCGCGTAACGCCTGATCGACCTTGTCCATGTCGGTCTCGGCGCCGAGCGCGGCGAGGGTGGTGACCGGCGTATCGGCGAGGCCGCACGGGACGATGCCGGCGAAGTGCTCAAGGTTCGGATCGACATTAAGGCTCACGCCATGCAGCGTGACCCAATGCTTTACGCGCACGCCGATGCTGGAGATCTTGGCGCCTCGCACGAAGATGCCGACTTGGCCGGGCCTGCGCTCGCCCTCGACGCCAAGCCGCTCAAGTGTGGCGATCAGCCAGTCCTCGAGCGAGCGGACGAACGCCCTCACGTCGCGGCCGCGCCGCGTGAGGTCGAGCATCACATAGGCCACGCGCTGGCCCGGACCGTGATAGGTGAAGCGGCCGCCGCGCCCGGTCTTGAAGACGGGAAAGCGGCCAGGCGTCAACAACTCGACGGGATCGGCGCTGGTGCCAGCCGTGTAGATGGAGGGGTGCTCGAGCAGCCAGACGCAGTTCTGAGCCTCCCCCCGCGCGATCATGGCTGTGCGTCTATCCATGAAGACAATGGCCTGGGCGTAAGGCTCAGGCTCCGCGCTCGCCAGCCATTCGATCTGGGGCGACGGATGTGGCTTGCCTGCAAGGGCGGCTATGGCCATGAGCGCTTCGACTTTCAGCTGGGCTCTAATATCCTAGGCTAAACCTTGCACCCTCCAATAGGGTTTGGTAAGGCAGCGGGCCCACCCGGCGCTTGCCGACCGGGCAATCTATAGGCATATCGGGGACGGAAAGCCTCGAGATCCTCGTTTTGACGCATGGCCTTTCCGGAACGTCTCTCGACTTTTCGGGGTCACGCTTAGCGGTCGTGGCGGAATTGGTAGACGCGCAGCGTTGAGGGCGCTGTGGGCTTAGCCCGTGGAGGTTCGATTCCTCTCGACCGCACCAATTTCCTTTCCTTCAATGCGTCAGGCCCGGGCACGATCCGGGTTCCCAAAGGAACAATAGAACCCGACGATCGGACAGGCCATGCAGGACGCCGCAGGCGAGGTCGAACTGCGCGACGAAGAGGGCGGAATCCGCTCCGACTTCCTGCATGCCGTCGCCACCGCGATCGACGAAGGCGACGCGGCCAAGGCCCGCGAGCTGACGCTTCCGCTGCACGAAGCCGACCTTGCCGACCTGATCCAGCTGCTCCGTCCCGAGCAGCGCGGCGTCCTCATCACCATGCTGGGCGACGACTTCAAGGCCGCGGCTCTGCCCGAGCTCGACGAGGCCGTGCGCGACCAGGTGCTCGAGGTGATGCCCAGCGAGCAGGTCGCCGAGGCATTGCAGCAGCTCGATTCCGACGAGGCCGTCTATGTCATCGAGGACCTCGACAAAGAAGAGCAGTCCGACATTCTCGCCAAGCTGCCGTCCTTCGAGCGCGCCCAGCTCGAGCGCAGCCTCGAATATCCGGAGGATTCGGCCGGGCGCATCATGCAGACCGATCTCATCGCCGTGCCGCCGTTTTGGTCGGTGGGGCAGACGATCGACTATATGAGCGAGGCCGAGGACCTTCCCGACCGTTTCTACGAGGTGTTCGTCGTCGATCCCGCGTACCATTTGATCGGCTCCGTCGCGCTCAATCGTCTGTTGCGCTCCAAGCGGACGGGCAGCGTCGACTCCATCACCGACCGCGACATCCACCCCATTCCGGCGGAGGCGGATCAGGAAGAGGTGGCGCGCCAGTTCGAGCGCTACAATCTGACCTCGGCGCCGGTGGTCGATGCGGACAAGCGGCTGGTCGGGGTCATCACCGCCGACGACGTGGTCGAGGTCGTGCAGGAGGAGGCCTCCGAGGACATCTTGCGGATGGGCGGCGTGGCCGGCAAGTCGATGAGCAACTCGGTGTGGCAGACCACGCGGCTGCGCTTCACCTGGCTGCTCGCCAATCTGGCGACGGCGATCCTCGCCTCGTTCGTCATCAGCCTGTTCGAGGCGACCATCGAGCAGATGGTGGCGCTCGCGGTACTAATGCCCATCGTCGCCTCGATGGGGGGCAATGCCGGCACGCAAACCATGACGGTCGCCGTGCGCGCGCTCGCTACGCAGGACCTCGGCCCGGTCAATGCGTTCCGCGTCATCTTGCGCGAATCCGCGGTCGGCCTGCTCAATGGGCTGTTGTTTGCCGTCATCATGGCGGCGATCGCCTATTTCTGGTTCGGCAGCGATCAGCTTGGGCTGGTGATCGGGGTTGCCATGATCGTCAATCTGCTCGCCGCGGCTCTCGCCGGCATCCTCATCCCGCTTGGGCTCAATCAGCTTGACCTCGACCCGGCCATCGCGTCGGGCGTGTTCGTCACCACCGTCACCGACGTGGTCGGCTTCTTCGCCTTTCTCGGACTGGCGGCTTTGTGGTTAGTCTAGGGGCGGGGGCTTTAGATGTTCTTCTATATCGCCAAAGGGCTGTGGTTCCTGCTGCAACCCTCGACGCTGATCGCGCTCCTGATCGGCTATGGCGCGATCCTGATCTGGACGGGTTGGGCGCGATGGGGCCGGCGTTTCGTCACCATCGGCGCGATACTGCTGCTCGTCGCCGGGCTATCGCCGCTCGGCAACGCGCTGATCCTGCCGCTCGAGGACCGCTTCGCCAGGGCCAATCTCGACGATCCGCCGCCGCCGACCGGTTTCATCATTCTCGGGGGCGCCGAGGACAGGCTGGTCGGCGACGCGCGCGGGGCGCCTGCGCTGAACGAGGCGTCCGAGCGCATCGTCGAGGTTGTCATGCTGGCGCGCCGCTTCCCCGAGGCGAAGATCGCGTTTTCGGGCGGCGATGCCGGCATCCTCTACAAGTCGAGCAGCGAGGCCGAGGGGGCGCAGACTCTGCTCACCGCGCTCGGCGTGTCGCAGGACAGGCTGATCCTCGAGGCGAAGTCGCGCGACACTTACGAGAACGCGGAATATCTCAAGGAGGAGTTCACCCGCGCGGGCGAAGTCGGCCCCGGCAAGCGCTGGCTGCTGATCACCTCTGCCTATCACATGCCACGGGCGATGGGCGCGTTCCGTCAGGCCGGTTTCAATGTCGAGCCTTGGCCGGTGGACTATCGAACGCGCGGCAAGGCGGACTTGACGAGGCCCTTCGACAAGGTCTCCGAAGGCTTGCGGCGGGTGGACGTGGCCTCGCGCGAATGGGCCGGGCTTCTGGCCTATTGGCTGACTGGGCGGAGCGATGCGTTGTTTCCGGCGCCGCAGCCTCTGGCGGTCGCGGGTTGCGATCTCTCAAGGCCCGGCGCTAATGCGTCTGAAAGCCCGCCAGCATCCCCATGTCGACCCAACCTTTGAGATAGGTCGCGGCGCGAAGCTCGGCCTCGTCCTCGCCGGCGAAGGTCGCCACCATCTCGCAGAGCACGCCGAACGTCACACCCTTAGCCGCCTCGTTCCACATCATGGCTTCCTCTGCGGTCAGCGGCTTGAAGCGGGCCATGAACTCCTGCCGCCACACCACGATGGCTTGCGGCTCAGGCAGTTGTCTCGGCTTGAGCGGCGCGGCTTCCTCCTTGAGCGCCGACCAGATCTCGGCGGCATTGGTCCTGAACGTCAGGCGGATCGCCGTCGGATGCGGCTTGAGCGTGAGCTGTGGCCAGGCTTCCGGGGCAAGCGGCGCAAGCGCATCGATCGTAAGCGGGGCGGCATCTGGCCCGTCAAAGGCATCGGCAAGCGCCTTTTCGAGATCGGCGATCTCAGCCACCTCGGGATGTTTGGCGTAGTTGCCGCTCTCGCGCACGAAGTCCGGCAGGTGACGGCCGAACCAGCGTGCGCTGCGTTGGTCCGACGGATTGGCGTCGATATAGGCTTTGACCAACTTGGCGAAGGCTTGATCGCCGAGATATGCATGAAGCTGGGCATAGTCGTCGGCGAGAATCTCGGCGAGGCGCGCGACATAGGCGTTGCGATAGACGCCGAACAGAACCTTGCGCTGTTCCTTGGCGCTGTCCTTCACCTCGGCGAGGATCGACGTCGTCGCCGGCGAGGATGCCGCGCTGGAATGTCTCCTGAAGCTCCCTGAGACTTTTCATTCCGCTGCCGCGAGCCGCTTCCCGGTGAAGACCTCGCTGGCGATCGAGCGCGCATGCTCAAGCTCGTCGACCAGCTCGGCAAGCGGCGGGATATTGTCGTCGCGCTCGATCATGGTCGAGACCGGGCCGAAATGGGTGACCGCCTCGCGATAGAAATCCCAGACCTCGGGGCAGACCGGATGGTCATGCGTGTCGATGATGTGGCTCTCTTCATGGCTGTGGCCGGCCACGTGGAACTGGACCACGCGGTCGCGCGGCACGCCGTGCAGGAACTCATCGGTGGAGAAACCGTGGTTGAAGGCGCTGACATAGACATTGTTGACGTCGAACAGGAGCCAGCAATCGGCGCGCTTCGCCACCTCGCTGACGAACTCCCATTCGGTCATCTCGGATTGGCCGAAGGTCACGTAGCTCGATACGTTCTCAAGCGTCAGGCGGCGGCCGAGGAAGTCCTGCACCTGGCCGACGCGCTCAACCACATGGTCCAGCGCTTCTTGCGTGTAAGGGATGGGCAGGAGGTCGTGCAGGTTCACGCCATGCACGCCGGTCCAGCACAAATGATCGGAGATCCATTTCGGGTTCACGCGCTCGGCAAGTTTCTTTAGGGCGCCGAGATAGTCGAGGTCGAGCGGCGCGGTCGAGGCGATCGACAGCGACACGCCGTGCATCACCACGGGATAGCGCTCGCAGATCCGGTCGAGCATGTACAAGGGCTGGCCGCCCTCGATCATGTAGTTCTCGGAGATGATCTCGAACCAGTCGACCGCGGGGGACCCGTCGAGGATCTCCCGATAATGCTGCGGCCGCAGCCCTAAGCCGAAGCCGAGATAAGGAGGCTTGCCGCTGGTCATGGCCCTAGGCTCCTCGACAATGGTGGAATGGCCGGCCGCGAACGCCGCGGCCGGCCGTTGCTAGCCTAATTCGCTTAACTGTTCTCGAACTGCCCACCGGCGTTCTTGCACTCGTCCTGGAGCATCGAGAGCCAGCCTTGGCCCTTGCAAGCATTCTTGCCCTTGCAGTCATTCTTGGTGCTCTTGCAAGCGCCCTTGCCGGCGCAGCCATTCACACCGAAGCACCGTCCCGGAATCGGATCGGCCATGGCCGTGGCAATCAAAGCCGTACCCGAAACCACGAGGGCCGCGGCGGTCATGGCGATTTTAACACCGGACTTCTGGTTGAGCTTCATTTTCCTCTCCTGTGCATGAGTTCTAGGCATTAATGGCGGAGAGCCGCCAAGCGAGCTATAGCCCTGAATTTGGCGGGTCTTGCGTCACTCCTGTTCAAAGCTTCGTGCTTTGCGCACTTGACCCAGTTCACGGGTCCGTCAACTGTCCGTGATCGGCGCGCAAGATCGTGGCGGGTAAGTGGGCGATGGGACTTAACGACATTGCCGTCTATGTTGACGGGACAGAGGCGACCAAGGCGCGCGTGACCTTCGCGGTGGCGCTGGCCAAGGAGCATGGCGCGCATCTGATCGGCATTGGCTTCGCGCCGACCGCGCTGCTCCCGCTCTATGGCGCCGATGTCGGCTTCGCCGACATGACCGAAGTATTGCAGAGCGTGAAGACGCAAAGCGCCAATGCGCTCGACGCCTTCAAGGCCTCCGCCGCGGCGCAGGGCGTGAGCACCGAGGCGCGGCTGATGCAGGGCATGAGCGAGGAGTTTCCGCACGACTTCGCGCATGTGGCGCGGCACATCGACCTTGCGATTCTCGGTCAGCCGCGCGATGGCGATCCGCTGATCGGACAATACGCGCTGGTCGAACGCTGCCTGTTCGCTTCGGGACGGCCGGTCATCATCGTGCCCGCTTCGCCGGAGAAGCTCGCGCTGAAAGGAACCATCGTCGCGGCATGGGACGGCAGCGCGGAAGCGGCGCGGTCGATCAACGATGCGCTGACCTTCCTCAAGCCGGCCGCCCGCGTCGTGCTTCTGGTCGGGGTCGCGGCCGGAGACGAAGATGAGCGCGCGCCTTTGACCGACGACATGATTGCGCATCTGAAGCGGCACGGGGTGAAGGCCGAGGCGATGCGCGTGAAGATCGCCGAGGGTGACGTAGGCCGGCTGCTGCTCACCACGGCAAAGGAGCTTGGCGCGGACATGATGGTGATGGGCGCCTTCCATCATTCCCGCTGGCGCGAGTTCATCCTTGGCGGCGTGACGCTGACGGTGCTCGAAGAGGCGACCATTCCTCTGTTCATGGCGCATTGAGCGGCAAATGACGGTGCATCTCATCAAGCTTTGCGTCGGCGTTGAGACGGTCAACGAGCTTGCCGATTGGCAGGACGAGCGGCTGAAGCGACCTTGAAACGCGAAAAGAAGACGCCGGAGCTGTGCCATCGCACGCTACAGACGCCGCGGCGGCGCGACGAGATTCTCGACGGCGGGTCACTCTATTGGGTGATCAAGGGCTTCGTGCTGGTGCGGCAGCGCATCATCGATCTCAGGGCCGATACGAAGGAGGACGGCACGGCGTGTTGCGGCATCGTGCTCGACTCAGAGCTTGTCGCCACGCGAGCCCATCCGCGACGCGCCTTCCAAGGCTGGCGCTATCTCGAAGCGGCCGACGCGCCGCGAGACGCCAAGGGATTTGCCGATAGCGCCGACGCGATACCGCCCGGCATGCGCGAGGAGCTGCGCGAGCTACGCCTCATCGATTGGTAGCGGTGGGCGGCGTCGGCACGTTGTCGATCAGCCGCGTCTTGCCGAGATAGGCGGCGGCGAGCACGCGCGCCCGCTTCACCAGACCTGACAGCGGCTTCAGCGTGTCGGGGTCGCGCACAGCGACATAGTCGACGCGGAAGCCTGCCGCATCGAGCTTGAACCTTGCCGCCACAACGGCATCGTCGCAGCCTCGACCTTGCGCCAGGTCCGCCGCCACTCCCGAAATCGTCTGATGCAGCAAGGGCGCAATCTTGCGTTGTTCTGGCGAGAGATAGACGTTGCGCGAGGAGAGCGCGAGCCCGTCTGCCTCGCGCACGATCGGCGCGCCGACAATCTCCACCGGAATATTGAGATCGCGCACCAGCTGCTTGACGACCAGAAGCTGCTGGTAGTCCTTCTCGCCGAAGATTGCGATATCGGGTCCGCATTGCATGAGGAGCTTGGCGACCACCGTGGCGACGCCGTCGAAATGATTGGGCCGCGCCGCGCCGCACAAGCCCTCCGTCAAATCGCCGATCTTGATAAGGGTCTTGAAGCCTTCCGGATACATCTCGGCGGCTTCCGGCGCGAAAACGAGGTCGACGCCGGCGTCGCCGAGCTTCTTGAGGTCGCCGGCTTCGTCTCGGGGGTAGGTGCCGAAATCCTCGCGCGGCCCGAACTGGATCGGGTTGACGAAAATGGACACCACCACGCGGTCGGCTTTGCTCTTGGCAAGCGTCACGAGCGAGAGATGGCCTTCATGCAGAGCGCCCATGGTCGGCACCAGCGCGACCGACTCGCCCGCCTTGCGCCAAGCGGCGAGGCGTTTTCTCAGGTCCTGAATGGTGCGGACAAGGCTGGCGCTCGGCATTCTTCTTCTCCTAAGGCCCAAGGGTTAAGCTTATGTCATGGGCGAGGCGAAACGCCATATAGGGCCGAGCGCTCAATTGCCAAGCCGTGCGGCGATCGGCGAGGCGTTGCTTGCCGAGGAAGGGACGTTGGTCGAGGTGCTGATCGCCAAGGCGCGCTTCGGTGCCGAGGATCGCCGCAACATCGAGACCCTGGCCTTGAGCCTCGTCAAGGCGGCGCGGGAGGGCCGCGCGGAGAGCGGCGGTGTCGATTCCTTCCTGCATGAATATGGGCTGTCGAGCGAGGAGGGGGTGCTTCTGCTGTGCCTGGCCGAGGCGCTGCTGCGCATCCCCGACGCTGCCACCGCGGACAGGCTGATCGCCGGCACGATCGGCTTGGGCGACTGGTCGCGCCATCTCGGCCATTCGGACTCGCTGCTCGTCAATGCCTCGACCTGGGGTCTGATGCTGACCGGACACATCCTCGATTGGAGCGAGCGGCGGCAAGCGGACCCTGCCAGCATGGTGCAACGCCTGATCGCCCGAAGCGGCGAGCCGGTCATCCGCCAGGCGCTGCGCCAGGCGATGCGCATTCTCGGCAATCAGTTCGTGCTCGGCGAGACCATCGAGGAGGCGCTCGCCAATGCCGAGGACGAAGCCGAGCAGGGTTATCGCTTCTCCTTCGACATGCTGGGCGAGGCGGCGCGTACCGAGGACGACGCCGAGCGTTACGCCCTGCGCTATGAGGAGGCGGCCGAGGCCATCGCCTCCTGGGCCGGTCATCCGGCGGTGCGCAGCGAAGACGAATTGATCGACCGCCCGGGGCTTTCGGTAAAGTTGTCGGCACTGCATCCGCGCTATCAGCCCTCGCAGGAAGCGCGTCTCAAGGCCGAGCTCGTGCCCCGCCTCGTAACGCTCGCGCAGGCGATGCGCGACGCTTGGCTGCCGCTCACCATCGACGCCGAGGAGGCCGAACGGCTCGACCTCTCGCTTGCGCTGATGGAGCCGCTATTCACCGATCCGAAGCTTGCCGAATGGAACGGCCTCGGGCTCGCCGTGCAGGCTTACAGCAAGCGCGCGCTGCCGCTGATCGACTGGCTTGCTTCTGGTGGCAGAGGCGACGGGTCGGCGCATCCCCGTGCGGCTGGTCAAGGGCGCCTATTGGGACAGCGAGATCAAATGGGCGCAGGAGGCCGGGCTCGCCGGGTATCCCGTATTCACCCGCAAGGTGAATACCGATGTCGCCTATCTCGCCGCGGCGCGGGCGTTGCTGGCGCGTCCCGACTGCTTCTATCCGCAATTCGCGACCCACAATGCCCACACCATTGCCGCAATAGCCACGCTTGCGGGGGATCGCCCTTACGAGTTCCAGCGGCTCTACGGCATGGGCGAGGCGCTGCACCGCGAGGTCGTGCGCCCCGAGAGCCTTGGCAAGCCCTGCCGCATCTATGCCCCGGTCGGCGGGCATCGCGATCTCCTCGCCTATCTCGTGCGCCGGCTGTTGGAAAACGGCGCCAACACCTCCTTCGTCAACCGGCTGGCCGACGACGCAGCCCCGATCGAGGCGATCGTCGCCGATCCGGTCGAGAAGGCGGCAGCTTTGCCCGAGAAGGCCAATCCGTTGATTCCCAGCCCACCCGATCTGTTCCAGCCCGAACGCAAGAACAGTCTCGGCCTGCCGATCTGGGAAGACTTGGTGCGCGAGCCCCTGCTTGCGGCGATGGAGCGCGCGCTTGCCGATCCCGCGTCGGCCAATCCGATCGTCTCAGGCCATGAGGTGGAGGAGGGGGGCGAGGTTGGTTGGATCACGTCGCCGCATGACCGGCGCGTCGTCGTGGGCGTCTACCGGAGTGCCGGTCCGGAGGCCATCGACAAGGCGCTCGCAGCCGCGCAGGCGGCAAGCGAGGATTGGGACCGGCGGGGCGGCGAGGCGCGTGCCGCGCTGCTCGATCGCGCCGCCGATCTCTTCGAGGCAGATCGGCCTGCGCTGATGGCGCTGCTGGTACGTGAGGCCGGCAAGACGCTGCAGAACGCTCAATCCGATCTCCGCGAGGCGGCGGATCATCTGCGCTATTCGGCGGCGCAGGCCCGGTTCAGGTTCGCCGCGCCGCGCATCCTGAAGGGCCCGACCGGCGAGGAGAACGTGCTCTCGCTGCATGGGCGCGGCGTATTCGCTTGCATCTCGCCCTGGAACTTCCCGCTCGCCATCTTTACCGGGCAGATCGCCGGCGCGCTCGCCGCCGGCAACGCGGTCGTGGCGAAGCCGGCGGAACAGACTCCGCTGGTTGCCGCCCGCGCGGTGCGCTTGCTGCATCGGGCGGGCATTCCGCCCGATGTGCTGCATCTTCTGCCGGGACGCGGCGAGAGCGTGGGCGCCGCCCTGGTCAAGGATCCCCGCGTCGACGGCGTGGCTTTCACCGGTGGCACCGATACCGGCATCGCCATCAACCGCGCGCTCGCTGCGCGCGACGGGCCGATCGTGAAGCTGATCGCCGAGACGGGCGGCCTCAATGCCATGATCGTCGATTCCTCGGCGCTGCCCGAACAAGTGGTCGACGACGCGCTGGCATCGGCCTTCGATAGCGCCGGTCAACGCTGCTCGGCGCTGCGCGTGCTGTTTCTGCAAGATGACGTGGCCGACGCGACATTGGACATGCTGATCGGCGCGGCCCGCGAGCTCAAGATCGGCGATCCGCTCGACTACGCCACCGACGTAGGGCCGGTAATCGACGAGGAGGCGCGCGCCGCGCTCGAAGCGCACAAGGCACGCATGCGGAAAGAGGCACGCGAGTTGCTCGACCTGAACTTGGGCGAAGAGCACGCGCAAGGCACCTATGTCGCGCCGGCGATCTATGAGATCCCGTCGATCTCGGTGCTCAACCGCGAAGTGTTCGGCCCCATCCTGCACGTGGTTCGCTTCTCAGGTGACCGCTTGGGCGAGGTCTGCGAAGCAATCAACGCCACGAGCTATGGCCTAACCCTCGGCCTGCATAGCCGCATCAAGGCGACGGCGGATTTCGTGGCGGAGCGGACCAAGGTCGGCAACATGTATGTGAACCGGAACCAGATCGGCGCCGTGGTCGGGGTGCAACCTTTCGGCGGCGAAGGCCTGTCAGGGACAGGCCCAAAGGCGGGCGGTCCCGGTTACCTCGAAGCCTTTGCGCTGGAGCGCGTGCGGTCGACCGATCTCACTGCCTCGGGCGGCAATGCCAGCCTGCTCGCCGCCGGCAGCGACGAGGCCTGATCCGGCATTGTTCGAGGGTGGTTAAGGGTCCATCTATAGCGTGAGCAGACCCATCTGCTCCCGGAGTTTGAAGAGAATGGCCGAGCCAAAAGCCCCGGCGAAGACAGCGAAAGGCGAAGTCGCTTCGCAGCGATCGACGCGGTCCGAGATCGACGCTTTCCTCAAGGATGTGCGGGCGCTCAAGCCGTCCGGCTCGGGCCAGGGCCGGCTGATCTTCGCCATGGATGCGACCATGAGCCGGCAGCCCTCTTGGGATCTCGCGCTCGAGCTCCAGGCTGACATGTTCAAGGCGGTGAAGGCCGTGGGCGGGCTCGACGTGCAGCTCGTCTATTTCCGCGGCTATAACGAGTGTCAGGCGTCGAAATGGGTCGGCGATCCCGATGCGCTGGCGCGGCTGATGCGCCAGGTATTTTGCGCCGGCGGCTTCACGCAGATCAGCAAGGTGCTGAGCCATGCGCGGCACGAGAGCGCGGCCGCCAAGGTCAACGCGCTGGTCTATGTCGGCGATGCCATGGAGGAAGACGTTGACCGGCTGGCCGGGCTCGCCGGCGAGCTCGGCATGATCGGCACCCCGGTGTTCGTATTCCAGGAGGGACGCGACTCGAAGGCCGAGCGCGCCTTCAGGGAGATCGCCCGACTCTCGCGCGGGGCCTATGCGCCGTTTGATGCCGGCTCGGCGAGGCAGCTGCGCGAGCTGCTCACCGCTGTTGCGGTCTACGCCGCGGGCGGGCGCAAAGCGCTGAAAGATTTCAGCGAGGAGACGAAGAGCGGCGGAGCCTTGCGTCTCCTCGAGCAGCTCGGCTGACGGGCTTAACCCATGCCGTATTTTCTGGCCGGTTGCGCGCTTCTGATCCTGCTGCTCATCGCCGGGCGGCAGATCACTTTTGCTGACCCGCGCAAGCTTGCCGGCGTCGTGCGCAAAACAGGCGGCGTAGCGGCGCTCGCCGCAGCCGGATTCCTGCTGGTGCGCGGCGCGCTCCCGCTGGCCATTCCGCTCGCCGTGTTCGGGCTTTCGCTGATGGGGCGGGGCGGCTGGTTCGGACTCGGCGGTCCATTTTCGTCCACCAGCAAGACGCCGGGACAGAAATCCGACATCCGCACCGACAAGCTTGAAATGCAGCTCGACCATGACAGCGGGCAGATGGACGGGAAATGCCTCATCGGGCGATTTGCCGGCCGTACGCTCTCCACGCTCAGCGACCGTGAGGCGATGGAGGTTCTGGCAGAGCTTCATCGCCAGGGCGCGCCGGAAGCGGCGTTGATGGAAGCCTATCTCGATTGGCGCCTGCCGGGCTGGCGCGACGATGCGCAGGCTTCGGCCGAGCAGGCAGGCCCGCGCCGCGGTCGGGCGCACGCCAACCGCATGAGCGCCGAGGAGGCTTACGCCGTGCTTGGAGTCGATTCCGATGCCAGCGAAGAGGAGATCAGGCAGGCGCATCGCAAGTTGATGATGAAGATGCACCCCGACCAGGGCGGCTCGACCTATCTTGCGGCGCGGATCAACGAAGCCAAGGAAGTCCTGCTCGGACGCCGATGAGCCGGCCAGTCAGGCGCGGCGCTCAGTCTACTCGGCGCTCATCACCACGCAGTCGAGCGACATTTTCTTGAGCGCGGCGCAAGCTGCCTGCGCGTCTGCCTTCGAGAAGCCGGCAAAGCGCGCGCGGTACCATTCCTTGTCGTCCTTCATGAAGGAGGCGGTAAAGGGCAAATGGCCGTCGAGCACGGCCATTGCACGCTGCCGCACCATGCCGAGCCGGTTCTCAGCCTCGTCCTCAGACATGAAGGCACCCACCTGGACATGATAGGCGCCGTCATACTGCACCTTCCTGGCAGACGGCTTGGGCAACGGGCCCGTCGAGGTGAGGCTCGTTCTAAGCGGCAAGGCGGGCTCTGAGATATCGCCCTCGGCGGGGGCTGCGACAGGCGTCGCAGTTGCCGGAGAGGGTGTTGCAGAGGCCAACGCGAGGGTCGGCTTCTTCACTGCGGGGAGCGGCGCCGGCGTCACTAGCGAGGCGACCAGCTGCGCAGGCGTCGGCTTGACGCTCGACGCCGCGGCGAAATTCTTGTCGAGAAGGGCGCGCATGGCGGTGTCGCGCTGACTGCCGGTCTTGCCGCCGAGCACCACGGCGATGAGGTGCTTGTCGCCGCGATGCACGGAGGCCGCGAGGTTGTAGCCGCTCGCCCGTGTATATCCCGTCTTGATGCCGTCGGTGCCCTTGTAGTTCAACAGCAGCTTGTTGTGGTTCTTGTACTTCCGGCCCTTGAAGTTGAAATATTGGGTCGCGAACACCGTGTAATAGTCCGGATAATCATGGATCAGATGCGCCGAGAGGATCGCCATGTCGCGGGCCGTAGTGATCTGCTCGTCGTTCGGCAGGCCCGAGGCGTTGCGGAAGAGTGTATTGCGCATGCCGATTCGCCGCCCCGTGTCGGTCATCAGCTTGGCGAAATTCTCCTCGGTGCCACCCAGGTTCTCGGCGATGGTCGCGGCCGCGTCATTGGCCGACTGCGTTACCAGAGCCTTGATCGCATCGCTAACCTTGATGGTGGCGCCGGGCTTTAGGCCGAGCTTGGTCGGGGCTTGACTCGCGGCATGCTCCGTCACCGTCAAATCCGAGCTCGGCGTGAGCTTGCCCGCCTTCATGTAACCGAACAGGACGTAGAGGGTCATCATCTTGGTCAGAGAGGCCGGATGGCGCGGCGTGTCGGCCGCCTGCTCTTGCAGGATCGAGCCGGAATTCATGTCGACGACGATGGCCGCCGCAATCGAGGGCGTCCTTGCCTTTTTCTTGGCGGCCAGAGCCTCGCCGGCGGGCGAAAGGGCGGTGGCAACAATCAGCGCGAGCGCAAACAGCGCGCGGCCTGAGGCGCCCGCGTGGCTCCGACACTGACTCTCAGCGATGCCCACTGACCTCCGAAGGCGGTGACGCCTTCCCCCGATACGACCCATCTTTGGCCCGATTCCCGCGCCGCCCTCGCCTTGGAAATGCGAACTGCCCACAAATTCGCCGCTTCACATGGCGGGAGCAAGGCTAAAATTCGGCTCTTGCCAAAGCGTTAAGTCTGGCTGAATAGATTTATTGTGCAGTGCAAAAAATTTTTGTTGACGTTTTTTGTGCAACGCATATATATCGCTCGCGTTCGCAGCAATCGCGCAACCCGGTTCGATGAAGAGGGCTACCCATGCTCAAAGGTTTCGAAGAGTTCCAGAAAGTAGGTAAAGACGGCTTTGATGCGGCCGTCCGTTCGTTCGGTGAGGTGAATAAGGGCTTCCAGGCGATCGCCGCAGAGGTCACCGACTATTCCAAGAAGGCGTTCGAGGATTCAACCCGCGCTTTCGAGCAGCTGATCGGCGCGAAGTCGATCGAGCAGGCTATCGAGATCCAGTCCCAGTATGCCAAGAAGGCCTACGACACCTACGTCGCTGAGATGTCCAAGCTCGGTGAGATGTATGTCGGCCTTGCCAAGGACGCCTATAAGCCGGTCGAGGCTGCCTTCACCAAGAAGGTCGCCTAACGGCTCCTGCAAACTCCCTTTCCCATTCGAAAGACCCGGGTCGCTTCTCGGGTCTTTTTTTTTGCCGTTTTCCTGTCGGCAACTCACACTATGTTATGGAAGAGAATGGCGCGGCGATTTGCGGTTACTCGCGCGTTGCCGCTAGAATGGAAGAGAAGGGCACGATTCAATCGGCCCGCTCGCCTTGGCAGATGATAAACGACACGCCACATAGAGGTTGACGATGGCGCGGAACGGCGATCCTCGCCGGGGCGACGACACCGGCACCCATATCATCACCAAGACTCGGCCGAAGACCAAGCGGCCGAGTCTGTACAAGGTGCTGCTGCTGAACGACGACTACACGCCAATGGATTTCGTCGTGTACGTCCTCGAGCGGTTCTTCAACAAGCCGCCGGAGGAGGCGACCCGAATTATGCTGCACGTCCACCAGAAGGGCGTGGGCATCTGTGGGGTCTACACTTACGAGGTCGCTGAGACTAAGGTAGCGCAGGTGACGAGTTTCGCTCGGCAGCACGAGCATCCGCTGCAATGCACGATGGAGAAAGAGTAGGATCTAGGTGGCTTCGTTTTCGACCAGTCTCGAGCAGGCTCTCCGGCGCGCTCTGCAATATGCCAACGAGCGCAGCCACGAATATGCGACGCTGGAGCATCTGCTCCTGTCGCTGATCGACGACCGTGATGCGGCGGCGGTAATGCGCGCCTGCGACGTCGATCTCGATCTGCTGCGCGACAAGCTCACCGGCTATATCGACAACGAGCTGTCCGGTCTCGTGCTCGACACGCACGGCGATGCCCAGCCCACCGCGGGCTTCCAACGCGTGATCCACCGCGCCGTGGCGCACGTGCAGTCGAGCGGCCGCGAGGAGGTGACGGGAGCGAACGTGCTCGTCGCTATTTTCGCCGAGCGCGAGAGCCATGCCGCCTTCTTCCTGCAAGAGCAGCACATGACGCGGTTCGACGCGGTCAACTATATCAGCCACGGCATCGCCAAGCGGGCCGGCATGTCGGAGCCGCGCGCGGTGCGCGGCGTCGACGAGGACGCGGCGACGGTCGAGGGCGGCGAGGAGAAGAAGCGCGGCGCCGACGCGCTCGAGGTCTATTGCATCAACCTCAACCAGAAGGCGCGGGCGGGTCGCATCGATCCGCTGATCGGCCGTGGGCCGGAGATCCAACGCACCATCCAGGTGCTGTGCCGCCGCCAGAAGAACAATCCGCTGTTCGTCGGCGATCCCGGCGTCGGCAAGACCGCCATCGCCGAGGGTCTGGCGCGGCGCATCGTCATGGGCGACGTGCCGGAGGTGCTCGCCGAATTCGACCATCTTCCAGCTCGACATGGGCGCGCTGCTCGCCGGCACGCGGTATCGCGGCGATTTCGAGGAGCGGCTCAAGGCCGTGATGCGCGAGATCGAGAACTATCCCGGCGCCATCATGTTCATCGACGAGATCCACACGGTGATCGGCGCGGGCGCGACCTCGGGCGGCGCCATGGATGCGTCCAACCTGCTGAAGCCCGCGCTCCAGTCGGGGACGCTGCGCTGCATCGGCTCGACCACCTACAAGGAATATCGGCAGCATTTCGAGAAGGACCGCGCGCTGGTGCGGCGCTTCCAGAAGATCGACGTGAACGAGCCGTCGGTGCCCGACGCGATCGAGATCCTGAAAGGGCTGAAGCCCTATTTCGAGGACTTCCACCGTGTGCGGTATACGAGCCAGGCGATCAAGTCGGCGGTCGAGCTGTCCGCAAAATACATCCACGACCGCAAGCTGCCAGACAAGGCGATCGACGTAATCGACGAGACCGGCGCCTCGCAGATGCTGGTGCCTGAGCGGCAGCGGCGGAAGACCATCGGCGTCAAGGAGGTCGAGTCGACCATCGCCACCATGGCGCGCATTCCGCCGAAGACGGTGTCGAAATCCGACGCCGAGGTGCTGCGGGCCATCGACCAGGATCTGAAGCGGGTGGTGTTCGGCCAGGACAAGGCGATCGAGGCGCTTGCTGCCGCGATCAAGCTGTCACGCGCCGGCCTGCGGGAGCCCGGCAAGCCGATCGGCTGCTACATGTTCTCCGGCCCAACCGGCGTCGGCAAGACCGAGGTCGCGCGCCAGCTCGCGCTGCTGCTCGGGGTCGAGCTGCTGCGCTTCGACATGAGCGAATATATGGAGCGGCATACCGTGTCGCGCCTGATCGGCGCGCCTCCCGGCTATGTCGGCTTCGACCAGGGCGGTCTGCTCACCGATGGCATCGACCAGCACCCGCACTCCGTGCTGCTGCTGGACGAGATCGAGAAGGCGCATCCGGACCTGTTCAACATCCTGTTGCAGGTGATGGATCACGGCAAGCTGACCGACCATAACGGCAAGCGGGTCGACTTCCAGAACGTCATCCTCATCATGACGACGAACGCCGGCGCCAGCGACCTCGCCAAGGCGGCGATCGGCTTCAATCGCGCCAAGCGCGAGGGCGACGACGAGGAAGCGATCAACCGCCTGTTCTCACCGGAGTTCCGCAACCGGCTCGATGCGGTCATCACTTTCGCCAATCTCCCGCCCGAGGTCATCGCCAAGGTGGTGGAGAAGTTCATCTTCCAGCTCGAGGCCCAGCTCGGCGACCGCAACATCACCATCGAGCTGACGCCCGAGGCGAATGCGTGGCTGGCCGAGCGCGGCTATGACGACAAGTTCGGCGCCCGCCCGCTGGCGCGCGTGATCCAGGAGCACATCAAGAAGCCGCTGGCCGAGGAGATCCTGTTCGGCGCGCTGAAGGATGGCGGCATCGTGCGCGTGCTGGTCGAGGAGAAGGCCGGCGAGAAGGTGCTCGGCTTCGAATATCTGAAGGCCGACGCGCCCGTGCGTCCGCGCGATCCCGAGGATACCGATCCTGAAGGTGAGGGCCCCGATGGCGGCGGACCGAAAGGCCCACCGAAGGCAGGCGGACCCAAGCCGCGGGTGCGGCGTGGGGCCTCACGCAAGCCGCGCGCTGGCCGCAGCCGGAGCGTCGGCGCCAGCCTCGTGCCCAAGGTGCCGCTCGGCACGAAGTAGTCGCGGTTAGCTCGCCAGTTTCTTGCGGATCTTCTCGGCTGTGGCGGCGAGCTTCGTCTGGTCTTCCATCCTGCCGGCGTGCGGCTTCAGCGCCTCGCCCTCTTTACGCGGGACGATGTGGACGTGCAGGTGAAACACGGTCTGGCCGGCGGCCGCGCCGTTGAATTGCTGGATCAGCACGCCCTCGGCGCCCATCGCCTCTTGGATCTTCGGCGCGAGCTTCTGCACCACCGCCATCAGCTTGGCGAGTGCTTCAGGCTTGATATCGAATAGATCGCGCGCCTTCTCCTTAGTGATGACCAGCGCATGGCCCTCCGTGCGCGGCATGATGTCGAGGAAGGCGAGCGTGTCCTCGTCCTCGTAGATCTTGTGGCAGGGGATCTCGCCGCGCAGGATCTTGGCGAAGATGTTGTTCGGGTCGTAGGCCATGCCGGCTTCTATAACCGAATTCGGCCAGTTGATCAGCATCAAAGCCTTGCCGCCGCGTTCTCCTATAGCTGCGAGCTAGGCGGCTATGTCCCGCACGCACCAGTCAAGGAGAGTCAGATGTCAATGCTGAAAGTGATCGAGGTTCTGTCGGAGTCCGATAAGAGCTGGGAGGATGCCGCGCAGACCGCTGTGGCCAGAGCGAACGATAGCGTGCGCAATGTCCGCTCCATCTGGATCGAGAACTTCGAGGCCACGGTGGAGAACGGCAAGATCAAGAAGTACCGGATCAACGGCAAAATCTCGTTCGTGCTCGAGGGCTAAACTCAAGCTCGCTTGAAGGGAGCCTCCTCGGTCAGCAGCGCGATCTCATGGGCGACAGCGCGCCGCTCGCGCTTGAGATAATCGGCGACGGCGCGGCGCAGCGCCGGGTCGGCGATGTAGTGCGCGCTATAGGTCTCGCTCGGCAGATAACCGCGGGCGAGCTTATGCGCGCCTTGCGCGCCGGCCTCGACACGCGCGAGCCCATGCGCGATGGCGAAATCGATCGCCTGGTAATAGCAGACCTCGAAATGCAGGAAGGGGTGGTCCTCGATGCCGCCCCAATAGCGGCCGTAGAGCGTGTCGGCGCCGATAAAGTTCAGAGCGCCGGCGACATAGCGGCCCGCGCGCTTGGCGAGGATCAGCAGCATTTGGTCGCCCATGCTCTCGCCGAGCAGGCCGAAGCACTCCCGCGTCAGATAGGGCGAGCCCCATTTGCGCGAGCCGGTGTCCATGTAGAAGGCGAAGAAGGCGTCGAGATGCGCCTCGGTAAGATCGCTTCCCGTCACCCATTCGATCTCGATGCCGCCTTCGAGCGCTTCGCGGCGCTCTTTGCGGATCGCCTTACGCTTGCGCGAGGCGAGGCTCGCGAGGAAATCGTCGAAGCTCCGATAGTTTTCGTTCTGCCAGTGGAATTGTTGGTCGGTGCGCTGGAGCAGACCCATCTCGCCGGCAAGCTGCCATTGGTCGCGTGTGGGGAAGGTGACATGCAACGAGGAAACGCCCAGCCGGTCGGTGACTTGCACGGCGGCCTGTAACAGCAGCGCCTCGCGCTCGCGCGCGGCGTCGCAGTCGCGGACGAGGAGCCGCTTGCCCGTAACCGGCGTGAAGGGCACCGAGGCTTGCAGCTTCGGATAATAGCGACCGCCCGCGCGCAGATAGGCGTCGGCCCAGCCATGGTCGAAGACATATTCTCCCTGGCTGTGCGATTTCAGATAGCACGGCATGCAGGCGATCAGCGTGCCCGAGGAGTTCTTCGAGGAGAAGGTGCTGCGGCAACCAACCGGTCTCGCGTGTGGCCGAGCCGCTGTCTTCCAGAGCCTGCAGAAAAGCGTGTGAGATGAATGGGTTAGACAGGCACCCCGGAGATGCGCTTGGCTCGCCGCCCCGCGCGCAAGCGTCCCAGTCCGCCGCAGGCACATCGGCGATACGCGAGACGGTGCGCAGCAAGACGCTCTCGCGCGCAGCTTCGCCCTCGGCGCGTCCACGAGGATGTTCGATATCGCCCATCGGACTAAGGCACGATCCCTTCGAAGATCATGGCATCGGCAAAGCGCAACGCACGCTCGCGCTGTTCGTTCGTCCGCACAGTCCAGGTCAGAAGCGGAAGTCCGAACAGAAATCGCGCGATGAGCGGCGCGAGCGCCGGCAACGCCTTGATATCGTAGGCGATGAAGTTGGGCCGCGCGATGGCGGAAGAGAGCAGGTTGCGCATGGCGACACGCTGCCACAGCTTTAGCCGTGACCAGTGCTCGACGTCGTCGAAGCGATCGGCGACCAGCCCGCGCGGCAGCTCCGGCGCAGCCTCGCGGAAGGCTGCCAAGCAATAGGGGTCGAACGACATCACCGCGACCGGTCCTTTGTAGCCGGCGAGCATCTGCGCGATGTTCGCCTCGAACTTACCGTCGCGCCTCCAGGTGCTTTTGACTTCGAGCACGAGCGGCACATAGCCATTGACGAGAGCGAGCAGGGCGGGCAGCGAGAGAATGCGGTCGGCGCTGTTGCGTAAGGGGATGTTGGCTAACGCCTCGGCTGTCCGCGCGGCGACGGGCCCGGTCTCCAATGTCAGCCGGTCAAGCGTGTCGTCATGAAAGACGATCGGCATGTCATTGGCGGCGCATTGCAGGTCGACTTCGATGGCGAAGCCTTTGCCCATGGCGGCGCTCACCGCGGAGGCGCTGTTCTCGACGATGCCCTTGGCCTCATCGTGCAAGCCGCGATGGGCGATCGGCCGCTGCAACCAATAAAGCTCGGCCATGGGAGGCGCTCAAAGCCCGCTTGGATCTAGTCTATCGCAAAAATCGCATCGATCTCGACAGCGGCGTTTAGCGGCAGGCTCGAGCAGCCGACAGCTATGCGCGTATGGCGTCCCTTCTGCCCAAGCACTTTGACGATCAGCTCGGAGGCGCCGTTGATGACTTTGGGATGGTCGGCATAGCCCTGGACCGCGTTCACATAGCCGTTCAGGCGCAGGCATTGCACGATGCGGTCGAGGTCGCCGAGGGCGGCTTTGGCCTGGGCGAGAATGTTGAGCGCGCACAGCCTCGCCGCGTCCTGTCCCTGGTCGAGATCGAGGTCGGCGCCGAGCGTGCCGGTGACGGCGACACGGCCGCCCTTGAACGGCAGTTGCCCCGACACGTAAAGCTGGCCGTTGAGGTGGAGATAGGACACGTAATCGGCGACGGGGGCGGCGACCTCGGGCAACACGAGGTCGAGAGCCTTCAGCCGTGCTTCGATCTCTCCCGCCATGCCGCCTCCAATCGCCCTTGAGCCCGCCTTGTTAGAGTCCTAAAGCATCGAGCAAATCAGGTCGTCCTGCAAGCGGTGCCCGAAAGCGGCCCCCTTGTCCGGCGGGTGCGTTGGTGCGACAAATTCCGGGCCTCCGGCGTTTTACCGGGCAGGACCATTCAAGAGAGAGAAGTCACACCGCATGGTTCGATTTGGCTTGCGTCTGGCACTCATGCTGCTTGCGGCGCCCTGGTTTGTCGGGACGCCTGCCGATCGGGCTCAGGCCTTTGCCGGCAAGGAGCCGAACAAGCTCGCCGCGCATCGCGCTATCTACGAGATGACGCTCGACGATGCTCGTTCAGCTTCGGGTATCACCGGCATCGACGGTCGCATGGTGTTCGAGTTCACCGGCTCCGAATGTGATGGCTATTCGCTGAATATGCGCATGGTCACGCAGATGACCGACTCGCAGGGCCAGACCAATCTCACCGATCTCAGATCCTCAACCTGGGAGCAGGGTGACGGCCAGAAGTTCCGCTTTCAGTCGGCGCAATATCTCAACGACAAGCTTGGCGATGTCACCATGGGGCGCGCGGTGCGCGAGACGCCTAACGAGGCGGTGCAGGTGAAGCTCAGTCAGCCCTCGACGGCCGAGCTCAACCTGTCTGGTCCCTTGCTGTTTCCGACCCAGCACAGCTTTGCCCTGATCGCGGCGGCGCGCACCGGCCAAGGGCTATTCCAAGCGCGCGTCTATGATGGGTCCGAGAAGGGGCAGAAGGTCTACGACACGACGGCCTTCATCGGCACCGAGGTGCAGCCCGGAGACGATCCCAAGCTCGAGCAAGTGGCCAAGGATAAGGGGCTCGGCGAATTGCCGTCATGGCCGGTGTCGATCGGCTATTTCGAGGCAAAAGGCGGCGATCTCACGCCGAGCTATCAGATCGACTTCCGCCTCTACGAAAACGGCGTGAGCCGCGAACTGCTGATCGATTATGGCGACTTCTCCATTCACGGCACGCTGACCTCGCTGGAATATCTCAAGGCGCCTGAGTGCCACTAGGGCCGCTAGAGCGCCGCTGCGTCGCCCAAAGGACGCTCGAACGGCGCTCGGCCCTGTTTTCGGACCGCGACAGGCCCACTTTGGGCAGTGGCCCAACTCGAAAATTCCCGTTTTTCCCGTACGCTTTGCCTGGCCTCTAAAGAAATTGGTTACACGTTTACGGTGAAAATCCGTGTGCCCTGGGAGGATGGGAGTACCACGATGTTTTGGAGGGTCAGACCGGCTCCGAGCGCCACGGTGCAGCCTAGACCGGCTCCGAGGGCCATGGCGCCCCTCAGGCCGGCTCCGAGCGCCATGGCGCATTACCGGGAGATCACCCATCATGTGCCGACCGAATTGCCGGGGCCCAGGGCAATGACCAAGACCGTTCTGATCGTCGAGGACAACGAGCTGAATATGAAGCTCTTCCACGATCTGCTCGACGCCCATGGTTACAAGACCTTGCAGACGCGGAACGGCATGGAGGCGCTCTCGCTCGCGCGGGAGCATCGCCCCGACCTCATCCTGATGGACATCCAGCTGCCGGAAGTGTCGGGGCTCGAAGTCACCAAATGGCTGAAAGAGGACGATCAGCTCAAGCAGATTCCGGTGGTCGCGGTCACCGCCTTCGCCATGAAGGGTGACGAGGAGCGCATCCGCGAAGGGGGCTGCGAGGCCTATATCTCCAAGCCGATCTCCGTGACGATGTTCCTTGACACGGTCAGGCAATTCATCGGCGAGGCACGGTAGCGAGTCATGACCGCACGCGTTCTCGTCGTCGACGATGTCGACGCCAATGTGAAGCTGCTCGAAGCGCGGCTGACCGCCGAATATTTCGAGGTGCGCACGGCGCGAAGCGGTCCAGAGGCGCTGCATATTTGCGCGCGCGAGCGGGCCGACGTGGTCTTGCTCGACGTGATGATGCTGGGCATGGACGGTTTCGAGGTGTGCCGCCGACTGAAGGCCGAGCCGCGCACCCAGCATATCCCGGTGATCATGATCACCGCGCTCGATCAGCCCTCGGACAGGGTGAAGGGGCTCGAGGCCGGGGCAGACGACTTTCTCACCAAACCTGTCGATGACATCGCGCTGATCACGCGAGTGAAGAATCTCGCCCGACTTAAGATGCTCACCGACGAGATGCTGATGCGCGCCTCGACCGAAGAGCAGATGGGCTTCACCGCGACGATCGGCATCAAGCTCGATCAGCTTGGGCGTGGAGGACGCATCCTCTTGGTCGACGACCGCGACCGCTCGGCCGAGCGGATCGTGACGGCATTGCAAGCAGAGCATCACGTCGAGCGCGAGGCTGATCCGGCCCGCGCGCTGTTGCGGCTTCCCGACGGTAATTTCGACCTCATGATCGTCAGCCTCAGCCTCGAACATGCCGACGGCTTGCGGCTTTGTTCGCAGGTCCGGTCGCTCGACCGGACGCGACATTTGCCGATCATGATCATAATCGAGCCCGGTGACGACGCGAGGCTGCTCAGGGGCCTCGACATGGGCGTCAACGACTATATCGTCCGCCCGGTCGACGCCAACGAGCTGCTGGCCCGCGTCTGCACCCAAATCAAGCGCAAGCGCTATACCGACTATCTGCGCATGCGGCTCGAGGAGACGGTCGAGATGGCCATTCTCGATCCGCTCACGGCGCTGCACAACCGCAGATACATGACGAGCCATCTGAAGACGCTGTTCGAGGAGTCTTCGCGGCGCGGCAAGCCGCTTTCGGTGCTTCTGCTCGACATCGACTATTTCAAGGCGGTCAATGACAGCTACGGCCATGACGCCGGCAACTCGGTGCTCAGGGAGTTCGCGGCGCGAGTACGCCGCAATATCCGCGGGATCGACCTCGCTTGCCGGCTGGGCGGCGAGGAATTCGTCGTGGTCATGCCGGATACCGACCTCGCCAAGGCCTATCTCGTGGGCGAGCGGTTGCGCCAGTGCATCGCGGCGGCGCCGTTTTACGCCGGGGAGCGGATCGGCACGCTCGAAGTCACGGCGAGCGTGGGTGTGGCCTCGCTCGAATTCGCCGACGATACGCCCGAGCTCATTCTGAAGCGTGCGGATCAGGCGCTCTATTGCGCCAAGCGCGACGGCCGTAACCGGGTCGTGGCCGACGCGGCCTAGCCCGCCGGCGGGGCGCTAAACCTCGCCTCCCACCAAATCACCGGCGACCAAATCCGTAGATAAGTGCCCTCCGCGGGCCATTTTTTGACTTGAGGCGGAACCTGAAGGCTTAACGTTAAGAATTTACAATGCCTCGCATTTTATCGTATTAAGCGGAAGATTATGATTGATTTTGTCCCTTCGGCGGCTGTTTTATGGTTTGACTGTCGCCACGAATTCGACGGGGAGGCAATTGGGGTAGGGGTGTTCAAGCGCGATTTTCGAGCGCGCCCTCGATCTTCCGTTCTTCCTTGTCGCCAGAGATAACCCTACGGAGTGCTCAGGTCCGCCGCATCTCCTGGGTCCGTGGGGTTCGGCCGGCCGGACCGCGGTTGAGTGGCCTCCTCGTTAGCGCCGCGTTTCGGCCGGCCACCTATTCAAACGATGAAGATCGCCGGAGCCGGGGACGGCCCGCAGTCGAACAGAGCTTCGTCGAAGTCCGGCGCCAATCCAGCTATTTGATCTTGGCTTCCTTGAATTCGACGTGCTTGCGCGCGACGGGATCGTATTTCTTGAATACGAGCTTCTCGGTCTGATTGCGCGGATTCTTCTTGGTCACGTAGTAATAGCCCGTGCCGGCTGAGCTCACGAGCTTGATCTTCTGGGTGACGGGCTTGGCCATTTTCGTCCTCGATAAAACCTATCGGCGTTTGCCGGGAACCTACTCGCTCAAGCCGGGAAGTCAAGGCGGCGCGGGCGAGGGGAGGCTTGGCTTGCGTCGAAGCTTTCCACGATCTCGTCCTTGGCCTCGGGATCGAAGCCGTGCATGCGGAGCGCCCACTGCAATCCCACGAGCGCGCCTTTGACTGACGGCAAGAGGACCAAGGTGAGGATCAGGGTCAACGGCAGCCACAACATCATGTGCAGCCAGATCGGGGGCCTATAGGCCATCTCGACCGCGAGCACCAGGCTGACCACGATGTGTCCGACAATGACGATGGTGAAATAGGCAGGCGCGTCGTCTGCCCGATGATGATGCAGTTCCTCGCCGCAATGCGGGCAGCTTTCGGCGACCTTCAGATAGCGCCGGAACATGGCGCCGACGCTGCAGGCCGGACATTTGAGCAATGCACCGCGCAGCATCGAGGCGAAGATGGGTCGCGCGTCTTGCGACTTGCCTTCGTAACGATAAACCTCAGTGCTCTTCTGCATTACTCGATCCTTGCTCCTAGCGGCGTTTGCGAGAGCGGCCGCGACTTTGCCCACGCGGCTTGCCCTTGTAGCGTTGCGGGCCTCTTTTGTCACTTGGACTACGGGCGCCCTTTGGTCGCGGCCCTATCGAGCGGCCTTCGCTCAACATTTCAAATCTGAGCGCGCCGGCGGTGGGGATTGCCTCGACCAGGCGGACCTCGACCGGATCGCCGAGCCGATAGGCGAGGCCGGTATCTTCGCCCACCAGCGCCTGGCGGACCTCGTCGTGAAAGAAATATTCGTGCCCGATCGAGGAGGCCGGGACGAAACCGTCAGCGCCAGTCTCGATCAACCTGACAAACAGGCCGGTGCGGACCAGGCCCGAGACGCGCGCCTGGAACTTCGCGCCGATCCGATCGGCGAGATGAGCAGCGATCAGCCGGTCGGCCGTCTCGCGCTCCGCCGCCATGGCTCTACGCTCGGTATCGGAGATCGCTTGCGCGATCTGATCAAGCTCTTCCATCTCGGCATCGGTCAGTCCGTCATTGCCCATCCCGAGCGCGCGCACCAGCGCGCGATGGACGATGAGATCCGCGTAGCGGCGGATCGGCGAGGTAAAATGCGCGTAGCGGCGCAGGTTCAAGCCGAAATGGCCAAGATTACCGGGCGCGTACTCTGCTTGCGCCTGGCTGCGCAGGATCACCTCGCCCACGAGCTCAGCGGTAGGGGTGGCACGCGTCTCGGCCAGGATGCGATTGAAATAAGCGGGCTTGAGTGTGCCGGATTTCGGCAGCTTGATGTTGATGGTGCTGAGAAAGTCGCCGAGCGAGATGAGCTTCTCCTTCGACGGGCTGTCATGCACGCGATAGATCAGCGGCGACCGCTTGGCTTCCAAGGTCTCGGCCGCAGCGACATTTGCGGCGATCATGAACTCCTCGATGAGGCGATGCGCATCGAGCCGGGGAGGACTCACCACGGCTCTCACCCGGCCCCGATCGTCGAGCAGGATCTTCCGTTCCGGCAGATCAAGGTCGAGCGGGCCGCGCTCGGTGCGGGCAAGTACGAGGCTCGCATACGCGCCCCAAAGCGGCCTGAGCACGGTCTCGAGCAGGGGCCCGGTCGTTTCATCCACGCGGCCGTCGATTGCCGCTTGCGCCTGCTCATAGGTGAGGCTGGCGGCCGAGCGCATCAACGCGCGGAAGAATCGATGGCTGAGCTTCCTGCCGTCCTTGTCGAAGATCATGCGGACGGCGAGGCAGGCGCGCGGATCGTTCTCGGTCAGCGAGCAGAGCTCGTTGGAGATGCGCTCGGGCAGCATCGGCACCACCCGATCCGGGAAATAGACCGAGTTGCCGCGCTTGCGCGCCTCCTTGTCGAGCGCCTTGCCGGGGCGGACATAGGCGGCCACGTCGGCGATGGCGACGATCACCACCCAGCCGCCGCGATTGGCGGGATTGGGGTCTGGCTCCGCCCAAACCGCATCGTCATGGTCGCGCGCGTCGGAAGGGTCGATGGTGACGAGGGGGAGGTGCCGCAGATCCTCTCTGCGCTGGAGGTCGGGCTCTTTGGCGGCCGCGGCCTCGGCAAGCGCGGCCTCGGGAAAGACATCGGGGATGCCGTGGGCGTGCACGGCGATCAGGCTCGTCAGCTGCTGGGCGGCAGGGTTGCCGAGCCGCTCGGTGACGCGCGCGGTTTGCACTCCCATGCGCGAGGAGCGGGTCAGCTCGAAGCGAACCAGCTCGCCGTTCTCGGCTTCGTTGGTCTGCCCGCGTGGCACGGGCCATTCCTTCAGCTGCTTGCGGTCGACCGGATCGATGACGCCCGTGCCGCCCGGCAACGTGCGGAAGATGCCGAGCAACTGGCCGCGCGCTCGCGCGAGCCGCTTGATGGTCCGCGCCTGATAGGGATAGTCGGCTTCGGGCCCAAGCGGAGTGATGCGCGCAAGCACGCGGTCGCCGATGCCGGCGACGGGACCCGCTTCGCGCTTGCTCTCGGCCATGAGGATGCGAGGCGCTGGTCCCTGCTCTTCGTCCCAGGTCGCGGGTCTTGCGATGAACTCGCCGTCGGCATCGCGCGAGACGATCTCGATCACCGTCACGGGCGGCAGTGTGCCGGGCCGCATCAGCTTGCGGCGCGAGCCGGCGATCAGCCCGTCATCGGTCATGTCGCGTAGGAGCTGTTTCAGAGCGATGCGATCGCCGCCCTTCACGCCGAAGGCACGCGCGATCTCGCGCTTGCCGGCTTCGCCGGTCGCGGTCGCCAGAAAGTCGAGAATCTCCTGCTTGGAGGGAAGTTTGCCCGCGGTCTTGGTGCGCTTGGCGGGAGCCCCCTTAGATTTAGCCACTTGCGCCGCTCAGCCTGCCGTCTCCTCGACGGCCTCTTTGTTGCTCTTTGCGTTCTTGCGTGCGGGCTTCTTGGCCGGCTTCTTCTTGGCCGGGCCCTTGGCGTCTCGCGCGGCGATCAGTGCGACCGCCTCGTCCATGGTGACCTGCTCCGGCTCGCGGTCCTTGGGTATCGTGGCATTGACCTTGCCGTGCTTGACGTAAGGTCCATAGCGGCCAGTCAATATTTGCACCTTGCCGCCAAGCTCGGGATGATCGCCAAGCTCCTTGATCACATTCGCCCCGCGCCGTGCCCGCGATGAGGCGGCCTTCTCGGCCAGCAGGCTGACAGCGCGATTAAGCCCAACCTCGAACACCTCCTCGGGACCGCCGAGGCTCGCATATTTGCCGTCATGTTGGATGTAAGGGCCGAAGCGGCCAAAGCCCGCCACGATCGGCTTGCCCGATTCCGGGTGCAGGCCCACCTCGCGCGGCAGAGAGAGCAGCGCGAGCGCCTGGCGAAGTTCGAGGCTCTGCGGGTCGGTGCCTTTGGGGATCGAGGCACGCTTCGGCTTATCGCCGCCGTTCTGCTCGCCAAGCTGCACGTAGGGCCCGAAGCGGCCGGTGCGGAGGCTCACGTCGAGGCCGGTCTCGGGATCGGTGCCGAGCACTTTCGCTTCGGCGAGAGCGGCTTTCTCGCCGTTGGTGTCGGCAAGCTGGCGGGTGAAGCGGCAATCGGGATAGTTGGAGCAGCCGATGAAGGCGCCGAACTTGCCCACCTTGAGACTCAAGCGGCCGACGTTGCAGGATGGGCATGCCCTGGGATCGGTGCCGTGACCCTGATCGGGGAAGATGTGCGGACCAAGCAGATCGTTCAGCGCGTCGAGCACCTGGGTTATCCGCAAATCGCCGATATCGTTCACCGCGGCGATGAACTCGCGCCAGAACTCGCGCAGCACGTCCTTCCATTCGAGCTTGCCCGCCGAGATAAGGTCGAGCTTCTCCTCCAGATCGGCGGTGAAGTCGTATTCGACGTAGCGGCTGAAGAAGCTCTCGAGGAACGCGGTGACCAACCGGCCCTTGTCCTCGGGATAGAGGCGCTTCTTGTCGAGCCGGACATATTCGCGGTCGCGGAGTACGTTGAGCGTCGAGGCATAGGTCGACGGCCGGCCGATGCCGAGCTCCTCCATCTTCTTGATCAGCGTCGCTTCGCTGTAGCGGGGCGGCGGCTCGGTGAAATGCTGCTTAGCCTCGATGTTGCGCGGGTCGAGCGCGTCGCCCTTGGCGAGCGCGGGCAGGGCGCCGTCATCGCCGACAGCGTCGTCGATCCCTTCCTCGTAGATCTTGAGGAAGCCGTCGAAGCGGATGACCGAGCCGGTGGCTCTCACGCCGTAAGGCTTGCCGTCCTTGCCGGTGACGTCGATCTCTGCGGTGGTGCGCTCGATCTCGGCGCTCGATGCTTGGCTCGCCAGAGTGCGCTGCCAGATGAGCTTATAGAGCCGGGCGGCATCGTCCTCGAGATAGCGAGCGACCTTGTCGGGCTCTTTGGAGAAGTCGGTCGGCCTGATGGCCTCGTGCGCCTCTTGCGCGTTTTTGGCCTTGGCCTCGTATTGGCGCGGCGAGGCAGGCACATAGCGATCGCCATATCGCTTGGTCACGAGGCGGCGGACGACGGATACGGCTTCGGGAACGATCTGCACGCCGTCGGTTCGCATATAGGTGATCAGGCCTTCGACCTCACCGCCCATCTCAACGCCCTCGTAAAGCCGCTGCGCGAGCTGCATGGTATGGCGCGGCGAGAAGCCGAGCTTGCGCGATGCCTCCTGCTGGAGGGTCGAGGTGGTGAAGGGCGCGGCCGGGTTGCGGCGCTGCGCCTTGCTTTCGACATTACCGACTTTGTATCGGCCGCCTTCGAGCGCGGACTTCAATCGCTCGGCAGTCGCCTGATCTGGAATGTCGAACTTGTCGAGCTTCTTGCCGTCGGCGGCGACAAGCCGCGCCTGGAAGGTCTCGTTCTTGGCCGTGGCGAGGTCGGCCAGGATCGACCAGTATTCCTGTGCCTTGAACCGTTCGATCTCGAGCTCGCGATCGCAGACGAGGCGGAGGGCCACCGACTGCACGCGGCCTGCGGAGCGGGCGCCCGGCAGCTTGCGCCACAGCACGGGTGAGAGCGTGAAGCCCACAAGATAATCGAGTGCTCGGCGGGCGAGATAGGCGCTGACCAGAGGTCCGTCGATCGCGCGGGGATGCCGCATGGCATCGAGCACCGCCTCTTTGGTGACGGCGTTGAAGACCACCCGTTCGACCGGGATGCCGGCGAGCACCTTCTTGCGGTCAAGCACCTGGAGGACATGCCAGGAGATGGCCTCGCCCTCCCGGTCGGGGTCGGTGGCGAGGATCAGCTTGCTCGCCCCCTTGATGGCCTTGGCGATCTCGTCGAGCCGTTTGGCGGCCTTGGGCTCGACGTCCCAATGCATCTCGAAGTCCTTGTCCGGGAGGACCGAGCCATTTTTCGAGGGCAGGTCGCGCACATGCCCGTAAGACGCGAACACGCGGTAGCCTGCCCCCAGGTACTTGTTGACGGTCTTGGCCTTGGCTGGCGATTCGACGATGACGATGTTCATTGAGACGTTCCTAGCCGCGCAAATTGCGTCAGGCTGAGGGCGATGGGCCCGGATGGACCCTTCTTAGTGCCCGGAAAATGGTGTCTAGACCGGCAAGTGTCAAATTCGGGTGAACCCAATTGACAACTTCTAGGTGTGTATACTAACTAAAACAATCTTAAGCTGTTAGTCGTAGCGGTGTCTTTGGAGGGCGTTCGCGGCCGAAATTCGACGTTTCGGTGCGGTGCTGGGGTTCAATCGGCGCGAAAATAGGGCATCACGGAATGCGAGGGTTGCGCGCCCGGCCTCCAGCGAGCGGTACGAGCCCATCGAGCCATGGGCAAGACCTGACCCACCAGGAGGCGGCGGAAGCGGGCGGTGATCAGCGAGCCTGAGCGCTCTGCAAGCCTCGATTACCACGACGCCGGCCCAGGTCGACGCGCCCCCCCCGCGCAACCAGCTGATCTCCGGGATCTCGCTCGGCTTCTGATTAGCCTAAGCCAGGCGACGCGCTGATGATGGTTGAGCCGTGCCGCGCCCTTCTGTTTGGGCGGGGCTTTAGACGGTCCTCTCGCCAATGCGCGCCTCCTCGCCTCGCGCCAGGCGCCTGATGTTTGCGGCGTGGCGAATATAGAGAAGGAGCGAGAGCAGCAGGAACAAGCCTGCAAGCCGCCATTGGCCGGTCAACGCAAGCATCGCGACGCTTGCGGCGCTCGCCACCAGTGCGGCGAGGGATGAAAAGCGTGTGGCGAAGGCGATGATCAACCAGATGGCGCAGAAGGCCGCCGCGGCGGGCCAGTAGAGACCGAGCAGCACGCCGATATAGGTCGCCACGCCTTTGCCGCCGCGAAAGCCGAGCCAGATGGGAAACAAATGGCCGAGAAAGGCTCCGAGAGCGGCAAGCATTGCGGCCGTCTCGCCCCAATGCGCGGCAAGCAGCACGGCCACCGTGCCCTTGGCCGCATCGAGCAGGAGGGTGAGCGCGGCAAGTCCTTTCTTGCCGGTGCGCAGCACATTGGTCGCGCCGATATTGCCGGAACCGATGGCGCGCAAGTCGCCAAGGCCAAACAGCTTGGCGAGGATCAAACCGAAGGGAATCGAACCGAGGAGATAGCCGCCGGCCAAAGCCGCAAGATGGATCAGGGCGCCACTCCAATCGGGAGGAGACATCGATCACCCTTCGATGCAAACGACGGCGCTAAGGCCCAAGACCGTCAGCGTAATTGTAGACGAGGCGACCGGCAACGACGGTCAACAATGCCCGACCCTGGAGCCGTGCCGCATCGAAGGGGGTATTTTTGGATTTGGAGCGCAACGTTTCCGGCTCGACCACCCAAGGCCGGTCGAGATCGATCAGCACGAGATCGGCCGGCGCGCCTTTGGCGAAACGTCCGCTGCCAAGCTTGAGCAGCCGCGCTGGATTGACCGTCAGCGCTTGCAAGAGCCGCGTAAGCTCGACCTCGCCGTTGTGGTAGAGACGGAGGGCGGCGCCAAGCATGGTCTCGAGCCCCACGGCGCCGTCCGCGGCCTCGGCAAAGGGCCGGCGCTTGCCTTCGGCGCCGCGCGGATCGTGGGCCGAGACGATCACGTCGATATCGCCGCTTGCCACGCCTTCGACCATGGCGAGGCGATCGTCCTCGGACCGGAGCGGCGGCTTCATCTTGAAGAAGGTGCGGTAGGGGCCGATATCGTTCTCATTCAACGTGAGATGGTTGATCGAGACGCCGCAGGTGACGAGCAAGCCCATCAGCTTCGCCGTGCGGATGATGTCGAGCGAGGCGCGGCAGGAGATTTGGCCCGCGTGATAGCGGCCGCCGGACAGCTCGACCAGGCGAATGTCGCGCTCGAGGATGATGGTCTCGGCGGCCGACGGGATGCCGCGAAGCCCAAGCCTGGTTGCGACCTCGCCCTCGTTCATCACGCCATCCTTCGAGAGCGTGGGATCTTCCAAATGATGCACGATCAGCGCGCCGAAATCCTTGGCGTATGCCAGCACGTTGCGCATGACTCTTGCATTGGCGACACTTGCCTTGCCGTTGGCGAAGGCGATGGCGCCGGCATCGCGCAGCAGCCCGATCTCGCTCATCTCTTCGCCGAGCAAGCCTTTGGTCATGGCCGCCATGGGGTGAACGTTCACCAGCGCGGTGTCGCGCGCGCGCCGCAGAATAAAATCGACCAGGGCAACGTCGTCGATCACGGGGTCCGTGTTCGGCATGCAGACAATGGTGGTGACGCCGCCGGCGGCAGCCGCGCGGCTCGCCGTGGCAAGCGTCTCGCGATGCTCATGTCCGGGTTCGCCGGTAAACACCATCATGTCGATGAGACCGGGGGCGAGCAGGTGGCCGCCGCAATCGACAATCTCGGCTTCGCCCACGGCGCCATCGGCGATATGCGGGCCAAGATCGACGATGAGGCCGTCCCTGATCAGCAGGCCGCCTGGCCGATCCAGCCGCGAGGCAGGATCGAGCAGCCGCGCATTGATCAAGGCGAGGGTACGCGAGCGTTGCTCTGGAGGATAAGGTTGCATCGCGATCATTCGTTCGGCAGGTGGCGCGCGAGCGCTTGCAGCACCGCCATGCGGACTGCCACGCCCATCTCGACCTGCTCGCGGATCACGCTTTGCGGATCGTCGGCCACATTGGAGTCGATCTCGACACCGCGGTTCATCGGGCCTGGATGCATGACGAGAGCGTCCGGCTTGGCGCGGGCCAGCTTGTCGTAGTCGAGGCCGAAGAAGTGAAAATATTCGCGGGTGCTCGGGACCAGGCTCGAGGTCATGCGCTCCCGCTGAAGCCTAAGCATCATGACGATATCGGCATCGGCCAAGCCGTCCCACATCGAGGTATAGACCTCGACGCCAAGCCGCTCGATGCCAGCGGCGAGCAGCGTCGACGGTGCGACGACGCGGACGCGGGCGCCGAGCGTGTTGAGCAGCAAGATGTTGGAGCGCGCGACGCGGGAGTGGAGAATGTCTCCGCAGATGGCGACAATCAGGCCCTCGATTTGGCCCTTGTGCCGGCGGATGGTGAGCGCATCGAGCAGGGCTTGGGTGGGATGCTCGTGGCTCCCGTCGCCGGCATTGATCACCGAGCAATCGACCTTCTGCGACAGAAGCTCGACCGCACCCGCCGCATGGTGGCGCACCACGAGAATGTCGGGGCGCATGGCGTTGAGCGTCACCGCCGTGTCGATCAGGGTCTCGCCCTTCTGCACGGAGGACGTGCCCACCGACATGTTCATCACGTCGGCGCCGAGCCGCTTGCCGGCAAGCTCGAAGGAGCTCTGGGTTCTGGTCGAGGCTTCGAAGAAAAGATTGATCAGGGTGCGGCCGCGCAGATCGTCGCGCTTCTTGGCGATTTGCCGGCTGAGTTTGGCCGCCTCTTCCGATAGATCGAGCAGCGCGGTGATCTCGTCGCGCGAAAGGCCTTCAATTCCAAGAAGATGGCGGTGAGGGAAGGAAAGGTTCGAGGCTTCGGCCGCTAATGTCATCAAAGGGACTGTATAAGCCTCACAGCGCGAGGCGGCAAGCGGCGCGGCGCAACTAAGGTAAGCGTGGCGTGAGCCGCCTCGCAGAGATGCGAACCCCGGCTTCGACACAGCTACGAACTTTTCAGCGATTACTAATGGTCCACCGTGCCGCGCCAGCGTCCGCGTCAGATCTGCTATCATGGAAATCTATCCTACCGAGGATGCCGGCAGAGAAACTCAAACCAGAAAGGCAAAAGATGCGGTTAGCTGCGATTGCCCTGGCGTTATCGGTGCGATCCGTGGCGGTGCTGGGCGCGCGCTGCTAAGCGCTCAGATTTAAGCGCCTTGCGCCGCGGGTCATTCGGAGGCCGCCTCGCGAGGCGGCCTCTTTGCTGTGCGAAGGGGGGTGTGGCACGGGCGCCGTTCTTCCTTGCCATGACGCCGGGAATTTCAATACCTTGCGGGTTACGGCTCGCGTGCAAATCACCGAGACTCGCGCGGCCGGAAAGACGGAAGCCGGCATGGAGTCGGTCAGGCGGAGGCTGCGCCATGATGAGCTTGCCTTTTCTTCTGTTTGCCTGCGGGCTAGGAGCGGCTTGGCTTAGGCAGCGCGGGGCGGCGATGGGCTTTTGGGTCGCAGGTCTCGTGGTGCTGCTCGTGCTATTCCGCGTCCATATGAACGACGTTTTGAACATCGCGCTGTGAGTTAGGGGGTACGCGTGCCAGGGGACCTGTCGAGGCTCCTCAACGCCTTGGGGTTGATCGCCGTCGATACGGTGCTGGCGCTCGCCTTTATCGATCAGCTCTGGTTTCGCGACCTGCCGTGCCCCTTGTGCATCCTGCAACGGGTGGCGTTCTTCGCCGCCGGCTTCGGGCTTGCGCTCAATCTCGTGTTCGGCCCGAGGCCGAGCCAGTATGGCGTTACGATCCTCGGCGCCGCTGTCGGCGCCGCCATCTCCCTGAGGCAGATGCTGATCCACATCGCCCCGGGCAGCCCCGGCTACGGCAATGCGATTTTCGGCATGCATCTCTATACCTGGGCGTTCATCGCCTTTGTGCTGATGATTATCGGTTGTGCCATCCTTTTGCTCGATGACCGCCAGTTTGCGCGCTCGGAGCCGTGGTCCAATCGGATGAGCGTGCTGCCGCTGACGGCGTTTGTACTTTTCTTCGTGCTCGCCGTCGGCAACGTCATTTCCACGGTCTTGATCTGCGGCGCGGGCTTCTGTCCCGAGACGCCGGCGGGCTATCTGATCTTCAACGACAATCTTAGACTAACCGATCTCGCCCAGTCGCTTTAGCCGGTCGAGTGCGCCTTGCAGGATGTAAGCCGCCGCCATGCGGTCGATCACTTCGGCGCGACGCTTGCGGGAGGCATCAGCCTCGATGAGGTGCCGCTCGACGGCGGCGGTCGAAAGCCGCTCGTCCCAGAACAGGATGGGCACGGCGATGCGGGCGGCAAGGTTGCGGGCAAAGGCCCTCGTCGATTGGGCGCGCGGCCCCTCCGAGCCGTCGAGATTAAGAGGAAGCCCGATCACGACCGCGCCGATTTCATGCTCCTCGATCGCCGCTTCGATCGCCTTCGCGTCTTCTGTGAACTTGGTACGCCGCACCGTATGGTAGGGCGTGGCGACCGAACGCGTTACGTCGGACAGCGCCATGCCGATGGTCTTGGTGCCGACATCGAGGCCGAGCAGCCGCGCCTCGCGGGAGAGCAGGGGAGGCAGGTCTTCGATCGGTACGAGAGGTGCTAAAGTCACGAGGAGCGCATCAAGAGGTTAGACGCATGAAGAT
Organism: uncultured Alphaproteobacteria bacterium; assembly: GCA_963710245.1. Taxonomy (GTDB): domain Bacteria; phylum Pseudomonadota; class Alphaproteobacteria; order Rhizobiales; family Methyloligellaceae; genus Methyloceanibacter. The sequence continues at coordinate 113,543 of CAVPZK010000004.1, forward strand.
TACGTGGTTCGGCCATTCCTGCTTCCGCATCGACACGGGCAGGAGCAGCATCCTGATCGATCCGTTCCTCAGCGGCAACGCCACGTTCGAGGATGCCGGGATTCCTTTGCATAACGTGGTCAAGGGCGTGACGCATGTGGCGCTTACGCATGGGCATGAGGATCATACCGGCGATACTGTGCGGATCTGCAAGGAGACCGACGCCCAGCTGTTGGCCGTGCATGAGCTCGCCACCTATATGGCGAGCCGCGGCGTGGACAAAGTCGATCCAGGCAATACCGGCGGCACGCTTTACCATGGCGACTTCAACCTCACCTTCGTTCCGGCCTGGCATTCGGCTTCGAACATCGTCGACGGCCGCCCGGTCTATCTCGGCGCTTGCTGCGGGCTCGTGATTGCGCCGAGCGGCGGCAAGACCGTCTATCACATGGGCGATACCGCGATCTTCTCAGACATGGGGTTGATCAACGAGATCTACCGGCCGCAAATCGGCTTCGTGCCGATCGGCGATCGTTACACGATGGGCGCCAAGACGGCGGCGCTCGCCTGCAAGCGGTTCTTTGAGTTCGAGCTGATCGTGCCGTGTCATTACGGGACCTTCCCGGTACTCGACCAGACCGCAGACAAATTTATCGAGGCAATGGACAGCGATTCCGTGCTCGTGCCCGAGGTCGGGGTTTCCTTCGAGGCTTGAAGCCAAGTTGCCGGTCAGGCCCCGCGGTGCTAGACGAGCGCCTCAGGAACGCGAAAAATCCAGGCCTCCCTCCATGTCCGTCGATCGCGCCACGGTCCGCCGCATCGCCCGCCTTGCCCGCCTCGCCATCACCGAGGAGGAGGCCGGCCGGCTCGAGCAGGAACTGTCGGGCATCCTCGATTGGGTCGCCCAGCTCGACGAAATCGACACGAGCGCGGTCGAGCCAATGACGCGGGTCGCCGCGATGACCATGAAGAAGCGCAAGGATGAGGTCACCGACGGTTTCTGCGCCGCCGATATTCTCAAGAACGCGCCAGAGGTCGATGACGGCTATTTCGTCGTGCCGAAGATCGTCGAATAGGAGAGCGTCATGCACCGCGCCGCTCTGCTTGGTTTGGGAATGTGGCTCGCCGCCGCGTGCGGGGCGCTCGCGCAAGGCCTTCCCGAGGGGACCTTTGCCTCGTCGAAAGATGGCTGCGCCAAGCTGAAAGAGAAGACCGTCACCGAGCTTGGCCAGGACCTCGACTTCACCGTGTTCAGCAAGACGGGGGTCAGCGCCAATGCGCAGCGCTGCGACTTTGTCAGCGTTAGCCCGCGCAACGCGACGAGCTGGCTCGCCACCGCCTTTTGCGAGGAGCCGGGCTATGCCTTTCCCGATGTCTTCGCCATCGTGCAGAAGAAGACCGGCGATCTCAGCGTCACGCGCATGACCGTGCAACAGGACTCCTACGACGAGACGGAGGACGAGTCCTCGGCATTCGCCGACGATCTCGACCCGTCGGAGATGGACAAACCTGAGCCGGAAGAGGGGGACAAGACCGCAGGTGGCGATGACGGCGCCAACGCGGAGGGGAGCGCGGACGAGGAAGACCTTAATGCCTTTTTCCGCTGCGACAGCGTGAAGCAGTAGAACCCTTGACCGAGCTCACCCAACTCACCATCGCCGAAGCGCGCGACGGCCTCGCCAAGAAGTCGTTCTCGGCCGACGAGCTTGCGCGCGCGCATGTGGATGCGATCGAGGCCGCCAACGATGCGCTCAACGCCTTCATCCTCAAGACGCCGGAGCGCGCGCTGGAGATGGCCGCAGCGAGCGACGAGCGTCTCAAGCAAGGGGACTCGGGTGCGCTTGAAGGCATCCCACTCGGGATCAAGGATCTGTTTTGCACCAAGGGAGTGCGCACCACCGCCTGCTCGCACATTCTCGATGGCTTCACGCCGACCTATGAGTCGACGGTGACGGCTAATCTCTGGGCCGCCGGTGCGGTCATGCTCGGCAAGCTCAACAATGACGAGTTCGCCATGGGCTCGTCGAACGAGACGAGCTTCTATGGCCCCGTGGTCAACCCTTGGCAGCGCAAAGGCTCAAACGCCAAGCTCGTGCCGGGCGGCTCCTCTGGCGGATCGTCCGCCGCTGTGGCGGCGCGGCTCTGTATGGGAGCGACCGCGACCGACACGGGCGGCTCGATCCGTCAGCCTGCCGCCGTGACCGGCACGGTCGGCATCAAGCCGACTTATGGTCGCTGCTCGCGCTGGGGCATCGTGGCCTTCGCCTCATCGCTCGACCAGGCCGGGCCGATCGCCCGCACGGTCAGGGACGCGGCGATCCTGCTCAAGGTGATGGCGAGCCACGATCCCAAGGACACGACGAGCGTCAATATGCCCGTGCCGGATTTCGAGGCCGCGGTTGAGAAGGGGGTGAAGGGGCTCACCATCGGCATTCCCAAGGAATATCGCGTGCCCGGCATGGCACCCGAGATCGAGGCGCTGTGGCAGCAGGGTGTCGCCTGGCTGAAGGATGCCGGCGCCACGATCAAGGAGGTGAGCCTGCCGCACACGAAATATGCGCTGCCCTCTTATTATATTGTGGCGCCGGCCGAAGCCTCCTCCAACCTCGCCCGCTATGACGGCGTGCGCTATGGCTTGCGGGAGAAGGGCTCCGACGTGATCTCGATGTATGAGAACACGCGGGCCGCGGGCTTCGGCGCCGAGGTCAAGCGGCGCATCCTGATCGGCACTTATGTTCTGTCGGCGGGCTATTACGACGCTTATTATCTCAAGGCGCAGAAGGTGAGAACCTTGATCAAGCGCGATTTCGATGCCGCGTTCGAGACGGTCGATGCGATCCTGACGCCAACCACGCCGGGTCCGGCCTTCGCGCTCGGCGAGAAGTCGGGAGATCCTTTGGAGATGTATCTCAACGACATCTTCACGGTGACGGTGAACATGGCGGGACTGCCGGGTCTTTCGGTCCCCGCGGGGCTCTCGTCGGAAGGGACGCCACTCGGGCTTCAGCTGATCGGCAGGCCGTTCGACGAGGAGACGCTGTTTCGCACAGGAAGGGTGATTGAAGCTGCGGCGGGTCCGCTCGCCAAGCCGCATGATTGGTGGAGCAAGGCTGCATGAACGAGATGGCGACGAAGCGTATTCTGGTGTCCTCGGGGAGTCCCTATGAGCCGGTGATCGGTTTCTCCCGCGCGGTGCGGATCGGCAATATCGTCGCCGTCGGCGGCACGACCGCGGGCTCGGGCGGCAAGCCGGTCGCGATCGGCGATCCCGCGGCGCAGACCCGCGCGATCCTCGAGATCATAGCCAAGTCGCTCGAAGATGCCGGCGCCAGCCTCAAGGACGTGATCCGCACGCGCACTTACCTGGTAGACATCGCCCATTGGGAGGCGGTGGGTCGCGTGCATGGCGAGTTCTTCGGCGACATCCGTCCGGCATCGAGCATGCTGGAAGTGTCGGGCTTCATCAGCCCCGACTGGCTGGTCGAGATCGAGGCCGACGCGGTCATATCAAGCTAGGGGATCGCAGCATGGCGCCGCGCAAGGCCAAGGATTGCAGCAACATGGAAGAGGTGAGGGCCGAGATCGACCGCATCGACCAGGCTCTGGTCGATCTGATCGGCGAGCGCTTCACCTTCGTCGATCGCGCTTGGCAGCTCAAGCAGTCGCCAGTGGAGGCGCGCGTGCCCTGGCGTATCCAGCAAGTGATCGACAGGGTGAGGACGCGGGCGGCCGAGAAAGGCCTGCCGCCAGAGCTTGCCGAGGCGTTATGGCGGCAGATGATCGGCTGGTTCATCCAATATGAGGAGGAGAAGCTCCGCCAGCAGGATGAGGACAAGGAGTAGCGGCCGCAAATGGACGCTAAGACCGAGAAGGACAATCTCATCGAAGGCGAGACCGGCCCCTGGGAAGTGGTGATCGGTATGGAGGTGCATGCCCAGGTCACCTCGAACGCCAAGCTGTTCTCGGGCGCCTCGACGGAGTTCGGTGGCGAGCCCAACAGCCACGTGAGCCTGGTCGATGCCGCAATGCCCGGCATGTTGCCCGTGATCAACGAGGGCTGCATCGCGCAAGCCATCCGCACCGGGCTCGGGCTGAAGGCGAAAATCAATCTCAATTCGATCTTCGACCGGAAGAACTATTTTTACCCCGACCTGCCGCAGGGCTATCAGATCAGCCAATATAAGAGCCCGATCGTCGGCGAGGGCGAGGTCATCGTCGATCTCTTGAGCGGCGAGCGCGTCACGGTCGGCATCGAGCGCCTGCATCTAGAGCAGGACGCGGGCAAAAGCCTGCACGATCAGCACCCGCAATATTCCTATGTCGATCTCAACCGCTCGGGCGTGGCGTTGATGGAGATCGTGTCGAAGCCCGATTTGCGCTCGTCGGAGCAGGCGCGCGCTTATGTGAGCAAGCTCAGGACCATCATGCGCTATCTCGGCACTTGCGACGGCAATATGGAGCAGGGCTCGCTGCGCGCCGACGTCAATGTCTCGGTGCGCCGGCCCGGCGAGAAGTTCGGCACGCGCTGCGAGATCAAGAACGTCAACTCGATCCGTTTCATCGGCCAGGCCATCGAATATGAGGCGCGCCGCCAGATCGAGATGCTTGAGGAGGGCGGCAGCATTGTCCAGGAGACGCGGCTGTTCGATGCCAAGACCGGCGAGACGCGCTCGATGCGCTCCAAGGAGGAGGCGCACGATTATCGCTATTTTCCGGATCCCGATCTCTTGCCGCTCGAGCTGACGCAAGATTACGTGGATGGGCTCGCGCGCGATCTGCCGGAGCTGCCCGACGCCAAGCGGGCGCGGTTCATCGCCGACTATGGGTTAAGCCCTTACGACGCCGACGTGCTGATCGCCGAGAAGGAGTCGGCCGATTATTTCGAGGCGGTCGCCAAGGGACGCGACCCCAAGCAGGCGGCGAACTGGGTGGTCAACGAGCTGTTCGGACGTCTCAACAAGGAAGGCCGCAGCATCGTCGATAGCCCCGTCGCGGCGGACCAGCTCGGCAGCATTCTCGATCTGATCAAGAAGGGCACGATCTCCGGCAAGATCGCCAAGGATGTGTTCGACATCGTCTGGACGGAGGGCGGCGAGCCGAGCGCCATCGTCGAGCAGCGCGGTCTCGTGCAAGTCACCGACATGAGCGCCATCGAGGCGGCCGTCGATCAGGTGATCGCCGCCAATCCCGAAAAGGCCGAACAGGCGAAGGCAAAACCCGCCCTGGCAGGCTGGTTCGTCGGCCAGGTGATGAAGGCGACCGGCGGCAAGGCGAGCCCTCAAGCCGTGAACGATCTCTTGAAGAAGAAGCTCGGGATCGCATGACGCACGCGATCCGAGTGCATGAGTATGGCGGGCCTGACGTCCTCAAATGGGAGGAGGTTAAGGTCGGCGAGCCCGGCCCCGGCGAGGTCAAGATCAAGCAGACGGCAGTCGGACTGAATTTCATCGACATCTATCTGCGCACGGGTCTCTACCCGCAACCCTCGTTTCCGTTCATCCCTGGTATGGAAGGGGCCGGTGTCGTCACCGCGGTCGGCGAGGGCGTGCGCGATCTGAAAGTGGGGCGCCGGGTCGCTTATGCGGGTCCGGTCGGCGCTTATGCCGAAGAGCGGCTGATCGCGGCCGACCGCGTGGTGAAGATTCCGAACGGGGTTAGCGACGAGACCGCGGCGGCGATCATGCTCAAAGGCATGACCGCGCAATATCTGTTGCGGCGGACCTACAAGGTCGGCCGCGACACGACGCTTTTGTTCCATGCCGCTGCGGGCGGCGTCGGCTTGATCGCCTGCCAATGGGCGGCTTCACTCGGCGCGACGGTGATCGGCACGGTCGGCTCCGCCGGCAAAGCGCTGATCGCCCGGGCGCATGGCTGCGACCACGTCATCAATATCCGCGAGGAGGACCTGGTCGCCAAGGTCAAAGACTACACCAAGGGCAAGGGCGTTGACGTGGTCTACAACTCGATCGGCAAGGATACGTTTCCCGCGTCGCTCGATTGCCTCAAGCCGCTCGGCATGTGGGTGAGCTTCGGCCAGTCGTCGGGTCCGGTGCCTGAGTTCAACATCACACTGCTGTCGCAAAAGGGCTCGCTGTTCGCCACGCGGCCTTCGCTCAACGACTATACGAGATCGCGCAAGGATCTGGTCGCTACGGCGAATGATCTGTTCGAGGTTATCGGCGAAGGCAAAGTGAAGATTGCGGTCAATCAGACCTATCCGCTGGCAGAGGCGGCGCGGGCGCACCACGATCTTGAAATCAAGGCTTACCACCGGCTCGACCGTGCTGCTGCCGTAAGCATTGGCGTGCCAATCAATCGCAGCTTGCGACGTAAAACTGACATGAGTGAACCCTAGCCTTGCGCCCTCGTTTGTCGGGGGAAGCGATGTCGGATCAGGCGCAGGTAGCGGGCTCGGTGGCGGGAAGGGTGGAGACGTCCACCTGGCCGTTCAGCCTAGCGGGCGTCACCTCTGCGGACTGCTCTACGGCCTTGTCTATGCGGGCATGCGGCTTGCGATCTCGCACAACCTGCCGCACACCTCCAACGTCCTCGCGCAGACGCTTGAGCCCGGCTATGTGCTGAGGCAGCCGCCGCTTTATGAATGGATGCTGTGGTCGGTGCAGCGCGTTACCGGGCCGACGCTGCCGAGTTTCCTCGTTCTGAAATATGGGCTATCTCGTGGCGAAGCGGCTCTTCGCCGATCAAAGATGGGCGGCGATCGCGGCGCTGTCGCCGCTGTTGCTCTACCATATCGGCTGGAACCTGCATGAGGGCGTGACGCAGACCATGGCGCTGATCTGCGCGGTCGCCGCCTCGATGTTGTCCTTCATGCGGCTCGCCGAGCGGGGCAGGAGCGTCGACTATGTCTTGTTCGAGGCGATCGCCGGGCTTGGGCTGCTCAGCAAATAGTTTTCTTGTCGTGCTGCTGGGGGGCGCGCTATTGCGGCCTGTCTTGTGCGCGCGCTTGCTCGACTGGCGCCTGCTCTTAAGTGTGGGCGCGGCTGCTGTGGGTCACCGCGCCATTCGTCGCTTGGCTGATTTAAGGGCGCCACGATCTCGTCGCGCTATATGGGTCAGCCATCGCGCCGCTCGCCGAGACGAGCCGCCTCAAGGCGACGCTGATTGGGCTTGGCAAGGCGATCTATGCGCCGCTCCTTTCCCCTGCCCTTCCCCCCCCCTCCGCATGCCATGGGTCCTGTATGCCGCAAATGCCGCATTGCCGTCCCCTATGATGGTCTTGCGGCCGCGCTCGAGGCGCAGGGCTTCAAGACGCGCACGCTCATCGCCGCAGATCGCCACGACGCCGGAAATCTGCGCCGCTTCTTTCCCGAGGCGCGGATCGTCCGGGTGGAGCGGCCGGCTTACGCGCCGCCAATCCGCGCCACGGACCTGACATCGAAGGTCGCCGTGGTGTGGCGCGAAGGGTCGGAGAAGCGGCTGCCCAAGGAAGCCAAGAACGAATTCGCCAGGCTCGCGGGCAAAGTCGCCGTGACGCCCGAGCGCGTGGTCGTCCCCTGGCAGCCTTACCCGCCGGGATCGGCAGAGCGAAAGTGGATTTGGGAGATCGTGGTCGGCGATCCCAAGCAATAAGATCGCCTCGAAATCTGTTCTTGGTTATCGAGACGTGATGCCAAATGGTCAACAAATCCTTGCAATCTGCAAAGCTTAACGGAGAAGCCGCCGATTGGCGCGCAATGTAAACTAATATTACTGCACGTTATAGATTTAGTTATTTTGCATTAATGACGCCCGTTCAGAAGTTGTTGAAACTGCTCTCCCATGATTACTCGCGTCGATGGGAAAGAAAGACAGATGGAGTTCTTGTCTATTCACCCGAATATTCGACAGGGTTGTCAGACGAGTGGAAAAGAGGGGGCATTGGGATGGCACGGATGGAGATGTCGGCGGAGCAGGTCGAGCTGGGGGCGCAGACCGGCGCGCCAGATGCCCTGTTCGAACTCGGGATGCTTTATGCGACCGGGCGGGACGTGGCGGCGGACCTCGTCGTGGCGCATAAATGGTTCAACCTTGCGGCGGCGCGGGGCAACCATGACGCGCGCGCCCATCGCATCGAGCTGGCCCGCGAAATGTCGGCCGACCAGGTCGCAGAGGCGCAAAAACTCGCCCGCGAATGGCTGCAAACCCACTAAGGGGATCGGTGTCAAACCGACTTCGTCATGGCCGGGCTTGCCCGGCCATGACCGTTTTTGGCGCGAGGGCAGGGACGGGCGCTGCGAAGCGCTAGCGGATCGGCTGACCTTCGGCTGACTCGCTGCTGCAATGCCGGAACAACGACATCATGCAGCGATAGGCGCGCTGAAACCGGTTTGGATGCGGCGCATCGAGGCTCGGGTCTGGTGGGGCGGTCTGAGCGGCAAGCGCCGCGTTCTGCTCCTCGAGGGCAAGAGGCTCGCCGGCGGGCAGCGTTTGATCGGCCGCTTGCGATGACCCGCCAAATGCGCCGCGAGCATTGCGCCAACCTTGCCGCGAAGCGTTCACCGCGCGGCCGCCTAGCTCGACGAGCGTCTTTGGCGCGTTGCCGTCACCTTTCGGTTTGTCGAAGGCTTTCTGCTTCTCCTCGATTTTGTCGGTGAGCTTCTTGACGCGCGGGTCGGCGGCCAAATCCTCGGGCATCGGGCCGTCATAGCTGTAGACTTTCTCGACCCCGTTGCAGGAGGGCGAGTTGCGCTCCGCCGAGCAGGAGGCGTGATGGCCCTCCTTGGCGGTGCGGACGACGCAGTAGAGCTTCAGGGCGTCACTCGCCTTACCGCCTCCGGCCTCGACTTTGCAAACATAGGTTTGGTTCGGTCCGGTGCAGTGAACGCAATAGGCTGCTTCATCCGCATGGGACGCCGGCGTCGCCCAGACGGTAAGGCCCGCAGCAATGGCCGCGTGCAACAGCGGTGTTCGGCAAAACTGCCAAAACATGGCGCAGGCGTCCCTCTCCCGATTGCCTAGAAGTTTAGCACAGGGATTGTGGCGTAAGCGGGCGAAAAACCGGGAATTAATGTGCAACCCTGGCGCGCATCCAAGTCGGCTGGCCGGTTCCGAATAAGCCCCTCGATATCGAATCGAGCCGGCACCATTTGTCTCGCAAGGGCAGGGGATCGATGGTCGCGCAATGCCTTCGTCGCGCGCTAAAGCGCGAGTTATTGTTTTTCTAGTGCTTCGCTGCCCCCCCGTATTTCTTCCCATCCTTGATTTCTCAACAGCCCGCAGGGCAGGGGACCGAAACCCTAATGCTGTTTCGGTTGCAATTTTGGTTGCAAGATTCCAGCGATGGCCACCTCTGCGAGATCGGTAAGCGGCTCGATGCCAAGGGCGTGGGGCTGAAGGTTCTCGACCAGGCAATCGACACCACAACGCCAACCGGCAGGCTCATGTTCAACATGCTGGGGGCTATAGCCCAGTTCGAGCGTGAGCTGATCAGAGAGCGCATGCTTGTCGGCATTGCCAAGGCAAAAGCCGAAGGCACGTACAAGGGCAGAGCCCCGACAGCACGAGCGCAAGCTGAGAAGGTCCGTCAGTTGAAGCAGGCGGGTGTAGGGCCTTCGGAGATCGCGCGACAGGTCGGCATCAGCCGAACGTCGGTCTTCAGGATACTGACCGCCGCATAACTACCGTCTTTTGCGGTGCTTCACTTTGGCCTGGGAGACTGCGCCCTTCTTCACTCCTGCTCGCGAGACCTCGCCCGAGGCGACCAAAGCGTTGACGCATCCCTTCGACAAGCTTTGCCCTACTCGCCTCATGCATGATCTCAGGGCGGAGGTCTGGATTCCATACTCGGCGCAATACCGGCGGTAATCGTTCGCGCAAGCCCGCTGCACTTGCTTGCTATAGGTTTTTGCTTTGGCCGCTTCTACGTGCCCTGCGAAGCAGGCGAAAACCACGGCGGCAATGAGCAGGCGGCAGCAGGTTTTCATCACAGCAGCCTCGCTTTAAGGCGAGAGGCTCGAGCATAGACCTATCTCTACACACTGCAAATCCAGGCCCCCTCTCGGGGCCTTTTCTTTTGAAGGAAGGTAATCGAATTGGAGAAATGGACAAGATATAGCGGAGGGGCATTTTGAGCCCTCGCAAGACATTGAAATCACTAGCGTCCTAGCACCGAAAAAGCGACCCCCTAACCCTTCTCGGTTTACGTTCGAGAAGGTCAACGAGGTCACCTGGAAGCTGACCAACGGCGAGATGACCAACGTGCCTACCTCGCATGGTCAGTGGGGTGGCTACCGGACCACTAAGGCTATCGCGTGGATCATCAACGTCGCCCCGAATGCGTGGCTTGCCCGTTGCGGCGATCAGACCTCTAACGCACTAGCTCTCACTGCTGCGAAGTCGGAAGCGATGGCGATGGCTAAGGGTGCAAGCGGCGACTACGTGGTGAGCAATCCGATAGCTCACCTCAACGGCCTAACGGCCATCTTGCTTGAGCGGGAATGAAGGGTGGGCATCGGCGGCTTCGCGGCGTCTTAGGGGGATAGCCATGTCCGTGAGACGATCCAGGCCATATAGGGACACAGGATTACAGTGATGAAAAGAATCAGCACCCACAAACGCCGCAGCAGCGTTATGTCCTGCATCATTTTGTTAAGTTTCATGTCGAGCACCGCGTCCAGCTCAAGCGGCCCAGCGCCGGAGAGTCGGTTGCGTCGCGTCCCAGCGCCGGGCCTAACCAGCCCGAGTGGCGAACCCGAGAGGCTGGCTACGGCCATCCTAACACACCAATGAGCGGCCCAGCACTGCTGTCGCGTTGCGTGGACGACAGAGCACCGGGCCTAACCATCCACCATCATGGAGCAGCGAATGGCTGTAATGAAAACCACTCATCAAATTCACAGGTTCCCCGCTTGATCGATCTCACCCTCCCAACTCTCGAATGCTTCAATTCCTCTAGCTCAACCCTCCCGCTACAAAGTTGCTTACGTCGGTCGTGGTAGCGGCAAGAGCTGGCACTTCGCCTCAATGGTGGTGGAGCACTGCCTGCTCAATCCAGGCTCCAAGGTTGTCTGCATCCGCGAGGTGCAGAAGACCCTCAACCAAAGCGCCGAAGCCTTGATCGAATCCAAGATCCAGGAGCTTGGTGTCGGCTCTCAGTTCAGGGTTCTGTTCGACCGCATCGACTCCGCAGCGCGTAGCAAACTTCCGCAAGCCGATCATATTTCCGAAGCAGGCGGTTGTCTGATGACCTTTACTCCAGAAAAAGACTTGGCCAACCACATTCGATTTATCGCGGAGTACGAGGATGGTTCGAGCGATGTCCAGGGTGATGTCTTTCACTGCTTCGCCCTGGTTTGGGCCGTTTTGCGGCGACCTCTTCTAATTACGACCACCATGGAATGCTCAGAATGGGGTCCACACAAGAACGGAGGGCCTCGACCCACTGTCTTCGCGTCCATTTGGGGGAGGGTCTGACATGCTCCAGGTCTCGAGAATCATAGCCGTAGCAGCACTTGGTATTGCATTTTTCGCGTCCTGGACACCCAGGCCTGCCGAGGCTGCATGCCAGTTGATCAAGGCTACCCGTAGCGCAGGCTCTCACGCTGAAGCCGCCGAGATGTCACGTGCGCTTGCCCTTCAGAGCGCCAACGATGTAAAGCGGGCCAAAGGCTGGAACAACGTGAGCCTCACCGCGCGCAAAGTGAAGGGCGATCCGTTCTGGAAGGCCGTACGCCCCGATGGGGTTCCGGCGGATGCTCAATTGAAGCCGGACATCGTCACTTCGCACTTCTACACCACCTGCTTCACCGGGGTGGTTGTGCCTTACGTCTGCACGACCGGCTCAAGCGTCTGCGGACAATAAGATCAAAGCTCACGCATCCTTATCGCGGGGGGCCCGGCGAGCCGCTCGCGCGCGTAGAAAGGGCGTCAGCCGAAGCCACCCTGGAGTTATCTTTGGCAGAGGCTCGCAGTGAACGTGGCTATGACGTTTTTCACAGCGAATTTTCCGAAGCTTCGGGCGCGGGCGCACCCGGGGCCAAGACCATATTGCTTTTGTTCTTGTTTCATTCTCTAATGGCTGATGGGTGGGCGTGACGATGATCTCCCTTTTTGCATCGAGCTTTGGGACGACGCCGACCGGCATATAGAAGAAGTCATCGCTCTTGCATCCGACTACGCGAGCGCGTGCGGAGCTTAGGCTGAAGCGGTGAAGCGCCGACCTGGAAAGCTCATCACGTTGCGTCAGAAGGCGAGGGTGATTAAGAAGAGCCGTTAGAGCAACCCTCCCATGCCGCTGCCCGAACATCTCATTGCCGAATTCGAGCGCATCCGGAAAAATCTAATTAAAGAGATCGAGATGATGGCAGCGGGCAGGATGACCACCGGCGAAAAGTCAGAGCCTGGTCCTTGGCTCCCCACCACGAACGATCGCTCGAAGAAGCAAAGAAATCGCTCGCGGAAATGGAGCGCATCTTGCGAGACGCAAAGAAGCACAAGCCCCCCAATGGTGACCGCTCGCTTCCTGCCCTATTCAGTCTGTTTTTCCGTTGGTAGTCGGTGCATTACAGTCGGGGCCGTGCGCTCGGTCTCGTGCGGATTGGACGCCCGTTGTTCGCGAAGTCTCTTCAGTTCTGCTTCTAGAAGAGATCGCAACCTTATTTCTTCCGATGACGGAACGTGCTTCGCCGCACGTGTTTAACTCAAGCGCCGCTCGGCCAGGACTTGGTCGATGTATCGCGCCACATCACCGACAGCCTTTTCCCAAGGGGCACGAACGGTGCGAAAACGTGAACACGGTAAGGACGGCAATCCAGCTCGTGTGGGTGTCACGTGAAGGATCCACCCTTCGCCCTTTTTTTCACCCGTGATGTGGTAACCTTGATACTGAGCCGCTTGTCGCAAACGCACTACTCTCATATCGAGCGAACGTGTGTTCGACCGGAGAGGTTCGACTAAGGCTATGGCTACTTGCCGATGCGGTTAACGCTCAAATGACTTCCACGATTGCGACCCCCCGCAGGGCGCGCAGCGCAATAAGAGCGCCGACCGAAGCCGTCGCCACCGCCGCACTTTCCACGCTGCAACTATTAAGCTTGACGCGTAAGCTTGACGCGCGAAGTAGCTTCACCCGCCTCACCAAATGATCGATCTTCAGTTTTGCGGAACAAATTCATGCCGGGTGAAGCCGTAATGGATGAGGCGAAGGAATTGCTTCAGCGTGTATTGGAGGAGTTCCGCGAGGGTATAGCGCATCACCGCGCGGAGGGCGCAAGTGAGGCGAGGATTAAGCAGATACTTTCAGCGAGTGTGCGCCTCGCTGTGCAGCAAGTCCACGACCCCGAGCTTTGTATCTGGCTCTGCGAGGAGTTCGCCATCGCTGCAGAGCTAGCGGAGAGGCCGACCCTACATTGACACGCGCAGGTTACGCGGGCTTGATTGAAGGTGAGGCAGCGCCGATCCTCAATTCTTGGTTTTAGCGGCGCGAAGCGCGACTTGCGCAAAACCCCCACTGTCTTGCTTGCCATCTTCTTGGAACCAGACACAGCGAAGAGTTTGATCGCTTTGCACCTGACACCACTGTCATCTTCGGTCCGCCAGAGTTCAGTTGGAGTGGCTCTAGTTAGTGCTCGCCCAAAGGAGCCTGTAGCGATGAGCAGCGGAGTGTGGGACTAGGCCCGATAGTTTTTCCAAAAACTGGATAGCGATATGACCATCAACCCGGTAGGTGACTTAAAGAACCACATTTTCTTTATCGCGGAGTACGAAGATGGCTCCAGCGATGTGTTTGCGGTGCCTACGGGAGCTGTTAAGGAAGGGTCCGCTCTCAAGCCTCCTGCCTGTCGTGAAGTGTCAGGACATTCGGATTGTCAGGATCGTTCCGTTGGTCCGGTGCTGGAACCAGCATAAGTCCGAACAACAGGGGCAGTGCTTTCAGCACTGCAAGACGAATAGGTAACGGGCCAAGGCTTGTCACCCGCTTCAATAAGAACCAATGCGCAAGCCAACCGATCAGAAGGCTGGCGGCGGCAGTCCCTATCTCCATGTCAGCCCCCCATGTGATCCAACGCCCCAAACAAAAAGCCCCGCTAGGGACGGGGCGAGTTCGCTATATGGAGACTCCCAATCGGAGCCAGGCAATCATAGAGGCTTTGCCGCAGATCGGGTGTCGTTCCCCTGCAACACTTGACGCCAAAAGCAAAAGGGCGCCGACCGAAGCCGACGCCTCACACGCTCCAGCCCACCTCGCGCGCCTTTTCGGCTGCTGCGTGAAAGGCGCGAGCCCTAAACTGATGGATGACCTCGGTCGCCGGCGCAGGGCCGCTCGCGGTAATCGACGTGTGCGTCAACACGAGATGCGGACTACCGAGTTGCTTTTGAATGTGACGGAAAAATCCGTGCCGAGCATCGTGACGATTATGCTCGTGCCATCGACCACGACCTGGAGAGGCTCATCCACCATTCTCGGTTTCGCAGCTTGATCGAAAAAAGCCCCGCCATGGGTGCGGGGCTAGTTGGCACAAAGAAGATGCAGGCTCGGGGGCACTGCGCGTCAGAGCCTATGCCTGACAGGGTCCCTCGTCCTGCGGCGGTTTGACCCGACGAAAAGGGACGCCGACCGAAGCCGACGCCCCCTACGAGAAGATAATGAATTGCCAGCCCTACATCTTCTTTTCAGAGCATACGTTCTTAGCAGCATCCCAAACACCGCCAGCCTTTTCGCAGTCTGCGGCGTTCTTCGCTGCCGTCACGTCCCCGGCAAATGCGGGCATCGCAAAGCCAAGTGCTAGAGCCAGAGCAAGTGAGGAAAGAAGAGTTTTCATAGCGATTACTCCCTCTACGATTGCTTCAACGCAGAAAAACGCTCCATCAAAGGCGACGGTTCCGGCTTAAGGCGGGGAGTTTGGTACGCTTTCGGACACCGGAGGCTTGCGAGAACGTAGCCGAAGCCTTTACAGCGAGAGCAAGCGGTCAGGGGTGAGGATGGGGTGACGGTTGCAATCCGGTTGCAAGTCACGATTTGTTGCCAACGGGGTAGGGACCAACTAGTTGATTTGCCTAGCTGGAGACGTGGCCGAGAGGCTGAAGGCGGCGGTTTGCTAAAGCGGCAACTATTGTTTTTCTAGTACTTCGCCGTTTCGTCTCGTCACTCATAATCCTTGATTTCCAAGGCGTCAGCGGGGCAGGGGACGGAGATCCTACCTTTCTTCCGGTGGCAATTTGGGTGGCAACTCCCTAGGAGGGGAGCAATGTCGGCAGCTTGGCGATGTTGCTCGCCACGCGCCGCGCATCATCCATCCCCATCTGAGCCCCATGCTCAACTCTTCGGCGAGGCTACAGCAAAAAGGGCGCTCACCGAAGCGAGCGCCCTTGTGGCTTTACATCCACAACGTTACTGCGGCTTCGCCGAACACTTGTAGGCTTGACCATCCCACGTGCCGCCAGCTTTCTCGCAATCGGCGGCGTTCTTCGCGGTCGTCACATCTCCGGCGAAGGCAGGGCCAGTGAAGGCGAGTGCCAAAGCCAACGCGAACGTTGATACGAGTGTTTTCATGGACGCTACTCCTTACGATTTTGGGGGGGAGGGTGCCCGGAGAACTCCGCTCCAACGCCTCTTGTTCCAGGCAAATTTATTTGCTCTTGCGCCGTGCTTTTTGGATTAGCAATTCCACGCAATCTCTACTAACTCAGTTTAGTATCCGTGTCCAAGCGCAGCAGCGGCGGAATCGCGACCATGAGCCACTTGTTCGCAGCAATCTGCTGTTCTCCTCACCCGGCTGTCCGCATGAGGAGCCCACGTGTATAACCCCGACTGAGTATGTCGAGGTTAATCTCTCGACACGCATCCTCCCTTATGTAGTCGCTCCGCCTGTCAACTCTGATTGCCTTCGTAGGCGGGCGATCAGGAGCTAGTATCGATCGACGCACCCCAACCACCTCACGTCATCCTCTGCGTCCCAGCGGCTTGCCCAGCACATCCTCCATTCGCCACGGCTTAACCGAGTGCAACTGACCTCCGCACTCCGCACAGCGGAGCCGTGCAGACAGCTGCGCGATGGTGAGTCCCATCGAGATGCGAGGCAGCCAACTGATCGGCCTCAGCCTCGTCATGCGGCATCGAGGGCAATAGCACTCGACGTGCGTATACCCGTCAGCGGCAAACTCTTCGATGGTGGCGTGCAACGGGTCCATAACCCATGCCCCTCATCCTCGGTGAAACTGTCGATAAATGACGCCACTAGCTAATGTCTATCGCCCGCTGCGAGACAACGGAATGTCACATCCACCACGTCTTTGTCTTTTGCAATCTCGTTGTTCTCATTGAGGTCGATGTTGCTGCTGGTCTTCAGAACTAGCAGCTGCTTAGAAAGGCGAGCGCATTGTTGGTTCGCTGCGGAGAGGGCAGCGTCTCTCGCGGATGCCGTGCCGCCGTGCGGCGTTCGGGCAGACACTGTGTAGGTGTCGGGACCAACAGGCAACGGCTGCGTCACCCGTGCGGCGCTACAACCCGCCCAACAGGCGGCGATGACACCTGCAGTCAACGTGATTCGGAGTGGCGCGAGCGCGCTCGGTTGCGGCTGGTTCAGTGCGCCAAAGGCAAGTCCTAGCCCCCCGCGAAACTGCATAGGCCTGCCCCCGCCCTTGGTGACAATGCCGCGCCAAGCAAGTTGCGGCCCCGGCTCATTGCTGGGGTTGCAGGGAAGTGGCCGGGGCCTCGCACAGCCGAGTGATAACCCCACACTACGACTGCCTGGAGCCACATTAACATTCAACGAGCGCGGCATCGAGGGCAATAGCACTCGACCTGCGTGAAGCCTTCAGCGGCGAACTCCTCGATGGTGGTGTGCAACGGGTCCATTCAGAAGCGCCGGGGTTTAAGTCGGCAATGGCAATGTTCACCGGAGCCACTGCGCCAGCAATTCTTCTTGGGCGTCTGCCAGCTTGGAGGCGAGACGCTTCCAATTCTGAGCGGTGCTTACCAGAATTTCCTGTGCATCGGGGTCTGTCGTCTCGGCGGCTAGGTTCATACACCGCTGGGCGTACTCGTGACACTCGTGGGGGTCGAGAGGCATAACGCACCTCCTACGCAGTTACTAACCAATATCCATTCCAAAAATACACGGCAGTTTCAAGACCCTGATGGTGCGGCGCGACATAGCCGCCAGGGATACGCTCTGCTGACTCCGCCCATCAAAAGGGCACCGGCCGAAGCCGATGCCCCTTTGGCCAGTTTCTTTCGGAAAGTTAAGTTGCCAGTCGGTCTCGGCGGTTGTCCCTACAGCAATGACGAGGTGAGCTACTCGTCATGCTTCCTTACGAGGAGCGGGAGAGACCCCCCTGGCTACCGGGGCCTCTCCTTCGGGCGCAAATTTCGACGTAATTAAGCAGCAGAAATACCTAGCAAGGACACTCCTCTCATTGGAAACGGCCATGGCTAATAAAAATGACTTCACACCGGAAGAATGGACCAAGGTGTTAGAGAGCATCATAGCTGCCGGCATTGCCGTTTCGGCAGTCGATCCAAGCGGCTTGTGGGGCACTCTTAAAGAAGCCGCTGCAGGCACCCCGGCGCTCGCTGCAGCTAAGCGCGATCCCAATTCTAACGAACTCATCAAGGCAGCAGTTGCTGATTTCGAAAGATCCAACGATGGAAGCATTCTTGCAATGCGCGAACGCTTTGCCCAGGCGGAGCCCACGGAATGTGTACAGCGTTCATTAGCGAGCCTGCGGGAGGTTTCCGCCATCGTCGATGCCAAGGCCCCTGACGAGGCAGCAGCCTTCAAAACCTGGCTCCGCGAGATCAGCCAGAAGGTCGCAGAAGCTGCCGTGGAGGGGTCTTTTCTTGGCTTTGGTGGTGTCCGAGTAAGCGATGCTGAGACGGCGACACTTCGCGAAATCTCCAAGGCGCTAGGCATGGCATCCTAACCCCGCGCACCGAAGTCTGCTGATGGCACGAAGCAGACATGCTCAATGCGCTGACGAATAGCCGCTTCTTCTCTTGCTCGGTATAATTGCATGGACGTGAAGCCGCCTGCACTCGAGCGTGAGGTTGGGCGGTGTATTAGGTGAAGCAAGCGCAACGCCCATCAGACCGAAGAACGGGCAGGGACCAACTCGAGTTTGGTAAGCAGCGGTTGGCCATGTCCGCTTTGCCGCCGAAAGCAGATATTCGTCAGCCCGAGTGGCACGTCCGCTATTTGCCAAAAGCGGACATGGCCGTCAGGCCGAGCATCCCAATTGACCCGCAGCTCCGGTTAGTCTCCCGTATCGGAGTGAAAGAGCAAATCCAGGCCATCGTAACGGTTCTGTCGCTGGTAAACCCCGCGATCTGTGGTGCAATGTTTGCACAGATCGAGGAAAATCGCTCTCGCGGTCAGCAGGTGGCGGATGCCACCAAGGCGGTGCTGGCAACGACGGTGATACTCACTGTCTCCGCACTCATCGGAACTCAGTTGCTTCACCTGTTCGGCGTGTCCCTCGATGCCTTCATGGTGGCGGGCGGCGGCGTACTGGCATGGATGGGCTTTTCCATGCTGAGCGGTCAGGCAACCTCATCGACGTCGGGCAATGCACCGACGAATTCTGGTGCGTCTTTGACGCCATTAGTCCTCTTTGCGGCGAGCCCGGGGACAATCACAGGGGTCATTACGCTCTCCGCCGCCCACACGGGGTTGGACCTTCCCGTCACGGCTCTGGTGGCAATCGCCGTAGCAGGTCTCGTGACTTGGCTGGTCTTATTGCTCGTCTCACGGGCCGCCGCCAAGGCCAGCGAGGGCGGGTCGGCGCGTGACATGATCACGCGTTTCATGGGGCTGATCGTGCTGTCCATGGGAGTTCAATTCGCGCTCACCGGACTGCGCAAGTTCGGGACCTGATGGCGTGGGTACCCACGTCCGGATGTCACATTTCCGGACGAAAGCGGCCACAAATCGCCCCTACGAAATTCTGGCAAAGAAGCTAGTGCTTAATCGGAGGGAACACATGTCAAAATCAGTTTTCGTAATTGCAATCATGGCGACGTTTTGCACTGCAGCCTACGCAGGTCCTGTCACCGATGAAGAAAAACAATTTTGCGCATATGACTACCGGCAATACTGCGGCCAGGACGGACTGGGAAGTAACCTGCTGAGAGATTGCATGAGTGCACACGGTAAAAACCTCTCTGAGCAATGCATAAAGGCGCTCGTTGACGCAGGAGAGGTAACGGAAGCTGAGGTTGAGAAACGCGAGAAAGCCGGCAAGTAGGCAGAGCCGCTGCAACCAAGGTGGTCAATTGCGAAACATGGGGGTATGTGATGCGTCTTTTGAAATTTGCGCTGTGGGCACTCCTTGCAGGTCTTTATTTCGTCCCGGCGCAGGCCATAGCGGCTCCGGCTTATGCCTGCTCGGTCGCCGAGATTTTTGAATGCACCGCCATTGCCGGCTGTCAGCGGGTCTCGGCGGCGCAGGCCAATCTCCCGCCCTTCGTCACGCTGAATGTCAAGGAGAAGAGGTTGTTCTCCGGCCTGTTCGGCGGGGAGGGGCTATTTGAACCCGGGGATGTCTATGAAGACGAGAACGTGCTCATCCTTCACGGAAGGCACGGCCTCCTGACATGGACCGCTGTGGTGGCCAAGGATACGGGTCAAATGTCCATGTCGATCGCCAATCTGGGTAAGACCTACGCTCAGTTCGGAAGCTGTACCCCGCAGCAGTAGCGCCAGAGCAAGCACCGAGAGAGCCGGGCCCGCCCGGCTTTTTCTTTGCTCCCTCAAGGCGGCGATGGCCGGCGCAATGCGCGAGAAAGAGGCACTCAGCAGCCACGGTACTCGGCTAAGGTTTTCGCACGGTGCGAAAGCCGAGATGACCCGCGCCCAAATCCACTTCCTGCGGCTGCCGCGCAGTCGCGCGATACCGGGAGCAAAAATTAGATGCACACAGATATGAGCCGCCCTTGATGACTTTGCTCGGCGACTGTCCCGCCGCCGCCTTGACCTGCAGCAAACTTGGCCCGCTTGGATTGGTGGCAGGCTCGCGCGGATGGCCCGGCACGTACCAGTCGCTTGTCCATTCCCAGACATTGCCGATCATGTCGTAAAGGCCGTAGCCGTTTGGCTTGAAGCAGCCGACCGGCGCGGTGCGGGCATAACCATCCTCTTCGGTGTTGTAGACTGGAAAGATGCCCTGCCAGCTATTGGCGATCGGCTTGCCATCTTTATCGAAGGCATCGCTCCAATCTTCATCGCCATTATGGCCGCCGCGGGCTGCAAATTCCCACTGCGCCTCGGTGGGAAGCTCGTGTCCGAGCCAGTGCGCATACGCGAGCGCGTCCTCATAGGCGACATTCACCACGGGATGGTTCTGCTTTCCCTCAATCGACGATCCTGGCCCATCGGGATGGCGCCAGTCCGCGCCTTTCACATATTGCCACCACTGGGTGAGGTCGCCGCCGCGACTGAGCTCCGTCGGCGGGATAAATATCACGGAGCCCGGAGCAAGCATGTCCTGGCTCATTCCGGGATGGGTTTTCGGATCAACGCCCCGCTCGGCAAGGGTGATGTAGCCGGTCGCCTTTACGAATTTGTCGAACTCGGCGTTCGTGACCTCGTGCTGGTCGATCCAGAAGCCATCGACCTGAACGATATGAGTGAAGCGTTCTTCGGGCCGTTCCCGGTTCGAACCCATGGTGAAGCTGCCGCCTGGAATGAAGATCATTCCCGCCTTGTCACCCTCTTCGGAGGGCAGACCCGAGTAGGCGGTGCAGAGCTGATCCGCGGCTAACGGCTCTACACCTCCCAATATCGCCAGTAGGGCAAGCAAACCGACAGCGATTGGGCACGTCGGCCTGCCAAGAGCGGACATCTCGCCGTTTACATCACCGGACTTCGAGAGTGATCTGGTTGATCTTGCCGGCAAATCGTGTCTCCGGGCCGATGCCGATACCCCCTTCTAACGACACCCTTTATTGATTAATACGTTCAACCTGCGCCGCCATGTCAGGTATGAGACGAACGCGATAGCTCGCGCCCTCGCAGCGCAACAGCCACACTTCCTCATCGGGTCTTGAGGCTTGGGCATCCCTCGTGGCGCTTTGCGGTTGGTCGCAGGCGTAGCCCTGAGCGCGAATTTGCGCTGCGATGTCGTCCTTGGGACTTTCTACGTCTTCCGCGATGGCCAGCTGAGATGACAGGCCAAGTGTCATCAGAAGTCCGGATAGCAAGCCGGGCGATTTCCAATCGCAGTCCATGGCTCTCTCCGAAAGGCGTGTAGGCCTGCTTACCGCAGGTATTGTTGCAGCGTCAACGCAGTCGAAAGCGGACATGCTAACGACGCTGGCAAACTTCCGCTTCATGCCAATTGGGACATCTGGCGCAGCCTGTGATGGCTCGTCGGATGCTTTGCCGCGGGCGCGTCGCTTGATTGTGACAGCACGCGGGTAGAAACTGACTTCACTGATGGGGGGCACTCCTAAGTACGAGGAGATACCCATGAGTAAAATCCCGATTTATTCAGCCAAAGAACAAACCAGTCGGCGTCATGCAGGCACAATTGCCTTCATGGCGGCGGTTTTCAGCCTCGGCTTGGCAGCGATATCAGCTGCTCCGGCAGCTGCCCAAGAGAAGAAACCAAACATCCTCTTCATCATGGGCGATGACATCGGCTGGATGCAGCCGAGCATCTATCAACGCGGCTGGACGGTCGGCGAAACACCCAACATCGACCGCATCGGCAATGAGGGCGCGAAGTTCATGACCTACTACGCCGAGCAGAGCTGCACGGCCGGGCGCAACGCCTTCTTCACCGGCATGCACCCGCTGCGCACCGGCATGATCCCGCCGCAACTGCCCGGGCAGCCCGTCCTATCTGCGGCCCGGCACGCCGGCGCTCGCCAAGTTCCTGCTCGACCTTGGCTACAACACCGGCGAGTTCGGCAAGAACCACCTGGGCGACCACACCGATGCGCTGCCGACCGCGCACGGCTTCCAGGAATTCTGGGGCTATCTCTATCACCTCGACGCAATGCAGCAGGTGAGCTTCCCCGACATCAACAAGACCCCGACTGAGCAAGGCGTCGCGCCGCCGTGCAAGAACACGCCGATCCCGGGCCTGCCCGAGGTTCCCGGCGCCGTCGATCCCAAGACGACCACTTGCCTGACGCCTCCGCGCCCGGTGATCTGGTGCAAGTCCTCCGACGGCACGGAGGCGAACCAGAACGTGCAAGGACGAAGGCCCGCTGACGCTGGAGCGCTCGAAGACGGTGGACGAGGAGATCTCGGCCAAGGTCATCGACTTCCTCGACCGCAACGACCCCAAGAAGACCAACAAGCCGTTCTTCGTCTGGTACAACCCGGCGCGCATGCACATCACGACCATGCTGTCGCCGAAGTACCTGGCCATGATGGGCGAGCGAAGGCGGCAAGGACTGGGGCATCAACGAAGCCGGCATGAAGCAGATGGACGACAACATCGGCTTCGTGCTCAAGAAGCTCGAGGACATGGGCCAGCTCGACAACACCATCGTCGTCTTCACCACCGACAACGGCGCCGAGAGCGATCACTTTCCCGGACGGCGGCATGACGCCGTTCAAGGGCGGAAAGCTGACCACCTGGGAAGGCGGCATGCGTGCGCCGATGGTCGTCCGCTGGCCGGGCCACATCAAGCCGGGCACGGTCAAGACCGAGATCTTCGCCTCCCTCGACTGGCTGCCGACTTTTGTCGACATCGCCGGCGGCCCCAAAGGCGACGGGCTGAAGAAGCAGATCGAGGCGGGTCAGTATCCCGGCATCGTCAAGACCACGCTCGACGGCGTCGACCAGCGCGACTACCTCGAAGGCAAGTCGGAGAAGTCGGCGCGCGACGACTTCTTCTACTACTCCGGCGCGACGCCGTCGGCGGTGCGCTACAAGAACTGGAAGATGTACTTCACGATGGTGGGCTCGACCGGCGCGGCTGCGATCATGGCGCCTCATCCCCTTCCACTGGACCCAGGTCGTCAGAACATCAAGCGCGATCCCTTCGAGACAGGCGGTGGGCGACGAGCAGAAGACGGTCATGAGCATCGGCGGTGCACTCGCCGCGCCGATGCACCGCCTATCATCTACGACTGGAACATGCTGCCGATCGGCCAGCAGCTGTGGCTGAAGGAACTTCAGACCTACATGGACTTCCCGCCGCTGCAGGACCCGGCGAGCTACAACCTCGATCAGGTCCTGGAGCAGGTCAAGAAATGAAGGGGACACGGCCCAAGCGAATAGTCAGGACGACTGACTGATGACCGAGCGGGCGGCCCAGAAAGGGTCGCCCGCTCGCTCTGCACCGCTCGGTGCTCTCAGCCGCCCTCGACAGAGAGCGCACAACATAGACGATCCTCAACTTCCTGCCTTCGGCATCAATCGTCGTGTGCTGCTCGCGACGCTGGGGGCGTTTGCGTTCTGCTTCGCTCCGTTCCTGTCGCCACCGCTCGCCGAGGCGCCTTCAACCGTCGATGCGTTGCCCTCTTGGAACGACGGCGCCGCAAAGCAGGCGATCGTCGACTTCGTGAAAGCGACGACCGACAAGTCGAGCCCGGACTTCGTGCCGCCCGAAGAGCGGATCGCCACCTTCGACCAGGACGGGACGCTCTGGGTCGAGCATCCGATGTACAGCCAGGTGGTGTACTGCCTGGATCGTGTTCCGGCTCTGGTCAAGGCCAAGCCGGAACTGGCCAATGTCGAGCCGTTCAAGACGGTGCTGTCAGGCGACCGCGAGGCAATGGCAAAGCTATCGACACATGACCTCGAAAAGATCCTCTTCGCCACGCTCACGGGCATGACGGTCGACACATTTGAAGCGGAAGCCAAGAAGTGGACCGAGGAGGCCAAGGACGGGCGCTGGAAGCGTCCTTATACCGAGCTCACCTACCAGCCGATGCAGGAAGTGCTGAGCTATCTGCGCGCCAATGGCTTCAAGACCTACATCGTCACCGGCGGCGGCCAGGATTTCGTGCGGGTCTATTCCGAGCGCGTATACGGCATTCCGCCGGAGCAGGTCGTCGGCACCGCTGGCGGCACCAAATACAGCTATGACAAGGATGGCAAGCCGATCCTGACCAAGGAGCCGAAGCTCCTCCTCAACGACAACGACGCCGGCAAACCCGAGGGCATTCACCTCATGATCGGCCGCCGGCCCTATCGCCGCGTTCGGCAACTCCACCGGCGACCAACAGATGCTGGAATACACCGGGGCCGGCGACGGCTTGCGGCTGAAAATGCTCGTGCTGCACGACGACGCTAAGCGCGAATACGCCTACGGACCGGCGGAGGGGCTGCCCGACACCAAGGTCGGTACCTTCACCCAGGATCTGTACGACGAAGCGAAGAAGGACGGCTGGATCGTCATCAGCATGAAGAACGACTGGAAGCGCATCTTCGCGTTTGATAGCGCTCAATGAACTGTTCTTGTGCGAGTTGCCTCGGCGCAAAGCGGCTGGCCATGTCCGCTTGACCAAACAATGAGTTGGCCTCGACCGCCCTTCGGCTCAATGCTCGGGAAAAGGAACGTCCACTACGCCGACGACACTGGTGCTAATTGGCAATTGCGTAGGCGGCGATGTTGGCATTGATCGGTTGGTGACCGATCTTGAAGATGCGCCCGATGCCACCGCCGATCGGTTGAGGTTTGAGTTAGAAGCAGGGCCGATGCGTCCAGCTTAGCTGGCATTGGCGTGCCCGCTTGGTCTCAGTCACCAATCCAAATTTGCTTGTTTTAGGGCGTTTAGATCGGCACAAGAAAATCTACTGTTGCCAAAACGACGCATTGGTTTGCCCACGCCGATGCTACTTTGAAGGAGACCGAGTTCAACCATTTGAGCCGTGAGGGACGGAACAATGGTGTCGTTCAGTAAGGGCATTGTGGTCGGCTTGGCGCTTGCCGTTTGCGAACTGCTGAGCGCAAGCGATCCAGCCATAAGCGCTGATCTTGGCCCGACTTATGCCGAGCCCGCGACCAATAAGTGGCAATTCAGCCTGACCCCCTATGGTTGGGCGACCAGCATCAACGGCGACATCACCGCGCGCGGGCACACGGTGGATGTCAACGAGGACTTCATCGAGATCGTCGAGAAGAGCGACTCGCTACTCGCCTGGATGACGTATTTCGAGGCGCGCAAGGGTCGCTTCTCGCTGTTTACCGACTTTGTGTGGGCAGACATTGGATTTCCCGGTCACTTTAACATCACCAAAGACCCGCTTGGGCGGTTCGACAGAGCCACCTTGAACGTCAAGGGTAACGCCCAGCTCGACTACGAGGAGACCATCATCCAGTCGGGCATCACCTACGAGGTCGCTCGCTGGCAGAGCGCACCGGGAAGCTTCACCGCTTTGGACCTGATGGGCAGCGCACGATATTGGAACCAAGACGTGGATCTGTCGCTACGTCTGACCGGCACGCTTACCGTCGATTTGCGCGAACTCGGGCTTCAGTTTCAGCGGTCGCGCCGCTTGGCTATCGCACGCTCTGGCAACCTTGAATGGGTCGATCCCGTCGTGGGAGCACGCATCAGGCATCAGATCGCACCGGGCAGAGAGCTTACGTTCATAGGGGACGTCGGTGGGTTCGGCGCCGGGAGTGAATTTTCTTGGCAAGCGGTTGCCACCTACGGCTTCGATGTCAATTGCTTCGGGTCGCCGCTGCACCTGGTTCTCGGCTACCGCGCGCTTGCCGTTGATTTCAGTGAAGATGGTCGGTTTGGCAAGAACGCCCTGGACGTGGTGCAGCATGGGCCGCTGATGGGCGTGACATTCAATTGGTGATGTGCGCGATGGGGGCGCTGATCGGCTTCGCTTCCCTGAGGCGCGATCAGTTAGTACAGCTCAAGCCGTCCTCGCAAATCCATTAGGCCGTGTACTCATAAAGGCATCAGCCAGCCGTTACAGGAAGTGTCCGCATTACCTCCAAAAGCGGACGCGCGGCGAGCCCGCTCGCAGGTCCGCTATGTGCCACAAGCGGACGTTCTTGCTGGTGAACATTTAGCTGCTCCTCCGCAGGACCCAGCATCGGCAAAAGCAAATACCAGCTCGCGCCCACCTTTCACGCGCAGCTCCTTACGGCATCGCCGCCGCGGGGCTTCCTGTCTACCGGCTGCGACAGATTGGCTTCTGGGGGAATAAACAGCCTCTAGCTCCGGTCTCCTCCTCGTAACGCTTGATCGCGAATGAAGGAGACACAGTGATGCTTGACAAGGCTAATCCCACAACTGAAGCGCCTGAAGCAGAAGACGAGCCGTCTGGCCTAAGCCGCAGAGGCGCGCTTACATGCATGGTCTGGGCGGGCACAGGGATTTTGTGGACGCTTTCGGGTGGCGTCCCGAAATCCTTGGGGCTGCTAGGTGATGCGCTCGCGGCGGTGCCCACTGGCTTCAGTTTCCTGCAAATCAGCGACAGCCATATCGGCTTCAACAAACCGGCCAACCCTGACGCGCTCGGCACACTCCGCGAAGCCATCGGCAAGGTGAAGGCGGTGAAGTCCCGCCCCGCCTTTATGATCCATACGGGCGACATTACCCATCTGTCCAAGCCTGACGAATTCGACAACGCCGATCAGATCATCAGCGAGGCCAAGCTCGATGTACATTATGTCCCCGGCGAGCATGACTTTGTGGACGAGGGCGTGGGCAAGGCCTATCTCGCCCGCTACGGTAAAGGCACCAAGGGGCAGGGCTGGTATAGCTTCGACGACCACGGCGTGCACTTCATTGGTCTCGTCAATGTGGTCGACCTCAAGGCCGGTGGCCTCGGACGGCTGGGAGCCGACCAGCTCACCTGGCTCGCCGACGATCTCAAGGACAAGTCCTCTAGCACGCCGATCGTCGTCTTCGCCCATATCCCGCTCTGGACCGTCTATGCCGAGTGGGGCTGGGGCACCGATGACGGATTGCAGGCGCTCAATCTCTTAAAGCGGTTTGGCTCGGTGACGGTGCTGAATGGGCACATTCACCAAATCGTTCAGAAGGTCGAAGGCAATATGACCTTCCACACCGCGCGCTCGACCTGCTTTCCGCAGCCGGCGCCGGGGACCGCGCCTTCGCCCGGCCCCATGACAGTGCCCGCCGAGCAGCTCCGCTCGATGCTTGGCATCGCAAGCGTCGAGGTGCGCACCGGCGACAAGCCGCTCGCCATCACCGACACAACGCTCGCGGGGTAAGTGACATGGCAAAATCGCTCTCAGATAGGGTAGCCGTGCGCGGATTTCGCGCGACACTCGCCGCCGTCATCGTTCTCGCAGGCCTTGCCGCCCCTCCGGCCCTCGCCGCCGACGCCCAGGTCAAAATCGCCAATTTCACCTTTGATCCGCCCACCTTGACGGTCAAGGCTGGCACCACCGTGACCTGGGTCAACGCTGACGACATCCCACATGTGGTGTCGGAAAAAGACGGCAAGTTCCGGTCAAGCGCGCTCGACACCGACGAGAAATTCTCGCAGACCTTCTCGACTGCCGGCACGGTCGAGTATTTCTGTGCGATCCACCCGCACATGACGGGAAAGATCGTCGTCACGCCCTAAATGCGCCTAGACTGGCTTGGCAGCAGTTTCGACCGGCATAAATGTGGGCGACACGAGTGATCAGGCCAGATTTACCGAGGTGTTCTTGCCGCACCTCGTCGATGCCTTCCGGCTCGCCCGGTGGATTGCTGGTAGCCGTGCGGACGCGGAGGATATCGTACAAGAGGCCTCGATGCGAGCCTTCAAGAACATTCGCGGGTTCAGCGGTGGAGACCCGCGTGCCTGGGTGCTGACCATCGTGCGCAATACAAGCTACAGTTGGCTTGCCAAGAACCGCCCCAACGTCCTGGTGCTCAGCGAGGACCTCGATCAACCCGCGCGGGAGAGGATTGAACAGGAGGCGACCGATGAGCCGCAAACGCCGGAGACGGCGCTGATCGCCAAGCTGGAAGCCCAACAGGTCCGCAAGGCAATGGCCTCGTTGCCGGTACCCTTCCGCGAGGTGCTAGTACTCCGGGAAATCCACGACCTCGATTATCGCACCATCGCCGAGGTCGCTGCGCTACCGATCGGTACAGTCATGTCAAGGCTCGCGCGCGCCCGTCGCATGCTCACAGCCGCAATCACGGCCGGCGAGCCATGACCCGCTCCCCGCAGGACGAGTTGCTTCTCAACGCCTATCTCGACGGGGAGCTCGACCCCATAGAGGCCACTCGCTTCGAGCAGCGACTGGTATCCGATGCTCCGCTGAACGCTCAGGTCGAAACACTGCGCGCTTTGCGGGGGGCACTTCGTTCCGACCTCGCTGAAGACGTGCCATCTCCAGAGCTTCGGCGTCACATCATGACTAAATTAAACCTGTTCCCTCGCGCTGATAGAAACTCGTGGCTCGCTTTGGCGGCCTCGTTCCTAATCGGCGCCGTGCTTGCCGGCGTCACGACTTTCGGTGCGCTAAACTATCGCGCCGGCGATGACGTGGCCGCGGAAATCGTATCGGCGCATATTCGGTCCCTTATGGCACCACAGCCCGTGGACGTTGCGTCCTCTGACCACCACACCGTTAAGCCCTGGTTCAACGGTAAGCTCGCTTTCGCGCCGACTGTCGTCGATCTCGGCCCCAAAGGTTTTCCCTTGGTCGGGGGCCGTATCGATGTCGTGCGGGTCGCACCGGTGGCGTCGCTCGTCTACAGCCATGGCAAGCATCTCATCAGCCTGACAGAGATGCCGAACCTGCGCGGTGCACCCGCACCCGTCACAAGCCATTCTGAGCAAGGCTATCTCGCGCTCTCGTGGAGCGATGAAGGGGCCACTTATTGGGCCGTGTCCGACGCGGCGCCCAACGAGCTTGAGAATTTCGCCGCGCTGTTCCGGGCCGCTACAGCCGGTTCCTGATCGATCGACTGTGGCAGCACTGGCTGTTCGGTGGAACGACCGGATGTCCGCTTTGGGTCATTAGCGGACACTTGGGGCGCGGATCGGGGATGTCCGCTTTACCCTCCAAGAGCGGACATGCTCACAGCCGGCATCAATGTCTGCAAAGTGCCAATAGCGGACATCGCGCCTCTCTTTAGATTCACTCGGCGCCGGCAAGCTCGAGCCGCTCTTCCAAGAAGAATCGCAGCATTTCGCTTGAGGCATCGGGGCCCTGCGGATCGGTGTAGGTGCCATCCCGGCTGCCGCCGGACCAGGCATGCCCACTGCCATGGATGAGCCATTGCTCCACCACAACCTTCCCGGTCTTGTCCCGAGTCACCGTGCGGGTATGTGCACGGGACGCGGTATGCCGAGCCTCTGCGCGCTCGATGCTCTCACCTTCCTTGGCCGCCCCCACGATGCTTGCAGCGTTCGACGGATGGACGATGTTGTCCGCATCGCCGTGGAAGACGATGGTGCGAATGCGAGGGCCGTCGTTTGCCGCGCCGCGCGACTTCCGTGACCGCAAGCCTAGCGGCCCCGCATCACCGCGCATTGCCGCGAACGCGGAAGGGAGATCGGCAGCGGACCTGTAAGGCAAGCCTGAATGGACGCCGACGGCGGCGTATAGATCAGGATAGGTCGCCCCCATCACGGCCGCCATGGCGCCGCCGGCGGAGAGACCCGCCACGAATACGCGGGCCGGATCGACATCGTAGGTGGCGATAATGTCCTTGGTGATGCCGGCAATGATGGATGGCTCGCCCGTCCCGCGTATCTGGTTCTCAGGCGTGAACCAATTCCAACACAACGATGCGTTTGCTGCCTTGGGCTGGGTCGGATAGGCGACCAGCAATCCATGCTTCTCAGCGAGATCGTTCATGCGGGTTCCAGCCGCGAAGTCGTCTCCATCCTGCGTGCCACCATGCAGCATCACGATCAAACCTCGCCTGCCAACTGCGTGACGACTAGGAATATAGAGCTTGTAGCTGCGGCTCCCGGCGGCGCAGGTAAAGGAGCGGCTCAAGAACTGAGCACCCTCTGGGATCTCGAGTGCCTTGCGGGGCTTAAGACCCGCCAAGGCATCAAGATTGAAACTCCCAAGCTTGCCCTGGGCGAGTGTCCCGACTAACCCCTCTAATGGCCCCGACCACGCTTTGGTCAGCGGTTGCGGTCGCAATCCTTCCGATGACGCGTCCGGTTTTCCCTGGAAAGGAACCGTGAGGTCACGCGCCGTGATATTTGGAGTGAGGTCAATCACACGACCTTCGATCGCTCGACCCCTAGCCGGCTGTGCGTGCGGAGGCGCTGAGGGGGCCACCTCTCGGCCCGACAAGGCGCTTTGAAGGAGGCGCGTTGCTTCCATGAGCTTCTGAGCGCGCGTCAATTGCGTCGCCGCACGCATGGCATTCGCAAGATCCATGTTCATGTCTTGGTTCCTTGGAGGTTGTGGGGATTTTCGTATCGTCAGCCAATGCGATCGGCTAACGCGCTCTTGATTTCTTTGCTGGCATGGAGCGCACCCAGCACCGTGATCGATTCAATGGTCGCCAAAGCGAGTGCCGGCGTCACGTCCGGGGCAATGCTGGCGAGCCCAAGCACCTTGATGTGAAGTTTTTCGCCGGCGGCTTTGACGGCTTCCAGATCCGCGCTCGTATAGTGCCGAAGACCGAGCTCTAGCGTATGCCGCACGATCGATTTCCTGACCTCCTCGCCATGGGTCGAAAGCTGGTTGCGAATCGCCGTGCGAATGAAGTCGGTTCGGTTGGAATAAAAGCCCTCCTGCACCAGCAAATCGATATGGCCGAGGTCTACGTAACCGAGGTTGATCGTGATCTTTTCCGTTTCGCCGGCTTTGTCGCGAAGGCGATGAATTTCAGCGGCCATGGCATCCTCCATCTCAGTGGATGGTATATGGATGTCTCCAGGATGGTTTCAAGGGGTGCGGAGAGCGGCGTAGCCAGCGAGTTGGCGTGACGACGTCTGGACGCGTGCCTTAGCCGGAAGGTGCGATGGCTGCTTTGCGGCCGTCGGCGTTTTTGCCGGTTTCCGGCATTGCCCCAGCAAAACGCACCAGCCATACTTCCACCGTCGAGAGGGCCAGGCCGCATTCCTCAGCGAGCCCGCTATACGTTGCAGGGTGCCAAGCACGCAGCGCGCCATGCCTTCTTGAGCTGCGGCAAGTTGGCTGCTGTCGTGCAGACTGCCGCCGCGACGCCAACCACGGTAGCGAATGTGCTCATGGCTCTATGTTCCGTTTTGGAGACTACAATCTAGGGCTTTTTATCTGGCCATTCGAAAATGACTTCGTGTTCGTCAAGCCCCCGAAGGACAATCTTCCACTCCTGAATGGCTACATAGGGGTGGCCCACCTCTTGAACCTTTCCATCCTGAACTGCGAACGCGAACGTGGTTTGATCCCCCTGAAGAAGGAGGAAAAGTCCTTTGGAACTCTGAAGGAGTGAACCCGGCTGTGGCTGCGGACCATCAGCGCTGAAGCAGGCGTCGCTGGAACTATTTTGCTGTTTTGGAAGAAATAGAGCAGCGAGTTTTGCACTACGTTTTCGCTCACGCAGTGCGGCGGCAATCCCGTTAAGA
This sequence comes from uncultured Alphaproteobacteria bacterium, assembly GCA_963710245.1. GTDB lineage: Bacteria > Pseudomonadota > Alphaproteobacteria > Rhizobiales > Methyloligellaceae > Methyloceanibacter. The sequence continues at coordinate 144,929 of CAVPZK010000004.1, forward strand.
CAGCGCAATGAAAAATCCGCCACCGCCGCCCTGAATTTTCACGCCTAAGTGGGTTTCGCCGCTGATTGAAACGCCGAACAGAGCTCCGGGAGTGAGATCGCTCCACGTTTTAACTTCGCCCCGGGGAAATACGATCACGCGCGCACTCCCATTTTTCCGCCAGCCGCTATTCCAGCGTTGGCAGTGATCGTCACCGTGGTTCCCTCCGGTCCACTCGTTTTCTGGACCGTGGCCTCGAGTTGATGCGCCAGCGCCTCGACGATGCTGGTGCCGAGGCCGCTATGTGCGGGCTCAGCGTCCGTTGGATTGCCCACTCCATTGTCGGAGACCGAGAGGCGCCAGGCCCCTGGAACGCCTGAGCGACCATCTCGGAATTGCTACTGCCCCGGAGCGCAAGTCCCGTCATCGAGAGGCACAGTCCCTTCGGGGCAGTGGCCTCCTCCCTTCTTGGCCTTCTTCTGCTTACCCTCTGGTTTACCCCTCGGGGCTTCTGCCTCTCCCGGGGGTGGTAGTGGTGGGCCCCCCGGCTGCATCGCCGGAGGTCCTTCGGGTTGAGGCTCTCCCTTCGCCTTCTTCTGCTTACCCTCTGGTTTGCCCCTCGGGGCTTCTGCCTCTCCCGGGGGTGGTAGTGGTGGGCCCCCCGGCTGCATCGCCGGAGGTCCTTCGGGTTGAGGCTCTCCCTTCGCCTTCTTCTGCTTACCCTCTGGTTTACCCCTCGGGGCTTCTGCCTCTCCCGGGGGTGGTAGTGGTGGGCCCCCCGGCTGCATCGCCGGAGGTCCTTCGGGTTGAGGCTCTCCCTTCGCCTTCTTCTGCTTACCCTCTGGTTTGCCCCTCGGGGCTTCTGCCTCTCCCGGGGGTGGTAGTGGTGGGCCCCCCGGCTGCATCGCCGGAGGTCCTTCGGGTTGAGGCTCTCCCTTCGCCTTCTTCTGCTTACCCTCTGGTTTACCCCTCGGGGCTTCTGCCTCTCCCGGGGGTGGTAGTGGTGGGCCCCCCGGCTGCATCGCCGGAGGTCCTTCGGGTTGAGGCTCTCCCTTCGCCTTCTTCTGCTTACCCTCTGGTTTGCCCCTCGGGGCTTCTGCCTCTCCCGGGGGTGGTAGTGGTGGGCCCCCCGGCTGCATCGCCGGAGGTCCTTCGGGTTGAGGCTCTCCCTTCGCCTTCTTCTGCTTACCCTCTGGTTTACCCCTCGGCGCTTCTGCCTCTTCTGGAGGTAAGGGCGGCGGCGGCGAAGCCGCTTCACCCTTTGGCGTTTTGATCTCGGGCGGAATCAACAATTCTTCGGTGGTCGGCTTGCCGCCTCCCTGTCCCTTAGTTTTGCTTTCGACCGCCACCTCCTCGATCTTCTTCGGCTTGTGCGGTGCTGCGGTCTTGGGCGCCTGGTCGGCAGCGGGCTGGAAGACCTCAACGGCGGCGCCTTCTATCTTTCCAGATTTGGCAGCATCGCCGGTCCTCTCGATCTGGTGGACCGCTACCTTCTCATTCGTCTTTTGCTCGATATAAGTGACGTTGACGACCTTGTTGACGACCACGTTGTTGTTGATGATCGTGACGTTACCGAGCGGGCGCGTTTCTCGCAGAATCGGCTCAAAGCAATTCTCATCGCGGACGATGTCTCCCCGCAAATCGACCGATAAGAATCTGTCAGTCGGAACTACCTGCCAGTAATAGTCGGGAACCGTTTCGACGGCGATGTTGATGCTCACACCCTCATCATAGTCAGGTGGGAGGGGCGCCCACGCGAGATACTCATCGGAGGACCGCCAGGAGACCCACGCCGGACCCCAACGGCTGCCAGGGACCCAAAACCACCCGACGCGATTGGAGAAGCCCCAACGACCGTAATGATAGGTCGCCCAACCGAACGGCTCGTTAGAGACCCACATCCACCCATGACGATCGGTATAGACCCAGCGGCCATCGGTGTAGGGTCGCCACTGCCGATCCACGTTGACCGGCACCCACACATACTGGCCTTGCATCCACACCCACTCCCCGTAGGGCTCAAGCCGATCGTAGAAGGCGGCCCTGTCGATCCAACCTTCCTCGCGAGCATGACTCCACCGTGGGCGCTCCTGATAAAAGGGGCGGTCCTCGTAATAGGCGTCCCAATATTCATTGATGTCAAAATCAACGACCGGATAGCCAAGCCGCGGCGCGTAATCACGTAACGGGTAGTAGTAGCCCTGGTAGAATCCGGTGAGATAAATCGCGCGCATCCAGCCGCGGCTGTCCTGGAAAACGACATCGCACCAGGTGTGGTCGCCTAAACACCCGAGAATCGAGATTGGGGCACGGTTAGGCACTGTAACGATTACGGGATACTCGGTATCTGGTCCGGCACGGAGATTGACGTTGCTGAGGGGATAACCATTAAGCTGCGCGGCACGGGCGTGTTCTGTTCCCCATGCGGCAAAAATGATGCCGGCGATAAAGGGAAGCCAGCGATAAGCGCTCATAACCATGTGCGGTCCGAACTGAACAACGGAACGAACTTTTGCGTTTCACCTCAACACCGGATCGTGTCGAAAATCGGCCATGTCCAGGCACGAAGGCATTAAACTCATATCCATTGTGAGGAACTCGTTTCCAAACCATCACGCTCGAGCAATGCGCCAATGGCAATGGCCATTGACGGCAAGAGATAGCGGCGGTGCCCGACCCCGTTAGAGAAGGTAGCCGTTAACTCCCTGAGCAATGCCATTTGATGTTCCCCACGGACAGATGCCGCCACAACATGCTCAACTAGAGCATTTGCTAGGGCTGCGATTAATGCCATGTCGCAACGGGCCTGAGCTCTCCTTGCTTGGGGGCATTAGAGCAGCGTGAAAACGCGGATGGCTCCCCGACATGTCTGCTTTGGGTCAGAAGCTGACGTCGAGCGCAACGCCGCGTTAGTCCGCTTAGTGCCACAAGCGGACATGCACCTTGGGCGCGATTGCCGAGCCTACATCCCTTGCCGATGTCCTGGCGAAAAGTCCCGTTAGGCGGGTCGCATTGGGCGTAACCCCTAAGCGATGTCTTCTCTCACGCCAATCAGCGCAATAATTCGCGCTAACCTAAGTTGGGGTGCAGTCATGAGTGAGACCTTGGAGCGCATGCAAGAGCGTGCACGCGAACTCGCCCGCTCCGGCAAGTTCGGTCGAGGAACGCTTTTACAGAGGCCGCGCAGAGCGCGAGCCAAGCCTCAAACGCGAGGTGACCCATTTCAAACTTTCATCGCTTTGGTAGGTTCCCGCGCCGGCTTTGGGGCAGAAGTTGAATCGCGTTTGCCGTGAAGCTGTCACATCCGGCCGGTGTTAAGACAGCGCGGCATTTCTCTCAGGCCGAAAGTCAATCGTAGTCGCTGTAGCTACCACCCAATGGAAGAAGCGTACGCCTCCGATAGATTTGCATAAACAGCCGCCGAGGGCGCCGGCGGTTGCGTCAGCGAAGAGGCTATCGAGAACAACGTGACGAGGCCTGCAAAGATCCAGGCTTGCACTGGCAAGCGGGTTCTGACGGTAAGTTTGGGTGATCCGATCATGGCAATCTCCCTCAGCTCGACCTATGACGAGACAACTGAGCGGAGTCGTCATCGTTCCTTACAAGGTGAACAAAAGAATTTTTCGCACCAACCGCTGATCTTCATGCTTTCGTAACAGTTCAAGAATCATCGACTCCCTTTGGGGAACTGGAGTGCTCGCGTGGCTTCGATAAATTAGGACCCAGTCGTCCAGGCCAGGGAGCCTTTGAACAGCGGCCCTCAGAGGAGCCGGTTGCACTTCAGGAGGCGCGTTTGGCCGAAGGTGGGCGAGGTCGGCAGGCAACCAGCCCTACTGACATCCCTCCTCGAGGATGGCGCCCTTCTGACGGCAATAGCTAGCGAATAAAGGCGTGTGGGTCAGCTAGCGAATAAAGGCGTGTGGGTCGAAACGTGCGGGGACACCCGGTGCGCTCGATCCCTGGTGAGCCGCGCCTTAGCCTGCCGGCCGTTGGGCGAGAAGCATTTGCTCAACGGCTTGTCGCCGTAATTCCTCGGCGTCGGTGACGCCGTACGCTACGAGGTCAGTGATGCACCGGGCTAAGTCGAGTCGCAGCTGTTTTTCTTGGCGGGAATGGGGTTCGAGCTGTGGCGGCTTCACAATGACCCACGCGCTGTTAAATGCCGCGCCCATTAAGTCTGGTGTGTCATGTGTAATGGTCGGATCCTCCACGGTGAGAGCGCGACGTCCGGTTTAGATCGACAATAGCGCATCAATACGCGCACATGCTTCAGCACGTGCTTGTGGCCAACTTGGATGCACTACGCGGAAGGACGCTCGTCGAAGTATCGGTAGTTCAGGCCTTGTCGGATGCGCTTCGATGCACCATTCACGTCCGTTCAATTCGCCTGTGATCGTGTATCCACGATATCGGTCTTCTCGGTTCGGCATTGAAACCTCTATAGGCCAACACGTCGATGGACCGGGAGTTCGATGGAGGTGAAAAAACTTGTGGAATATTTTGTAGGAGGGCTCCCGCCCAAAGCCGAGCCCATGGGCTATCGCGAAACCGCCGCCATGGACGGCGCCGCTGCGCTGTTTCCCGAAGTTTTCGGCGATTGAATGGCGGGCTGCCCGCGAATTTTCTAAGAAGAACCTTAGCCACCACGACCACAGCCCCCGGGTTTCCTCCACCTCTTTTTGGCAATGCCACTCAAACCCCATTCCTCTCTGAGCGAACGTTAGAAGTCTGGGATTGCTCCAAGAGGGCGGCATGGATAGGCAAACAGGAGCAGATCAGTCCGCGTTGCGTCTCAGCCGCTGCTTTAAGCGCCGTACCGCAAAGTCGGTGAGCTGCTGCATCCCGAACGCGAACCAAGATGGGCCTTGGAGGAGCTCAAGCGCTCCATGGGCTCAGCCGATTTTGCCGCCCAGTTTCAACAGGAGCCAATTGCTGCGGGCGGCAATCTCATCAAATGGCACTGGTTCACACCCTATGACGAGCCTCCGCGATGGGAGCAGGGCGACAAGCTGATCGTGAGCTGGGACACGGCGATGAGCGCCGGGGAGCTCTGCGACTATTCGGCCTGCGTCGTGCTGCAAGTGAGGGATGAAAACGCTTACCTTCTGGATGTCCTGCGCGATCGGCTCGAATATCCCGGATCTGCGACGCAAGGTGATCGAGGTGCATCGTCGCTGGCGCTCTGTCACCAGCAACTACGCGCTGCTGATAGAAAACAAGGGTTCGGGGATGAGCTTGATCCAGGACCTAAAGCGCGAAGGCATTCGTGCCATCGAGGTCAAGCCAGAGGGTGACAAGATCATGCGCATGAATGCGCACACGGCGCGAATCGAGGCGGGCTACGTGCACGTTCCGCGCCGGGCGTCATGGCTCGATGAGTTCCGAAAGGAGATCATGGCGTTTCCGGTTGGCAAGTACGACGATCAAGTCGACGCACTCTCCCAAGCCTTGGATCGAGCGTTTCTCAACCGTAGACTTCATGTACTGCGGCCCTATTAAGGGGTTGTATTAGGCGATTGCGGGACCGCTTGTCCTCGCTGGCCGGGCGAAGCCCTAAGTGAGTCGTAATCGGGGTGACCCGTGATCGAATCCATGACCTCCATTTAGCCGGCTGACCACGTGCGGCATTACTGGAAAGCACGGAACTGTGGTGACAATTTCGGATGGCGAAATTTCGCTGGAAAAATAAGGGACTAGCTGGCGGACCAAGCGGGATTCGAACTCGCGGTCCGGTCGAAGAATCTGTGGCTTTGAAAACTCGATAGAATTTCGCGCTTCGATCGCGAAATTGGACTCCAGAGAAAATTTCCCGCCCAAGCTGCTGTCTAGCCTGTCGTTCACCTGTCTCAGCGACGCATTGGTTTGAGCGTTTAGGCGCCACACCTTTCAGGTACGCGCCGAAAAAGCTGTCTGACTCGATGCTCACCAGCTCGCGCACATTCGACTGGACTTCTACGACGAAGGAAGCATTCATGCTGACGTCGTTGGTGGCCGAGAAGGCATCGGGCCAACGGCCACGACAGCGCCTCGCCTCAAGTGCGGGGCTTCGGGTGGTGGGAGCACCGCGCATGGGGCGCGGTCGCGCAAGCGGAGGACCACCCGATGGCCAAATCTAATCCTGTTGACGAGACGAGAATTGCGGACCCGGTCGAGCGGACCAAGCGTCAGCCCCGCTCGAATGCGAAGAAGGCGGCAGAACAGCGAAGGCGCCGAAGCGGCGAACTCGCAGGAAGAGTGCCATTGGCAGTCGCAACGGTACCAAACCTGCAACCGGCAAACAGACCAAACAACAGACCTGCCTCGACCTGCTCGGCCGCCGAGAAGGTGCGACGATAGAGGAGCTGCAAGCGGCGACCGGCTGGCAGCAACACAGCGTGCGCGGCTTCCTGGCTGGGGCGGTCAGAAAGAAGCTCGGCCTCACACTCGTATCGGAGAAGCCCGACGCGGGGCCCCGCCGCTATCGCACCCTGACCACGCCTGTCCAGAGCACGTGTGTTGGCGGAGTACGTGGACGCCATGGCGGAAGTTGGTTTGCCGCAAGGCAAAGCAACGGACGAGGCGGCTCGCGACATGGAGGTGTCGCGAATGCTTGAGGCTCTTCCCGCTCTCAGTCCTGACGAACTGCGCAAAGAGTGGCGGCGGCTCTATCGCAGCCAGCCGCCACGGCTCAGCCGAGACCTGCTCGTTCGCGCGGTCGCCTACCGTATCCAGGAGCTTCGCTATGGTGGGCTCAGCAAAGCGACCAGCCGCAAACTCGCCGCGCTCGTGCATGCGCGGCAGTCCGATGGCGAGATAGCGCCCGAGGCCGCCCAGAAGATCAGAGCGGGCGCGCGGCTGGTGCGCGAATGGAACGGCCGTACGCACACCGTCACGGTGGAGGAGGAAGGCTTCACCTATGCCGGACGGAACTACCGCTCGCTGACCGCAATCGCTCGCGAAATCACGGGCGCCCACTGGTCGGGCCCGCGCTTCTTCGGACTGGCCAGACGAATAAGAGGGCGCTTCAGGATGCCTAAAGGCGATCTGCAGCCGAACGCGAACAGACGGAAGGAGCCGACAGACGGTGCGCTGCGCCATCTATACCCGCAAGTCCACCGAGGAGGGCCTGGAGCAAGACTTCAACTCGCTCGATGCGCAACGTGAAGCCTGCGAGGCCTTTATCCTAAGTCAAAAGCACGAGGGCTGGGTGGCCCTGCCGACCCAGTATGATGATGGCGGCTATTCCGGGGGAACGCTGCAGCGGCCGGCTCTGCAGCGCCTGCTGGCCGACATGCCGCGGGTCGAAGGTGGATATCGTCGTCGTCTACAAGATCGACCGGCTCACCCGCTCGCTGCTCGACTTCGCCAAGATCGTCGAGGTGTTCGATGCCCACTCGCGTCTCCTTCGTCTCGGTGACGCAGGCCTTCAACACCGCCACCTCGATGGGTCGCCTGACCTTGAACGTGCTGCTGTCGTTTGCCCAGTTCGAGCGGGAGGTCACGGGCGAGCGCATTCGCGACAAGATCGCTGCCTCCAAGAAGAAGGGCATGTGGATGGGCGGCTATCCGCCGCTCGGCTACGACGTGAAGGAGCGGAAGCTGGTCGTCAACGAGGCCGAGGCCGAGACCGTCCGCTATATCTTCCGCCGCTATCAGGAACTGCGTTCGGTGCGCCTGCTCAAGGAGCATCTCGATGCGGCGGGCATCGTCAGCAAGCGCCGCACGGCGCCCGATGGCCGGCCCTATGGGGGCAAGCCGATTGCTCGGGGGGCGCTCTATCTCATGCTGCAGAACCGCATCTATCGCGGCGAGATCGTGCATAAGGACCAGGCCTATCCAGGCGAGCACGACCCGATCGTTGATGAGGATCTGTGGCACGGGGTGCAGACCACTTTGGCGACAAACCGGGTCGATCGCGGCGCCGGCAAGGGCACCCGCCAGCTTAAGCCTGCTCGCCGGTCTCATCTACGATGCGCAAGGCGAGCCTATGACGCCCAGTCATGCTGTAAAGAAGGGTGTCCGGTATCGCTACTACGTCTCCAAATCGCTGCTGACCGGGAGACGATAAGGCGACGAAGAGGGGCCAGCGCATCCCGGCCGCTCAATATCGAGGCTCTGGTCACCGGCCGGATACGCGCATGGCTCGCCGATCCGGTCGCCGTGCTGAACGCAGTTCAATGTTGTGGCCCCGACGCCGTTGCCCAGAAGAAGCTTCTGGACGAGGCTGCGCGGCTTGCCGCCCGCTGGCAGGATCTCGATGTGGAGCATCTGCGTGCGCTTCTCCTCGCCTTGGTCACGAGAGTCCAGGTTCATTCCGACCGGATCGACGTGACACTCGATCAAATGGGCGTTGCTCTGTGTTTGAATGCTGAGCCCGATAAACGGCAACCTGCTCACCCCGGCGGATGATGACCGAGAGCGAGCATCTGATGGTCTTGACTGTCCGCGCGCGTCTGAAGCGCACGGGGATAGAGATGAGAATGGTGGTCGATGATGGATCCGAGCCGGCGAACGTCGATCCCGTCCTGGTACGTCTTCTCGTCCGGGCCCACGCCATACGCGCGCGCCTGCTTCAGGACCCCAGCCTAACCTTGAGAGAGATCGCCGCAGAGGAGGGGGTCAGCAGTTCCTACGTTTCGCGCCTCATCAGGCTCGCCTTCCTCGCCCCCGACATTGTCACGGCGATCTTGAACGGCAGGCATCCTCCACAGCTCACCGCGAACCGGCTGATGGACGATACCCGCCTGCCCCTCGATTGGAGGGCGCAGCGCGAACTGCTCTGCTCTTAAAGCGCATCAATAGCCCACGGTTCAGGCGTGTCTCCGGTTTAGCGTCTCGCTCGCTCACCAAGAAATGCGGCTTCGGCCGAGAGACAGTGGTACTGCCAACGCGCGCCGTAAGAGACGAGCCCGCGCAGAGACGGTCGATTGGCGCACGAAAGAGTCTCTAGCTACCAGGCGCTGATGAGGCCTGCCTGCAAGGCTCGGAAAACGCGCAAGACAATTTGCCTCGCGCCAAGACCGAAAACACCAACAATATCAATAGCTTAATTGCTGGCGGAGAGGGTGGGATTCGAACCCACGGTACGGTTACCCGCGGTGGGAGCAGTCATCAGCGAACCTGTCTGAGTTGGAATTTTCCCTGTTAAGCGGGAAAGTACAGGGAAACGTTCGCAGATCTGCCTCAAAAACGCGATTGGGCTCAGTTTTCGCACATGTAAATCAGATCGTTACGGTCAAATTCCCTGAGCATCGGAACAGGGAATTTTTCCGAGCTAACAGGTAATTTAACGCGCAATCACATGCGGAATTTCGTGGGTTTGGCGCTGATCGGCTTCGCTTCCCTGAGGCGCGATCAGTTAGTACAGCCCAAGCCGTCCTCGCAAATCCATTAGGCCGTGTACTCATAAAGGCATCAGCTCAGCCGTTACAGGAAGGTCCGCATTACCTCCAAAAGCGGCGCGCGGCGAGCCCGCTCGCAGGTTCGCTATGTGCCAGGAGCGGACATAGGCGAATGACAAAAGCCTAAGTCGGCAGCTCGGCGTCGAATCTCAAGCACACGACCCTAGTAAACGCGCGCTGCGCTGATCCCGCTTCCGCGGGCTGTAGTGTGATTTTGTCTCGCAATTTTCGTCGAACACGCACAGAATTGTGGGTCACCGGCCTAGAAGCGTAGGGGGGAAACATAACTGAAGACGACGACAAGAAAGAGATTCTATCGAGCGATGAGAAAGGCGCGGCTAAGAGCACTCTTGGGGGTGCCGTCGCAGGTGCGGTAGTCGGCACCGCGGTTGGCACGCCGGTGGTGGGTACGTTGATTGGTGCCGTGTCTGGCGCCGTAATGGCCGCTCGTAAGAGGCGCGCTAAAAGTCAGCCGACCAAACGGCGCACAAAGGCAAAGACATCCCCTGCAAAAAAGCGAGCGCCCGCCAAAGCTGCGGCGAAGAAGTCGACGCCAAAGCGAAAGGCGGTACAAAGTCCGCAAAGAACTCGACACGAAGGGCGACAAAGCCAGCAACGAAAAAGGGCCGGGCTACGTCTGGGCGTAAGCGCGCCAAGCCGAAGTCATCACGGAAAACCCGCAGCTGACGTGCTTGTCCCGCAGGCGTAAAAGGCCTAATAGGAAATCACACCGTCTACACGATGCTTGGCCATCACCAACGCCTCGTGTTGATCAACGGCAATTACCTCGCATCGACTGAGGATCGGCAGATCCGCGGTACGCGGGTAAATCCCAACGACATCCCGACGACGCGCGCCTAACCTCTAGCTGGTATCCTCGGTAGAGCAGCTTACTCTGAACAGCGTTTTCCCCGTGAACATGACGTCGCGCCTCCCGTTGTGAGGCATCGTCGCACTCGCGCTGTTTCAAAGTCGTTTCAAAAATCATAAATCTGAGTTGGAGTTAACCAACACTTTCACCGAGGGATCGGCCAACACGTCGCGTCTGCGTCGGCCAAAACCTAAGGCGACGGATGGTGCAAGCCGCGACATCATCGGGCAGCCCAGCGTCTTCTGGAACGCTCGACGAGTTCCTCTTGATTGTTTGTCTGGATGTATTGTCCGCCGGTCGCTTCTGCGAGACATCTCACGTCGATCGCGCTCT
>CAVPZK010000005.1:0-289342 GCA_963710245.1 uncultured Alphaproteobacteria bacterium
GTCCATCGCCCGCTCCTGCTGATAATCGAAGACTTGCATTGGCTGGACGATGAAAGTCAGGCGCTTCTTGACACCCTCGCCGATTTGCTCAGCGGCTCGCGCATGCTGCTTTTGGTCAACTATCGGCCGGAATACGCGCACCGCTGGGGGGACAAAGCTTGGTGCTCTCGGTTACGGCTCGAGTCGCTCGGAGAGGGCAGCGCGGATGAGATGCTGTCTGCCATCCTGGGTGATGCCCCCGCGCTTGCGCCCCTCAGGGAGCTCATCGTCACGACCACCGGCAAAGTGCCTTCTTCATGGAAGAGACCGTTCAAGCTCTGTTCGACGAAGGGGCGCTCGTGCGGGAGAGCGGAACGGTAATCCTCGTTCGACCACTTAAATCGCTCGGGAATCCTCCCACGGTGCAGGCGATCTTGGCTGCGCGCATCGACCGCCTACACAATGACGAGAAGAACCTCTTGCAGACGCTCGCGATCCTCGGGCGTGAGTTCGTTCTTAGTTTGGCGCGCGCAGTCGCGGGCAAGTCCGAGGACGAATTGGAACCCTAATCTCAAGGTTGCAACTGGGCGAGTTCGTCTACGAGCAACCTTCCATCATCGACGTCGAATACATTTTCAAGCACGCCCTCACCCAGGAAGTGGCCTACAACTCCGTGCTCCTCGAGCGCCGTAAGCGGCTGCATGAACATGTGGGTCATGCCATTGAAACGATCTACACTGCTTCGCTCGACGATCACGTCGCCGAATTGGCCCATCATTTTTCGCGCAGCGGCAACCAGGTCAAGGCGGTCGAGTATCAGCATTTGGCGGGGACACAAGCGATGGCGCGGGGGGCTTTGCCCCAGGCGATCAGAGACTCCGAGCAAACCTTAGCATTGCTCAAGGGCTTCCCGAGCGGCGCTGAACGCGATGCGCTGGAATTGCAACTCTAAGTCCTCTCGGCACGGCCTATATCGCCGTGCGAGGCTACGCAGCCCCCGAGGTCGGCCCTGTCTTCGTGCATGCGCGCGAGCTGTGTGAAAGAATAGGGAAACCGCCACAACTCTTCGCCGTGGTGTGGGGCAATTTCGCCTGGCATGTGGTCCGTGGCGAGATGGGCCTGTCGATGGACTTGGCCAGAGAGGCGATCGGCCTTGCCGAGCGCTTCGAGGATCCGGGCATCTGGATGGAGGCACTCTTCCTCTTGGGCGTGACGCTGTTTTACCGAGGCGATTTCGTCGGCGCCATCGCCCAATATGAGAAGGCCCTCTCGCACTATGACGATCGTGAACGCACGGCTCTGTGGGCGTCGCACGTCGGCAAGATGCCGGGATAACGCATCGCTGCTATTTGGCGCTGGCTCTTTGGCAGCTGGGATATCCTGAGCGGGCGCGGCGGGTGAGCCAAGAAACGCTCAAGCTCGCGCGCGCGATAAAGCACCCCTTCAGCCTCGCCTATGCCCAGCACCACCCGAGCTGGCTTTACCATCAGCTCGGGCTTCCCGCCGAAACCAAGGCGGCAAGCGAAGAGGGAATACAAACCGCGACCAAGCAGGGCTTCGCGATGTTTCACGCGACCGGGACCCTCTACAAGGCTGCGGGAGTCTCCTGAAGGGCGTCCGAACGAAGCATTACCGCTGCTCACGCGAGGCCTCGAAGCGTATCGGGCCACCGGCGCGGGCCTCGCGCTTCCCTACTACCTCAGCATCCTCGGAGACGCCTACATTCAAGCCGGCCGACCTGACGACGCCAGGGACGCGCTCGATGAGGGCCTGGCCATTGCCGAGAGAGCGACGAACTCTGCCAAAAGGCCGAGTTGCAGCGCCTCAAAGGCGAACTTGCGTTGCGGACGGGGTCACAAAATGGCGAGGCCGAAGAGCACTTTCGTCGTGCAATCGGAACGGCGCAGCACCAGCTGAGCAAAGCCTGGGAGCTCCGAGCGACGACAAGTCTGGCGCGTCTTTGCCAACAACAGGGTCGGCGCGACGAAGCGCGCCAAATGCTCTCTGACACTTACGGGTGGTTCACCGAAGGCTTCGATACCCCTGACCTTAAGGCCGCCAAGGCGCTCTTGGATGAACTGGACGCAAGTGGGCGATTGATTTGAACGAGCTCGCCATTCGGTAGGCAATTCCGCAGACGTCGGATATCATCACTTCGAGCAGCGGCGCTGGCTGGTTAAACCGCGTCGAACACTACTTCGCTGATTGCAGGAATGAGGCCGTCTTCGGTACAAAACTGCTTCAAGTTTCGCGTTCCGCAGACATGCTCATCTGTACATGCTGGCCACCTGCGGAGGAAGGTGGCTCAACGAGGACCTCGTCTCATACCCTGGCGATAAACTTATGAGCGAAGCTCTGAGCGCAAAAGAGATCTCAGGCGGCGTGGTCCATGACCTGCCCGCGGACCTGAAAAGGCACTGATCTCCGACGTAAAAGCGTTGGAGACGTGGGAGGACATTACGCCTCTGGCGCGCAATGAATGGATCTGCTGGATCAAGTCGGCCAAAAAGGCAGAAACAAGAACTCGTCGGATCGAATGGGGCTGTTCCAGCCTCAGAAAAGGAAAACGGAGACCCTGTTGTTGGTCTGGCTGTCCGCATCGTTGAGCAAACTTTATCGAGCCGCTTCTTGACCGCGTAGCAGGCCCCTCCAGAGAGACCGCTCAGGGCATGTTCCCGAAGCACCCCCTAGGAGCGGTTTCCCATTAACGGAAGATCCCCCAAAAAGCCCAACCGGCCGCGCGGGCTGGCGGCGCTGCGGGATCTGAGTGGCGGCATGGTAGCCTGGTGGATCCGGCCCTCTCACCACGATCTTGGTGTTGCTCACACCGCGCGCGGAGACGAGCGCGAACAGGGTGGCAGCATTGCCGAGCGAGAGCCGCACGCAGCCATGAGACGCCGGCGTGCCGAGGCCGGGATGGTTCGAGCCGTGAATGGCGTGGCCGCGCGAACTAAAGAAAATCGAATGCGGCATCCCGGCATTGTCCCACTCGCTGAATAATGCATCCGTTCCATGCGGAACGCCTTATAGGAGCCGGGCGGCGTCGAATATTTGGTGGCGCCGGTCGAGACGCGCCAGCGGTAGCGCACGTGACCATTGACTGTGACGGTCATGCGCTGCGTTGGCTTGTTAATTGCGATAAGAATATCGGGAACCGCTGCCTTGCGTGGCTGGATGGTCGTGGACGCCGGATTAGCCTCCGGGACCGCCGAATTGGAGCCAGTAGGCGTACCCGGTGACTCGGACTGGGTCTCGGTGCCCGGTGTGGCGGTGCTTGGAGTTTGGAACTCGGAGCCGGGTGAGCCGGTGCTTGGAGTTTGGGACTCGGAGCCGGGTGAGCCGGTGCTCGGAGTTTGGGACTCGGAGCCGGGTGAGCCGGTGCTCGGAGTTTGGGACTCGGGGCCGGTCTGGGCGCTCGCAGGAAAAGCGAGCATCGCTCCCAGAGCAGCAACGCTTAGCAAGCGGCAATGTCTCAGGAAAGCTGATTGGTGCATCTGACCACTAACCCCCCGAGTGCGCCCAAACGCGGTAAAAAATCGGCCCGGAAGTGGGACGCACAAATCAGGGATTATCCCCTCAAAAGGTGGTCGATTTTTGGCTTGCGAGCTTCGTCCAATCGCGCCCCCTCATGCAGGGGGGCGACTCATGGATCCTAATCCACGGTATACCCCCGGTATCCCCACCCTCCCGTTCAAGTCAGTCGTTGCACGCGAGGTGGAGCTTTCGTCGTAAGTGGCGCCCACTTGAAACGTCCGCTTTGGCTCATGAGCGGACATTGGAGCGCAGATCAGGAATGCCCGCTTCATCCCCAAGAGCGAACATGCTCAGCGTCGAGCATGGGATACCGCAAAGTCCAAAAGCAGACCTGCTGGCAGTGACATTCAGGTAACGCCTATGCATTCTTTTCTGACCTTGGGAACGTCGTATAGCTAACGTGGTTTGGGGGTCTTTCATTGAGCACCACTTTGTCTGGTGAGGGGGGAAGCGATGAATTGGGACCATGTTGAACGAATGTGGGAACGAGACTAAAGGCAAGGTCAAAGAGAAGTGGAACAAACTCACTGACGACGATCTGAAATTCATCGACGGTCGGCGTGACCGGCTTGAGGACAAGATGAGCAACGCTACGGTTTTGCTCCTAATCACGTTTGCAAAGAGGTAGATGATTGGGTGCGTTGGCAGACGCCGGTGAGTTCACAGCGCCGAAGCCGAACTGCGAGATCGGTGGGGGCGCAGACTCGTGGCTCGGGTACGCCATCTCGCTGGCGCAAAAAATCTGCGCCATAGCACCGAGCGCTGACCTGACGCAACCGCAAGGCGTCGATCCGTTGCTGAACTTTCTGACGCAGCGCCGATGAATGGGCGTCGTTAAGGGCGATTAAAGCTGCCCTTATTTCACTGAAGGATTCGCGGCCGCGCTCTATCGCATTCTGGGTTACAGCCGGGAAATGCGACCCTGATCCACTGCAAGCCGCGCCCTTAGCAGTGCTTCCGTTGACCTCCGTGGCGTTTTAAGCGGCCGCAAAGCACTCGCCCGCGCAATAGCAGCGAGATCGACACCGCGTTTCATCGAGTCAAGGATGAGAAGCGCATGGCGTGCCCTTCACCGACGAGCGGCTAACGGCGATCCGTGGCGGTTTGACTGCCGAGGAATATCGGTGGAAGCTGATCCGAGAGTGGGGCGAGAAGTAATTGGACGCCCTCTGGTGGTGCTTGCGGTCGGCGCTGTCCCCTCAAGCAGAACTGAAAAGCGGAAGGGGAATGTCGCGCCATGCCAATGGGTCCGGATCCCTGGCGTGACCAATCCCCTTCCCGTTTCCCCGTCGTTGAAGGGAAGGTATGCACTAGGTAGGCTCCGCGATTGCTTAAACGTGCCAATCTTTTGTTGAAGGCTCTTAACGCTGTTGCCAACAATACGCCGTGCCGAATAATCACCCCCGCGCCCCAGCGGCTTGCCTATAGCGTCTTCCATCGCCACGGCTTGACGGAGTGCAGCGGGCCACCGCATCCGCACGGCGGAGCCACGACATGGCCTGCATAAGAAAGCCCCGGCCAAGGTGGATCGAGACCGGGGCTTCCCAACCAAAGGGAGTGATCGCAGGGAACGACCACCCGCAAGAGTGTTCTAGCACAACATAAGTTTGCGCTGCTTGCGATATTGCTGCCTGACGGAAGCAGGGGATATGACGCCCAAGTTGCGGCCCCGGCTCATTGGTGGGGTGCAGGGAAGTGGCCGGGGCCTCGCACAGCCGAGTGAATAACCCCACACTACGACTGCCTGGAGCCACATTAACATTCAACGAGCGCGTGATCGAGGCGCTGCCTTAAGGCAGGCGTCGAGATCACCGACGACGGCAACGATGATCTTCGTGCCGGTTTTCGGTCTAATGGCCGTTTTTGCGGCGGCTCACTTCGGCCTGGGTCACCTCGCCGGAGGCAACTAGCGCGCTCACACAGCTCTTCGACAGCGACTTGCCGTTCCTGTCCATGCACGCCCGCAAGCCCGCGCTTTCGAGTCCATAGTCGCCGCAATATTTGTGATAGTCCCCGGCGCAGGATTTCCGCACCGCCTTGCTGTAGGACTCGGCATGCGCCGTGCCCGCGAGGCAGAGCGCAGAGAGGCAAGCGACAAAGGCCGTCGCGCGAATGATCCGCATCGGAAGGTCCCCCTAGGTCTGATTCAGGTCTGAAGCTTAAGCCGAAATGGGACGCGCCGTTTCCCCTGGCGCGGGCCCCAATGCAAAAAGATGTGCATATTGGCTTTTGCGCAACATAAGACCCGGTACGCTTCCGAACTGACATTTCTTGGAACTGCTGCTCGAGAACAAGCTGCTGGTCGAGCGGTCACGCGATCCCGCGTGCGATGCTGCTCGCGCGCTGCTGGCCAAGGGCATCACCGGCAAGCTGACCATGCAGGACAAGGATGGGCGCCCGCTCTGCGTGATCGACATCGAGAAGGCGGCGAAGGTGAAGGCAGCGGAAGATGGGCGCGGTCCTCGTTTCGTCAAGTTCAAGCAGAGGGGTGCAGATAGAGCGTCCAGCCTCGAGCTGGGTCCAAATCGAGGCGCTGGAACGGCTAAACCAATGGAGGAAGCTGCCCGTGTCGATGTTATATGCCAACAGCGGACTCGGGTTCGATGGCAGCTTCCGCTAATGAGTGCCGAACAGACCCCCTAGGAAACCGGAAAGGGGGGCCTGACGACCTTTGGGCCGCCCAGGCTTTTGAACCGAGCTATGCTCTGGGGTCAGTGTTCCCGCGTCCTGCTTAATCGAGGCCGTCGCAGCACTCGGTGCCGAGGCCGCCTCGCGAGGCGACGGCTGCGCGAGCGCGGTCTCATCAATCCAACCGGTTGCGCTGCTTTTCAAGTCCTGAATTTGGACAAAGCCCGCATCGCGACCAATCAATCGAAATGGCCGTCCAGCCGGAAAGCCATACAAGACCGAGGCAGAGGAAGACGGACCTGCCAACACCTCGACGGGCCGCTTCGTAACAAAGATGCCCGAGCCAGCGGCCGGTTGATCAACCGCAGCGCCGCCCTCTTCAATGGGTGAGGTCGAAGTTTCTTGCGGGAGCGCCCCGGTTGTCTCCTCGGTGGCCTCCTGCGCCGTGACCTGTCCAATCAACGCGAGCAGCGTTGCGAATACCGCTGCGCATGTTGTCGTTCCTAAATTCGCCGGTCGCATGACTATCGCAACTCCGAGTATTTGAGACCTGGTCGAGATAAGACCATACCTCTCTTCCGGAGCCGCTCCGTCTTCTCTGCCGAAAATAGTCGCAATGTGGCAAATGAGACACCTTGGTTGTTGCAGCCCGCGGCCCCAAAAGTTGGAACCGGCCTTAAAGGCCCGAAATCTGCCGGGGAGGTAACCTTCGTGTTCGGTGGGCGTCTCAGTTAATACCACTGACGGCAAACATGCCCTGCACCCCACACTGCGCACCTGGGACTTGGCGTGGTGGTTCTGGCCACGCAGACACCATTAATTCTTACCCTACCCGCGCCACATGCTTCGCGGACTTGCGTGATCATGCCGTCCGGCTGTTGAAGCGGCGTGGGCGACATGGCCTGCGCAGATGTTGCGACGGCAAGGCAAAGGCAGCGAAAGCGATCAACCTGATCATTTCGTTCTCCCTGAGAACCTTCAAGAAGATGTTAGGGGGTGAAGGTTACGACGCTCCCCAGCGCCGTAACCTTGGTTTCTGACCTCTAGTCGTCGCCAGCCGCGGCGTTTGCCAGCGCTACTTTGCAGGCATCGCTAAGATCGGCGATTTTAGCTTTCAAGCAGGCTTCAATTTTGCCGCCGCCAGCCTCCATGCCTGCGCAATGTTGTTTCACGTCTTCCGCACAGGCCTTGACGTTTACGGCCTTGACCAAGACCTCCTTGCACTCGTCGGACAGGCCCTTGATGTTCGTCTTGAGGCAGTCCTGATCTTACCTCCGCGGGCACGACCCCTGGGCACAGCGCCTTGGCATCCTTCAAGCAAGCGCCGGCTAGTTCTGCGAGGCCATTGAAGGTGGGAGCAACAACATGGCGGCAAGAAAAAGAGAGCTAGTTAGCAGTACGTGTGGTCATGTGAACCTCCTAAATTTCGCTTCGACCGCCAGCGTAATGCACTGATCGAAATCCAACAGGGAGTGAATCATGGGTATTTTCGGTGACATCATGTCAGAAAAATTTTTGGACAGTCCGCGAAGGCGGAAAAAAAACACCCAACCGGCCGCGCGGGCTGGCGGCGCTGCGGGATCTGAGTGGCGGCATGGTAGCCTGGTGGATCCGGCCCTCTCACCACGATCTTGGTGTTGCTCACACCGCGCGCGGAGACGAGCGCGAACAGGGTGGCAGCATTGCCGAGCGAGAGCCGCACGCAGCCATGAGACGCCGGCGTGCCGAGGCCGGGATGGTTCGAGCCGTGAATGGCGTGGCCGCGCGAACTAAAGAAAATCGAATGCGGCATCCCGGCATTGTCCCACTCGCGTGAATAATGCATGCGTTCCGTACGGAACGCCTTATAGGAGCCGGGCGGCGTCGAATATTTGGTGGCGCCGGTCGAGACGGGCCAGCGGTAGCGCACGTGACCATTGACTGTGACGGTCATGCGCTGCGTTGGCTTGTTAATTGCGATAAGAATATCGGGAACCGCTGCCTTGCGTGGCTGGATGGTCGTGGACGCCGGATTAGCCTCCGGGACCGCCGAATTGGAGCCAGTAGGCTTACCAGGTAACTTTCTGGGTTTCGGTGCTCGGTGTGGCGGTGCTTTTTTTTTTTTTTTTGAGGTTGGGACTCGGAGCCGGGTGAGCCAGTGCTCGGAGTTTGGGACTCGGAGCCGGGTGAGCCGGTGCTCGGAGTTTGGGACTCGGGGTTGGTTTGGTTTTTTTTTTTTTTTTTTTTTTTTTTTTTTTTTTTTTTTTTTTTTTTTTTTTTTTTTTTTTTTTTTTTTTTTTTTTTTTTTTTTTTTTTTTTTTTTTTTTTTTTTTTTTTTTTTTTTTTTTTTTTTTTTTTTTTTTTTTTTTTTTTTTTTTTTTTTTTTTTTTTTTTTTTTTTTTTTTTTTTTTTTTTTTTTTTTTTTTTTTTTTTTTTTTTTTTTTTTTTTTTTTTTTTTTTTTTTTTTTTTTTTTTTTTTTTTTTTTTTTTTTTTTTTTTTTTTTTTTTTTTTTTTTTTTTTTTTTTTTTTTTTTTTTTTTTTTTTTTTTTTTTTTTTTTTTTTTTTTTTTTTTTTTTTTTTTTTTTTTTTTTTTTTCTGGTAATGGGCATCTTCTTAGGAGGTGGCGCGGCTCTCGGTGGCTGGCTCTCGCGGCTTCTCCGTGACGCCTCTAAAACATCAAAGGCGGCTTGCCGTTGGTGAACGGCTGACTGCGCGAAGCTTGGCCTCAATTCACAACTGCTTGGCCTCGTCGCCACTTGCGCGGGGAATCCTAATGATGGAACTGACTTCGCTTTCTTTAGTTGGCCCAATGAAGGGCTTCGAAAGGAACGGCGGGATATAACTGAGTTGCGCTCAATAAAAGACCTCTTTAGAGATCCCCTGATGGTTGCCCTGATTCTCGTCGGTATCATTGGCGTCCTCGCGGCAGTCGGCGGTTCTCTTCTTTCATCCCAAAATAGCCAGGAAGTTAGCCCAACAACTCAGCCGAGTACGCAGTCGTTGCCCGCCGACACCAAACCCCAATAGCGAGTGCGGGGGTGTTCACTCGGTAAAGCCGTGGCGATTGGAAGACGTGCTAGGGAGCTACAGCAGTGGCTCGCGATTAAGTATCGCTCTCCGTTCGTTTCCCTGGGCGAGTGGTGACCGGAATTGTTCGGCATTATGTGATCGAACACCTCTTGCCAAAATCCAGAGCGCCGGAAACACTCCGATAAACACGACAGCGTAAAGTCGTCATGTCGCGCTTCCCAATAGCGGCTCTTGGCGCTAGCCAGTCGTCGGATGATCAATCCTTCGCGGCCATGATATTTACAAGAAAGAGCCCGAGCGCAACGAGCAGCATCAAAATCCAAGCGATGTTCATGGGTTCCCCCTCCCACCATCGGGCGACCAGACTGCTCAATACCGCAGGCACAAGTTGACCGTTCTGTGACGGGGCTCGGGTGTTATAGTTTCACCATGGAGTGCTTTGTGCCAACAGCGGACTTCATGCCACCCGTGCCAACCTCTCTTCAGTAGGGCGAGTGTTTATCGGGTATGGGGTTCGATACCTAAGGCATTTAGCTCTTCTTGGATGTCACCACGTAGACACGACCAGGCACAGCTGAGACCTTCTTGCTCCCGCATTTCAGGGCATTGCGGCTTCGCTACCTCGTGTTCGGAGATAGTCTCGGTTCGCTCGAACGCCTTTTCGCATTTCGCACAGCGGTATTGGTAAGTTGGCACGGCGCTTCTCCGCATGTCGTCAGCCGGCATGCAAATGGATTAATGCTGGGTTTTTAGCCGGGGTCAGATCGGCCCGGGCAACCAAACCGGCAATCACCGGGGACACGACAGTTAAATCTAGCGGTTGCGCCTCGTTAGTATTATGCCATGCTGGTAATTGCAACTTGTTTTTGCACAACTGTGTCAGCAGTTCGGTTTTTCCGTTGGGAAACTCAAGGGCATCATGATGGACGTTTGACTGGCCTTGGTTGACGTGTCGAAACTTTGCCACCGTGTGCCCGAGCCTCCAAGAGAGGAGCATGCCAGTCTCGCATCGGATCTCCTTCTCGAAGGCAAGCTCGGTGCGGAAAGCAAACAAACGGCCATATGGCGATCGTCGATCGAGGCAAAACCACGCGTGATTGTGTGGGGGAAGCTCGTCGATATCAGCTTGTCGCCGACCCTCGCAGGCCGGGACGCGACGAGATCTAGGCTGTAATCACACATCGAAGGTACTCCAATAACTGCGAACGTACCCCCGTCTCCTAATATATAGTAGCCAGTCAAAACGGCAATCTCTTGTCTGTCTCGCCGCACCAGATGAAAGCCATCTTGAATCGACTTGAGGGCCTTAGCGCCAATAGCGGACATGCTGGGGATAGAGTGAGCCGACGTTTGCCCGTGGTGGGAGCCTGACACTCTCGCCCAGCGTTTGGGATCATTGGTTTTGTCGGTTGGCTCGCCTCTCCGACTTTTTGGTATAATGAACCAGGAGCCTGCCATGACGAAAACTCTGGTAGCGCTCGTTCTGATCGCCGGCGGCATTTTGCTAGTTACGCGGTTGATAGATACCGACAAGCCCGTGCCGGCCGACTGTCGCCGCCTATGGACGCGGACCAAATCTAGGAAGCTCAACACATCTCGCCGAGTATGTCGGCTCGCGACGTTTGTGATCTTCGACCCCTGGCAGAAGTGCTCCTTTTCGAAACCAAATATCATGGTTGTCGATCCAAAGATCACCACGCAAGCCGCCGCCGCAAGCCTTTGCAACGAGTTCGTCGTCGCCGTTCGCGGTATGAGAAAAGTTGGCAAGTCGATGGAGCTCGGCTGGACACTGCACGTCCATTCAAGCAAGGGCGAGCTGGCGAGTTGCTATCTATCTTAGCTGTATCGCGGCCTTGCACAATTCGACCGCGTCGGCTGAGACCGACGCAAGCAGCACCGAAGGAGTCAAACCATGCGCATGTTACTCGCTCTATTCGCTTGCGGGCTGCCCCTGGCCGCCGCGTGCGCCGAACCAACCATCATCGGAACTGCCGACGGAACGGACGTGGTGACCGTGCGCGGGGTTGGGATCGGTAAGTCAAAACAAGACCTGCCAATCTTTCCGGCATCTCGGGCAAGACCGCGGGCGCTAAGGGCCTCTCCTTGTTGAAGGTCGTGATCCCCGGGCGGGTTGGCAAGCCGCATATCCACAAGGGCTTCAAGTCGGCCATCTATCTAATCCAAGGCCGCGTCGAGACGCGTTACGGCGAAGGGCTTAAGAAGAGCGTCGTCAACGAGGCCGGCGACTTCATCTTCATCCCACCCGACTTGCCTCACCAGCCCATCAATCTCAGCGACACGGAGCCCGCGATCGCCATTGTGGCGCGCAACGATCCCGAGGAGCAGGAGCATGTCATCCTGCTTCCGGCGGAGGGAGCACCGAAAAATTGAGCCTCATTGAGCCTCTTGGGTTGCGAGGATGGCCCGGCGTTACCCCGTCAATGATGGGGGACACAGTTCATGTCTCTTGGGTCATTAGCGGACATGTTGGGCTGAACGAAAAAGCGTCCGCTTTTTCTCTCAAAGCAGACATTGCTAGGCGTGGGTATCGATGTCCGCTAGGTGCCAACAGCAGACATCAAGCTCCGGCGTGAGCCATCATGCCCGAGGACGGCGGCGCAAGGCCGAAGTTGGTACTCCTACCATTTTCTTGAAAGCGCGGCTGAACGCGGCCTCGGGATCCGCCCTAAGCTGAGCATACAATCAGGAGGTTCCTCAGGAGACCTAGAGATTACCGACGCTCAGTCGAGAATTCCGGACGCCCGATCATTCGCTTTCACCACGATGCTGCCTAGACACGGGCAGTTCAAATAGGAGGAAATTATGGAGTTGTATGTCATTCGCCGCCTAGGCGCATGGGCGAACTTACAAGAATTGGAAGCTGCCGGCGCCAAGTCGAGCAAGGTGGAAACGATGAGATGCTCGACGGGTGCGCTGGATCCGCAGCTATGTGATCAAGGAGCCCGATGGCCGGATCGGGACAGTCTGCATCTACCAAGCCAAGGATGCTGAGTTGGTTCGCGAGCATGCCCGGCGCGTCGGTATGCCTGCCGATCAAATTTTCCCGATCCTTAAAACCATCGTCATTCGCAAAGAACCGGCCGAACAAGCGCCGCTGCCTGAGATTATGCTCAGACCGCCACTGAACCCAACCTGAAGAAAGCACAATGAACGTTCAAGTAGCTACCCCTGCCACAATTGACTTCGCCACGAACTGGACAATTTACGGACGCGAGTTGGTCAACTGCAACTGCTCCTACGGCTGCCCTTGCCAGTTCAACGGATTGCCTACTCACGGTCATTGCCAGGCGGTAGCAGGCATGGAGATCGAGCAGGGTCACCATGGAGTAACGAAACTTGACGGTTTGAAGTTCGTCGGCATCTTCCGCTGGCCGGGCGCTATTCATGAGGGCAAAGGTGAAGCGGCTGTCGTGGTTGATGAGCGGGCTACGGAGGCGCAGCGTGGAGCACTGTTGCGCATCATCAGCGGGCAGGACACGGAGCCGGGAGCAACCGTCTTCAACGTCTTCGCTTCGACGCTGGAAAAGCTGCACGATCCGATCTTCGCTCCGATCGATTTTCAGGTGGACGTTGCGGGCCGCAAGGCGCGGCTCGTCGTGCCTGGTGTAACGGAAGGCCGCGGCGAACCGATCCTAAATCCGGTGACAGGCGCACCTCATCGCGTGCGCATCGACATGGTGGACGGCTTCGAATACACGCTCGCCGAAATCGGACGCGGTTGGACCAAGACGGCTGGGCCGATCAAGTTCGAGCTTGCTGACAGCTATGCCCAATTCGCCGAGATCCATCTCTGTCAAACTGGCATCGTGCGCTGAACTGACATGACCGATGCGGTACTCGAAGCCGTGCTGCGGCGCGATCGTGCAATCGTAGCCGCCGCACTCTTTGTGCTGGCCGGGCTCGCCTGGGCTTACGTGCTCTGGCTCGCCGCCGATATGGACATGGGCGGCATGGACATGTCCGGGTTTCGGATGGTCCCCGCCGGCATGGCTCTGATGATGCCGACGGCCGCGCCCTGGAACGCGACCGAATTCGCATTCGTCTTTGTAATGTGGGCGGTAATGATGGTCGGCATGATGACGCCATCGGCAACGCCCATGATCTTATCTATGCGCGCGTAGGGCGCCAAGCGGCGCAACAGGGAAAGCCATTCGCCGCGAGCTCCTGGTTTGCAGGCGGCTATCTTCTGGCCTGGGTCGGCTTTGCTCTTGTTGCGACGTTCGCGCAATGGGCGCTGGAACGGGGGAGCTGGCTCACGCCGAAAATGGCAGCCGCGAGCGGGATCCTCAGCGGCATCGTGCTGATTGTAGCCGGTCTTTATCAGTGGACTCCGCTCAAGGACGCCTGCCTGCGGCAATGCCGGACGCCACTGCAATTCATTCAGCACCACGGCGGGTTTCGCCGTGACGCGTTCAGCTCGCTCGCACTGGGTGCCCGCCACGGCGCTTATTGCATAGGCTGTTGCTGGGTCCTGATGGCCATATTGTTCGTCGGCGGCGTGATGAATGTGCTGTGGATCGTCGCGGTGACGATATTCGTGTTGGTCGAGAAAATGGTTCCGGTAGGCCGCGTGATTTCGCGGGTTACCGGAGCGGGCTTTTTCGCAAGCGGCATCTGGGTGCTGGCACAAACACTCTAAGGACCCGGCGACAACGTCGCCTATGGGTCAAAAGCGGACATTAGAGCAGCGGTCACGGCCATGTCCGCTTTACCCCTAAGAGCGGACATCTCATCGTCGGCATTGACATGTCCGCTAAGTGCCAACAGCGGACATTCGTTGTTCGCTGACCAGCATAAAAAATAAATAGAGGCATTGCGCCATTAGGACAAAGACGGAATTTCATTGTTGGAGATCGCTCGAACGTGGAAACGCGAATCTAATCTGCGCGGTAATGACGCGCGCTGCCATTGCACTCGCCGAAGACTAGCGCCACGGCCAAGACTTTATCAGCGCTTTGATTTGGCCTAAGGCTTAAGTCCGGCAAGGGCCGAACTCTGGGGCTATGATGCGAAAGGCGCCACTCACTCTTTGCGTGGTCGGCGGCGGATTCACCGGCGCCGCCGCGGCGATCGCCTGCCTGGCGCGATTGGACCAACCGTTCCGCCTCGTCGTGGTTGAGCCAAGCGGTTCCCTCGGGCGCGGCTTGGCCTATGGCGCCCATCATCCCTTGCATCTTCTCAACGTGCGCACCCGCGATCTTTCGGTTCGCGCCGGCCAGCCAGGCGATTTTTTGAATTGGGCCTTTCGCCAACTCGACCAGGGCGAGAACCATGCCGGCCTGCATGATGGTCTCGCCCACACGTTTCTGCCGCGCCAGCTCTTCGGCGAATATGTGCGCCAGCGCTTCTTCGAGACGGTCAAGGCGAGGGGCGACGTGGAGCTCAAGCTCATCAATGCCGTGGCGACGGCATGCATCGAAAATCGTGACCGCTTCCGTCTTCACTTCGACCGCGCCGAGCCCCTTGATGCCGACATCGTACTTCTGGCGACGGCCTATGGCCTCCCACCATCATCCGGCAAGGGAGCGCTGGCGCCTTTCGACGTCGTGCCCCGCGATCAACTCGCGGACGCCAGCTCGATAGCGCTGATTGGGTCTGGCCTTAGCATGGTCGACGTTCTCTTGAGCACACGCCGCGACGGGTTCCGGGGCAAGGTCACGGTGATCTCGCGGCGCGGACAATTGCCGCGGCTGCACGCAGCAAAAGGGGTCGTGCCGCAACAGGTCGGTCTCCCCCGCTCCAAGCGTGTATCGGTGCTCACGTCAGCCGTGGCGATCGCCTGCCAGGCGGCGGAGGCGCACGGCACCCCTTGGCAGGCCATCATGAACGGACTGCGTTCCTCTCTGCAGGACATTTGGCAGGGCCTGGCGGTGGAGGAGCAAGCCCGTTTCCTGCGTCATGTCCGCCCCTTCTGGGACGCGCATCGCCATCGCCTGCCAATCGAGGTGCACGCTCGCCTCCAGCAAGAGTTCAGCGAGGGGCGCGCCGTGCTACTGCGCGGTAATGTGACGGAGATCGAGCGAGACGCTCAAGGCTTCACGCTGACGGTGAAGCGGCGCGGATCGGAACGAGTGGAAATGATGACCGCCGACCTCGCCTTCGTTTGCGCTGGGTTCCGGCCGGATCTGGAATCCTCCCTCATCAAGAGCCTGGTGAGCCAGGGTCTGGCGCGCCAGGATGCCCATCGCCTCGGTCTCGCCGTGGAGCGCAATGGCCAAGTCTTGCGCAAGGACAGCTCCGCCGCGCGCGGGCTTTTCGCGCTCGGGCCGCTTTGCCAGGGGTCGCTCTGGGAGATCACCGCGGTGCCCGAGATTGTGAGCCAGTGCGATGCTGCGGCGCAAAGCATCGCTGCGTTACGGACGCCCGCCCTGCGCGAGGTGGAGCTTTCGTCGTAAGTGGCACCCACTTGAAACGTCCGCTTTGGGTCATGAGCGGACATTGGAGCGCGGATCAGGAATGTCCGCTTTATCCCCAAGAGCGGACATGCTCAGCGTCGAGCATGGGATGTCCGCAAAGTGCCAAAAGCAGACCTGCTGGCAGTGACATTCAGGTAACGCCTATGCATTCTTTCCTGACCTTGGGAACGTCGTATAGCTAACGTGGTTTGGGGGTCTTTCATCGAGCACCACTTTGTCTGGTGAGGGGGAAGCGATGAATTGGGACCATGTTGAACGAATGTGGAAGCAGACTAAAGGCAAGGTCAAAGAGAAGTGGAACAAACTCACTGACGACGATCTGAAATTCATCGACGGTCGGCGTGACCGGCTTGAGGACAAGATTTAGCAACGCTACGGTTTTGCTCCTAATCACGTTTGCAAAGAGGTAGATGATTGGGTGCGTTGGCAGACGCCGGTGAGTTCACAGCGCCGAAGCCGAACTGCGAGATCGGTGAAACCACAACTCGTGGCTCGGGTACGCCATCTCGCTGGCGCGAAGAATCTGCGCCATAGCACCGAGCGCTGACCTGACGCAACCGCAAGGCGTCGATCCGTTGCTGAACTTTCTGACGCAGCGCCGATGAATGGGCGTCGCTAAGGGCGATTAAAGCTGCCCTTATTTCACTGAAGGATTCGCGGCCGCGCTCTATCGCATTCTGGGTTGCAAGCCGGGAAATGCGAACCTGATCCACTGCAAGCCGCGCCCTTAGCAGTGCTTCCGTTGACCTCCGTGGCGTTTTAAGCGGCCCAGCGCGGGTTTCCGAAAAGCCGACGCCGATCCAAAGAAAAGGTCCCGTTTTAGGCAGCTCCGAAAACCGCCATCTCTAAGTCTCTGTCGGCCGAGGATGCGGTCGCAGGGTCGCTTCGCGTGGCCTTCGGCTTTGCGCCTCAGCAGTAGGCCCTCGGAACAAATTTCGAAGCGAAGGCGGGCCGAGGCGGCGGCCCCGGCCCTGGATTAGGGCGCCGACCGAAGCCGACGCCCTTCACTACCTGCAAAAGCGGATGGCCGCTTAATACCCCTTCTTGACTGAACACTTATTGGTCGCAGCATCCCATTTGCCGCCCACTTTTGCGCAATCGGCGGCATTGGTGGGCTCAGCGTCTTGGGCGAAGGCAGTTCCGGCAAAGGCAACCGCCAAAGTCAAAGCCAAAGTGGAAATGAACATCTTCATGACGTTGCTCCTACGCTTGTACTCGGGGGGTTATGAAGAATGTCGTTTTGATGGTGGTCGTTGCTGGGCCAGAAATTGACCGTTCAACCGCTTCAATTGGGTTTCTTGGGGGCAGCGTTCGTCCGCAAAGCCCTCGCCCGCGCAATAGCAGCGAGATCGACACCGCGTTTCATCGAGTCAAGGAAGAGAAGCGCAGCACTGCCATGAGCGAAGAGCAGCTCACTGCGCCTCGCGCGGCGGGCTGACCGCCGAGGAATATCGGTGGAAGCTGATCCGAGAGTGGGGCGAGAAGTAATTGGACGCCATCTGGTGGTGCTTGCGGTCGGCGCGTGTCCCCTCAAGCAGAACTGAAAAGCGGAAGGGGAATGTCGCGCCATGCCAATGGGTCCGGATCCCTGGCGTGACCAATCCCCTTCCCGTTTCCCCGTCGTTGAAGGGAAGGTATGCACTAGGTAGGCTCCGCGATTGCTTAAACGTGCCAATCTTTTGTTGAAGGCTTCTTAACGCTGTTGCCAACAATACGCCGTGCCGAATAATCACCCCCGCGCCCCAGCGGCTTGCCTATAGCGTCTTCCATCGCCACGGCTTGACGGAGTGCAGCGGGCCACCGCATCCGCACGGCGGAGCCACGACATGGCCTGCATAAGAAAGCCCCGGCCAAGGTGGATCGAGACCGGGGCTTCCCAACCAAAGGGAGTGATCGCAGGGAACGACCACCCGCAAGAGTGTTCTAGCACAACATAAGTTTGCGCTGCTTGCGATATTGCTGCCTGACGGAAGCAGGGGATATGACGCCCAAGTTGCGGCCCCGGCTCATTGGTGGGGTGCAGGGAAGTGGCCGGGGCCTCGCACAGCCGAGTGAATAACCCCACACTACGACTGCCTGGAGCCACATTAACATTCAACGAGCGCGTGATCGAGGCGCTGCCTTAAGGCAGGCGTCGAGATCACCGACGACGGCAACGATGATCTTCGTGCCGGTTTTCGGTCTAATGGCCGTTTTTGCGGCGGCTCACTTCGGCCTGGGTCACCTCGCCGGAGGCAACTAGCGCGCTCACACAGCTCTTCGACAGGTCCCTGCCACTTTGACACGCGTGTCAAATCGTCCGTTTCATCCCCGCGTACGCTGAATGACACAAAACTCGGTTAGGCAATCGCACAATCCCGCAATCCCGCAATCTGGGCGCGTCTATTCAGGAGCGACACCATTATGAACTATTCGCCGGAGCGTCCCTATGCTGAGACGCATTCGCTGCCGTCCTGCGACCACTTCAAACCATGGCCTATCAGTGCTGGAAAGCTTGTGAGCCTCATCGATCTTGGTTGGTCGGACTACCGGATTGCCTGTTACTTTTGCGTAGATCCGGTGAAGGTATCGGCCCTTCGCGCGTACTACGGATTGGTTGGCCATGGCCATGCCCAAGAATCCTGGGTTTCGCGAATGAGACGACGGAATCGCTTGGAAAGCGAGGCATGAATATCATCGTCGCCCCGGTCTGGGTCACAAGCAGATGAATGTCCGCTTTGGGTCATTAGCGGAAGTAGAGACGCGTCTTGCGATGCGTCCGGTCTTCCCCAAACAGCAGACATCACTCCGCTCGGTAGTAACGTCCGTTTAGTGTGGTCAGAAGCCGACGTCCTGCCTGCGTGGCAGATTCCTCCGCTAAGTGCCCGAACCGGACACATCACGACAGCGGCCACGGCGGAAGACGCGGTAAGTGATCGGTCGGCCGCCGTAGCTCGTGTGCCACAACCACCGAAAATCAAGGTGGAACACGGTGCATTGGGTTGCACTTTCCCTTGCAGAGGCCGAAGCTCAGGCGCGGCGGGTCAATTTTGACTTTCAGGCGCGATGGAGTCGCTCTGCGTTAGCCCTCCCCGCAATTCCGAGTAGGCGAGACCGGCAAGCTCTTGCCGATCACACACCTGAAACGCTCTCGTCGGCCTGGCGCTATGCCGCGCAGTCGCCTGTTGCACAAGCGAGGCGGGAGTGGTGGATGGCTGTGGGTTCGAAGACAGCGGACATATTTCACTTCGTGATGATAAAGCCGTCTCATTACGACGACGACGGCTATCCCATCCAGTGGCTGCGCTCAGCGATTCCGTCCAACACCTTGGCGTGCCTGTTTGCCCTTGCCGACGACGCGCGGCGGCGCCAGGTGGTCGGTCTCGGTGTCGATCTCCGGCTGCACACCTATGACGAGACCAATCGGCGAGTGCGGCCGGACAAGATCATACGAATGATCCGTCGGGAGGGCGGAAAAGCCTTGATCGGGTTGGTCGGCGTTCAGTCGAACCAGTTTCCGCGTGCCGTCGACCTGGCTCGGCACTTCATTGCCGGCGGTCTTCCGGTGTGCATCGGCGGCTTTCACGTCTCAGGCTGCATTTCGATGCTGCCGGACATGCCGCCCGAGATGGTGGAGGCGCAGGCGCTTGGAATCTCCCTTTTTGCCGGCGAAGCCGAGGAGCGGCGGCTTGACCAGGTGCTGCGCGATGCCTGGAATGGCCAGCTGGCTCCCCTCTACAACCACATGAAAGATCTACCAGCGCTCGCCGGTGAGCCGCCGCCGATCCTGCCCCGCAAGCATGTGCGGCGCACGGCGGGATCGCTATCGAGCATCGATCTGGGGCGCGGCTGCCCCTATCAGTGCTCCTTCTGCACGATCATCAATGTGCAGGGGCGCAAAAGCCGGTTTCGCTCTGCGGACGATCTCGAACGGCTCGTGCGCGAGAACGTCGCCCAAGGCATCAAGCGCTTCTTCATCACCGACGACAATTTTGCCCGCAACCGCGACTGGGAGAAGTTGGTCGACCGCCTGATCGAGCTGCGGGGCGAGGGATTGAATATCGGCTTCACCATCCAGGTGGACACGCTGTGCCATCGCATTCCCAATTTCATCGAGAAGACGACCCAGGCCGGCGTGCGGCGGGTCTTTATCGGGCTCGAGAACATCAATCCTGACAATCTGCTGGCGGCGAAGAAGCGGCAGAACAAGATCACCGAGTATCGCTACATGCTCCAAAAGTGGCGCGAGCACGGTGCGACGACGTATGCCGGTTACATTTTAGGGTTTCCTGGCGACACAAAGGAATCGATCCTCCGCGACATCGAAATCATAAAGCGGGAGCTGCCGCTCGATGTCCTCGAATTCTTTTTCCTGACCCCTCTGCCCGGCTCGGAGGACCATAAGGTCCTTCTGGAGAAGGGCGCTTGGATGGATTCAGATCTGAACAAGTACGATCTGGACCATCGCGTGAGCCATCACCCGAAAATGTCGGACGGGGAGTGGGAGGAAGCGTACCGGGCCGCGTGGAGCGCCTATTATACGCCGGATCACGTCCGCTCCATCCTGCGCCGCGTCGCCGCCAACAAACGAGGCCGGCCGGAGACAACACTTTCGACTATCCTCTGGTTCTACCTCATGATCATCTTCGAGGGCGTGCATCCGCTCGAGGGTGGAGCGTTTCGCATGAAGTTTCGGCGTGACCGGCGCTATGGCCTCCCGCGCGAGAGTCCCGTGATCTTCTATCCGCGATATCTCGGCGAGATCGTCAGCAAGGCATGGGGATACTGGTCCGTTTATCGGCAGCACAAAAAGATACTGAAGGAGTGCCTTCAGGCTCCGGACCGCTGGACCTATAGCGATCTCGCCATTGCTCCACCGCGCGAGGAGGAACTTGACTCGCTGGAGCTATACAAGGCGACGCGCGGGGGCGAGACGGCTGTAGCCAAGAAGCGCAAGGAAGACGCAGCGCGCATGCGCCCTACTGCGGCGTAGGACAAGGGTCGGACGGTCGGCGTAATCTCGAAGGGGGCAAGTCAAGTCCGCTCTGGGTCATTAGCGGACAATAGAGCGCGCATCGGTGACGTCTGCATCACTCCCTAGCTGTTGACCGAGACCGGCCCGTGCATCGCTCCGGCCAAAGCGCCGCGGCCATGCAGGCCGCGCGTCCACGACAGTCGTAGCCGGTCATGTCTTGATCCCCGACCCTGGTGTAGAAGGTGGTCTTTTCGAGCGGCTTATCTGTGCCTGGACGAGGCCACCAATCGGTAACCTCTTTTAAACGCCATCGCCGTGCGAAAAAGAGATCTCAGGCGGTGTGGTCCATGACCTGCCCGCGGACCTGAAAAAGGCACTGATCTCCGACGTAATAGCGTTGGAGAGTGGGAGGACATTACGCCTCTGGCGCGCAATGAATGGATCTGCTGGATCAAGTCGGCCAAAAAGGCAGAAACAAGAACTCGTCGGATCGAATGGGGCTGTTCCAGCCTCAGAAAAGGAAAACGGAGACCCTGTTGTTGGTCTGGCTGTCCGCATCGTTGAGCAAACTTTATCGAGCCGCTTCTTGACCGCGTAGCAGGCCCCTCCAGAGAGACCGCTTCAGGGCATGTTCCCGAAGCACCCCCTAGGAGCGGTTTCCCATTAACGGAAGAGTCCCCCAAAAAGCCCAACCGGCCGCGCGGGCTGGCGGCGCTGCGGGATCTGAGTGGCGGCATGGTAGCCTGGTGGATCCGGCCCTCTCACCACGATCTTGGTGTTGCTCACACCGCGCGCGGAGACGAGCGCGAACAGGGTGGCAGCATTGCCGAGCGAGAGCCGCACGCAGCCATGAGACGCCGGCGTGCCGAGGCCGGGATGGTTCGAGCCGTGAATGGCGTGGCCGCGCGAACTAAAGAAAATCGAATGCGGCATCCCGGCATTGTCCCACTCGCGTGAATAATGCATCCGTTCCGTGCGGAACGCCTTATAGGAGCCGGGCGGCGTCGAATATTTGGTGGCGCCGGTCGAGACGCGCCAGCGGTAGCGCACGTGACCATTGACTGTGACGGTCATGCGCTGCGTTGGCTTGTTAATTGCGATAAGAATATCGGGAACCGCTGCCTTGCGTGGCTGGATGGTCGTGGACGCCGGATTAGCCTCCGGGACCGCCGAATTGGAGCCAGTAGGCGTACCCGGTGACTCGGACTGGGTCTCGGTGCCCGGTGTGGCGGTGCTTGGAGTTTGGGACTCGGAGCCGGGTGAGCCGGTGCTTGGAGTTTGGGACTTGGAGCCGGGTGAGCCGGTGCTCGGAGTTTGGGACTCGGAGCCGGGTGAGCCGGTGCTCGGAGTTTGGGACTCGGGGCCGGTCTGGGCGCTCGCAGGAAAAGCGAGCATCGCTCCCAGAGCAGCAACGCTTAGCAAGCGGCAATGTCTCAGGAAAGCTGATTGGTGCATCTGACCACTAACCCCCCGAGTGCGCCCAAACGCGGTAAAAAATCGGCCCGGAAGTGGGACGCACGAGTTAGGGGTTATCCCCTCAAAAGGTGGTCGATTTTTGGCTTGCGAGCTTCGTCCAATCGCGCCCCCTCATGCAGGGGGGCGAGTCATGGATCCTAATCCACGGTATACCCCCGGTATCCCCACCCTCCCGTTCAAGTCAGTCGTTGCACCTCCGATAACGTCAGTTATCAGAAGCAAACAGCTCGCAGTGCGGCACCAAATCGCCAGTGCCGAGTGCTGACGAGTTAGGCGCTTCCCACTATGTTCCCAGGTAAGGGATCATCGGGCCGTTCAGGAGGATGAACGATAGTGCGGACAATGAACGTGACGCGCTCGCGATCCACCGTAGTTTCTCAGGCGCGCGCAAATGGCCGTTTCTTGGTCTTGCAACTTGATAACAACGACGCAAATCCCACAATGCGAAGCTGCCCCAAACTCACTGTGGCAGAAGGTCGGTATAGGACTTCACCGGGCCTGACCATCTCCGGAGTGTCGTGAAACAAGTGAGATGGCTGACCGGAGAACCGCAAGCGAGCGCCTTTCATGCGTAGGCCAGTCAAGGGTGCGCGAGCGATGGCGATGTGCTGCCGCTCGCGTAGTTCATGCCATGCATCGCCGCTTAGTCCGATGAAAGCCGAGCCCGCATAACTGAGCGCGTGCCCGTTGCCTTTAGCGAGCCAGGGCTCTTGTCGCGCCCGTCTCCCGTGCCGCGCGAAACCGGCTTGGAGTGGGCACGCTGATCACCCCTCCGCGTCTTCATGAGCGCCCGCGTCAGCTAAGTGCCAATTATGGCGTATCTTTTTGCTTGGCACACGTTCAGGGGGAGACATAAATGCTGCTCAGGTAACTGCTGAGGTTACAATCTCGGCGGAATGCTCAATGGCCTTGTTGCCTGTTGCGCGTCAGGATTGCCTCAACTTCGTCTAGGCTCAGCCCGCTATTTCGAGGGACGAGGACATAGCAGGCTTGCACGCCGCCGACGCCACGCCTTTCACCGGCCCACGGCCTCACCAACGTGTAACCTCGTTTCGTCGCCAAGCGGCGCAACCGGCGCTCCCTCGCAAAGATGTCATCACCCAAGTCCTTCAGCATGATCGTCCTTTCCATGGTTCAAAAGGAGGCTGCGCCTCTCTTCTCCGGGCTTCTCTTTGCGTCATGTTGTTTCTGTGAACTCAGCTGGCGAGTTTCAGCCCCTGCACCAGCTCCATTAGCTGATCGAGCTTGTTCTTGTCTTGGCGCTCGGAACCGATCGAATTGATCAGTTCACCCTGGCGGTGGGGGTCGATGCTTCCATAGCTACGAAAGGTCGTGAGCATGTGTTCGTGGCCGAGGTTCTTGCTCCAGGCCTCGAACTCCTCCGGCGTCTTACACTGCCTCTTGCCAAGCTGGACCAGTGTGTCCCTGAAAGAATGTGGCTTGAAGTAGTCCAAGCTGGCGCCGGCAAACGCCCGCCGAAAGATCTTGCGGATCGGTTCGGCGTTGGCCCAGAAGGTCGGCTCCAGGCCATCCACGGTGAATGCGCGGTTCTCGTCTTGGACAATCTTTGTGCGCGGGAAAACGGGGTCGTCGTTCCCGTAAAGAAGGCCCTCACGCAGCTCCCTCACCCACGCGACGACCACCTGCTTGAGATCGTCGCCCACGGGGAAGAAATAGGTGACGATCTTTTTGGAGAACTTCGTCCGCACCTCCCGTGGATCTTGCACCACAAGCTCACGGTCGAGATCGATATGCTTGAGCCGAAGTGAGGCAAGGGCGTTGTCGCGCATCCCCGTGACAATGGTGAAGGCCACCGCCGCCCGGTCCCGGCGAGAGACGACCGTCTCGGTCGGCATGGAGAAGATCGCTTTGCGGATCTGCTCCAAGGTCGGAAAGCGCTTGACCGCCGGTGCCTGTGCCTCCCTCACCTCTTTTTCTGTCAGGTTCAGGTACTCGATGTCCGTGATCCGGATTCGGGACTTATGGCCGGGCTGGCACGACAGCCACTTGAGGAACGCCTTCAGGGCATTGATGGTCGCATGCAGCGTCGATTTCGCAAGCGGTTCACCCGAACGCTCGGCCTTGGTCTTAGCCAGGTGCCTCTTGAAGGCGACGGCCTGCTCACGGTTGAAGGTCGCGAAGTCCTTCATGCCTGTATAGGTTTCGTAGCGAGAGATGGCCTTGCGGATGCCATCGATCGTGGCCTCTGACTTGCGGTCGGCCTCCTTCAGGAAGCGAAGATAGTCCTTCTTGATCCGCTCATTCTTGGAGTTGTAGTGCTGCATGGATTCACTCCTCGGATAAGTGACACATAAGGGTGGGATCAGAGCGACCAGTTAGCCGAATGTGACCCATCCGCTCTCTCCCCGCGGGCCAAGAGGCTCATGGGACAGTATCCCAGCAAAGGCGACATGCGTTACTCACGTGCGCCTCAAGAAGCGGACCAGCTCAAGCGGATGCCAAGCAGCTTGGCGCGGCGCGACAAGAAATAGGCTCGATTGTTACCTTAGGTGTTACCTTAGGCGATAAACAAGGGATTTTTGCCTGCCTTATCTCGGCATAAGTTATTGATTTTGTTGGTAGCGGAGGAGGGACTCGAACCCCCGACACGCGGATTATGATTCCGCTGCTCTAACCAGCTGAGCTACTCCGCCAGTTGACGATCGGGCGGATATTACTCCGCCAATTGGCTTTGCAGCCGCCGATATAGGGATCGCCAATAATTGGTGTCAAGCAAACGCCGGCAATGCACCAGCGCGCGGGCGACCTGCCATTTGATCCTAACCCTGATCGGCTCCGGCAGCCTGGCGCGGACCGGCATGCGCGCCGGAGCGCGCGCTTTGAGGCTGCGCGCTGCGAGTTGCGGGGCAAGCCCAAAGCCAGGCTCCTTGACGAAGCGCAGCATGGTGAACAGCCCCAGCGGCCTGAGCGAACGGCGCTCGGCGAGCCTGAGATCGTCGCAGACCAGCACCTGATCGAGCCCGAACACGGGGCGCCAGCCGATGTACTCGGCAAAGGGCGCAAGCCTCCGCTCGATGAAGCCGCGGACGCCTTCGTCCTGGCTGAAATGGTTGACGAGGATGACCTCGCCGCCCGCTGCGCAGACCCGCTCCAGCTCTCGCATCACGCGGTCGGGCTCTGGCACGACGGTCATGACATACATGGCGACGACCGTGTCGAAGCTTTCGTCGGGGAAAGCGAGCGCGCCGGCATCCATCTCATGCAGCGCCACGACATTGCCGAGCGCCTTGCGCTCGACCTTGTCTTGCGCCTTGGCCAGCATCTCCGGCGAAAGATCGATGCCGGTGATGGTGAGGTGGCTGCCATAGCAGGGCAGCGATAATCCGGTGCCGACGCCCACCTCCAGCACCCGGCCCTTGCGCCGGTTGATGATCTGCACGGCGTTCTTGCGTCCGGCTTCGGCGATCAGGCCGAAGGTGAAATCATAGACTGGTGCCCAGCGGCGATACGCATGACGCACGGAAGCCGCGTCCATAACGAGTGCCTTGTGTGCCACGTTTCCTCTCCGACCTCTAAGCGCCGCTTTGAACGGCGCCTACCGCGATACGGCCACCAGCGCCTCTTCGGTTCCGCTTTTCGCCGCGGATGCCGCAAAGCCGCTTTTGGCCAACCCGGCTGCTGCGGCCGCGGACTTGATCCATCCGCCGCCGAGAAGCCGCTCCCCGCCGCCACGCGCGGCATAAAAAACGCAAGCCTGTCCGGGTGAGACGCCGTCCTCGCCATGAGCCAGCTCGACCGTCAAACCGTCGTCCTCGATGCTCAAGCGCGCCGGCTGCAACGGCCCGCTCGAGCGGATCCTGCGCGAGGATCTCCTCGCCTGACGCCGCGAAATCCTCGAAGCCCTCATCGCCAAGCCAATTCATGTCACGCAGCTTGAGCGTGCGCATGCGCAGGCACTCTCTCGGGCCGACCACCACCTCGCGGGCCGAAGCATCGAGCTTCACCACGTAAAGCGGCTCCTTGGCCGGGACGCCGATCCCCTTACGCTGGCCGATCGTGTAGTTGATGATCCCGCCATGGCGGCCGAGCACCCGGCCATCGACATGGACGATATTGCCGGCCTCCGCAGCGCCCGGACGCAAGCGCTCGATCACTTGCGTATAGCGCCCGGTGGGCACGAAACAGATATCCTGACTGTCCGACTTCTCGGCCACCGCCAGTCCAAAGTCTCGGGCAAGCTTGCGCGTCTCGTCCTTCTCGAGGCCGCCGAGCGGGAAGCGAAGAAAGCCGAGCTGCTCGCGCGTGGTGGCGAACAGGAAATAGCTCTGGTCGCGCTCCTTGTCGGCGGCGCGGTACAGCTCCCAACCGGCGGCGCCGGGCTCGCTCCTGACATAATGGCCGGTCGCGAGCGCAGAGGCGCCTAGGCCCGCGGCCGTCTCCAAGAGATCGTGGAACTTGATCTTCTGATTGCAGGCGACACAGGGGACCGGCGTCTCGCCCTGGAGATAGCTGTCGGCGAACGCGCCCATCACCGCGTTGGCGAAGCGGCTCTCGTAATCGAGCACGTAATGCGGGATCTTGAGCAGATCAGCGACGCGCCGCGCATCCTGGATGTCCTGGCCAGCACAACAGGCGCCCTTGCGCCCGACCGCCTCACCATGATCGTAGAGCTGAAGCGTGATGCCGACGACATCGTAGCCTTCGGCCTTGAGCAGGGCCGCGACCACCGAGGAGTCAACGCCACCCGACATGGCGACGACCACGCGCGTATCGGCCGGACGGCCTTCAAGATGCAGACTGTTAAGCACTGGGGGCTGCAACGATGTCACTAAAATCCCCGCTCGAAGCCACAAAACGACGTTTCGGCAATGTTTTTTCTTGTCCGGCAGTATAGACGGTCCGTGCCCGGACCGCGGCGATTTTCTTTCCGCCCCAACCTAGCCCGAACATAGGCATCGCCCCCTTGTTAAGCAAGGCGAAGCGGCGACTTGCGAGGCCTCGGGGAAGCGCCCCGGAAAGCCTAGGTTCTCGCTGTGAATTCAGCAACTTTGGACTATTTCCTTGCCGGTTCCTTTACCTGCCAGCTTAGGCAAATCTTAAATGCGGCTTGCTAGGTTCCTCCTAGATGTTGGCTCATCGAGCAGTGAAGAAGTAAGTGAGTACGATGACCGAGAATTACAGACCACGCGTGAGATATGTGATTGGACCCGACGGCAGCCCCCTGACCGTCGCCGATCTTCCTCCCCGTGACACCAAGCGTTGGGTGATCCGCCGCAAGGCCGAGGTCGTTGCCGCCGTGCGTGGCGGCTTGATCAGCCTCGAAGAGGCTTGTGAGCGCTACACGCTGACCGTTGACGAGTTCCTGAGCTGGCAGCGGTCGATCGACAAGCACGGCCTGCCGGGCTTGCGCGCGACCCGCGTTCAGGAATATCGCGGCAGCTAACCCCGCTTCCTAGCGTATCACGCTGTCATGGCCGGGCTCGTCCCGGCCATGTCGCTTTCTATTGTCGCGGATTGGTCGAAGCGGCGACCGGCGGCATCGCCCGGCTGCAATTCGTCTCGCCGCGCTTCCAGCGCGCGATGTCGAATTGCATCTTAGCGGCAAGGTCGGGCGGCATCTTGCGGTTCTCGGTGCTCACCACCGTGTAATTGCCCTCCTCCCGGAAATCGATGGCGTAGGTCGAAAGGCCGGGACGTCCGAGCGCCTCTTTCTCATGGATGGTGATTTGTACCTTGCTGCCGTCGGCGCTGACCTTGGCGCGATACACGTGATTCGGCAAAAGCGGCGCGTCGGCATTGAACCAGCAGCTTTTGATCCTGCCGCCGAGCTCTACGTAGGCGTCGACCGCCCTCGAGCCGGCGATCGCCATCCGGCTGCCGGGCGCGGCTGGCACGGCGCTCGTACTCTCGCTCGATGCACTCCCTAACGCCGCGCCGCCGGAATGCGAGCTGCTGCATCCCGACGCGAAAGCCGCCGTCACGCTCAAAAGCAAACCCGACACCAAAACTCGTGACACCACTCGTCCCCCCGCGGAAATATCCGCTCCGCGTCTAGTCGCGGAAATTCACATATTGCAGCGGCAGCTCGACCGAGAGCCCCTTGATGTGCTGGATCACCGCCTGCAAATCGTCGCGCTTCTTGCCCGAGACTCGGAGCTCGTCGCCCTGGACGGTGACCTGCACCTTGAACTTCCCGTCCTTGACCTCTTTCACCAGGCGCTTCGCCAGATCTCGATCGATGCCTTGGCGGATCAGCGCCTTCTGCCGCACGGCCTGGCCTGCGGCCTTCTCCACCGTCTTATAGTCGATGACGCCGAAATCGATCTTCCGGCGGGCGAGATGGCCCTGGAGCAGCTCGTGCATCTGCTTGAGCTTGAGGTCGTCGTCGGCATTGATGGTGATCTCAGCGCCGTTGCGCTCAATCCGCGATTGCGAGTTCTTGAAGTCGTAGCGCTGGCTCATCTCGCGCGTCATGTTGGCGAGCGCATTATCGACCTCCTCGAGGTCGGTTTTCGAGACGATGTCGAAAGACGGCATCAGTTTCTCCGCGTACGTGCTGGCGAAGCGGCGATAGATCGAAAGGGGCTTTGCCCGGCGTTAACTGCCTCGTGCGGCAGGGTGCCGAACCAGCGTCCTTCGATCAGCTCGCCACGCGGTGGGCCCCAACCACGTCGAGCTCTGCGGGCGAATTGCGCCCCTGCTCGAGCCTTGTCCGCTCGGCGTCGCGCTCCTCGAGCAGCTCGATCTTCTTGAGATCCTCGGAGGCCTCGTCGAGCTCGCCCTTGGCCGCCGCGAGCTTGGCCGCGAGATCGGCGGCCGAGGCGGTGAGATTGTTGCGCCTCTGGAGCGCCGCCTTGGCGAAGGTCGGGTAGGCGTAATGGTTGACGTCGGAGATGCCGGCGCGCTCCTGCTCGATGGCGATCTGCCGGTCGAGGTCAACGGCCATATGGTTAAACTCGCCGATCATCGCCTCGATATCGGCGACCTTACGCCGCTTCTCCTCGACATCGAAGCGCTTCAAGCGGATCAGTGCGTCGCGTGACTTCATGACTCATTACCCTCAACTCAGACCCCGGTAAGGTGAAATTCAATAATCATGCCAGTGCCGCGGGGGCTGCCGCGGCCTTGGCTGGCGTCCCAATCCAAACCGGAACCGGTCTAGCTTGGGACAAATGCCCGTCTCCAAAGACGCGGGCTCGAGGGCGCCGGTGGGCGTCCATGTCATTCAAAAGAATCGGCAATTTGCGCCTCGACGCGTCCGAGCCTTTGTCCAGGACCGAGCCCCCTCGCCCCTCTGGCCGATCATGGCGAAGAGGGCTTAAGCGCCGGTAAACCATATGGCTGGCATTTAACCGATGGCGGAGACGCAGCCGTGACAGGATGGTTAGGGCTCGCCTTAAACTTAGCTTTTGTTAACTATTGGCCGTTAATTTGTTGATTCGAATTGATTAACCATCAGCGTAGCGTTCAGGGGTCAGGGGACAAGCCGGGAATTGCGAGGAGACGGGGGATTTTGACATGCGGGTTCTTCTGATCGAGGACGATAGCGCGACCGCGCAAAGCATCGAGCTGATGCTGCAGTCGGAAGGCTTTAACGTTTATAAGACCGACCTCGGTGAAGAGGGCGTCGACCTCGGCAAAATCTACGACTACGACATTATTTTGCTCGACCTTAACCTCCCCGACATGAGCGGGTACGAGGTGCTCAAGACGCTGCGGGTCAGCAAGGTGCAAACACCCATTCTGATCTTGTCTGGCCTTGCCGGCATCGAGGACAAGGTACGGGGTCTCGGCTTCGGCGCCGACGACTATATGACCAAGCCCTTCCACAAGGACGAGCTGGTTGCCCGTATCCACGCCATCGTGCGCCGGTCGAAGGGCCACGCCCAGTCAGTGATTCAGACCGGCGGGCTCAAGGTCAATCTCGACACCAAGACGGTGGACGTCAACGGCCAGCGCGTGCATCTGACCGGCAAGGAATATCAGATGCTCGAGCTGCTCTCGCTGCGCAAGGGCACCACCCTGACCAAGGAGATGTTCTTGAACCATCTCTATGGCGGCATGGACGAGCCCGAGCTGAAGATCATCGACGTCTTCATCTGCAAGCTCCGCAAGAAGCTCGCCGCGGCGACCGGCGGCAAGCATTATATCGAGACGGTCTGGGGCCGCGGCTACGTGCTGCGCAACCCGGAAGACGAATCCGAAGCCGCCTAGCCTCGCCTCCCATCCAATTCTGCTCAATGGCCGGCTTGTCCGGCCATTGACGTTTATATTGTCAGCAAAAGACGTGGTTGGGTCTATCGTGGAGACGCGATGAGACGCGGAGGTGACGCGACCTCGTCCCCTGCCCTTCGATGTCTGGCTTCCTCGCGCGCCCTATTGGCCGCCGCGGCTTCCGGCGTGAACCTGAAAATCCCGTGATGCCCCTCAGGCACCGCTGCGAAATCGTGGCTTATGCCGGTGGTCGTCTCCGCAGCGCCGAGCACGAGATAGCCGTCAGGGGCAAGCCGCGCGGCAAGACGCGCAAGCACGGCACGTTTTGTGGCGTCGTCGAAATAGATCAGCACGTTCCGGCAAAAGATCACATCGAACGTGCCGAGCGCCTCGCAGTCGTCGAGGAGGTTTTGGTTGCGGAACTCGACCTTGCCGCGAATCTCGGGGCTGAGCTCCCAAGCGTTGCCGACTTTATTGAAATATTTGACCAGGAAAGATACGGCCAGGCCCCTTTGTACCTCGAACTGGCTGTAAAGCCCTT
Source organism: uncultured Alphaproteobacteria bacterium (assembly GCA_963710245.1). Taxonomy (GTDB): domain Bacteria; phylum Pseudomonadota; class Alphaproteobacteria; order Rhizobiales; family Methyloligellaceae; genus Methyloceanibacter. The sequence goes on from CAVPZK010000005.1 coordinate 30,735, forward strand.
TACGCGCCTTGCCGAGTGCATCCTCGACAAAGTCCGTCGCTAGGATCTCGACCGTCCAGCCGGCAAGCCTGTCGTTCCGCTCGGCAAGCTCCATGGCCAGCGAATAAGGCTCCTGCCCGGTCGCCGCGGCGGCGCACCAGATTCTGATGCGGCGGCTCGCCTCGCGCTTCGCCATGAGCTTGGGCAGCATGGCCTCCACGAAATAATTGAACGGCACCTTATCTCGGAAGAAATAGGACTCGTGCACCGTCACGGCTTGGGCGACGCGTGAGCGCAAACGATGCGCGTCAGGCCGCATCATCATGAGCACGAGATGCGATAGCGACGGGAGACTGAACTCGCGCAAGAGCGGCCTGAGCTTGCCCTCAAGCATGTCCTGCTTGTCCTCGCCGAGGTTCAGACCTGAATGCTCCTTCAGGAGCCTGCGCATCAGGCCGAATTCATGCGCCATCATGGCCGCTCACCCTTGACGAGCTTTGCCACGGTGGACGCTATCTCATCCGGCGGCAGCACCGCTGCGCAGGCACCGGCAGCGGCTGCCGCACCCGGCATGCCCCACACCACGCTGGAAGCTTCGTCCTGGGCGATGACGCTGCCGCCCGCCTCGGCAATGGCGCGGGCGCCGGCCGCGCCATCGTTGCCCATGCCAGTGAGCACGATGCCGAGCGCGGCGGGTCCGAATGTCGCGGCGACGCTCGAAAAGAGCGGGTCGACCGCGGGGCGGCAGAAATTCACCGGGGGCCCGCTGCCGATACGCAAGCAAGGCGCTTCTCGCCGCGTGACCGTCATCTGATGATTGCCAGGCGCTACATAGATTGCCCCGAGCTTCAGCCCCTCGCCATCCCTGCCCTCACGCGCTTCACAGCCGGTCGCCCGCGCCAGCCGCTCGGCGAGCACCGTGGTGAACATCGGCGGCATGTGTTGCGCCACCAGCACCGCCATGCGGGAGAGAGAGGGTGAAAGCGCGCCGAGCAGACTGCCCAGGGCCTGCGGCCCGCCGGTCGAGCTGCCGATCGCGATTACGCGCGGCGGTACCAAGGAGAAGGCGCGCCGGCGGAAAGAGCGGTTTTCCTGGCCGACTTCACGCTGCGGAGCGGGTCGAACCTGGAATGTCGGCCCCTTTGCGCCGCAAGCTGAGTGGCCCCAAGACCTTGATCTTCTCGATCACCTCCCGGCGGAAATCCGGCTGAATGGTGATCTCACGATTGGAATCGGGCTTCGGCACATAATCGATGGCGCCGAGCGCCAAGGCCTTGAAGCTGATCTCGGCGTTGCGCTTGGTGAGGGTCGAGACCATCAGCACGCGCATGCCGGACCGTGCCTTCAACAGAAGGGGCAGCGCCTCAAGCCCGTCCATCACCGGCATTTCGATGTCGAGCAGGACGATGTCTGGAGCGCTCCGCGATACGTCCTCGACGGCAAGCTTGCCGTTGGAGTGTCGCGCGACGACTTCGAGGCCGGGCTCTTCCTCAATCCAGCGGGAGACGAGGCCGCGCACCACGGCGGAATCGTCGACAACCATGACTTCTGATTGGCCGCTCGGACAGCGCGGATTGGCTGGGAGCGATTTCCGAGGCATACATGCTCGCCCCCTCATTGAGCATGGTCACTCGGGCTTTAGATAAGCCCGACCTCATGAAACTTGGCTTCGATAATATCGCGGTCGAAGGGCTTCATGATGTATTCGTTGGCTCCCGCCGTGATGGCGCGGGTGATGTGCTCGACGTCGTTCTCGGTCGTGCAGAAAATCACCTTAGGCATATTGCCGTCGCGCTCCTTGCGCAGCGCCACCAGAAAGGCGATGCCGTCCATCACCGGCATGTTCCAGTCGAGCAGCACGGCGTCGGGCATCGACATGCGGCATTGGTCGAGCGCGTCGCGCCCGTTTTCGGCCTCCGAAGCCGTGAAATGCAGCTCCTCCAGGATGCGCCTTGCCACCTTGCGGATGACGGCGCTGTCATCCACCACCAAGCAATGTTTCATTGCGTTCCTTCCTCCGCTATTCCGTCAGGCGACGGCAATTAGGCAGCGACGCCGAGTCCACTGAGATCGAGCACCTTGTCCACATCGAGCACGACCATGAGACCGTGCTCGATCCGGTGCACTCCGGCGCAGACCTTGGTCCAGCGCTGATCGAGATTGACGGGGTTGACCTCGTAGCTTGAGCGCTTGAGTTCTGAGCACATCCCCCACCCGGTCGACGATCAGCCCGTAAAGCTCGCCGCGCTCCTCGATGCCGACCGCGACCGGCGAGCCGCCGTCCTTGCGTGGCGGCAGGCCCAGGCGACGGCGAAGATCGATGGCCGTGACGATGCGGCCGCGCAAGTTCAAGAGACCGGCCACTTCCGGCGGCGCAAGCGGCACTCGCGAGATCCCGCGTGGCACAAATACGTCGCGCACGCGCTCAAGCCGCAATCCGAACAGCTGACCGCCGGTCACCACCGTGACGAAGCCTTCGGTCGCCTCATCGTGATCGTTATCCTCGGCCCTCATGCCGCCGCTCCCCAATGCCTGCAACAATCCTGCAACGTTCCCATCAGCATCTGCCGGTCGAACTTGCCGACGTAGCTCACGAAACCTGCCGCCCGGCTCTTTTCAATCAGACGCGGGCTGGTATGCGAGGACAGCGCGATCAGCGGAATCCCTTCCCATTTCGGATCGGCCTTGATGCGCTCGGCAAGCGCGATGCCGTCCATGCCCGGCATGTCGAGATCGGAAACGATGAGGTCGAAGCTCGCGCCGCTATCCTTAAGCGCCAGCGCCTCGTCGGCCGAAGCGGCAAGCGTGACGTCGTAGCCGCTCGCCTTGAGCAGGGGCGCCAGCATATTGCGGAAGAATTGGCTGTCATCGACGAGGAGCAACCTGATCTCGCGGCTACCCACGCTCTGCTTGGAGTTCGAGCCGGTGGCCGAGGCCATGGCCGAGATAATGCGAGACATCGATGATCTCGGCCGCCTTGCCCTTGACGATTGCCGCGCCGATCACTCCCGGCGCCTCGGTCTTCAGCTCGATCTCCAAGCGCTCCTCGACGATATCCACGATCTCGTCGATAGCGAGACCGACCGGCTTGCCACCTTCGGTGAACACCAATACCGGCTGCACGCCGTCCGCGCGGCCTCTGGCCTCGTCCTGCATATACACGAGCGGCATCAAGGCGCCCCGATACTGCACGACATCCTCGCCATTGCAGTGCTCGATCGTGTCGCGCTCGATCTCCTCGAGTCGGGTGATGAGCGACAGCGGCACGGCCTTCATGGCGCTCGATCCGGCGCGGAACAGCAGCAGCGCCGTCTTGTTCTCAGTTGTCGCAGCCTCGACCGTCGGTGCGGCACTGGCCAAATCGGCTTGCCCCTCGACCGCACCGACCACCGAGCCGAGCGCATTCGGGTCGATGATCATGATGACGCTGCCATCGCCGAGAATGGTGTTGCCCGAGAACATGCCGACATCGCGCAGCAGGCTCGACATCGGCTTCACCACGATTTCCTCGGTGCGGAACACGCTGTCCACCAGCACGCCGAAGAGCCGCGCGCCAACCTGGATGACCACGACGGTGAGGACGAGGTTAGCGACCCGCTCAAGCGTCGTGCGGCTGCTTTCGAGACGAAGCAGTTGGGCAAGATCGAGCAGCGGTAAGAGCTTGTCGCGCAGGCGCACCACCGCCGTATCGTTGATCAGCTCGACATCGTGACCCGAGGCGTTGCCGGTGCGGACTAGCTCGATCACGCTATATTGCGGGATGGCGAAACGCTGGCCCGAGGCCTCGACGATCAAGGCCGCCATGATCGCAAGCGTCAGCGGGATCTTGATGGTGAAAGTGGTGCCAGAGGGCGAGCTCGATTTGAGCTCGACGGTACCGCCGATCAGCTCGATATTGTTGCGCACCACATCCATGCCGACGCCGCGTCCCGACACGCCGCTTATGGCCTGCGCAGTGGAGAATCCCGGTCTGAAGATGAATTTGTAGATGTCGGCGTCGCTCAAGCGGTCGACCTCGGCTTGCGTTGCCAGGCCATTCTCGATGGCCTTGGCGCGAATCTTCCGCGCGTCGAGCCCGCGTCCGTCGTCGGCGACCTCGATGACGATATAGCCGCCCTGCTGATAGGCGCTGAGCTTGATCCGCCCGGTCTCGGGCTTGCCCTGCTTGGCCCGCTCGGCAGGCGGCTCGAGCCCATGATCGGCCGAGTTGCGGAGCATATGCGTGAGCGGATCCTTGATCATCTCAAGCACCTGCCGGTCGAGCTCGGTCTCCCCGCCGGCCATATCGAGCTCGATCTTCTTGTCGAGCTCAAGCGAAAGCTCGCGCACGAGCCGCGGCAGCTTCTGCCAGGCATTGGCGATCGGCTGCATGCGGGCCTTCATGATGCCCTCTTGCAACTCGGCGGTGACGGTGGAGAGTCGTTGCAGCGGAGATTTGAACTCGCTCTCGCCCGTGCGGCGCACGAGCTCCAGCAGTTGATTGCGGGTGAGCACCAGCTCGCTCACCGTGGTCATCAGATGCTCGAGCGTATCGACGCTGACCCGCACGGTCTGCGCGCGCGGTTGCGTCTCGCGCGCATTGGCCTCGGCAGCGCCGATGCCGTTATCCGCAAGCTCTTTTACCGGCTCGACCGGGTCGGGCCCGGGCGCCGCGCGCCAGGCGCGCTCGAGCTCATCGAGAGTAGCTTGCAGTGGCGGCACATTCTGTTGCACGCCCTCGGCGGCGCCGAATGGCTGATAATCGCCGGCCGCCATCCCGCTCGGCTCGCCGAGAGCCAGCATTTGCAGCCTGCCGATCAGATCGGCGTCGGAGCCGAGCGGCTCCGCGCCGTCACGCTCGAGCCCGGCCAGAATCTCCTTGATCCGGTCGATACTGGCGAGAATCACGCTCACGCCATCGACCGTTACGGGTGCGCCGTCGCGATACTGGCCCATCAGCGTTTCGGCCGCGTGCGCCAGCTTGGCGAGGCGGCTCAGGCCGAGAAAGCCGCACGTCCCTTTGACTGTGTGGACCAGCCGAAAGATGGTGTTGAGCATCGCGGCATTGTTCGGCTCCTGCTCGAAGCGCACGAGTTCGACGTCGAGCTGGTCGAGGCCCTCGCCGGTTTCGGTCAGGAATTCGGATAACAGCTCGTCCATGGTCCACCTTAGGCGCGCGCCGACCAGGCCCGGCGCCCTAAGCCCCGCCCTTGAGCGTATTGTCGGTGAACTCTGGTTTACGTTTCGTTGACCACGGCAAGGAATTCGCCCACGCCGGGCCATTTTCGACGATCAGGCCGCCCTGAATTCGACCTCGCCGTCGCGCGCCTCAGCCGTGATCGTCATATTGGCCGCAGTCGCAACTCGCCTTGCGTAATATGGCTGGATCGAATGCGAATCGACGATGACCCCGTTTGCACCGGCGAGCAGGCTCCTCACCTCGTCCTTTAGCTTCGCAGCATCGCCCTTGGCGCGGACCACGAAGCTCACGTCGGGGGGCGTTCCAGCGATCTCGACATTGACCGTCCCCCCGCGAGGCAGCGCGACCACACCCAGCGCCACCAGATTGAGCAAGAGCTTGACCTTGTTCTTCGGCAACGTGACCGGCGGTCCCTGCCAAGCGACCTGGTGCTTGCCGCTGCCGCCGGCGAATTCTCGCGAAACCTTCTCCGCATCGCGCAGATCGATCTCGGCGCCGGCCGATCCCGCCGCGCCGAACGCGAGCCGTGCGAATTGCAGCTTGGCCGACGCCTGCGCCGCGCTTTTGCGGATCAGGTCCATGGCCGCGTCGCGCATGGCCTGGTCGGGCTCCTCGGCGAGCATCTCAAGCCCATTGGAGATGGCCGAGACGGGATTGATCACGTCGTGACAAATCCGGCTCGAAACGAGCGCCGCAAGCTCAAGATCGCCGAGTGCCGTCGGCTCGGTCATGGCCCCCTCCTTCGCTTCCGCTTCAAGCCGCGGAGATGACGTGGCCCATACCAGAATTTCTGTTACATGGGAGTCGCGCTCCTCCCTCTGAGTGCCGCATCGGGGAGCGCGAACAAATCAACGTCGCAAGAGGCATTGTGCCTTGTCAGGCCCAACAGAGACAACAACACAGACGACGGCGCCGAAGGACGGGGCCGGCCCCGGCGGACTCGATTTTTCCCGGGCAGCCTCGGTCCTCACCGATGCCGCGTCCAAAGCGGGCGCGGCTATCATGGCGCGTTTCCATGCGGGAACCGAGGTCAAGCTCAAGGGCGATCGAAGCCCGGTGACGCTGGCCGATCGCGACTCCGAAGCAATTATACTCGCGGCTCTGGCGCGGCTCGCGCCCGACATCAAGGTGGTGTCGGAGGAGTCTTGCGGGACGATCGGCGCGCTTCCGCGGCGCTTCTTCCTGGTCGATCCGCTAGACGGCACCAAGGAGTTTATCCAGCAGCGGAGCGATTTCACTATCAATGTAGCGCTGATCGAGGATGGATGCCCGAGCTTCGGACTGGTCTATGCGCCCGCCCGGGCGCTGCTTGCCGTGACCGTCGCCAGGGGCAACGCCGTATCGGCCGAGCTCACGCCCAGCACATCCGGCGCCGATCTCAGTCAGCTTCGCTTGAGCACGCTGCGCGCGCGTGTGCCCGAAAAGCAGGGGCTGACCGCGCTGGTAAGCCTCTCGCATCTCGATCCCGAGACGGAAGCCTATCTCGCCAAGCTCAACATTGCGGGGCGGTCTAGCGTCGGGTCTTCGGTCAAATTCGTTGCCCTCGCCAGAGGCGAAGCCGACATCTATCCGCGCTTCGGCCCCACCATGGAATGGGACACCGCTGCCGGCCAAGCCGTGCTCGAAGCGGCGGGCGGCAAGGTCGTCACATTGAGCGGCGATCCGCTCCGCTACGGCAAGACCGAGCAAGGATTGCGTAATCCGAGCTTCATCGCCTGCGGTTTGCAGGCCGCCTGATTGCCGGTAGGCCACCTTTTAGTAATAGTTTAGGCAAATCATACAGACCCTGAGCGAAGCCCCCGAGTAGGCCAGCCATCCGGCTTCGGCTTGTGAGGCAAGTCATGCATCTCAGAGTCTCCGTTGCTGCCGCGATTGCGGCAATTCTGATTGTCTTGACCCCAGGCGCCTGTTTCGCACAGGCCGACGGGCCCATGGTCATAACGCCGCAGCCCGATCCGAATCGGCCCTACGCGGCGCCGCCAAGCCAGGGTCAATACGATTCGGGGGGACCCGGTCAGCCCTATGAGGCGGCCCCTAGCTCTGGCACCTCCATGCAGTCAGATGGAGGCCAGAGCAGCTTCTCGGTCGACGAGATCAAAGGCGCTGGCCACCGATTCTTCGGCGAGGTCTCAATGGATCTCGCCCGGGTCATTGAATATGCCTTCCAGCACGCCGGCAGGCCGAACGGCTATATCCTTGGCGAGGAAGCCGGCGGCGCCTTTATCGCGGGGCTGCGCTATGGCGAAGGCACGCTTTACACCAAGGATGCGGGCAATCACCGGGTGTTTTGGCAAGGTCCTTCGGTCGGTTACGATTTCGGCGCCGAAGGCTCCAAGACCATGGTGCTGGTCTATGATCTCTACAGCCCGAGTGAGATCTTCAACACCTATCCTGGGGTTGACGGCTCGGCCTATTTCATCGGCGGCGTGGGCATTACCTTCCTCGCCCGCAACCATGTGCGGCTCGCCCCCATCCGCTCAGGCGTCGGTTTGCGGCTCGGCGCCAATATTGGCTATCTGAAATATACTCGCCAGCCTACCTGGAATCCGTTCTAGTTTGGCGCTAAGGAAGCCGGGCGGAACTTTGAGGCCCTTCGAGCGGTTGCGCCCCATTGGCGCCGGTTTTCCGCTTAAGTCTTCGTCCATAAGGCACAGGCCCTGGGACGGTAAGGGCCGCATGACCGGGGAGCGCTGATTTCGATGATCAACGCGTTGATGTTCGGAGCGCTTGGCTTCTTCTTGGGATGCCTGCTTGCGCTCATGCTCGCGCCCCCGCTGTGGAACCGCGCGGTGAAGCTCACCACGCGCAAGCTCGAGGCCACCATGCCGATGTCGCTCAACGACATCCAGGCCGACAAGGACCAGCTGCGCGCCGAATTCGCCATCGAGTTGCGGAAAGTCGAGGTGGCGCTGGAGAAGGCCAAGGAGAAGGCCACCCGCGAGCTGATCGAGGCGAACAAACGTCGCGTCGAGATCGCCATGCTGAATACCGACCTCGCCACGGTCAAAGGGCAGCTGCAGGAAAACGAGAACGCCAATCGCGTGCTGCAACAGACCATCAAGCGCCGCCTGCCCGACCTCGATACCAGGCTGAAGGCCGCCAAGAAGGCGCTCGCCGAACTCGAGCAGGTCAATGGCGAGCTGCGCGCCACGGTCGCTTCTCAATCCGATGCGCTCAAGACCGCGCGCACGACCTTGCACAATCAGCGTTCCGACATCGAGCGCTTGCGCATGGCGCTGGAGGCTGGCGGAGGCGGAGGCATGCGCGGAGGCAAGGCCGATGCACGCACGCTCGCCGAGAGCCAACGGCTGACCGCCGAGCTTTCCAAGGCCCAGGAGCAGCTTGAGCGCGCCAAAACGAGTGCCGACGAGAACATGCTGCTCCGCCGCGAGCTGAGTAAGCTCGCCTCGCAGATCCTTACCGTGGCGCGGTCTCAAGGCATGGCCCAGGTGCAGCCGCCGCGAATGGTCGTCGAGGTGACTCAGGCCTATATCGAGCCCAGCGCGATCAACGACCTGCAAGCGCCGCTAGCAGAGCGCGAGCAAGAGGAGCAGTGGCAAGCGGCGCATGCCGGAAATGGCGCCGCGCATGAGCCGGTGATGGAAGACGCCGCGCCCGAGTTGGACGCCATGGCCGCGGGCATGGCCAGTGCCGGGCCCGAGACCGCCGAGGAGCCTGCCGACCCGGAAGAGGACGTTGACAGTGAAGCCGAGGAGGCCAAAGGCTCGTTTGCCAGGCGCTTCGTCGCGCGCCGCGAGGCGCGCCGCGCCCGCAAGTCCGGCGGCAGCAGCCTGAGCGCCCGGCTGAGAGGCCTGGTCGACGGCTAAGCGACTTTGATCCTCACGTCTGAAGGAAGTCCCGCGCGCCACCCTCGAGCCTGAGCGCCGTCAGCCGCCCGGTGAAGCAGGCGCCCGTATCGATGCCGATGCGGTTCGATCGCGTCACCGGTTCTTTCCCCGGCGTATGTCCATGCACCACGATCTTGCCGAACGGGTCGGCATGGTTGAGGAACGGGCCTCTGATCCAAATGAGATCGGCTTCACTCTGCGCGGCGAGCGGCACGCCGGGCTTCACGCCCGCATGCACGAACAGATAATCGCCAAACGCCACGCTGAGCTTCAGCGACCTGTAGAACTCAAGATGCGACTCGGGCAGCACCTCTTGCAGCGCCTGGCGCCATAACTCGGCTGGGGCGCCGAGCCTGGCGAGCCGATCGGTGTCGACGCCGTAGGAGCGCATCGTCGCATCGCCCCCGTTCACCAGCCAATTATCGAGTGTCCAGGCGTCATCGAGGAAATTGAGCAGGATGGCCTCGTGATTGCCCTTGAGGAAATGCGCCTCGAAGCCCTGCGGCAGACCGCCGATCAGCATCTCGACCACGCCCCGGCTGTCAGGCCCGCGATCCACATAATCGCCGAGAAACACGAGCGTGCGATGCTTGGCATGGCCACTGCTTTGCGCATCGGCCTCGATCCGGCCGAGCATGGCTTCGAGCAAATCGAGCCGGCCGTGAATGTCTCCCACCGCGTAGAGGAGCTGACCCTCCGGCAGTGTTGCATGAGCGTGGCTTGGCGCGGCCGAGAGCGACATCGAGCCCGCACTCTAAGGCAAAGCGAACGGCCTTGGCATCCAAACTGGGCCTCGCGTTTGGGATATCGATGTCGGCTTCCGCGGCAGGGGAGCAATCTCGACCCTCGCGGGGCCGGCCTAGGCGCTGCCGGATTTGCCGGCGAGCTCCTGGTAGAGCTTGGCTGGGAGGCCGAACACGGTCTTTACGCAATCGATCTTGAGGCCGATGAACAGAACCATTTCCCCGTCGCGGAGCTGATCGTCCTCGGTGATGACATAGAGCTTGTCGATGCCGAGCGGCGGCAGCCCTTTCAGCGCCACGGCGCGCTCTTCGAACGCCGTGAGCTGGGCCCCTTCGAAATAATCGAATTTGGCGTGCACTTGCCTGATCGCGGCAACGATCTCGCTCTCGGGCTTGCAGGCGACCGGCGGCACGCTCGGGCCGTCGCCATTATAATAAGTCGTGCCGTATTCCTGCACGAGAGGTCCGAGCTTCTTCGAATAGGCCGTGAAGCCGGCAAAGCCGATGAGCGCGCCGGCAAGCACAAGCCCTGCTGCAATCCTCGACCGGACTGCCATCACGTCCTCCGTACTAGATGACGGAATCCGTCTCGCAGATTACCGTATCCCGATGGCCGCATTCCGGCAACTTATAGCCGATGACCGTCCCTGTCCTCGTGTCCACGATCGGAGATGGGCAGCCTACCCGCCACACACGCCAAGGCGTGTTTCTATGGCTGTCATCCCAGTCCATCGAAAGCCTAATCCCGGCGCGAGCGCACTGCCCGAAATCGGCAAAATTAGGATTGAGCGGTGGCGCGGGATCGTCGACGGGACTGAGCCTCATCCCTTCCACGGGATCGAAAAGCTGAATCTCGTTGCGCCGGCACACCATCATCGAGTTCTCCGTCGCCCATTCCAGATTCTGCCAATGGGTGAAGGCTTCGTTTTGGTCGGGCGCCCCAGCAATAATCGTCTTGCAGACGATCAGCACCAGCACCGGAGGGATCTGAATACCCATGGCTATATCCCCCGCTCGACAAAGCTATTGAGATTTGGGGGTGACGCTGTTGGCGGCTGCCTAGTGGCGTGAGCGGAGACGACCCGGCTCGCCAGTTCGGCAAGGGTGAGGTTGATCAGCATCTATAGGGCCTCCTATTGGAGTTGCTCGGTAAGCACCGCTTACAGATCCAGTCCTTCCTCTGAACTGGAATTTGCCCTTGACGCTTCCTCCATGTTGCAACGCGAAATATGTCGCTTTGGTTGCATGAGGTTTGGACTACTCAATCCGGGCTAACAGGGTTGACCCCAAACGCGGACCGACAGTTAAGTCCATCTAGTTGCGACGTATTCTCCGTTACAATGTTCAATTGCCTGGCTGGCTTTTCCCTTGAAGTCCGGTTCCAACCATTTCGCAACTGCAATGTTGCAACGCAAAAAACTGATTCGCAAGTCATACTTAGGGTATGCCGAACGATGTCAGGGGGATAGAGCAAGCCGGCAACACTCTGCAGACTTTTGGCAACATGGGAGGCACGCCGGATACCGATTTGCTCAAATTGAGGGCAAGTTTGGAATAAGCGGCCGCTTTAGGCAGCGACATGAGAACGTCCCGGGAGTGCGCATTTGCCCTCCGCAAGGCCGAGTGAGCCAATTTGTCGCTGGGCTTGCTTGGCCGAGTTTGGGGCGGCGTTAGGTTCCCCGCGAAAGCGAGTCGTCGTCAAAAGGCGCGATCCAGCTTGCGGTCCAGACCAATGCTCCGCCCTTCACCAAACGCAACCCGGCCAGCATGAAGAGTTCGCCTTCGTGGTTCACTGTCTTCTCGATCTCCACAGCGGCATAGCCAATATAGGACCGGCAAACCTCGGCGCGTGCCGCCTTGTTGACTTCGTCGATCGCGATTGGCTCGGTCTTGTCCGCGGCGATGCTCTGGGCGATGGCAATGGCCTGATCCTCGGTCTTGCAGAGGATGGCGTTCAGCTTCTGCGGCGTCGCCTTTAGCGGTTGTCCCACGGCTTGCGCCGAGAGCGTCAAGCAGACAATCGCGGCCAGGCTCAATCTGGTCAGCATCGGCAAGACCTCATGTGGCGACGTTTCGGGAAGCCTCCGTCGAGCCTTTGGAATTCAAACCTCGATCTGCAAGTCGTCAAGATATCTCGAGAGATTTGAGCAGGTAACCGCGGGAAAATCTTGGCTTTTAAGGGGTTTTTCGGAGTGATCTAGGGCCTTCCCAGCACCCTATGCCCGGTGTCGATGCCAGTCTAATATCCAGAACAGGACAGCCGAAATTGGCGTTCAGAGGGTTGCGTAATGGGGAATGGCCGGAAACAAGCGGAGATCGCCGCCGCTGCCGTGCTGCGTATCCTGGAGGCCAATCCCGGTGACGCCGGCATCCAAAGCGTATCAGAGATTATCGAGCTCGCGCTGCACGACGCCGCCCGCGAGCAGGAGAGGCGCGAGCTCCAGCGCATCGCGGAAGTGCAGGAATCCGCGCATGCTCATTTATCGCGGCTGCTGAACGCCTCTCCCGCGGTGATCTATTGCCGGGTCGCAAGCGGCGATTTCAAGCCGACCTTCGTAAGTGAGAGCATCCACCGACTGTTTGGTTGCACCCCGCGGGAGTATCTCGAGAACCCATATCTTTGGCGGGACCGCGTTCACCCCGACGATGTCTCCCGCATTAGCGCCTGGGTCGACAAGATGTTCGAGAGCGACGAGCGCTCGATCGAGTATCGTATCCGTCGCGCGGACGGCACCTATTTCTGGGTCAACGACCAACAGCAAATCGTGCGGAACGCGGAGGGTGAGCCCCTCGAAATCGTCGGCTCATGGACCGACATCACAAAGCGCAAGGAGGCCGAGGAAGAGCGCGAGACAGCGCGCTCCCGGCTTACGCTCTTGCTCGGGGCAGCCCCATCGGTGATCTACAGTTTCGCCGCCTCCGGTGATTTTGCGCCCACCTTCGTCAGTGCCAACATCGCGCACATGCTGGGCTTTAGCCCGGATCAATACTTGCTGACGCCCGACTTCTGGCGGTCTCACGTTCATCCCGACGACCTCGCCCGAGGTCGAGGCGAAGCAGATGGAGCTGTTCAAGAACTGCGAGCACCTGGCCGAGTACCGCTTCCGCAAGAAAGACGGCTCCTACATCTGGGTGATGGACGAGCAACACCTCATCCGCGACCGTCACGGCAACCCCGTCGAGGTGGTCGGCTCGTGGAGCGATATCGACGCACGCAAGGCGGCCGAGCACGAAGCCGAGTTGGCGAAGGCCGAGCTGGAGAAGGCGACCGCGGCGGCGCTCGAGGCGAGCGAAGCCAAAAGCATCTTCCTCGCCAATATGAGCCACGAGATCAGGACCCCGATGAACGCCGTCATCGGCCTCTCACACCTCGCCCTGAAGACCGACCTCACCCCGCGCCAGCGCGATTACGTCCAGAAGATCAAGAGCTCCGGCCAGCACTTGCTCGGCATCATCAACGACATTCTCGATTTCTCGAAGATCGAGGCCGGCAAATTGTCGATCGAAAACATCGACTTCGATCTCGACAAGGTGCTTGAGAATGTCGGCAACCTGATGAGCGAGAAGGCCTCGGCCAAGGGGCTTGAGCTGATCTTCGAGGTCGAGCCCACGGTCTCGACCCATTTCCGCGGCGATCCGCTCCGGCTCGGTCAGATCCTGATCAATTTCTGCAACAACGCCGTCAAGTTCACCGACAAAGGCGAGGTCGCGGTCCAGGTTCGCGTGCTGGAGGACACTGCCGACTGCCAGTTCGTCGAGTTTTCCGTGAGCGATACCGGCATCGGCATGAGCGAGGCGCAGATCGAGCGCCTGTTCCAAGCCTTCGAGCAGGCCGACGCCTCGACCACCCGCAAATATGGCGGCACGGGCCTCGGACTGGCGATCTCCAAGCAGCTGACCGAGCTGATGGGAGGCCAGGTCTCCGTCAAGAGCGAGCCTGGCAAGGGCAGCACGTTCCGCTTCACCGCGCGCCTCGGCAAGGGGACGGCGATCACGCGACCGCGTCTCCTGCAATCCGATTTGCGCGGCCGGCGCGTGCTCATCATCGACGACAATCCGCATGCGCGTGCCGTGTTGGCGGGCATGCTGACCAACATGACCCTCGTCGCCGACGAGGCGGCCTCGGGCGAAGAGGCGATCGGCATGGTGCGCCAGGCGGCGAACGCCGGCGAACGCTACGAGATCGCCTTTATCGACTGGCAAATGCCCGGCATGAACGGCATCGAGACCGGCAAGCGCATTCTCGCTTTGCCCGATCTCGGATCCCCGCCGCATCTGGTGATGGTGACCGCCTACGGCCGCGAGGAGGTGCTGAAGCAGGCCGAGGAGAGCGGCTTCGAGAACGTTCTGATCAAGCCCGTCACCTCCTCCATCCTGTTCGACACGGCCGTCGTCGCACTCGGCGCCGACGGCGAGCGCATCGAGACGGTGCAGGCCGGCCCCTCCTTCGACATCGACAAGATGCGCGGCGCGCGCATCCTTCTCGTCGAGGACAACGAGATCAACCAAGAAGTCGCGATGGGCCAGCTCGAGGACGCCGAGGCCTTCGTCGATCTCGCGGAGAATGGCGAGGTCGCGCTCCGCATGATCCGCGACAACGAATACGACGTCGTCCTGATGGACATGCAGATGCCGGTGATGGACGGCATCGAGGCGACCCGCATCATCAGGTCCAATCCACGCTTCGAGACGCTTGCCGATCATCGCCATGACCGCCAACGCCATGGCGTCGGATCGCATGTTGTGCCTCGAGGCCGGCATGAACGACCACATCGCCAAGCCGATCGATCCCGACCAGCTCTTCGGCGTGCTGCTGCGCTGGCTCCGGCGCGCCGACGGGGACGGCAAGGGTCTGACGACGGTCCCCACGGCCCCTCACCGCAGAGGCCCAGGCGAGCGCGGTTGAGCTCGCCATTCCTGGGATCGACGTGCGCGCCGGACTGAAGCGGACCGGCGGCAATCTGCGGCGCTACGAGATCTTGCTGCGCAAATTCGCCGAACAGCAATTCGGCACCGTTGCCGCGATGCAAAGCGCGCTGTCAGCCGGTGATGCGGCCACTGCCGAGCGCGCCGCCCATTCCTTAAAAGGCGCTGCCGGTACGCTCGGCGCCAATGCCCTGGCAGAGGCTGCGGCCAAGGCCGAGACGGCGATCAAGAACCGGACATGGCGTCGACGACGCTGTCCGGTCTGCTTTCGCAGACCCTCGACGCTGTGCTGGCGAATTTGCGCACGGCTCTCCCGCCCGAAAGCTCGGGCAACGGCGCAAGTGTCCGGCACCGGCGATCCCGCGAGCGTCAAAGACCCGCTCATCCGGCTGAAGCAGCTGCTTGAGGCCGATGACGGCGAAGCCGCAGATTTCATCATTGACGCCAAGCCGCGGCTTGCCGGCGTGCTGACCACCACCGAGATCAGGACGCTCAGCGATCGCGTCGGCAATTTCGATTTCGACGCCGCGCTCAAATGCCTGTCCGGCATCGCCTCGCGGCTATCCCTCAACCTCGAGGGCAAGTGATGTCGAGCAACGACAAGAAGCTCGTCTTGATTGTCGACGACACGCCGACCAACGTCGCCGTCGTCTCGGGGGTGCTGAAGGATTCGTACCGGACGAAAGTTGCCACCAACGGCGAGAAGGCGCTGGCCATCGCCACCGCCGCCGAAAAACCGGATCTCATCCTACTCGACGTGATGATGCCCGGCATGGACGGCTATGAAGTCTGCCGCAGACTCAAGGACATTCCCGCCACGCGCGACATTCCCATCATCTTCCTCACCGCCAAGACCGAGGAGGTTGACGAGGAGAAAGGCTTCGACGTCGGGGCCGTCGACTATATCCACAAGCCGTTCTCGGGACCGATCGTGTTGGCCAGAGTGAGGACGCAGCTCGCCCTGCAGGAGGCGCTGATCGAAGCGCAAGAGTCGCGCAAGCAGGCGGACTTGCTGCTGCACGCGCTGCTGCCGAAAAAGGCCGCCGACGAGATCCGGAGCATCGGCACCGTCATCCCGCGGCGTTACGAGAATGTCGCGGTCTTGTTCTGCGACGTGACCAACTTCACAGCCTATTGCGACAAGCACGAGCCCGAGGACGTGGTATCGCGGCTCGATGCGCTGTTCGTCATCTTCGAGCGGATCACCGCCAAGCATGGACTCGAGAAGATCAAAACGATCGGCGATGGGTTCATGGCGGTTGCCGGGCTGCTGCACAAGGTCGACGATCCGGTGGGCTCCGCGGTTCGCTGCGGGCTGGAGATGACCTCCACGATTATCGACGCCCATCTCGACTGGGAGGTGAGGGTCGGCGTGCATGCCGGCCCGGTCGTTGCCGGCGTCGTCGGCCAGGAGCGCTACCAGTTCGACATTTGGGGCGACACGGTCAATGTCGCCGCCCGCATGGTCGGCATGAGCGCGCCGGGCAGCGTCGCCGCCACCAAGGAGACCTTCGACAAGATCGCCTCTTCCTTCGACGGCGAGTCGCTCGGAATGTTGGATATCAAGGGCAAAGGCGCGATCTCGGTGTTCGGCCTGCGGCTGCGCAGCGCCTGAAGCCACCCAGCCCCCTCCCCCAGCGTGACCCTAACCTCTTGACTGACAGCCGCGTCCTGTATAGTGTATATGCACGATATAGAGATCAGCCATGCTCACCGAACGCGAAATCATGGAGAGTTGTGCATGCCACAGGGCGCGAACCGCGGCGCGGGTGGTGACCCGCGCCTATGACGAGGTGCTACGGCCGGTCGGGCTGCGCGCGACCCAACTCTCCGTCCTTGTGGCCGTCGCCGCCGACGATGCCATGTCGATCACGGCGCTCGCGAAATTCATGGGCATGGACCGCACTACGCTGACCCGCAATCTGCGGCCGCTGGAAAGGGAAGGCTTGATCAGGCTCGGTGCCGAAGGCTGGCATCGCAGCCGCAATTTGGAGATCACCAAGGCCGGACGATCGCGGTTGCGCGAGGCGTTGCCGCTTTGGAACAAGGCGCAACAGGCCCTGAAGAAGAAATTAGGCGACCGCGCCTGGGCTGACGTTCGCGCTTCCCTGGACCATCTCATTTTGACGGCATGACGCCCATGCCCGTCGCGCCAAAGCTGAACCCCCGATAGGAGAGCCGCCATGACCTGGAGACCGACGACACGCGCGCCTCATGTCGTGCATATGCACGATATACCACTCCGCAACGAAGGAGAATCACCATGAAGTACTTCATCGACACGCATGACAGGACCAAGGGCAGCTTCCCCAAAGAGGAGCTCACCGAGCAGCAATTCTTCGACAATTTCGACGCGCTCGACGAGGCTGCCCACAAGCTCGGCGCTTTCGGGCACGCCGCCCATGTCAATCTGGCGGGCGGCAAAGCCTTTTGCTTCATGTCCGGACCTGATGAGGAGTCGATCCGCAAGGCGCACGAAGCGATCAACTTTCCCTACAACTCGATCACCGAGGTGAGGCGCGTGACCGGCGCCGACATGCGCATCCCGCTGCCCGTGGAAACGCAGAAGCGCAAAGCTGGATAGCAATGCGCGGCCAAGGTCAGGAGCGTCGCTGATCCGGCGCTCCCGCGGGTCGAACTGAGAGAGGTAGCAAAATGGTGACACATCGAGGTGAGTGCTTCTGTGGGGCGGGTGCAGATCGAGGTCGCGGGCGAGCCGGAAGGCATGGGCTATTGCCATTGCCGGTCATGCCGGTGGTGGTCGGCAGCCCCCGTCAATGCCTTCACGCTGTGGAAACCTGGCGCTGTGCGGATTACGCAAGGCGCCGAGCATGTCGGCATGTTCCAGAAGACGCCAGCGAGCCACCGGCACTATTGCCGGACATGCGGCGGACATTTGCTGACCAACCATCCCCTGCTGGGGCTGATCGATGTCTATGCGGCGACGGTGCCGACATTGCCGTTCAGACCGGGCCTCCACATCAACTACGCCGAGACGGTTCTGCCGCTGCGCGATGGACTGCCGAAGTACAAGGATGTTCCGGCCGAATTCGGGGGATCGGGCGAGCAGATTGCCGAGTAGTCGCGAGCGCAGGCGGAAATCGAGCGTCGGAGCGCTTGCCGCCCCGCAAAAGGGCCATTCTCGCCACACTTCCGTACCGCCGAATCTAGAAAATGCCGCGGTCGGCAGGGCAAGACGGGAATTGGGGGAAGCTCCCGAGATGCGCGGCGAGCTTTGTAGGTCCTCCCGTTGGGTTGGTTGATCGGCCGGCCCCGACTGTCTCCTCCCGACTTGATGAGCGGAGCCCGAAATGAACGACGACACCATGGACATTCCGGCGGATGCCGAAACGCCGGCCGCCGAATTTGCAACCAGTCAAGCGATGGAGAATGCCGCACTCGCCGGCGCCGCGGCGATCCAGCGCCTCGTCGCCGAGTGCAACGGCCTGCGCACGCGCGTCGGCCTGCAGGAGGCGGAGTTGGTACGGCTGCGCAGCGCGAATGAGGGCGTCCGCCGGCGCTTCGCCATGCTGCACCAGCGCTATGTCGAGCTTGCCAAGAAGATCCTCGGCCAGCTCGAGCAGTTCGACGGCCTCATCCGCGAGACAGGGCAAGAGGCGCTGAACGAGATGGGCCGGCAGGAAAATGGCCGCCATGACGAGCCCATGGTCCTCGAGCAGCCCGCGCAGGACTCCAATGGGAACTCCGCGCCGAAGCCCAACGGCCGCGACATCGCGAGCATCATGGCGCAAGCGCCGCGCGCCCCTCACCGCTAAACGCGGGCCCGCGGCGTCACGGCCAGAAGCGACCGCTGGCGCCGACGGCCACCGTCAGCAGGCCGAGCACGAGATTGGTGGCGACGATGCGCCGGATCTGATTGCTCTGTTTGGCAGCGTCCTGGAACGCGCCGGTTTCGACCGCCCGGGATGCCTCCCGGTTACCTGATGTGTGGGAGGGTTGCGTGCGTCGAGTAGGCAGAACGGTCGAAGGTTATAATTCGCGCGACGACCTGGATCGGTTGGTCGTGCGAGATATTGTGCGCCTCTCGCTCTGCAAAGAGACATCGCCTCTCAACTCTCTCTCAGGCGACGGCTCGAAGTCATCAGCTAACACCGCTTCTTTCTCGCCTCGAGAGCAGATTCTGACGTTCTTCAGGCTTCAAGCGCTCGCCTTTATCGTGCGAGACCTGCGCTCATTCAGGTTGCTATTGCCTGTCCTGATTGTCTGCGACGCCTGGCGTGGCCCTATCTCTCAGGATCAAAGAGTTTCGGTGAATATGGAGACCCGTGGGACTTAGCGGCGGGATTGACGTACTTTCCGTTTGGCTACAAGGAGGTGCGGATGAACGCTCAGGCTCTCTATATGGACCGTTCGACAGTCGGCTACACGGCAGTTCCGTTATGTGGTCGGCGGCACCGGATGGGTTTTCACGGTCGATGTTGGCACCTGGTTCTAATCGCGGAGCCGTCAAAGTTTGCTCGGTTCCACTTCACCCTCGCCATTCTGAGAACCTGATCGCCACAAAGTAACTGCTGCTGCGTCGCAGGGGTAGGGCGGCGGCAGGCGCGATAGCTAGCCCGGTTAGTCCGAGCCGACTGTAACCGAAGAGTAGCGTATGAAGTACGACCACGAGATTCTGCTGCTACAGGGCGGTGGTGCGCTTGGAGCCTACCAAGCGGGCGTATATGAAGGCCTCGTCGAAGCGGGCATCGAGCCTAGCTGGGTCGTCGGCATCTCGATTGGGGCCATCAACGCAGCGCTGATTGTCGGCAATCCGCCGGAGCGGCGCGTCGAGCGACTGCGTGAGTTCTGGCGTCGAATCTCAGTCAATGTTGGGCCTCCCTTGCCGGCATGGCTCGAACTCACTTCGCCCAGCCGTCAACTTCATGGCTGCGATGTCAGCTGCCACCGTCGGCGTCGCAGGATTCTACCGGCCTCGAATGCCACCAACCTCGTTTGCCGCGGACGGCACCGAGGCCGCCCTGAGCGTGTATGACACAACTCCGCTCAAGGCCACGTTAGAAGAGTTGGTGGATTTTGATTTGATCAATCGCGGGCAAGTCCGGCTTTCGTTGGGTGCCGTGAACGTATGCAAGGGCACCTCGGTCTATTTCGATACGAAGAATACGCTTATTCACGCGGACCATGTCCGAGCCAGTGGCGCTCTGCCGCCCGGCTTCGCCCCGGTCATGATCGATGGGGAGCACTACTGGGACGGTGGCGTGGTAACCAACACGCCCATCACTTATGTGGTGGACGAAAGACCATTGCCCACCGCCCGCATCATTCAGGTCGATACCTTCAATGCCGAAGGAGACCTACCGCGGAATTTAGGTCAGGTATTGCAACGGGCCAAAGACATCCAATACTCGAGCAAGAGTCGTTTCAACATCGACCGGATACAGGAAATGGGCGAGCTCGCTGCCGCGGGCCGTGGGCTGCTAGGCAGACTGCCACCAGGGCTGAAGTCCGATCCCGACGCGCAGAAACTGGCGGCCGCCTGCGACGAGAGAAGCTGGCTAATCATTCGCCTGATCAATACCCGCCCCTCACGCTCGGGCTTCGTAAAGGACTTCGAGTTTTCACGCGCGACTATTGAGGAGGCGTGGACAGCTGGCGTGGAAGACGTGCGTCGTTCCATCTCGGGCTGGGACAAAATCTCCCCCAAGGAGGTTGGCCCGGAGGTGAAAGTTTACCGTCCGACCGAAACTCTGCCATTCCATAATCAGGCGGCCGAATAATTTCCGTTGCGGCCGCAGGCAAAGGCCCCTGAGCTGACGCGACTAGAGAGGAAGCATATGAAGCAAATGAGCCAAGTTCTCTGCGGCGCCGCCATCGTGTTAATGGCTGGAGCCGCCCTATCCCCTGTCGACGCGCGTGCGTTGTTCGCTTATCCCATGCAAGGGCAAACTCCAGAGCAGGAGAACGCGGATCGGTCAGCCTGTCATGATTGGGCCGTCGTTCAGAGTGGGTACGATCCCACGCTTATGTATTCGGCTCAGCGAGGCGTAATCATCACGCAGAGCGGTAATACACTTCCTACCTATGACCGGCGCTATCCGGCTCCGGGCGGGATTGCCGCCGTCAGGGGGAACGCCGACATCCGCCGCCTAAATGAACTCTATGACGCCTACCTCAGAGCCGGCGAGGTCTGCTTAGAGGCCAGAGGTTACCAAGTCACACGATAGGAGCTAGCAATGCGAATTTCGATCTCTAAGGTCTGCCTGGGGTTCGCCTTCACCTGCATAGCTCCGGCTCCCGTCTTCGCTGAGCAGGCTTACCTTTGTGCAATCAACGAAGTGTATGAATGCGTGGCTGTCGCCGGGTGCAGTCGCATCTCTTTAGAAGACGCCAATCTTGCAGGAGTCATGCTGATCGATGTTGAAAAGAAGCAGCTTAGCTCGGCTCCACTGGGCCAAGACCCGAGCACGGACGCCATCGACAGCGTGACCGTGGCTGACGACGCCATCCTCCTGCATGGTATAGGCAAGAAGGACACCAACAGGACTTGGAGTGCCGTCATATCGCTGAAGACGGGCAATTTATCAGCTGGCGTCTCCACCCCAAACTCATCGCTAGCACTCGCGGGGAGATGCACCGCCAAACTCTGATGCCTGGGGCGCTGAGTGTTCTTCTGGCTGTATGAAATTCCGACTGTTGGCTGTGAGCTTGTTCGCATCAACAGGGGCCACTAAGTTCGCCTCGCAACTCCAGCGCCCACCCGGGTCTTCGCCGACCGCCTGCGCACTTCGTCAGTTAGGGTCTTAAGTTCACCGAACTGCTTCTGCCAATAATCTGTCTGCAGTTCCATGACCTCGGCAAGGTTTTTCGCCCTGCACAGATCCGGTCGGAACGGAATTAGTCGCGCCACTGTGATCGGCTCCATTGGAGCCGAGAAGTCATAACCGCTTAGGTCGGCTTCCTGCGCCGAACTTCTTCTGCAGACTCTTTATCAAATCCACGACTCATGATCGGAAGTGCCTGCCCAAAGTTATGAGCGAAAGTACTGCCAGACCTAACCCAGCCTAAGATTTGCTCGAAGGTTCACAAGGGAGGACGAAATGATCAGGTTTATCGTTTTCGCTGCCCTGGCCTTGGCCATTACAACCCCCGCGGAGGCCATGTCGCCTCCGCCGCTTCCTCAGTCGGAGAAGGGGAGGACGGCATTGCACGTAGCCACCAAAACTTAGGGTTGGCGCCCCGTAGGGGTTTCGAACCCCTGTTTCCGGCGTGAGAGGCCAGCGTCCTAGGCCACTAGACGAACGGGGCGTGTGCTCCGGGCCGAGATCGAGCGAAACCTATAGCTTGGCCCGGCGAAGGCGATCAAGGCTTATTCGGCTTTTAGCTTGAATGCGGGCCAGCGTCTTGCCGGTCTTGAGGTCGATCACGACAATCTCCGGTCCCGCGCTCGACTGCAAATGGAGGGCGAGCCGGTCGCCATCAAGGGAGAGCGTGCTGACGCTCGCATCCTTGGGGATATGCAGTTCGGTGGCGACGGGCTCGCCGCCCGCAGCAACGCTGCTTTGCCCCCCCTTCGAGGCCTGATAGACAATGGCCGCCATCACAAAGGCAAAGCCACCGACCAGCAAGATTCCCATCACGATGACGGCAAGTTTCAGCACCCGCACCTGACGCGGGGTGAACACCGTGCCTGGCAATGGCGTATTGTCGGGCTCGCTCGCGACCGCCATCCTCAAAGACCTCATGCCTCAATCGAAGAAGACACTTCCCCTCAAGCGGCTTGCCGCGGAAGCCGATGCCAGCACCGAAGGGCAGCGGCTCGACCGCTTTCTCGCGACGCGGCTGCCTGAGCTGAGCCGCACCCGCGTGCAAAGCCTGATCAAAGAGGGCCAAGTTTCCTTGGGCGGGGCGACCATAGTGGAGGCGAAATACCGGGTCAAACCGGGTGACCGCTTCGAGCTTGGCTTGCCGCCCGCGACGCCGCCCCAGCCCGCAGGCGAGGCCATTCCCCTCGACATCGTCTACGAAGACGACGCGCTTATCGTCATCGACAAGCCCGCGGGCCTCGTGGTGCATCCGGGCGCCGGCCACGCCACCGGCACGCTGGTCAACGCGCTGATCGCCCATTGCGGCGCGAGCCTCTCCGGCATCGGCGGCGTGGCGCGGCCCGGCATCGTGCATCGCCTCGACAAGGATACGAGTGGACTCCTGGTCGTGGCCAAGACCGATCGGGCGCATCGCGCGCTCGCCAAGCAATTCGCCGATCACGGGCGCACCGGCGAGCTCGAGCGCGGCTACCTCGCCTTGGTGTGGGGCGCGCCGTCGCGGCCGCACGGCACGATCGACGCTGCCGTAGGCCGGCATCCCGCGAGCCGCACCAAGATGGCGGTGCTGTCCGGCAAGGGCCGCAAGGCTGTGACGCATTGGCGCGTGGTTGAGACTTTCGGCCGCGGCAAGGAGCCGATTGCCTCGCTCATCGAATGCACGCTCGAGACGGGCCGCACCCATCAGGTGCGCGTGCACCTGGCCCACATTGGTCACCCGCTGATCGGCGATCCGCTCTATGGTCAGGGCTTCAAGTCCAAGCTGCGCAAGCTGCCCGAGCCTTTGCAAGGCAAGCTTGCCGGGCTCGATCGCCAGGCGCTGCACGCGAAGCATCTCGCCTTCGTGCACCCGAACAGCGGCACATTACTCAAATTTAATAGTCCGCTCCCTGCCGATCTCGCCGAGATCGTGGCAGCATTCAAGGAACTGTGAACAGGTCGCAGGCTTTTATCTCTGTGACAAAGCATTTATAGAGAGGACTCGCCGGGGGGCGGTTAGTTTGGGTAGAGCGCGGCCGCTTAAGGCCGCTGGAGACGGGCTCTCATGGCCGCAAGAAGTTTGCCGAGTGTTGGCGCGCATGGCGGACTGACGCGCTACCTCGAAGAAATCAGACAATTTCCGATGCTGGAGCCGCAGCAGGAATACATGCTCGCCAAGAGCTGGCGTGAGCATGGCGACCGCGACGCTGCGCATCAGCTGGTCACCTCGCATTTGCGGCTCGTCGCGCGCATCGCCATGGGCTATCGCGGCTATGGGCTGCCGATCGGCGAAGTGATCTCCGAAGGCAATGTCGGCCTGATGCAGGCGGTGAAGCGCTTCGATCCCGACAAGGGCTTCCGGCTCGCCACCTACGCCATGTGGTGGATCCGGGCGGCGATCCAGGAATACATCCTGCGCTCGTGGAGCCTGGTGAAGATGGGCACTACGGCCGCGCAGAAGAAGCTGTTTTTCAATCTGCGCAAGATCAAGGGTCAGATGAAGGCGCTCGAGGAAGGCGACCTCAGGCCCGATCAGGTGAAGCGCATCGCCACCCAACTCGGCGTGACCGATGAGGACGTGATCTCGATGAACCGGCGGCTTGCCGGCGATTCATCGCTCAACGCGCCGGTCAGGAACGATGCCGAGAGCGGCGAGTGGCAGGACTGGCTGGTCGACGAGACCATGGACCAGGAGACGGCGCTTGCCGAATCCGAGGAACGCGATCAGCGCCGTGGGATGCTGAACGACGCGCTGAAGGGCTTGAACGCGCGCGAGCGTCGCGTGTTCGAGGCGCGCAGGCTCGCCGAGGAGCCGCTGACGCTGGAAGAGCTTTCCGCCGAGTTCGGCGTCTCCCGCGAGCGCATCCGCCAGATCGAGGTCCGCGCCTTCGAGAAGGTGCAGAAGGCGGTGACCAAGGCCGCCGCCGCCGCGCAGCCCGAGCCGGCCGGCGCCGAGTAATCTGCGTCATTGCCGGGCTTGACCCGGCAATCCATTCCGCCGCTTCCTCGCTTTGGCATGAAGCAACTCAGCGTCAACGGCATCGAGATCGCCTATCTCGACGAGGGCAAAGGCCCTGCCGTCGTGATCGCGCATTGCTCGAGCGCCTCGCACAAGGAATGGCTACCACTGATCGAGACGCTCAAGGCGGACTGGCGCGTGCTCGCCCCCGATCTCATCGGCTACGGGCAGTCCGCACCTTGGCCCGCCGATGAGCGCTTCTCCGTCGGCGCCGACGTGGATGTCGTGCTCGCCGTGGCGAAGAAGGCAAAAGGCAAGTTGCATCTGGTCGGCCATTCCTATGGCGCGGCGCTGTTGCTGGAAGCCGCGCGCACGCTAGGCTCCCGCGTGAAAAGCCTCACGCTGGTCGAGCCGAGCCTGTTTCATCTCCTGCGCGGGCGTCCCGAATGGGCCGAGGTCGAGACGTTTGCCCGCGCCGTACTTGGTGCCGTGGCAAGAGGCGACGATCGCGCCGCCGCCAAGTCCTTCATGACCTATTGGCTAGGCCGCTGGCGCTGGTGGTTGTCGCCGGAGCGTTTCAAAGCGGCGATCGAGGCGACGATCCCTAAGGTCGCGCTCGAATTCAATTTCGTCACCGACGCGCCGACGACCCTGCAAGACTATGCCACGGTCAGCGCGCCCACACTGCTGATCGTAGGCGGTTCGACGGGCGCGCCCAACCGGGCCATCGTCGATCTCCTGGCAACGACCCTGCCCGACGTTCAAGTGACGACCTTGAAGGGCGCGCGGCACATGAGCCCCTTCACCCATCCCGCCGAGATCAACCGGCTGATCGTCGATCACCTCGCTCTAACGCGGTAATTTTCACGCCGTCGCCATCGGGAAGCTCCTCGACGTCGCGTGCGAACAGCTCCTCGAGCTCCTTCGCCTGCGACATCGCGTTGGCGCGGACCTTCTCCGTATCCGTGTAATATTGATAGTCCTCGTAGAGCCGCTTCTCGTCGAGCCGCTTGAAGGTCTCGGTGAGCCGCCTCACCTCGGCCTCCTTCAGCCCCAGGCCGCGCAACAAATCCTTGGTCAATTCGAGCGCCGCAAGGAACGTCTCACGCTCGATGATCTCAACCCCGAGATCCATCAGCCTATGCACGTGGGTGCGGTCGCGCGCCCGCGCATAGATGGGCAGGTCGGGAAAATTCCTGCGCACGATTTCGGCGACCCGCATCGAGCACTCGACATCGTCGATGGCGAGCACGAAGGCGCGTGCCTTGTCAGCGCCCGCGGCACGCAGAATGTCGAGCCGCCCCGCATCGCCGTAGTAGATCTGCGCGCCGAAGCGCTTGACGAAATCCACCTGCTCGACGTTTGAATCGAGCGCGGTGAAGGGAATCTGGCGGGCGCGCAGCACGCGCGCCACGATCTGGCCGAAACGGCCGAAGCCGGCAATGATGACGTGCTGATCGCCGCCGGGCGGCATCTCATATTCGGGCGGCTCGGGCTTCAGCGCCCGAACGATCGCGTCGTCGATGAGAAGCAGCAGAGGGGTCGCCGCCATCGACAGCGTCACGGCGAGCGTAAGCAGATTGGCCAAGTGCCGGTCGATCACGCCCTCCAGCGCCCCTGCCCCGAACAGCACGAAGGCGAACTCGCCGCCCTGGCTGATCACGAGCCCGAGCCGCCGTGCGCCCTTGCTGTCGAGGCCCCACCACCGGCCGAGCAGATAAAGGATCGCCGCCTTGATCAGCACGAGAGCCAGCACGATAGCGATCAGCGTAACCGGCTCGGCGATCAGCACGCCGAGATCGATCGACATGCCGACGGCAATGAAGAACACGGCAAGCAGCAGCCCCTCGAAGGGTGCGATGTCCGCCTCGATCTGATGGCGATATTCTGAGTCGGCAAGCAGCGCGCCGGCGATGAACGATCCGAGCGCCGCCGATAGCCCGACCGCCTCCATGACCAGCGCCACGCCCACCACGGTCAATAGCGCGGTTGCCGTCATCGCCTCGCGCACGCCGGTCGCCGCGACGATGCGATAGAGCCGACTCAACAGGAAGCGCCCCACCACGATCACGCCGAGAATGGTGCCGATGGCAATGGCGGCGCTCTTCACATCCATGGTCGGTTCGGCGGCGCCAAGCGCGAACAATGGGACCAATGCAATCAACGGGATCGCGGCGAGGTCCTGGAACAACAGCACGGCGAAGGCGAGCCTGCCGTGCCGCGTGGTGAGCTCGCCTTTCTCCTCGAGTACTTGCAGCGCAAACGCAGTCGAGGACAGCGACAGCGCGAGGCCAATGAACAAGGCCTGGGCCAGGTTGAGCCCAAGCGCCATGCCGATCGCGGCCAGCACCAACGAGGTAGCGACCAGCTGTGCCGTGCCGAGCCCGAAGATCGCCGAGCGCATGGCCCAGAGCCTGACCGGGCGAAGTTCGAGCCCGATCACGAAAAGCAGCATCACGACGCCGAATTCGCCGAAATGCAGCACCTCCCCCACATCGGTCAGCGCATAAAGCGGGCCGAGCACGTAAGGGCCGATGACGATGCCGGCGGCGAGATAGCCGAGCACGGCACCCATACGCAAAGTGCGGCCGAGCGGCGCCGCAATCGCCGCGGCGGCGAGAAACACCGCCACTTGAATGAGTTGCGCCGACACCATGGCTCGTCTTCCGTCTCCCGGGCCTTGGGTAGCACGCAAGCGCCAGACTCTCTAGCGGCACGCGTGTGACGAAGCAAAAGGGCATGGCAGGAATCGTCCTGCCATGCCCAACGATGTGACGAATTAAAGCGGCGAAAAGTCGATACGGTTAGCGCGGCGCCCAGAGATTGACGAAGGGCGCTCTCACCCAGGTGCCGTTAGGACCGCTATAAACGCGCGCGAACGGCGCTGCCACCCAGGTCCCGCGACGCGTATCGACCTCGGTGAAGGGCGCGCGCACATAGGTGCCGTTGTTGTAGCGCCAGCGGCGCTTGTAGTAGCCGGCTTCCTGCACGAGCGTGGTGCCCGCTAAAGGCGCGGCCACCACGCCGGGCCCTGCCTCGGCCGGCGCCGGAGCGTCGATGAGAAACGCAAAGCCAGCGGCCGCGAGACAAACAGAGAGGGTTCGAACTAATCATTCTAAATTCTCCTTAACCAAGCTCCCGCCGCCCGTCCGGTGATTGCGATGTTTGAATCGAGGGCGGAGTGTCGCGAAAGGACGCCCGCGCCGCAAGCCTAAATTACAGCCACCCTCTCCGCTTGAAATAGAGATAGGGCAGCACCGCCGCGAGCACCATCAAGATCAGCGCGAGCGGATAGGCGTACCACCAGTCGAGTTCGGGCATGTGCTTGAAGTTCATGCCGTAGATCGAAGCGATCAGCGTCGGCGGCAGGAACACGACCGCGGCGACCGAGAAGATCTTGATGATGTCGTTCTGCTGGATGCTGACCATGCCGAGCGTGGCATCGAGCAGGAAGATAATCTTACCGGAGAGGAACGTGGCGTGATCGGTCAATGAGGCGACGTCGCGCGCGGCGGTGCGGATGCGCGCTTGCAGCGGCTTGACCTCCTTCCGCTCATTGGCGGCGTGCACGAGAAAAGTGAGCAGGCGCCCCAGGGAATGCGCGCTTTCGCGGGCCTTGGAGGTGATCTCGCCCTCGCGCCCGATTGCCCTCAGCAGTACGTCGAAACGGCGTTGCCGCGACGCCATCCCGCCCCTGATTTCGAAGATCGAATGCGACAACCCCTCGACCTCCGCCTGGATGCGCTCGATGAAATCGGCGAGCCGGTCGATGATCGTCTCCAGCAAGCCGATCAGGACGGCGGCGCCGCTTTTCAGGTCTGTCTCGGAGCGGTTGCAGCGCGCGACGTAGAGGGAGAAGGCTCGAGGCTCCGCATAACGCAGTGTGATGAGGCGCTGGCCGGCGAGAATAAATGTGACCGGCGTCATCCTCGGCTCCCCTTCCTCGGGCTGATACATCAAGGTCGCGGTCATGAAATACGCGCCGTCCTCCTGATAGAGGCGGCTCGACACTTCGATCTCCTGTTGCTCCTCGCGCGTCGGCACGTCGAGCTTGAGCGCCCGCTCGATCTGCTTCTCCTCCTCGGGCGTCGGATTGAGGAGATCGACCCAGACGGCAGCTTCGGTGATCCTCGGCTTGCCCTTCTGGCGCTCGAGCGCTCCGGAGCGGTTCTCGTAGATTGTGAGCATCGGCCCTCCCGCGGCCGCATCCGGTTCTGGCTCGGCTTTGACTTACATCATGTCCGCTGCCGAGCGGGAACTTATACCAGTCGGCTTATAGCGCCACTGAGACATTGCACCCCACTGAAGACTTTGGCGTGCACGCCCGGTTAACAAAGACGATGGCTTGGCTCCGCAGAGACAAGGACTGCATTGCCCGCCGGTGATGGACGATCCGAACGGCTATCAACTCAAGCGCGAAGGAACGCTCTGGGCGAATGCGAGCATCAGTTCCTCTGCACGATGCAGGCGCCGCCGGCGGAGCGCAGCGATGCGCAAAGCTTGGCGGCGTCATCGCGACTGTCGGAGCCGATCTGGACCATATAGAGGGAGCGGCGCCCACGGCTCAAATTCCGCTCTGGCAGCACGAACGGCTCGCGCGCGCCGAGCAGCGAAGTGTATTGCCGCTTCAGCCTGCCGAACTGGGCGAGCGCTTTCGCCTTCGAGAATGACGTCGAGACCTGCACGCCCCAAGGCCGCCAAGCCCCGCTCGCCGTGAGCGGCTCGGTCTCGTATACCGCCCGCACCACGAGTGGCGCGAGTTTTCGGCAGGAATCCTGTACTTCGAGGCCCGCGGTCTTGAGCGCGTCGGGAAGCTCGGTCTCGTCGAGCTTCCATTCCTCCGCCGCGCGCCCGGTAATGAACTCGACATAGTTCTGCGTCTCGTAAGGCAGCTTGCTCGATCCGGCGAGCCATGCGCGCACCCGCTCGGCCCCGGCGTTATAGGCCGCGGCCGCGAGTCCGAAATTGCCGAACTCCCGGCGAAGATCGGCAAGCAGGCTCGCCGAATGCACGATCGCCGACTTGGGCTCGAACGGATCGTTTAGCCCGCGCTCCTCCGCGGTGCCCGGCATGAACTGGGCGATGCCCTGCGCGCCTTTCGGACTGACCGCTTGCGGATTGAAGCGGCTCTCCTTCCAGATCAGCCGCACGAACGGCATCGGCGGCAAGCCTCTTGCTTCGGCCTGCTGCTGCATGATCGGGCAGACGATGTCGACGAAAGGCTTGGGCCCAGCGAGGGCGAGGCCCGCTTGCTTGACGCCAGCCTCGACCAGCGCGGACACGCCCTCGCCCGCCTTGCAAGGCGAGCCGGCAAGGAGAAGCGCCAAAGCAAATAAGGCGATCAGCGAGACGCGCATCATGCCCCATCAGAAGCCAGAACGAACCGGAGCTCAGAATAGCTCAACCAAGCCCGGATGCCGATTTCTGGCTTGTGGATTAGTTCTTTTGCACGATACAGGCGCCGCCGTCGGCTTGCAGCTTGGCGCAGAGGGCATCGGCCTCGTCGCGGCTATCCGTGTCGATCCGCGCCGAATATTGCAGCTTCGTGCCCATATGCAGGTCGCAACTCTCGATCACGGTCGGCTCGTAGTTACCGAGAACGCCGGAATGATCCTGCTTGACCTTGGCGAATTTCGCGAGCGCGTCGTCCTTGGAGAATGACGTGGCGATCTCGACGCCCCAGGACGGCGCGGGCTGGGTTTGCGAGCTATCGCTGCCTGTTCCCGCTTGCGGCGGCGCGCAAGGCGATAACGGCCCCTCTTGCTCCACCGCCGGACCGGCAAAAGCCGGTGCGACTGAGAGCGCAAGGCAAAGGATCGAGGGCAGCAGCTTCATGCCGCTATCATGCCGCGAGTTGAGCGGGCAATAAAGCGCGGTCTTGTTTCACGCTGAAGCCATCGCTAATGGCGGAGATTCAATAAAATTTCAGGTTGAGCACCGCCTGCGGGTAGGCGTTCCACCCGTTCCAATCGAGATCGGACTGGGTCGAAAGCTGCTGCGTGAAGCTCGCCCCCGCGCTGAACGACAGCTTCTCTGAAGGCGTCCAGTTGAGGCTGCCGCTGCCGATCAGCACGACATCCTGCCGTCCGCCCGGATAGTCGGCGAATGCCACGCCCTGCACACTGCCGGTCGCCGAGACCGAGAAGTTCTTCACCGGCGGACGCCAGCCGATCGTCGTTTCGATCAAGGCCTGAGTTGAGGTCTGCGTCTCGACATCGGCAAGGCTCTCGCGCAGCGAGACCGAGATATTGGCGTAATAGCAATAAGCCTCGGCACCCTTCTCGCCACAAAGCCTGTTGCCAAGACGATATTCGAACGCGACCAGCCGATCGAAGGCGTGGCGATGGAGATCTGCTCGGCGCCGAAGAAGACGATCGGAGAGTACAGTGCCAATACGCCCCCGCAACGTGAAATTCCGGTAGCAAGCTTTGGCTGTCGCAGTCTCGGTGTTTTTCCTGGGAACTGTCGCCTTTTTGCCGCAAACCGAGGCCGGCAATCTTGCCACCAACCCGAATGCTGCACAGATCGTCCAGCATTTCATCTATAAGCCGAAGCCCACCGAACTTGTGCTCAAGCCGCAGGCCGAAAAGCCCAAGCCCAACAAGCCGGTCAAGGACGCCAGGAACTAGCGCCTCAATCAAGGAAATGCGCGCAGCGCCGTTTCGGCGACGCGGCGTAGTTCGGCGCGGCTTGCGCCCCCTGCCGCCTGCACCGCCATGCCTTGCGTGACCGTGGCGATGAAGCGGGCGAGCTCGGCTGGGTCCGCGTCCTTCGGCAGATCGCCCTCCGTCTTTGCCCGCTTCAACCGCTCGCGTACCGCCTTCTCGTTCTCCGCCCGCCTGGCGCAAAGCTCGTCGCTAATGCATTTGGCATGCTCGCCCGAGCCGGCGATGCCCTGCACGAGCAGGCATCCCGCGGGGCTACTCTTATCCGTCAGAGCCTCGACGGTGCGGCGCAGCAGTGCCGCGATACAATCCCTTGCTTTCGGGAGCGCCAGCGCCTCTTGCATAAACACGTCGTGCATCGCCGCATAACGGTCGAGGGTCTTGCGGAACAGGCCCTCCTTGTTGCCGAACGCGGCATAGAGGCTCGGCGGATTGATGCCCATGGCGGCGGTCAGGTCGCAAATGCTCGCGCCCTCGTAGCCTTTGCGCCAGAACACGTCGAGCGCCCGGTCGAGCGCCTGATCCATATCGAATGCGCGGGGGCGGCCAATCGCCACTGCCCTGTCTCCTGCCATTTTTTCGATCCCTAGCACCTCCCACATCTGTAGTGATTGTTATATAATGCCCTTGACAGGCTGGGTCTAGGTCCACATATGTAGCGAACACTAAATAATTCACACACGGAGATGGACCCATGTCAAAGGAACTCAAGGGAAAGGTTGCTCTGGTCACCGGCGGCTCGCGCGGCATTGGCGCGGCGATCGCCAAAGCTCTCGCCGACGACGGCGCCGATGTTGCCATCAGCTATGCCGCCTCAGCCGACAAGGCCGAGGCCCTGGTCAAGGAGTTGCGCAAGAAGGGCGTCCGCGCCGAGGCTTTCCAGGCCGACCAGGCGAAGTCCAAAGAGGTCGAGGCCTTGGTGAAATCGGTGGTCGAGAAGTTCGGCCGTCTCGACATCCTCGTCAACAATGCCGGCGTCTTCGTCCTCGGCCAGGTGCATGACCGCACCAACAATCTGGCCGAGCTCGAGCGGCTGTTTGCCGTCAATGTCGGTGGCGTCGCGACTGCGGTACGCACCGCGGCCCCGCTGATGAATGACGGCGGCCGCATCATCTCGATCGGTTCGATTGCCGGCGAGACCTCGCCTTGGGCAGGCGTCGCCGACTATTCGGCGACCAAGGGCGCCGTTGCCGCCTATACCCGCGGCTGGGCCCGCGATCTGGGACCGAGAGGCATCACCGTGAATAACGTGGCGCCTGGCCCGATCGAGACCGACATGAACCCCGACAACGGCGAGTTCTCGGCGGCGCAGAAGGCAAGCACCGCGCTTGGCCGCTACGGCAAACCTGAGGAGGTCGCGGCAGCCGTGGCCTTTCTCGCCAGCCCCGCGGCGGCTTACATCACGGGAGCCACGCTCACCGTTGACGGCGGTTTCAACGCCTAAGTCTCAAGTTTTGTGGAGGACCTTGTCATGATCGAACGGAGACCTTTCGGCGCCCTTGGCGGCGCCGACCATGGTTGGCTCAAGGCGAAACATCATTTCTCCTTCGCCCGCTATTACGACCCCGAGCGCCTGGGACATGGAGCCTTGCGCGTGTGGAACGACGATGAGATCGCGCCCAACACGGGCTTCCCTCCGCATCCGCACGCCGACATGGAGATCATCACCTATGTGCGGCAGGGCGCGATCACCCATGAGGACAGTCTCGGCCATAAAGGACGCACCGAAGCCGGCGACGTGCAGGTGATGAGCGCTGGCTCAGGTATTCATCACGCGGAGTTCAACCGGGAGACCGTGCCGACCAAGATCTTCCAGATCTGGATCGAGCCGGAGGCCGGCGGCGGCGAGCCGTCTTGGGGCGCCAAGCCGTTTCCGAAGTCCGATCGCTCCGGGCGCTTCGTGCCCCTGGCGAGCGGCTTCAGCGGAGACGACGATGCGCTACCGATCAGGGCGCCCGCCCGCGTTCTCGGCGCAACACTCAAGGCCGGTGACGTCGCCGAGTACGAGATCGGCGCGAAACGCCACGGTTATCTCGTTCCGGCGCAAGGCAGCGTCGAGGTGAACGGCGTCCGCATCTCGACGCGCGACGGCGCCGCCATCTCGAACGAGAAGGTGGTGAAGATCAAGGCGCTCGAGGACAGCGAGATCGTCCTCGTCGACGCTGCGTAGGGCAAAACGAAGCGAAGCCCCCTCCCCTCGCTTCGCGTGGGCAACGGCAGTTGAGCCGTCGCCCACCCTACGATTGAATTCGGAACCCATTACGGTCCGAGACGTTAGCCTTTAGAGCCGCCAATCGAGCCACGCGCGGGTTAAGCGCGAGGCCTGGCGATTCCTCGCGCCAATTCGGAAAGGCTCAGCAATGATCAAATCTATTTTGGCCGCTTCGGTAGTGAGGCTTGGTGTCGTGTCGGCGGCGTTCGCGCTCCCGCTACACGTCGCATCGCCAGACGCCGCAACCTCCGACCTTCAGCAGGTGAAGAAGGATTGGAAGAAGGACGACTGGAAGCACGACAATTGGAGAAGAGCGGCAACTGGCACAAATACAACAAGAACAAATACAGCTACCGCAAATACCCGCCGCACGGCTGGCACTCTTACAACTATCGTCCCTATAGCTGGGCGAATCGCGGCTGCGTTATCATCGGGCCGCTTTGTACTGCGCGTAAGCGAGCATTAGGCAACTGTGGCAGCGGGCTTAGCCCGCTGCTTTCCAGCGCTACTTTTTTCGCTGTGGATTTCGATTTGCTTGCTGGCCGATAATGGTTTGCAGCTGCGAACGGCGCCAAGACCCTGCGATCTGACCCTAGCATCGCCTCTACGGCTTAAACTCGCGATCGGGCTTTGGCTCAAGGCGCGCGCTTGAGATCGCCGAACATGGAATAGTTCGCCTTGGGCCCCTGCATCACCAGCGTCCAATAGGCGAAGTCGCTGGCGCTGGTGCAGGAATTGCCCCTGCCTTGCACGATCAGCGTGAGCGTGTGACCCGCCGCGGCGCCGGGAGCGAACACGCCCGACCCTCCGGCCCTTCCCGAAAGCTTCCATTCTTTATAGAGCGCTGGCCCGGTGCCCTGATCCGGAGCGTCACGCGGATCGACCTCGAAGACCGAGATCTTGTTCGGCAGCTCCAGCGCCAGCGTGCCATCGTTCCCGTGCTCATCCTTCAGCGCGAATACGAGCCGGTTCCCCTCCCATGCCGCCTCGAGCGCATAAGCCGCTGATGGGTTGGCGATCCCCTCGACGCTGTCCGGATCGGCTTCGCCGAGAAAGAGCTTTGCGCCATCGGCGAAGCGCAACTCCTCGAGCAGGGCGCGCTTGCCCTGATCGAGCGCCTCGACATTGACATTGCGCTGGCCTTGGTTGGAGCAGCAGGCGCAGGCGAGAGCCTCGCGCGGCGCCCCGAGCGCGACAGCCGCCGCTACAGCAAGGATCAGGCTGAGCCGCCGCACTCAATCGTCCTCGACTTTGGTCTCGGGCCGGTCCGAGCCGGGATCGACTTCCTCGTGCCAAATACCGTCGGCGGTCTCATATTCGATGCCGACGGTCTCGCCCGGCACTTTCTGCTCG
This sequence comes from uncultured Alphaproteobacteria bacterium, assembly GCA_963710245.1. GTDB lineage: Bacteria > Pseudomonadota > Alphaproteobacteria > Rhizobiales > Methyloligellaceae > Methyloceanibacter. The sequence continues at coordinate 65,363 of CAVPZK010000005.1, forward strand.
CCGGCCGCGGTCCGCGCCGCTGCAAGAGCCGCGTCGTGGCTGGGGAAGGTTTCCGAGAAGGTGCCGCGGGCTTTGTAGGCCCAGCCATCCTCATGCTTGACGATCTTGTAGACGACCTTGGCCATCTCGTTCTCCTCGCATGGTTCGGTTCAAGCCTCGCACAACCGGCGAGCGCCGCCAATGGTTCCTGGGGCGGGCCCCTACCCGGGCAAGCCTACGTGCTTCGCCGCGGCGTCCGCGCGAAGTCATGTCAAAGAGCGAAAGGACTGCGGGGCACCGATCGGCCGCGTCCGTTGCGCAAATTGGGCAGCCTTTCGGCGCCCCGCTTATGCGGCGATATTTTAGGGCCCATGCCGTGCGCCTTACCTCTGTTTCCGCCGCGTGACCGAAAGGGAAGCGCGGAAGATTAGACCTGGACAGTTCCAGTCCAGGCGACAGCGGGTTAGGACCCCTGAGATCGCATCTGCCCTGGACTGGGCGCATGGCTCCGCTAGCCTAGCAGCTCGCCGGACATTGCCGTACGAACGAGTTGCCTGATAGCCAGATTGGCCGGAAGCTACTGCAGTTCAATGCTGCTGTTTGGCTGGCATGATGTGCAACAGGAATCGCCGCATCTGCGCCGCGACAGCTGAAATGAGGGAGGGAAGCCATGCGAATTCCGACAATAGTCCGAAGCGTCTTGGTCGCGTTGATCGTCTTGTTCGGTGTTGGGCTTCACGCCGCACGCGCCGACAGCGGCAGCGTCGTGCTGACTGTCTTCAAGGGCGGCTGGATCATCGGCGGCTCGGCAGGCCACGGCACACTCAAGTTCGGCGGCCGAACCTACGCGCTCTCGGTAGGCGGCATTGACTACGGCCTGGTGTTCGGTGGATCGAAGACAGTGTTGCGGGGCAGCGTAAAGAATATCAAGCGCGCCTCCGATGTCGCCGGCGTCTATGCCGCGGCGGGCGCGGGCCTTGCGGTCGGCGGCGGCGCACGCGCGATCGTCCTCACCAACCAGAAAGGCGCGGTGCTCGAGCTTTCAGGCAAGCAGGTCGGACTGATGGCGAATGCCGATCTCAGCGGCCTCGCGATTACGCTGAAATGACAGGGCGGCACGTTGGGGCGGTCTGCAACTTGCGTCCTCGCGGCTGAGATGGGCAGACTGTAGGACCGCCGCGCGAGGCGGGATAAATTTGTCCGCGGAAATTCTGCGCCATGTGGTCTCGCCTGCCCGTCCTCGCCATTGCCCTGCTCCTGCTGCCCGCCGCGGCCCTGGCCGGCGCCAAGGAGAAGGTCGCGGCGCTTGCTCCGCAGGGGGTGGTGCTGGTGATGGACGAGAAGGGCAACGAGCTGGTCGCCCAGAACGTGGACAAGCCCTTCGTCCCGGCCTCCGTCACCAAGATCGTGACGGCCTGGCTCGCGCTGGAGGTCCTGGGCGGCGACTACCGCTTCGAGACCAAGTTCTACCTGGACGACAAGCGGGTGCTGTATGTGCGCGGGGGCGGCGATCCCTTCCTGATCTCCGAGGAGCTGGAGCCGCTCGGGCGGGAACTGGTCGCCGCCATCGGCAAGGAGCCGGTCGACCGGCATCGTGCTCGATGCGAGCTACTACCCCTCCGATCTCCGCATCCCGGGCATCGAGGACACCAACGAGGCCTATGACGCTCTGAACTCCGCGCTGGCAGTGAACTTCAACACGATCAGCGCCGTGCGCAAGGGCAAGACGGTCCGCTCCGCCGAACAGCAGACGCCGATCACGCCGCTGGCGATCAGCGAGTTCCAGGCGCGGGGCCCCCAGGGCCGCGGCCGCATCAGCCTGAGCAAGAACCCGGCGGTGAGCCTGAAATATGCCGGCGAGCTGATCGCCGCGTTCATCGAGCGGGCCGGCGGCAGCGTCAAGGGCGAGATCACGACCGGAACCGTGCCCGAGGGCCTGAAGCCGGTCTATGTTCACCGCCAGTCCCGCACTCTCTCGCAGATCCTCACCCAACTGCTCCTCGGCTCGAACAACTACATCGCCAACCAGGTCTTCCTGGAGATCGGCGGGACCCTGGGCGGACCCGTCAGCCTGGAGAAGTCGCTCAAGGTCGCGAACGAGATGCTTGCCGCCAACGGCCTCGCCGACGCCATCCATCTCGAGGAGGGCTCGGGCATCAGCCGCAGCAACCACTTCACCGCACGCGGCCTCGCCAAGGTGCTCGACCTTTTCCAGCCCCATGCCTCCCTGCTCCGCAGCGGCGACGGCACCCTCTTCAAGACCGGCACTTTTTCCGGCGTCCGCACCTTGGCGGGCTATGCCGACACCTCAAAGCATGGGCGCGTGCGCTTCGTGATCGCGCTCAAGAGCAACGACAGCGCGATGCGCTTCCGGCTGCTCAAGGCCATCCAGTCTGGGCTTTAAGCCGGCTGTCAGGGAGGCGCCGAGCGCCGTGCCACCTCACGGTTCCGCAATAAGTCGCGCTCTAGGCTAAAGTCAGGGAATGACCCTGCTGTCACGCTCCGTGTACCCTGTTGCGCTCGCGCTCGCCGCACTCCTGGCCGGATCCGCGGCTGCGCGGGCGGCGGATGAAAGGCCGACTCCCTGCACCGATGACGCGATGATCGTCTTCGATGCGTCCGGCTCGATGGCCGGCAATACGGTCCAAGGCCTGTTCAGCGACGTGACGCGCATCGACGAGGTCCGCAAGGCCCTGGCGCAAGTGCTGCCCTCGGCCACGAAGTTTCGCAAGGTCGGGCTCATCACTTACGGCCCCGGGCCCTACGCGCACTGCAATGTCGAGCTGGACTTCGGCCGATGCCGAACGCGGCGGAGCGCATCATGAGCGTGGTGAACGCGATCAACCCGGCCGGGAAGACACCGCTTGTGGAGGCGGTGAAGCGGGCCGCCGAGGTCCTCGACCTACCAAGGCACCATCGTCTTGCTGACCGACGGCGAGGAGACATGCGGCGGCGCACCCTGCGAGCTCGGCAAAGCAATCAAAGCCGCCGCGACCGGCCGCTCACCGTTCACGTCATCGGCTATCAGCTCAGGGGTTTCAGTTGGACGGGCGCGCAGAGCATCCTCGACGTGAAATGCCTCGCCGAGGAAACCGGCGGCCTCTACATCACGGCGAATAACCGGCAGGAGCTGGTGCAGGCGTTCGAGAAGACGCTTGGCTGCCCCATGATGTCGGCCATCGGCGCTCCGTTGCAGTGAGCCCGAGGTTCGGTGCGGCATGCTTTCATCGTCTCGCCGCGAAGATCGCGCGAGCTCTGTCAAAGAGCAAGCCCCCAAGAGGGCGGATGGCGCGCCGAAAAGCGCAAACCTGTGGTGTCCGCGTCCGTTGCCGGATGCGGCGAGCGCCTCTCGGCGCGCCACCAAGCGCTCAAGCAGCGAAGCGATAGCGCGCCAAACAGACGGCGCTCAATCTCATCGTTGACGGACGTTCCGAAGAACGTCGAATACAAGTCGCGCTGCTTAAAGGCGCGCGCTTGGGGGCAGGAAATAGGGCTCTTTGTAAGCGCGGCCTCGATCAGGACGTCTCTGAGGCGCTGGCTTGTAGACGATACGCCGCTACTGGATCTTGACGGAAGCTTCGCTTCGGCCAGCTTCATGCCGTGATCGGCAAGCGCATTGCAGCCGATTTCGAAACGAGGATGGTACATTCTGGCACATAGTGATTGTTTCGCGTCTTCGACGTCGGTGCATCTATGTAGGCGAGGATCGCCACTCGTGCGTCCGAATGTCTGCATAGTCGACAAGCGTAGAGAACAGACCTAACTCCTGCTCCACATAAACCTCGCCGCCGAGGTGCGCGGAATTTCGCGCTCATCTCCGCCATGCCGCGTTGCCGCTCTTCGTCCGCAAGCTTTGCGGCGTGGTCGCGCACCTGCTGCGTGATCTCCATCGAGCAGAATTTCGGCCCGCACATCGAGCAGAAATGCGCGAGCTTGTGCGCCTCCTTGGGCAGCGTCTCGTCGTGATAGCTGCGCGCGGTGTCCGGATCGAGCGAGAGGTTGAACTGGTCCTCCCAGCGGAAGCCGAAGCGCGCGCGCGACAGCGCGTCGTCGCGCGCGACCGCGGCCGGATGTCCCTTGGCGAGATCGGCGGCGTGCGCGGCGATCTTGTAGGCGATCACGCCCGCCTTGACGTCGTCGCGATTGGGGAGCCCGAGATGCTCCTTCGGCGTGACGTAGCAAAGCATGGCCGTGCCGAACCAGCCGATCATCGCCGCGCCGATCGCGCGATCGTGATGTGGTCGTAGGCCGGGGCGATGTCGGTGACGAGCGGGCCCAGCGTGTAGAACGGCGCCTCGCCGCAAAGCGCGAACTGCTTCTCGACATTGACCTTGATCTTGTGCATCGGGATGTGACCCGGCCCTTCGATCATCACCTGGCAGCCATGGTCCCAGGCGATCTTCGTCAGCTCGCCTAAAGTCTCGAGCTCGGCGAATTGCGCGCGGTCGTTGGCGTCGGCGATCGAGCCCGGACGCAGCCCGTCTCCCAGCGAGAACGACACGTCGTAGCGGCGCATGATCTCGCAGATCTCGCCGAAGCGCTCATAGAGGAAGCTCTCTTTGTGATGCGAGAGGCACCATTTCGCCAGGATCGAGCCGCCGCGGCTGACGATGCCGGTGACGCGGTCGGCGGTGAGATGGATGTAGCCGAGCCTGACCCCGGCATGGATGGTGAAATAGTCGACGCCCTGCTCGGCCTGCTCGATCAGCGTGTCCTTGTAGCACTCCCAGTCGAGCTTGACCGGATCGCCGCCCACCTTCTCCAGCGCCTGATAGATCGGCACCGTGCCGATCGGCACCGGCGCATTGCGGATGATCCATTCGCGCGTGGCGTGGATGTTGCGCCCGGTGGAGAGGTCCATCACCGTGTCGGCGCCCCAGCGGATCGCCCACACCATCTTCTCCACCTCCTCCTCGACCGAAGAGGTCACGGCGGAGTTGCCGATATTGGCGTTGATCTTGGTGAGGAAGTTCCGGCCGATGATCATCGGCTCGGATTCCGGGTGATTGATATTGGCGGGGATGATGGCGCGGCCGCGCGCGACTTCGCTGCGCACGAATTCCGGCGTGACGAACGCGGGCAGCGCGGCGCCGAAGCTCTCCCCGTCTTCCAACCGGGCGATGGCTTCGCCGGCTTGACGCTGGCGTCCGATATTCTCGCGATGGGCGATGAAGACCATTTCCTTGGTGACGATCCCGGCCCGCGCCAGCTCGAGCTGCGTCACGGGACCACCGGCGCGCGCCTCGATCCAGGGCTTGCGCAAAGGTGGGAGCCCGCGCTTCACGTCATTGGTAATGACGGGGTCGGTGTAAGGCCCCGACGTGTCATACACATGGAATGGCGGCTCGCCGCTCAGCGCGATCTCGCGCAGCGGCACGCGCAAATCGGCATGACCTTCAGGCGACGAATAGACCTTGCGGCTGCCGGAGAGCGGCCCCGTCGTCACCTTGGGCGCCGTCACGTCTTGTGGGTTGAGCGGCTTGTTCATGGCATGCTCCTTTGCGCGAGGGCAAAGGGAGATACCGGAGAAGCGGATACGAGCAAGTTCCCGTCCCTTCGCCGGCATGACCCGGATCAGGTTCGAAGGGTCTCCGCGCGCGCCTTAAAGCAAGACAGCGGACTCTCAGCCCCTTCCCTGGGGCTCCCCTCGGAACGGAGTCAGTCTAGACCTCGCGCGGCGCATGTCAAACCGCGCAGGGGCGCACCTCACGCACTCTTTCGTCGCGGCCGTGTGCCGCGCTTTGTGGAGGAGGATACCTTCGCCGCGCTCTGCCGGCGCGGAGTGTTGTTCCACAAATCCTCGTAGCCCATGATCGAGAGGATGGAGCCGAGTGCGATAGTGGCCGCGGCGCCGGCCAACACGCCGCCATGGCTCGCGATCATGCGGTCGCCGAGAGTTTGCACCGTGCCCGGGAACACGAGGTTGGAAACGCCGCGCAGGATGAACAGCCAACCGAGGATGGTCACGATCACCCGCCAGTCGCGCACCCACAGATTATGCGCGTTGACGACGGCCAGCCCCGCCACCAGCGCCAGCACGCCGGTGACGAAGATCAGCGCGCGGGAGGCGATGAACTCCTTCAATATGCTGGAATAGCCGTCCCCCTCGGTGAGCATGCCGGCGATCATGCCGATGCCGATGATGAGCATCACCGGTCCCATCAGCCGGGCGATATATTCCGATCTGTCCATTGTCTCCTCCCACCGCAAGCGTCATCGCTGCCAAAGCCTCAAGCCCGCGCCTTGCCGCCAAGGCGCATAACTCAAGCCGAGACGGAAGTCGCAAACGCCGCATCACGAGGAACGACCTGTCACGAAGCGAAGGCGCCTATGCAATCAGTCTTGCCAGGCTCCCCCGGCGCCTTCCAACTGGCGCGCATGTTAAGCCGAACCGGCCGGAACGCAAGCCGAAGGCCGGGCTCCGCCAAGGTGCTGGCAAGCGTGGCAATTTGGCTTAATCCCTCAATCGCAACGGAATTCTTGCTCGAACGCCTCTTCCGGTTTAAGCCTCGTCATCATTCTGCCGTGCTTTACCTTGAATTGCGGGCCGTGAGAGCCTGATGAGGCCGGCCCCCCGCCGCAACCGAGGTATAGAGAGACGTGAATCAAGAAGTTTCGACTGAAACGCCCGCAAGCGCGAAAAGCAAAGGCGCACTCTATCGCTGGGTGGCGCTCTTCGTTCTTCTGGCAGTGACCGTCGGGGGCGTGCTGCTTTATTGGCGGCATACCGAGATCTACCCCTCGACCGACAACGCCTATACCGGTGCCAACATCGTGCGCGTGGCCTCGCAAGTCTCCGGTCCGATCGCGCACGTGTATGTAGTCGACGACGACAAGGTCGCCGCCGGCGATCCTTTGTTCGACATCGATCCCACGCTCTATGACGCGGCGCTGCGCAATGCGCGCGCCCAGTTCGATGCGGCGGCCTCGGCCGCCGGCACGGCCGCCGACGATCTCAAAGCCGCCGCGGACAAGCTCGAGGAGAAGCGCGTGGCGCTCGAGGATGCGCTCGGCAAATATCGCGAGGCCAAGGATGCGCAGAAGGCGGGCGAGCCTCCGTCGCAAGCCACCACCGACGCGCTGAAGGCCTGGCACGACGCCATGCAGGCCTACGAGGACGCGGAGGCCGAATTCGCCAAGGCGCAAGACGCCAAGCTGACCGTGACCACCCCCACCGTGCAACTCCGCGCCGCCTCAGCCCAGCTCGACAAGGCGACGCATGATCGGGTGCGACCCACGTCACCTCCCCCGGCAGCGGCTGGGTCACCAACAGCAATCTGCGGCCTGGCTCCATCGTGCAGGCCGGCACGCCGGCCCTGGCCCTGATCGAGGACGGCCATTGGTGGGTCGACGCTAATTTCAAGGAGACCGATCTCGCCCGCATCAAACCGGGCCAGCCCGCCACCATCCGCCTCGACATGTATCCCGGCACCAAGCTCGACGGCGTGGTGGAGGCGATCAGCGCGGGCTCGGGCGCGACCTTCTCCGTGCTGCCGCCGGAGAACGCTACCGGCAATTGGGTCAAGGTCACCCAGCGCTTCCCGATCAGGATCAGGATCACCAGCCAACCCAATCCCGACAAGCCTTTGCGGGTGGGCGCCAGCGCCGACGTAACCATCGACACCACCGCGCCAGCAGAAGGCGGAAAATGAGCCGGCCTAAGCGCGGCGGCGGAAAGGGCCGCAAGGGAGGCCAGCCTCCGGCTGAACCACCGCGCCCGATCCCTCCCGAGCCCCATCCCGAACGGCCGCCGATCCCGCTCGTCATCGCCGTGGTGCTGACCGCGGTGCTGGAAGTGCTCGACATCACCATCGTCAACGTGGCGATCCCGCATATGCTGGGCGCCTTCGGCGCCACGGCCGACCAGATCACCTGGGTGCTGACGTCTTATATTGTCGCCGCCGCCGTAGTGATGCCGCTCACCGGCTACCTCTCCAAATGGCTCGGGCGCAGGCGGCTTCTGCTCATCGCCATCGTCGGCTTCATCGCCTCCTCCGCCTTGTGCGGCCTGGCGTGGAACCTCGAGAGCATGGTGCTGTTCCGCTTGGCGCAGGGCGTATTCGGCGCGCCGCTCGTCCCCTTGAGCCAGGCGATCCTGCTCGACGTCTTCCCGCGCCACCGCGCCGGCCAGGCGCTGGCCATTTTCGGTCTCGGCATCATGGTGGCGCCGGTGATGGGGCCCGCGCTCGGTGGCTATCTGACCGAGGCCTATTCCTGGCGCACGGTGTTCTACATCAACGTGCCGATCGGCCTGTTCGCCCTGCTCATGTCGATCGGCTATCTGCCGTCACGGGCAATCAAGGATATCAGGACCGACTGGATCGGCATGGGCCTCTTGGTGCTCGCGGTGGGCGCGCTACAATTCGTGCTCGATCAAGGGCAGATGCGCGACTGGTTCAACTCCCGCCTGATCGTCGTCGGCGCCATCGTCGCCGTGTTCGCCACCGCGGCGTTTTTCCTCAGGGGCTGGAACAAGCCTGACAACATCATCGATCTATCGCTCTTGCGGGACCGCAATTTCGTCGCCGGCACCCTGGCGATCACCGCCTACGGCATCAGCCTGTTCGGCTGGATGGCGCTGATGCCGCTGTTCACCCAGAGGCTGCTCGGCTATGCGCCCGCCCTGGCCGGCACCCTGTTCATTCCGCGCGCCGTGGTCAGCGCCATCACGCTCGCCATCACCGGCAGCATCCTCATCAAGATGTTCGACGCGCGCTATCTCGTTACCGCCGGCCTCGTCATGACCGCGATCGGCACGCTGATGATGGCGCATTTCACGCTCTATGTGGACTATTGGGGCATCGCCACGCCCGGCATCTGGGGCGGCATCGGCACCGGGTTGTTCTTCGTGCCGCTCACGGCAGTGGCCTTCGCCAGCGTTCCGAAAAGCCAGCTCGACGAGGCATCGGGCGTCTACGCGCTGATGCGCGGCATCGGCGGCTCGGCCGGCATCGCCGTGGTGAGCTGGCTCTTCGTACGCCAGGCGCAAATCCATTTCGCCGAGCTTACGGCGCATATCACGCCGTTTAGCCGCGAGCTCATGCCCTATCTCTCGCAGTTCGGGCTTAACCCGCATTCGCCGCAGTCAGGCCCGCTGGTCGCCCATGAGATTGCCCGTCAGGCGCAGATGCTCGCCTTCAACGATCTGTTCTGGTTCATCGGGGTCGTGACGCTGGCCATCATCCCGCTGATCTTCCTTATGAAGAAGCCGGAGAAGGTCGAGCTCGTACCGGCGCATTAGCCGGCGCAAGCGTCAGGGACTGGATCGAGAATGGGATCGGCCCCGGGGGCTGGCCCCCGGGGCACGATGCAGGACCTACCGAATTACCAGCAGGCTTTGGCGCCCGAGGTGCAGACATAGGGCGAGACCACGCCCGTCCAGCACACGGTGTAGGAATTCGATTTCACGATGTCCGGCTTGAAGAAGAGATTCTCGCTCACGTTATCGCGCCAATAAGGCTGCGGCTTAGCGCGCATCGCCGTGACGGTCACGGACCCGAGCCGCTTCGACGCTTTATATTGTGTGATGGCATCGGCCACGGCGGCCTGCGCGCGTGAAACGGCAGTCTCTTTGTCAAATCCGTCTGCGGTGCCGGAGAATCCGAGGCAACCTGCCTTGGCCGGCGCGTTCTGAGCCAAGCACAGGCCCGCCGCAATCAGTGCCAACCCAAAGACGCGCTTATAAGACCTCATCGGAACGCCTCCCTCGACAACTTAGAGGCGCTAAGATTATCGCGCCCGCAAGCGCTTGCCAGTATCTTTGCCGCCGCATGACAAGGGTTCCTGTCGCGCTGTAGCCTTTGTGCCACAGTCGCGCGTCATTTTGGAACGATCCGAAAATGGCATAAGTCTCAAGGACTTGGCGGTCTCGGGTGGGACCATGAAAAGAGAGCTCTGATGGCGTCCAAGCTCGTCCTCGTAACCGGCGCATCGAGCGGCATCGGCGCGGCGACCGCCAAGCTTTACGGCGCGAGCGGGGCGCACGTTCTGTTGCTCGCCCGCAATGAAGCGAAGCTCAACGAGGTGGCGGCGGCCGTCAGGCGCGACGGCGGCGCCGCCAGCCCTTACGCGGTCGATCTTGCCGACGCGAACGCCATCGCCGAGACGAGCGCGCGGATCAAGCGCGAGGCAGGAACGCCGGACATCATCATCAACAATGCCGGCGCGGGGCGTTGGCTTTCCGTGCTGGAGACGAGCGCCGAAGAGGCGCTCGCCATGATCGAGGTGCCTTATCTTGCCGCCTTCAACCTCACCCGCGCCTTCCTGCCCGAGATGATCGCGCGAGGGGACGGCGCGATCGCCTGCGTCACCTCGCCCGCCTCTTATGTGGTCTGGCCGAATGCCGCGGCCTACACGGCGGCGCGGCATGCGATGCTTCGGCTTCACCGAGTCGCTCCGCGCAGACCTGAGGCGCACGGGATCTCCGTCACGCTTGTCGTCCTCGGACAGGTCGAGACCCCCTATTGGGAGCACAATCCCGGCAGCCGCGAGCACATGCCGAAGTCGAATCCGATCCTCGCGCCGATCCTCACCGCCGAACAAGCCGCCCAGGCGATCGTTCAGGGCGTGGAGCGGCGGCAGCGCCGCGTGGTCAAGCCCGCGATCCTTCGCGCGCTGTTTTTGCTGAATGCATTCGCGCCCGGTCTCGTCACACGCCAGCTTCGCCGCGCCGTCAAGAGACCGCCAGCCTAGGCGCTATCGCCCGAGAATTCCCGAACGCTTGAGCAGCCAGAGGACAAATCCCGACACGCCGACGAGCAGTAACAGGACCCAACCGAAGCCGGAGTGATCGGCAACAAACGGCAAGCCGCCGACATTCATGCCGAAAATCGCCGCGATCAGGCTCGCCGGCAGGAACACGGTGGTGACGATGGCCAGGACCTGGAGATTGCGATTGGTCTGGTCGGCCATTCGCAGCGACACCTCCTCCTGCAAGAGATGCGACCGGTCGCGCAGCGCAATCATATCATGATCGAGCCAATCGAGCCGTTGCGCCAATTTGGCTGTGGCGAATTGCAATGCGTCCTGCCCCGACCGTTCCATCTCGCGCTCGAAGCGATGGATCAGCGAGCGTTGCGTCGCCAGTTGCCGGTGTAGCCGCACCGCCAGCTTGCGAACCCGAGCAAGGGCCTGATGCTGATCACTTGCCGCAGCAATCAACACCCGCTCCTCGACCTTGTCGAGATCTTCGGCGAGGCCGTCGGCGTAGCTCTCGACGGCTTCGACCATGTGCTCGACGATGGTCTCCAGTAGCGTGGCGGGGGTGGCGATCTTGCGGCCGGCGCGCAGCGACCGGCGCGTCGCCTCGAGCGCGTTCAGACTTTGCCGGCGTCCGCTGACGAAGAGCTTCTCGGTCATGGCGAAATGCAAGAAGCCGATCTCATCGGTCGCGCCGCCAAGCCCGCAGACGAGATCGGCAAAGACGCCATAGACGCACGTTCCATCCGCATGCAGCTGTTGATGCCCGTCCGGGGCAAGCAGCAACTCCCTGGCAGCGGCGGCCAACTCGGGAGCTGACCTTAGAAAGTTGCAGGCGCGCGTGTCGGCAAGATTGAAATGCAGCCAAAGCCAACCCTGCGCCCCATCGATCGGCCGGTCGACCGGGAGTTCATGCACCGTTCCATCCGCGTCGAAGCGAAAGACGGAGATGAGGCCGGGCAACGGCTTAGCTTTAGCCTCAGCGGCCTCACTCGATTGCATAAAGGGTGCGAACTGCAAGAGAAGCCCTCCCCGCGAAAGAGCCTGGGCAAGCAGCAAAGGACCGGACTGTTACACTCTTGTGACACTGCTTCCGACCCCCCGCCCCTTGCGGGGAAATAGCGACCGCTCTACTCAAGGGATCTGCAAAAGCCCACCGGAACGGCCATCGTGGACATCGAGCTTGAGGGCATCGCCCTTCTGACCGATCCCCTGCTCAACAAGGGGTCGGCCTTCACCGAGGATGAGCGTGGCGAATTTCACCTGCATGGCCTGCTGCGCGCCGCATGTCGGCACCCTCGACGAACAGGTCGAGCGCAGGCTGAAGGGCTTGCGCAAATTCGAGACCGATCTCGAGCGCTATCTCTTCCTGCGCGCCTTGCAGGATTCCAACGAGACGCTGTTCTACGCGCTGCTCACAAGCAACCTCGCCGAGCTTTTGCCGCTCGTCTATACGCCGACCGTCGGCCAGGGATGCCAGGAGTACAGTCACTACTCCTATTATCCGCGCGGTCTGCATCTCGCTGAGGCTGGCCGCACAAGGGAGTGCATCAAGAGAGATTCATCGCCTTTCAGAAGGGCTGGAAGAACAATCAGACGGTGCCTGCGCATCTTCGCGACGAGCTGCCGCTCGATCCCGCGCCTGCTCTCGATGTGCGCGATCCGCGCATCAAGGCCGCGTTTGCCATGGCGCCCGGCATCATCAAGGCGTTCGGCATGGACGAGGCAGGTCTCGGCCAGATGAGCATTCCGGCCTATATCACCGTCGGCGCGCGCGACACGCAGACGCCGCCTGATGACAACGCCGCCTTCGCCGCCAAGCACATCCCCGGCGCCACGCTCGTCATCATCCCCGGCCTCGTCGATCACGAGATCTTCGTCAACGAATGCGACGACGAAGGCCGCGACGAGTTCCCGGAAGCCTGCATCGATGCTCCGGGCGTCGATCGGCATGCCATCCACGGGGCTGTCGGCGCCGCCGCGCTCGAATTCTTCGGTGTAAATCTGCAACGGTGAGGGAGGGACGCGATCATGCAAGATTGGCTACTCAATCTTCCCTTATTTATAATGGCCTTGATCGTTTTCGGCGGCACCTATCTCGTCGCCGCAGGCATTTGGCTCGTCGTGACAAGACTGGCGGTGGACGACCGGGGCCGTGCCTTCAAGGCATTGTCGCCGGGGATGCTGCCGCCGCTTGGCATCATCTTCGGTCTTCTCGTCGGCTTTACCGCTGCGCAGGTGTGGAGCGATTTCGAGAAGGCCAAGATTGCGGTCGCCAATGAAGCGAGCGCGCTTCGATCCGTCATTCTCCTGGCGCAAAGATTTCCCAACGAGCAGGGCACTCGATTACGCACTCTGATCAACGAGCACATCGAGACGGCCGTCAATCAAGAGTGGCCCGATATGGCGCGCCAACGCGCCACGCTCGGAGCGGTGCCGAAGAAATTGGTCGAAGCGCTCAACACCACGCTCTCTCTGGCGCCGGAAGACCCAGGACAGAAATTAGCGCAGAACGAGATCGTGAGATCGATCGAGGCAGCCCTCGACGCGCGGCGTCAACGCATCATCATCAGCCAGTCGACGGTGAGCGTCATCAAGTGGGCCGGGCTGTTGCTCCAGGCGCTTTGCACACTTATCGCCATTTCCTTCGTCCACAGCGATAACCGTACCACTTGCGCCATAGCCTTGACATTGTTCGCGACCGGCGTTGCGGCGTCGATCTTGCTGATCGAGTGCTACAACCGGCCCTTCACCGGCGAAGTCTCGATCAGTCCCGGGCTGTTGCAGCAGATCATTGCGAGCGAGGGGCCGTCCACAGCCAGTCCGTAGGCGCCATCGCCTAAGACGCGAGCTTGAGCTTGGCGTCGGCGCCCCTGGCGGCGCCTTCGAACGGCATGAGATGCGGCTCGACCTTCTCCCCCGACGGCAAGCCGAATTTCCGCAACAGGCGCTTCATATATCTGCGGAAGCGGTAATGCTGGACCTCGAAACGGTGCCAGGGCGTGTCCTTCCAGCGGATGCCGTGGCCGATATCGGGATTGGCGCGTGCCTTCAGCGCCCTGAACCACGCCGCACGCTTCGGGTCGGTCTCTTCGGCCTTGATGAAGGCCGCGATCAGCCGCGCCTGATAATCGGCGATCTGCCACACGCCACCTTCGGCCGGCTCGAACAGGCCGACCACAAAAAGATCGTCGAGCTCGCGGCTGAAAGTATGGATGAACAGCTTCGACTTCCCCTGCTCGTCGAGAATGTAGGATGTATCGATGAACGGGAAGCTCGGCCTGTAGCCCGTAGCCCAGATGAGAAAATCGACTTCCTCTTCGCTCCCGTCGGTGAAGATCACACGCTTGCCGTCGAGCCGCTCGATGCCGGGCTTGACGATGGTGCGCCCATGGATGAGGTGATCGATATAGGTGTTGCAGGCGGTGGGGTGCGCTTCGAACAGATCGTGGTCCGGCCGCTCCAGGCCGAAGCGGCGATGCGGCCCGACCACGATGCGCATGCCCCAGCGGTACAACAGCCGCATCAATTTGCGCGGCAGCGGGATCCTGCTGGTGTAGTCGATGAACACGTCGGTCGGCTTGCCGAACACCGTCTTGGGGAAGAAATAATAGGTCCGGCGCATCGAATGCACGACGCGGCCGTTCTCGATCGCGGCATCGGACAAAATATCGACGGCTGAGTTGCCCGCGCCCACCACCAGCACGCGCTTGCCCTTGACCTGCTCCTTCGACTTCACGTCGTGGGAGTGCAACATCTCGCCGTCGAAATGGCCGGGATAGGTCGGGACGACCGCCTCCCAATGATGACCGTTGGCGATGACCAGACCGGCATAGAGATGCGGCGCACTCTCACCCTCGATCTGCACGCGCCAGCCTTGCGGCGTGTGCTCGGCGCGCGTAACGCGCTTGTTAAAGCTGATCAGCGGATAAAGCCCGAACTCCTTGGCATAGGCGCGCAAATATTCTTGCGCCTGCGCCCGGCTCGCATAAGGCGCCCATTCCTCGGGGAAGTGGAAATCGGGATAGCGCGACAGTTTCTTCGAGGAATTGAGATAGGTGGAGCCGTAGACGACATGCGGGCTCTCCGGGTTCCAGATGCCGCCGACATCCGACAGCGCCTCGAAACAATCGAAGGCAATGCCGCGCTCGGCAAAACTCTTGGCCACGGCCAGGCCACAGGCTCCCGCGCCAATAATGCAGAAACGCTTCACCGTCCCATTAACCTCTTGTTGCTTGCCGCCTGATCGGGCTCCCCCGCCCTTCGCGGGGAGACCTAAGCATCCCCGGCATGAGGGTTCAACCCCACAGCCACCGTTCCTTAGTCTCTTTGATCTGTGTCAAATCCTTGGCCCTTGCGGCCCGTTCCTCTATGAAACGTCGCCGCCGCTTGAAGCCTGGATTCGCCGGTGGTTTGCTTTATGGTCTGACGCCCGGGAGGCGGGGGAGTTCATGCAAGTCAAGCAAGACGTCACCATCAAGACCTGGGACGGGACCTGGACTTACCACCCAAAGGTGCTCGTGACGCCCGAGAGCATCGAGGACCTGGTCGAGATCATGGTCGACACGGTGCGCTTTCCGTCACCTGTGCGGCCGGCCGGCTCCATGCATTCCACCGCGCGCATGAACGGCGACGACGAAGGCGGCACCATGGTCGACATGAAGGCCATGAACCGCATCCTGCATTTCACCGACGACACGGTGACGGTCGAGGCGGGCGTCACCCATATCGTGCTCGCCAATGCGCTGAAGGAGCGCGGCCTCCAGCCTTACGTCACCACCGAGATCGGCAACGTCACACTCGGCGCGATGGCCACCGCCGCCACCAAGGACTCATCCTTCCCCGGCGGCTTCGGCCAGGTCAGCTCCTATGTGACGAGCGTGCGGCTGGTCACGCCCGACGGCAAGCTGAAAGAGATCACCGAGCGCGACAACCCGGAAGAGATGCAGCTGATCCGCTCGAGCTATGGGCTGTTCGGCATCGTCTACGAGGTGACCATCAAGGTGAAGCCGACGGTCGCACTCGCGGTGCGCCATTATTCGCTGAGCCTCGACAATTTCCGCAAATACTTCCCGATCTACAAGGCGCGCGGCTATGCCGTGATGTATTACATCTTCCCTTATGTGAAGCGGGTGCTGGTCGAGCTGCGCAAGGAGAACCCGGCGGTCCAGCCCACCTCGCGCTATCGCTGGGTCTATCGCAATCGCTTCTGGCGCAAATACGGGCCGGCCGTCACGCAATGGATCCAGCGCAACACACATAATCATGCTTTGCGCGCGGCGGCCGACAAGCTTCACTTCTTCCTGCTGCGCCAGGCGCTCGTCCTCGTCGTGCGCAGCGACCGCACCTGGCCGCATGCGCAGATCATCAACTATCCACGCGAGCCCGGCGCCAACAAATATCTGTTCAGCATGTGGGCGTTCCGCGAAGGCGGCTTCTTCGACATCCTCGAGGAATATTGCAATTTCCTGATCGCCTACGAGCAGAAGACCGGCTACCGCTGCGACCTGCCGAGCGTGGGCTACGCCATCACGCGCGATGTCGAGGCGCTGCTGTCTTATAGCTGGGAGGGCGCCACTCTGAGCATCGACCCCGCCTCGACCGGCGGGCCAGAGTGGGAGGAATTCCTGCATCACTACAACGAGTTCTGTAGCGCGCGGCGCGGCGTGCCGCTGTTCAATCAGACGCCCTTTCTGACGCGCGACCAGGTGCGCAAGGCGTTTGGCGTGCGGCTCCAGCAATTCGCCGCGCGCCGCAAGGCGGCCGATCCCAAGAACCGCTTGCTCGACAATTATTTCCGCGAGCTGCTGTCTTAGGGCGGGCACCGCGCGCTTCCCGCGCCTTTGCCCGCCTTACGACTGCATCTTCTTGGTGAACCAGCGGACGAGCGGGAAGGAGACCGCGCGGGGTAGAGAGCGGACCGTCTTCAAGAAGCCCGCGACCTGCGGCGGGAAGGCGATCTCGTAGGGGCGCCCTCCCAGTTTCTCGAGGATCTTGCGCGCACAGCGCTCTCGGCTCATCAGATAGAGCTTCTTCTTGCGGTCGTACGACGCGTTGAGTGGCGTATCGACGAAGCCAGGGTTGATGATGGTGACGTCGACGCCGGTTCCCTCGAGTTCGAGCTTGAGACTTTCGGCGAGATTAATCACCGCCGCCTTGCTGGCGCCATAGCTGCCGTTCTCCGGCCAGCCCGCATAGCCGAACAGCGACCCCATGATGGCGAGGTGGCCCGCCTTCCGCGCAAGCATCGACGGCAGCACCGCGGCAACGCCGTTGATCACGCCGTCCACATTGAGCGCCATGGAGCGATGGAAACCATCGAGATCGATATTCCTGACATTGAAGGGCACGTACATGCCGGCGCCGAACAGAGCGAGATCGATCGGACCGAGCGTGCTTTCGATCTTCGCCACCGTGTCCTTCAGCTCCGCCGGCTTCAGCACGTCGGCGGCGAAGGCCTTGATGTGCTCGCTTTCAGCGGCAAGCGCATAGAGCCGGTCGCTCGGCCGCGCCGTGGCGACGACGGTGACGCCGGCGGCCGCAAGCCGCCGCGCAATCTCGCCGCAGATCGCGCCCGATGCGCCGGTGATCCAGGCGAGTTTCCAGGGATAGTTTGCCTCCACCACCGCCGCCCTCAATCCACGAAAGGATCGTGCACGAGAATGGTGTCCTCGCGCTTCGGGCTGGTCGAGAGCAGCGCCACCGGCGCGCCGATCAGCTCCTCGAGCCGCCGCACATATTTGATGCATTGGGCGGGCAACTCGGCCCATGACCGCGCGCCGCGCGTCGACTCCGTCCAGCCTTCCATCGTCTCGTAGATCGGCACGACCCGCGCCTGCGCACCTTGTGCCGCCGGCAAATGGTCGAGCGGCAGCCCGTCGAGCCGATAGCCCACGCAGATCTTGAGCTCCGGCAGCTGATCGAGCACGTCGAGCTTGGTCAGAGCGATGCCGTTGATGCCGGCGACTTTGCGCGTCTGCCGCACGAGGCAGGCGTCGAACCAGCCGCAGCGGCGCGGCCGCCCCGTCACCGTGCCGAACTCGGCCCCGCGCTCGCCAAGCAGCTTGCCGGTCTCGTCCTTGAGCTCGGTGGGGAACGGCCCCTCCCCCACCCGCGTGGTATAGGCCTTGGTGATGCCGAGCACGTAGCCGATCGCGCCCGGCCCCACACCGGAACCGGTCGCCGCCTGCGCCGCCACCGTGTTCGACGAGGTCACGAACGGATAGGTGCCGTGGTCGATGTCGAGCAGAGCGCCTTGCGCGCCCTCGAACAGGATGCGCTTGCCCTGCCGGCGCTTCAGGTCGAGCAGCGCCCAGACCGTATCGACATAGGGAAGAATCTTCGGCGCTATCTCGGTGAGCTGAGCGCACAGATCGTCAGCGGAAATCTCGGGCTGGCCGAGACCGCGACGAAGCGGATTGTGGTGGGCGAGGATGCGCTCGATCTTCGGCTTGAGCGACGGCAAGTCCTGCAGGTCCATCACCCGGATGGCGCGGCGGCCGACCTTGTCCTCGTAAGCGGGGCCGATGCCCCGCTTGGTGGTGCCGATGCGCCCCTCTCCAGCAGACGACTCACGCAGCGAGTTCGAGCTCGCGGTGGAGCGGCAGGATCAGCGTCGCGTTCTCGGCGATGCGGAGATTGTCGCGGCTGATGTTCACCCCGAGTTTCTCGATCTTGGCGATCTCGTCGGCGAGCGCCCAGGGATCGACCACGACGCCGTTGCCGATCACCGAGAGCTTGCCCTTGCGCACCACGCCGGAGGGAAGCAGCGAGAGCTTATAGGTGGTGCCGTCGACCACCAGCGTGTGGCCGGCGTTATGGCCGCCCTGAAAGCGCACCACGACATCCGCGCGCTCGGACAGCCAATCGACGATCTTGCCCTTGCCTTCGTCGCCCCATTGGGAGCCGACGACCACGACATTGGCCACGGTTAAGGTCCTCTAAAACCAGGATAAAAGACGCACAAACGGCCCCGATTGCTGGCGGGGCCGTGTCACCTTATAGCGCCTGGGCCGGCGCAATGCGAGTGCGCTCATCGCTGCCGTTTTGGCCGCCCGCCGGTTCAAGCCTTCCGCGGCAAAAGGCGCAGCGACAAATCGCGGCGCGACACATCCGGTCTGCGGCATCCTGCGCGGGAAACCGATGAAGGCTCGGGTGTTTGCTTGAGCGACAGGCGGCACATGCCGTGCTCGCCTCAATCAAGGAGACTTCCGATGCTGAGAAACACCGCCATAGGCCTCGCCGTTACCGCTTCGTTGTCCCTCGCCGGGTTGACCCCGGCCCTCGCCGACATCCCCGCCTGCATGGCTCATCCCAACGCCGACACCTGTCCGACCATGGGAGCGCCGACGCCGTCCAAGGCCTCGGTGCAGGCACCGTCAAAGAGCATCAGGCATGTGCATAGCCATCGCGCGCCTGGCTCAGCCACGCCGCAAAAGGGCTAGCTTGGTCGCGCATCCTTTGGACGGCGGCCTTCTTTGTCCTAAAGGACATGGAGCCGCCGTTTAGGGTGCGGGAGCTTCAGGCCGCTCTGGCGAGTGCCTGTTTCTCGACGGCGAAAGCCCAGTCGAGCCAGGGCAGCAGCGCCTCGATGTCGCTTTTCTCGACGGTCGCGCCGGTCCAGATGCGCAAGCCCGGCGGCGCGTGACGATAGGCGGCGATGTCCTTGGCGGCATCCTCTCGATCGAGCAGCGCGGCCATGCGGCGGGGCAACGCATCGCCCATCTCGGGCGGCAGGGCCATCACCTCGGGATCCACGATCTTGAGGCAGACGGACGTGTTCGAGCGCGTCTCAGGAACGCGGGCGAGGAAATCGACCCACGGCGTTCTCGCCACCCATTCGGCGATGACCGCCGCATTCGCATTCGAGCGCGCGATGGTGCCCGCGAGTCCGCCGACGCGTTCCACCCAATCGAGCGCATCGAGATAATCCTCCACGCACAGCATCGAGGGCGTATTGATGGTCGAGCCCTCGAATAGCTCGGCATTCAGCGTGCCGCCGCGCGTCATGCGGAACAGCTTCGGCAGCGGCCAGGCCGGCGTGTGGCTCTCGAGCCGCTGCACGGCGCGGGGCGAGAGGATCAGCATGCCGTGCTGCGCCTCGCCGCCCAGCACCTTCTGCCAGGAGAAGGTCGCGGCATCGAGCTTCAGCCAATCGATCTCTTGCGCGAAGATGGCCGAGGTGGCGTCGCAGATGGTGAGGCCTTTGCGGTCGGGCGCGATGAAATCGCCGTTCGGCACGCGCACGCCCGAGGTCGTGCCGTTCCAGGCGAACACCACGTCGCGGTCGAAATCGACCTTGGAAAGATCGGGCAGCTCGCCATAAGGCGCGATCAGCGCGCGCACGTCCTTGAGCTTGAGCTGCTCGGTGATGTCGGTGACCCAGTCCCGGCTGAACGCCTCCCAGGCGAGCACATCGACGCCACGCGGGCCGAGCAGCGACCAGAGCGCCATCTCCACCGCGCCAGTATCCGAGGCGGGCACGATCGCGACCAGATAACCGTCCGGAAGCTTGAGCAGCTCGCGCGTGCGGGCGATCGCAAGCTCGAGCCGCGCCTTGGTCTCCGGCTGGCGATGATTGCGGCCGAGCAGCGCGCCCTTAAGTGCGTCCGGGGTCCAGCCGGGACGCTTGGTGCAAGGGCCCGAAGAGAAGCGCGGGTTGTTGGGGCGAAGCGCGGGTTTCTGCGGCGTGTTCATGGCGAGGCAGGTACGTGCTGGCACACGACGGGTCAAGTCCGCCAGGGCTCAAAGAAAAACCGCCCGTCGAAGCGACGGGCGGAGAGTTTGGCTAGCAGTCTGTGGTTGGGGGCTTTATTTGAACGCAACCGGCATCGGCGCGGGCGCAGAGCCAAGCTTCCAGCGCACGCCGAGCATGACGTCTTGTGAGGTGATGTCCTCGATCTCGAGTTCCGGGGATGTTCCGCCAAGGTAGTTGGTGCGGATGCCGCTGCTGGCATCGCCGATATCCAGATAGCGGTAGGACAGGTCGATGGTGACGGCAGGCGTCACGTCATAGGAAAGACCGCCATAAACCGCCCAGGCGAAGTTGGTCTCGGTGTTGTCCTTGCCGAAGGCAACGCCATTGTTGGGAACGTTGACGTCCTTCAGGCCGAGGACCGAGATCGAGGCAAAGCCGACGCCGCCGCCGATATAGGGCGTCACGCAGTGCCAGGTGCCGAGATCGACATAGGTGTTGAACAGGCCCACCCAGCTCTCGATGTCCGCCGTCCATTCGTTGGTGCCGGGATTGAAATTGCCGGGGATGGTTGGGTCCACGATGTTGAAGCCGTCGCTACCGGGATATTTGTCCTGGGCGACGAACAAGGACTTGCCGCGATATTCGCCGGTGATGTCGAAGCGGAAATAGTGGCCGGTGTCGTAGCCGATACCGACGCCGAACAGCGGCGTGCTCTTGATGTCTTTGTGGAAGATGGTGAAGTCGTTGAACTGGTATTCCTCAGCCCAGATGTCGCCGACATCGGGCGTGGCCATGCCGATATAGCCCTTCAGATACCAGGGCCCGCCGCAGCCGACGCAGGGCTCGGGCAGCGGCGTCATATAGCCGAGATCGGCGGCGTGAGCCGCGACCGTCTGGCCTAGAACCAGCGCAAGTCCGATGATGATTGAACGAGTCTTCCCCATCTTAGTCCCCTCTTGACTGCAACCCTGAGCGACCGCTTCAGGCGCGCGGCTGTCTCGAGAGGGACTATCGGCGGGTTTTGGTTAATGCTTGCCTAACCCGCGTGCCGGAAGAGAACACTCCGGGGCAAAGCAACCACGCAGGCCGGCATGCCGCGAATGTGCAGGCAATTTAGACGAGAGACAGACGTCGCGTCGTGTGACGTTCAGGCCGCCGCGTCGGTGAGCGCGTGGACGATATCCGAGACCACGGTCTTGACGAGTTTCTCGTCGTCGCCCTCGGCCATGACTCTGATCACGGGCTCGGTGCCGGAGGGGCGGATGACGAGCCGCCCCGATTTGCCGAGCTTCGACTTGCCGGTGTCGATCGCCCGCCGCACCGCCACGTTGTCGAGCGGCTGGCCGCCATTCTTGTAGCGGACGTTCTTCAGGACTTGCGGCAACGGCTCGAAACGGTTGCAGATTTCACTGACCGGCTTGCCGCTCTGCGCCACCACCGAAAGAAGTTGAAGCGCGGTGACGAGACCGTCGCCGGTGGTCGAGAAATCCGACAGTACGATATGGCCCGACTGCTCGCCGCCGACATTGTAGCCGTGCTGGCGCATATGCTCGACCACGTAGCGGTCGCCGACCGGCGTGCGGGCGAGAGCGAGATCGATGGTCTCGAGATAGCGCTCGAGCCCGAGATTGGACATTACCGTGGCGACAATGCCGCCGCCGGCGAGCCGCCCGCGCTTCTGCCAGGACTCGGCGATCACCGCCATCAGCTGATCGCCGTCGATGATGCGGCCCTTCTCGTCGACCATCACCACGCGGTCGGCGTCGCCGTCGAGCGCGATGCCGATATCGGCGCGCACCTCGTTGACCTTGCGGATCAGGTCCTCAGGCGCGGTCGAGCCGCAATCCTTGTTGATATTCAAACCGTTAGGCTCGACTCCGATCTTGATGACCTCGGCGCCAAGCTCCCACAGCGCCTCTGGCGCCACCTTGTAGGCCGCCCCGTTGGCGCAATCGATCACCACCCTGATGCCGTCGAAGCGGATATTCTTCGGCAGCGTGCGCTTGGCGAACTCGATATAGCGCTCGCGCGCGCTGTCGATCCGGGTCGCCCGGCCGATCAGCTCCGGCGCCGCCAACAGCTCCGAGGAAGAGCCCTCCATCAGCTGCTCGATCTCCTCCTCCTTCTCGTCGGAGAGCTTGTAGCCGTCGGGACCGAACAGTTTGATGCCGTTATCGACGAACGGGTTGTGCGAAGCGGAGATCATCACGCCGAGATCGGCGCGGAGCGAGCGGGTCAGCATGGCGACGGCGGGCGTCGGCATCGGGCCGAGCTGGAACACGTCCATGCCCACGGCGGTGAAGCCCGAGACCAGCGCGGATTCGATCATATAGCCCGAGAGCCGCGTATCCTTGCCGATCACCACGCGATGGCGATAGGAGCCGTTGGTGAACAGTTTGCCGGCGGCCATGCCCACCTTGAGCGCCACCTCGGACGTCATGGGATGAATATTCGCGCTGCCACGGATGCCATCCGTGCCAAAATATTTGCGAGGCATTGAGAGGCCCCCCCGTCTGTTCCCTGTCGGTGCCGGTCGCTTGTTATGTTCTGACTGGCGCGTCATAAGATTATGCTCTTGGTGTACCACCCTTCCGTTCAAAAAATGTAAGCAAAAGTTACACCTGAGGGGGTACTCCGAGACGAATTTCCCTTAATTTTCAGTACCGAAAGCGGAAGCCCACCATACGCCGAGCGCCTGACGGCTGCCCGCCACGTCATGCACCCGCAAAATCTGCGCGCCTTGCGCCGCCGCGACGATCGCCGCAGCCTGCGAGCCGGGCTCACGCGCCTGAGGCTCGGCCCCGCCAGCGACCCCCTGGATGAAGCGCTTGCGCGAGGCGCCGATCAGGAGCGGCACGCCCAATCCATGCAACAGGGAGGTATGCGCGAGCAGCGCCAGGTTATGCGCGAGCGTCTTGCCGAAGCCGAGGCCCGGATCGGCGGCGATACGCGAGCGGTCGATACCTGCCGCCACGGCCGCCTCGATGCGCGCCTTGAGATAATCGAACACGTCGAGCACGACGTCGGCATAGCGCGGATCGTCCTGCATGGTCTTGGGCTCGCCTTGCGCATGCATGAGGACGACGGCAAGCCCCGTCGCTGCCGCGGTCTTGAGGCTATCGGGATCGAAGCTGAGCGCGGAGACGTCGTTGAAGATCTTGGCGCCGGCCTATGGCCGCGGCCTGCGCCACCGCAGCCTTGCGCGTATCGATGGAAATCACGGCGCGCAGCCCATTGAGACCCTCGATCACCGGCACGATGCGGGCGAGCTCCTCCCCCTCTTCGACCTGGTCGGACCCCGGCCGCGTCGACTCGCCGCCGATATCGACGATTGCCGCGCCGGCTGCAGCGAGCTCGGCCGCGTGGACGATCGCATCCTCTTTGCTGTCGTAGAGGCCGCCGTCGGAGAAGCTGTCCGGCGTGACATTGACGATGCCCATCAGCACCGGGCGATCGAGGGCGATCCCGGCGAATGGCGGCCGCGGTGCCGTGACACGCTTCAGCAGTTCGGCAAGATCGGTGTCGCGCGCCTCCGCCAGAGCGCGCGCGGTGAAGATTTGCCGTCTCGCGCTGCCGGCCTCTCCCTCGATCAGCTCGGCCGCCGCGAAGGCGATCGGACCGCCGGCAAGCGGCAGCGCCACCCCTTCGGCGACCGCCGCATTCGCGGCGGCGCCATAGAGCAAGCCGATCGGTCTGAGATAAAGCGTCTCGCGCGTCATGCGCGAGCCTTAGCATGAAGCGCAGCGCTCCCCGAAAACGAAAATGCCCGGCGCGAAGGCCGGGCATTTATTCGATGTGATGTTCGCAAACCGTCAGGTCTGCGGCTGCGGCTCCATGCCGCCAGTATCGGGCTCTGGCTCTGGCGGACGCTTTCCCCGGCCGGCGGTCGGCACGGCAGAGGCCGGGCCTGGCCGCGGCTGAACCTCGGCGGCGAAGTCGCGCACCGGCGGCTTGCCCTTGAGCAGGTCCTTGATCTCCTCGCCCGACAGCGTCTCATATTCGAGCAGCCCGCGCGCGATCGTGTGCAGGTCGTCGAGATTCTCCGAGAGAATCTTGCGTGCGTGCTCGAACGACTCATCGACGATGCGGTGGATTTCCTCGTCGACCCTGGTCTGGGTCTCATCGGAAAGATTCTGCGTCCGCGCGATGGAGTGGCCGAGGAACACCTCTTCCTCGTTGTCGCCGTAAGCGAGCGGGCCGAGCTTGTCGGACATGCCGTATTGCGTGACCATGGCGCGAGCGAGCACCGTCGCCATCTTGATGTCGGAGGCGGCGCCGGACGTGACTTTTTCGTAGCCGAACACGAGCTCTTCGGCGACGCGCCCGCCCATGGCGACGGTGATATCGGCCTTCAGCTTGGCGCGCGTGTAGGAGAGGATGTCGCGCTCAGGCAGCCGCATGACCATGCCAAGCGCACGGCCGCGCGGGATGATGGTTGCCTTGTGCACGGGGTCCGACGCCGGCATATGCAGCGCGACCAGAGCGTGGCCGCCTTCGTGATAGGCGGTCAGCGTCTTCTCCTCCTCGGTCATGACCATGGAGCGGCGCTCGGCGCCCATCATCACCTTGTCCTTGGCGTCCTCGAACTCGAGCTGCGTGACAAGGCGCTTGGAGCGGCGCGCTGCGAGCAGCGCCGCCTCGTTGACGAGATTGGCGAGGTCGGCTCCCGAGAAGCCGGGCGTGCCGCGGGCGATGACGCGCAAATCGACGTCGGGCGCGAGCGGCACTTTGCGCACATGCACCTTCAGGATCTTCTCGCGGCCGATGATGTCGGGCCGCGGCACCACCACCTGCCGGTCGAAACGGCCGGGGCGGAGCAAAGCGGGATCGAGCACGTCGGGACGGTTGGTCGCGGCGATCAGGATGATGCCTTCATTGGCCTCGAAGCCGTCCATCTCGACCAGCAGCTGATTCAGCGTCTGCTCGCGCTCATCGTTGCCGCCGCCGAGGCCTGCGCCACGATGGCGGCCGACGGCGTCGATCTCGTCGATGAAGATGATGCAGGGCGCGTTCTTCTTCGCCTGGTCGAACATGTCGCGCACGCGGGACGCGCCCACGCCGACGAACATCTCGACGAAGTCCGAGCCGGAGATGGTGAAGAACGGCACATTGGCTTCGCCGGCGATGGCGCGCGCAAGCAGCGTCTTGCCGGTGCCGGGAGGGCCCGACAAGCAAGCGCGCCGCGCGGGATGCGCCCGCCGAGCTTCTGGAATTTCTGCGGGTCGCGCAGGAACTCGACGATCTCCTGGAGATCCTCCTTGGCCTCGTCCACGCCAGCAACGTCGTCGAAGGTCACGCGGCCATGCCGCTCGGTGAGCAGCTTCGCCTTGGACTTGCCGAAGCCCATGGCGCGCCCGCCGCCCGACTGCATCTGGCGCATGAAGAAGATCCACACCGCGATGAGCAGCAGCATGGGAAACCAGGAGACCAGCACGCCGAGCAGCGACGGCACGTCGTCCTCAGACGGCTTGGCGGTGATCTTCACGCCCTTCTGGTTCAGCTTGTCGACCAGGTTGGGATCGTTCGGCGCATAGGTCTGGAAGTTGCGGCCGTCGGTGAAATGTCCGGTGATGGTGTTGCCGGCGATGGTCACATCCTGGACGTTGCCAGCCTCGACCTCCGAGAGGAGCTGCGAGAAGCTGATCTCGTTGCCGCGGACATGCACGCCCGGGCTCTGGAACAGGTTGAACAACGCGACCAGGAGGAGGCCGATGAACACCCAGATGGCAAAGTTACGGAAGTTCGAATTCATGTACTGACCTGACGGCTCGATCCTATCGCGCGGGCTACCGTTGCGAGGCAGCCTCGCCCTAAACTAAGGCGCAAGAGTGAAGCTAGGCCTTGCTAACATAGGAACATGCATGGTTTTTGCCAAGTAAAGCTACCCCAAAGAGGTGCATGCTTTCTCAACGGCTTGAGCGGTTCGCCGTTCCGGCTGCCTCGCCTCGGCTGACAAAGGTCGCATGGCAAGCGATGGCCGACAGCGCGTCCCCCGGCCTACGGCCAAGCACCGGAAGTCCCAAGAGAATCTCCCCTCGCCAGCAGGCGGGCAAGGTCCGGCCGGCAAGCCGTGGCAGCGATGCTGCGAGTGCCGAGCGCTCTTTGAGCTCGCGCCAGCCGAACTCGCCGAGCGCCCGCACGATGATCGGCTCAGGCGCATCGGCCGGGAGCTCGATCCGGAAGCGATTGTCCCAAAGTGCGCGCATCCCAGGCAGAAGCTCCGTCACGGGCAGACCTTTGCCCCTCAGCTCGCGGAAAATGCCGAGCCGGCCAGACATGGGCTCGATGCGGCAACGGCCAAGCGTACGCGCCTTGCCGGGATGCGCCGCCAAGGCGACGAGCAGAGACTCGAGCTTGGCAAGCTGCAACGGCGTCTCGCCACCGCCCACCGCGCCGATCAAATGCGCTAGCGCCCTGAGCACGATCTCCTGCGGCGCGGATGCGAGCGCCGCTCTGTCGATCAGCGCGTAGCCAGCCTCGCTCGTCTCGCTGTTCGCGGCGAGGAAACTCTGCGCCGTGGCATCAAGCGCCTCCCGCGCACGCCGCAAGCGCCGCGCCGAAAGCGCCAGCGCTTCTGGAGTGAGCCCAAGCACGCCGAGCGCGTCTCTGCTTCCCCTGACCCGCGCGCGCTCGAAACGCGCATCTTGATTGCTCGGGTCGCAGACGAAGCTCATTCCCGCTTCTTGCAGCGTGGCGACGAAGCGCGCCTTCGGCACATCGAGCAGCGGACGCAGCACGGCGATCCCCGCCCATGCGCCTTGCTCAGGGATCGCAGCCAAGCCATCCAGCCCGCTGCCGCGCTTCAACCGCATCAAGACTGTCTCGGCCTGATCGTCGAGGTGATGCGCGGTGACGAGCGCGGGAATATCGTGCGCATGGCAATAAGCTGTCATCAGATCGTAGCGCGCGGCGCGCGCCCGTGCCTGGAGGCTCGCAGAGCGAGGCTCGCCGCTCTCCCAGGCGAGCAACACATGTTGCAGGCCGAGCGCGGCGGCGTGCCGCCCTACCATCACCGCCTCCTCGCGAGATGACGCGCGCAAGCCATGATCGACCGTCAGCACTGTGAGGCTTAATCCGAGTTCCGTGCGGAGTTGCGCCGCAAGCTGCATCAGCGCAAGACTGTCGGGTCCCCCCGATACGGCGAGCGCGACGCGCGGGAATCGCGTCAGCGGCGCGAGCAGCTCACGCGCCTCGGTCAGCGTGATCGGCAAAGCGGTCATCTCAACACCCGGCACGCTTGCGCTGGGCATTGGCATCGTCGCGGATATGCTCAGGCGCTCCTGGATATTTGGTCTTCAGCTCATTGAAGGTGGAACAGGCCGCATCCTTCTGCCCGAGCGCTGCAAGCGACATGCCCAGCTTGAGCAGCGTGTCCGGCGCCTTCTCGCTCGATTTGTATTTCTTGTAGCCCTTGAGGAAGGCGTCCGCGGCGTTCTTGTACTGGCCGCGTACATAGTAGGTTTCGCCGATCCAATATTGCGCGTTGCCCGCCAGCGGATCGTTCGGATAGGCGTTGACCAGCTCACGGAACGCGCCTTCCGCGCCCGCATAGTCCTTCTGCAACAAGGCGCCGTAGCCCTGCTGGTAGAGAGTTTGCGCATCGCCCGTGGGCAGAGCCGCAGCGAGGCTTTGCGGCCGGTCGTCGGCCGTGGGCGCCGGTTCGGAGGCGTCTTCTTTTTTCAGGAGATCGGCCACCGCGTCATCGCTTGGTTTTGCATCATGCCAAGGTGGCTCTGAAGCATCGCCTCCGCTTTCCGGCGTGTCGGCGGATGCCATGGACGATGCGGATGGCGGCTGAGCCGCCTCACCCTGCCGCTCCGGCACGGGTTCGGCGCTCGGCGGCGGCAAGATCGCCGGCGGTGCGGCTGAAAGCTTCTTCTCGAGCGCGCTCATCTGGCGAGTGAGCTGCTCGAGATGGCTGGTCAGCGCGCCGATCTGGGTCTCGAGCGCATCGATACGGGGGCTAAGATCGACCTCATGAGAGGACGCGACCGGAGCCGGCGACTCTTGCGGCAGCGTCGTGCCGGGTTTGGTGCGAAGGAATGACTCGAGCGTCCCGATCGACACCTGGAGGTCTTGCACCTTCTCCTCGAGCCGGAGGAGACGCCCACCCGCCGAATCGCCTTGCGGCTTCGCCGCTTGTGTCGGCTGAGCCTCAGGCACCTCCTCGGCTGGCGGTAGATCCTCCTGGGCACGGCAAGGCAGCGCGGCGAGACCGAGCAGAAGCCCTGCCGTCAAAGCCAAAGCCGGGCGCGTTCGGCTGCGCCATGGGAAAGTCGATAGAGCCACCAAAGACCTGCAGTTAGGGGTCACGCGGACAATGGCGCTCGCTTAAGGAGCGCCAAACGCGCCGAACCATAACGCATTTGCCCGGCCTTTTGGGGCCAAACTGCGGCTACGTTCCAGTCTAGTAATTGCGCGCGACGGCTCCGCCGCGGTCGTTCAGGATCGTCTGGGCGCGGCGATTCTGGTTCCAGCAGGATGGCGCGTCGCAGGTCGCGATCGGCCGCTCCTTGCCGTAGGAGACCGTGCGGATCCGCCCGGCGCTCACGCCGGACTGCGCCAGGAAAACCTTGACCGCCGTGGCGCGCCGCGCGCCGAGCGCGAGGTTATATTCGCGCGTTCCCCGCTCGTCGGCATGGCCTTCGATGGTGATCGTGTATTGCGGATATTGGTTGAGCCAGCGGGCCTGGTTGCGCAGGATCCCGGGCGCCTCGCCGGTCAAGGCCGCGCTGTCCTCCTGGAAATGCACGATATCGCCGACATTGACGGCGAAATCCCGTTCGGTTCCGGGAGTGACCGGCCCTTCCCCACCGAGGCCGTATTCCCTTGCCGGGTTCTGACGCGAGCAGGCCGCAAGGACAAAAGCAATCAAGAGCACGCCTGCGAGCTTGCAGACGTGGTCGACCCCACCACTCCAACGCATTACTGGTTACTCCCGCTAGCCAAATTTTAGGAAATCGTAAAAGGGAATTCCTTAACGATCTCCTAGTTCCCTCGAAATCGCGAGAATGGCTGGGAGTTTAGGCGGGCCCCGTGTCGAAACCTGGGCCCAAAAAAGGAAGGGATGCCTGAGACGCCGCCGCATCACGCTACGGCGTCTCGGCATCCATATCCCATGAAGCGGAAGTCGTTAGGCTTCCGCGATTCCCTCAGTCGCAGCTTAGACGCGAACAACCTGCTCGACCGTGACGGCTGACCCGAGCTTCAGGGGCTCTTGCACGACAGCCTTCTCGTGATGGCCGAAGCAACCACCAAGCGCAACGGTGGCGGCCACGATGGTGGCGACGATGATAACGCCCTTCAAACCCTGCATGGTCTTCTCTCCTTTGGTTAAAGCGGCAGTAGCCGTCTTTGCATGTACCGGCGCGGCGTTTTCAGATCAATATCGGACTACCGTCCGAGGCCCGTTTTGTCGGTCATTGATGCCAAAATGCCACTCCGAATCTCATCCTCCAGCCAGACGACGCTATCTCCCCAGGAGAGGCCGATCAAGCTTGGTTAACAGGGTGAAGGCACTCGATTAAAAAAGGGTTAGAAGACAGTTGCTTTTGGGACACAGAAATCGGCGGAGATTGCCTGTTTCCTGGCCAAAAACGGCGCGTTTCACCGCCTAATTGATGAGCGGCGACCAGGCGGGATCCGAGCCAAAAGCGGGGGTCGCAACCAACCGCTCGTTATAGCCCGTGAGGTCGATCGTATAGAGCTTGGGCCCCCCCGCGGCACCCGGCGATTCTCTGAAGAACATCAGCACGCGGCCGTTCGGCGCCCAGGTCGGTCCCTCGTTATGGAACCCCTCGGTGAGGACGCGCTCGCCGGAGCCGTCAGGCTTCATCACGCCGATCAGGAACTGGCCCCCTGTCATCTTGGTGAAGGCGATCAGATCACCGCGCGGGGACCAGACCGGCGTGGAGTAGCTCCCCTGCCCTTGGCTGATGCGGCGGGCATTGGTGCCATTGGCATCCATGACGTAGATCTGTCTCGACCCGTCGCGGTCGGTCTCGAACGCGATCTGCCTCCCGTCGGGAGAGTAGCAGGGGGCCGTGTCGATGGCATTGTCATTGGTGAGCTGGAGCGTGCGCCGGCTGCGCAAATCCATGGAGAACAGGTTGGAATTGCCCTCGCTCTCCAGGCTCATGACGATGCGTTGCCCATCCGGCGAGAAGCGGGGCGCAAACGTCATGCCGGGGAATGTCCCGACGATCTCCTTCTGCCCGGTCTCGATATTCAGCAGGTAGACCTTGGGCGTCTGGCCCTCGAACGAGGTGTAGGTGATTTCCTGGGTCGAGGGGCTGAAGCGCGGCGTCAGCACCAGATTCTGCCCCGTGGTGAGCAACCTGACGTTGAAGCCATCCTGATCCATGATGGCCAGCCGCTTCATGCGCTTGTCCTTGGGACCGGACTCGTCGACGAACACGATGCGGGTGTCGAAATAGCCCTTCTCGCCGGTGATCCGCTCATAGATCGAGTTGGCGATGATATGGCCGATGCGTCGCGCATCTTTAGGTCGAGCGAAGAACTGTTCGCCCGCGAGTTGCTTGCCGGCGAACACGTCCCACAGCCTGAACTCGGCCCTGAGCTTGCCGTCAGCCGCGCCGATGCGGCCCACGACAAGCGCCTGCGCGTTGACCACACGCCAATCGTCGAAGCGCGGCACGCTATCGGTGCCGATGCCCTTCTCGATAAAGGCGGCCTGGTCGATGGGGATGAACAGCCCGGAGGCGCGGAGATCGTTCGCCACCACCTCGGAGATCTCGCGCGCGGTGTGTGGTTCGATCGAGCCGTCTCCGGCGAAATCGGGAATGGCGATGGGAAGCGGCTGGATGGTGCCTTGCGTGATGTTGAGCTCGACCACGGCACGCGCCGGGCTCGATAAAGCGAACGCGCCAAGTCCAAGCAGGACAAGCGCCACGCGCCAGGAGCGGTGGTTGAGGCGAAGAGTATCGGATCGTGTCATGGGCGAATCTTACGTCGTGCTCGTCAGCCCGCGCGATACATGTCGCTTGGGTCGAAATTGAGGATCATGTCGCGCCACAGCGCATATTTGTCGCTAGGCAGGGTGTAGGGTTGGCACTGATAGACCGCGCGTACGGCACTGTCGGCGGCGGCCTGGAAGAAAGGCGATGAGCCCGAATTGGCGACGGTCGGATAGCCGACCAGCGTGCCGTCCTCGTTCAGCTTCATGCGGAGCTTCACCATGATCTGCTCGGCGCCGAGCCCACCCGGCGGCGGATTCCAGCATTGCGCGATGCGGGCTCTGAGCGCGTCGATCTCGTTGACCGACATGGTCATCTCCGTGCCGTTGGACTGGCCGCGCACTTTTTTCGGCGCCGGCTCCTCGCTGGGCAGCACGGGCGCCGCCTCGCTTGACGCGTCGGGGATCTTGTTGAGCAGCGCGGCGATCCGGTCGGTATTGAAGTCGCGCTTCGGCTTGGTGGGCGCGGGCTTCTTCGGCGGAGTCTCCGCCTGCTTTTGCTTCGCCGGCTTCTCCTCGGGCTTCTTCACCTCGGGCTTGGGGGCAGCCTCCTTCGGCTTCTCGGCTTTCTTCTCCTCGGGCTTCGGCTTGGGCTGAGGCTCGCTCTTCTGCTCGACGGCCGCGGTCTGCTCGGGCTTTTTCGTCTCGACCTCTTTCACGGCCTCCGGCTGCTTCTCCTTGGGCTTACCGGCAAGCGGCGCGTCGTCCTTGGCGTCCTTGGTGCCAGCCTTGAGCTTGGTGACCTCAGATGGAGCGGCCAAATCGATCGGGATAGACAGCAGCTGCTGGTCGATCTTGGCGGCCGGGAAGGCGATCAGCACCCAGAGCAGGATCGCCGTGTGCAGCGCTGCCGAGATGAAGGTGCTCTTGCTCATATCCCACTTCGCTCTACTGCGTGCTCTTCTCCGCGACCGGCTCGGTGACGAGCGTCACGGGGATGCCCGCCGACTTGATGCGCGCCAGCACCTTGGCGATGCTGCCATATTGCGCCCGGTCGTCGCCCCTCACCTCGACGCGGTCGCCGGCGCCGGCCTCCCTGATAGCGTTTAGTTTTGGCACCAATTCGTCAAAACCAATCTCCGTGCTTTGCAGGAAGACCTTGCCTTCCGGATTGACGGTGATGGCGAGCGCCTGCTTCTGCGCATCGATCGGGCCTGCTTCCGTCTTGGGCAGATTGACCTTGGGCAGGTCCGGCTGGGGCACGACTTCGATGCCGGCGGTGAGCATCGGCGCCGTCACCATGAAGATGATCAGGAGCACGAGCATCACGTCGACCATGGGCGTGACGTTGATCTCGCTCATCGGCGCCGCGGAGCGCCGGCGCGCCCGCCGGCTCCCGAGTCCGCCGCCTGGCTGTAGTCCCGCTCCCATGTCTCAAACCACCGTCTTGTCGATCTGTCGCGACAGGATCGCCGCGAACTCGTCGGCGAAGCCTTCCAGCCGCGCCGCGTGGCGCGCGACTTCGCTGTTGAATTTGTTATAGAAAATTACGGCAGGAATAGCGGCGAGCAGGCCGAGCGCGGTGGCGAACAAGGCCTCGGCGATGCCGGGCGCGACCACCGCAAGGCTCGTATTCTTGCTCACGGCGATCGCCTGGAAGCTCGTCATGATGCCCCACACCGTGCCGAACAGACCGATAAACGGCGCGGTCGAGCCGACGGTGGCGAGAAAGGTCAATCTCCGCTCGAGCCGCTCCACCTCGCGCGAGATGGTCACGTCCATGACCTTCTCCACCCTGAGCTGGACGCCGGGCATGGGCCGCGTGCCGCGCTCGCCGCCTTCGCGCTCGGTCGATCGCTTCCATTCGCGCATCGCCGCCACGAAGAGCGCCGCCATGCCGGTATTCCGGCGCGGGCTGAGAGCGTTGTACAACTCCTCGAGCGATTGCCCCGACCAGAACACCTGCTCGAATTTGTCGGTCTCTTTCCGCGTCTTGGCGTAGAGGAAGAGCTTCTCCAGGATGATCGCCCAACTCCAGATCGAGGCGAGCAGAAGCCCGATGATCACGAGCTTGACGACGATATGAGCGTTCTTGAAAAGCTCGAAGATCGAGAGATCGACGACGACATCCGGCGGGTTCATGACGGCCTCGTGGCATAAGCTCCGAGCGCCCCCTCCGGCCAAAAGCCCTTGAGGCGGCAGCCTGGCCCCGCGGCCTTGAGCCCGCGGGTTTGACGATATCGCCGGGAGAAGCTTCGCGTTTCGCTCGCTGAAACCGACCTTTTGCGAGCGAATGTGACCAAACTTGGGTGATTACCCCTTAGATTCCCTCGCGCGCGGCCCCTCCGGCAGAGCGACGCTTTACCGGCATTAGCTACGTTTCACGCGGTTGGTTAACGAATCGTTGAAGCGCGCCACGAATGATCGCCCCGAGGCGCTGCGGTTTGCCGGCCTTCGAGACGAGAACCACGGTCACTCTGGCGCGCACCAGCAGGGTCGAATCCCTGATCGCGTCCTGCTGGAGGACGAGGCTCGCGCTGCCGATTTCCGCGCAGGTGGTGACGATCTCCAGAAGATCGTCCATGCGGCCAGGCTTGAGATAGTCGATCTCGACACGGCGCACGACGAACACCGATGGCTCGCCTTGCGCGGATCGGCGAGGCTCTTCGCCTCGATGCCGAGCAGCCTGATGAAGTCGGAACGGGCGCGCTCGCAGAATTTGAGGAAGTTGGCGTGATAGACCACGCCGGCGCAATCGGTGTCCTCGAAATAGACGCGCACCGGCAGCACATGCGTCTCGCCCTCGATGCGGCCCGCGAGGTCGGGCCATTTCTCGCTCACGAGTTTTCGCTGCCGTTGAAGAGCGGAAACTGGGCGGGCTGCGCGGGAGGCTGGAGACCGAGATGGGTAAAGGCCTGCGGCGTCAGCACCCGGCCGCGCGGCGTGCGCGCGATGAAGCCCTGCTGCAACAGATAAGGCTCGATGATCTCCTCGATGGCGTCGCGCGGCTCCGACAGCCCCGCCGCGATGGTCTCGACCCCCACCGGCCCGCCGGCATAATTGACGGCGATCAGTCGCAGATAGCGATGATCGAGCGCATCGAGGCCTTTGCCGTCGACTTCGAGCTGCGACAGAGCGCGATCAGCGACTCCGGCATCGACCGCGCCCGCGCCCTCGACCGATGCGAAATCGCGCACGCGGCGCAGCAGCCGTCCCGCCACGCGCGGCGTTCCGCGTGCGCGCCGCGCAATCTCGCGCGCGCCTTCCCGCGTCAGCGAAAGCCCGAGCAGCCGCGCCCCTCGCCGCACGATCTCCTCCAACTCGTCGACGCCGTAGAATTCGAGCCTGATGGGAATGCCGAAGCGCTCCCTGAGCGGCGTCGTCAGCAGGCCGGTGCGGGTGGTGGCGCCGACCAGCGTGAAGCGGGCAAGATCGATGCGCACCGAGCGCGCCGCGGGCCCCTCGCCGATGATCAGGTCGAGCTGGTAGTCCTCGAGCGCCGGATAGAGAATCTCCTCGACCGCCGGGTTGAGCCTGTGGATCTCGTCGATGAACAGCACGTCGCGGTCTTCGAGATTGGTGAGGAGCGCGGCGAGATCGCCGGCCTTGGCGATCACCGGGCCGGAGGTCGCGCGGAAATTCACGCCGAGCTCGCGCGCCACGATCTGCGCGAGCGTCGTCTTGCCGAGACCGGGAGGCCCTGCGAACAGCACATGATCGAGCGCCTCGCGCCGCGACCGCGCCGCGTCGATGAACACCTTGAGATTGGAGCAGACCTTGGGCTGGCCGATGAACTCGGCGAGCGTTTGCGGTCTGAGCGAAGTCTCGCCCTGGTCCTCGTCGCGCCTCACCGCCTGAAGCATCCTCTCGCTCATTGCGCGAGCTCCTTAAGCCCGAGCCGGATCAGCTCCTCGGCGCGCGCCTCGCGGCCCGCCTTGCCGACCGCCGCCGAGATGGCGGCAGCCGCCTCGCCATGGGCATAGCCGAGATTGGTCAGCGCCGATACCGCGTCGCGCGCGGCAAGCCCCTCCGGCAGAACGGCGACAGGAGCGAGCCCACCGCCGGGCCTGATGGCTGGCGCAAGCGTGGGCATCTTGTCTTTCAGCTCGGCCACGATGCGGGCGGCCACCTTGGGGCCGACGCCCGGCGCGCGGGAGACTTGCGCCTTGTCCTGCAGCGCCACGGCGTTGGCGAGATCGGCGGCCGACAGCGTGCCAAGCACGGAGAGCGCCACCTTGGCGCCCACGCCTTGCACCGTCTGCAGCGCCCTGAACCAGGCGCGCTCATGCTCGGTGGCGAAGCCGTAAAGCCTGATCTCGTCCTCGCGCACATGGGTGTCGATGGCGAGGCTCACGGTCTCCCCCACCGGCGGCAGCATGGTCAGCGTGCGGGCGCCGACCGTCACCTCGTAGCCCACCCCGCCGACATCGACGATCACCGCATTGAGCGAGACCTGGTCGACCCTGCCGGTCAGCTTGCCGATCATGGCGTGGCCCTCTCGGCCGCGACCAGGGCTTCAAGCCGCCGCCAGCTCCGCGAATGCGCATGAGTAATGGCGATGGCGAGCGCGTCGGCGGCATCCGTGCTGTCGAACACGGCGCGCGGCAGCAGGCATTTCACCATGGCCCTGATCTGGCCCTTGTCGCCATGGCCGGCGCCGACCACCGTCTTCTTCACGGCATTGGGCGCATATTCGGCGATCGTAAGTCCAAGCAGCGCCGGGACGAGCAGAGCGATCCCCCGCGCCTGACCGAGCTTCAGCGTGGCGGACGCGTCGCGATTGACGAAAGTCTGCTCGATGGCCGCCTCCTCTGGACCAAGCCGCGCCAACACCTCCTGCAAACCATCGAAGATTTGGCGAAGCCGTGAGCCCAGGCTTTCTTCGTTATCGGAGACGATCGCGCCGCAAGCGACGAAGGCAAGCCTCACCCCGTCAGAAGTCGATCACCCCCCAGCCGGTGCGCCGGAGCCCCGGGTCGATGCCGATAATGCGGATGTTCGCCGTTCTCGCTGTCACAGCCGTTGCCGAATCGGTTTTTCCACAGCCTTTGCCCAACTCCCGCCGAATCACTCGGCGATTTTGCCACGCAACGGGTTGAAAAAGGGGGATTCCAGGAACGGAGCCACGTGATTTTGCGTTAGGATTTCCGGCGTAGATTGACACATACGGCGTTTCGACGGGAAACGCCGTAAATCGCACGCCCGCGAGTAAGGCGCTGGGTACCCACGAGGATCGCCCTGCGTCCGAGTGAGGGAGCACCAAACGTGACTGGTGCAAGCGATACGCTCGACCCGATTGCGGCCGCCGAGGCGAGAATCGCGGGGTCGAAGAACCTTATGGCTGCTGTGGCCGATGAGCTCAGCCAGCAGCAGCGTTGGCTTGCGCATTATCAGGTCGCCGAAAAGCGGCACGCCCGCCGGGTCAGAGTTCAGGGCATTCTCTATCGGCTGGAGCTCGCGCGCCGCGCTTTGATGCGCTTCTTGCGGCGGCTCGCTTTGACTTCGCTGCGCTTGGCCCGCTCGGTCGTGTCCTTCGTATCGCGGACCGCAATCGCTCTCTTCGTCACGCTGAGCCGCGCCGTCACCGCTTGCATTACCTGGGTTCGTCCGCGCGCCTACGCGCTCGCGCTTCTCCTACGGAGATGGCTCGCAGCCTTCTGGGCATGGACCGTCGCGACCTTACGCACGCTCGCCCGCGCCTTGCTCAAGGCGACGTCGATCAGTTGGGCGTGGCTCGTCGTGCAGTCGCGCGCCCTCGCCGTCACGCTCGCGCGATGGGCCTCTGCGGCCTGGGCATGGACGAGTGTGCACGCGGTGATGCTGGCCCGCGCCAGCTTCAAGGGCGCCTCGACCGGATTTGCGTGGCTCGCAGCCACATCGCTCGCGCTCGCCATCGCACTCTGGCATGGGCTCGTAAGAATTTTGCGACGGACCAGGGCGCTTGCGCGGATCCTTGCTCGCAATGCGCTCACCGGAATTCGTGTCGCATCGTCATGGACCGCAGCGACGTCGCGCACGCTCGCCGTCACGCTGCGGCAATGGTCCTCTCGCGGCCTGGAAATGGACTCGCGTAGAGGCCCGGATCATCACGCGCGCATCGCTCAAGGGAACGCGGCAGGCATCGTCATGGACCGCAGCCAACTCGCGCACGGCCGCGGCCGCATTGCAGCGCAATGTTTCCGCCGGCGCCGCATGGTCGGGAGCGAATGCCAAATCAGCGAGCCGGGCCTCTCTGGCTGCAGCCTCGGCGGGCTATTCCTGGGCCGCTCACAACATCAGCAGCATCTCGCGTGGCTTCCGGCATGCCGCGCCGCCGCCGGCCGAAACCAATCATCGCGCCGTGGCGATCAGGCGCTGCACGGCGCTGGTCTGCGTCGAGCAGAAGCGTGTGCACCTGCCTATGATCCGCGCGAATTAGTTCCCGCTGCGGCTCAGCTCGCGTGCGGCCCGCGCAGCTCCTTGATCGCCGCTTGGATGCGCCGCCAGTCGACGGCTTGGCGCTTCTCGCCCTGCCGCTCGCATTCGGCGGCCTTCTGGGCGGCTTCCAATTCGGCCTTGTCACCATGCGCGTTCACGAGGCGACGGGCGTGCTCGTGGATCACATTGATGTCCATGATCGTCCTCCTTGCCCAAGGCTGAAATCTTCTGAATTGCGCGCGTCCGCGCTATGCGATGGATCAAGCCCCGGAATGGTGCGCCGGTTCCAGGGAGATTTGGCTCGCCGCCAAATCTTCGCATTGTGGCGGATAATGCGCCCATGACTCACAGGCCGGCGGCGGGACTGCGCTTGAGTGCTGTGGCACTTGGCGCGCTGATATTTGCCTCGCCGGCGCTCGCCGCCGACGCGCCCGCCGCCTGCACTCCACCCCCCGCCTCCACCATCGTCGTCAACGTCAAGGACAAGGGAGCCAAAGGCGATGGCCAGACCGACGATACAGCCGCCATTCAAGCGGCGATCGATGCGATCGGCGGCACCAAGGGCACGGTGCTGGTACCCAAGGGCGTCTACATGATCGACGCCGTGGACAACCGCCTCCACCTCAAGGACGACATGACGCTCAAGCTCGCCGACGGCGCCGTGCTGAAGGCGATCCCCAACGATTCGAAGAAATATTCGCTGCTCACCATCTCCGGCGTCTCCAATATCTGGGTGATCGGCGGCACGCTCGAAGGCGAGCGCGACCAGCACAAGGGCAAGTCCGGCGAATGGGGCCACGGCTTGCGCATCGGCAAGGGCGCCAAGCACATCACCGTCAGCAATCTCGTCTCCAAG
The DNA here is from genome assembly GCA_963710245.1 of uncultured Alphaproteobacteria bacterium. GTDB lineage: Bacteria > Pseudomonadota > Alphaproteobacteria > Rhizobiales > Methyloligellaceae > Methyloceanibacter. The sequence continues at coordinate 103,925 of CAVPZK010000005.1, forward strand.
AAAATGTGGGGCGACGGCTTTTACGTGCAGGACGCCGAGGACGTGCGCTTTTGCGGCGTCACCGCCGATGCCAACCGCCGCCAGGGATTGTCGATCATCCAGGCCAACGGGCTTCTGGTGTTGAACTCCGTGTTCAAGAACACGCATGGCACGCGGCCGGCAGCCGGCATCGATCTCGAGCCCGACAAAGGGGGAGCAAGGAATCACCAATGTCCGCATTGTCGGCTCGAAATTCCTCGACAATGCAGGCGGCGGCATCACGGTCGCCGGCAAGAAGGCCCGCGTCACCAAGGTCGAGATGATCCGCAACGTGTTCCGCAACAACCGGCCCTTCGTGGTGGAAACGCGCCGAACGGTCGCCGCTTCGATTTGCGGCAACCGGCAGGTCAACACCCAGACCGAGACCGGAGGCGGCTTCAACGCCTATGCGGAGCCAATCGATGTCGTGGCCCTGCAAAACGATTGCGGGGATCCGAGCTTCGTCATCGACCGGATGACCAAGAAGAAGAAAGAAGCCAGACGCCGATTGAGGCGCGACTCAGGCCGATGCTTCGGCTTTCGGCAGCTCGACCACTTGCTTCAGCCCGCCATCTTCGCGATTGGAGATCGCGATGGTGCCGCCCGCGCGCTGGATGATCTCGCGCGCGATGGTGAGCCCGAGCCCGGCGCCGCGAATATCCTGCCGCCGCGCCGGGTCGGCGCGGAAGAACGGCTCGAACACCTGGCCGAGCAGATCCGGCGGAATACCCGGACCGTCATCCTCGATGACGATGCGCGCGGAGCCATTCGCCCCGCCGACCTCGACCCGCGCTCTGACCCCATGCGTCGCCGCGTTGATGATGAGATTGCGCAGCGCGCGATTGAGCGTCAGCCGGCTCGCGCGCACCTTGACCGGCTCGGTCGTCGTCTCGGTCACGTCGAGATTCTGGTCCCTGAGCTCGGAGCCGATGCTGCCGACAAGCTCATCGAGCTGGATCAGCTCGGGCGGCGCCTTGCCTGATTCCTCGCGCACCAGGAGGATGGCGCTGTCGGCGATCCGCTCGAGTTCGTCGAGATCGGTCAGCCAACGCGCGCGGTCCTCCTCGTTCTCGACGAATTCGGCCCTCAGCCGCATGCGGGTAATCGGCGTGCGGAGATCGTGACCCGCCGCGGCCACAAGCCGCATGCGGCTTTCCATGGCGCGCTTCAGCCGCGAAGAGAGCGAGTTCAGAGCCTTGGCGGTCGCCCTCACCTCGGCGGGGCCCTTCTCGGGCAGCGCCGGAAGCGCCCCGTCAGGCCCGACCTGCTCCACCGCGCTTTCGAGCAGCGCCAGCGGCCTGACCATCCGGTTCGCCACGAACACGGCAATCGCGGTCGCGCCGAAGGTGATCAGCAGCAACCATCTGAGCAGCCCCTTCCAGGGCACACCCATCGGCGGCAGATCGGTGATCGGAAAGGAGAACCAGCCGCGATTGCCCACCGGCACGGAGACCATCAGCGGCGCCCGCCAGCCATCGCGCGACACCTCGACCGCGAGGTCGATGCCGCGCGCCGCCAGCGCCTCGCGCAGTTTCTGGGTGAAGCCGTCATGCACGCGGCCAAGCGCCGGCTCGGCCACGACCGGAACGGCATTGCTGCCTTCCTCGGCGGCGCGGAGCAGCATCACCACCTGCTGCGCCACCGGCCCGAGCGAATAAACCCGCTTCGGCGGCCCGAGCAGATAGAACAGCACGAGTGTGAGCGAGAACACGACCGAGACGATGACCACCACCATCAGCAGGGCGATCTTGACGCGCAGCGTGTTCACGGCGCGGACTCCTGCACTTCGACCTTGGCGGCGAGCTGATAGCCGCCATTGCGCACCGTCTTGAACAATTGCGCCGCGCCGCTCTCGGCGAGCTTGCGGCGCAGCCGGCTGACCAGCACATCGATCGAGCGGTCGAGCACGTCGCCGTCGCGGCCGCGCGTGAGATCGAGCAACTGGTCGCGCGACAGGACGCGGCCGGGCCGCTCGAGGAACGTCCTGAGCAGATCGAATTCGGCGCCGGTCAGCTCGACATCGCCGCCGTGCGGATCGGTGACGCGCCGCGCCTGCGGATCGGCGATGAAGCCCTCGAAGCGATAGATCTTGGCCTCGCTTGGCTGCGGCAAGGTTTCGGCGCGGCGGCGCAGTACGGCGCGCACGCGGGCGATCAGCTCGCGCGGATTGAACGGCTTGCCGAGATAATCGTCGGCGCCGATCTCGAGGCCGATGATGCGGTCGACATCCTCTTTCAGCGCGGTGAGCAGGATGATCGGCACGCTGGAGCGCCGCGCCCGCAGGTCCCGGCAGACGTCGAGACCCGAGCCGTCGGGCAGCATCACATCGAGCACGATCAGGTCGATGTGATGGGTGGCGAGCTTGTCGTTGAGCTCGCGGCAGTTCGCAGCCAGCAGCACGCGGAAGCCCTGGCTCTCGATATAGCGGGCGAGCAGCTTGCGGATTTCCGGATCGTCGTCGACGACGAGAATGCGCTGGGCGGTGGAGCTCATCGGGCCTTTGAGCGAGTGCAGGATCGGCCCCCTCTTCTAAACCGCGCCGCCCGCGTTCAACGAGCGCATTTTTGTGACGAAAACCAGCGGCTTGGACGCCGGGAAACGTTTCGACACAAAAATCGCATGCGCGGCAACATTGGGACATGCCCGGACCAAGCGGCGCAAACTTCGCGGGCTAGACCTTGAGAGACAGTAACAGCTCAAGGAGCTCGATCATGAATACCCCTCGGAAGTTCCTCCCGATCCTGGTCGTGGCAGTGCTCGGCCTCGGCTCTCTCGCGCTGCTCACCTCCGCCTGGGGCGAGCCGGGCCGCGGTATGGGTCCCGGACCGCATTCCTGGTATGGCGGCAAGATGATGCGCTGCAACGCCCCGCATGCCGGTCCCGGATTCGGACGCGGCTGGCATGGGCGCCAGGGTCCCGACATGCTCGCCAAGAAATTGAGCACGATGGAGACGGAGATCGGCATCCGCGCCAATCAGCTCGATGCCTGGCGCGATTTCACCGACGCCCTGCTCGCCACGGCAAAGCCGCCGTTCGGTCCCAATGCATCGACCCCGGACGCCGACAGCAAGGAGCCATTCGCGCTGGCGCAACGTCTCGCCGACAATACGATCGCCCGCGCCAAGAGCGGCGAAGATCTGCTGAAGGCGGTCAACGCCCTGCGCACCAAGCTCACCCCGGACCAGCTCAACAAGGTGGTCGAGCTCGAGGCGCGGTTCCGCGCGCATCAGCCGCATGGGCCGCGACCCGATTTCGGCCAGCCCTCACCCGATCATGGCGCCAAGCCTGACGCCGACTCGCCGAACGATTCCGACGGACCTCCCTCGCCGTCGGAGCAGTGAGGCAACGAGGGGCGGCGCGGGCAAGGCGCCGCCCCTCTCTCCTTTGCGCTCCTGCGCTCGCGGCAGGATAGGATGGCAACAATTCTTGCCGGCGCTCGCCCGCCGCGTGCTTGAAACCTGAGTTTTACCAAATATCTAGTCTAACGATGTGGACCGGGGAGGACACGTTGGACCTTGGGCAGGGGGCCGAAACGGCTCTCTCGCGCAATTTCTTGTTGCGGTCTTTGCCGCGACGCGACCTGGAACGCCTCTCTCTCCACCTCGAAAAGGTGACACTCACGCCGCGGCGCGTGCTCCAGCACGCCGGCGTCCCCATCGAGCATGTCTATTTCGTCGAAGACGGCCTCGTATCGGTGCTGGCCAGCGTCGACGAGGGGAGTTGCGTCGAGGTGCGGCTGATCGGTCGTGAAGGCACGGTCGGCAGCGAGGCGGTCCTCGGTGTAAAAATCTCGCCGCTTCGCCATTTCGTGCAGCTCGGCGGCAGCGCGCTTCGGATCAGCGTCCCCGACCTCAACCGCGCCCTCGCCGAGATGCCTCTGCTGCGCGCCGCGCTCCACACCCATTTGCACGACGCCTTGATGCAGAGCTCGCAATCGGCGGCATGCAGCCTGAGCCATTCGCTGGTTCAGCGCCTGTCACGCTGGCTGCTCACGGCGCAAGACCGCAGCGACAAGCGCGAGCTCGCGATCACGCAAGATCTGCTGGCTCGCAGCCTCGGCGTCCGGCGCGCCAGCGTCTCGGACGCCTTGAAGCCGCTCGAAGGCAGCGGCATCTTCGCCAGAGAGCGCGGCCTGATCAGAATTCTCGACCGCGCGCGGCTCGAGCAACTTGCCTGCCGCTGCTATCGCGTCATGCGCGGAGGCCGGGACACACCGGAGCGAACCAAGACGGGAGGCTGGCCGCTGTTCCTGCTTTCGCTCCTCGCTCTGCTCGAGATCGAATGCCTCGCCCAATGAGGCGCCCGGGATGACTCCGGGCGCCCCACCGGGAGGAGCTACTACTCAACGATACCCTTGCACTTGGAGGTATCCTTGCGGATCTCGCCCAAAAATTTTTCGGCGTCCGCCATCGAGCCATAGCCGCCGGTCTCTCCAAGCGCGGTCTTGCCGGCGCTTAAGCCCGTCGCTCCTCCTTCGACCACCGAGCAATTGCCGACCGTGTCGACGGTCACGAAATATTTCACGGCCGCGAAGGCCGGAGTTGTCAGTGATGCGATAGCCAACACACTCGCCACGACGAACTGCTTCATGTCAGCATTTCCTCCAATTTGTTGAACTCTCCCCGCGCCCGGCATGGATATGGGCTGCGGCCCTGGGAGGGACAGGGCGACGCGGCGGAACTCGGTACGGTAGCTGACGGAATTTGCGGACGGCGCCGCTACGCGCGTCCTTACATCGGCACGGCATTTTTGAACAGCGTCTCGCCCCATTCATAGAGCGGGCGCTTGAAATCGGATTCGGTGTGAATCGCCTGACCTTTACGCTCGGTCCATTTCTTGCCGTAGGTCTCGAACGGAAAGTGGCGGATGTAGTAGTCGCAAGTCTCCTCCCAGTGATCCACCGAGAGCGCCTTGCCGTAGTGCTGGCAGTGGAGGTCGACCTTGACCCGCCCCACTCCTGCCGGCACCCGGCCGCGCTCGGCGAAACTGATCTCGGGCCGGTTGCGCCACAGCATGAGGATGTCGCGCTGCTCGGGACCGTAGAAACGACGGAAATCGAGGAGCGGCAGGTCTGAGCGATAGGGCGCGCTGTCCTCCGGCGTCATGTAGGCGTCGAACAGCTGCACCTTGACGGCGTCGCACTCCTCGGCGCCTGGACCCTGCACGAAGCTTCGCAGATTACCCGTCACGCGCTCGTCGGGATCGAAGCACAGCATCCAATCGTGCGGCAATTGCTGGCGCGCCATTTCGAGCAGAAGCCCGCGATGCCTCCCTTCGGCAAGCTTCCGCGCGTCGACGTCCTGCTCCCAGGCTTGGTTGGCGACGATCAGCGCGACTTTCGGATGCGCGCGCAGAATCTCGACGGTCTCGTCGCTGCTCGCATCGTCATAGGCGATGATCGCGTCGACTTGGCCGCCGAGATAATCGAGCGTGTCGGGCAAGATCAGCGCCTCGTTGCGGATGCGCGTCATGGCCACGAGCAGGTGCTTCTCGCCGAGCAAGGCTCGGTTGCCGGTGATGATCCGCTCGGTATCGCGAATCTGCCAATCGCTGTTGCCCACGACGACCCCGCAAGAGAAATATTGCATTCGGAGGTCCCTCTCCGCTACTCCAAAGCCGAGCCTACCTGCAACACTCCGTTACCCGCGGGCGATTTGCAGCAACGGCGTGCCATTGGAGAGAATGGCGGTTGCGCCAGATTGAGCTTGTGCCATGACGCAGCCATGCCCATAGTGGTCTGCACCGGCACGCCTAACGACATGGCGTGGACTTGGACCGACGGCAAGATTATCGCGCCGACTACGAGCACGACGCTCTTTCCCAAAATCTCAAGCCGCCGAGCGGCACCGAGTGGACAAAAGGTCCGCCGACGCAAGCTCGCCGATCTGCTTCGCTGATGGGGGCCTGGTCTATGTCATCCCTCTAGCCCGAACCGTTTTACGTCGCTGGGTCAGACCACGGATCGCATCAACCTTGGAGACACTATGCAGCACCCGGGTTTTTTCCAGCGCGAGGGGCCCTATCCGCTGAAAGTGATCGCCGAGGCGACCGGAGCCGAGCTCGTCGATCTTTGCGACGGAGAGAAAGAGATCGACGATCTGCGTCCGCTGCATCAGGCGGCGGGAACGCATCTCACTTTTTGCGCCAGCCGCAAATATGCCGGCCAGCTGGCTGCAACGCATGCCGCGGCCTGCCTCATCAAGCGCCGCGACGCCAAGCTCGTGCCCGAGGGAGCGGCTGCGGTCATGACCGACGCGCCGCATCGCGCCTTCGCCATCGCCGTTGGGCTGCTTTATCCCGAGGCGCTTCAGCCGACGGCGACGGGAGCCGCGGCGAACGCGGCCGGACAGCTCATCCATCCAACCGCCGAGATTGCCGAAGGTGTCAGGATCGAGCCCGGCGCCGTGATCGGCCGAGAGGCCCGGATCGGCGCGGGAACGACCATCGCCGCCGGCGCCGTCATCGGCTATCGCGTCTTCATCGGACCGCACTGCTATATCGGCCCGGGCGCCGCCGTTACGCATGCCTTGATCGGCGAGCGGGTGATCCTTCATGCCGGCGTGCGCATCGGCCAGGACGGCTTCGGCTATGCCATGAGCGCCGATGGCCATGTCAAGGTTCCGCAGGTCGGCCGCGTCATCATCGGCGACCGCGTCGAGATCGGCGCCAATTCGACCATCGATCGCGGCTTTCTCACCGATACCGTGATCGGCGAAGGCACCAAGATCGACAATCTGGTGCAGATCGCCCATAACGTCGTCATCGGGCGGCATTGCGTCATCATCGCTCAATCGGGCATCGCCGGCTCGGCGCAGCTCGGCGATTTCGTCATCATGGGCGCGCAATCTGGCATCGTCGAGCACGTCAAGGTTGGAGCAGGCGCGCAGATTGCCGGCATGGCGCATGTGAAGAACGACGTCGAGGCCGGCGCCCGCATGGGCGGAACGCCGGCGCGGCCCTTCAGGGAATGGGCCCGCGAGGTCGCGGCGGTGAGACAGCTCGGCAAGAGCGGACGCATCCCGCAAGACTAGCGGAACCACGCCTAAGCGCTGAGACGCTCGAGCACCTCGTCGGAGATCTCGAAATTGGCGTAGACGTTCTGCACGTCGTCAGAAGTCTTCGAGCGTCTCGATCATGCGCAAGAGGCGCTGGCCGGTCTCCTCGTCGGCCGGCACGGTGCTCTTGGGCCGCCAGAAGATCTGCACGGCGCGCGGCTCGCCGAAGCGCGCCTCAAGCGCCTTGGCGACCTGATGCAGCTCGTCGGGGTGGCAATAGACCCAATGGCCGTCGGCGTCGGATTCACAATCCTCGGCGCCGGCCTCGATCGCCGCTTCCAGCATCGCCTCCGGCGTAGCCTTGGCCGAATCGAACTCGATGGCGCCGAGCTTGTCGAAATTGAACGACACGGCGCCCGTCTCGCCGAGATTGCCGCCGAATTTGGTGAAGATCGAGCGCACCTCGCTCGCCGTGCGATTGCGATTGTCGGTGAGCGCCTCGACGATGACGCCGACGCCGCCCGCGCCGAAGCCCTCGTAGCGCACCTCCTCGTAATTGGCGCCGCCCGCCTCCTGGCTCTTCTTGATCGCCCGCTCGATATTGTCCTTGGGCATGTTCTGCGCGCGCGCCGTCTGCACGGCGCTGCGGAGCCGCGCATTCATGGCGGGGTCGGGCAAGCCCATCTTCGCCGCGGCGGTGATCTCGCGCGCGAGCTTGGAGAAGAGCTTGGAGCGCTTCTTGTCCTGCGCGCCTTTGCGGAACTGGATGTTCTTGAACTTCGAATGGCCGGCCATGGCCCACCCTTGTTGGTTAGCGGCCTTATAGGCGGGCCTTGGCGCAAAATAAAGAGCGAGGCGGCGGGGAAGGCTCTGAGCCGCCCTTTAGGGAAGCCTTAACCGTAACAGATCGACAGTTGAAGGCTTCCGAATCTGGGGACCGGATGCGGGCTGCGCAGCGAGGGGGGCACCATGAATCAGGCTTCGAAGCAGGACGACAAGGTCATGCCGGCGCTCTCGCTCTCGGAACTCTGCTCCGAGGCCGCCGACCATGTCGCGCGCGCGCGGCTGTCGCTGTTCGACGAAAGCGCCGATGCCGATCGCGCACTGCTGCATCTCGACGAGGCGATCTTCTGCCTGAAACGGCTGCTGGCGCAGGGCCGCGCCGGCATGAGCGAGACGCGCAACCGACGCTCCGCCTAACTTTCCTCCAGCCAGAATCTCGGCTCGGTCTGCGATAGCCTGCCGCCCAGCCTGAGCGGGGCGACGGCGCGCGCCAGGCCCGTCGCGTCGTCGACATCGATGGCGAGACCGCAGAGCGTGGCCTCGCCGAGCGACGGCGTGAAGCGCCCGGTGGGAATCTTGGTGAGGAAGCGGGTGAGCGGCTCCTCCTTGTCCATGCCGAGTACCGAATCGAAATCGCCGCACATGCCGGCATCGCTGATATAGGCGGTGCCCTTGGCGAGGATCTGCTCGTCGGCGGTCGGCACATGCGTATGCGTGCCGATCAGCGCGGTGGCGCGCCCATCGACGAAATGCCCCATCGCCTCTTTCTCGGACGTCGCTTCGGCGTGGAAATCGATGAGGATGGCGTCGGCGCCGGTCTTCAGCCCGCATGCCTCGATCTCCCGCTCAACCGCGCGGAACGGATCGTCGAGATCGGCCATGAAAACCCGCCCCTGCGCATTGATCACGAGGACATCTGCGCCGGTCTTGGATTTGAACAGGCCGGCGCCTTTGCCGGGCGTGCCTTGCGGAAAATTGAGCGGCCTGAGCAGCCGGTCGTGGCGCTCGATGAAGACCAGGGCCTCGCGCTGATCGAACACATGATTGCCCGTCGTCACGACGTCAGCGCCGGCATCGAGCAATTCGTTCAGGATCGGCTCGGTGATACCGAAACCGCCGGCCGCGTTCTCGCCGTTCACCACCACGAAATCGAGCGCGTAGCGCTCGCGGAGCTTGGGCAGATGCTCGATGACGGCGACGCGTCCGGATCGGCCGACCACATCTCCAAGAAACAACACGCGCATGAATGCAGCCGATCCGCCTCGTCGCCACGGAATATTTTCCAGGGGGTCAATACAAGGTCGCGGCACGCGCCGCCAGCGTCCTCGCCTGTGCGGCGAAGGAAATGGTTAGCGGGGAGGCGCCTCAAAGGAAGAGGCAAAGCCACGATGGCCGTCGGAGCGTTGATCCCGGTCTCCCTACAATAAGTAGGTGGGCGCCAAGTGACGGAGACCACGGTCCCCGCCAGGGTCGGCTCCCTTAGGATCTTATAGGGCCCTGGGATTGTGCTCCTAACGCGCCTCGCAGCCCGCCGTCTCGCACTATAGCGAAGGAATCGGGTTAAAGCGACTGCTGCTCGCTCAGGATCGCTTCGCGGCGCGGCGCGGCGCCGGCATGTCGGCGCCGAAATTGCTCGTTCAGCATCTCCAGCCGGTCGGCGACCGCGCTCACGCGCGCGGCGAGATCGCTCGCCCGCGACTTCGCCGAATTCGTCGGCAACCGACCGGTCGCGCCGCGCTTCGGCCATCGCCGCCTTCATCTCCTGCATCTGGCGCTTAAGGTCCCACAGCTCGTCCATGACGTGCAGCGACGCCATCAGGATCAACCGGTCGTCGCCGACCTGGCCGAATTTCCGCTTCACGACCTCGACATGGGTGCCGAGATATTCGGCGAGCTCGATCAAATGGGCTTCCTCGCCCTCGCCGCATTCGAGCCGGTAGGTCCGGCCATTCAAAGTCACGCTGACTTGACCCATGACCCCATCCCCGCTTGGCAGATTTACCCCGGCACCGCCGGCATCAAATCCTTCAGCGTCACCATCACCGCTTCGAGCCGCCCCGACACTTCCTCGTTGGCGGCTTTCAGGCGGCGCACGCGATTTCTCTCGGCGTCGAGATCGGCGATTAGCCGGTCCCGCTCCTCGCTGAGGAAGCGGACCTGGTTTCTGAGCTCTGCAATGGAAACCCCGCCCTCTACGTCCGCAAACACGCCGCGCAGGACTGTCTCAAGTTGATCGGCGGCGGCATCGAGCCGCTCCGTGGCCTGTTGCAGAGCGTCAGACTGACCCATCGCGCTCGCACCTCCCCGCTCAGGCGCCACTCACTACCCAGTCGCTCATCAAGCTGCTGGACTGACGGGTTAATGTCAATGTGGTGACGCCGCCCCCGATGTTCAACAACTATGAAACTCCGATTTCGGTTCCATCCCGCAGCGATTGACAGCGCTGCAAGCCGTGTGATTTGAGACTGGCGCTGCTAATGTCTGCTCAATGCGAGCGACGCGGCGGGAGCCCGTGATCATGGCCGAAGTCAAGCATCGGTGCCGGCTGTATTTTCAATTTCCGGCGCAACCTTCGGCAAAGCTCGAAGCTCAACTCGCGCAAGCGATCGCCACCACCGACGCGGCCTGCGTTTTGCTTTGCGGTGACGGCACGGCGGTCGACGAAGATCATGCGGGACGGCTGATCGATCTTGTGCAAGCGAGCGGGCTTGCCTGTCTCATCGAGCACGACGCCGGCCTGGCTGAACGGCTCGGGGCCGACGGCCTGCATATCGACGCAGAGTCCGAGGCCTATATCGCCGCGCGCAAGCTTCTTGGCGAAAGCGCAAATATTGGCGCTCTGTGCGGCTTAGGCCGCCACGACGCCATGCAGCTGGCCGAACTGGGCGCCGACTATGTGGCGTTTGGGCCGAAGTCCGAAAGCATTATCGACGCAATCGATCAGTATGCTGATCTTATCGCCTGGTGGTCGGAGATTTTCGTGGTGCCGTGCGTCGCCTGGAACGTCGAGACCGCCGAGCAGGCGGCGAAGTTCGCGGCGCTTGGCGCGGATTTCGTCGCACCGTCTGCGCGCATTTGGCGCGACGACGATGCATTGCGGCGCATCGCCGAGATCGATAATGCCGTCCGCCATGTCAGGAGGGCTGCGTGATCGCATTTAGACTGCGCGCCGCGGTGGTGGCCGTAGCGTTGGCGCAAGCGCTCGCCCCCACGCCAACGCTCGCCGCCGAGAGCCAATCCTACACCGCCTATTTCCAGGGCAAATACCTGACGGCGCTGAAACTCGCCGAGCAGGAGGCGGCGCAGGGCTCGAAGGAGGCTTTCACGCTCATGGGCGAGATCTATGCAGAAGGGCTCGGCGTCGCCCAGGACTACAACAAGGCGGCCGATGCTTACGCCAAGGCCGCCGATCTCGGCGACCCCAATGCCCAGTTCTCGCTGGGTCGCATGGTCGCCGAAGGCCTCGGCGTGAAGAAGGACCTCCGCATCGCCGCCAATCTCTTCGAAAAATCGGCGCAAAGCGGCAACCCAGCCGCGCAATACAATCTCGCCGTGATCTACGTGAATGGCACCGGACGGCCAGCCGACGACGCCAAGGCCGCCGAATGGATGCAGAAGGCGGCGGCGGCGGGAAATCCGCAAGCCCAATACGATCTCGGCGCCTTCTACCAATTCGGCAGGGGCGTGCCGATCGACAAGGCCAAGGCCGCCGAATGGACCGGAAAAGCTGCGGACGCCGGCCTAGCCGACGCCCAGGTCGAATATGGCGTGATGCTGTTCAAGGGCCAGGGCGTGGCCGTCGATGAGAAGAAGGCCGCCAAGCTGTTCCGCCTCGCCGCCGAACAGGGCAATGCGGTCGCCCAGAACCGGTTGGCGCGGCTCTATGCCAACGGCGTGGTGGTAAAGGCCGACCCCGTCGAGGCCGCCAAATGGCATTTGCTCGCCCGCGAAGCCGGCGTCAGCGACTTCTCCCTGGATATCGTCCTGTCCAAGCTCACCAAGGAGGAGCGGGCGAAAGCGGAGAAAGAGGCGGACGATTGGCGCGGGGACCGCTTGAGCGAATAGCCCGCCGCACTTGACAGGTGCAAGGCGGCGCGTGCTTAAAGGCGCGCAACTGAATTTTGCAAGGCATTCCATGAAGATCAACGGCAACGAGATCAGACCCGGCAACGTCATCGAGCACAAAGGCGGCCTTTGGATCGCGGTCAAGACGCAGGCCGTCAAGCCCGGCAAGGGTCCGGCTTACGCGCAAGTCGAGCTGAAGAACGCGATCGACGGCACCAAGCTCAATGAGCGCTTCCGCTCCTCGGAGACGGTCGAGCGCGTGCGGCTCGAGCAGAAGGACTACCAGTTCCTCTACGCCAACGGCGACATGCTCACTTTCATGGACTCGGACACCTACGAACAGATCGAGATCCCTAGCGACTTGCTGGAGGAGCGCGCCGCCTTTTTGCAGGACGGCATGAAGGTCACCGTCGAGAGTCACGAGGGACGCCCGATCGGTGTCGCGATCCCCGACCAGGTGACGCTCGAAGTGGTGGAAGCCGAGCCGGTGGTGAAGGGACAGACCGCGGCCTCGTCCTACAAGCCGGCCAAGCTCGAGAACGGCGTGCGCGTGCTGGTCCCGCCTTTCGTCGGCGTGGGCGAGCGCGTGGTCGTCGACACCAACGAGCTGACTTACGTCCGCCGCGCCGACTAGGACCCCAGTCCCGCGGGCGCGACAATGAAAGCACCATGCCCGCCTCGGCGCTGATGAACGTGATGCTCGCCGCCGCCCGCAAAGCGGGCCGCAGCCTTGCGCGCGATTTCGGCGAGGTGGAGCAGCTCCAGGTCTCGCTCAAAGGGCCGGCCAATTTCGTCAGCGCCGCCGACATCCGCGCCGAGGAAATCCTCTTCACCGAGCTCTCGCATGCCCGCCCCGGCTATGGCTTCCTCATGGAGGAGCGCGGCGAGATCGTGGGGGCCGACGCCACGCATCGTTGGATCGTCGATCCGCTCGACGGCACCACCAACTTCCTGCACGGCATCCCGATCTTCGCCATCTCCATCGCGCTCGAGCGCGACGGCGAGCTGGTGGCGGGACTGATCTTCAATCCAGCCAACCAGGAGACCTTCACCGCCGAGCGGGGCAAGGGCGCCTACCTCAACGATCGCCGGCGCCTCAGGGTCGCGGCCAGGACCGAGCTTGCGACATCGGTGATCGCCACCGGCATCCCGCATAGCGGCAGGCCCGAACACGCCCTCTTTCTGCAAGAGCTTCAGGCGGTGATGGCGGCGTCGGCAGGGGTGCGCCGCATGGGCGCCGCGGCGCTCGACCTCGCTTGGACCGCGGCCGGCCGGCTCGACGGCTTCTGGGAGCGCAACCTCAAGCCTTGGGATCTCGCCGCCGGCATCGTCATCCTGCGCGAGGCGGGCGGTTATGTCAGCGATGCCGACGGCAAGGATGCCATGCTGGCGAAGGGCAGCGTCGTCGCCGGCAACGAGGCCATCCAAAGACACCTGCTCAAGCTGCTCAAGACTGCCGCCGCCGAGCCTGTGGCGGCACCTTCGGCTTGATGCCGTCCAATATCCAGGTCCACTCTAAGGAACTATCCGCCCTGAGGTTGCCGTTTTGCGTGTCATAGTATTCGGTTAATCTCGGATTCGCTTGGTCCGCCCGGCTAGAACGGCATCTGATGGCGCCTGTCACTTACAAGGTGAAGCTCACCCGCCCGCAGGTTTTCCTGTGGCGCATGAGCCTCTTCCTCATCCTCGCCATCCTGCTCGCCATTATCCTCGACGGCCAGACGCAGCAGCTCCGGCACAGCTTCATGGCCAATCCCGGCCTCAACGCGCTGATCATCGGCGTGCTCGTGGTCGGCATCGTCTACGCCTTCCGCCAGGTGTTGCGGCTGTATCCAGAGATCAACTGGGTCAATAATTTCCGCATCTCCGATCCCGGCATCACCTCGGACAAGACCACGCCGACGCTGCTCGCGCCCATGGCGACCATGCTCAAGGATCGCACCGGGCATTTGTCGCTCGCCACCGGCGCAATGCGCTCGCTGCTCGACTCGGTCGCCTCCCGTCTCGACGAGCAGCGCGAGACGACGCGTTACCTGGTCGGGCTTCTCGTCTTTCTCGGCCTGCTCGGCACGTTTTGGGGATTGCTGCAAACCGTGAGCTCGGTCGGCGCCACCATCGGCGCGCTCGACACGAATGCCGGCGAGAGCGTGATGCTGTTCGATCAGTTGAAGGAGGGTCTCGCCGGCCCTCTGAAGGGCATGGGCACGGCCTTCTCCTGCTCGATGTTCGGTCTGGCCGGCTCGCTGATCCTCGGTTTCCTCGATCTCCAGGCAGGCCACGCGCAAGGCCGCTTCTATAACGAGCTCGAAGATTGGCTCTCCGGCATCACCGAGCTGCAACTGGCCGACACGCCCGGCGCCGGTGCCGGCGCCGGCGTCGCGCCGCAGGTCCGCTACGCCCTGCTCGACATGCAGCGTTCGCTCGCCGATCTGAACGACAAGGTCGAGCAGAAGATGCTTACCGACAACACCGGCGAGGCGGTCAAGGATCTCGCTGCCGGCGTCGACAAGCTGATCCGGCAGATGCGCGCCGAGCAGAAGGTGGTGCGCGAATGGGCCGACGAGCAGGCGCAGCAGCAGCATGAGCTTGCCACGGTGCTCCGGCAGATCACCGACAAAGCAAAGCTGCCAGCGCGCGAGGAGCGTAAATAGACATGTCTCTGGCGCGCGCTCGCCGCGGACGCTACCAGGCGAATTATTGGCCTGGCTTCGTCGACATGCTCTCCACCCTGCTCTTGGTGGTGACCTTCCTCATGGCGCTCTTCATGCTGTCTAATTTCGTGGTGACGCAGGCGACGAGCGGCAAGGACACCATGCTGTCCCGCCTGAACCGGCAACTCGCCGAGCTGACCGAGCTGCTCGCGCTCGAGCGCTCCAAGAAGGAATCGGTCGAGGACAATCTTGCCGCACTCCAGGCGACGCTTGGCGAGAAGGAGAAGGAGAACGAGCGCCTCACCGGGCTGCTCGGCACCGCCGGCGGCGCGACGCAAAGCGCCGAGGACCGCGCCAAGTCGCTCGGCGCTTCGCTCGACGAGCAGAAGAAGATCACCAACGACGCGCTCGCCAAGGTCGAGATGCTGAACCAGCAGCTCGCGGCGCTCAGGCTCCAGATCGCCTCGCTGCAAGAGGCGCTCGAAGCCTCGGAGGCCAAGGACAAGGACAGCCAGGCCAAGATTGCCGATCTCGGCCAGCGGCTTAACGTGGCACTCGCCAAGAAGGTGCAGGAGCTGGCGCGCTACCGCTCCGACTTCTTCGGCAAGTTGAAGGAAGCCCTCGGCAATCGCGCTGACTTCCAGATCGTCGGCGATCGCTTCGTCTTTCCCTCCGACGTGCTGTTCGATTCAGGCTCAGACATCCTCAAGCCTGAAGCGGCCTTGCAACTCGACAAGCTCGCCGAGGCGCTGCGCGGGCTCGAGACGCAGATCCCGCCCGACATCGCCTGGGTGATGCGCGTCGACGGCCATACCGATATCAAGCCGATCGCCACGCCCCAATTTCCCTCGAACTGGGAACTGTCGAGCGCGCGCGCGATCTCGGTGGTGCGTTATCTGATGTCGCAAGGCGTGCCGGCGAACCGGCTCGTCGCCGCGGGCTTCGGCGAGTTCCAGCCGATCGACACCGGCGACAGCGACGAGGCTCTCGCCAAGAACCGCCGCATCGAGCTCAAGCTCACCGAGCGTTGATCTATTCGGGCTTATCCGGCGGCGCGCTGTCGTCGGCGGCCGGCTTTGCAGCCTTGGCGGCAACGTCAGCGGAGGCCATGTTGACCACCTGCACGCGCCGGTTCTCGCCCGAGAGCGGATTATCCTTGTTCTTGAGCTGCTCCTCGCCAAAACCGACGGCGACGAGCTGCTTCGGATCGAGCTTGAAGTTCTCGATCAGGAATGCCTGCACCGATTTCGCGCGGGCATCCGACAGGCTGAGATTATAGGCGTCCGACCCCTTGGCGTCGGTATGGCCCGCCACCAGAAACACCGAACCCTCGAGCTTCTCGTTGCTCAGCGCCGCGCCGAGCTTCTTGAGAATCGGCAACGCCTCCGGGGTGATCTCGGCGGAATCGAAATTGAAGAACACTTCGAGGTCGATCGCCGGCAGGTCGTTCTCCTCGACCACCGTGGCGATCTCGTTTCTCTCCTCGACGGTGATCTGTCGCGTCTTCTCCTTTTGTAGCCGCTTGACGAGATCGTTTTGCCGCGACTCGCGCTCCTCTTGCGCCGGATCGAAGGCGCGGAATTTCACCTTGGGCTTCAGCGCATCGACGATCTCGCCCGACGACGGGTCTTCGGCGAAAGCCGGCGCCATGAGAGCGGCGGCGCCGAGGACGAATGCTGCCGCGGCGAGGCCGGCAAGATGACGGGCTGCTTGGCACTTCATGGCCAGGACTCCTTCCGGCTCGCGCAATCCGCTCAAGTTTCGCGCGGAACTCTATCCGGCTCAAGCTGAACCGTGCCTGAATGGCGGCCTATTCGGCTGCGTCGGGCGCAAATTGCAGATCGGCAAGGCGCTTATAGATGCCGGCCCGCGCGATCAGGCTTCGATGCGTCCCCTCCTCGACCAGCCGTCCATGATCGAGCACGAGGATGCGATCGGCGCCGATCACAGTGGCAAGCCGATGCGCGATCACCAGCGTGGTGCGGCCTTCCATGATCTTGTCGAGCGCCTTCTGCACCAAAGTTTCGCTTTCCGCATCGAGCGCGCTGGTCGCTTCGTCCAACAGCAAAATCGGCGCGTTGCGCAACACCGCCCGCGCAATGGCGATCCGCTGACGCTGCCCGGCCGACAGCGTCACGCCGCCCTCGCCCAGCATGGTGTCGTAGCCTTGCGGCAGCCGAGCGATGAAGTCGTGGGCGAACGCGGCCTTCGCCGCAGCTTCGATCTCGCTTCTGTTCGCCTCCCCCTTGCCATAGGCGATATTGGCGGCGACCGTGTCGGCGAATAACGCCGTCTCCTGCGGCACCAGCGCGAAGCGGCTGCGCAGCTCGGCAAGTTCGGCCTCGTTCACCGGCACGCCGTCGATCTCGACCTTGCCCCGGTCGGCATCGTAGAAGCGCAGCAGAAGCGCGAAGATCGTGGTCTTGCCCGCTCCCGACGGACCCACAAGCGCGACCCGCTCGCCCGGCGAAACGGTCAGGCTCAACCGATCGAGCGCGCTCGTCTCAGGCCGCAACGGATAGGAGAAGGACACGTCGCGGAAGGCAATCTCGCCTCGCGCCGGCTTTGGCAACGGCTTCGGCTTGAGCGGCGATTTGATCTTCGACTGAACCTGCAGCAACTCGCTCAAGCGCTCGGCGGCGCCCATGCATTGCGCCACCTCGCCCCAGGTTTCGCTCAAGCCGCCAACCGCGGTCGCGGCAAGCACCGCGTAGAGCACGAACTGCGAGAGCCTGCCGCCGGTCATGAGTCCCGACAGGACGTCTTGCGCGCCGTACCACAGCACGCCGACGACGCTCGCAAATACGAGGAAGATCGCGATGGCCGTGAGTCCGGCGCGCGCCTTGGCCCGCGCATTGGCCGCCTCGAAGGAGCGACTAACCGCCTGGCCGAAGCGCTTCGCCGCTGCGTCCTCATGCGTGAATGCCTGCATCACTCTGACTTGCGCCAAACTCTCGCTGGCATAGGCGGAAGCCTGCGCCAGCGTGTCCTGGGCCTCGCGCGAAAGCGTCCTGACCGAGCGGCCATAGGCGACGAGCGGCAGCATGATCACCGGGATGGCGATCAGCACGGCGAGCGACAATTTCGGGCTCGTCACCACCATCATGATGACGGCGCCGATCAGGAGCAGCACGTTGCGCAGCGCCTGCGAGATCACCGTGCTCGCCGCTCCCTTGACCTGCGTCGTGTCGGCGGTGAGCCGCGACATCACTTCGCCCGAATGCGTCACCTCGTAGAAGGCGGGGCTCAAGTCGGTCAGATGCTTGAACACATCGCGGCGAATGTCGGCGACCACGCGCTCGCCGAGCCAGTTGACCGTGTAGAAACGCGCGGCGCTCGCCAGCGCGAGGATCAGCCCGATGCCGGCCAGCGTGAGAAAATATTTGTCGATGAGGTCGGGATCGATGCCGGAGAAGCCGAGATCGATCATGCGCCTGACGGCGAGCGGCACGGCCAGCGTGGCCGCGGCCGAGACGACCAGCGCGGCAAACGCGGCCGCGAGCATGCCCCGTGTAGCGCAGCAGATAGGGCCTTAAGCCCAGCAGCGGACGCAACAAGACGCGCCTGGCGGCGGCCTCCTCCGCCTGGGGCACGGAGGCCTGATCGCGACGGTCGCCACCGCCAGTCTGTGGGGTTACGAGTTGCACAAAGATAGGGCCCAGCTTCGTTGGAGGGGCAGACTTTAAGGGGGCGGGCCTCTTAACGAAAGGGCTAGATGGCGCGCCCATACGGCGCAGCTTGTGCCGCACGGCAACTTCCGTTATAGGCTCCGCTCAACGAAATCGCGGGTTTTGCGAAGGCCAGAGCCATGAAGAAAGACATTCATCCCAAGTATCACCGCATCACCGTGGTGATGACCGACGGCACCGAGTTTGAGACCTATTCGACCTATGGGGCCGAGGGCGAGAAGTTGAAGCTCGACATCGATTCTAAGACGCATCCAGCCTGGACCGGTGGGAGCGCGCATCTCACCGATCGCGGCGGACGGCTTTCCCGCTTCAAGCGGAAATATGAAGGCTTCATCAAATAGGAAGCTTTGCCGGACGTCCCTCGGGAAGTTCTACTCAGCCTCTTTGCCGAATGCCGCCCGCAAGCGCGAGAGCTGCGCGTTGAGCGGGCTGTCCGCTTCGCCCACGGGCGGAAGCTGCTTATGGCCCAGCATCTGATCGAGCCTGATCACCCTCTCCTGTAGCTTGACGCTCTGCTCGATCAGCTCGCGTAACCGGGCCGGCAACGCGCCGAGTTCGCGCGAGGGCTGCTCGCTGCTGGTCACCGGCAGCTTGATCTTGCGCTGTTCCTCGACCGCCTGCTCGGGCGTCAGCTCTCCTTCGCTGACCGCGCGCCTGATCAGGAGCCATGAGGCGAGTTGCATCAGCCGCGTGGTGAGCCGCATGCTCTCGGTGGCATAAGCCAGCGAATGCGGCGGCCTGAGCTTGCGCGCCTCTTTACGGCCGTCGCCGTCGAGATAGGTCGCCGCCGCCTCGACCAGCGCCATGCCTTCACGAAAGACCGTCTTAAATTGATCAGACCGCGCAAACTTTGCGCCGAAAGAGACCGTCACGTTATCGTCACGGTCGCCGCTCCTCGATCGCCCCGCCATCGGCTACTCCCGTCTACACCCGTGCCGGCGGCCATAGTATGCCATGCGGAAGTCGCGTCGTCGCCTCCCGAACACAAAGGTTAAATCCCCTGAATCGGGCAAAAAAAGAGCCGCCATGCGGCGGCTCAGGAAGTTAACAGGGAGGCGTCAAACAGAGTGGACTGGCCACTCAGATCCAGAGGACTGGATGACTGAGACCCTAACGCCGAACTCC
Organism: uncultured Alphaproteobacteria bacterium; assembly: GCA_963710245.1. Classification (GTDB taxonomy): domain Bacteria; phylum Pseudomonadota; class Alphaproteobacteria; order Rhizobiales; family Methyloligellaceae; genus Methyloceanibacter. The sequence continues at coordinate 123,251 of CAVPZK010000005.1, forward strand.
TAAGGACGAGTTAACGCTAAGCGCGGGTTTACCTAAAGGAGTGGTATCCGGGCGGGAGGGCTAGCGTTTGAAGACGGACTCCGCCGCGCTCTTCGATGATTGCTTGGTGGCGAGTGTTTGCTCGACGCGCGCGGCCTCGGCCTTCAGATCATCGATGAGCGCGCGGAGTTCGGCGACGGAAAGTTTGCTCAGGTCTTGGCCAAGCTCGTAGCTCTTGGCTTTCTTCGGCGGCGGGGCAATGTCGTCAGTGTCCATGGATGCATTCTAGCATCATGTGGTCTCGTGCTAAGGGCTTTGGCTGTCAATTCCCGGCTTGGCCGACGAAGGTGAAAAGCGATGCTGCCAGAGACCATGACCGTCATCGAAGCGAAGGGAGCCGGCGGTCCCGAAGTGCTCGTGCCGGCGATGCGACCGCTGCCCGCGCCGGGTCCAGGAGAGGTCCTGATCGAGGTCGCGGCTGCCGGCATCAATCGCCCCGACGTGCTCCAGCGCCAAGGACTCTATCCCGCTCCGAAAGGCGCCTCTGATATTCTCGGCATGGAGATTGCGGGAACGGTCGTCGCAGTCGGAGGCGATGTCACTCGCTTCAAAATCGGCGATCCCGTCTGCGCGCTGGTCGGCGGCGGCGCTTATGCCGAGTTCTGCGTGGCGCCCGAAGCGACCACCCTCCCCGTGCCGCAAGGCCTCGGCATGATCGAGGCCGCGGCGCTGCCGGAGGCCGTGTTCACCGTCTGGCACAACGTGTTCGAGCGCGCTGCGCTCAAACCCTGCGAATGGCTGCTGGTGCATGGCGGCACGAGCGGCATCGGCACCACCGCGATGCAGATCGGCGCTGCCCTCGGCGCCAAGGTGATGGTGACAGTGGGAAGCGCCGAGAAGGTCCGCGCGGCCGAGGCGCTGGGCGCCCTGCGCGCCGTCAATTATCGCGAGGAGGATTTTGTCGAGGCGGTGCGCGTTGAGACCGGCGGGCACGGCGCCGATGTCATTCTCGACATGGTTGGCGGCGACTATATCGAACGCGATCTCAAGGCCGCGGCGCTCGAAGGCCGTATCGTGCAGATCGCTTTCCTCAAGGGCGCCAAGGTCGAGATCGATCTCATGCGGCTGATGCTGCGGCGGCTGACGCTCACCGGCTCGACGCTCCGCATTCAAAGTACCGAGGCCAAGGCGCGCATGGCCAAGGCGATCGAGGAACGCATCTGGCCGCTGGTCGCCGCGGGCAAGGTGAAGCCGGTGATCAATTCGACCTTTCCGCTGAAGGATGCGGCCGAAGCGCACCGCCGCATCGACGCGCCGGACCATATCGGCAAGATCGTGCTGGTCGCGAAATAGGGCCAATCCGGGAATTGCTTAAAAGCTCATCACCCCTTATATAGAGCCCATTCCCCTTCATGTGATTTCGGATTTGCTCTTTCGCCGAAGGGGCGGAAGACGCGCCCCAACCCCTTGAGGCTAAAGCAGCGACCATGGACCGTACCCCCCTGATGCCTAAAGCGACCGCCGTCTGGCTGGTCGACAACACCTCGCTCACCTTCGAGCAGATCGCCGAATTTTGCGGCCTGCACGTGCTCGAGGTGAAAGGCATCGCCGACGGCGACGTGGCGCATGGCATCAAGGGCATGGACCCGATCTCTTCAGGCCAGCTCTCGCGCGAGGAGATCGCCAACGCCGAGCTCAATCCCTCCCACCGCCTTAAGCTCTCCGAGCCAAAGGTCGAGGTGCCGGAGGTGAAGACCAAGCGGGGCCCGCGCTACACGCCGGTGTCGCGCCGTCAGGACCGGCCGAATGCGATCCTTTGGCTGCTCAAGAACCATCCCGAACTTAAGGACTCGCAGATCATGCGGCTGGTCGGCACCACCAAGCCGACCATCATCGCCATCCGCGAGCGCCAGCATTGGAACTCGCCCAACCTTCAGGCGCAGGACCCGGTGACGCTCGGGCTCTGCTCGCAGATCGACCTCGACGCCGAGGTGAAGAAGGCGGCAGCCGGCTCGAGCGCGAGCGGAAGGAGGCCGGCATCGCCGAGCCGCCGAAGGCCGGCACGCTGCTGCCCGCAGAGGAGACGATCGCGGAGGCGCCACCCGCGCCGGAGCCCGAGCGGCCGATGGCCACCGCGCTTGCCCAAGAGGCCCGCGACCGTCGCGCCGCCCCCGAGGAGGAGGAAGAGACGCCCGACGTCGAGTCCGTCTTCGCCAAGCTGAAAGAGCTGAAGCGCACCGACGTCCCGTCGGAGTAGCGGCGCCGTCCACCCTCCCATTGCGGAGAGGGATATCTCAGCCCTGACTTGAGTCAGGTCGATTCCTGAGCCGGATCAAAGCGGAACGGCTCCGAGCCCGCCATCGTCGGCACCTCAATTCTTCGGAGGTGCTCCATGGCCGCGATCGACATGTTCTATCTGGGATTGGTGCTGGTTGCGATGTTCGGTTTCGCCGCCGCGCTCGCTTATTACTCCCACCATTAGTCCATAAGGTTGAGTCATAACGCTCGGAGGCTACGCTTCCGGCTTCTGGTCTTTCGGATTCTCGATTGCCGATCGGCTCTCGCCTTCGCTAGGGTGCGACAAGGAAACGCGCTCTTCGAGGATGGCGATGGCCAATCCTTATGACACCGGCCTCGACAAGACACCGGCGAATTATCAGCCGCTGACTCCGCTTGTCTTCCTCGAGCGCGCCGCGGGCGTGCATCCCGACCATGCCGCCGTCATTCACGGCAAATCGCGCCTATCCTATGCGGAGCTCTACGCGCGCAGCCGCAAGCTCGCCTCGGCGCTTGCAGCGCGCGGCATCGGCGTGGGCGACACCGTTTCGGTGATGCTCGCCAACACCCCCGCCATGCTCGAAGCGCATTACGGCGTGCCGATGACCGGCGCCGTGCTTCACGCTATCAACACGCGGCTCGATCCGCCGGCCGTCGCCTTCATGCTCGACCACGCCAAGACCAAGGTGCTGATCGGCGACACCGAGTTCGGCGGCGTGCTGAAGGAGGCGCTGAAGCAGGCCAAGGTGAAGCCGCTGCTCATCGATTACCGCGACCTCGAATGCGGGGTCGAGGGCGACGCGGCTCGGCAATCTCGACTACGAGGCGTTCATCGCCGACGGCGACCCTGAATTCCCCTGGGCCATGCCGTCCGACGAGTGGAACGCCATCTCGCTCAATTATACCAGCGGCACCACCGGCAATCCGAAGGGCGTGGTCTATCACCATCGCGGCGCGGCGCTGATGTGCTACTCGAACGCGCTCGCCACCGGCATGGGCCAGCACCCGGTCTATCTCTGGACCCTGCCGATGTTCCATTGCAACGGCTGGTGCTTCCCCTGGTCGATCAGCCTCGTTGCCGGCACGCATGTCTGCCTGCGCGCGGTCCGCGCCAAGCCGATGTATGACGCGATCGCCGAGCACAAGGTGACGCATCTCTCCGGCGCGCCCTTCGTCATGTCGGCGCTGCTCAATGCGAGCGAGGACGAGCGGCGCATGTTTCCGCAGCGCGTCGCCTTCAGCCATGCCGCGGCCCCGCCGCCAGCCGCCGTGCTCGCCAAGATGGACGAGTCGGGCTTCGAGCTGACCCATCTCTACGGGCTCACCGAGACCTACGGCCCGGCGACGCTGAACGAATGGCACGCGGCCTGGGACGAGCTTCCCGCGGAGGACCGGCTCGGCAAACGCATCCGCCAGGGCGTGCGCTATCACGCGCTCGAAGATCTGACGGTGATGGACCCCGAGACGATGGAGAAGACCCCCGCCGACGGCGAGACGCTGGGCGAGGTCATGTTCCGCGGTAACATCGTCATGAAGGGCTATCTGCATAACAAGAAGGCGACCGAGGAGGCCTTCGCCGGCGGCTGGTTCCATTCCGGCGACCTCGGCGTGATGCATCCCGATGGCTATATCCAGCTGAAAGACCGCTCCAAGGACATCATCATCTCGGGCGGCGAGAACATCTCATCGATCGAGGTGGAGGACGTGCTCTACAAGCACCCCGCGGTGGCGGCAGCCGCCGTCGTCGCCAAACCCGACTCGAAATGGGGCGAGACGCCATGCGCCTTCGTCGAGCTCAGGCCCGGCGCGGAAGCGACGGCGGACGAGATCATCGCCTGGTGCAAGGAGAAGCTCGCCCGCTACAAATGCCCGCGCCACGTGGTGTTCGTCGAGCTGCCCAAGACCTCGACCGGCAAGATCCAGAAATTCAAGCTGCGCGATTTGGCGAAAGAGGTCTGAGAGTTGCTTCTCCTCTAGCCGGATTCCGGTTGCGCCCGGCCAAGGCTCGCGCCAATCTTGGGCCAGGGGACGGGGCCATACTGATCGAGGACAATTTCAAGGAGATTGCCGGCTACGTCGCGCTCGCCATCGAGGCCGCGGCGGTGTTCGTCGTCGCTTTCGGCGCGCTTCAGGCGCTTGCCGGCGTGCTCACGCTGATTGTGAAGCGCGCCGCGGATGAGATGCAGGGCCGCGAGATCTGGCTGAAATTCGCCACCTGGATCCTGCTGGCCCTGGAATTCGCGCTTGCCGCCGACATCGTGCGCACGGCCGTGGCGCCGACCTGGGACGACATCACCAAGCTCGCGGTGATCGCCGCCATCCGCACCATGCTGAATTATTTCCTGGCGAAGGACATTGCCGAGTTCGATCAGGCCCGCGAAAGCGGCGGAATTCCGCCCTCAACCTAGGCAATAACAGCAGAACTTTTCCCCGCGGCCGACCTATTCCGTTGGACCCTCCGTCGAGAATATGTTTGAGTCCTTCAGAGTTAGTCGTGGCGGGAGCCGAAAGGGCGTTTCCTGTCATCCGGCAGTATTCTCGGGGGTTGAGGACGCGAAAGCCGGTAAGCGTCCATTAGGAAGCGAAAGGCTTGCGGGGGCCGTTCGAGCTTCCCCTCGCCAACCATCGTCTTCCTGGGACTGAGGGATGCTCGACACCAAACGCACGACGACGACACGGCGCTTTCAGCTGATCCTGATCAAGCCGTCGCATTACGACGCTGACGGTTATGTCGTGCAGTGGCTCCGCTCGACCATGCCGTCGAACTCGCTTGCGGCCGTCTATAGCCTGGCGCTGGGCGCCGCGGAGCGGCAGCTGCTCGGGCCCGACCTTCCCATCGACGTCAGCGCTATGGACGAGACCAATACCCGCGTCCATCCGCGCGCGATCGCCCGCAAAATCAAAGACAACGGCGGGCTAGGTCTTGTCGGCATTATCGGCGTGCAGTCCAACGAATTCCCTCGCGCCGTCGATATCGCGCGGCGTCTACGCGAGGCCGGCATTCAGGTGATGATCGGCGGCTTCCATGTCTCGGGCTGCCTCTCAATGCTCAAGGAGCTTCCCGCCGACATCAAGGCGGCGCAGGAGCTCGGCATTTCCATTTACGCCGGCGAGGCCGAGGAAGGTCTCGACGAGGTGCTGATCGACGCCGCACGCGGCGAGCTTCGGCCCCTTTACGATCACATGAAGCACCTGCCGGACATCGGCGACATCGCCTCCCCGCCCTTCCTGCCGAAGCACTTCGTGCAACGGACCATCGGCAATCTGACCAGCTTCGACGCCGGCCGCGGCTGCCCGTTCCAGTGCTCCTTCTGCACCATCATCAACGTGCAAGGACGCAAGTCGCGCTATCGTTCGCCCGACAGCGTCGAGAAGATTCTGCGCTGGAACTATGAGCAGGGTGTGAACCGCTTCTTCATCACCGACGACAATTTTGCCCGCAACAAGGATTGGGAGGCGATCTACGATCGCATCATCAAGCTGCGGGAAGAGGATGGGCTGGACATCCGTTTCTGCATCCAGGTCGACACGCTCTGTCACCGCATCCCGAACTTCATCGATAAATCGAAGCGGGCGGGCGTCACGCGCGTGTTTATCGGGCTCGAGAACATCAACCCCGCGAATTTGATCGCCGCCAAGAAGCGACAGAACAAGATCACCGAGTACCGCAAGATGCTGCTCGAATGGAAGCGGGTCGGCATCATGACCTACGCGGGCTATATCCTCGGCTTCGAGAACGACACTCCGGAGTCGATCAAGCACGACCTCGAGATCATCAAGAAAGAGCTGCCGCTTGACATGCTAGAGTTTTTCGTGCTGACGCCGCTGCCCGGGTCCGAGGATCACAAGATCCTGTACGAGAAGGGGGTCTGGATGGACCCTGACATGAACAAATACGATGTCGAGCACGTCGTCACCGGCCATCCCAAGATGACGGCGGAAGAGTGGTCGGGCATCTACCAGGAGGCGTGGGGAATCTATTACACCGACGAGCATCTCGAGACGATCATGCGCCGCGCCTATGCGTGCGGCATCAACCTTCGTTCCCTCAGGACAGTGCTGTTCTGGTTTTCGAGTGCGGTGCCGGTGGAAGGCCTGCATCCGCTGCAATGGGGAATCTTCCGCATCAAGCACCGCGGCGACCGGCGTTCCAGCCTGCCCATCGAGTCGCCCATCACCTTCTACGCCAAATACGCGGCGGACATCGCCCGCAAGGCATTTGTGCTTCACAGGCGCTGGCGTCACTTGACGCGCATCCTGAACAAGGTTGAGGCCGATCCCAACGCCAAGCTCTACATGGACGAGGCCCTGACTGCGGTGACGGAAGAAGACGCCGAGCACATGGAGCTTTACACCCAGAACGTAGCCGCGCGCACAGCGGTCGAGCGCGAGCGCCGCGTGGCGGCAAAGCCTGGCCACGGCCACGCCGTGCATGCTGCCAACGGCCATGGGCGGAACGGGAATGGGCATGGCGACGCCACCATCACGCCCACGAGCACGAAGACCCCCGGCCGGAGGTTTCTCCTCCGGCCTGACCGATCTGCAAATTACCTGCCGAAGGCGCGGCTGATAATCCCCGCGAAGCCCGCGTCGCCGCCTCTAAGCGCTACGCGTTGCGGCCGGTCGCGCCGCATCCCGAAGAATCCGCGGTGCCTGGGCTCGGCCACCGCGACCATCTCCTTCTTCGGCCGCGCGGCAGCGGGATCGGGCCGTGGCGGCTGAATCCGTTTGGCGGAAACCGCCACCTTTGCGGCGATCGCCTTTGGCGCGGTCACCTGCGATACGGGCACGCTGCGGCGCGGCCACTTGCGCCGGTAGGGAAGCGGGCGCAGCGGACGCCACCAATTGCGGCTCAGGCGCTACGTCCTTGCGCTGGCGATGGCTTCCGGTGAACGGCGCGAGCGCGCTATCCTTTACCCAGCCGTATTGTCCACTCCCGAGATCCTGCACGCGGGCAAAGCCCCCTTCCCGCGCGATCACCCTGAGCGGCCGGCCGGCGGCATAAGCGAACAGCACTGGCGAGGCCGTTGTGGGCTCAGCACGGACGACGGTGGTGTAGCCCGCGATCTGCACCCATTCGTCGTGCCGCTCGACATTCTTGGGCGCAATCGGCGCGGCGAGCGACACGAGCTGGAACGATGACGCGGCGGCTTCAGCAGGAGACCGCAAAGCCACGGGCCGCGGCTCTTTCGCCCGCACCGTCTCATTGATGGGCGGCGGGGTTGGCCAATCGTCAATACGCGAGAAAGGCTGGATGAGAGCGAGAAGGGAGACAGTATAGAGGCCGGCCAGCAAGAGCCACACCGACGCCAATAGGCCACGCATGCCAAACTCCGCATCGTGTGCCCACCGTCGCTACCACACTACACCCGCCGCCACGCATTTCAAGCGCGACGACGATTCTGGATTGATCAAACGTGAGTGAGAAGCGCGTCCGCGCCGAGCAGCGTCTAGTGACCACCGAGCGCGCGGTTGATCATGTCGGCGAGTCCGCCTACGCCGCCGCCGCCATTCCGCCGGAACCAGCCGCGGCGCTGCGGTTGCTGGTCCTCGTACCACGCATCGCTTTGTTGCGGAGCCCCAGGCGGGGCGGCGGGCGCGAGATATTGCGCCTTCATCCAGCCGGTGGCGGCGCTTTGCGGGTCGGTCACCTCGACCCAGCCCTCATAGCGCGACACCACCCGTAAAGTGCGGCCATAGGGGAAGGCGAATAGCGCGGGCGCATCTTCCGACGCCGCGCCATGCATGCCGGCACCCGACACGAGCACCTGCACCCATTCTTGTGGCTCGTCCTCGGGCCCCGCGGGGTAGGCGTTAGGATCGGCGTCCTGTCCCGGTCCTGCCGCCATGGGATCGGGCGGATAAACATCCTCACCCTGTGCCCCCGGGCCTGAGCCGTCAGGCCCCTCGTCTCTTGCATGGCGGGATCGGGTTTTTGCCAAGGCAGCGCCCCAGGTTCGGAGATCGTCACCTCTCCGTTATGCGGCAGCGCCGCCATTTGCGATGGGTCGTCGTTCGACGGCGGCGCCCCGGCATCCTCGTTCGAAGCGCCGGTCTGGTTGGCGGGCGCGCTGCGGCTGCTCAGCCGGCGCCGCAGCCTGCTCAGGCGCGCTATCTGCGGGAGCTGGAGCGGAATTGTCCGGCCGGTTGATCTGCTGCTCATAGGCCAGCGGCCGCGCAGCGGGCGTGGTGTCAGCCTTTTTGACGACGACGGGGCCTGAGGTCAGCGCCATATACACCGCGCCACAGGCGATGGCGCCGATGACCAGCAGCGAAATGATCAGCTTTTTGATGGTAACTCTCCCCGGTCTCCAGCGGCCATCAGCGGCAAAAAAGGCGGCAACAGCGTGTCATATGGTGAGCCTTTATCGGTCTGTTAAGTTTAATTTCGCGTGAAGCGTCATCGCAAGGTCATGGGCGCTGTCAAAAAAGCCAAGTGCGGCAGGCACTAAGGAAAATCCCGCATGCTCTCCTACAGAGAATACGACAACGCCCAAGCGGTCGAAATCGTGCTTGCCGGCCGCGTCTCCACCGAGGAGTTCGACGCGGTCGCGACCAAGCTCGAAGCCTTCATCGCGCGGCATGGCCATGTGCGCGTGCTCGAGATCGTCAAGGATTTCGAAGGCATGGACGCCATTGCCTTCTGGCACGACATCAAATTCAGTTTGCGCCATGTGAAGGACGTCAGCCGGGTGGCGATCGTCTGCAATCCGGACACGCATCATCTCTGGTCGAGCCTGGTCGCGCCCTTCATGGGTTGCGAGGTGGAGCATTTTTCGCCGGGCGAGGTTGAGGCCGCCCGCGACTGGCTGATGTGGCCGGAAGGCGCCGCCGACTAGCTCTTGTCGGGCTGCGCGGCCGGCGGCGAGGGCTGCTCCTGAATCGACTGCAAATAGTCGATGATCGCCTCCACATCGTGGGCGCTGAACACGAAGATCGGCATGTCCGGGTGGCCCGAGACGATGCCCTCGGCGAGCGATTCGGCAAGATCCTCGACCGGATATTTGCTGGAAAGCGTGCGGAAAGGCGGGGCCTCAGGGTGCGGGCTCGTCCCTTCCTTGCCGATGGCGTGGCAGCGCGAGCAGTTCTCCTTGAGCAGCGCCTCGCCCTTGGCGGTCAGGTCCTTCTCGGCGGCGCAAGCTGGGACAGCCAAGAACTCCAAAGACAAGGCCGGCGGCAAGCAGCGCCGCAAGACCGCTCCGCCGATCGTTAAGTGCCCCGGCCGCCATCGCCTGATCCCCTCACGCCATAGGATCGCGTGGAAACCCTATCGCGTGGCCCGCGCCGAATTGCGGCAGCAAGCCAAAATGAAAGGCCGTTTGGGCGCCAGCTATCCTTGCGCCCCCCACGGCCTTATCAAAACTCTTGAGCGCGGGTGAGCCTAGTGGCTCATCTCGTGCTTCAGACGCTCCATCTCATCCTTGAGACGCAATTTTTGACGCTTCCATTCCGCGACTTTGAGGTCGTCCGTCGTTGGCCGGGCCAACTCTTCTTCGATCTTACGATCCAAAGCACGATGCTTCTCGGACAACTCCACGAGGTGTGCGTCTAGCGCCATATCGGACCTCCATATTTGTTGGTCTCCGATTGTCCATTCTGTCAAATCGACAGCGATTTGTCTAATCCTGGCCTGCGGTTCGGCGTCGCTCCTTGTGCTGGATGAACTACCGCCAACCCCTTAGCAAATTGCGCCAAGGCCTTGCGCGGCTCCCGGTTCGCCGCGATACTTTCCGCCGTCCCGGGGGGCAATGAAGGAGCAAGGGACGTCCGATGGAGAGCGAGGAGATTCGCGAGCTCCGGGCGACGCTGCTCAGGCTCAAGCAAGAGCACCGCGACCTCGACAGCGCGATCAACGCGCTCGAAGAATCCGGCCGCGCCGACGCGCTACAGCTCAAGCGCCTGAAGAAGAAGAAGCTCTATCTCAAGGACGAGATCGCCCGCATCGAGGACCAGCTCCTCCCCGACATCATCGCTTAAACCTGGGACTTCCGCGCATAAGCGAGGACTGCCAGCCCGAGCAGGCCGCCAATGATTTCCAGACCGAGATAGAGGTCGAGCAATCGGCTGGCAGGGCCGTCCACCACAAGGCTGATCACCCGGCCTATGGCGAGCGAAAACGAAAAGAAGATGGCCCAGATCACCGCGACGCGCTGCCAGGCCGGTTTGAAGGCCGCGATCGCCCAGAAGGTGGACGCGGCGAGATAGAGACACATCAGCGCGCGAAAAATCTGGGTCTGATCGGGTCCCGGGACGGCGATGTCTAGAAACCTGGGAAGGATCGTCGCGGGCGCGACGCCGTAGCTGAGCGCAATCGGCACCAATAAGAGGGCGACCAGCAGGAGATAGGTTCGCATCAACCTGTCGGCCCGTGAGGCAGTCGGCGCCATCGGACCGATTTGCGCCGACTCCCGCGCCTCGTCCAGGGCCCTCTTGCACTCCCTTAGGGCGGAGAGGCGAGCTTTGCCTTGCCAAGCAAGGCCCCATCCCTATAATCCCGCGCTTTCCGCGAGCCGGCCTGTTCCTCCCGAGACTTAAAACATGAGCGAGAAGCCCGTCGTCGGCATCATCATGGGCAGCCGCTCGGACTGGCCGACCTTGAAGGCCGCCGCCGCCGTCCTCGATCAGCTCAAAGTGCCCTATGAGACCAAAGTCGTCTCAGCGCATCGGACGCCGAAGCGGCTTTACGCCTACGCCACCAGCGCCCGCGAACGCGGGCTCAAGGTGATCATCGCCGGCGCCGGCGGCGCCGCCCATCTCCCCGGCATGACCGCCTCCATGACCGAGCTTCCGGTGCTCGGGGTGCCGATCGAGAGCCGGGCACTCAAGGGCCTCGACAGCCTGCTCTCCATCGCGCAAATGCCTGCGGGCGTGCCGGTCGGCACCTTGGCGATCGGCGAAGCGGGTGCCATTAACGCCGGGCTGCTCGCGGCGCAGATCTTGGCGCTTCACGATTCCCGCCTTGGTGTCCGCGTCGCCGCTTATCGCGCGGCTCAGACCGACGCCATTCCCGAGGCGGTCGAGGATAATGGTTGACGGTCCGCTGCCGCCCGGCAGCACCATCGGCATCCTCGGCGGCGGGCAACTCGGTCGCATGCTGGCCGTGGCGGCGAGCCGGCTTGGTCTCAAAGCGCATATCTATTCCGACGAGGCCGGCGTTCCGGCCTTCGATGTCTCGGCCGCGAAGACGGTCGGCCCCTACACCGACGCCGACGCGGTCGCGCGCTTCGCCGACGCGGTCGACGTGGTGACCTGCGAGTTCGAAAACGTGCCGGCCGAGGCGCTTGAAGCGGCTTCCCGCGTGGCGCCGGTCTTCCCCAAGGCCAAATCGTTCGCCGTCGCGCAGGATCGTCTGGTCGAGAAGGATTTCGTGAGCGGGCTCGGCATTCCCGTCGCCCCTTACGCGCGCGTCGACAGGCTGGATGATCTGCGCGCGGCCCTGTGGCGCATCAAGCCGCCGGCGCTGCTCAAGACACGGCGCTTCGGTTATGACGGCAAGGGCCAGGCGCCGATCCGCGCCGAGGACGAGGCGCCTGCCGCGCTTGAGGCGATCGGCAATGCGCCGGCGTTGCTCGAAGGCTTGGTCCGGTTCGAGCGGGAAGTCTCGGTGATCGTCGTGCGCGGCCAGGACGGCGCGCTTGCATTCTACGATCCGGTGGAGAACGTGCATCAGAACGGCATCCTCGCCATCAGCCGGGCGCCCGCGCGCATCGCGCATAGCACTGCGGCCGCGGCCAAGCAGATCGCCGGCAAGGTCGCCGACGCGCTCTCCCATGTCGGCGTGCTCTGCGTGGAGATGTTCGAGCGCGAAGGCGAGAGCCCAGCGCTGATCGTCAATGAGTTCGCGCCACGCGTCCACAATTCGGGCCATTGGACGCTGGATGCCTGCCTTGTCAGCCAGTTCGAGAACCATATTCGGGCAATTTGTGGCTGGCCGCTGGGCGAGACTGCGCGCCACAGCGATGCCGTGATGACCAATTTGATCGGCGCCGATGCCGACAACTGGCCTGCGCTGGCCGCCGAGCCCGGCACGGCCGTCCACCTCTACGGCAAGGCCGAGGCACGCCCCGGCCGGAAGATGGGCCACGTCACAAGGCTGTTTCCGAAGAGCTGAAGCCCCATCTGGACAACCAGGGGCCCTTCTGTTAGAGCAATCCCCGATGCGGGACCCTGGCCGGTATCAAGGTCAGGCTACATTTGGCCTCCCGCTCAATTCCCAAACTCAACGGCCAAACGGAGAGCTAGACGCGTGCAAGTCGTCGTTCGCGATAACAATGTCGATCAGGCGCTTCGGGCGCTGAAGAAGAAAATGCAGCGCGAAGGCATCTTCCGCGAGATGAAGCTCCGTAATTATTACGAGAAGCCGTCGGAGAAGCGCGCCCGCGAAAAGGCCGAGGCCATCCGCCGCGCGCGCAAGCTTGCGCGCAAGAAGGCGCAGCGTGAAGGCGGTGGCGGCAATGGTCCCGGTGCCAACGCGGCCGCAAAGCCGACCCGCGGCCCCCGCCGGTAATCGCAGCTAATTTCTGAGCCTTGTCATTGCCCGGCTTGACCGGGCAATCCACTGCGGCCATAACTCGCCGCGACCGCAGGGCTTACTGGATTCCCGCTTTCGCGGGAATGACACTGAGTTCGGGACGCTACCGCGCCTCGCCGCTTGCCGCCGCGGCGATCTCGATCTGCCGTCCGGCCTTGGCCACCACCGGCACGGGCCGCAAAGCGTCGAGGAAACCGCGCACCTTGTCCCAGGCGCCGCGGTCGAACAGATCGTTGTGACCTGCCTGCCGCACGACTTCGAGACTCTTCGGCTCGTTGGCCGCGTGAAACACTTGCCGCGCCTGGTCGAGCGGGATGATCGCGTCCCTGCCGCCATGCACGATGAACAGCGGCACCGTGACTTGGCCGATACGCTCGATGGTGCGGTACTGGTCGGCCATGATCAGCGAGAGCGGGAAACCCTTCCACATCAGCCGGCCGACATCGACGATCGAGGTGAACGGCGCCTCGAGCACGAGCGCCTCGATATGCCGCTGGAGCGCAAGCCTGGTGGCGACCGCGGTGCCGAGCGACTCGCCGTAAGCGATGATGTCGTGCGGCGCGACGCCGAGCCCACGCAGATAGTCGTAGGCGCTGACCGCGTCGGCCGTGATGCGGGTCTCATTGGGCCGACCCTCCGAGCCGCCATAGCGGCGATAATTCAGCATGAACACGCCATAGCCGTCGGCCGCGATGGTGCGAATCTTGCCGGCGCGATTGGCCACGTTTCCGCTATTGCCGGTGAAGTACAGCAGCGTCGGCCTGTTGCCGCGCGACGGCTGATACCAGGCGATCAGCTTGGTGCCGTCAGCCGCCTTGAAGACGATCTCCTCGACCCCCAGCAGACCCGCCTCCCTGGGGGCAACGCGGGCGCGGTCTGGAAGGTAAATGAAATAACGATGAAGCAGCCGCCCCACCACGACGATCAGTGCGAAAATGCCGATAAGAGCAAGGACTAGGTTCAGCATGGTTCAAGCAATACCTTTCGAGCTGTTCCGTTCAAGCCTGTATTCGAATTATCCTAACTTTCCTGAATGCAGCTTGAATGACCTGTTCAGCGATGCTGCAATCCTCCGGTAACCAAGATTATTGGTGGGACGTTCAGAAAGAGGCGCAAGCGGGCCGGATGACGATGCCGACGGCCTGCTGCTGAAAGCGCTGTTTGTAGACGGCGACTGTGGCGTCGATCTTCTCCTTGATGTCTTTTTCCGCCTCGGCCGGCACGATCAGCTGCAACTCCTTACTCGGCTCCTTGATGACCTTACCCGTCGCCGCGTCGCGCCATTGTCCCAAGGCGTCATCGACGGTGAGGCCCGCAGGGAACCGGGGCGTGATCTCGCTCGCCACGAAGTCCGACCAAAGCTCCTCGGTCACGCCCAACTCGCCTCCGATACGTCCGAACATGAGACTGATCTCAAGCATCGGCTGCTGCGGAGCGGTGCAAGTCAATCCTTGCGCCGAGACTGGCCCCGCCATGATCACGAGGGCCATAACTCGGAGCCCGCACAGGAAAAGACTGCGCATGCTTCTGAAAAGCCTCGACCCGGTTAGGTTTATCCCTTGCCGGAACGAAGGTGGCAACCCCGCTATGCGGTGCAATCTCTATGCCGGAGCGCGGCGTAACCGCTGAATTGAGCGGGAATTAGGCGATTTTCAGGTGGGGATGAGGCCGTTAACCTAGAATCCCGCGTCAAATCGACTTGGCGATTTCCTCGGTCATCTTCTTCGCGTCGCCGAGCACCATCATGGTGTTGTCGCGATAGAAGAGCGGGTTGTCGATGCCGGCATAGCCCGACGCCAGCGACCGCTTGTTGAACAGCACGGTCCCAGCCTTCCAAACTTGCAGCACCGGCATGCCGTAAATCGGCGATGATGCGTCGTCCTCGGCGGCCGGGTTGGTCACGTCATTGGCGCCGATCACATAGACCACGTCGGCTTGCGGAAATTCCGAGTTGATGTCCTCGAGCTCGAACACCTCGTCGTAAGGCACGTTGGCCTCGGCGAGCAGCACGTTCATGTGGCCCGGCATGCGGCCAGCGACCGGGTGGATCGCATATTTGACCTCGATGCCCGCCTTCTTCAGCCCGTCCGCCATCTCACGCAAGGCGTGCTGGGCTTGCGCCACCGCCATGCCGTAGCCCGGCACGATGATCACCTTGCTCGCATTTTTCATGAGGTAGGCCGCATCCTCGGCCGAGCCAAGCTTGACCGGCTTCTGCTCGGCGCCATGCGCCGGCCCGGCCACCTCGCCGCCGAACCCGCCGAGGATCACGCTGATGAAGGAGCGGTTCATCCCCTTGCACATGATGTAGGAGAGGATCGCGCCCGAAGAGCCGACCAGAGCGCCGGTGATAATCAGCGCCGAATTGCCAAGGGTGAAGCCAATGCCGGCGGCCGCCCACCCCGAGTAGGAGTTCAGCATCGAGATCACCACCGGCATGTCGGCGCCACCGATGGGCACGATGATCAGGACGCCGAGCAGGAAGGACAGCGCCGCGATCGCCCAGAAATAGACGGCCGACTGCTCGCGGCAGAACATCACGATGCAGGCGACCAGCGCGAGCGCGATCCCAATATTCAGGAGATGCCGCGCCGGCAGGATGATCGGCTTGCCCGACATTCGGCCCGAAAGCTTGAGGAAGGCGATGATCGAGCCTGTGAAGGTGATGGCGCCGATTGCCGTACCGAGCGACATCTCGACCAGGCTTTGCGTATGGATCGCGCCGGGAGTGCCGATGCCGAAGGCTTCCGGCGCATAGAAGGCGGCCGCCGCCACGAGCACGGCCGCCAGGCCGACCAGCGAATGGAAGGCCGCCACCAGCTCCGGCATCGCCGTCATGGGGATGCGGCGGGCGATGACCGCGCCGATGCCGCCGCCGACCGCGATGCCGCCGATAATCATCGCCCAGGTCAGAGGCTGTTGCGGCGCCGCCACGGCAAGCGTGGTGAGCACGGCAATGGCCATGCCGGCCATTCCGAGATAATTGCCCCGCCGCGAGGTCTCCGGCGACGACAGCCCGCGCAGCGCCAGAATGAACAGGACGCCGGCGACGAGATAGAGCAGCGCGACGAGATCTGAGCTCATTTCTTTTTCTTCTGATACATGCTGAGCATGCGCTGCGTGACCAGGAAGCCGCCGAAAATATTGACGCTCGCCATAATCAGCGCGGCAAGGCCGAGCAGCTTGGCAGTGAGATGGCCTGAAGCGCCGACCGCCTCGGCGCTTTCCACAGCGACGGCGAGCAGAGCGCCGACCACGATCACCGAGGAGATGGCGTTGGTCACCGACATCAGCGGCGTATGCAGCGCCGGCGTCACGCTCCACACCACGTAATAGCCGACGAAGATCGCCAGCACGAAGATCGAGAAGCGGAACACGAATTCATGCCCACCCTCGGGCTGGGCCGCTTCCTGCGCGTAAGCCGTGCCGAGCAGCGCCGCTTCCGCGAGCACGAGGCCTAAGAGAAAGAGAAGCCCGAGGCTGAAACGTCGTCTCGTCATGGCTTGGCTCCCTTGCTCTGCCGCTTGGCGCCACCGGCTTTCTTGCCGTCGGTGCCGGCGCTGCCATTGCTGGGCGCCTTGGCAGGAGATGCGGCTTGCGACGTACCCCCAAGACGCTCGGCGATCATGGCATTGACGATCTTGCCGTCGCGCGCAATCAGCGTGCCCTTGACCAGCTCGTCGTCGAAATTGACGGCGAGCGCTTTCGTATTCTTGTCGATCAGCGGCTCGACGAAGGCTTGCAGATTGCGCGCATAGAGGCTCGACGCGTTCACCGGCACCGAACCCGGCAGATTGAGCTTGCCCATGATGCGCACGCCGTTGTGTTCGACGATCTCTCCTGGCTTGGCGAGCTCGGCATTGCCGCCGCGCTCGACCGCGAGATCGACGATGATCGAGCCCGGGCGCATGCTTTCGATCATCGCCTTGGAGATGAGCTTCGGCGCCGGACGTCCGGGGATCAGCGCGGTGGTGATGACGATGTCCTGGTTCTTGACATGCTCGGCGACGAGCGCCGCCTGCTTCTGCTTATAGGCGTCGGACATCTCCTTGGCGTAGCCGCCCGAGGTCTCGGCCTGCTTGAACTCCTCGTCCTCGACGGCGATGAATTTCGCTCCGAGCGAGGCGACCTGCTCCTTGACCGCCGGCCGCACGTCGGTGGCGCTGACGATGGCGCCGAGGCGGCGCGCCGTGGCGATGGCCTGCAAGCCGGCGACGCCGACGCCCATGACAAAGACGCGCGCGGCGGGCACCGTGCCGGCCGCCGTCATCATCATCGGCAGAGCGCGATCGAATTCGGCGGCCGCATCGACGACGGCCTTATAGCCAGCGAGATTGGATTGCGAGGACAACACGTCCATGCTCTGCGCGCGGCTGATGCGCGGCATGAGCTCCATGGCGAACAGCGAGACACCGGACTTTGACAGCGCGTCGAGGCCGTCGGCGTCCGAGAACGGGTCGAGCATGCCGATCAGCGCCGCGCCCTTTTTCATCGTCTTGACGAGGTCCGCGCTCGGCCGCCTTACGGTGAGCACGATATCGGCGCCCGAGACCGCCTCCTCGTCGGATTTGGCGATCGTGGCGCCTGCCGCAGCATACTCATCGTCGGAGAAATGCGACCTGAGCCCCGCGCCCGAGCGCAGCGTGACGCTCGCTCCCGCCTTGACGAGCTTCTTGACGGTCTCGGGCGTCAGCCCGATCCGCGGCTCATCCTGACTCTCCGCGGGCACACCAATCGCGACCATCCAAGGCTCCAAGGCTCAAGCAATGCACCGGGCGAGAAGGCTAGCGCCCGTGCGAATAGATGTCGAAGGCTAAAGGTAGCGGCGCAGTGACGCCGCCGTCAGGCGGGACCTTGTGGGCGGCTCAAACCACGAAGATGTAGAGGAACGCCATGAGCGCAGCCACGCCGACAATGGTCAACAGCGTGAGCTTGGTGAACAGTTTGTAGGTCTTCTGGTGCTCGGCGTAGTCCATCGCCGGATGGCACTCGTTCGGATCGATATGCATTCCACTCCCCTCTGACGCTCGCTTATTGCTCTCTCCCCGCGGGAAATACCAAAAACCCGCGCCTGGGGCAATCGGCCTGCCCACCCTACATTACGACCCCTCGGGCAGAGGCACACCGGCCTGGGTGAACGCAGCGCGCTGGCGCTCCGCCACGTCGGCCATATCGGCGCCGGCGATCGTGTCGTCGAACAGGCGGTGATAATTCAGCTCGGCGTTGAGATGCAGGAACACCCCGCCGAGCCCGATCGCGGCGCGGTCCATGAACACGAATTCGCGCGGCACCTTTACCGGCCCCTTTTCCTGCAAGCCGCGATGCACGCGAAAGGCCTCTTGCCGCCCATACATGCCGGGGCTCACCTTGTCGGCGATGGTGCGCACCCGGTCTTCGAGCATCGGGCCGTAGATGAAATTGGCCCAGATATTCAGAATATCGATCAGCTCGTTGGAGAGCCCGCCGAAGCCCCAGGTCTCGTAGGCGTGCACGACCAGCGCGCGATCTCCTCTCAGCAGGCCGTGATAGAGATCGATCACCCCTTGGATGAATTTCGGCGCGAAGGTGCGCATGCAGCCATAGTCGAGCAGATTGATCCCGGCCGCCCTGCCCTCGCCGTCCTCGAACACGGCGTAATTGCCGAGATGCGGGTCGCCGTGGATCACCCCGTAATGGCTGAATGGGAACCACCAGGCGCGAAACATGGCCCGCGCGATCTGGTTGCGCTCCTCGAGCGGGCGGCTCGTGTAGTCGAGCAGCCGGCGCCCATCGAGCCAAGTCATGGTGAGCAGCCGCTTGGTGGAAAGCTCAGGCACAACCTCCGGCACGCGGATAAGCGGATCGTCCTTGAAGATCAACCCGTAGAGCCGCGTGTGACGAGCT
Organism: uncultured Alphaproteobacteria bacterium; assembly: GCA_963710245.1. Taxonomy (GTDB): domain Bacteria; phylum Pseudomonadota; class Alphaproteobacteria; order Rhizobiales; family Methyloligellaceae; genus Methyloceanibacter. Next base: position 141,921 of record CAVPZK010000005.1, read on the forward strand.
TCGAGATCGTAATCGAGCTCCTCGCGCAGCCGGGCCGAAATCTCCTTCAGCATCTCTGAGGTCTCGATCGCCGGGCTCATGCGGCGATGAATCGAGAACAGAATGGAGAGCTGGGCGAGGTCGGCTTCGACGGCGGACTGCATGTCCGGATATTGCAGCTTGGCGGCAAGCGCGTGGCCCACATGCGAGCGGGCGCGATGCACTTGGCCGAGCGAGGCCGACGCCGCGGCCTCATGCTCGAAGCTTGCGAATTTCGTCTCCCAATCGGGTCCGAGTTCCGCCGCCATGCGCCGCCGCACGAACGGCCAGCCCATCGGCGGCGCCTGACTCTGGAGCTGGCCAAGCTCGGCGGCATATTCGGCCGGCAGCGCCTCGGGGATGGTGGCGAGCAACTGCGCCACCTTCATGATCGGGCCTTTCAGCCCGCCGAGCGCCGCGGCAAGCGCGGCGGCGTCCTTTTCGCGCTCGGGGTCGAGCCCGAACAAGCGCCGTCCGGCGATGCGCGCCGCGACACTGCCGACATTGGCGCCGACTTTGCCATAGCGCAGCGCGCGCGCACTCAGTCGATTCTTCTCCTTGTCTGACGGGCTGTCGTTCATCGGGGGAGCTTCGCGGCCTTCACGCGTGACTAACGGCCCTCTTCATATAGGAGCCCCAATCCCGGTATACCCGCCCGCCGCGACATCTGTATCGGCCACCAACGAGGACTGCATGATCGAATGGCTAAGATTGCTGGTTGGGATGGGGATCGCGCTCGGCGTGGTTTTGACGGGGTTCGGTTGGCTCGCGCAATGGTGGCCCACTCTCGACCTCGTCAATAACGCGCTGCCCGCCTTGGCGGCCGGCAGTATCGTGCTCTTCGTGCTCGCCCTCGTCACGCGGAACTGGCGCTCAATCGCTTTGGCCGGACTGTTGGCGGCGATCAATATCGGTCTCATCTTCGCAGGCTTGCATCGCGCTGCCGCCGAAGCCGCGCCCGACGCTAAGCGGTTCCTGCGCGTCGTGACCTTCAACCTCCGCTTCGACAATGACCGGATCGACGGCGTCGACAAATTTCTCAACCAGACCGACGCCGACGTGGTCGTGTTGCAGGAGGTGACGAAGGAGCAGATCGCCAGTGTTGGTTTTCAAGGGGAAAAACCGCTTCTGGGTAACGTAGCGGGTAACGAGAACTCACGACACACTTAGCGCCTCGGCTTTGGTCTGACGCGCCGTCATCGGTGATCTCGATGCCTGCCTTAAGGCAGCGCGTCGATCACGCGCTCGTTGAATGTTAATGTGGCTCCAGGCAGTCGTAGTGTGGGGTTATCACTCGGCTGTGCGAGGCCCCGGCCTTCCCTGCACCCAGCAATGAGCCGGGGCCGCAACTTGCTTGGGGCGGCATTGTCACCAAGGGCGGGGGCAGGCCTATGCAGCCTGGGGGTAGAACTGCACTTTGGTGCACTGAACCAGCCGCAACCGAACGCGCTCGCGCCACTCCAAATCACGTTGACTGCAGCTGTCATCGCCGCCTGTTGGGCGGGTTGTAGCGCCGCACGGGTGACGCAGCCGTTGCCTGTTGGTCCCGACACCTACACGGTGTCTGCCGAACGCCGCACGGCGGCACGGCATCCGCGAGAGCCGCTGCCCTCTCCGCAGCGAACCAACAATGCGCTCGTCTTTCTAAGCAGCTGCTAGTTCTGAAGAGCAGCAGCAATATCGACCTCAATGAGAACAACGAGATTGCAAAAGACAAAGACGTGGTAGATTTGACATTCCGTTGTCTAGCAGCGGGCGATCCAGAGCTAGCCAGGCCAAATAGCCAGCCACATTGATCGCCCGCGCTGCTATGCTCGGGTCATCTGCCCTCGATGTCGCATGACGAGGTTAGAGAGCCGATCAGTTGGCTCCCACGCGCATCTCGCTCGGCCTCACCATCGCGCAACTATCAGAGCGGCTCCGCTGTGCGGAGTGCGGTGGTCAGTTACACTCGATCAAGCCGTGGCGATTAGAGGACGTGCTGGGCAAGCCGCTGGGACGTAGAGGATGACATGAGGTGGATGGGGTGTGTAGCTCGATAGCTCCTGATCGCCCGCCTACGAAGCCAATCAGAGTTGATAGGCGGAGTGACTAAAGGAAGGATGCGTGTAGAGAGATTAACCACGACATATTCAGTCGGGGTTATACACGTGGGCTCCTCATGCGGACAGCCGCGTGAGGAGAACAGCAATATTGCTGCAAACAAGTGGCTCATGCGAATTCCCCCCGCTGCCGCAGTTGACCACCAAACTAAACTGAGGCGGTCGAGATAGCGTGGATCGCCTATCCAAATACGAGGCGCAAGGGGGTAAATAAATTTGCTTGGAACAAGAGGCGTTGGAACGGAGTTCTCCTGGCACCCCCCTACAACCGTAAGGAGTAGCGTCCATGAGAACACTGATCTCAACGTTCGTGTTGGCTTTGGCACTCGCCTTCACTGGCCCTGCCTTCGCCGGAGATGTGACGAAAGCAAAGAACCAGGCCGACTGCGAGAAGGCTGGCGGCATGTGGGATGCTCAAGCCTACACGTGTTCGGCGAAGCCGCAGTAACGTTGCGGATATAAAGCCACAAAGGGCGCTCGCTTCGGTGAGCGCCCTTTTTTGCTGTAGCGTATGCTTTCCGCACGGCTATTGCATCTTTTAGTTAGGACAAAGCGGAGAGCTTCCCCGCGTGCAATGAAAGGAAGACGCAAGAAGAATATTGCACTCTCACTCGCGCTGGTCCTGGCGGGCTCTAGCATCGCAGTCGGGCTGGCCTACACCGACGCTAATGCCGGTGGTCGCAAAATTTGCAAGCAGGCGCTTGTGACACACCCGATGGAAGGCAAGCATCGTGACCTGATGAAGCAGTGCCGTGCAGAATACAAAGCTCACAAGAAGGCCGGTGGCTCGGGAGCGACATAGGGCAAAACACGCGGCCCAAAAAAAAAAAAAAAAAAAAAAAAAAAAAAAAAAAAAAAAAAAAAAAAAAAAACTGCGGCCCTGCGGCGGCGGCGCTTAAGCCGTTTAGTCAGCTATGCAGTTGGTGATGTAGGCGTCTTGCGAGCAGTGCGCGCCACCTTCCGTCCCGTCTTGCGGGCAGTGCGCGCCACCTTCCGTCCCGTCTTGCGGGCAGTGGTTGCTGTCTTGCGGGCGGTGCGTGCTGTCTTGCGTCCCGTCTTGCGGACAGTGCGCGCCACCTTGCGACCTGTCCTGCGGACAGTGCGTGCCGTCTTGCGCGCGGTGCGTTTTGTCGTCGCCATAGTTTTCCTCCCAGCTCTTTCATCGAATAGCTTCACTTTTTGCAGACTTTGCCGTCGCACATGGCAAGTCAATTACTTTCTACTGGCAGGTCGAGGTTAAAATGCTGCGCCTCACATGCCCCGGCGTGTCGCGCCTCGCGCCACTCTCGGATCAGCTTCCACCGATATTCCTCGGCGGTCAGACCGCCGCGCAGGGCCAGGAGGTGAAAATGAGCAAGATAAAGATGAGATGCACGGTCGCCATCTGCATCGCCGCATTGTTTGTGCTGATGGGACCCGCCTCAATGGCCCAATCGGGCCGGGTCGTCGGTGGGGGCACCACTTCGTTCGGCACCAATCCTGGTGGCAAGTACATCTATAGCGGCGGTGCGACGTTCTGCACTGATCCTGGCGGGAAATGCGCCTATAGCGGCGGCAATGCGAGGTTCCACACCAATCCAGGCGGCAAGTAACGCTGGTAACGGCAACTTGTCCCAGAAGCCCAATCGCCATGGCGGGAGATCCGGCTATTCCGACTGGTACGAGCAGTTGTCAGCTTGTCCAGAAAAGTGGGACGGTCGTGGCTGTAAATAGCAACGACTTGTGATTTCAGTCCGCATCAAGCAATCGAGGATCCAAGACCGTTGAAGGTGTTAGCTACGGTGTTAGCTATAGGTGTGCTGTTAGCTACGCACCTATGTGCTTTTCCCACTAGCGTAAGATCAGCCCCGCATTGCTCACACCTCATGTTGTACCCCCGAAATGTGAATGGGCTGGATAGCGGGGGTACGCCGCACAGCGCGAGCATTGGGCACCCGCTGCAAGGTTAAGTGGGGTTCCCAAAGATATAGCTGGGGCCTTCCTGCCGTCCTGGGGCAACGTCGGGGCTGCTGCCTGCCTTTGTTACCCGCCTGTTACCGACACCAGCCTGTAACCCTTGGCTTTCAACGACTGTGCTGTGTTTGCGTAGCATAGTACCATGACCAGCACGATGCTGAAGGGCAGGCCGGCGGGGAACGCGCGCAGGGGCTGCGCTATGCTTATGCAGCTATGCGCCTTAGCCCATCTGCCAGGAGTGGGAGAGGGTGAAGCCTCGGGCTGGACACCAGGAGCACAGGCTATGCCTTTGTCAAATACGACGATGTCCGCAGAAGTTAAGGGTTCACTAACCTAATCCACAGCCTCCGGGGAAACCCAAGTCCTAGTCAGGCGTTTAAGACAATAGAGGGGCATGGAGTGCCTTATGGCCCAACCGTCGCTAATCGGCCAGGGCTGGTTGTCCGCCGTTACCCGGCCATCTCCGATGCCAAGAAGTCGCTCGCCGCAGCGGTTTGGGAGCACGGAGTGTTCTCCCCCGAACCGCCGACGCGCCCTGATTGTCGAAGATGAGTTCTGGATAGCCCTCGGCCTAGAAGCAGAAATGCACGCTCTGGGCTTCGAGATTTGTGATCTAGCGGCAAATTCACAAAATGCTTTTTTGTGTGCAATGGAAGATCAGCCCGACGTTGTTCGAAGGACGTTAGTCTCGAAGGAGGCCGCGAAGGGATCGAGGCTGCTAGGTGGCTTCGAGAGGTATGCGACGTGCCTATCATTTTCGTCACCGGATACTTCGACGGCGACACCATTGAGCGTATCCACGAACAAGTCCCTGACGCGCCCGTGCTGCCGAAGCCCGTGCTTCTTGACCACCTCGCCAACGCCGTGGTGGAGGCTATCCAGCCTCACCACTGAGGCCTCATCAGGCGCGGGGTCGAGCTCGACGATGAACGCGTCCACCTTCTCCGCGAGGTCCAGCATTAGTTGCCCTTCTGATCACGGCATGGCAGCGCGTTATGCAGGTCGCGTTGCACCCGCCATCTGTGTGCCAAGTGATCAGGTCGCACTCGTTCGCTGTTGGAGGTGTCGCGATAGTTGCGTTCCAGTTTCAAAGCCATAGTGTGAAAGGCACAGCTACGCCGGCGGCTTGCGCCTGCTCTCGCTGATCGGTAACGGCCAACTTTTCAAGGACGTTTGTTCTCGTTCTCTCCTGCCACTATCAATGGTATTAAGCGGTTATGTGGTGGGTATTCCCTCCCCATCACTGGTTCCCCCCATAAGGAACCGAAGAAGCCCCGAGATCCCCCGTTCTCTGGGGCTTCTTCATGTGCGGCGAGCGCCTAAGCGACCCCGCCCCCAAGGGTCAGTGAGCCCGTTGGCGGCGGAAAAAGAGTTAACCGGAAGTGCCTCTAATATTTGGCTGCGCAGTATCTCGGGATTGGTTTCGCCATTCAGGCACGCCAGTGCGTAGACCGTAGTACGTACTTGCAATTTTAAGGCATCGTGGGTAGCGACAGCGCCGGCCGGACTATGCGCCACAAGCGTCGTCAAAATGGCTTGGGACGCTTGTTCTAGATTTTCCAGGTCGGCATCATCAAACGCACTATTAGGGGGATTGAAAGAGCCCATCGTTCCCTCCTCACTCAGCAGGCGCGAGTGCCCAAGAAGCTGCCAGCCATCGGAATGCCTGCCCTCGCCGATATGATCGGCACCACCAGATCGCGCGTTAGTGTGTTCATGAACAAGTTCCGCAAGTTGGGTTTCATTGATTATAACGGCGACCTCGTCGTCCATAATTCCCTGCTGAACGTCGTCCTCCACGACAATCCGGCCATCAGAAGCGGCGATCAAAAAGGCGAATAGCCGCGTAAGCTCCGCCGCCCCCAAGTTGGGAGCGTCCATAGTTGGGCATCGCCATCGATGTGATCGGCGTCATATGCGCGTACGGCGGCATCAAGCATGCCACTCATGTGCTGAAGGAGCACGCGCGCTTCGTCGATGGCTTCGTGACGCAACACACGTCCGCTATGGCACTAGGTCCGCTACTGGCACAAAGCAGACATGCTCAATGCGCTGACGAATGTCTGCTTTTGGAGGCAAAGCGGACATGGACCAACGCTGCTTACCAACTCGATTTATCAGTATACGGCCTAGCCATCCGTGACGCATCGGTCATTGCAGCCTCCTTTCATCGAAATCCGGCTCGAACGCCCCCGGCTCAAAGTCGTCCTCATATTCCTCCCCAGGGGCTACCGGGGCTACCTTTTTGTTCTTATTACTCAAATTGGTAGCCCCGGTAGCCTTGGTAGCCTCACTCTCGGAAAGGTAGCTTTTCCATGCCTGCTCGAAGTCTGACCGTCGGTAACCCTTGCTGTTGATGCCGTCGATCTTCACGTCATTGTTCGCCTTGATGCGGTATGGCTTCAGCATGTCGGCCAGCATACGGCCATCGAGCGGCTTGCCTCGGATGTCGTTCCACGGGCTCTCCTCCCGGTTACGGAGGCGGTCAACCAGGGTGCCCGTCCAAATCCTGTCGGCCTCAAGGAAGGCTTCCTTGATGTGCGCGAGCAACTCCAGACTGCCGTAACGGCGCTCACGCAATTCGTGCTGACCAGGAAGCTGCCGATCATCGTGGCCGGCGACTTCAACATGACGCCGTGGACCGATCAGCTGAAGCAGTTCACGCGCACGACCGGGCTCGGCCAATTCAATACGTTCCACTACACCTGGCCGATGCGGTGGCGACGCTATCCGCTTGTGCCGGTGGTCGTCATCGACAATGTGTTCGCCTCGCGGGAGTTCACCAAAATCGCGACGATCGGCGGCGCGCGGCAGGGCTCGGACCATAGGCCTATCATCGCCGACATCGCGCTGGCCGCGCCTGACGCGAAATGAGATTGTGCGCGCCGCACAGCACGGTCATGCTTGGCGGCGGAAGGAGAAGCCCATGTTGAAACGGATGCTCATTGTGCTCGCGGCGATCGCCTTTGCTTCACCTGCCTTTGCGGCCGCCCCTGACGCGATCGACGTGTGGAAATCGCCGACCTGCTCGTGCTGCGGCAAATGGGTGAAATATCTCGAGGCAAACGGCTTCACGGTGACGTCGCACAACACAAATGCCTCCGCGCTCGACCGCATCAAACGCCAGGCCGGGGTCGGCGAGTTGCTGGCCTCATGCCATACCGCCAAGATCGACGGCTATGTCATCGAGGGCCATGTGCCGGCTGACGACATCAAGCGGTTGGTCGCCGAGCGGCCCGACGCCCTTGGGCTCACCGTACCGGGGATGCCGGCCGGCTCGCCGGGAATGGAGCAAGGCGACGAGACCGAGCCTTACGACGTGCTACTAATCAAGAAAGACGGCACGGCCGAGATTTTCACCAGGCACTAGGGGTCGCTCCGCGACGGCCTCACCCTTTGCCAAGCTGGCTCAAGGCTTGGCGATAGTCGCGCATCGCCTTGCGGGCGACGTCGAGCTCGGCCTCGAGCGCAAGCGTCGCCGCCGATTTCGGCTTCCACCTGTCGCTGGCAAAGAAAAGCAGCGCGAGAACGGCGATGGGGGTGAGAAAATCAGTGATCATGATCGGCCCCGCATTGCCCGGGGCGAGATTTCCCGTCGTGACAATGTCCCTGATGTGACCGATGCCGGCGCCGAGCAGGAAGCAGGCGGCGACGATGCCGGCGGCCACCCGCGCTTCGAAGCCCTTGAAGGCGGCATAGATGCAGGCAAGACCGAGCCCCAGATTGGCCACCCCCACTTCGTATTGGAACGGGCTCGTGGCCCAACCGATCGAGGCGGCGGATTGCTGCGGAAAGAACACGTGGCCGATAAAGGCCCAGAGACCCTGCACACCGAGCGGGAACAGGAACAGATAGCGCAGCAGCCGGTCGACCACGAAGCTCTGCAAGACCGGCCGTGGCTCGCGCAAAATCGCGATGCCCGCGCAGGCGAGCGCCGCGACCCAGAGCAGAATGGGCACCAGGGAAACCTGCGTCATCGCGACAAACCCCCCTCCCCCTTACGGCCAATTATCGCGAATCCAACGCGCAAATCCGTTTTCGTCAACCCTCCCTCAGGGTAAGTGGCCCGGCCTTAGCGTTTGGCGGTCGCCGTCTTGTCCATCGCTTCGAGCTCGTCGATCAGGCCCTCGATCACTTTCAGCCCCATCGACCAGAAATTCGGGTCCGAGGCGTCGAGCCCGAACGGCGCCAGCAACTCCTTGTGATGCTTGGTGCCGCCAGCCGCCAGCATATCGAGATAGCGCTCAGCGAAGCCCTTCTCCGCCTTCTCGTAGACGGCATAGAGCGAGTTCACCAGACAATCGCCGAAGGCATAGGCATAGACGTAGAACGGCGCGTGGATGAAATGCGGGATGTAGCACCAGAAGGTCTCGTAGCCCGGCTTGAGCTCAATGGCCGGGCCTAGGCTCTCGCGCTGCACATCGAGCCAGATCTCGCCGAGCCTGTCGCTGGTCAGTTCGCCCTCGCGCCGCTCGGTATGCACCCTGCGCTCGAAACTGTAGAAGGCGATCTGCCTGACCACCGTGTTGATCATGTCCTCGACCTTCGAGGCGAGCAGCGCCTTTCGCTCGCGCGGGGTCGGCGCCTGGTCGAGCAGCGCGCGGAAGGTCAGCATCTCGCCGAACACGCTCGCGGTCTCGGCGAGCGTGAGCGGCGTCGGCGCCATCAGCGGCCCTTGCACATTGGCGAGCACCTGGTGCACGCCGTGGCCGAGCTCATGCGCGAGCGTCATCACGTCGCGCGGCTTGCCCTGATAGTTGAGCAGGATATAGGGGTGCGCGCTCGGCACGGTCGGATGCGAGAAGGCGCCGGGAGATTTTCCCTCGCGCACCGGCGCGTCGATCCAGCCTTTGGCGAAGAACTGGCCGGCGATGTCGGCCATGCGCGGGGAGAAATCGCCGTAAGCCGTAAGCACGGTCTTCTGCGCGGCGTCCCAGCCGATCACCTGCTTCGGCTCCTCTGGCAGCGGCGCGTTGCGATCCCAATGCTCGAGCGTCTTCTTGCCGAGCCATCGCGCTTTCATCGCGTAATAGCGATGTGAGATGCGCGGATAGGCCTCGCGCACGGCGGCGACCAGCGCATCGACCACCTCCTTCTCCACCCGGTTGGCGAGGTGGCGGGAATCGGCGACGTCGACGAAGCCGCGCCAGCGGTCGGAAATCTCCTTGTCCTTGGCGAGCGTGTTGGTGATCAGCGTGAACAGCCGCACATTGTCCTTGAAGACTTTCGCCAGAGCCTGGGCTGCCTCGCGGCGCTTGTCTCCGTCCGGATCGAGCAGCCGGTTCAGCGTCGGCTCAAGGCTGAGCTTTTCTCCCTCTGTCTCGAATCTCAGCGACGTCATGGTCTCGTTGAACAGCCGGTCCCAGGCGCCGCGCGCCGTCACCGCCTTCTCGTGGAACAGCTGCTCGAGCTTGTCCTCGAGCTGATAGGGCTTTTCTTTCCTCAGATCCTCGAGCCAAGGCCGGTAGTGGCTAAGCTCCGACTTGGCCATCGCCGTCTCGAGCATCGCGTCCTCGAGCCGGTTGAGCTCGAGCGGGAAGAACAGCAGCTTCGACGAGATCGCCGTAATTTTCTCCTGGATGTCGCCGAAGAATTTCTGCCGCTTGGGGTCCGAGGTGTCCGCGGCGTAGAGCAGGCTGGCATAGGAGACGATGCGGCCGAGCACGTCGTTCAGCGCCTCGAACTCGCGGACGGCTTGCGCGAGGGCCGCACCGCCCTTGCCGCCGTCGAGCAGCACGGCAAGCTTGCCGGCATAGCGCTCCTGCATGGCGTCGGCCGCTCGCTCGGAGGTTTCAAGATCGGCTTTGAGCTTCGGCGACTCCGGTCCCTGATAAAGATCGGCGAGATTCCATTCCGGCAACGTGCCGAGCTTCGCCTTGCCGCCCGCCTCGGCGGTTTTGGGCTTCGCCTCGCCCTTGGTTGAAGCGGTCGTAGCGAAATGAGGGTGCTCGGGCCAATTACGGAGTTTGGACAGCATGAAAAGGTGAACCTCGCTGGCGGTGAATCGCATCCTAGTGTGGGAGGGCAAATGCGCCCCTGCAAGGGCCATCGACCACGTGTTTTGGTCCTTTTCGAGGACCGCAAGACCACAGCTTCACCAAAATCGAACTTCGATAAAGGGGATGTTTACCCTTCGACTGCACAATTTTGGCACAGGAGCAGCGTGCTTCGACCGAAGTACATGGCGATGCAAGCTGTCCTCCGTCGTGTGGGTTCTAGCGTAACGTAGCGAGTTCTTGCGTCATGCCTAAGCGCGTATTGGTCGTCGACGACGACCCTGCTCAACGTCGTATTCTCGAAGAGACCATCAAGCGGTTCGGCTATAGCGTCGCCACGGCGGATAGCGGCGACAAGGCGCTTGAAGCGCTCAAGGCCGACAACACGGGGGAGATCTGCCTTGTCCTGCTCGACCTCGTCATGCCGGGCACTGACGGCCTAGCCGTTCTCTCCTCCATGCGCACTTTGCCACGGAAGCCTCCAGCCATCGTGCAGACCGCCCATGGCAGCATCGACGCCGCCATCACGGCGATGCGCGCCGGCGCCGTCGACTTCGTGGTCAAGCCGGTGAGCCCCGAGCGACTCGAAGTCTCCATCAAGAACGCGCTGAAGATCGAGGCGCTGGCCGGCGAACTGGTCCGTATCAAGGCCTCCGCCAGCGGCGAACTTGGCTTCACCGACCTGATTGCCGGCAGCGATGCCATGAAGCGCGTGCTGGAGCTCGGCCATAGGGCCGCCAACTCCACCATTCCGGTGCTGATTGAAGGCGAATCGGGCGTCGGCAAGGAGTTGATCGCGCGCGCCATCCAGGGCGAAAGCGCCCGCAAATCCAAGCCGTTCGTCACCGTCAATTGCGGCGCGATTCCCGAGAATCTGGTCGAGAGCATCCTGTTCGGCCACGAGAAGGGCTCCTTCACCGGCGCCGTCGAGAAGCGCATCGGTAAATTCCTCGAAGCCGATCAGGGGACGCTGTTCCTGGACGAGATCGGCGAGCTGCCACTTGACGCCCAGGTGAAGCTGTTGCGGGCTCTGCAAGACGGCGAGATCGATCCCGTCGGCGGCAAGCACAAGGTCAAGGTCGACTTCCGGCTGATCTCCGCGACCAACCAGAATCTCATCAGCCTCGTGAGCGAAGGCCGCTTTCGCGAGGACCTCTATTACCGGCTGAACGTGTTCCCGATCTGGGTGCCGCCTCTGCGCGAGCGGCTCGAAGATGTGCCGGAACTGGTACGCCACTTCATCGCCCGCTTCGCCGCCGAGGAAGGCAAGCTGATCGACGGTATCGACGCCGAGGCTATAGGCATGCTGTGCCGCTATAGCTGGCCAGGCAATATCCGCCAGCTCGAGAACGCGGTGTTCCGCGCCGTGGTGCTGGCCGACTCGCCGATGTTGTCGGTGAACGAGTTCCCGCAGATCGCCGCCCACGTCGAGGGCTATGCCGTGACCGTGCCGCCGGCGCCAGCGCCGAAGGATCCGGCGCCGCGCATCGAGGGCCCGGTCATGCTGGGTGAGTCCGCGGGAACTCCCGCCACCATTCATGTGCCGCAGGCTAACGGCAAGGACGCGATCGGCATCCCGGCGCTCAGCGACTCTGGCGACATCCGTTCGCTCGAAGCCGTCGAGGCCGACATGATCCGCCTCGCCTTCGGCCGCTATCGCGGCAGGATGACCGAGATCGCCCGGAGGTTAGGGATCGGCCGGTCGACCCTTTACCGCAAGATGCGCGAGATCGGGCTCGAGGCGAGACCCAACTAACTAAATCACGGTGGGTTCGGCGGGAATGCCACACCCACCGCAGCAAAGCGTGACGGGGAAAGTTTACGTTGGCTTCGCACACTGGCGAAGCGCGGGGGAGCCTTCCTAATCGATCGAGTGGCGGCCGATTTGGCCATGGGGGAAGTTGCATGAGGGCCATATTTCGGATCGCGTTAGCCTTGCTTCTGGCAGCCTCGGCGAGCCTGCCGGCACTTGCGGTCGAGCCCGATGCGCCGCAAGCCCTGATCACCCGGGCCGAGGCGATCCGCATTGCCGTGCAGGCCAACCTGTCTGCGAAATTCACCACCACCACCCAAGCCAAGAAGTCCGAGCAGGGGGCGCTGGTCGAATATTACGCGGTTCCCGACCAGCGCATGCTGTGGGTCGATGAGAACGGCCTAACCGAGCGCGGCAAGGCCGTCATCACCGAGATCGAGCAGGCCGACGATTACGGGCTTCGCGCTGCGGATTATCAGCTGCCGAACTTTGCCGAGTTCAATGCATCAGACGCGGGTGCCACCCAATGGCTCGCCGATGCCGAGATCAAGATCAGCTATGCCGTGCTCGGTTACGCGCGCGACGCGCGGGGCGGCAGGATCAACCCGTCGCGGGTCTCTGCCAATCTCGATCCCGACCTCGCTCTTCCCAATCCGTCCGAGGTGATCGAATCGATCGCCATCCGCTCCGACCCCGCCGCCTATCTGCGGAGCTTCCAGCCGGATCAGCCGCAATTCGAGGCGCTCAGGCAGAAGCTGATCGAGCTCCGAGGCGGCAAGGTCGAGGCTTCCTCCAAGCCGGCCGTGATCATTCCGGACGGCCCAGTGCTCAAGCTTGGCGTCATGGACGAGCAAGTCGCGCTCTTGCGGAAGCGGCTCGACATGCCGGCAGACACCGCCGACGCAACGCGTTTCGATGAGCAGGTGCTCGATGCCGTGCGGAAATTCCAGCTCGCGCATGGCTCGATCCCCGACGGCATGGTTGGCGCCGGCACGCGGGCGTTGCTCAATAGCGGCGGGCAGCACCCACGCCAGGTCGGAAGCCCCGCGCGCATCCGCTCCGTGCTGATCAACATGGAGCGTTGGCGCTGGCTGCCGCATGACCTCGGCTCGTTCTATGTGAACGTCAACATCCCCGAATTCATGCTGCGCGTGATGTCTGACGGCAAGCCCACCTACACCACGCGCGTCGTGGTCGGCAAAGTCGACAAGCAGACGCCGATTTTCTCCCGGGAAATGCAGGAGATCGTGTTCGGCCCGTTCTGGAACGTGCCGACCTCGATCAAGGTCGAGGAGATCAGGCCCTATCTGCGGGAAGAGGCCTCCTGGTTCGGCGGGGGCGGCTGGAACACCGCGGTGTTTCAGCGTCACGATTTGCGCATCAGATACGCCGGCCGCGAGCTCGATCCGGCCGCGATCGATTGGAACCGCGTGGACATTCGCACGCTAGAGCTGTTCCAACCGCCGGGACCGGCCAACGTGCTCGGCCGCGTGAAATTCGTGTTCCCCAACAAGCACGACGTCTACATGCACGACACCCCGCAGAAATTCCTGTTCGCCAACGAGGTTCGGGCGGAAAGCCATGGCTGCATGCGGGTGCAAAACCCCGATCAGCTGGCCGCCGTGCTGTTGAAGCAGGACCAGAACTGGAGCCAGGCGCGGACCATGTCGGCCATCGACACCGGCTACGACCAGCACATCGCCCTTCGGCAGAAGATCCCCGTCTACATCACCTATTTCACACTGAAGATTAACGATGACGGCTCGATCTCAACCTACGGGGATATCTACGGCCACGATGCGCGGATGGCGGCCGCTCTCAGGCTATAGCTGCGGTTGTAGCGCAGTGAAAAACTTGGGGAAATCCTGTTAACTCTACGACCAGAATCCGGGCACGGTTAACCCGTTCGCCTTGTTTTTCCCGCAATTTGGCTAATACTCAACCTTAACGGACGGCATGGAAGGGATGCTGCCCGCGTGCGTGGCCTAAGGGTCCGCACCTACGGGGAAGCCGGCATCGGGAAGGCCGGCGAGGGAAAGGCGTAAGTCGGGGATGCGAATTCGGGGGAGTGTCGCACGTCGCGCCGTGCTCGGCGCATGCCTCGTGCTTCTTTCCGCTGCCGCGTGGTGCACGGCGACCGCCTATCGGGCGGCTGCCCTGGGCGAAACGCGCACCCTTTCCATGTACAACATCCACACCAAGGAAAACCTCACCGTCACCTTCAAGCGTGACGGCAAGTATGACGATGCTGCGCTCAAGCAGCTCAACCATTTCATGCGCGATTGGCGGGCCGACAAAGAGACCAACATGGACCCCGCTTTGATCGACCTGATCTGGACGCTGCATAAGCAGCTCGGCTCGAACGAAGCGGTCAATCTCATCTGCGGCCACCGCACCGCCCAGACCAACGAATCGATGCGGAAAAAGGGCGGCGGGCAGGCAAAGCGCAGCCAGCATATCCTCGGCAAGGCCGCCGATATCACCTTCCCTGACGTTCCCGTAAAGGTTCTGCGCAACTCCGCGCTGATCCAGGAGCATGGCGGCGTCGGCTATTACCCGACCTCCGGCATCCCATTCGTGCATGTCGATACCGGCAATGTCCGCATGTGGCCGCGCATCCCGCGGCTTGAGCTTGCGGCCCTCTTCCCCAACGGCAGGACCAGATATTTGCCGACCGACGGCAAGCCGATCACCCAGGCCGACTACAAGCTCGCCCTCTCCAAGGGCATGGTCAACAAGACCATGTTCGCTGCGGCCACGCCGTCTGCCAAGGCCAAGTGGCAGTCCGCGCCGGATACCGATGTGTTCGCCGAGGCCGAGAGCGATGCCGAAGCCGAAACCGATACGCCGCGGCCGATCCTCGCTTCGCTTGCTCCGCCTGTGATCTCCGAAGATCCCCATGAGCCGGGCACGCCTCCGGCCAAGCTGTTCACCTATGCGAGCGCCGGGGGCATGTCGGTGCCGTTCTTCGGCCACAAGGACAAGGCTCCCAAGCCGGCCGCCGCACCGCTTCCCTCCTATCAGGACGCCGAGGTCGTGAGCGCGCCGGAGGCCGATGACGACCATCCCGACGCGCTGGCCTATGTTCCCTTCGAGATCGCCGGACTGATGACCGATGCGTCGGTCACCTATAGCCGCACGGTGGCGCCGCTCAGCCCGCCTGATCAGCAGAACCTGGACTATCTGTTCGACGACATGGACCAGCCGACCGCGCTCACGCTGCGCAAGAGTTCGGGCTATGTCAGCCTGGCGGCGGCCCAGCGCTTCTCCGGACAAGCGATCAGAAGCATCTATGCGGAGGTGCAGCCTCAGGCCGCCGCTCCAACTCGTCTCGCCCAGAGCACCCGCTAGCACTTCCTGCCTTAGGCATGCCAAGACGTGAATGGCGGGACCTTGGCCCGCCATGACTCATCGCTTTTCTGAAAAATGAATGGCTAGGCCGCTTCGGCCTCCGCCATGCCGAGCGCATGCAGATAGGTCGTCAGCACGGCCTCTTCCTCGCGCCGCTTGGTCTCGTCCTGCTTGCGCAGGCGGATCACCGCGCGCAGCGCCTTCACGTCGAAGCCGTTGCCCTTGGCCTCGGCATAGACCTCGCGCAGATCGGTGGCGAGCGCCGCCTTCTCCTCCTCCAGCCGCTCGATGCGGGCGACGATGGTACGAAGCTGGTCTTTGGCTGATGTCTGGAGCTGCACTGTGACGTCCCCCCGCGAAGGTTTGTGATTCGAGTTCGGCCAAGCTTAGGTCGCTTGGATTTGTCGCGGCAAGGCGCGAGCCGACTTATCCCGCTTATCCAAAGCGCGCGCCGGTTGAGGGCGGGAGAGGCTGTCAGCCCGTCCGCTTGCGCGGCTTTGCGGGCTCTTCCGTCTGGTACTTGGCCTTCCACGCATCATAGGCCATGCCATAGACGATCTCCCTCGCCTCCTCCTTGCTGAGGGGCAAGCCTTTCGCCGCGGCGGCCTCCCGATACCAGTCGGCAAGGCAATTGCGACAGAAGCCGGCGATCTCCATGAGATCGATATTCTGCACGTCGCTGCGCTCGCGAAGATGCGCGACGAGACGCCGGAAGGCGGCGGCCTCGAGCTCGATCTTGGTCTTGTCGTCCATCGACGGCGCTCCCTTCTTGGCAGGGGCCGCGCGAGGCTCCATGTCGGTATGCGAGCCGTGCAGCTCGATCGCGTGCAGCGCGCCGGCCGTCTCCTTCAGCACCTTATCTAGCGCCTTGGCGAGCCGCATCGCCCATTGCTTTTGGCCCTCGGGTCCTAGGATCAGATCCTGACGGACCTCGACCAGAGCATGCGCCAAGCCGCGCCCCGTGCCGTGGCGGTAAAGCGTATCGCCCTTGAGTTGGCCGGAGTAAGGAACGTTGTCGCCAACTTCGATGTCGGGAATGGCGCGCAAGCCTTCGAGCAGAGCGAGCGCGAGCCGCGGGTCCCTGTCCCAAAGCACGCCGACGGCCCAAGGGCGCGGCACGCCCTTCCAGGCCTGGGTGAAGCTATGCATCGAGATGATCACCGGCGGCTTGCCGGCTGCGATCGCCGCATCGACGGCGCGCTCGATCGCCGCGTGATAAGGCCGGTAATAATGCGCGATGCGGGCTTCGATCTCTCCCGCCGTCAAGCCCACATTGCCAGGCACGATCAGCCCGTCGGAGATCTGCATGATGAGCGTCGGGTCGTCGAGCCCGCGATTGGGGTCGATCAGGAGGCGCGAGAAGCGGGAGAGGATCGCCGGCGCGCCGAGCGCGTTTGCCAGATGCTCGGCCACTTCCGCGGCGCCCAGGTCATAGGCGATGTGCCGGTGCAGGTCCTCGGCCCTGAGGCCAAGCGTGCCGTAGCCTTGCGGGATGGTGTTCTCGGCGTGGTCGCAGAGGATGAGAAGGCCGGTCGAGGCGTCCCCTTCGATACTCCGATAGGGCTTGGTGCCCAAGTCTTCTTGGTGAAGAGTGTCCAGACTTCGCTCCGCGCGACCCGTCGCTCGCGTCCCCCTTACTTGCCCTTATGGCGTGGCCCCGGCAAGAAAAAAGCTTGAAAGTGGCCCAGGTTGCGACGCAATTACCGAGGAACTTCGGCGGGTCTTTTGCCGGGCACGGCAAGGCCTATAATTGGCCCAGAGGTTGAGACAAACGCAACCAATTCGGTGCTATTGTTCGACATTCTTTAACCGAGATTGCAGGCTCTTAGAGGGATGATGCTTGGCTTCCACTTGATCCGGACCACGGCAAGCGCCGTGCCCGCCCCCTTGGCACGGGGGCGACGGTTGGGTGTTTCCCTCGCTGCCGCACTTGCAACCTTGGCCTGCCTCGGCGCCTCTCCCGCTCTGGCCGACCTTAAGCTCTGCAACACGACGGCAAGCCGAGTCGGCGTCGCCATCGGTTACAAGGACGCCGAAGGCTGGGCCACCGAGGGCTGGTGGAACATCGCCTCGCATACTTGCGAGACCTTGCTCAAGGGCGTGCTGATCGGCCGCTTCTATTACATCCATGCGGTCGACTACGACCGCGGCGGCGAATGGGCCGGCACTCTTTATATGTGCACGGACGACAAGTCCTTCACCGTTCGCGACACCAAGGACTGCGTGAAGCGCGGCTACAAACGCACTGGCTTCTTCGAAGTCGATACTGGCGAAGAGCGCGACTGGACCGTTCGCCTGACTGATCCCGAGGGCGAAGCGAAGTCCCAATGAGGCGCAATCGCCGGGTCAAGATCGTCGCCACGCTCGGTCCTGCCTCCAACAACGAAGAGACGATGCGCCGCCTATTCGAGGCAGGCGCCGACGTGTTTCGCGTGAACATGAGTCACGCCACGCATGAAGGCCTGCGCGACATCCATGCCGCGGTCCGCAAGCTCGAGACCGAGTTCTCGCGCCCTATTGGCATCCTGGTCGATCTACAGGGGCCGAAGCTCCGCATCGGCAAATTCGAATCCGGCGCGATAAGGCTCAACGAGGGCGACGTAGTGAGCTTCGTCAGGCGCGAGTCGGTGGGTGGCTTGGGACGCGTGCACCTGCCGCATCCCGAAATTTTCCAGGCCGTGCAGCCCGGCCATACGATGTTGCTCGACGACGGCAAGTTCAAATTACGCATCGTCGAGGCGAGCGACGTCAGAATCGACGCCGAGGTGTTGACCAGCGGCGTGCTCGGCAGCCGCAAAGGCATCAGCCTACCCGACACCGTGCTTCCGTTCGGCGCCATGACCGAAAAGGATCGCGCCGATGTCGACTTCGCCATGTCGCTCGGCGTCGCCTGGATCGCGCTGTCTTTCGTGCAGCGGGGCGAGGACATCGCCGAGGCGCGCAAGCTCGCGCGCGGCCGCTCTTCCATCCTGGCCAAGATCGAGAAGCCCTCGGCGCTCAATCATCTTGACGAGATCATCGACCTGGCTGACGCCATCATGGTGGCGCGCGGCGACCTTGGCGTTGAGATGCCGGTCGAGAAAGTCCCTGGACTGCAGAAGCAGATCACGCGCGCGGCGCGCAATGCCGGCAAGCCGGTGGTGGTCGCCACCCAGATGCTGGAATCGATGATCTACGCGCAAGCTCCCACCAGGGCCGAAGTCTCCGACGTCGCCACCGCAGTGTTCGATGGCGCCGACGCGGTGATGCTGTCGGCCGAATCCGCGGTCGGCAAATATCCGGTCGAGGCCGTGGCCACCATGGACCGTGTCGCCATCGAGGTCGAGCGCGACCCTCTCTACGAGGCGATCATCCACGCCCAGCGCATCGGCCCCGAGGCGACCGGCGCCGACGCGATCTCCGCCGCCGCCCGCACCGTGGCCGAGACGCTCAACCTTGCGGCGATCGTCTGCTACACGGCCTCGGGCGCGACCAGCCTCCGCGCCGCCCGCGAGCGCCCCCAGCAGCCGATCATCGCTCTCACGCCAATTCCCACCACCGGGCGCAAGCTCGCGCTGGTCTGGGGACTGCATTGCGTTCTGACCGACGATCCCCGCGACCTTGACGACATGGTCGCCAAGGCCTGCCGCATCGCCTACCAGGAAGGTTTCGCTCTGCCTGGCCAGCGCATCATCATCTCGGCCGGTGTGCCGCTCGGCACGCCCGGCGCCACCAATATGCTGCGCATGGCCTTCGTCGGGGATGAAACCGAGGACTTCTAGGGACGCGCGGTGCCGGACTAAATGTCCTGGCCTTCGATCTCGCGGCGAAGCTCCTCCACCGCGCGCTTGGGCTCGCTCAAATACGGATTGACCGCGAGCGCCTTGCGATAGGCCTCGAGCGCCTCTTTCTTTGACCCCATCGCCTCATACACCACGCCAAGGTCGCTCATCGCGTCGTAATGCTTCGGATCGCGATCGAGCGCGCGTTTGAGGTCGGCGATGGCGGCGTCATAGTCCTTCTTGAGATAATTGATCTTGGCCCTGAGATCCCAGGCTTCCGCCTCGTCCGGGGCCATGTCGACCGCCGCGTCGATGATCTTGAGCGCAAGATCGAGGTCATCCTCCTTGGCGAAGCGCTCGGCGCGAGCCATCAACAGGTCGACGGTGTCGCTGCCCGAAAGCCGCCAGATGTGCTGGATCGCCTCCATGATCGGCGCCGCCGCCTCGGCGTCGGGCACCTTGCCGAGCTGCTCATAGAGCTGCGCCAGCACTTTTGACCTGTCGACGGGCGATTCAAGCGGCAGATCGTCGAGCGACGGAGCGAGCTTGTCCTGCTTGTTCTCCTCGGCAGACTGTGGCGGGGGTCCGCCCTCGCTGCCTTGCTTGACGTCTGGCCGCATGGCCGCGCCGGGCTCGAGCTCATCGGGCTCGATCACGTCGTCCTCGGACGGCGCTTCCGCATCGTCGGGCGCGATTTGCGCCGGCGGCTCGATATCGTCCAACGGGGCTTCGATAACGTCATCGGCCGCGCGAGCGGGTGCGCTCATCGGAATGGGCGCAAACACAAGACCAGCGAGAAGAAGCTGCGTCGCGCCTAGAGACTTCAGGAAGAAGCTCGGCCCGGGGCGCATCGCCGCGCTAGCCTTGACGCGCCTTGTAGCGGCGGTTGGTCTTATTGATGACGTAGAGCCGCCCCCGCCGCCGAACCACGCGGTTATTGCGATGGCGCTTGCGGAGCGCGCGGAGCGAATTCTTGATCTTCATGGCAAAGCATCCATCGCTTGCTGGAAAAAGGGGGCAAAGCAGGCCGGCGACCGGCCGCTTCCTAGGCCGGGCGGACCATAAAAAGGCAATCCGCCGCTGTCAACGATTTGCGCGTCTGGACAGAGGCCCGGCGTGGCTCCGGCCAAGGGCCTAGTATTCGTCCTTTTCCTTCGCGATGATCTAAAAGTCCTTGTCGAAACATTGAACTCGCCATCGTCGCACTTGACGTCGTCGCCCTCATAGCCATCGAAAAACGGACCGAATTAGTCCTCTTTCTCCTTGCCGGTGATCTTGAAGTCCTTATCGAGCGTCATGTCGTACTGGCCGTCCTTGCACTCGACATCGTCGGCCTTGTAGCCGTCGCCCTTGGCGATGATGTCGGTCTCTTCCACCGTGCACCCAATGGCCTTGATCGCCGCCTCGACGCCTTCGACCTGCTGCTCGGCCAGTGCCGCCGCATAAGCCGAACTTGCCGCGACCATCGTGAGAGCAGACGCTGCAATCAAAATCCTCTTCATGGATATTCCTCCCAAGGAGCATGGTTTTATTGAGGGTCGTGACTAGATCGGACTGCCCGGGCGGCCACAACCTCGGAAAAATTGCCAAGAGACGGTAGCGAGGTTGGAAAGCTTGGCAATTCCGCTGCCGAGGGCCCCGTCTATTGACACGATCGATCGCCTCCCATAAACTTAACCATATGGTTAAGTATCAACAGGCCTCGCTCGACCGCACCTTTGCCGCGCTTGCCGACCCGACGCGGCGCGCGCTGCTGGCGCAACTCGACGAGCACGAGAACGTTTCGGTGAGTGAGCTGGCGAGGCCGTTTCCCGTGTCACTTCCGGCGATCATGAAGCATCTCGACGTGTTGTCCGATGCCGGCCTGATCACCCGAACCAAGACCGGCCGGACCGTGTCCTGCCGGCTTGCCGCCGCACCCATGCAGGAAGCGGTGGGCTGGCTCAATCGTTATCAGCGCTTCTGGTCAGAGCGGCTCGACCGTCTTGCCGCGTTTCTTGAGGAGGAAAAGTCATGTCCCTCGCAGCCAACGTCCTCATCGAGCCCAGTCTCACCCTCAAGCGGCGGCTCAAAGCTTCGCCCGAAGCCGTCTACGCCGCCTGGACCGACCCCGAAAAAATCGTGAGATGGTTCGGCCCCGATTCAGGCCCGGTCGAGCACGCTGAATTCGATGTCCGCGTCGGCGGCAAGTACAGCATCGGCTTCCGCACCGAGGACGGCGAACAACACTACGTCAGCGGCGTCTATCGCGAGGTGGTGCCGAACGAGAAGCTGTCCTTCAGCTGGGCATGGTGTTCGACGCCTGAGCGCGTGTCGCTGGTCACCGTGCTGATCAAGCCCGACGGCGCCGGCTCGCTGCTCACCCTCAACCACGAGAAATTCTTCGACGAGAAGGCCCGCGACGACCATCGCAAGGGTTGGACCGGGTGCCTCGACAAGCTCGTGGTCTATTTTTCGTAACGCGAAGAGGAGAGCGACATGGCACAGGCAGCAGCCCGCAAGCGCGGCGAGGATGCCGCAAAGGCGTCGAGCGAAAGCTTCCACGGCAGCTTCTGCTGGAATGAATTGATGACCCGGGACATCGAAGGCGCCAAACGTTTCTACGGCGACACAATCGGCTGGACCTTCGAGCCCATGAAAATGGATTGGGGCACCTATTGGCTCGCCAAGGCGGGCGGCAAGAATGTCGGCGGCCTGTTCGAGCTGAAAGGCCCCGAGTTCGACGGCGTGCCGGAGAGCTGGATGTCCTATATCGCCGTCGACGACGTGGACAAGCGCGTTGCCAAGGCGGTCAAGGCAGGCGCCAAGCTGATGAAGCCGATCTTCGATGTCCCGGGCGTCGGGCGGATTGCGATCCTTATGCAGCCGGGCGGCGCCGGAGTGGCCTGGATGACGCCCAAGCCCAATTGAGCATTCCGAAGTTCCGACCAATGGAGTTGCATATGCCGCAACACAAGATCGTTTCACAGAGCGAATGGACCGCTCAGCGCAAGGCTCTGCTCGCTAGAGAGAAAGAGCTTACGGTGGCGCGCGACAGATTGAGCGCCGAGCGCCGCGCGCTGCCCTGGGTCAAGGTGGAGAAGCCTTACGTCTTCGATACGCCTGCCGGCAAGAAGACGCTCGCTGAGCTCTTCGATGGAAAGAACCAGCTCATCGTCTACCACTTCATGCTCGGCCCCGGCTGGGTAGAGGGTTGCCCGAGCTGCTCCTACCTCGCCGACCATTTCGATGGTGCGATTGTGCACCTGGCGCATCGCGACGCGGCATTCGTCGTGGTCTCCCGCGCGCCTCTCGCCGAGATCGAGGCCTACAAGAAGCGCATGGGGTGGCGGTTCGGATGGGTCTCCTCGTTCGGCAGCGACTTCAACTTCGACTATCACGTGTCGTTTCGCGATGGCGAGGTGGGCAAGGACGGGGACTACAATTATGAGCGGCAGGAAATCGATAGCGAGGAGATGCCGGGCGCGAGCATTTTCTACAAAGACGCGGGCGGCGCCGTCTTTCACACCTATTCGGCCTACGCGCGTGGGCTCGACATTTTGGTCGGCACGTACAACTGGCTCGATCTCACCCCTAAAGGCCGCGACGAGGCCGAACTGCCTTGGACCATGGCTTGGGTGCGCCGCCACGATGAGTACGACGATGACGAGCAGCAGTCGTGTTGCGGATCGCATCCCGAGCTCTAGCGCGGCCTGACCGACTAAAGACCAACCCGAACTGAGGGAAAAGCCCATGCCGATCGCCTCGCAGAAGATCAATCCCTGTCTGTGGTTCGATACCGAGGCCGAGGAGGCGGCGAAGTTCTATTGCTCCGTTTTCAAGAACTCGAAGATGGGCAAGGTCAGCCGTTATGTCGATGAAGGCCAGGAGATCCACGGCAAGCCGGCGGGCTCGGTCATGGCGGTCGAGTTCGAGCTCGAGGGGCAGAAATTCGCCGCGCTGAACGGTGGCCCGCATTTCAAGTTCGACGAGGCGATCTCGTTCCAGGTGCATTGCAAAGACCAGGACGAGGTCGACTATTTCTGGGCGAAGCTGAGCGAAGGCGGCAAGGAAGTGGCGTGCGGCTGGCTGAAGGACAAATTCGGCTTGTCCTGGCAGGTCGTTCCTACCGTGCTCTACGACATGTTGGTGGACCCCGACCACGCCAAGGTGAAGCGGGTCACGCACGCTTTCTTGCAGATGAAGAAATTCGACATCGCCGAGCTGAAGCGCGCCTTCGCCGGCACGCACTGAAGATTCATGCTCCACGGCTGGACTGGAACCTTCGACCGGCTCGACGACTATCTCGGCTGAGCACACATCAAGGAGCGCCACATGCGTGTAAATCCCTATCTGACCTTCGACGGCGATTGCGAGGAGGCCTTCAAAGTGTACGAGAAGGTGCTTGGCGGCAAGATCGTCGCCATGATGACGCATAAGGACACGCCGGCCGAAGCGCATGTGCCGGCGGAATGGCGCGACAAGATCCTGCATGCCCGGCTCGTGTTCGGCGACAACGTACTGATGGCCTCGGACGCGCCTCCCGGCCGCCGGGAGAAGATGCAGGGCTTCTCCGTGTCTCTCGTCATGAAGGACCCGGCTGAAGCCGAGCGTATCTTCAACGCGCTCTCAGACGGCGGCACCGTGACCATGCCGCTCGCCGAGACCTTCTGGGCCGCGAAATTCGGCATGTTCAGGGATCGCTTCGGCACGCCCTGGATGGTCAATTGCGAGAAAACCGCCTGATGGAGCGGCTGATCTTCGTGCTGACCTTTTTGTCAGCGCTCGGCGCGGCGCTCGTTGCTGGCATTTTCTTTGCCTTCTCGGCTTTCGTCATGCGCGCGCTAGGCCGGCTGCCTCCCGCCGGGGGCATCGCCGCCATGCAGTCCATCAATGTTGCGGTGTTGAACCCGGTGTTCTTTGCCGCCTTCTTCGGGACGGCCGTTCTGTCTCTCGCTTTGGCGGTGGCCGCACTGGTCGGCTGGTCCCTGCCCTCTCTGCTCGCCGGCAGCCTGCTCTATCTGGTCGGCACCATTGCCGTGACGATCGTGTTCAACGTCCCCCTCAATAACCGGCTGCCTCCGTCACTCCGGAAAGCGCCGAAGGCGCCGCCGTCTGGACGCGGTATCTCTCGGCCTGGACCGCCTCGAATCATGTGCGGACGGTCGCGTCCCTTGCCGCGGCCGCTTCGTTCATCATGGCGCTGAGGGAGCTGTAAGCGTCACTTTTGAACCGCATATCGCTGATCTTTTAAACCCGAGCCAAGATCGGCGACCCACAAGGAGGACTGATATGCCCTATGTCGACGGATTCGTGCTGCCGGTGCCGAAGAAGAAGGTCGAGGCTTACAAGCGCATGGCGCGCAAAGCCGGCAAGGTCTGGCGCGAGCACGGCGCGCTGGAATTCAAGGAGTGCATCGCCGACGATGTACCAATGGGCAAGCTCACGTCGTTTCCGCGCAGCGTGAAGCGCAAGCCGAACGAGACCGTGTTCTTCTCCTTCATCGTCTACAAATCGCGCGCCCATCGCGACCGCGTCATGGCGAAGGTCATGAAGGACAAGCGTATCGCCAACATGATGGATATCAAGGACATGCCATTCGACGCCAAGCGCATGATCTTCGGCGGCTTCAAGGTGCTCGTCGACGCTTGAGCGTCGAACAGCGGCTCGGCGAGGCTCAGCGTCCCCGCCTGGCGATGGCCACGAGATGGCCGGCGAAGGGCCGTGACATGGTGCGGTCGGAGAGCCACGCCTCGCGCGGCATCGTCCATCGCGAGACCGCCGTGGCGCCCTTCGGCGAAAGCTTATGCAACGGGCGCAAGGGAGCAAACATCGCGCCCCTGATCTGTACGTCCTCGAAGCCGACCCCTTCCAGCTTCTTCCGCAGCGAGGAAGCGGTCTCGAACTCGACGTGGTAACGGGGCACGGCCCTCAACAGGACGTCGCGCGCCTTTTGCAGCGCCACGAATTGGCGATAAAAGTCGAGCGCCCACTTGTTCACATACGTGCCGAAGTAGACGCCGCCGGGCTTCAACGCCCGGAAGATCTCGCGATGCCCTCGCATATTGTCGGCCGTGTCGAGATAGCGAAACACCTCGATCGCATAGATGAAGTCGAGCGTCCGGTCGCCGGCGGGCAAGTCGGTGACGGAGCCGTCGGCGACCAGCCCTTCCGGCACCCGCTCCTGCGCCAGCTTGCGCATCTCGGCGCTTGGCTCGATGCCGCGCACGTGCAGGTCCGCTTCCAGCAGCCGCGCCATATAGGTGCCGATGCCTGAGCCGATATCGAGGCAATGCGCGCCGGCGGGCAGGCCCTCGACGACCTTCCGCCAATGCTCGTCGATCAGCGAGCGGCCGTAACGGAAGGGAGAATCGTAGACGTTGTCGCTCGCATACTCGGCCGAGAAATAGCCGGCCGTTTCGTCATGAACGTCGATGGCACGCTTGCGAGCCCAATTCATGTACGCACCTGACAGGGTTTAAGCGGCGCGGGGCGCCTGGGCAGCGGCCGTGCGGTCGGCAATCTCGTGCATGGAGTGGCTCCACATCCCATGCTCCCCACGCAGCCTTTCGAACACATCAAGCACGCGGGTAAGAACGCGCAAGTTCTCGGCGCGGTTCACGCCGAAATTCTCCGGGTGCCACCAAAGATGAAACGTGCCGCCGGTCAAGGCCGCTTGCTCCATCGCCTTCTCGATGCGCCTGAGCCGCAAGCCGTCGAGCGGAGCGAGCCGCGTATGGAAAGGGCGCAGAAAGCGGCTCGACGGCACGTTGACGAGCGGTCCGTCCCCGCCTCTCGGCACCGCCACGTTGGCTCCCGAGAGGTTGATATAGCTGTCGGCGAGGCGGCAAAGCCGGCGCGGCTTGGTCTGCCGGTCGCCAGGAGCCGGGGCGTAGAACCAGGCCTTTTCGTTGCCGCGAAAATGCGTGAGGCCGAGCAAGCTGCAAGCTTCAAGATGCGCCTGGGCGTATTGATTGCGCGGAAACACGATCGACTTGCACCTTACGCCCCACTCCCTGAGCTGCAATAGAGCGTAGGACACATCGGCGGCGAACCCCTTGAGTGTCTCTCCCGCGCTCAAGCGCGCAGCGATGCGAGAAAGTATGCGTGCCGATCTCTTGCCCCTCGCAGGAGGCGATGCGGCGCGCCAGCGAGCCGCCGAAATGATACGGGTCGCGCCGCTCGTCTGGGCCGATATCCTCGAGGCTGCCGAGCACGGCGCGGCTTACGGCGGCATGCTTCATCCGGGCTACCAGCTCGTCCTTGTTCTCGCAGAGTAGCGCGCCCACGGTGGCCCAGGTGGCCCTGATGCCCCGCCGGTGGAAGAGATCGAGCATGGCCGGGATCGCCTGGCGCCCGCCCAGCACATTCCGCCCATAGCTCTCGGCCGTGGCGTGATCTCTCACGCCCCACATCAGTTCGTAATCGAGCGAGATGACAAAGTTGCCCGCCCGACGACCCCCGGTCCGCATGCCCTGCTTCCCCCAGTCCCCGGCTTTAGAATGCGACGGTGGACAAGGTCAGGGCAACCCCCAAATACCCTCCATAAGACCATGGAACCCGCATGGCCGGGCGCGCGTTGCTTGTTTGCAATGCCACGGGAGGGGGATCTCCATGCAAAGCGACACACATTTTTTCATGGTCTGGGCTCATCGCAGCCCCGACAGCATGTTCGGGACGGCGTCAACTCCGGTGGTCCGCAATGGGGTGTTTCTTTGTTTCGACACTGAGGAGCGGGCGCGCGCCGAGACCGACCGGCTCAATGCGCGCTCGGGCGGCACGCATGTGCATTACAGCGTCAAGCCCACGCCTGTGCAAATGGCGCTGCCGCGCGGCCTCGCCAAAAGCGCGACCGCAGAGCCGCAATTTGCCATGCCGCTCTCAAGCGCACCCTGCACCGTCTCGTCCCGCGCGCTTTAATCCTGCTTCTTCAAGCTGGTGCTGAAAAACGTGGCGTTGGGACAGAATTCCGAAGGCTTTGGCCCCGCTTCGCCGGCGAGCCAGTGGCGGCATGCCTCTTCATCCGGGCAAAGGCGGCATTTCGTGGCCGCTTCCAGCATAGCCAGCCCGCCATCCACGCGCGCTGCAGCGGCGACATCCACGCCGCGCGCCTCCATCATCTGGTCCATCAGCTCTTGCCGCTGACGCTCCTCATCTGGGCTCGGCCATAGCAGCCATCGCTCCTCGCCGTGCCCCTTGTCCCTCGGCACTTCTCTTGTTGAATGACGGCGCGCGCTTCTGCCTTCTAGGCCCGGGCTCAATCCACGTCATTGCGCCAAATCAAGCTGCTTCACAATTTGACCCCTGATTTGGTTTTAATTGGATTTGATGGCTCTTAGGCGACGCTGCTTAGTACTCGCATCCACCCTGCTTCTCGTCTGCGGCTCGTCGAGGGACGCAGGTTCGGCCCTGGAAATCATTGCGCGAGGCCATATCTGGGCCACGTATGAAGTCGCATTGGCTGGCTTCAATTTGGGTGAGTTTCGTCTAAGCGCCAGCTTCCAAGGCTCCAGCTATGAGATGCAAGCGGAAGGTCGTTTTGCGCTTCTAACCGGTTGGTTCTACAGCGCGACAGGCACTACGAGGAGTACCGGCAGGCAAGATATGGAAGCTCCCGAAACCGGAGCGGGGTGAGAGCGGAGGCAAAGATGTCGAGCGGGATCTTGAAGCCCACGGCGGATAGTCTCGACACCAGGTGCCGCAGCACGTCGGTTCGGATCATAAAAAAGCCGCTCATGGGGTCAGTCGGCTTGACGCCCCGGTGACGCTACGGACTTCGTCGGCCGTTCCATCCGGACTGTCGTCGTCGACGACTATGATTTCGAACGCATGCTCGTCCAGCGCGGCCTGCACGGCGTGTATCAATCGGACGATGCTCTCAATTTCATTGAACGTCGGTACGACGACAGCAAGCTCTAGGTTACCCAGCGCCCGGTCCTGAGAATATTCCGGGGCGATCTTGGTGTCTGACATCCCGCCTCCTAGCCTGCACAAGGCTGTTCGCCTGATTAGGGCATCCGTCTACCGCCCTAACCTCGTCGGCTCACTGGCATCGAGAGTCGGGACGCAGGCTGGGGATCGGAGTATAATAGATAATTATGGTCGCGGCTCGCTCGCGACCGGCGGCCGAATTGGCGTCGAGCCACGGGTGGCCCGCGGCCCTCGAACTAGAAGTTCGGGAGGTGCGAAGATGGCCAGCCAAGACCATATCCGAAATCCCATAGAGTGGGGATGGGATCAAATCTCGCTTGCGGCTCTGACCGTGGGGTCGCTGGGTCGTTCCCTGCGGGGGAGCGAGGAGAGCCAGCGCGCCCCGCTGCCCGCGGTCGCCCGGATCAAGACCGCCGACCTCAGGGACGCCTTGATGAGAGGCCTCGAAGATTTCGAGGCGTATCGGACCGATGTGATCTTCCTTTGCCTCATCTACCCGGTGATCGGCATCGCGTTGGCGTGGCTGACCTTCGGCCATCAAATGCTCCCGCTACTGTTTCCGCTCGCATCCGGCTTTGCGCTTGTCGGCCCCGTTGCGGCGGTGGGCCTATACGAAATGAGCCGACGGCGTGAGCAAGGCATTCGCATTACCTGGGCAGATGCGTTTGGCGTGGTCCAATCGCCCGGGTTCGGCGCGATCCTCGTGTTGGGATTGATACTGGTGACGATTTTTCTGCTCTGGCTACTCACGGCCAATTTGATCTACCAATTCACTCTCGGCCCGGAGCAGCCGGCCTTGATCACCGCGTTCGCCCGCGACGTGTTCACCACCAGCGCGGGCTGGGCAATGATCGTGATCGGGGTGTCCGCTGGTTTCCTCTTCGCCCTGTTGGTGCTGGCGATCAGCGTGGTGTCGTTTCCGCTGTTGCTCGACCGCGATGTTGGACTTCCCACCGCAGTGCGGACGTCGATCCAAGCTGTGGCTGCGAACCCGGGCCCGATGGCCGTTTGGGGCCTGATCGTCGCAGGCAGCCTATTGATCGGGTCAATACCCGCGTTCCTTGGTCTCATCTTTGTCGTGCCCGTGCTCGGGCACGCCACTTGGCATCTGTACCGTAAGGTGGTGCCCTAAATCGGCGACGTAATTTGCGTGGCCGCCAGTGGCATACCAACGCAAAGTCGCTGCTGCGCGCCGCGCGGCTCTATCCACTTGGAGATGTGGAGAACAGCCATGATCAACTTCCTCGGCTGCAGCGCTCAGGGCATCGCCGTCGCCAATGGCGCGACCACCCTGGCGCTTCTTGAACATTTGGTTGAACGAGAAATTCTGACCCGGGCCGACGTGCGGGCCATTCTCGGAAGCGGTATTAAGTGTCTCGAACCGCGCATCAATGTTCGGACGGTGGCAGAGGCGATTCACTTGATGCGAGATCAGATGCTTCCGCTGTTCAGCGAATACGTCGAGGCGCATCGTTCATCATGAAATCAATAACTTAGACTTGCGAGTGGCAGATTTTAGCCCACTTAGGTAGCGCCCTAGGTAGCAAGGAGCGCGACACCCAGGATGGCCGTACACGGCAGGAAGGGGATCGTTATGGGCGCGGGGTGTTTGGGGGCTATAAAGTCAAAGACGCCAACGGTCAGGCGCTGGCGTATGTCTATGGTCGCGAGACTCGCGTTGACGCCGACACCGCGAAGTTCTGACGATGGACGAGGCGCGGCACCTTCGAACTCACCCTTCTGCGCAGTAGCTTGGCGCAGCGGCGATAGCTACCCTCACAAAAGCAGATGTAAGCTAGGAAGAAAACATGCCCAAGTTGAGTGTGATGTTTACTGCTTTAGTGGTGGGCTTGTGCTTCGCGCAATCGGATGCCTATCCCCAAACCGACGAGGACGCGCCGTCAGACGGGACCTATGAACCCGAAGCGGCAATTCAAGCTGAACCCCCTCTCGGCCTGACTCGAAACGCCAGTTGGTGCTGGGGGATATACGGGTCTAGTGGACGAGATGTTTGAAGCGACACCAACGAATAGCTGCCAACCCTCCACACTGGACGACGAGATGCCACCGCATGAAGAAACCGAGAGTCTAGTGGACGAGATGTTCGAAGGCGACGAGATGCCACCGCACGAGGAAACCGAGCAGCAGCCTGACTGCTGACAACGCCAAGTGCTGACGATGGACGAGGCGCGGCGCGTTGCGAGCAATATCGCGAAGCTGCCAACGCTTCTCTCACGAAGGTGATAAGCTCACAGAATTAGGACCGGGAGTTTGAGAGGCTTCCGGTCCTTTTCCTTACTTACGAGATTGAACCATTACCAATAGGGAAACCGACATGCGCCGGAATAGGGAGCCCTGCGACGACCCTATGGTTCAGGGCTTCTTTCTTGTTAGTTGTTACCCCATCGCGACAGCCTCGACCGCTGAGTTCTCGATGGGCGTGCCCTGTAAGCTTATCTCCACTTCGCCGTTGACCACGACATACATCTTGTGTCCGGCGCGTCACCGTCCTTGAAGATCACATCGCCAGGCGCGAAGCTAAGGGTAGAGGCGCCCGCTTTGGCCAAAAGCTCGTGGCTAATCCTGATTGCTTCCATCATTCATCCCTCAGATTTCAAGTCACCAGACGCGCGATCCCGCGATTAGCAACCGGTCAAACACGTGATGCTGTCACTGTCCGCCAAATCCATAACAAGAGGATGGCACCGCACGCCGCAACAAGGAGGCTCCCGAGCCAACCTTCGAATTGGATGTTTAACATCCCGGCCAACGTGCCGCCAATGCAAGCGAAAAGAACGAGCGCTCACCCACCCCGTTAGAGCCAGCCTAGTGCCTTCGCCTTGGCGTAAGCTGCCTTCCAGGCCTCACTGAGGAATTGCAACGTTTCTGCATCGGGATCACTCCGCATTTCGCAAAGTGCTTCCAGCATTGCCGAACTCGGATCTCGACGATACGTCACGCAATGTCCAGTTTCTGGCTGGCTGACGACAATATCGTGGTGACGCACTTCGATATGCAAATTGGCCATCTTCCACTCAAGTCCTGCAATAATCCCGACGAACCGCATATAGCGGGTCTGTTCCGCCTCCATTTGTCATTAAGTGCCAAAAATTTGATCCTGCGGGTCAGAAGCCGCGCAAATCGGAACCTGGCCAGAAGCTGACATCAGGTTCGGCAAGTGACATGTCCGCTTTGTGCCATAAGCAGACATCCCCTCCGCTTCCGCGCACCAACGTGTCGCACGGCGAGAGTGTAGGGTGGTCAGAGGTTGTAGGCCTTGAACCCATCACTCGGGAGCCGAACGAGATATTCGATTCCTAGGTCTCGGCGGATCGGGTTTCAGATAAACGATCAGGCAAGCAATACATATTCCGAGTCCAACAAGCGGGTATTTCAGCGCCACAACCGCGGCGACTCCGAAAAGGCATAAGGTCGCGACCGATCGAAGACGCATGATCCTGAGCACCCCCGGCGAGACCTTTTGAGCTGGAGTGCGATCAATAAGCTCCCAAATTAAAAAGATGTAAGTCGCGTTCACCAGAAAGAAAACCGCTGCATAAAAAGCAACCGGCTGCGGCGCCAATTCGCTCACAGCCATCCAAGCGGTAGAGAGCGGAAGCAGCGACATGGAGAACAGATGCGCGAAATTGAACCACAATAAGCGAGGCGTCGCCTCCGTGGCATAGCGCAAGAGATAATGGTGATTGGTCCAAACGATGGCGATGAACAGGTAGCTTACTGCGTAGCTCAGCCATGTCGGCCACAGCAACATGAGCGCCTTAAAAGTGGGTTGCTCCGGTGGGCGCAGGTCTAAAACCAACACTGTTATAAGGACTGCGAACACGCCGTCGGAGAACGCGCTCAGTCGCTCCGGGGTGGGTCTATGAGGCACGGAAGTGATTTCCTGCGCATTGCATGGATCGTGTCGCCATATCGAATGACGATCGAGGCCGGCGCCTTCCACTTCTCCAGAAAGCTAAATAGCGGCTCGACGCGGATGACTTCGCTTTTCATCCTGCTCTTCGTGCCGTTGTCTCTTCAGAAATTCGCCGATCGCCTCGGCGATTTCACTCGCATGCGTCTCCAGGGCGAAATGACCGGTGTCGAAAAATTGAACCTCGGCCTCGGGCAAATCGCGTTTGTAAGCCTCGGCTCCTGCGGGCAAGAAGAACGGGTCGTTGCGGCCCCACACCGCCAGAAATGGCGGCCGATACTTTCGGAAGTAAGCCTGGAAATCTGGGTAAAGAGCGACGTTGCTCGCGTAATCGAGGAAGAGATCGAGCTGAGCCTCATCGGCTCCCGGTCGAGTCATATAGTAAGAATCGAGGTCACTACCGTCGTACGCCACGAGCGATGTATCGGGGACACCATGCGTGTATTGCCAGCGTATCAACTCGGGGGTCAGCAACTCTCGGAGCGCGCGGCGATTTGTATCCGTAGGATCTCGCCAATAGCGCTCGATGGGATTCCAGCCGTCGCTGAGTCCTTCTTCATAAGCGTTTCCATTCTGCGAAATGATGCCAGTGATCCGTTCCGGATTGCGCTAGCGCGATGCGCAACCCGGTTGGCGCTCCATAGTCGAAGATGTAGAGCGCGAAGCGATCGAGCCCGATTGCCTCAGTAAAATGACTGATTACCTTGGCGAGATTCTCAAAGTTATACGTAAATTTGTCCCGGGAGGGCAGCGTGGTGCGTCCGAAGCCGGGAAGATCAGGCGCGACTATATGGAAGCGGTCCGAGAGCAGTGGGATCAGATCGCGGAACATATGGCTGGAGGTTGGAAATCCATGCAAAAGCAGCAATGTCGGGGCAGCTGGGTTGCCCGCTTCTCGATAGAAGACGTCGAGACCTTCGACATTGACGGAATGATAAGTCGGTCTAGTCATGGCATTAGTCCTCCGGTTTGAGGTGGCCCGCTTTGACTGGAGGCATTGGGCTCTCGGAGCAAGGCTGGCCGATCAACGACCGGCGTGGCCGGTGTGATCTCCGGAATTGGCGGCTTGCCTCCAATTCATTGCGCTACCGCTCTAATTCCTAGAGCTTGGACAAAGTTCGAGCGCGATTGCCGCAGCCCAACATGTCGTATCTGGAACGTTCGGACCAATGCCGACTGGCTATCGTATTCATGCGCGCTAAACGGCAATAAGAGCGGAACAAATTTCGCCTTCATTCGCTTGCGGCGCCCTCTTCCAGCTATCCGCGCGTCTGGCGCTGCTATCGAGGCACCTATCAGCGGACTATCGAACCAAAGAGACAGACTTTTGGGAATCCAAAGCGGTGACGTAAGCAAGGGTCCAGGCCCCGTAATGGCTTGGGCGACAGCTCTGAAAAAAATGTCACGCATCTGTCGATTTTGGAGCCTTTGGTTCGACGTCACAGTAGAGCCAGGATTGATCCAGCTCCGAACCGAACCGAAGAGGAGAAACGACGATGCGCTTCATGGTGATAGTTAAGGCAACCAAGGACTCCGAAGCCGGCAAAATGCCCTCAGAGGAGCTGCTCTCGGCCATGGCGAAGTTCAACGAGGAGATGGTGAAGGCCGGCGTGATGCTCGATGGCAATGGGTTGCAGCCAAGTTCCAAGGGCGCTCGAGTGAGGTTCTCCGGCGACAAGCGCAGCGTGATAGACGGCCCATTCGCGGAGACCAAGGAACTGGTAGCGGGCTACTGGATCTTGCAATGTAAGTCGCTTGCGGAAACGATCGAGTGGATCAAGCGCTGCCCCAACCCCCATAACGAGGATAGCGAAATCGAGATCAGGCAATTGTTCGAGCTGGACGACTTCGGCACCAGCGAGGCTGTCGAGCACCATCGCAGGCTGGGCGAACAGATTGCCGAGAAGCGCTAGTGCGCTAGTCGTCGTTATTAGGGGATGCCTTGGCCGGAGTTTTGTGTGAGGCGAGTGGCCGAACTTCCCCTTTTCCGCGGTAACCAACCTGAAAGAGTACGGGTAATGGCAAAGACTGAGCTCAAAACCGATGCCGCGAACGTGGCTTTACGAGCGGCGGCAATCGTTGGGGTGATGTACGGGTTTGGCTTTCTTCTGATGCCGTACGCAATGTTTCAGTTGAGCGGAGATCCAGGTGTGCCAGCAAACCCAGGGTGGGTGCGCTGGGCTGGAGGCTTTGTTCTCGGTATTGCGATCGGCCCATGGCTCGCATCCGAGGGATGGGTAAAGGAGCAGCCGTTCATAGCTGGTGTCGCGGCAGCCTTTACTCTGTCCGGCCTCGCGCTGCTCTATAGCGTTGTGAGCGGAGAATATGCCGGCGCGGCCTGGTTCATATGGATGCCAATTGTCCTCCTGGCCGTGCTCGCCCCCGCAATGTGGTGGCTCGTGGCCAAGTAGCTGACACACTTTGCGTTGATGCGGGTGAGAACGTCTGCTTCTCGCCCTGCCGTTCTGCTCGCTCCTCGATGGCAGGACGACCGTACGTCCGCTATGGGTCAGAAGCCGACACAAGCGACCTTCATCGCGATCTCCGCTAAGTGCCAATAGCTGACCTCGCGTCGACGCCTAGTATCTACCCCTTCGTCTGGTGGCCGATCGCCCAAACATAGGCCGCAAGCGCCGCGAGATCGCTTTCTGACATTTGAACGCCGCCGAACGGAGGCATCGCGCCCGGATGTTGCTTCGGCTGAGGTACGCCATTTCTGATGATATCGGTAATGCATTTGAGGCTGCCATCGCCCCACAGCCACGTTCCACCAGCCAGATCAGCGCCGACTGGGGTGCCGATGCCGTCAGCGCCGTGACATCCGGCGCAGGTCGCACCGGCAACCTCGCCATGCGCTGATTGCTGGATTGATACCACCCAAGCAGAGCGCAACGGTTACGAGCAGCCGGTTCGTCATTGCCATAGACTCCTTACTTGCTTGCGCCGTGGTCCTGACCGACGTCGCTTCGCATGGGAACGCTGATGATCCGGAACGGAAGGTGCGGCGGGCCGCTTTTCGCTGCGTCAAAGAGATGCGGGAGTTGACCCTCCGAGACCCAAGGCGTTTGACCGGCGAGCACAACTGAAGTCGGTCCCGCAATGCCGCCCTTGATGGTCTCGACATCGACGCCATCGCCGTTAACGGTGACGCTGTCAACGCTTCCGCCGCCCTCAGCCATGACGAACGTATGTCCCCCGGTCGATCGCAACCCATCGGGAAATTGTAACGCTCGTGACGGCTTCAGCTTCGTGATCTTTCCGGGCGCCCCGTCCTTCACCTCGATGCGGAAGAAATTGCCATTGGCGAAAGTGTTGACGTAGACATTGCCGCCGTCGCCAAAAGCGATGCCGTCGAGGCCAGGGGCGCCTTGCGGCGGCTGCTCGAAGGTCGGATTTTCCAGCCAGACTGATAGCTGGTTGCTGCCGGGTTTCAGCTTCAGAATTTGCGGGGCAAGCGAGTTGGTCACGAACAGCGACCCATCGGGGCCAACCACCATGTCGTTACAGAGTGTCGAGTTGCCCATCTCCGCACGAAGCTGTTACCGATTTCGGCTCGAAACGCGGGCTTTGGATGACAGTGTGCGTGCTGCCTGATGGGTCGGGAATTCGCCCAGCAGCTTGCGCCAATAGGCTGCCTGCAATTCCATGACCTCAGCCAGGTTTCTCGCTCCAGCTAGGCCCGTCGCAAGATCGAAGCCGGTATTGATGTTGCGCTCAGCAAGGTCGATAAACCTACGATTGAGCACCGCGGCACCCTGACCAGCCGCGCCGAATGATTTCTGCCAGCTTTCCAATACGGCTTGGAGAGTATTCTTCGATCCCTCATACAGCTCGCGCGTCTGAGCTACGTTGCTTTCGGCAAGGACACGGAATGTGTCTGGCACTTGAGGACCGGGAAATTGCTCGAATTGAGCGGTGGTCTTCCGACGTGTATCGCGGACCATCTCGGCGGCAACTTTTGCAGCGGGCTTGTGATGTTTATTTCCCGCCTTCCCCCTGCCCTTAGAAGCCGTCTTGGGGTTTGCATTGCGCGTCTTCCGCGCGGGGGCTTTAGAAGCGGACTTGGTCATGATACTGGCCTCATGTTGTTACGCGCGGGGGGTCACAGCGTTTCCAAGAGAAGATAAAGAGACTCGGGGCCTGGCCCACGAGCCTCTTGTCGAAACTGCAAAGCGTTAGGCGACCTTCCTGGCGGCCTTAGCAGTGGCTTGCTCCACAGGCCGGTAGGCATTGCGCGCCAAGTCGACATACATCTCGCTCAGCTTTGACGCATGCGCAACATACGCATCGAACGCCTTCTTCGCGTACTGAGACTGAATTTCCCACGCCTGCTCAACTGACTTCACGCCAACGAGCTGCTCGAAGGCACGGGTCCCGTCCTCGAAAGACTTTTTGGAGTAGTCGGCAACAGTGGCGGCAATCGCCTGGAAGCCCTTGTTCCACTCACCAAGCGAGCGGACAGATGCATCGAAGCCGTCCTTGCTTGCCCGCTGGAACTCCTCACCAAACTTTTGAACGTCTGACATTTCATTACCTCGTTATCGCTTCCGCCTCGGCGGAATAGGTTGCATATAAAACAGGCATATATGCTGCATCGCACAAGAGTTCAACCGAAAAATATTGCATCGCACAAATACGCCTTAGGCCGAGCAGCCCAGGCCGAGGCGCTGCGCATGTTTTCGGAAAAAACCAGCGCCCTAGCGGAAGCGGGGACCACGCTGGCGGGCGGCGGCTCAGCTGGGACCGCATCCGACGCTACCGATTTAGCCTGCATCGTTGCGCTGCTTGTCGTGTCGCCACGACCAGCTAGCTCACAGCCGAGTGCGCTGGCACTTGGCCAAGTGAGGCCGGTGCTTTTGAGGAGGTCGGTTATCGGTACCGCGGGCACCGCGGGTATCGTTACGGTTACCGTCCGTACTACGGCCTTACTACCGACCCGGCATCAGCCTCTGGTTCGGCTTCTGACCGACACGCTTCGCAACCCGGAACACTTCAATTCCTTATTAGCCTCTAATAAGAAGTTGAAGCGACGGCATGACCGGGTGACTCCGCCTCTCGCGTTGTTTCCGCCGTGGGCCCCTGGCCGTGCTTGTGGACATGGCTTCAGAGGTTACGCCCCATCAGACGCCGGCTCTCACCGACGGGGACAGGCCCAGTTGAAGCTCCGCTCTGGAAGAAATGCACCTATTGGCAGAAATACCAACCACCATTAGCGGCCTGAAAATAGCCCGTATTCGGATTGAACGACGGGCCGTAAATCCTTCGACAGTAACTGTACCATCCCGGGCCCCATGGTTGCGGCACATAGCCCGCCGGAGCGTAATAGACAGTTGGAGGCGGCGGAGGCGGTACGACATAGACCTCCTGCGGGGTGAGCGCACTGCCGACTATCGCCCCCACTCCGAAGCCAAGTAGCCCTGCGCCTACGGCGTTACCATGGCCGGCTTTAACATCAGTGGGTAGTGTTGCCATGCCCATCCCGGCCGTGACGGCCAGGGCGGCAAGAATTACTCTTTTCATTTTTGCCCCGTCCTTCTCATAGCAGCCAAGCTGGCCACTGAATTCAGCCTAACGCTCAGACCTTGAATTGAGCGTTAAGCGGGGAGCATTCGCTTCGAGGAGAGTCGTAGGCCGACCAGTTTTGTCCGCTGATGGCACTAAGCAGACCGTCGGCGCCAACCGATGCTCTGAGGAGCGAGAGACACTTCAGTTCCTTATTAGGCTCTAATAGGAAGTTGAAGCCGCCTCACTTGGGAGTGCGCGGAGGCGGGTTTTCTTTGCAAACCTTTTTGACGTCGGCTTCGGCCTGCTCGCGTGACTCGTAGACGTTCTTGCCCACCTTGGTAACGTCTTTGCCCGACGGCTCTATGTCGACGACGAGGCATTTTCCATCGGCTGCGCGGACAATCCACCAATTCGCAAGCGCCGGATCGACGAAGGCGAGCACAAGAAGAACCGCTAACAATAGCAATCTGTATGACATGAAAAGGTCTCAGTAGGCACGGATTGCGATCTGCGATAACGAGTGCGACGCGTTACCTGTTCCATGCGCCTCGCTGCACTTGCGTCCGCTTTTGCCACATCTGCGACATGCAGCGTACGACGGAACCATTGCGCTATGGCGACCCCGGATGAGTCTCGGTCGGTCCCCAGGGCCACGAACTAGAGAGGGAACCCACGGGGGTCAGAGGCAGTAGTTATACATCTTCTCAACGTTCACTCATTGGTGGTGAGGTTTTCAATGGCAAAACCACTCCAATTTCAGATCGTCGAAAGGGCTCGCGCCCTTATCACAGACGAACAGCGTTGGTGTCGTGGCGTCCTCGCCGAAGATGCGACTGGCGCTAGTGTATTCCCAACCTCTGCCAGTGCAGTGAAGCGTTGCGGCCTAGGCGCATTGATTTGGGCGGCTTACCAACTTACCCACGACTTCGATGCGGCTCACGAGCTTGGACACAAAGCCCTGCGCCCACGTTACGGGGCCGCCACACTCACTCACGTCAATGACGAGAGGGGTTACGCAGGGGTGCTTGCGCTGTTCGACGAAGTGATCGCTGCGGGTTACGCCGAACCACTTTGATGGAAACGTCCTTAGCGGTCGTCCACTTCGCCAGCAAGGAACTCTTCGTCAGCTCGTTCAATAAACCGGATGAACGCTCTGAACTTCAAGTAGACGGCGTTCAACAATCCCATCACTGCATCTCCTTATAAATGGTCCGCACGAAGCTGGATGGTCCGCACGAGGCGAGAAGGATAGCGTCAGGGCATCAGAAGGCGCTCACCCCTGGTTATTCATCCACAGGAAATACAGTGCGTCGGCTCGTGAAGGCAGAACGTGAGTGTCCGAGCGGCCCTTAATCTGAGCCTTCAAATTTCGTCTTTGGCGATAGAGGCGGGCGCCACAGCCGATTTGCCAGCCACACGCGGAGGCGAACCCAGACGCCGCTTAGCTCCTCGTCCATTCGCGGCACCCTTCATGTTGTGGGCAAAGCCCCGACCGGGCTACGGCGACTCAAGCGAACCTTTTACATTGGTCGCGCTCGCAGTGTAATGCCCAGGAGATTTCCTGCGCCCGTGGCGAGTGGAGGAGATTGCGGGATGCGCACGGCGCGGCCTGCACATCGCAAAGCTAATAGTGCTGCTGCGTAAGCCATCTTAGGACCGGCATTACGAAGGGGCGGCCAATGATTCTTAGCTCGAGGATGCACTACGCAATTGCGTTGACTTTCCTACAGGACGCAGCGGAGGCGAATCTAACGCTGGAGGAGAAGCGCCTACTTCAGAGGAGGGCCGCCCGTTTCGCGGAATTGTCACGCCGAGCAGCGGTGCTTGAGGCCGAGGAAGGCAAGCCCGAGGAAGCGGTGCTGAGGCCCATCCCGCTATGGGCTACCAACGCCGCTTAGGCCCGCCACCGCATCGCGGGCGGATTAGCGGGACACAGTGGGACACAGATGTTAGTCCGCCCACGGAATACGCGGTCAGTGGCACTCGGGATGCTGACCAAAATTTGAAACGCCGCTTTGGTCAGCGGGATTAGTCGGGCGTGGCCATTCTTGGTTTCGGGAATGAGCAACAATTGTCGCTCTCGATCAAGATGTTCCCATTTCAAGTTGATGATTTCGCCACGCCTCATACCCGTTTCCAATGCGAGCAGGATAATTGGCAATGTTGAGTGATTACGGCACGTGTGAGCCGCAGCCACGAGCTTCTCCATCTTTGCCACTTCGCTCCTCGCTTGCGGATTGTAGCCATGGGAAACCTCCTGCTGTGACGTAGCTGTGACAGCCGAGATTTCGATCTTTGTGCGGGGAGACTGACCCTGACAGATACGAGAGTCAGATCAGAGACTTAGAATGGTGGGCGCGACTGGGATCGAACCAGTGACCCCTGCGATGTCAACGCAGTGCTCGTACCGCTGAGCTACGCGCCCGGCTCCGGTCAGGAACGGAGAGCTTCTATATCGGGTGGGGTGCCCTCAAGGCAACCCGCGCCGCTCAAGATCAGGCCGCGAGCATCCGCTCCACCTGATCGACCAGGTCGCGCAGGTGGAAGGGCTTCGACAGGATCTTGGCATCCTTCGGCGCGTGGCTGTCGGGATTGAGCGCCACCGCGGCAAAGCCGGTGATGAACATGATCTTGAGATCGGGATCGAGCTCGCTCGCCTTGCGCGCCAGCTCGATGCCGTCCATCTCCGGCATCACGATGTCGGTGAGCAAAAGCGTGAAGGGCTCTTCCTTCAGCCGCTCATAGGCCTCGAGACCATTGCTGAACGAGACGACGTCGTAGCCGGCCTTCTCCAGCGCCTTCACCAGGAAGCGGCGCATATCCTCGTCGTCTTCGGCAAGCAGAATACGCTGAACGCTGCGCGCCCGCGGGTCATTCGCCTCCATCCCTCGTCCCCCTACTCTCGCCTTTCGGCGTACACAAACTTGGTAAAGACTAGGTAATTTTAGACTTGCCCGGGCGTTGGGCCGCACTGGCCGATGCCCCCCTGCAACCCCAAATCATCGCGTTTAATTCGTCTGCGCACAAGGAAGAACACGCCTAGACAGGTTCAACTCTCGTTGGCAGAGTTTACAGGCGATTCCGTGCTGGCACGGCATCGGGCCGGGTCTGAGGCGGCAGCTTAAGGGATTTCCATGAGCCCAACCGAGGCTGAAGCGATCGAAACCGAGCTAGCGCCGCCCTTTACGGTGGCCCGCCCCGAAGCGCTGAAAGTGCCGCTGGTTTTCAATTCGCCCCATAGCGGCCGCATCTACCCGAAGGCCTTCCTGGCGGCTTCCAGGCTCGATTCCCTTGCGCTCCGGCGCTCAGAAGACGCCTATGTCGAGGAGCTGTTCGGATTCGTGACGCGGCTCGGCGCGCCGCTGCTTTATGCGCATTTCCCGCGCGCTTATCTCGACGTCAACCGCGAGCCCTACGAGCTTGATCCGGTTCTGTTCCGCGATGGGCTGCCGCATTACGCCAACACGCAATCGGTGCGGGTGATCGGCGGGCTTGGCACCATCGCCAGGATCGTGTCCGAGTCCGATGAGATCTATCGCGAGCCGCTCTCGGTCGGCGCTGCGCTCGAGCGGATCAACCGCCTGTACACCCCCTATCATGAGACGCTCGCCGCCTTGCTTGCCGAGGCGCAGCGCGAATTCGGCCTTGCGGTGCTCATCGACTGCCATTCGATGCCGTCGAACCCCATTGCGGACCAGGGCGCCGCGCGCCCGGACTTTGTGCTTGGCGACCGGTTCGGCACCTCTTGCAGCGGCGAGCTGACCCGGCTTGCCGCGAGCCAGCTCAAGGCGCAGGGCTACGCGGTGGCGTTGAATAAGCCTTATGCCGGCGGCTACATCACCGAGCATTATGGACGGCCGCATAA
The DNA here is from genome assembly GCA_963710245.1 of uncultured Alphaproteobacteria bacterium. Taxonomy (GTDB): domain Bacteria; phylum Pseudomonadota; class Alphaproteobacteria; order Rhizobiales; family Methyloligellaceae; genus Methyloceanibacter. The sequence goes on from CAVPZK010000005.1 coordinate 183,072, forward strand.
GTCGCAGCACGTCCTTCAGATCGAGATCAACCGCGCCCTCTATATGGACGAGACGAGCTTCGAAAAGTCGGCGGGGTTCGAGCGGCTGCGCGGCGATCTCGCAGCCATGGTCCAGGCACTTGTTCCGGGCATCCTCGGGCTCGCCATCCCCCGCGCGGCAGCTGAATAGCCGACGCCGACAGCCAGCAGCGCATAAAAAAAGGGCCGCTCGAATGAACGAACGGCCCAAGTCTAGGGAGGAAACGCCCAAGGAGGGCAGCGGTATGGCCTGGAGAGCCATGCCGCATTGCAACAATATGTCATTGCGGCGCACAAAAAGCAAGGTTCCAATGACGCCCGAGCGGCATTTCCGAAACACTGATGCATATCTGTCACGAGGTTTTTTGCCAGCGCTGACACGGGCTTGGCCCTCCGCCCTGGAAGCCTTGACTCTCAAGGTAAAACCGCCTTTAGGCTGTTTCCGTGCCCAATCCCAAAGAGCCTGAATTCCAGACCCTTCTCGCCACTGCACACGCTTTGGCTGACAAGGCCGGAGCGGTCATTTTGCCGCATTTCCGCACAGGTTGCGCCGTTGACCATAAAGGAGGCGACCTTTTCGATCCGGTCACCAAGGCCGACCGGGACGCCGAAACCGCCATCCGCGGCGGTCTTGCCGAGGCCTACCCGTCGCACGGGATCCTCGGAGAGGAGTTCGGCGGGGCCGGAACCGATGCCGAATATTGCTGGTTCATCGATCCGATCGACGGCACCCGCGCTTTTATCCTTGGGCTGCCGCTCTGGGGCACGCTGATCGGGCTCACCCGCGGCGGCTCACCCCTGCTCGGCCTGATGGACCAGCCTTTCACTCGCGAACGTTTCTGGAGCGGCGAGACCGAGTCCTTCTTCCGCCATGACGGCGCGACCAAGTCCATGCACACGCGTCCCTGCGCCGAGCTCGGTCGGGCGCTGCTTGCCACCACCAGCACGGACTACTTCACCAGCGAGGATGAGCATATTCGGTTTGGCGCCTTGAGCCGCGCCGTGCGTCTCCGGCGCTTCGGCGGCGATTGCTACAATTACTGCCTGCTGGCGATGGGCCATATCGACCTGGTCGTCGAGGCGGGCTTGAAGCCGTTCGACATTTTGCCCTTGATCCCGATCATCGAGCGGGCTGGAGGCGTGGTCACGTCTTGGGAGGGCGGCGACCCGCGCGAGGGCGGCCGTATCATCGCCGCCGGCGACAAGCGCGTCCACGCGGCCGCTGTAAAGATGCTCTCGGGCTAGCTCGCGATACTGAGCGCGACGCCGGGCACGAAGGCGTCGAAGGCCGCCCAGAATTGCTCGCGGATGGTGTCGCGCTCTTGCAGGATCTCGTGGCGTGAACCCCTGAGCACGATCTGCGAGCCGGCGCGCAAGCGGATGGCAAGCTCCTCGATCGCCTCGCTCTGCACCACCTGGTCGTCGCTTGCCGCCAGCATCAGCACCGGCACGCGGACGCGCGGCGCGAATTTCTCGCCTCCGACCCGCTCGATCGCATTCAGCGCGGCCTTCAGCCAGCCGATGGTCGGCGCCTCGATGGCAAGCTCGGGGGCCGCCTGGAGCACTGAGAGGTTGCGCATATAGCGCTCCCGGTCCGAGGTGAGCGGATTGCCTTCGAACGGCTGGTCCTGCTGGTACTTCGCCTTGTCGCCCGGCACCGGACGCTTGCCGAAACCGAACATGGTCAGCCCGTCTGCGGCCTGCCGGCACAGGCGATGCGACATCGGCAGCCCGGCGATCTTCACCATCGGCGCGGTCACCACCATGCGCGTGAACCAGCAGCCGCGCTTGATCGCCGCGCTGAACAGCACCATCGACGCCATCGAGTGGCCGAGCGCGAAATAGGGCGCTGGACAATCCGGCAGTACCACCGCCTTCATGAAATGCGCGAGGTCCTCCTCATATTCGGCGAAGTCGTTGATGTGGCCCTTGAGCGCGTTCCGGGTGAGCCGGCTCGATCCGCCCTGCCCCCGCCAATCGAGCACAGCCACGGCAAAGCCGCGGCGGCGCAGCTCGCCCACCACCTCGAAATATTTCTCGATGAATTCGGCGCGCCCCGGGAAGATGCAGACCGTGCCGCGCCGCTCGCGCAGCACCGGCTGCCAACTGGCGAAGCGCAGCCGCAAGCCCTTGCGCACTTCGATGAAGCCGGTCGACGCCCCGAGCGGGATCGGGTTCTTGGGTGTGCTGATAAGATCCATGAACGCGAGCGGCCCCTCTAGCCTCTGCGCCGTTCTGCGGCGATCGAGGACGCGCCTCTTATAGCAGCGCCGGCCGGCATCGCCACGCCGTTCCCGCGCAGGCATGGCACGCGCAACACGAGCCCGCGCCCGCTCTGCGCGTGTCGCGATTCTTCCTTTGTATTCAGCACGCTAGACCTCTTGAAGACAAACTTTGCCGCACCCATATTTTTTCCGGCGCGGAGGCCTCAAGGCTTCGCGCCATCCGCCCGGCTCAGGTTGCGAGCGGGCAAACCACCATATCGCTTCTCAAGGAGGATGTGTCATGAGGCACTTTGATCTTACCCCACTTTATCGCTCCACCATCGGCTTCGACCGGCTCGGCTCGTTGCTTGATACGCTGACCAGCTTCGAGGGCGAGACCCCGAGCTACCCGCCCTACAATATCGAGCGCGTCGGCGAGAATGAGTATCGCATCTCCATGGCCGTGGCCGGCTTCGGCGAGGGCGACCTTTCCATCGACGTGAAGGAGAACACTCTCTCCATTCGCGGCGAGAAGCGCACCGAGCAGGAGGACACCACCTTCCTGCATCGCGGCATCGCTTCGCGGAGCTTCGAGCGGAGATTCCAGCTCGCCGATCATGTCCTGGTGAAGGGCGCCGTGCTCGAGAACGGCTTGCTGCATGTCGACCTGGTGCGCGAGCTGCCCGAGGCGATGAAGCCCCGCAGCATTCCGATCGCGACCAAGACCGACAAGGCCGAGAAGCCGAAGGTCATCGACAGCAAGGCCGCCTAAGCGCCTGCTGACGCGAACGACAACAAACAAGAAGGGCGCTCGTTGAGGGCGCCCTTCTCAGTTTAGCAGGTGCTTGGGAGAGAACCTGCTGCCCCCTACACGCGAAACATTCGTCGGGGGCAACGATCAAAATCCTAGCAGCCGCAACTTGCGCGAGACTTAACGTCTGCGGCCCCCAGTAACGTCTCGTTAAAGGATTGGGTCCGCTGCCGGGGCGATACCTATGATCGCACCGCTTGCAAGGAGCCCGGCGAGATTGGCCTCAAGCGCAAAGCTTGGCGCCTCCTCCGCGGCGATGACGGCGGCCTCCCCCAACGTCTTCCCCTCTCTAAGGGCAAGGATGAAGGGCGCGCCCCCGTGGGGTAGCCGCCTGATTTCGACCTCAAGCTTCGGCCGCGCGACGAGTGCATCCTCGCGGCCCTCGAGCCGAGCGGCGGGGACCTGGCCGCTCTGCCTGTTCAGTTCGAAGATCGACACGATCGGGTAAAGCGAGCGCACCACCCCAAGCGATGGATGCAGCCTCAGAACGGCGTGCTCGGCATGCTCAACCGCGCGCGAGAGGTCGGTGAGCGGCGCGGGTGCGGCGTCTTTGGCGTGGTAGGCCGCGTGCCAAGCCCATTCGAGCGACGCCATATCGGCGAGATAGGGGACCGGGGCCGCGGGCGGAAAACCTGCAACGAATGCGGGGAAGCCCGCGCCGTAACGGAGGAGCACCGCAGAGCGCGGCGGCTCGTCCTCGACATAGGCGCGGGCCATGGCGCGGAAGAACTCCTCGCCCACCAGGCGCGCAACCACCGGGAAGCGGCCGGCGAGCACATCGATCAGGCTGGCATAGACATTGTTGCGATAGACGCCGAAGCGCCGCGACGGCACACCTCCCGCCTTGCGCGACACCGGCGCCGGCACGGCCGCATCCGTATCGAGCACGGCGCCCGCAAACGCGCGCTGTATATCGGCAAAACCGCTCATGCGCTCATCGCCACGCGATTTGAGCGGCGCGCCGCGATCGCGGCGTCGGCCCGCTTCGCCTCGGCGAACAGGGCGTGCCACGCGGGCACGTCGTTATCCCACTCGATCAATGTGGGCTTGGCGCCCGCGCGCGACAGCGCATGCGCATAGAGCGCCCAAACAGGATCGGCGACCTCGCGCCCATGATCGTCGATCAGCAGCATCGAGCCGTCGTCGTCGCTATCGGCTGCGTGCCCGCCGAGATGGATCTCGCCAACATGCTCCACCGGGAAATCATCGATGAACGCGGCTGCGTCGAACCCGTGATTGACCGACTGTACGAACAGATTGTTGACGTCGAGGAGAAGCCCGCAACCGGTACGCCGCACGACCTCCCGCAGGAACTCCACCTCGCTCATCGCCACGTCGGAGAAGGCCACATAGGTGGATGGGTTCTCGAGCAGCATGCGCCGCCCGAGCCTGTCCTGCACCTCGTCGATATGCTCGCAGACGCGCGTCAGCGTCTCCTCCGTGTAGGGCAGCGGCAGGAGATCGTTGAGATAGACGCTGTCGTGGCTCGACCAGGCGAGATGCTCCGAGAAGAGCGCGGGCTGGTAGCGCTCGATCAGCGCTTTGAGCCGGCAAAGATGCTCCCGATCGAGCGCGCCCGCGCCACCGATCGATAGCCCGACCCCATGCAACGAGACAGGATATCGGTCGCGGATGGCACCGAGATAATGATGCGGTGGCCCACCCTCGCCCATGTAGTTCTCGGCATGGATCTCGAACCAGCCGATGTCCGGCGAGGTGTCGAGAATCTCGCGGTAATGCTCAGGCTTCAGCCCGACCCCGGCGCGCGGCGGAAGCGACCCATCCAAGCCTCGGCCGGGACCCGTTACCATGCGCTAAGCGGGGGGCAGGTCGCGGTCGAGCGGCTCGAGGCTGCCCTTGCGGTCGCCGGGAAGCTCGATGGTGAGGCAGGTGCCTTTCGGCACGAGCGACCAGGAATTGCCCTGATAGTCGATGGTCGAAGTGCCTGCGCAGCTCGTGCCCGGCCCGGCGTGGCAGCCATTCTCGCCCTTCTTGGCGATGCCATAGCACTTCTCCTGGTCGCCTTCCGCGGCGGCAGCCTTGTCGTTGGCGGCCGCCAAGGAAAGCGCGGCGGAAAAGGCGCAAGCCACCGCGAAACCCGTCATTCTCTTGGCCTGATCGTTCATGCTGGTAAGACCTCCTAGCTCGAAATTGCGTCCAGCCCCGGAACTCCTGCCGGTGCGATTTGGTTAGGCCGTGAGTAAGCCCGGGGTGGCAGCTTCACGTCAAATCACAGTGACGCCAGCGGCAGGGGACCGGCAGGCTTAAATCCCTGCTTGTGCGCGTCCTGGAAATCTGTCATTTATAGGGCGAATAGGACAGGCTTGCTGACCTTTGTCCCGAGGGGGCGAAACGAGGCGGCAGCCGCCTAAGGAGCTGGGTCTTCGCTATCAGCCGCTCCGCGCTCTTAGCTGGTGAAGGTCCGGCCGCTGGCCAAGGCTTTTCTGGCCCCCTCTCGCTCGGGGCGTGAGGCGTGGCCGAGGTTTCATGTGACGATGGCATCTGGTGGGTCGTTCTGGCGTTCCGCATCCCCGGCGTGGCCTTCGCCGCCGCCCGCGCAAGGACTCTATGATCCGAAGCGCGAGCACGATGCTTGCGGCGTCGGCTTCGTTGCCGACCTCAAGGGGCGGCCGAGCCACAAGATCGTCGAGCATGGCATCCAGATTCTGGAAAACCTCACCCATCGCGGCGCGACGGGCGCTGACCCGCTGGCCGGCGACGGCGCCGGCATCCTGGTGCAGATCCCGCATGAATTCCTAAAAGCGGTCACCGCACCGCTCAAAATCAAGCTCCCCGAGCCCGGCCATTACGCCGTGGGTCACATGTTCATGCCGCGCAATCGCGCGCAGCGCATCTATTGCGAATCCGTCGTCGCCCGCGTGGTCGATGCCGAGGGGCTGAAGCTACTCGGCTGGCGCGACGTGCCGTCGGACAATTCCTGCTTGTCGGCCTCTGTGATCGAGACCGAGCCGACCCACCGGCAGGTGTTTATCGGGCGCGGTGCCGACGTCGAGGATGAGAACGATTTCGAGCGCAGGCTTTACGTCCTGCGCAAGGTGATCTCCAACACCATCAACGGCGAGACCGGTGGCCGCGATATCGGCTTCTATACCGTGTCGCTGTCCTGCCGCACGCTGGTCTACAAGGGCATGTTCCTGGCTTATCAGCTCGGCGCCTATTACCCCGATCTGCATCATCCGTTGTTCGCCTCGGCGCTTGCGCTCGTGCATCAGCGCTTCTCCACCAACACCTTCCCCTCCTGGAAGCTCGCGCACCCCTACCGCATGGTCGCGCATAACGGCGAGATCAACACGCTGCGCGGCAATCTGAACTGGATGGCGGCGCGGCAGGCGAGCGTATCCTCGCCGCTGTTCGGTCCCGACATCGCCAAGCTCTGGCCGATCTCTTACGAAGGCCAGTCCGACACCGCCTGCTTCGACAACGCACTCGAATTCCTGGTGCAAGGCGGCTATTCGCTCGCGCATGCGGCGATGATGCTGATCCCGGAGGCCTGGGCCAGCAATCCGCTGATGGATGCCAAGCGCCGCGCCTTCTACGAATATCACGCCTGCCTGATGGAGCCGTGGGACGGCCCGGCGGCCATGGCCTTCACCGACGGGCGCCAGATCGGCGCGACGCTCGACCGCAACGGCTTGCGGCCTGCGCGCTACCTCGTCACCGACGATGGCCTCGTTATCATGGCGTCCGAGACCGGCGTGCTGCCGATCGCCGAAGAGACCATCGTCGAGAAATGGCGTCTCCAGCCCGGCAAGATGCTGCTGATCGACCTCGAGAAGGGCTGCATCGTCTCCGACGAGGAGATCAAGGCGGAGCTCGCCTCCGCGCATCCTTATCAGCAGTGGCTCGACCGCACCCAGATCCGCGTGCACGAGCTGCCCGGGGGCGCCGCGCCCGCGCCGCGCACCAATGTCAGTCTGCTCGATCGGCAGCAGGCCTTCGGCTACACGCAAGAGAGCATCAAGTTCCTGATGCTGCCGATGGCCGAGTCGGGACAGGAAGCGGTCGGCTCGATGGGCACGGATACGCCGATCTCGGCGCTGTCCAACAAGCCGAAGCTGCTGCACACCTATTTCAAGCAGAACTTCGCGCAAGTGACCAACCCCCCGATCGACCCGATCCGCGAGGAACTGGTCATGTCGCTCGTGACCTTCATCGGGCCGCGGCCGAACCTGCTCGACCTCGAGGGCACCTCGAAGCAGAAGCGGCTCGAGGCGGCGCATCCGATCCTTACCAACGACAATCTCGAGCGCATCCGCGGCATCGGCGAGGTCGCCGACAACCAATTCCGCACCGTCACCCTCGACATCACCTATGGCGCCGATCATGGCGCCGCCGGCATGGGCAAGGCGCTCGACAAGCTCTGCAAGCGTGCCGAGGAGGCCGTGCGCGCGGGCGAGAACATCATCATCCTGTCAGACCGCGCCACCGGGCCGGACCGCGTGCCCATCCCCTCGCTGCTCGCGACATCCGCCGTGCATCATCATCTGATCCGCTGCGGACTTAGGACCTCGGTCGGCCTCGTGGTCGAGACCGGCGAGGCGCACGAGGTGCATCAATTCGCGACGCTTGCCGGCTATGGCGCCGAGGCGATCAATCCCTATCTCGCCTTCGAGACCATCGAGGCAATGCTGCCCGAGCTCGACGAGGAGCTCACGCCTGAGGAAGCGGTCAAGCGCTACATCAAGGCGACCGACAAGGGCCTGCTCAAGGTCATGTCGAAGATGGGCATCTCGACCTATCAGTCCTATTGCGGCGCGCAGATCTTCGACGCGGTGGGCCTTAGGTCCGATTTCGTCGCCAAATACTTCACCGGCACCAACACCCAGGTCGAGGGCGTGGGACTGGAGGAGATCGCGCGCGAGACCGTCGAGCGGCACAGCCTAGCCTTCTCCGATGCGCCTGTGTTGCGCGAGGCGCTCGAGGTCGGCGGCGAATATGCTTATCGCGTGCGCGGCGAGGCGCATATGTGGCGGCCGCAGGTGGTCGCCGATCTACAGCATGCCGTCCGTGGCAACCTGCCCGAGAAGTTCCGCGCTTACGCCAAGCAGATCAACGAGCAGACCGAACAGCTGCTGACGCTGCGCGGCATGTTCCGCATCAAGACCGCCGAGGAGATGGGCCGCAAGCCGATCCCGCTCGATCAGGTCGAGCCCGCCAAGGATATCGTCAAGCGTTTCTCCACCGGCGCCATGTCGTTCGGCTCGATCAGCCGCGAGGCGCACACCACGCTTGCCATCGCCATGAACCGCATCGGCGGCAAGTCGAACACCGGCGAAGGCGGCGAGGAGTCCGACCGCTACAAGCCGATGCCGAACGGCGACTCGATGCGCTCGAAGATCAAGCAAGTGGCCTCGGGCCGCTTCGGCGTGACGGCCGAATATCTGATGAACGCCGACATGATGCAGATCAAGATGGCGCAAGGGGCCAAGCCCGGCGAGGGCGGCCAGCTCCCCGGCCACAAGGTCGACGCCGTCATCGCCAAGGTGCGCCATTCGACGCCGGGCGTGGGGCTGATCTCCCCGCCCCCGCATCACGACATCTATTCGATCGAGGACCTGGCGCAGCTGATCTACGACTTGAAGAACGTCAACCCGGCGGCCGACGTCAGCGTCAAGCTGGTGAGCGAGGTCGGCGTCGGCACGGTTGCTGCCGGCGTCTCCAAGGCGCGCGCCGATCATGTCACCATTGCCGGCTTCGAAGGCGGTACGGGCGCCTCTCCGCTCACCTCGATCAAGCATGCCGGGTCGCCTTGGGAGATCGGCCTCGCCGAGACCCAGCAGACGCTCGTGCTCAACCGCTTGCGCGGCCGCATCGCCGTGCAGGTCGATGGCGGCGTGCGCACGGGCCGCGACGTGGTGGTGGGCGCTCTGCTCGGCGCGGACGAGTTCGGCTTTGCCACCGCACCTCTGATCGCCGCCGGTTGCATCATGATGCGCAAATGCCATCTGAACACCTGCCCGGTCGGCGTCGCCACCCAAGACCCGGTGCTGCGCGCCAGATTCCAGGGCAAGCCCGAGCACGTCATCAATTTCTTCTTCTTCGTCGCCGAGGAAGTCCGCGAATACATGGCCGCGCTCGGCTTCCGCAACTTCGCCGAGATGATCGGCCAGACCGAGATCCTGGATAAGAGCCAGGCGATCGACCATTGGAAGGCCAAGGGTCTGGACTTCACGCGTATCTTCCATAAGCCGGAGGTTCCGCCCGAGGTCGCCGTCTACAATTCCGAGCGGCAGGACCACGGCCTCGACAAGGTGCTCGATCGCAAACTGATCGAGCTTGCCCGCGAGGCGATCGAGGAAAAAAAGCCGGTCAAGCTCGATCTGCCGATCAGGAACTTGAACCGCACCGCCGGCGCCATGCTGTCGGGCGAGATCGCCAAGCGATATGGCCATGCCGGCCTGCCCGAGGACACCATTTGGGTGAGCTTCAAGGGCTCTGCCGGACAGAGCTTCGGCGCCTGGCTCGCGCATGGCGTCACGCTCGATCTCGTCGGCGAAGGCAACGACTATGTCGGCAAGGGCCTGTCGGGCGGCCGCATCATCGTCAGGCCGCCGGAGAACTCGGCCATCGTGCCGGAGAAGTCGATCATCGTCGGCAACACGGTGCTGTACGGCGCCATCTCCGGCGAGTGCTATTTCCGCGGCATCGCCGGCGAGCGCTTCGCCGTGCGCAACTCAGGCGCCATCGCCGTGGTCGAGGGCACCGGCGACCATGGCTGCGAATATATGACCGGCGGCGTCGTGGTGGTGATCGGCCCGACCGGGCGCAATTTTGCCGCCGGCATGTCGGGCGGCATCGCCTACGTGCTCGACGAGGAAGGCGACTTCGAACGGCGCTGCAACCTCGCCATGGTCGATCTCGAGCCGATCCCGAGCGAAAACCAGGTCATGGAGAGGAGCCGCCACCAGACCGGCGACCTCGAAAGCCACGGTCTTGTCGATGTCACCGACATGACCCGTTTCGACGAGGAGCGGCTCTATCAGCTGATCGAGAACCATCTCCACTACACCGGCTCGGCGCGCGCCAAGGCGATCCTCGACGATTGGGCGAGCTATCTGCCGAAATTCGTCAAGGTGATGCCGGTCGAATATCGCCGCGCCTTGGAAGAGATGGCGCGCCGGCAGTCGGTCGACAAAGCCGGTCTCGGCGAGATCGAGATCGGCTTGCGCGGCAACGGCGGCAACGGCAAGTAATCCTCAACGCCAAGGAGCCAAGATGCCTGGAGAAAGGCCCCAGGCGGCGACTTTGCCGCGCGAGATGGGCGGCGCTTGACGGAGCGAGGCTGACGGTGACTACTTGGATGGCCGCCCAGCGGCGGGAGTTTGGGCCAAGAGCATGGGTTTAATGGGCAAGATCACGGGCTTTCTCGAGATCGAACGCGAGGACCGGACCTACGAGCCGGCGTCCGATCGCATTCGCCATTATCGCGAGTTCGTCATCCCACCGAGCGAGGCGGAGATCGGCCGTCAGGCCGCACGCTGCATGGATTGCGGCATCCCCTATTGCCATACCGGTTGCCCGGTGAATAACCAGATCCCCGACTGGAACGACCTCGTCTATCACTCCGACTGGGAAGTGGCGGCGCAGAACCTGCACTCGACAAACAACTTTCCCGAAGTGACGGGCCGCGTCTGCCCGGCGCCGTGCGAGGCCGCCTGCACGCTGAACATCATCGACGTCCCGGTCACCATCAAATCAATCGAATGCGCCATCGCCGACAAGGCCTTCGACGAAGGCTGGGTCACGCCCTTGCCGCCAGAGGCGAAGACCGGCAAGCGCGTGGCGATCATAGGCTCCGGTCCCGCCGGACTCGCGGCCGCGCAGCAACTCGCCCGCGCCGGCCACGACGTGCATGTCTATGAGAAGAACGCCTACCCCGGCGGCCTGCTCCGCTACGGCATCCCCGATTTCAAGATGGAAAAATATGTCGTCGAGCGCCGGGTCAAGCAGATGGAGGCCGAGGGCGTCACCTTCCATTGCAATGTCCATGTCGGCCGCGATCTCCCCGTCAAGAAGCTCGAGCGCGACTATGACGCCGTGCTGCTAGCCGGCGGCGCGGAGCAGCCGCGCGATCTTGCCGTGCCCGGCCGCGAGCTCGCCGGCATCCATTTCGCCATGAACTTCTTGCCGCAGCAGAACCGCCGCGTCTCCGGCGAGCCGCAAGGCGACGTCGCGCCGATCCTGGCCGAAGGCAAGCAGGTGGTGGTGATCGGCGGCGGCGATACCGGCTCCGACTGCATCGGCACTTCGTTTCGGCAGGGCGCGGTCTCCGTCACGCAACTGGAGATTCTGCCGCAGCCGCCCGAGAAGGAGAACAAGGAGCTCACCTGGCCGAACTGGCCGCTCAAGTTCCGCACCTCATCGAGCCAGGCCGAGGGCGCTGCGCGCGACTTCGCCGTCGCCACAAGTCGCTTTCATCGGCGCGAACGGCAAGGTCGAGCAGCTGGAATGCATCCGCCTCGACGGCCAGATGAAGCCGATGCCGGGCACGGAATTTCAGATCCCGGCCGACCTCGTCCTGCTCGCCATGGGCTTCCTGCATCCGGTGCAGGAAGGCATGGTCAAGGATCTCAGGGTCGACCTCGACCCGCGCGGCAATGTGAAGGCTAACGAGCTCGACTACCGCACCTCGCGCGCCAAGGTGTTCGCCGCAGGTGACATGCGGCGCGGCCAATCGCTTGTGGTCTGGGCGATCCGCGAGGGACGCCAAGCGGCGCACGCCATCGACAAATTCCTGATGGGAACGACAGCGCTGCCGCGCTGACCGGCGGGACGCAGCTTTAGCCCGGCGGCCAGGCGAAATCGTCGCCCCTGCCCGCCTTGGGCTTCAACTGCTCGCCCTTGATGAGCACCTTGTAATAGGGCCGTTGCGACAGCGGCAATCGCGGCTTCGATGACGCGAGCGACAAATCCGTCACCGAGGAGATGGTGGCGACCGCGGTCAACCCCGTGCTGAGCTCGCTCGTGATCATCTCGGCTTCCGGCATCGCGCTGCCCTGCGGCGCAAGCCCTTGCGCCGCCTGGAGTGACTGGTCGATCGCGGGCCTCACCAAGTTCACGTCGCCGACATTGCTTTGCTGGAGCTGAGGCGCCTGCTCCCCTTGCGCTTGCTCACCTTGTGCTTGCTCCGCTTGCGCCTGCTCGCCTTGTGGCTGCTGCTCCGGAGCGCCCGGCACGGGATTGGGATTGACCGCGGCATCCTGCTGGTCGGGAGTCGGCGCGGGCTGCGCTGGGTCCGACCGTCCGAGCACCACGTCGCGTCCCATGACCTTGGCCTGCTCTTCCTCGTTGCCGGCGAGCGGGATATTCCGCTCGAGCTTGGCGAGGTTCAGGTCGCGGCGGAGCTCCTTCTCCACGAAATGCGCGAGCTTGAGATAACCGCGCATGGTGAAATGTATGCCGTCGTCGGCCCTGAGCCGCTTGACCTGCCCGGTCATGTCGGGACCGTACGCGCTGTAACGGCCACCCTCGTCGGTGAAGCCGTTCCAGGTGTCGATGAACTTGGCGCCGTTGATGAAGGCCTTCTCGCGATAGACCTCGTTCAATGCCTCCGCGTCGCTGCTCTGGGCGGGGCTCCGCATGATAGGCAGTCCGACCCAATAGACGGCGATGTTCGCCGCCCTGAGCTTCTTGATGAAGGCCTCGACCCGCTGGCCGTAGATCTCGCGCCAGCCCTCGCTGCCGACCTTCAGCCAATCCTTGCCGGTCTTGATCGGTTGCGCGTCGTTGGCCCCGAACATGATGATGGCGATCTGATAGGTCTCGTTCTTGAGCAGGTCGCCAACTTCCTTGCTCCAGTCATAGGAATCGGGCCGCGCGAACCCGGTCGACGGTTTGGCGCGGTTTATGAACTCGAGCGTGGCGTCATCCTCGAAGGCGCGATAGAGGCCCTGCCATAAGCCGTCGCCGAGCGAGTCGCCGAGCGCCACGACGCGATAGCGATCGCCGTTGGGAAAAGGATTGATATAGCTGCGCTGCACGGGAGGCGTTGCCTGCTGCGCGAGCGCCGGCGACAACCAAATGATGAGAGTGGCCAGCATGACGGCGGCGCCAACGCCCGCGCCGAGCGACCGGCCTGCGCGGCAGCTTGAGCCAATCCAGGACGCGCTACGAAACATGATCGTCCGGACCCGCCGGGTCCGCCCTCAGTTCGCCCCTCTCGGGCACACTGGTAGTCCCTTCCGGCCGAAACGCCAAGTCCCCCGGGTCATTGTTGTGGCTGCTCTTCTGCCGCGCCGGTTTGCTCCGGGGCGCCGATATCGGCGGGCTGTCCCTCGCCCGCATTACCGGGCGGCGCTTCCGCGGCAGTCGGAGGCGGCGGTTCGCGCTCCAGCATCTTGAGCAGTGTAAGGCTCGGATATCCGTCGACCCCAAGTCCTTTGGAGCGCTGATAGGTTTTGACCGCCTCCAGCGTCGCTGGCCCGATCACCCCGTCAGGCTCTCCGGTCATGAGACCTTGGGCGATCAACAGCCGCTGAAACTCCGTGCGCTGCTCGAGCGAAAGATGCGTCTCGTCGGTCGGCCAGGAATGCACGAAATGCCCGCCGCCCCTGATCCTGTCGGCGAGATGCCCGACGGCGAGCGCATACGACTTCGCCACGTTGTAGCGGAGGATCGAGCGGAAATTGTTGAGCACAAGGAAGGACGGCCCGCGCGTCCCTTCCGGCGAGAACAGCGACGCCTTGTCGGTGAGCCGCGGATAGGCCTCGCCATTCACCCGCACGATGCCGATCTTCTGCCACTCGCCAAGCGACTTGAGCGTGTTCTCGTTGACGCGCTTCGGATCGAAGCCCTTGGGCAGCGCAACCTCATAGCCCCAAGTCTCGCCCGCGCGCCAACCCGACACTTTCAGATAGCTCGCGGTCGAGGCGAGCGCGTCGGGGATATTGCCCCAGATGTCGCGCTTGCCGTCGCCGTCCTGATCGACAGCGTAGGAGCTGTAGGTGGTCGGGATGAATTGGGTGTGGCCCATGGCCCCCGCCCAGGAGCCGTTCATCGCCTCGAAGCTGATATCGCCGCGTTGCAGGATCTTCAGCGCCGAGACGAGCTGCGGCTTGGCGAATTTGGCCTTGGTGCCGGTACAGATCAGCGTAGCGAGCGAGCGGATCACATTCTTGTCGCCGGGCTGCACGCCGTAATTCGATTCGACGCCCCAGATGGCGAGGATGATATGCCGGTCGACGCCGTAGCGCGTCTCGAGCGAGCCGAGCAGCGCCTGGTTCTCGATAAGCTTCTGCTTGCCGGTCTCCACTCGCTTATCCGACACGGCTCGGTCGATATATTCGCCGATCGGCTTCACATATTCGGGCTGGAAATTGGCGGCCTCGACCACTTCGGGGTCGGGCGTAAACCCCTGGAAGGCGCGATCGAACGTGGCGCGCGTGACTCCGGCGCTTTTGGCTGTGGGCCACAGGCCTTCGACACAGGCCTGGGGGCTCGCGGCGGCGGCTGCCGCCGGAAACGCCAAGGCCAGCAGGACTGCCGATCCGGCCTTCAGGATCAATGACTTAGGATTTTGAGCGATTCGCATACCCCGACCTTAACAAGCGTGGCGGGCAAAACCTAGGCAGCTCATCGCGGCATTCCTTGCCCAGAGCTACTGGGCCGCGGCGGCGCTGGCTTGCTTGAGCACCGCATCCACCACCGTCTTGTTCGGATAACAGCTGAGCGGCAGGCCGAGCTTCTGCTCCTCGATGCCGATGGTCCGCCGCGTCTTGAAGCCGGCGAGCCCGTCCACTTTCCCGACATCGTGGCCCTTCGCCACCAACACCTCTTGGAAGCGTTGGATGCGCTCTCGCGGCAAACGCTCGACTGGCTGCCATTCGCCGGCGAACTCGATCGGTGCATTGGCGGCGATCATGTCGGCGACGTGGCCTACGAAAAGCGCGTAGACGTCGGAATTGTTATAGAGCTTCAACACCGAGAAGTTGTTGGTGGCGAGGAAGGCGGGCCCTTTCAGTCCCGCTGGCAGCACGAGGAACGCGGGATCGCCGAGTTTGTCCTCGGGGAACGGGCGATCCTTCACCCGCGCCACGCCAAGCTTGACCCATTCGGCGATCGGGCGCGCTTTGTCGGGCCCCTGCTCGGTGCAGTCGAAGCCCTTGGGCAGCGTGACCTCATAACCCCAAGTCTGCTTGCCGTCCCAGCCCTGGCTATGCAGCGAATTGCCGGTCGAGCCGAGCGCGTCGGGCACTGAGTTCCAGATGTCGCGCCTGCCGTCGCCGTCGAAATCGACGGCGTATTTCTCGAAGTCCGACGGCAGGAATTGCGTGTATCCCATCGCGCCAGCCCAGGAGCTTCGCATCTCGCTGCGCGTCGCGTGTCCCTCCTCCATGATCTTGAGCGCCGCAACGACCTCCTGGCGGAATACGTCAGGCCGGCGCCCCATGTAGCCCTGCGTGGCGATGGCCGACAGCGCGTCGAACGGCATCTCAGCCTTGCCGAAGCCCGACTCCCGTCCCCAGATGGCGACGACGATGCTCGCCGGCACGCCATATTGGTTCTGCATGGCGGCGAGCTGCTCAGACCATTGCCCCATCTTGCCGCGCCCGGTGGTGGCGAGCACGCTCAGCGTATTCTTGTTGAAGTAGTTCGCCGGGATGTCGAACTCGGGCTGATGGATGGGCTTGGGCGCCAGAGCCTTCGGCAGCGGCGGTCCGCCGGGCACGGCAGGGTCGGGCAGCACGAGATGCGGCAGCGACCAGTTGACCTTGAGCCCCTTGATATTGGCGTCGAAGGTCTTGCGCGAGACGCCCGCCGCTTCGGCATCGGGCCACAACGCTTGCAGCCAGCCTGCGAAGCCTTTCTCTACCTCGCGCTTATACACGGTAATTTCATCGTCGGCCGATTGCGCCCGCACTGGCGACGGTGCGGCAAGCGCGAACATCAAGGCCAGACCGATCCGCCAAAGTCTCGTTGCCGACATCCCGCCCGCCATGGCTTAGCGCCCCACGATTCGAGGCTTCCCACCCCGATTTTGGCGGGCGCTTTAAGGCGGCGCAAAGGCAAAATGGCGAGGAGTTACGAGGCGGCGCGGTACTCGATCAGCCGCTTTTCCCAGGCCAGCGCGTGGTCGACGATGGTGTCGAGGTCGTTAAGCCGAGGCTGCCAGCCCAGCACCTTGCTGATCCGGTCGGCCTTGGCGACGATCGCGGCGGGATCGCCGCCCGGCGCGGGCCCATCCGCACGGTGAAATCGTTCTGCGACGCGCGCTTCACCGAGCCGATCACGTCAAGCACCGAGAACCCGCTGCCATAGCCGCAATTCAACACCTCGCTCTTGCCGCCGGCGCGGAGATAGCGGAGCGCGTCGAGATGCGCGCGGACGAGATCGCTCACATGGATATAGTCGCGGATGCAGGTGCCGTCTTCAGTCGGATAGTCGGTGCCGAACACTTCGAGATAAGGCCGCTCCCCGAGCGCGGCTTCGCACGCGACCTTGATGAGATGCGTGGCACGCGCTGTCGATTGCCCGCTTCGCCCGAGCGGATCGGCGCCGGCGACATTGAAATAGCGCAAGGCCACATAGCTCAGCGGATAGGCTCCTGCCGTGTCGCGCAGCATGATCTCGGTCATCAGCTTCGATGTGCCGTAAGGCGAGATCGGCTCGAGCACGGCGTTCTCGGCGACCGGATTCTCCTTCGGCATGCCATAGACCGCGGCGGTCGACGAGAAGATGAAATGCGGCACCTTGGCCTCGACCGCCGAGGCGATCAGCGAGCGCGATTTGCAGGTGTTGTTGAGATAGTAGCCGAGCGGATCGGCGATCAACTCGGGCACGACGATCGATCCGGCGAAATGAATGATGGCGTCGATCGCGTTGCCGGCGAGCAGCCGGCGCAGCAGCGTGGCATCGCCGACATCGCCCTCGACGAACTGGGCTGCATCCGGCACCGCCCAGCGGAAGCCGGTCGACAGATTGTCGAGCACGACCACGTCCTCGCCCGCGTCGAGCAGTTCGAGGACCATATGGCTGCCGATGAAGCCAGCCCCACCCGTGACCAGAACACCCATGCGATCAACCTTATCACGCGGTCATTTGCAATTCCCTGCTAGCTATCGGATAGAGGTTGAGGACTTCTAACCCGGGCTGAACATCGCCCTTCGGCCTGAAGCTTAACCATAACGAGGACCCGAATGGCTGCTCGCGTGCGCAAGGCCGTGTTCCCCGTGGCGGGGCTTGGCACCCGCTTCCTGCCTGCGACCAAGGCCATGCCGAAAGAAATGCTGACGGTCGTCGACCGGCCGCTGATCCAGCATGTGGTGGACGAGGCGCGCGAGGCCGGCATCGAGCATTTCATCTTCGTCACCGGCCGCAACAAGGGCGTGATCGAGGATCATTTCGACCGCCAATACGAGCTCGAGCAGGTGCTCGCCGAGCGCGGCAAGACGGCAGAGCTCGAAGCGCTCAATCGCGATCTGCCTGGACCCGGCACCACGAGCTTCACGCGACAGCAGGAGCCGCTCGGCTTAGGCCATGCGGTGTGGTGCGCGCGCGAACTGGTCGGCAACGAGCCGTTCGCGCTCCTACTTCCCGACGTGCTGGTGCAGACCGAAGGCAAAGGCTGTCTCGCGCAGATGCTCGACGCCTATGCCGCGCAAGGCGGCAACATCATCGCGGTGGAGCCCGTACCCGAGGACCAGGCAAAGAATTACGGCGTGGTTAGTCTTGCCGGCAAAGGTGACGGCCGGGTGCTTCCCATCGACGGCATGGTGGAGAAGCCCAAGCCTGGGACGGCGCCGTCCAATCTCACGATTCTCGGCCGCTACATCCTCCAGCCGGAGATCTTCGACATTCTCTCCGCGCAGGAGAAGGGCGCGGGCGGCGAGATCCAGCTCACCGACGCGATGCTCGCGCTGCTCAAGCGCCAGCCTTTCTACGCGGTGAAATACGAGGGACGGACCTTCGACTGCGGCTCCAAGGTCGGCTTCCTCACCGCCAATGTCGCTTACGCGCTCGCCCGTCCCGACATCGCCGAGGCTTTCGAGGCGGAGATCAAGAAGCTGCTCTAAGGGTGCAAAGCAACAAGGCGCGGGCTGCCTTTTTTGGGGTTAATACCAATGCGCCAATGCTCCCCGCTATTTGATGCAGTAGGCTGATACGAGGCGGCAATTTAACTCCCGCCTACGAGGGCCGCCGTGGACCGGACCGCGCTGCTCGCAACGGTTTCAAACAAGCTGGCGGAGGTTGTCATACTCCTCACCGCCGCGGGCGAGGAACGGTTGGCGGCTTATGCAGAGGACCTGGCTCATCAGGTCGAGGTTAGCGCCCTCGAAGACAAAATGCCCCCCCAGTCCTCATCCTCATCGCATTGAGGCCTGATAGGGAACGGAATAGCGCGCGGACGTCGATTGAGGTCGCGATTTGTTGACCACCACCGCGCTCTTAGCCACTTTTCCAAATGTGGCGAAAGTGAGATTATAGGCAATGAGACTAGTGTCGGTGAGGCAGGAGGTTCATCATCGAGGATATCGCATCGAAGGAGTGAAGCAAGGCGGGGGAATCCTCCTTCGTGTAACTCCGACGAGACCGGATCTGCCTAGTCTAAGGTATTCGCGATTCCGGACGCTGCGGTCGACGTGGCTCAAAGCCGTAGGTGTGGTTGCCGAGTACATTGATGAAAGCCTGAACGAGACAGCCCACCGATTTCCGCTGGTAGAGAGTTGCGGCGGCTACGCTAACCTGCGAACCCAGCATCCAACTGACAAGCAACAGGTCGAAGAAAGCCTACGGGTCCGCGCCCTGCTGCGCGCTGAGCTAGATCGTCTTCAGGCCGGACTTCTGTCTGGAGTTGGACCTAAACCTACCCTCTTACACTTAGTTGAGCGAACCGGCGGCCTCGTTGCGCCATTCCCGCACATCTCAAAAGAGCGACATTAGGCGTGCTCTGCTGTGCAGGCTCGTCCGACCCTGCTTGGCATGAACCTTGCGTCAGGGAGTATCCAGAATTCCTGACAGTCATCTTTCGGAATACCGATATGAAAACTCCCCTTGTCGTAACTCATCCATCGACGCTGTTGCATGGTGGCCTGCGTCGCATATTTACAAAGTCCCAATTTGGGCCGCTATTCATCGCTCCAAAGCTAAGCGAGGAATTGGAAGGCCAAATGCGCTCGTTCAAGAGCTGCATTTGGCTAATCGGCGTTAGGCGCTACGACTCGACCACTAACGACCTCCTGCGACGAGTGACGACCGCTGCGCCAGGAGTGAAATCCGTCATCCTTGCCGCCTATCATGCGCCGGATGACATGGCGGCCGCCCTAAAGGCGGGGGCCTGCGGGTTTCTATGTCAGGACATTTCTGCCGAGCAGCTTCTCCAGTCTTTGGAACTGATTGCATGCGGCCAAGCGGTTGTGCACCGTGATTGTCACTGGGGTGAGATGGCGTCAGGGCCGATCCAGTCCACTGATGAGACGAAAGAGCATGGCGTCTTCCAAACAAAGGGTATCGAGTCCTATCGTGATCCCTTCATCGCTGCGGATACCTCAGTGGAAACTTCAGAGAGCGATCTCAGCCAAAGTCTCTCTCGACGGGAGCTGCTGATCTTGAGGATGCTCACCGAGGGGGCGTCGAATAAGGTTATCGCCCTTAGGCTGGTGATCACCGAGTCAACGGTGAAGGTGCACATGAAGGCCATTTTGAGGAAGCTTCGTCTGCAGAACCGTACGCAGGCCGCAATGTGGGCGCGCAATTATATCAATGAAGATGTGTGGATTGGTCTGTCGAGCCCCACTCACTACGCGGGGCGTGGACGTCGAGACGGTACCGACACTTCGCCCTCGTTCGCTTGCTGAAGCAAATCAGTTTTGTTTCTTGCTTCTGACCCATAGCGGACAAGGGTCTCAGCGATCAGCCGCGATTTGCAAACCGCGCGATCATTGAGGGGGTGAGATACAAGATCGTAGCCTTCTCTTGCCCCGCATAGGTGTACTTGAAGGTAAAAATCGCGCCGCCTTGTTTCGGGCTGTTCGTGTCCGGAAACCCAAGGCTAAATCGCGCTCCCGCGGGAATCGCCGCTTCACCTTCGACATCGTTGGCTTGGACGCTAAGCGCGAGCTCGAATTCGCGTTGGCTTAAATCCGGCTTGAGCGTGCCGTGGACCCTCGTCAGGGTCTCGTCGGATACGTTCATACCAGTGATCAAGAATCCAGGAGCGACGCCTGAAGACACTGGTGCCCCGGCCTCATCGAGCAGCCAAGCTACCGGGGATCGAGCCGCCTCATTGGCATCCTTTTTTGTCTCGAACCAGCCAGCTGCTGACGCCGCTTGCATGTCTTGACGCGCGTCGGAAGCCGGTTCCGCGCTGCGCGGAACGTCGCTCCCATTGGACATCGGTAATTCTGCCGGGTCGGCCGCCGCTGCCACGCATCCTGTTCGCTCTTTTTCGCCGCAAGCTGTTTGGGTAGGGAAGTTTTCGATGGCCGCTGTCACCCGGGCCAGAAGTCTTTGGTCCAGCACGGGCGACAGCTTGCTGACGAGCCGCACAAGCTCAGTTCGGACACGCGCATCCTCAATTGTCGAGAGAAACAGCAATCCGGCAATTGCCGCGATCGACAATGTCATCGAACAGCCCGCGAGCCACTGGTCGCGCCGGCTGTACGACGCCATCAGAAGCACTGCGAGTGCGATGCCAGTCGCGAAGAGAGTCAAGACTGCCCCGTACGTCAGTGCTGTCGCAATGGTTGTTGCGATAGCGATTGGAGGCCCGAGCCCTCGTACCTGCACGATATATTGACACGCAAATGAGTGAAAAATTTGCCTACTTCGCGGCCTACGAGCAGCAGTGTCAGCAAGCGAACAAAGCCGATCGTCGGTCATCATGTCAGCTGCGACCCGAATCAGGCACTCTCAATACTATGGCAGGTCGGGGGTATCGCAGCCGTTGATCGTCAGCTAACGTTGCCGCCGTCTATGCGCCTGCGAAAGGGTTTGGGATCCGAGATGGCAGGACTATGGAAGATCCCGTGGGTCCGGCGGCAAAGACTTCGCTTCCGGCGTCCTTTGCAGATTCTCGCAAGTCCGGTTTTCGCCCGCTACATCACATTCGTCATCAAGACATCGACGGTGGTTGCCGACCCTCCCGACTTTGTTGACCGGGCACGTAATCTCCACCCCTCGATCATCGCGCTTTGGCATGGCCAGTTTTTTCTATTGCCTGGCATTACCCGCCAGAAATCCCCGGGCGCGCCATGGTTGCGCGGCACGACGACGCTGAAGCCCTTGCCCGCGTTCTTCGCAAGTTCGGCCTTGGCCTCATTCGCGGCGCCGGAGCGGCCGGCCGCCGCCGCGATCGCGGAGGCGCCGAGGCCGCCCATGGGGCAGTTGCTTCGCTTCGGGAGGGTTTCAGCGTTGCCATGACCGCCGACGTGCCTCCGGGCCCAGCCCGCAAATGCGGCCTTGGTATCGTGACGATCGGCAGTCTTTCGGGGCGGCCCATCGTCCCCTTTGCGGTCGCCACCTCGCGTTATCGCGTGATAAATTCCTGGAGCCGCATGACGATCAATCTTCCCTTCTCGAAACTCGGCATCGTCATGGGCGATCCGATCTTCGTGCCGCAGGGGGCCGGCCGCGAGGAGCTTGAGAATTATCGAAGACGCGTCGAGGCGGCGCTGAACGAGACAACCGCAAAGGCTTATGCCGTGGCGGGCGCCGATCCCGCGCGGGCAACTCCCCCTCCTCCGGCCGTCTGCCAACCCTAACGATGTTCGCTAGTGGCACGCAGCCAACTCAAAGTCGGCATCTGGGCTGCGCGCGTTTGAGGGCAATTGTTCCCTGATCGATGAAGCCGGGGGCAATCGCCTCCGTCACCGGCGCATTGCCGGCATCCTGCTTGAGCAAGACAACACCGATCTCCCGGTGATCGCCATCGCTCGCCTTGTAGACAAGACCGAAAATGCTGGCGGCGGTGCGAAGCCACTTTGCGCGATCGTCGAGAGACCAGATGGCGTTGGGCTTCGGCAGACGGTCCAACAGTCCCTGGATGAGAAGATCGGTGATCCCGCGATCATCCGCGTCCGTGGTACTCGGCTGCGCGTCGAGAAGTTTCAGAGGCGTGAGGCTTGGCGTGGGTTCGGGCCTTGGCGTCACGAGCCAACTCTTGGCCTGAGGCGCATTCCATCCGCGATATTGGTTGGGAGGAAACAGGTCCATTTTGCTTCTTTGCCAAGGCAAAGCGAATTTCCGTTTCATTTACCATAATCCCACCACTCCTTCCTTGATTGGTGAAAGTATGGTTAACGCCGCGGCTGCGGGGAGAAGCAGGTGGCGTCGAAGCTGGTGACGCATGCTCAATTGAGCTCCGATCGGAGCTGCGGCAGCTCAATGCCGGATGCGCACGCCTAGCCGCACCTCGTTCTCGACGAAATCGCTGCCTTCGTCGGTCGAGAACGAAATCCGTGTGCTCGTAGCGGGCATAAATCGAGAAATACGGGTTGAAGTAGTATTCCCCGGTCAGGCCTTCCTTCAGCCGCTGGTCGACCAGCGGATCGTCGACATAGTCGGCGATTTCGTATGACACATAGGTCCCAAGCACGAGATAGCGCCAGAAGGCGTGCTGCAGCGACAATTCGTAATAGCGGTCGACGCGCCGACGAATCCACCAGCGTGGTCTCGTCGATCTCCGAGCGAGCGATGAATTCGACCTTGGTCGCCTGCGTCGGCTGCCAGATGATATCGCCGTTGAGCAGGAAACCTTCGATCGGCGAAAAACTCTGTTCGATCGATTGCTGCTGGCCCCAGCCGGCGCTGATCTCGCCGGTCAGCTTGCCGGTCATCTGGAACATGCCCGGCCATCCGACGAGCGGCCGCGTCGGCATCGCTGCCTGTGCAGCCGGTAAGCCTGACGCAGCGTCGAATGGGTCCTGCGCCTCGGCAATCGCAGTAGCAGCGACCGAGAGCGCCCGCTGCGCTTATGGTGTGGCGACGCGGCAAGGACGCGACCTCGATCGACACCGGGGAGGCGGCAAGCCTTGGCTTCGGGCCGCGTCCATCGGAACCGTTGATCGGCCAAGCCTAGAAGCAATAGAGTTAATGGGGCGTTTAGCCCTGCCCCGAAACGGGTCAGTTCTTGGGCCTGACGGGGCCCCAATCCGTGCTAAAGTCGGGTGCGGCGCAACAAACGGGGGAAGCACGATCATGTCGATCGGCCTTAAGCGGGATCGCGTGTTGCGCGACGACCGCGGCCAAACCATTGCCTCGGCGACGCGCACCCTACAACTCGAAGCCGAGGGCCTGAGCGCGCTCAAGGCGGCGCTCGCTGGCGACCTCATCGACAGCTTCGCCCAAGCGATTGAGATCCTGCGCAGCTGCCGCGGCAGGGTCATCGTCACCGGCATGGGCAAGAGCGGCCATGTCGGGCTGAAGGTTGCGGCCACCCTATCCTCGACCGGCTCGCCCGCTTATTTCGTGCATCCGAGCGAAGCGAGCCACGGCGATCTCGGCATGATCACCCGCGACGACGTGATCCTCGCCTTCTCCTGGTCGGGCGAGACCGTCGAACTCGGCAACATCGTCTCCTATTCGCGCCGCTTCGCCGTGCCGCTCGTGGCGGTGACCTCCAATCCCGGCTCGACCCTAGCCGAAGCCGCGGATTTGGTGCTGGCTCTGCCGCAGGCGAAGGAAGCCTGCCCGCATGGCCTGGCGCCGACCACCTCCACGGTCATGCAGCTTGCGCTCGGCGATTGCCTCGCCATGGCGCTGCTCGACAGCAAGGGCTTCACCGCGCGTGACTTCAAGATGCTGCATCCGGGCGGCCAGCTCGGCGCGCGTCTGAAATTTGTCAGCGACCTGATGCACAAGAACGACCGCCTGCCACTCGCCGACGCCGACCAGATCATGGCCGAGGCCATCGTCGTCATGACCGAGAAAGCGCTCGGCTGTCTCGGCGTCGTCGACGAGAACGGCTATCTCAAGGGCATCATCACCGACGGCGATCTCCGCCGGCACATGGGCGACGGCCTGCTTGCAAGGCGCGCCCAGGAGATCATGACGCCGGCGCCCAAGACCGTATCGCCCGATCTTCTTGCGAGCGCCGCGCTCGAATTGATCAACGCGACGCGCATCACCGCTTTGTTCGTGGTCGAGAACGGACGCCCGGTTGGCATCATCCACGTCCACGATCTGCTCCGCGCCGGCGTCGCCTAGCACTCTACGTCTTGTACGCGCGCCGAAAGGCCGCAGCGCCGCAGTGAGCGCGCGCGCTGCGAGTGACTATGTTTTTGTGGGAGGGGCGGCTCCGCCAAGAGGGGTTGTCCCAATGAAGCAATATCTACTTGCTGTAGCCCTGGTAGCAGGGTTGTCGATACCGGCCCTCGCCGCCAGCCAGCAACAGCACTATGTGGTCAAGGACTTCAGCGGCTATTGCGCCGTGCTCGATGCGCATCCAAGCCCGGCAAGTCACCTGAAGATCATCGGCAAGGGCTATGACAGCCGCGAGGCTGCCGAGCAGGCCCTCAAAGGCCAGGCCCACTGCACGACCTAGCTCAACGTCCCTGACCTCGGGTCAGGATCGTCCACTATAATCCCTCCCCAGCCGGGGAGGGATTGGTGGCGGAGCAGGCATTCGACGTCCTGGTCATTGGCGGCGGCATTCACGGCGCCGCGGTCGCGCGCGATGCCGCCGGCCGCGGGCTGAAGGTCATGCTCGCCGAGAAGGGCGATTATGCTTCGGCCACGTCGTCTTCCTCCTCGAAGCTGATTCATGGTGGATTGCGTTATCTGGAGAGCTTCGAGTTCACGCTCGTGCGCGAGTTTTTGCTCGAGCGCGCGCAATTGCTCAAGACCGCGCCGCATCTCATCACGCCGCTCAAATTCCTGCTGCCGATCTATGGCTGGCAGCGCCGGCAGGCTTTGGTGCTCCGGGCCGGCCTTGCGCTGTACGACGCGCTCTCCTTCGGCGACGGGCTGCCGGCAAGCGGCAGGCTCGACGACGATGACATCGCCCAGCTTCCCAGGCTCCGCCAGGAGGGACTGACGTCGGTTCTGCATTATTGCGACTGCCTGACTGACGACGCGCGGCTGACGCTCTCCGTCCTCCTCGATGCCCGCGCCCGCGGCGCCGATATCCTCAATCGCCGCGCCGTCACCGCCATCACGCCACTCGCCAATGGTTACGCGGTCGCGCTCGACGAGCGCGGGCAGACGCGGAGCGTCGAAGCGCGCTTCATCGTCAACGCGGCAGGTCCGTGGGTCGCGCGTATCGACGGCCTGACCAGCGCCGCGCCGTCGCCGCGACCTTTGCTGCTAGTGCGCGGCAGCCACATCGTGCTGCCGATGCCTCAGCCCGCGCAGACCGACGCTTATACGCTGCAAGACGAAGAGGAGCGGGTCATTTTCGTGATTCCTTGGCTCGAAGGGCGCTTTTTGATGGTCGGCACGACCGACGTGGCCCATGAGGGCGATCCCGGCGAGGCGCGTTGCACTGAGGCGGAACAAGTCTATCTCCTGGCCGCCTATAACCGCTATTTCACCGGCGTGCGCCCTGCGGCGGCCGCCGACATCGCCTACACTTGGTCCGGCGTGCGCGCGCTGCATGACGATGCGGGCGCAAGACCGAGCCGCATCAGCCGGAGCCCCGAGCTCTCCTCGGTCGCCAACGGGACGGGAGGTTTCGTCAGCCTTTATGGCGGCAAGCTCACCACGCATCGGGCCATGGCCGAGGAGGTGCTCGAAGCGCTGCACAGGCTTGGGGCGAGCATGAGCGGCGCCTGGACCAAGGACGTGACGCTTTACGGCGGGACGCTGTCCAAGCCCGACCTTCTCGCTTGCGCCGAACGTGGGCCTCGCAGCATTGCCGATGCGACGCGCCGCCGGCTCGCGCTCACTTATGGGGACAAGATCGAGACGCTGTTCGAGCGCATCGCCGCCGACCCCGCCTCGGCCGAAGAGATCGCTCCCGGCGTGACGCGCGCCGAGCTCGATCATGCGCGAGAGATCGAAGACGCCTTGACGGGGGAGGACTTTCTGCTCAGGCGGACCAAGCTCTATCTCACGCTCGACGCGAGCAGTCGGGACGCCATACAGCGCTGGTTCTCGGGCTAGACCGCGGTCGCGGCTTCCGGCACCACCTTGAGCAGAGTGCCATCGGCCCCGACCACCTTGATGCGCGCACCTTTGGGAAGCTCAGGGCCTTCCACCCGCCAAATCGGTGCCTCGCTGCTCGGTGCCTCGTGGATCGCTAGCCGCCTGCGCGACCTTGACGGCAAGATGCCGCATCGCCCCTGAGGATCGCGACGCTTGTGGCTCGGCCGCCATCAAGTTGACAGATCCGCGGCGAGCGATGTCCTTGATCTCGATGCGGGTGACCTTGACGCCCCAATTATGCGTCGCGTCGTCGACCACCTAGCAGGCGATGATTGATCTCGTCGCGCTCCAACAAGCAGTGCGATGACGAAGATATTGAAGCCGAACATGGCGCCGCACGATCTTCCGGAGCCCGCGGCAGATAAGTGGGTGCGAGGCTGAGCAATTATAAGAGCCGGGGCACTAACACCCGTAGCCCGGCCCTATTTCGGAATGAGCTTGGCGATGTCGTTTGCCGCCGCCGCGGCGGCGGCGTTGGCCGCAGCGCCCCATTTCTTATCGAGCGAGCCTTTGCGCACGTCCTTGGTCTGGCGCGTGACGCCGAGCTGCGTGCCGTCAGGCCCGAGCACCACCCAGATGATGGTGACGCTCTCCTTGCCCTTGCTGCCTGGCGCGACCCGCACCGTGCCTTGCACCTCGTAGACATTGGCCTGAAAGGCAGTGGCGGGGGTCAGCCCGCGCGCGGCAAGTTGCCGGCTGAGCGCGGCCGCGAGCGCCTCCTCCCCGTCACCGGGCGCTCCGGCCACCGTCACATAGGCGAAGGGGCCCTCGGCGTCCGCCGGCGCATTGGTCTCGGCGACGACCGACGAAGCCGACCAGAGCGCGAGGATCAAGCCGACCGCTGCAACAAGGGACGCACGCATCGCTTCAACACTTCTTCTTGGCGCGCCTGAGCTCGACAAGTTTCCGGTCTATGGCAGCGGTCCACTCGCCCGTGGCGATGGCGACATTTCTGCCATAAGTGCCGGCGACGATATTGATCGCGGCGAGCGCCGGCGCCACGGATTGGATGCCGGCGAGAAGCCTCTGGTCGTTCTCGGCCTTCTCCTTTTCCAGCGCCGCGATCTGCTTGTCGATCCTCGCGCAGTTGGGTTTCACGGCGTTGACTTCGCGCATGGTCATCGGCGTGGCGCATCCCGCGAGCATGAGGCTGAACCCAAGGAGCAGCATCGTCCCCGGCCACATTACCCCCTCCCCATCGCCCGGCTTTGCGGGCGAGCACGTTACATCCAGCCTTGCAGCTCGCGCTCGATGAGATGGACGAGCACTGAGATGCCCCCGTCGCTGTCGTTGAGGCAGGGAATGTAGCTGAACCTCTCGCCCCCGTATTCGAGGAAGATCTCCTTGTTCTCCTCGCCGATCTCCTCGATCGTCTCCAGGCAGTCGGCGGCGAAGCCAGGGGTGACGATGACGATCCGCTTCACGCCTTCGCGCGCCAGCGCTTCGACCGTCTTGTCGGTATAGGGCTTGATCCATTCGGCGCGGCCGAAGCGCGACTGGAAGGTCAGCTTGAGCTTGGCGCCAAGCGGCCCGAGCGCCGCGCGCAAGGCCTCGGTGGTCTCGATGCACTGCTGCTGATAGGGGTCGCCTTTATCGACATAGCTCTGCGGCACGCCGTGGAACGAGGCGAGGATCGCCTCAGGCTCGAAGTCGAGATTTACGAGATGCGCCCTGATCGAATCGGCAAGCGCGGCGATATAGACAGGGTCTTGCGGATAAGCCGGCACGGTGCGCAGCGCCGGCTGTGCGCGCAGCGCCTTCAGCGCGTCGAACACTTTGTCATTGGCGGTCGCGGTGCTCGCCGCCGCGTATTGCGGATAGAGCGGAAAGGCAATCAGCCGGTCGCAGCCCTGGGCGACGAGCGCCTCCACGCGCGAGGCAATCGACGGCGAGCCGTAACGCATGGCCCAATCGACGATGAGCTTCTCCGAAGCGAGCGCCTTGCGCACTTTCTCCGCCTGGCTCCGCGTGATGGTGCGGAGCGGGGATTCGTCGAGCTCCCCGTTCCAGATGCTGCGGTATTTGGCGCCGCTGGCGAAGGGCCGCTTCACCAGCACGATGAAGTTCAAGATCAGCCACCACAGCACCCGGTTGGTCTCGATCACCCGCCTGTCGGAGAGGAACTCCTTGAGATAGCGGCGCATCGGCCAATAGGAGGTGCCGTCGGGCGTGCCGAGATTGATGAGCAGGACCCCGATCCGGCCTTGCGGCGCAGGCGCTTTCGAGCGCTTGGATTTTGCGGCAAAGCGGCCGGAAGGCGGCGTTTCGTTCATGAAGGACGGCTCATCGTTGGGTTGTTCGAGACCCTTAGATAGAGCATCGCCCGCGATGCGCCTAGCCATCCGGCTAGGCTGCTCCAATCGGCAAAATCGAGGTTTGTGCCGCTAATGCGAGAGATATGTCGGCGGAGAAGGCTGGTTGCGGGCTTCCATGAGAGCCATGCCCAGCAGATATGCCAAAAATTCCCGCCCTTCGGACTTAGCGATCTTCATAAGAATCTCGAGCATCTCCTCGACATCGTCGCTGTTTGGGAGCTGGATCCGGCCTTCGCCGGTGACAAAATCCTCATCGGACATAACGGGCTGCTCTCTGAACCGAAGTGGGCTCCATCCTGTCACAGATGACGCGCTCTCTCCTAGTTATGTGCTCAACGATAGGACTGATGCTCACCATCGATGGCTTTAATGATCGTCAGTCCCCGCATCAATCACCGCACGTTTTTTCGGCATCCGCGATGATGACAGCGTGGTCGAAGGCCAGTTGCTTCGTCCTCCACTCCTTGACCCACTCCGCCGCTTCGGCATCGGACCCGGCCGTCGGTTTCGGCGCCTCGCTAAAGCGGGTCGTGTAAGCAACGCTGACGGCATGACCGCGCGGATCGCGCGAAGGTTCCGAATAGACGCCGACCAGATAGAGCCGGTCCACCACGATGCCGGCCTCTTCAAGGACTTCGCGCCGGCATGCCGCCTCCGTCGTCTCGCCGATATCGACGAACCCGCCGGGAAGGGCGTAAGCGCCCTTGAAGGGCTCGTTCTTGCGGCGAATGAGCAGCACGCGCAACTCGCCGTCGAACATCACGCAATCGGTCGTCAGGAGAGGCGTCTTCGGCATTGTCATGGCGGGACGACCATACCCCAAGCGCCGCGGCCCGGAAACGCGAGGCGCGGATCCGGTTTAGCTGCGAGCAGCCGCTTTACCTCTCACTTCTCGGAAAGTCGTCGCGATTCCTTGAGCGCCATGGCCAGCAGATAAGCGAGAAAATCAAATCCCTTGGCGCGTGCGCGCCGGAGCAAAGGTGAGATCAGATCGGCAATGACTTGGCGGCTTCACGCGCGCCATCCCCGGACGGGTCCGAGCCGCTTGGATCAGACATTCGCCCCTGCCCCGACGTTTCTCACCGGTGATTGTTGCTCGACTACTCCGTGCGCGGATCGATATAGTCCGTACACATCATTTCTAGCATGGGCGCACCGGGGCCGCCACCCAATTTTGGTTGCAGCTCTGTGACGGATCTGATCCAGGTCAGAGGATGAAGCCGGCCGGCGCTCAGCTTCGCGGCTGCGGCACGATGCGGATATAGGGCCGCGGCGCCTTCCACCCGTCCGGGTAGATTTTCTTCGCCTCCTCGTCGGAGACGGAGCCGGCGATGATCACGTCGTCGCCTTCCTTCCAGTTCACCGGCGTCGCCACGCGGTGCTTCGCCGTGAGCTGCATCGAATCGATCACGCGCAGCACCTCGTCGAAATTGCGCCCCGTCGTCATCGGGTAGACGAGGATCAGCTTGATCTTCTTGTCGGGACCGATGACGAACACATTGCGGACGGTCTGATTGTCGGCGGCCGTCCGCCCGTCCGAGCCACCCGCCGTGCTTACCGGCAACATGCCGTAAAGCTTGGAAATCTTGAGGTCGGAATCGCCGATCATCGGGTAGTTCGGCGCGACACCTTGGGTCTCCTTGATGTCCTCGGCCCATTTGGCGTGCCGATCCACCGGATCGACGCTCAAGCCGATGATCTTCACCCCCCGTTTGTCGAACTCTGGCTTGATCCTCGCCATATAGCCGAGCTCGGTGGTGCAGACCGGCGTGAAGTCCTTGGGATGCGAGAACAACACGGCCCAGGAATTGCCGAGCCATTCATGAAAGCGGATCTTGCCTTGCGTGGTCTCCGCTTCGAAATCCGGTGCGATTTCGCCGAGTTGCAGTGTCATTGTCGTTCTCCATTCCCCTGGCAAACTTTGCCGAATTGACCCTTGCTCCCCGAGACCAGCAAGGATTTAGGATGCCTTGCCCCGATTTCGCAATCAACTCCGCCGAAAAGAAAAATCATTCTCATAGCGCCACTGCGACTGGCATGTCGATTGCGCAACGAGCGGATCGGCGGGAATGCTAAACGCGAAGCCAGGGCGCTCAGCCCTACCCATGACCATTGCAGCTGAATCAAAATGGCTTAAGCGACCGCCCTCTCCTCGTGCGCGCCTTCGCTCGCCTCCTCGATAATCTTAGCGGAGAACGCCTCGAGGTCGTTCGGGTTACGGCTAGTGATAAGGCCTCTGTCGACAACGACTTCCTTATCCACCCAGGTGGCGACGGCATTCTTCACGTCAGTTGCCATGGCCCTCCGCGCCACCTCCTAGGGCGACCTTGACTCACGCCCCAACTCTCTCTAGAACAAAATAGGAACGAGAGTTGAGGTCAGTAGCGTGCGTAACGACGTTCCAGGCGGTGCAGAAGGTCTCCTCGTTCCGCCGGCTGGCGTTGCAAAAGCAGGCGGGGCAAGGGCTAGGGTCCTGATTGAGCTACGCGCGCAGATCAGCGCGATCGAGCAGGTTCCCGTGTCTCTGGCCAATCCCCCCGCACCGGGCACGGCCCTTCCCCGCCCCGCCTGCTCTCTTTCTTCTCCCCTTTTTCCGTTGAACCGGCTCAAGCGCGGAGGGCTGCATGAGCTGAGGCCCGAAGCCTACCGCGATGGTCCCGCGGCGCTCGGTTTTGCCCTTGCCATGATTGCCGAGCAGGCGGTCGAGCGGGCGAGCGCCCGGGATCTCGTGCTGTGGTGCCTCACCAAGAGCGCCGCGCGGGAATGGGGACGCCCTTATGGGGCGGGCTTGCGCGCCTTCGGCCTCGACCCGGCGCTGTTTCTCATCGTCGAGGCCAGAACGGTCGAGGACGCCACCTGGGCCCTGGAAGAAGGGCTGAAGAGCCGGGTGTTAGGGGCCGCCTTGGCGCAAGCCGAGATCAAGGCGCCGCTCGCCGCTCGCCGTCTCAGCCTTGCCGCGCAGGCCGCACGCACGCCGTGCCTGCTTCTCTCGAGCCATCAGCACCCAGGCCTCCCCGGCACCCTCACCCGCTGGCGCATCGCGGCAAGGAGCAGTGCTGAAGCCCCCTTCGACGCAAATGCACCTGGCGCACCGTCCTGGCAGATCACGCTTGAGCGCTGCCGGGGCGAGGCCCCGGGGCGGAGCTTTATCGTGGAGTTCAGTCATGAGTTGTTTCGTCTCAATCTTTCTGCCGCATCTGCAGATCGAGCGCCTGAAGCGGGAGAGAGCGGCGAGCAATACCGCGCCGTTAGAAGATGACCGGCCTTTAGCCCTCGTCGGCAACGAGGAGCGCGGGCTCGTCCTCACCGCGGTCAATGCGGCAAGTCTCGGCCAAGGTCTCTATCCGGGCCTCGACCTCGCTGATGCGCGCGCCATCTGCCCCGCTCTCCTCACCCTTCCCGCCACGCCGAAGCAGGATCAAGACGCTCTGCTCGATCTCGCCCGCTGGGCCTCTTGCCGCTACAGCCCGACACTGAATGCCGACGGCGATGACGGGCTCTGGCTCGACATCACCGGCGTGCCTCATCTCTTCGGTGGCGAGCAGGCGCTGCTTGCCGACATGGGAGCAAGGCTCGAGCGCGCCGGCTTCACCGCGCGGCTTGCTCTGGCCGAGACCTTGGGTGGCGCGCATGCGCTCGCCCGCTACGCGCGGAGCGCCTCGATCGTCGTCCCGCACGGAGAGATCGAGGCCGCACTCGCGCCTCTTCCTGTCGAGGCCTTGCGGCTCGAGCCTGAGATCGTGACGCTGTTGAAGCGGCTCGGGCTTAAGCGCATTGGCCAGCTTTACGCTTTGCCGCGCACGAGTCTCGAGCGGCGGTTCCACGCCAAGGAGACGGCGGAGGCCGTGCTTTGTCGTCTCGATCAGGCGCTCGGCCGCCGCAAAGAGCCACGCGTCGCTCTGCTTCCCTCGCCCGACTTCGTGGCGCGGCTGCCCTTTCCGGAGCCACTCATCACCCATGAGGGCGTCTTGGCCGGCCTCGACCATCTCACGAGCACACTTTGCGCCAA
Organism: uncultured Alphaproteobacteria bacterium; assembly: GCA_963710245.1. GTDB lineage: Bacteria > Pseudomonadota > Alphaproteobacteria > Rhizobiales > Methyloligellaceae > Methyloceanibacter. The sequence continues at coordinate 215,529 of CAVPZK010000005.1, forward strand.
GCTTGCGCGCGCAGGCCGCGGTTGCCGGCGCCTCGCGCTTTGGGTCGCCCGCGCCGACGGCTCATCGACCGTGATCGAGGCAGGCTTGAGCGCCCCATCGCGCGAGCCCGAGCATCTCTTGCGCCTCATCGAGGACAAGGTGGAGACGCTCGACATGGGCTTCGGCGTCGACCTCATGTCGCTTGCGGCGCTCGTAACCGAGACGCTTTTCCCCGCGCAAACCTCGCTCACACAAGGAGACGGAAAGGCCGCGGCCGAGCCGTTAATCGACCACCTGATCAATCGCTTGGGCGCTCGCGCCGTACGCCGCCTATTTCCGAAGGGAAGCCACATCCCGGAATTGGCGCAAGGCCTGAAAAGCGCTTTCGCCGGCCCGTCCTTCTGGCCTGAGCTTTCTTCTCCCAAGCCGAGACGGCCGCAGCTTCTGTTCACCCGGCCCGAGCCTTTGACCGTGGTCGCCGAGATTCCAGAGGGACCGCCGGCGCGCTTCACTTGGCGGCATGTGACACGCCGCGTGATTAAGGCTGAAGGCCCTGAACGCATCGCGCCGGAATGGTGGCGCGGCCTGCGTCAGCAACGATCCCCAGCCGCAAGGCCGCGCGACTATTACCGCATCGAGGACGAGGATGGGCGGCGCTACTGGGTGTTCCGCGACGGCCTCTACCAGGAGAGCGAGCTTGGGTCTCCTGGCTGGTATCTGCATGGGGTCTTCGGGTGACGACTTTGGCGACCCGCTACGCCGAGCTCGACGTCACCACCAATTTCACCTTCCTGCGCGGCGGCTCGCATCCCGAGGAGCTGGTGGCAACAGCCAAGGCTCTTGGTCTCGACGCCATCGCCATCACTGACATCAACACGCTTGCCGGTGTCGTGCGCGGTCATTTGGCCGCCAAGGAGGTCGGCATCAAATTCATCGTCGGCGCGCGGCTCGATTTGCTGGATGCCCCAAGCCTGCTGGCCTTTCCGCGCGATCGCGCCGCTTATGGGCGGCTCTGCCGGTTGCTGACGCTCGGCCAGCGCCGCACGGAAAAAGGGCAATGCACGCTTTATCTCGATGACGTCGCCGCCCACGCCGAGGGCCTGATCTTCATCGCGCTGCCTCCTGAAGATTTCACTCCCACATCTCTATTGTCATCGCCCGGCTTGACCGGGCGATCCAGTAACCACCGGCCTCTCGATAACGAAGATCAGGGGTTACTGGATGCCCGCCTTCGCGGGCATGACAAAGGAAATTTCGAAGCGGAGCTCCACCGCATCAGACAGTCTCTGGGTCTGCAAACTTCCCTCTATCTCGCGGCGCGGCACGCTTATCGCGGCGACGATCGTGCCCGCATCGCCGCGCTCGCCGATCTCGCCGCGCGCGTCGGCATTCCCCTCGTCGCCACCGGTGGCGTGCTCTATCACGCGCCCCATCGCCGTCCCCTGCAAGACGTGCTCACCTGCATCCGCGAGAAATGCACGATCAACGACGCGGGCTCGCGCCTCGAAGCCAATGCCGAGCGGCACATCAAAACGTCACAGGAGATGGCGCGCCTGTTCAAAGGCCATGCAGACGCGCTCCGCCGCAGCGTCGAGATCGCCGACGCCTGCACCTTCTCCCTCGACGAGCTGAAATACGAATATCCCGACGAGCCGGTGCCGCAAGGCAAGACGCCGCAATCGCATCTGGAAGACCTGACCTGGGAGGGCGCGGCCTGGCGCTATCCAAATGGCATCCCCGAGAAGGTGCGCGACACGCTGCGGAAGGAGCTTGTGCTGATCGCCGAGCTCAACTACGCGCCCTATTTCCTCACCGTGCACGACATCGTGCATTACGCGCGCAGCCAAAAGATTCTGTGCCAGGGCCGGGGCTCGGCGGCCAACTCAGCCGTCTGCTATTGCCTCGCCATCACCAATGTCGATCCGACCGAGATCGACCTCCTGTTCGAGCGCTTCGTCTCGCCCGAGCGGAAGGAGCCGCCCGACATCGACGTCGATTTCGAGCATGAGCGGCGCGAGGAGGTGATCCAATATATCTATGCCCGCTACGGCCGCGATCGCGCCGGGCTGGCCGCCACCCTCATCTGCTATCGCGGCCGCCTTGCCGTGCGCGAGGTAGGCAAGGCGCTGGGCCTCTCAGAGGATACCGTCGCGGCACTCGCCACCACCATCTGGGGCCTGAGCAATTCGGGCTTGCCCGACGAATATGTCCGCCAAGCGGGGCTCGATCCTAGAGATCCGCTGCTCGCCCGCCTGCTCGAACTGACGCAGGAGCTGATCGGCTTCCCGCGCCATCTCTCCCAGCATGTCGGCGGCTTCGTGCTGACGCGCGGGCCTCTCTCGGAAGTCGTCCCTATCGGCAACGCCGCCATGGAGGACCGCACCGTGATCGAATGGGACAAGGACGATCTCGATGCGCTCGGGCTGCTCAAAGTCGACGTGCTCGGCCTCGGCATGCTCACTTGCATCCGCAAGGCGTTTGCCTTGCTGAAAGAGCATTACAGCCGGGACATCAGCCTCGGCACGGTGCCGCGCGACGATCCGGCCGTTTACGATATGCTTTGCCGCGCCGACTCGATCGGCGTGTTCCAGGTGGAAAGCCGGGCGCAGATGAACATGCTGCCCAGGCTGAAGCCGCGCACCTTCTACGATCTCGTCATCGAGGTCGCCATCGTGCGACCAGGCCCCATCCAGGGCGACATGGTTCACCCCTATCTGCGCCGCCGCTGCGGCGATGAATTGGTCGAGTTCCCCTCGCCGCACCCGGATCACGGCCCCGCTGACGAACTCCACCAGGTTCTCGGCAAGACCATGGGCGTGCCGCTATTCCAGGAGCAGGCCATGCGGCTCGCCATGGTGGCGGCGAAATTCACCGGGCCCGAAGCCAATGAGCTGCGCCGCGCCATGGCGACCTTCCGCCGCCGCGGCACCATCGACAGACTGCACGAGAAGATGGTGGGCCGCATGACGGCGCGCGGCTATCCGACCGAGTTCGCCGAGCGCTGCTTCAATCAGATCAAGGGTTTCGGCGAATATGGCTTCCCCGAGAGCCACGCCGCGAGCTTCGCCCATCTCGTCTATGTCTCGGCCTGGATCAAATGCCATTACCCCGCGGCGTTTGCCGCGGCGCTGCTCAACGCGCAACCGATGGGCTTCTACGCGCCGGCGCAGATCGTGCGCTGCGCGCGCGATCACGGCGTCGAGGCGCGTGAGGCCGACGTCAATCTCAGCCTCTGGGACTGCTCGCTCGAGCCGACCCGCGCTCAAGTAGCGCGAAGCGCGGTAGCGCAAACAAAAAACTCCTTCGCGCTCCGCCTCGGCATGCGCCAGATCGACGGGCTGTGCGAGGACGACGTGCAGCGCCTTGTCTCGGTACGCGACGCCGTTCCCGCCAAGACTTACAGCGACGTGCGCGATCTGTGGCGGCGGAGCGGGCTGAAGCGCGCAAGCCTGGAGAAGCTCGCCGCAGCCGACGCCTTTCGCTCGCTCGGGCTCGACCGCCGCCAGGCGCTTTGGGAGGTACGCGGTCTGCCTAAGGAATTGCCGCTGCCGCTGTTCGAGCACGCGGATTCCGGCGATGCCGGCGGCGAGCCTCTCGTCACGCTGCCAATCATGCCCCTCTCCGAGCATGTGGTGAACGACTACCGCACGCTCAGGCTTTCCCTCAAAGCTCATCCGATGAGCTTCCTCCGCGACCGCATAAGAGCCACGCGCTTCGCTGCTTGCGCCGATCTCAAATCCATGCGCGACGGCGCGCGGGTGAGCGTCGCCGGCGTGGTGCTCGTGCGTCAGCGCCCCGGCTCGGCGCAAGGCGTGGTGTTCATGACCATCGAGGACGAGACTGGCGTCGCCAATTCGGTGATCTGGCCCAAGGTGCTCGAGCGCGAGCGGAAGGTGGTGATGGGCGCGCGGCTCGTCGTGGTGCATGGCCGCATCCAGCGCCACGAGGACATCATCCATGTCGTCGCCGCGCGGCTTGAGGACCGCAGCGACTGGCTTCGCCTCCTCACCGAGGACGGCGAGAGCTTGAGCGTGGCGCTCGCCAATGCCGACGAGGTCAAGCGCCCAGACCCAGGCTCATGGCGCGGCGCGCCCGACGAAGAGGCGGCGCTGCCGCTCGCACCGGCCGATCACGTCAAACGGCCGCTTGCCTCACGCGAACGAAATCATCCACGCTGGCACCCCCGCCGCCACCCGCGCGCCGAGCGCATCATCCCCAAATCCCGCGATTTCCATTAGCTTGTGGTCAGCGGAGCCAAACTCGCTATGCTGGCCCGCATGACGCGCAGGACGCTCTTTTTGCTTGCCGTTTTGCTGCTCTCGTACGGCTTCGCCGCGAGCGAGCTGGCGCCGCGCGCACTCGCTTTCGAGCAGCCGGAAAGCGAGAGCGGCTTTCAGCCGAAGCCACTCGTCACCGCCAAGCGGCACATGGTTGTCGCCGCCCATCCGCTGGCGGCCGAAGCCGGGCTCGCCATCCTGCGCAAGGGCGGCAGTGCGGTCGACGCGGGCATCGCCACGCAGATGGTGCTCAATCTGGTCGAGCCGCAATCCTCGGGTATCGGCGGCGGCGGCTACATTCTCTATTGGGACGCTGGCGCCAAGCAGCTCGCAAGCATCGACGGCCGCGAGACCGCGCCCGCCGCCGCCACCCCCGAGCTGTTCCTCGATGCGAACGGCAAGCCGCTGCCGCGCGACGCGGCCATGGCGAGCGGTCTTTCGGTCGGCGTGCCCGGCGCGCTCGCCGCGCTGAAGCTCGCCCACGACAAGCACGGCAAGCTGCCTTGGGCGGAACTGTTTGAGCCCGCCATCGCGCTTGCCCGCGAAGGTTTCCCCATCTCGCCCCGCCTCGCCAAGCTGATCGCGGAAATGGACCCGCAGAGCTTTGCGCCGGACGCGCGCGCCTATTTCTTCGACGCGCAAGGGAGACCTTGGCCCTCCGGCTACAAGCTCGCCAACCCGGCGCTCGCCGACACCTTCGAGACGATTGCCCGCGAGGGCGCCAAGGCCTTCTATGCGGGCGGCATCGCCAAAGACATTGCCGCGGCGGTGCAAAACGATCCACGCAAACCTGGCAAGCTCACCGCGCAGGATTTGGCGAGCTATCGCACCATCGAGCGCGAGCCGATCTGCGCGCCGTATCGTGCGCACAAGGTCTGCGGTATGGGGCCATCGTCCTCCGGCGGCGTCGCCGTTGCGCAAGTGCTCGGCATCGTCGAGCCGTTCCATCTCGGCCCAGCGCCGCTTGGCGCGCGCGCCGCGCATCTGATCGCCGAGGCCGAGCGGCTCGCTCTCGCCGACCGGGCGCGCTATCTTGCTGACTCGGACTTCGTCGCGGTGCCGGTCGCCGGCTTGCTCGATCCGACTTATCTTGCCGAACGCCGCGCCTTGATCAATCCCGACCGTGCTGCGGCGAGTGTCGCAGCCGGCTCGCCCCCGAACGTGAAGCAAGGTGCCTTCGGCAACGATCGCACGCGAGAACGCGGCGGCACCAGCCAGATCTCCATCGTCGACGACCAGGGCAATGCTTTCTCCTTCACCACCAGCATCGAATATGCCTTCGGTGCGCGCAGCATGGTGCGCGGCTTCCTGCTCAACAACCAGCTCACCGATTTCTCCTTCGAGCCGCTGGACGAGGAAGCCCGCCCTGTTGCCAATCGCGTCGAGCCCGGCAAGCGGCCGCGCAGCGCCATGGACCCGACCATGGTGTTCGGCGACGGCGGCGGGTTGCGCTACGTGCTGGGCAGCCCCGGCGGTCCCTTGATCATCCCGTTCAACGTCAAGACCGTCATCGCGCTGATCGATTGGGGCCTCGATCCCGCACAAGCGGTCGCGCTGGTGAACTTCGCCGGAACCGAGAATGCGCTTCTGCTCGAGCCTGGCGCGTCATGGGATCCTCTCGCCGCCTCGCTCGACGCCATGGGCCATGCGGTTCGTCGCGCGCCGATGACCAGCGGCGAGCACGTCATCGCCGTGACCTCTGATGGGCTCGAAGGCGGCGCCGACCCCCGCCGCGACGGCGTGGCTCTGGGGGATTGATGCCGCGCCGCGCCATCACGATCGCCGTGCGCGGTGCCGGCGTGGTCGGCCTATGGCAGGCGCTGCTGCTGACACGACGCGGTCATGCCGTGACCCTCTATGAGCGCTCGGCGCAGCCCTTCGCGCAAGCATGCAGTCCTTATGCCGGCGCCATGCTTGCGCCGCGCTGCGAGGAGGAAAGCGCCGAGGCCGTGATCGGCGAGCTCGGCAAACGCGGCATCGCGCTTTGGCGCGAGGTCTATCCGGGCACCAAAACCAACGGCACGCTGGTGGTGGCGCTGCATCGCGACCGCGCCGAGCTCGACCGCTTCGCCCGCATGACGGCAGGTCACCAGCGCCTATCGCCAGCCGAGCTTGCCGCGACCGAGCCGGGACTTACCGACCGGTTCTCAGGTGCGCTGTTCTATCCGGACGAAGCTCATCTCGCGCCAGACGGTGCGCTGCGCTTCCTGCTCGACTCGGTCATCGCCGAGGGCGTGGCCTTACGCCTCGGCGATGGCGAGATGCCGCAAGGCGCCGACCTTGTCATCGATTGCCGCGGGCTAGCGGCGAAGGACAATCTTCCGACTCTGCGGGGCGTGCGCGGGGAGCGGATCGTCATCAGGAGCCGCGAGGTCGCTCTCGCCCGGCCCGTGCGGCTGCTGCATCCGCGCTTTCCGCTTTACGTCGTGCCCTGGGGTGGGGGTCTTTACATGATCGGCGCCACGGTGATCGAGAGCGAGGAGACCGGTGCCGTCACGCTTCGCTCCGCGCTCGACCTGCTCGCGGCGGCCTACGCGCTCGATCCCGCTTTCTCCGAGGCTGAGGTCGTGCGTCAGGGCGCCGGCGCGCGCCCAGCCTTCCCCGACAATCGGCCTAGGATTATCTCGCGGAACAGCTATATCTTCGTCAACGGCCTATACCGGCATGGCTTTCTGCTCGCGCCGGCTTTGGCCGAGCTGGTCGCCGCCTATGTTGAAACTGGCGCGACGCACCCGGAGGTGTTTCTTGCGGATCCTGCTCAACGGTGAGGCTTATGCCACCGACGCAAAGACGCTCGACGAGCTTTGCGCGCGGCTCGGCTTCGGCGAGGCGAAGATCGCCACCGCCGTGAACGGCAATTTCGTCGCCGCCGTGGCACGTCCTGCCGTCGAACTGGCGCCTGCCGACGAGATTGAGATCGTGGCGCCGAGGCAGGGCGGCTGATGCTCACCCTTTACGGCAAGAGTTTTGCCTCGCGACTGCTGCTCGGCACGGCGCAATATCCCTCGCCCGAGAGTCTGAAACATGCGGTCAAGGCGTCGGGCGCCGAGATCGTCACCGTCTCGCTGCGGCGGGAGTCGGCGCGTGCGCTGACCGGCCAAGGTTTCTGGGCGCTGATCGAGGAACTCGGCTGCCGCGTGCTGCCCAACACGGCCGGGTGCCACACGGCGAAGGAGGCGATCGCCACCGCGCAGATGGCGCGCGAATTGTTCGGCACCAACTGGATCAAGCTTGAAGTGATCGCCAATGACGACACCTTGCAGCCCGATCTGTTCGGCCTGGTCGAGGCTACGGCCGCGCTCTCCAGCGACGGCTTCGAGGTGCTACCCTACACCACCGAGGATCTCAGCGCCGCCGAACGCTTGGTCGCCGCCGGCTGCGCCGTGCTGATGCCGTGGGCCGCGCCGATCGGCTCGGCGCGAGGGCTGATCAACAAGGAGGCGCTGAAGACGCTGCGCGCCTATTTCCCCGACATCCCGCTCGTCATCGACGCCGGTATCGGCACGCCCTCGCATGCGGCCGAGGCGATGGAGTTGGGTTACGACGCCATCCTGCTCAACACGGCCGTGGCCAAGGCGGGCGATCCGGTGAAGATGGCGCAAGCCTTCGCGCGCGCGATCGAAGCGGGACGGCTTGCCTTCGAGGCAGGCCTGATCGAGCCACGCGACATGGCCTCACCGTCGACGCCCGTCGCGGGTACGCCCTTCTTCAAGATCGATCACGCGTCCTGATCGATCCTGGTCTTGCACCACCTTGATCAGCCTCGATCCCTTCTACCCCATCGTCCCCGACACCAACTGGCTTGCCCGGTTGCTCCCGCGCCGTATCAAGCTGGTTCAGCTCCGCATCAAAAACGAACCCCGTGGCGTCGTGCAGGGTGAGATCAAGCGAGCAGTCAGACTCTGCGCGGTGCATCGCTGCCAGCTCGTCGTCAACGACTATTGGCGCGAGGCGATCGACCTCGGCGCGAACTTCGTGCATCTCGGCCAGCAGGACCTCGTCGCCGCCAATCTCCGCGCTATCAGAGCTGCGAACATCAAGATCGGCGTCAGCACACATACCCTCGAGGAGCTGGAAGCCGCGCTGGAAGCCGAAGCCGATTACATCGCGCTCGGCCCCATCTACGCGACCACGCTGAAGCAGATGCCATGGCCACCGCAAGGCCTTCCCCGTATCGCCGAATGGCGCGGGCGAATTGGTTGCCCGCTGGTGGCGATCGGCGGCATTACGCTGAGCCGTGCCCCCCTGGTGCTTGCCGCGGGGGCCGATTCCGTGGCGGTCATCACCGACATTATGACAAGCCAAGATCCTGAAACGCGTGTAGAAAATTGGATCGAAGCCACCGCACCCTGGCGGAATTTGTCCACAGGCCGTCAACAAGGCTGAGAGCGCGGTTTGGGGCTTGACCGCAAACCCTTCGGCCGGGGATCATCGCGGTTAACGGGGGTTGGTCACTGGTTAATCCAGGGGGCGTGATGAGTTATCGTCTCGAACCGGCGATGCCGATGAGCGAGGCAGTCCGGCGCGTGGCTTTTGGCGAGCTTGAGATTGCCCATGGTGCGCTGGCGACCCCGCCCGAGCGGCATAGCGGCGTGCATAGCGCCCGCAAATGCCTGAAACGACTTCGCTCGCTGCTCCTGCTGGTGCGGCCCGGCATGCCTGAGCCGGTCTTTGCCAATCTGACCGACCGGCTCGCTGTCATTGCGCGCGGCCTCGCGCCTGCGCGCGACGCCCATGCCCTGATCGACGCTGTCGACAAGCTCGAACGCGAGACCGGACCGGGTCCGGGCCAAGGCGCGATCCAGTCCTTGCGTGCCTGGTTGCACAAGAGGCGGCACGCGGCCGAGCAGAATCTGGAGAAGAGCGCGGCATCGGATGCCATGCGCGCTCTTCTCGAGCTGCGCCCCGCCTTTGCCGGGCTTGCCGTCTATCCCGACGACTTCCGTTCTGTCGCCAAGGGGCTTCGCCGCTGCTACCGCTCGACCCGCCAATCGTTTCAGCTTGGCTTTGCCGAAGGCCGCGACGAGGATCTCCACGAATGGCGCAAGGGCGTGCAGCATCATTGGCGGCAGATGCAATTGCTTGCACCCTGCTGGCCGTCCGAGCTCAACGCGCGTGCCGAAGCGGCGCGCGGACTCTCGCAGATCCTCGGCGACGACCACGACATCTCGCTGCTGACCCGACTCGTGTCCACCCCGACCATGACGTTCGGCACGCCTGAGGAGACAGCGGCGTTTCTGAAGCGTTGCCGCAGGCGCCACAAGGCGCTGCGCAAAGACGCGAGCACCGAAGGCGACAGGCTGTTCGCCGAGCGCTCGCGGCCCTTCGCCGAGCGGATCGAGGCCTATTGGCAGATCGCCGCCGGCAGCGTGGCAGAGGCGATCGCGGAAACGCGGCCCGACAACGTCGTGGCCTTCGGCGATCTGCGCACGCCGCGTGCGAGCTAGCGTGCTCTAAAGTCCCCTCGCCTCGCGCCACGCCTGGAACATCAGCACTGTCCATAAGGACTGGTGCCAGTCGCGGCGCCGGTCGAGATGCTCGCGCCACCGCGCCACGATGGGCGCCGGGTCGAGCAGCCCGCCCGCCGCAAGTCGCTTCTCCGACAAGAGTTCCTCCGCCCAGGGGCGCAAGGGGCCTCTGAGCCATTGGCCGATCGGCAGCGCGAAACCCATCTTCGGCCGTTCGACCAGCCGCTTCGGCACATGGCGGTAAAGCACCTGGCGCAGCAGCCATTTGCTCGTGCCGCGCCGCATTAACAGGCGCGACGGCAGCCGCCAGGTCAGCTCCACGACGCGATGGTCGAGCAGCGGCACCCGTACCTCGAGCGCAACCGCCATGCTCGCGCGATCGACCTTGGTGAGGATGTCGTCCGGGAGATAGGTGGCGGCGTCGAGATATTGCATGCGGTCGAGCGCGTCAGGGAGCTTCGTGACGATGCTCTCGTCGAACACGGCGCCTTTCAGCTCGGTGCCGTGTCTTACGAGCTTCTCCGGCTCGTGCCAGGCGCTGACCAGAGCGCGATAGGCGCCCTGCTGGCCTTCGCGCAGCATCGCCGCGGCCTTGAAGATCTTCTCGCTCGGATGGGGCAGGCGTTGGCGCTGCGGCAAAAGTCCGAACACGCGCTCCCACAGCGTCGGGCCCACCATGCTAAGCCCGCAGGCCAGCGCCTTGCCCGCCGCCTCCGGCGTTCCCGTCAGCAGCCGCGCAAATCTATGCCGGTTATAGCCGGCGAACAGCTCGTCCCCGCCGTCCCCCGACAAGGCGACGGTAACGTGCTGCCGGGTCAGCTTCGACAAAAGATAGGTCGGGACTTGCGAGGAATCGGCGAACGGCTCGTCATAGATCGTCGGCAGAGCAGGGATCACGCCCTCGACCTCTTCTGGCGAGACATAGAGCTCGGTGTGCTCGGTGCCGAGATGATCGGCGACCGCCTTAGCGTGCGGCGCCTCGTCATAGCCTTTCTCAGCGAAGCCAATGGAATAGGTCCTCACCGGGGCATTGCTTCGCGCCCGCATCATGGCCGCGACGGTGGACGAGTCGATCCCGCCTGACAGAAATGCGCCGAGCGGCACATCCGAGACCAATCGCCGCTGCACCGCATCGCCAAGCAGCGATTCCAGCGCATCGGTCGCTTCGGCGGCGCTGAGATCTAGAGGCGACGCCCTGCCCCTCCTCGCCACATCCATGAGGCTCCAATAGGTCCAGACATCGGCCTTGCCGTCGGCCTCAATGGTGACGCCGGTTCCCGGTGCAAGCTTGTCGATGCCGCGATAGATCGAATGCGGCGACGGCACGTAGGCGAAGCGGAGATAAGAGGCGAGCGCGTCGAGATTGATCTCAGGCCGCCACTCGGGGAGCGCTTCGAACGCCTTCAGCTCGGAGGCGAACACCATACGCCCGTCCTGCCGTCCCCAATAGAGAGGCTTGATGCCGAGCCGGTCGCGCACCAGGCTGAGCCTGCGCTCCTTGCGGTCGAACACGGCGAAGGCGAACATGCCGATCAGCCGCTCGACGGTCGCGCGCACGCCCCATGCGGCGATCGCCTCGACGATGATCTCCGTATCGGAATGGCCCCTGAAGCGGCGGCCGAGCGCTTCAAGCTCGGGCCTGAGCTCAGGCGCGCTATAGATCTCGCCGTTATAGGTGATGACATAGCGGCCGCAGGCCGACGCCATGGGCTGCGCGCCCGCGGGGGAAAGATCGACGATGGAAAGCCGGGTATGCCCCAAGGCGACGCCCGCGTCGGCATCGACGAATACGCCGCGCGCATCGGGGCCGCGATGGGCGAGCTTCGCCGCCATGGCTTGGGCGACCGCTTCGAGCGCCTGCGTCCCTGACCGACGCTCTAGCTCGAGAAAACCGGCGATGCCGCACATGCTTTCAGACCCTCACCTCCATCCCATCATAGGAGACCTCCCACCCGGCGCGTTCGATCGCCGCCCGCTCGGGCGAATCCTCGCGCAGCGCTGGATTGGAGTTGTTGATGTGGATGAAGATCTTGCGGCCGATTCCGAGCGGCGCGATCTGCTCGATTGAGCCCGCGCTTCCCGACATGTTCATATGCCCTATGCGCTCGCCGGTCTTGTTCATGAGTCCTTGGGCGATCATCTCGTCATTGGTGCAGAGCGTGCCGTCGAAGAAGAGGAGCGGCGCCCCTTTGAGCCTTGCGCGCAACGCGTCGTCGAGCTTGGCGCAGCCGGGGATATAGAAGAAGTAGCTCCCGCTTGCGGTGTCGGTGATTTTCAATCCGGTCGTGTCGCCCTCCCGCGAGCCGAACCCAGCACCCGCCTTCTCGTCCTCGAGATAAAGCGGGATCTTTCCCGGCACCGGGAAGGGCTCGATAGTCATGCCCACGGGCCCCCGCGGGCCTTCAACCGTGAAGGGCCGGCCGTAGGTCATGACGAACTCGCTTGACGAGGCGCGCGTCGAGCACGTCGAACACGCTGTTGGAGGCGAGCACGTCGAGCACACGCGCCGTGCCGTAGATCGTGAAGGGCTGGCCTTCACGCAGACACAGCAGGCCGGCGATCGCGTCGACGTCGCCATTGGTCAGGACCACGGCCTTGATCGGGCTGTTGCGCGGGCCCTCGTTCGGGTCCGGATAGAGTTCCGGCGTGTCATTGATCTGTTGACGCAAATCGGGGGCGGCATTGAGCAGAACCCATTGGCGGCCATCGGCGCTGACCGCCACCGACGCCTGGCTGCGGGGAGAGAGCCCCGCTTTGCCCTGACGCACGTCAGCCGAATTGCGGCCGTTGCAATTCCATTGCGGGAAGCCGCCGCCTGCCGCTGAACCGAGGACCTTGATCACCATGGCTTTGGACCAAATGGCGATGGATGGCGTGCCCCGTCAAGGCAAAAAGAAAGCGGCCTCCGCGAACCCGCGGAGACCGCTTCGTCTTGGGAGACTGCCGCTCTTAGAACGAGAGCGACCCTTGGAATTTCAGTGCCGTGTCGGAGGTGGCGTCGGTCAGTCCGAACTGAACGCCGACATTAAGCGAGAACTCCATCTCGGGCGCCTCGGCGACCTTGTCGTCGTCGTCGCCGCCCTTCTCGCCCTCGCCTTCGTCCTCTTCCTCGCCCGGATTGTAGAACAGCGTCGGGCCGAGGCTGTGGGTCTGGTCGTCGAACGAGCCCGCGTTCGCGAGATCCTCGATCTCGCCGAACATCTCGACGCCGATGCCCCAATGCTTGGCGAAATCGTATTCGGCGCGCCAGCCATACTCGAAGCCGAGGCCGTCGGTCTCCCGGTTGTCACCGACCTGGGAAGTGAAGAGCGGATTGAGCGTGAGCAAAAACGTGCCGCTCGCCAGTTCGACAATGGGGCCGAATTCGATCTCATCGGCCTCGCCGCCCACAGTCGCTATTCCGTAGCCGCTCTGAAAAGCAAGTCCGAGGCCGTTGCCCTTGCGCTCAACCAATTCGATTTGGGTCTCAAACTCGACCGAAGTCAGATCGAAGTCCTCCCCCAACGGTTGCTCCGTGCCGAGCGTGACGGCGACGAGCCACCAATTCGTGACGCCCCACTCGGCCTCAAAATCGTGACTCTGGCGGAGCGGCGTCTCGGCCTCTTCCTCGTCTATGACGCCGGCTGCTTCGCCCTCCTCTTTATCCTCCCCGGCCTCTTCTCGTTCCTGCTTGGGGAAGCCCCAATGCACGGCGCCGCGATATTCGAGCTCGACCTCGCCCTTTTCGACCCCGGATTCTTGGATTTCGAACTCGGCCAGAGCCGGTTTGGTCATGCCGATGGTGAGGCCTGCCGTAGCAAGCGCGGAAACCGCAGCCGACAACGCCAAGCGCTGCGCTAAGCGCAGCCCAATAAGATTGTACCGCAAGAGCAAGCCCCCAAATTCAGCCTTGCTAAGTCCCCAATTCTTTTATCCTTCGAGATTAGCAAATCTCCCGGAGCCATCCTTGGCAAAAAAAGTGCCTGGATTGCTAAACGGGGCCATGGGGTGACCGGGACGCCACGGTTCTCACATGAAAGGAACCTGACTTCAGGATGAAAAATTCATGACGTATGCGGCAAGACACCCTCAAGTATCAGGGGAATTGCGCTATAGAGGATTTGGATATTATTCGGCGCCGTGGAACGGCTCTACCTTCCCGGCTGAGGAAATGACGCCCCCCTCTAGGCTCATTTGGGCAAAGGGGCCTTGAGAATTACGATGCGTTACCAGACGAAGCTCCTTATTACCGCGGGATTGCTTCTTGCCATGTCGCTTTCTGCGGCCGCGTTGGCCTATTGGGGCGTGGCCCAATCGCACAGCTACCTCACCCGCTCGCGCATCGCCCATGAGCAGCTTGAGCGCCAACTCCAGCTGTCGCGTCACAGTCAGCAGCTGTTCAAATCCTGGACCGACACCTTGCTGACGGGAATTAGCGATCGCCCCTTCGGCGCCGCCTATCTGCACAAGGTCATCGATTCCGATCTCGCCACCCTCCAGGACCTCAGCAACAAAGAGCTCGCCATCGTCGGGCCCGAGGAGCAAAAGGCCGAATCCGCCGAGCTCACGCGTCTCGAACAGATCCGAACCGAATTCCAGCACACTTTGGACCAGCTCAACGAGGTTGAGCAGTTGCGGAGCCGCGGCCGTCCCGACATCGCCTGGCAGAGGCTGATCGACCTGCTCAAAGGCGGCATCGATCAGAAGCTGAACGAGCTGATCGAGGTGGGCGTCGCCGACGAGACTGCCGAGGTGATCAGGATCGACGCCGACGCAGCACAGCTCCTAAGCCGGCTCGAGCGCATCAGCCAAATCCATGCCGCTCTGGCCATCCTCGCGACACTCGCGCTCGTCGGCCTCCTGTTGCAGGGCTTGCGGTCTCCGCTTGCCGAGCTTATGCGCGGCACCGGCAAGCTCGCCCAAGGCGACCTCTCCCATCGCATCGCCATCTCCGGCCGCGACGAGTTCGCCAATCTCGGCCAAAGCTTCAATCGCATGGCGGGGGATCTGCAAACCCACCAAAAGGCATTGCAGGACGCGCACGCCAATCTCGAGACGCTGGTGGAGGAGCGCACTGAGGAGCTGCGTCAGGCAAACGAGTCCTTGCGGCAGATCGACGAAACGCGACGCGGCTTCTTCGCCGATATCAGCCACGAGCTGCGCACGCCGCTGACCATCATTCGCGGCGAGGGCGAGATCGCGCTGCGCGGCGCCAACAAGCGTGTGGCCGAATACAAGCGTTCGATCGAGCGCATCGTCGAGCAGGCGAAGCATCTCTCCGTGCTGGTTAACGATCTGCTGTTCATTGCGCGGCAGGGCGCCGGCGCCGCGCGACTCAATTTGCAGCCCATCGATCTCGGCGATTTGCTCAAGAAAGTCTGCGGTGACGCCAAGGTGATCGCGCACGACAAGAACGTCGATGTCGCTTTTGTCAACGGCACCGCGCACGACATGGTCCGTGGCGACCCGGCACGGTTAAGACAGCTTTTCCTCGTGCTTCTTGATAATGCGGTGCGGTACTCCAAATCCAAGGGGGCCGTGAAGGTCGAAATCGGCAGCGCCGACGGCGAGGTCAAGGTGCGCGTTTCGGATCGCGGCATCGGCATCCCGCCGGAGGAGCTGGAAGGCATTTTCGAGCGTTTCCGCCGGGGCGGCAGAGCCGCGGCGATGAATGAGGAAGGCTTAGGGCTCGGCCTGCCGGTCGCCAAGGCCATCGTCGAGGCGCATAAGGGAAGGATCGAAATGGCAAGCAGCCCGGGCGAAGGAACGACGGTCACGGTCGCCTTGCCGGCCGACACGGCGGAGGCAGCCACGTGAACGTTCTCCTCGTTGAAGACGAGCCGCGCGTCGCCGACTTCATCGACCGCGGGCTCCGCGCCGAGAATCACGGCGTCACCGTCGCCTCTTCCGGCAGCGAGGGGGTTGACCTCGCCAAGACCGGCGAGTTCGACGTGATCGTACTCGATTTGATGCTGCCCGACATGCACGGCTATGACGTTTGCCAGCGGCTGAGGCTCGAAGGCGACCACACGCCGATCCTGATGCTGACCGCGATGGATGCGCTGGAAGACAAGATCAAGGGCCTCAAGCTGGGTGCCGACGACTATCTGACCAAGCCGTTCGATTTCGATGAGCTGCTCGCCCGCATCGAGGCCCTGGTGCGCCGCTCGCATCATTTCGCGCCGAACTCGAACATCTTGCAGGTTGCCGATCTCGTCCTCGATCGTGAGCTGCTCGAAGTGCGGCGCGGCAGCGACACCATCAAGCTCACCGCCAAGGAGCTTGCCATTCTCGAGTTGTTGATGAGCGCGCCCGGCCGCGTCTTCTCCCGCACCCGCATTCTCAACCAAGTCTGGGGCTACAGCGAAGATCCGCTGACCAATGTCGTCGATGTCTATATCGCGAGGTTGCGGCGGAAGATCGATACGCCCGACCGCGAGCCTTTGCTCGAGACCGTGCGCGGCCACGGCTACCGTCTGAAGGCGCCGTCGTGATACGCGCGTGTGACCGGCAACAATCTTTGCCAGGGAAGATTTGCCAATCCGGCAATGGAACCTTGCTAACCGCGCCGGGATCAGTAGAGTATGCGCCGCCACTCTCGACGACGACGCGCCATAGTCTTTCCGGGCCTCGCCAGATGGCCACGGTCGCGTTTGCCCCGCCGGTGGCAGAGTTCCCGCGCCCTCGTCGCCTGGCTAGTCCCAACGCAATTGAACTAGAGCCATAACAACGTGGAGGAGCGCCCGTTGCGGTCAGGTCTGTTAGCTTTGGTGTTCTCTGCCTTCGCGAGCCTTGCGCTTGCGCAGCCCGCAAATGCCGCGAACAAGGTTACGGTCGGCGTTCTGAAATTCGGCACCGTCAGTTGGGTGCTCGATACCATTCGTGCCAACGGTCTCGACAAGGCGGAGGGCATCGATCTCGATATCGTGCCGCTGGCGAGCACCCAGGCGACCACGGTGGGCCTGCAAGGCGGCTCGGTCGACATCATCGCCACGGACTGGTTGTGGGTCTCGCGCGAGCGGAGCGGCGGCGGCGACTTCACGTTCGCACCCTTCACCACCGCGCTCGGCGCCATCATGGTGCCACCCAACTCGCCGATCAAGACGCTCGGCGATCTGAAGGGCAAGCGGCTCGGCGTGGCCGGAGGGCCTCTCGACAAGAGCTGGCTCCTGCTCGTGGCCTACGCGCTGAGGACCGCCAATCTCGACTTGAGAAAAGAGACCACGCAGGAATACGGCGCGCCGCCTCTCCTGGCCGAACGGGCGAAGCAGGGCGAGCTCGATGCCGTTCTGAATTTCTGGCCCTATGCGGCGAGGCTCGAGGCCGAAGGCTTCACCCAGCTGATCGGGGTCGAGGACGTGGTGAGCGAGCTCGGCGCCAAAGGCGAGGTCGCCATGGTCGGCTACGTCTTCAGCGAGAGCTGGGCCAAGCAAAATCTTGAGGCAATTCAAGCATTTCTGCGTGCGGCGGCGAAGGCCGACGAGTTGCTCGCGACCTCCAACGAGCAGTGGGACCGACTGAAGCCGATGATGGGCGAGAACGATCCTACCTTTAACGATAAGACTTTCGAGGCGCTGCGACGCCGCTATCGCGAAGGCATCCCCGAGCGCTCATCCGCCGAGAACGAGTCCGACGCCAAGGTGCTGTATCAGTTCCTGCGCGAGCTTGGCGGCGAGAAGCTTGTCGGTCCCGGCACCGAGCTTGCTCCCGGCACGTTCTGGCATGGGGGCAAGCCTTGAGCGTGACCTTTGCCCGCGCCGACGCCGTGCCGAGGTCGCGCATCTTCCGCGGGCCCCTCGTGTCGGTGCTCTCGGTCGCGGGCTTCCTGCTCATTTGGTACATCGCCGCCGAGATCGCGCAGAGCCGACTCCTGCCCGGTCCCGTCGCCGTGCTCGAATATATCTACAAGGAGACGGTGCATGGCGATCTCTTGACCGAGCTCGGCATCACCTTGTGGCGTGTCGTGGCTGCCTTCGTGGTGGCGATGGCGATCGGCAGCGTGATTGGCCTTGCCATGGGACAGATGCCGGCGCTCGACCGCGCGCTCGATCCTTGGCTGATCGTGCTGCTCAATCTCCCCGCGCTCGTCATCATCATCCTGGCCTATGTGTGGTTCGGGTTGAACGAGGCCGCGGCGATCGGCGCTGTCGCGCTCAACAAGATCCCTAACGTCATCGTCACCTTGCGCGAAGGCGCCCGCGCGCTTGATCCCGGTCTCGACGAGATGGCTCGCGCCTATCGGCTCTCGCCGATGAGCAAGCTGCGCAACGTCACACTGCCGCAGCTTCAGCCCTATTTCGCCGCGGCGTCGCGAACCGGCATCTCGCTGATCTGGAAGATCGTGCTCGTTGTCGAACTGCTCGGGCGGCCGAACGGCGTCGGCTTCGAGCTTCATCTCAACTTCCAGCTTTTCAACGTGACGGCGATCCTCGGCTACACGCTCGCCTTCGTCGCCGTCATGCTGGCCATCGAATATTTATTGGTGCAACCCATTGAACGACATTCAACACGCTGGCGTAACAAGCCGGTTTGAAATCCGCATCGAGGAGAAGACGCATGTCGGGGCGGACGGCACGCTCATCCCCGCCATCCGCGACTTTGTTCTCGAGGTTAAGTCCGAGAGCATGACGGTGTTGATGGGCCCGTCGGGCTGCGGCAAGACCACGCTGTTGCGCATCGTCGCCGGCCTCGACAACCGCTTCGTCGGCACGGTCGATGTTCCGGAAGGCGCGCGGATCGGCATTATGTTCCAGGAGCCCCGCCTTCTGCCTTGGCGGACGGTCAAGCAGAATATCGATCTCGTGGCGCCTCCCGGTTTCACGCAAGACGACCTCGAACGGCTCGCCCAGTCCGTCGGCATCGCCGACATGCTGCCGCGCTATCCGCAGGAATTGTCGCTCGGCCTGGCGCGCCGCGTCGCGCTCGCCCGCGCCTTCGCCACCAAGCCGGACCTGCTGCTGCTCGATGAGCCGTTCGTGTCGCTCGACGAGCGTACGGCCGACCGCTTGAGGCGGCTCTTGCTCGAAGTCTGGCAGGAGCGGCCGACCACGGCGATCCTCGTCACCCACAATGCGCGCGAGGCGATCATGCTCGCCGATCAGTTGGTGCTGCTCGCGCCGCGTCCCACCCACGTCGTCGCGGTCGAGACCATCAAAGTGCCGCAAGCGGAGCGCGATCACGCGGTGGTCGAGGCGATCCACACCGACCTGTTGCGCCGCTTCCCCGGCAATTTCTCCAACAGCTAGCCGGCGGCGGCGGCCGCTCCAACCTTGCGCTGCTGGATGCCGAAGGACGGGTCATAGGCCCACACCGACAGCGCCAGGAATAGCAGCGTGCACCCGCCGACCACGCCGAGCGCGGTCCAATTGACCTCGAGATAGAAGGCGAAGCGGATCAGCTCGACCGCCCAGGTGAACGGGTTGTAGAGGCAGATGTAGTAGAGCCAGAGGCTTCCCTCGCGCATCTTCCACAGCGGATAGAGCGCCGACGATGCGAAGAACATCGGGAAGATCACGAAATTCATGATGCCGGCGAAGTTCTCGAGCTGCTTGATGGTCGATGACAGCAGCATGCCGAGCGCGCCGAACATCAGGCCGGTCAGGATCAGCGCCGGCAGCGCCGCGAGATAGCCCCAAGGCGGCAGCTCCACGCCGCAGAAATACGCGACAATGAGGAACGCGTAGACCTGGAACAGCGAGACGATCACCCCGCCGAACAGCCGCGAGACGAGCAGGAACCAGCGCGGCAGCGGCGTCGTCAGCAACACCCGCATCGAGCCCATCTCGCGGTCATAGACCATCGACAGCGAGCTCTGCATGCCCTGGAACAGCTGGATCATCGCCAGCAGCCCGGGCGTGATGTAGACGTCGTAGGTGATGTAGGTCTGATACGGCGGAATGATCGAGATGCCCAGCGCCGCGCGGAAGCCGGCGGCGAAAATAATGAGCCAAATCATGGGCCTGACCAGGGCCGCGAAGAACCGCTCGCGCTGCTGCAGGAAGCGCAGCAGCTCGCGCCAGACGATGCCGTAAAAGGCGCGGACGTAATGCATCATGCGGTGACATCCTCTTCCGTATCGCCGCCGATGAGCAGCGTGAACGCCCCGCCGAGATCCTTGGCGCCGGTTTCCGCCACCACGTCCTTGGCGACGCCCCGCGCCACGATCTTCCCGCGATTGATCACCAGCAGATCGTCGTCGGCTTGCACCTCGTCGAACAGATGCGTCGCCCACAACACGCCGATATTGTCGGTGCGCGCCAGCTCATGCACGTGGCGCACGATGGCCCGGCGCGTCGGGTCGTCGAGCCCGATGGTCGGCTCGTCGAGCAGAAGCAGCTTCGGGCTATGCAGGAGACTGCGGGCGATCTCGACCCGGCGCCGATGGCCGCCGTTCAGCGAACGGACCCGCTCGCCGATACGCTCCTCCATGTCGAGATTGGTCAGCGCACGCAGCATGCGCTCGTCGGCCTCTTTCCGCTTGAGCCCGCGCAGCGCCGAGAAATAGCGCAGGTTCTGCTTGACGGTGAGGTCGAGGTCGAGCGTCGGCTGCTGGAACACGACGCCGAGCGGTCCGAGCGCCTTGGCGCCCCACTCCGAGGCCGAACGCCCGCAAATCTCGATGCGGCCCTCGGGCGCGTCGAACAGGCGCGTGATCAGCGAGAACAGCGTGGTCTTGCCGGCGCCGTTCGGCCCGAGCAGCGCCGTCACGCGGCCCGGATAGACCTCGAAGCTCACATCGTCGAGCGCCCGCTTGGCGCCATACCAATAGGAGACGTTCTTGACGGTGAGGACCGGGGTCCGGGACGGTCCGTCCTTTCCGGCTTCTTTCTGCATGGGCGGTTCCGGGGCCGCTAGCGTCTCGGTTTTGCGGCCGTGTTTTTTGAGCTCCAGTCGCGCCCACAGATAGCGCCGCGGGCCCCGTTTCACAACCCTCGCTCCTGCTCTCGGCCTGATCCAAACTCTCTACAGCTATGGAGAAAGGTCGTCGAGAAGCGGCTACGCAGCCGTTGAGGTTGGCGCCGCCGCTTAAGTACGTTCGCTAGGCTGATGCCGACCCCTACCCGACAGCATCTACCGCGCTCTCAGGTCGCTTTCTCAGGGCGTCAGCTGCGGCCTGTTCTTGAGCATCAAGAGCAGGTTGCGGCCCGCGCGAAGCAGGGGATAAAGGACGCGGGCGAGGCCGGGCCGCCCCAATACCATGGCGGCCACCCGATTGACGAAATCAATGGGCGTCGTGAGTAGAGCGAGCAAGTTCACCGCCTCGCTCCCCACATAGACGCTCCCCTGAAAATACACCGCCATGCCTTCATCAAGATTCACGCCGCTTTCAGCGAGAGCCTTGACGAGGTCGGGGCGTTCTCGTGCGTTCACCAGAGTTGGTCGCCCAGCCACGTTCTCGAGACGCGTCATCGTTACGTAACTGTTGCATAGCGGACAATCGCCGTCATAGACGACGACGATGTTGCTGTCCCGCATCAGCTCACGCTCGAGATTGACGTCCCTAGCACCCAATCGCGCCATGGGATTTGATAGAACAGGACGGCCACCATGGAAAAAAGATAGGCCGCGCTAAAGAACTGCGAACGCTCTTTTACCAGAGCAAAACCGAGGATCGACAGGGTAAAGCCGAAACCCAGCACGGGCGCCGGTATGTAGGTCGTAAAGATGAAAAATAGTAGAAGCAAATTGGCGGCAACGTCGGTGATCGGCCGGCGGAGCAGCAAAAGGACGCCGATGGCGACCTGCACGTAAAAGTCGTAAAGTGTGATGAGGCTGGCCACGAGTTGGACGTGATCCTGCGACGAAAGCAGAATCTTGTTATCGAGAACCTGAACATAGGGGTTTGACAATAGAAGCAGACGTCTGACGCTCTCCTGCCCCAGGCCTGCGTCTATGCCGGTCAGTTGCGCGAAGGCCTGAAAGCGGCCGTCCAACAGCAACTCGAGCTCGAACATGGCGCCTGACATGTAGCTGGACGAGAGAAATTTTTGCAGCGCAGCTCCAAGAAAAACAAATATCAGGAAAAAGCGCGCGTTGAAGTCGATGATCTCGTCTCTCTGCAGGCGCCCATCCGGGATATGCGCGATGCACATCACCCACAGCCAATAACAGAGCAGATATTTATGATTGTCGGCCAGGTCGCGTTCCAGCACCAGTGTGATGGAAGCCATGATCGCCAAAACTCCCCAGAGCGCGGGTCTTCTGGCTGCGGACGGGACAAGCAGGACGACCAAAAGAGCAACCTGTGCTGAAAGCGCAAAATACCATGACGTAAAGCCGAATACCGCGGTCAGAAACAAGGTAAGATAGGCAACGGAATCCGCCTTACGAATATCTGCCAAGGTCTCACTCAACCGCGCACTGAGCGGAGCAGACCTAAAGGTCGCGGTGACGCCCGTCATCGAACTTAGTCCTCTAATTTATAGGTGCGCATCAACGTTCCCCCGTATGCCCTCGTCTTAGGGTCGTATGTCGCCTTCCAGTACTCAATCTCGACCACAAACTCGGCTGGCTCCGAAGCGGTCCGCGGATGAGCGGCATAAAGATCGTAAAGTTGTTCGGTGCCGTCCCGAACTTTTTGCCCATCTTTGTCAAACACGTTGAGCGGTATGCGGGTGGTACTCGCCCACCAGGTGGTGGCCTTGATCGAGTTGGCCAGCGACCGCAAATTTCGTTCGCTCGGATAATAGAGAGCTTGTCTCTTCAGCTCTTCCTGTTTTTCTGTAAGCCGCAGCAGCGGCTGGCGGCTGCCATCGGGAAACGTGAGATAGACCTTGACATAGCGGGTGGTCGCCTCGGATCCCGCGAACATGCCCATGCCGCCTCCCTTCCAGGTCGACAGGTCGTCCGTCGTGCTGAGATAGAGCTGGCGCGCCGCGACCGCGAGCGCAATGGCCGGGATTGCGCACAGCATGACCCAGCGTTCGAGCCCCTGCCTGACGCTCACGGCAACCTTCCCTCGTTCCCTGCTCCGCTTGCCGGATCATACCCAAATCTACGCCAAATCGAAAGCGGATGCCCCGACGAGCCCACAGTGAGCCAAGTATCAAAAAAGAAGCCGCCCCGAAGGGCGGCTTCCGTCGACTTGAGTTGGGGTGGTGCTTTAGAAGAAAATGACGCCGCCAACCTGGAACAGATCCCATTCGTCGAAGTCCACTTGGTATGATCGAACCTGTCGGGGTTGAATGACACCGTTGCCGAAGTCAGGAAGCTCCGCTTCATTACAGTCCGAGAGTGCCTCCGGCTCCTGGTGCTGCCATCTGGCCCAGACATGCATGGCGGCGGCGTCGATCTCCTGCACCACGCCGAGACCCCAGCGCTGCACTTCGGAACCGGTCATGAAACGCAAAATTGCTTCCGATAACCCGAAGTTCGATTGCGTGCACGCGCTCTATTGCGCGAGGGATCCGAAAGCTGTGCCGCTGAAGTTGCCACCGCAAAGATCATTCGCCAGTGAGGCCGCCGAACTGGTCGTCATATCGGCCGTATTCGCCGTAGAAGGTGGTCGCGCCGAGCGAGCCGAGGCCCACCCCGTTCATGGACCCCCAGACCTTCCGCCAGAACGGCTTCACATACCAGACATCGGTATCCGGCGATGCCAACTTTCACCGTCCTCTGCGAAGCGGCCGCAAAGGCAATCCCCGTCGACGATTTCTGTCTGCCACAGGCCGTAGATGCCGAAACCCGAAGGCTTATGCAGGATGCTGGCGCCGACCTGATGAAGTTGCTGTCGCCGCACTGGTCGTTGGTCGAACATGACGGTCTTGTCGAAGCCGCTCACCTGACGCCTGTCCCCGTCGAATGCAATTCGCGCTGATCGCTATGTTCCAGATTAGTGAAGGCATAAGCCGCCGAAAGCTTGATGCTATTCCAGTCGGCCGTGTAGAAGACAGCGGCATCCCAGAAATTGTGGTCCGGGGTAAACGGTCATTCTCCACAGTGCCGTAAGACGTCTCGAACCTGAAGCCGCCCCAGGTCGGCGAGTCGTAGCGGACCGCAGGCCGCGGAGCCCAAAGCAGTCCGCGCCAACACCGCCACCGAGATCGTAGCAGAGTCAGGAAGTTGTCGCAAAGCCAGCGCCGGACAAGCACCTTAAAATCGCCGCCATGGCCGCCGCCACTTGGCCGCAGGAAGAAGCCGCCGCCTTCGAAGAACACCGCGTTCGAACTCGATCACAGTTCCGGAAATGTCGGCAAGGACCGCCGGGTTGTCGGATGCCGGGCTCAAATAGACCCCAGTTCAGGGCGCCCCACCTGTCGCTCTTGATGTAGATGTAAGGAATAGAGCGGTTCGGATAGCGCCGATCGATATCTGCCGTAGAACTCGCCGTCAACTGGTTAGCGAACTCGTTCGACCTGATTGCCGAAGATGCCGAAGACGTCTGCCCGGCGCAACGACGGTGATGTTGAAGCCACCCGACCATCCAGGAGCGATCGTGGCGCTGCCGGTGATGGCGAACCGGCTCGCCAAGGTCAGCGTCCTTGTCGCCCACGACGAAGCTGTGAGATGTCGCCATCGTCCCACCAGTTCATGCTCTTGACGACCCAACCAGAAAGGGTCACCGAGACCTTCTTGTTGCCCTTGCGGACGGTCGTAGCTTCAAGCTCGGCCACCCGCTCCTCGAGATCCGCGCAGCAATCGCCGCCGAGATCGGCTGCCTTGGCAGGCGTCGCCTTAAGTGCAACTCCCCCCAGAGTTAAGCCGAGTGCGGCTGCGAGGGCGATGCGGCTGGATGTTTTTGTCAGTCCCCCAAACATGTCCATCTCCACCTTCCCTGATAAATTGCCTAATCCAAAACTCTCGCTTCGATTTGCCTTTCGGCCTCTGTACGGACGAAGTCAGCCAGTGTGCAGAAATCCCCCGATTGAGAGTTCTGAACAATGCTTATACGCGTTCTGCAGTAAGGTAAATTGCTACCAAAGCAGGCGCGGGCGTTTTTGGTCTGCTTGTGACATTTCCGCCACGAATTTCCGCGCGTGGCGAGGCTCGATCGCGCGCTGTTTGCGACGCCAAAAATAAACTTCGAGATCAATGAGTTAGTCCGATGGTCGCGGGGCGGACGAAATCGCCTCGTCGCGATCGTCGGCCGACCGGAGTCGCCTCGCAACGAGGTCGTGCTTGCCTAATATCTACGCAGCCTGGGACCGCGCGCCGAGCAGCTTCGATCTCGGTTTTCCAGGGTGATTCTTCCCCTCTCGTGTTGGCCGATAAGGGCTGTCAGCCCGGCGGCTTGACTTGGTGGAGGAGCCTATCCTCTGTTAAACAAACGCAAGGCGGAGCGGCGCGAAGCGCCAAGGGGAGGAACGATGACCGAGCAGTCCCCCGAGGAAATTCACCTGAAGCATATAAGAGCTCCGGACTATAAGGAGATTTCCGCCGACGGCACGCTGCACAAGATCGTCGACAACCATCTGGTCATCACCTTCTACATCGAAGATTCTCGGGTGACGGGCGAAGTCCTCAGGCGTGACGGGCAAGATCCGCCGACTTATCGAATCGCCGCCATCGAAGAAGAGAAGCAGCGCCTCGACGTGGTCGCCGTGCGCGTGCCCACCAAGGCCATACTCGGCCTTGCCGCGGCCGTCGCCGAGCGGCTGACCCAGCTTCCGCCCGGCACGGCGGCAAAATCCGCGAAGAGGTGAGTCTTCGACCCCGCCCCGGGCGTTTAGTCGAGGACCCCAGGGCGCCAGCGCGTGCCAGTTCGCCCTCGGCTTGTGCATGAGGCTCGCGCCGGCGAACGTGAGCTCGAATGCCGCCGAGATGCCGCCCAGAAAAACCCACTCCTTCTGAGAAGCTGGCGAAATGCGGCGTGAAGGTCGGCTGGAAACCATGACTGCCCCCGCTTGTCCTGTTCGGATCGACTGCTTAGCAGAGACCCCTTTTTCGTTCGGTAAAGTCGCCTGACTTGAGACAGATCAAGACGTACGCGCTAACGGCGGCGCTATGGGAAGGCCACATGGGAAAAGTCCTGCCCAAGGCTCAGGAACAAGTGCCAGGCATGCGGCAAAAAGTGCCGCAACACCATGGGCTTGCTGCGCTTGTGAGGGAATTGCGATTGATGCTAACTACCCCCCTTGAACGCGCCCGCGACGTGGGAGTGTTTATAGGGAGGGCTCGGAATTAAGGGCTTGCGCTTCTCGTTCCGAGAACGATATCCGAGTGTCCCCCGGCCTGGGCAGAGGCCGGCCAAAGGTTGAGATGATCGAGGCATAGATGGATTACGAGTCCCGTTTCCGCCAACACCTTGAGGCGCTGCATGAGGAAGGCCGCTACCGCGTCTTCGCCGATTTGAAGCGCCGCTGCGGGGCTTACCCCACCGCCGATCATTTCGCCGAAGGCGGCACCCGCGACGTGACGGTGTGGTGCTCCAACGATTATCTCGGCATGAGCCAGCACCCTGTCGTGCGCGACGCCATGCATGAGGCGATCGAGGAGGTTGGCGCGGGCTCAGGCGGCACGCGCAATATCTCCGGCACGACTCACTATCATGTCGAGCTCGAGGCCGAGCTCGCCGATCTGCACGGCAAGCAATCGGCGCTGCTTTTCACCTCGGCCTATATCGCCAACAATTCGACCCTTTCCACCTTGCAAAAACTCATGCCGGGGCTGGTGATCTTCTCCGACGCGGAGAACCACGCCTCGATGATCGAAGGCATCCGCAGGGGCGGCGGCGAGAAGCACATCTTCCGCCATAACGACGTCGAGCATCTCGAGGAGCTGCTGCAGCAGGTCCCCGCCGGGACGCCCAAGATCATCGTCTTCGAGAGCGTCTATTCGATGGACGGTCACATCGCGCCGATCGCCGCCATCTGCGACCTCGCCGAGAAATATGGCGCGCTCACTTATCTCGATGAGGTGCATGCGGTCGGCCTGTACGGTCCACGCGGCGGCGGCATCGCCGAACGCGATGGCGTGATGCATCGCGTCGACATCATCAACGGCACTCTCGCCAAGGGCTTCGGCGTGATGGGCGGCTATATCGCCGCGAGCAGCGCCTGCTGCGACGCCATCCGCTCTTATGCACCGGGCTTCATCTTCACCACCTCGCTGGCACCGGCGATCGCCGCCGGCGCGCTCGCCGCGATCAAGCCATCTGAAGCGGAGCGAGATGGAGCGCGCGCGGCTGAAAGAGCGGGTGCGCACGGTGAAGGGTCTGATGGCCGAAGCGCGCCTGCCGGTGATGGAGAATCCGAGCCACATCGTGCCGGTGATGGTCGGCGATCCGGTGCACTGCAAGGCGGTCACCGATACGCTGCTGACGCACTACCGGATCTATGTGCAGCCGATCAACTATCCGACGGTGAAACGCGGCACCGAGCGCATGCGCTTCACCCCCTCGCCCGTCCATACCGACGCCGAGATCGCTTATCTGATCGGCGCGCTGACCGAGCTGTGGGCGGCCTGCCCCGTCGGCAAGGGCGAGTATGTGAGGCTCGCCGCGGAATAGGTGCCACCAGTCGGTCACAACTCGTTTCGGCTCCGTGCTAAATCCGCTGCTCGGCGGCATGGCAAGCGCCGAAGATCTGCCGCGACCGCCCTGCATGGCCTCACCGCCCGAGGAGCCTAATTATTCGGCCGTGGGCAACACGCCAAATTTCGAGTCTGGGATCGACGCGAGCAGACGGCACCGCCGTTCGCAGATTCCTCATTCCATTTTTCGAGCCCGCCGACTTGCAATCGGTTCACTACCTCGAGCGGAACGGGCCGGGCCTGGAGCTTTACGGCTTGGTCTGGGCCGTCGAGAACATTTCCTCGCAGCTCTTGGTTCCCGAAACGTCCTACGTCAACCGCGCGCTCGCATTGTACAGCCACTTTAGCGGCAGTCCCGATCGCGAGATGGAGCCATGAGGCACGCCTAGCACCTCGCCGCGGCGCTCTGGTCAAGCACCGAGAAAGATGCCGCGCACGAAATCGCGGTAGAGCATCACCTGGCGCGGCAGCGCGTCTTTGTCCTTGACGATGCGCGACAGGATGATTCCGCCGTCGGCCATCACCGACAGCATGTCGGCGACATCGTCGAGATCGACTTTGATGCGCGGCGGATAACGCGCGGCGATCAGGTCGAGCCGCGCGCGGAACCGTTTGCGCCAACCGAGCACCGCCGCCTCGTTGAGGTCGCGCACCTCCTTGTCGAACAGCCGGTCCTGATAACAGAACGACGCGACGAGGCAGCCGGGATGGCCATTGGGAAGATCGGCCATCAGTTCCGACAACATCTTGAGGCCGACGAGAAAGCCGTGCAGCGGATCCTCGTTGAGTGAATTGGCGCGGGTAAACAGCTCATCGAACAGCGCGTTCTCGCGCTCGACGTAGCGGACCAGAAGGGCCTTCGCGAGCTCGCCCTTGTCCTTGAAATGATAAAAGAATCCGCTCTTGGTGATGCCGACAGCGGCGATCAGCTCCTCGATCGAGGTGGCGGCGAATCCCTTCTCCAACACGGCCGCTTCGGCCGCGTCGAGAATGCGCTCGCGCGTGTCTCCGCCCTTCCGCTGCTGCGCGTCCTGCATGCTCATCGTCTCCAAGAAGCGACTGTACCACGGGTACAGTTGACAGGGATCATCGGCGGCTGAGCGCCCTTAATGGCCTCACGCATCGGGAGATTTCTGAGGTTTCGCGGGATGCGTTTGCTTATGCCGCGTGCACCATGAGTTCACTAGCATCGGCGCCTCGCCGGTCGCATTTTCTGGGTGAACGCGCGGGACCCACGCGCCCCCACTCACCCGGAGATTCGATCATGACAAATGTTCAGCACGCCAAATATCGCGGCCGCTTGCCGCAACTCGCCGACGGACTCTATCTCAGCGACGGCGGATTGGAGACGACGCTGATCTTTCATGACGGCTTCGAGCTGCCGATGTTCGCGGCCTTCACGCTGATCGAGAGCGAGCGCGGCCGCGCGGCGCTTCGCGCCTATTACGATCGCTATGTTTCGATGGCCGTAAGACACGGCACCGGATTCATTCTGGAGAGCCCAACCTGGCGCGCCAATCCCGATTGGGGCGCGAAGCTCGGTTACGATCGCGACAGACTCGCCGCCGCGAATCGCGCCGCCATCGACATGATGCGCGAGATCCGCGCCACGCAGGCGACGAGCAAGTCGCCGCTCGTGATCAGCGGATGTATCGGGCCGCGCGGTGACGGTTATGACCCCGGCGCTCTCATGCGCGCCGACGACGCGCAGGACTATCATGCCTGGCAGATCGGCGTGCTCAAGGATGCGGGCGCCGATCTCGTCTCGGCCTTCACTCTGACCAATATCGGCGAAGCCGTCGGCATCGCTTGCGCGGCGAAGGCCGCTAGCATCCCTTGCGTGATTTCCTTCACGCTCGAGACCGACGGCAGGCTACCGACCGGCGAGAGCTCTGGGTTACGCGATCGAGACGGTCGATCACGCGACGAGTCGGGCGCCGGCCTATTACATGATCAATTGCGCGCACCCTGATCACTTCAGCCAGGTCTTGGACGAGGATGCTGGCTGGATGCGGCGCCTGCGGGGGATCAGGGCCAACGCCTCGCGCAAGAGCCATGCCGAGCTCGACAATTCCACCGAGCTCGATGCGGGTCATCCGCAAGAGCTCGGCGCGCAATATGCCGAGCTGCTCCGCCGCTTCCCGCAGATCAATGTGCTGGGCGGGTGCTGCGGCACCGACCATAGGCATGTGGAATGCATCTCGGCTTCTTGCCGCAGTCATTCACCAAGCGTCGTCGCTGCATAGGGAAGCGCCGCGGCCTCATGGTTCGAGACGAGGACTTCGTCCGCTCCTCACCATGAGGAAAACGTCCCCACCCTGAAGGAGGGCCGAGGCCCTTCTCGAAGGGTGAGGCCTGCCTCAGACATCATAGCGATAGATGCGGTAGAAGCCCGTCGGGTCGCAGAAGATCTCGCGCGCATCGGCGAAGCCTGCCTCGCGGCCGAGCGCGACCCAAGTCGCGCTCGTCTCGGGATAGTCGCAGGTCGTCACGTGATGATCGATCTGCGCCCACTCCTCGTCAGAGAGGAAAGGCCAGGCGGGGCGATTCACGCGGCGGAAGCGCGCAAGATAGTCGTCGCGGCTCTCGCCGTCCAGCCGGGTCGGCTCGTAGATCATCAGGAACGCTGATGTCGCGCCACGGATCGCCTGGAGCAGGTCGCGCTTGCCCTCGGTCGAGAGGTGGTGAATCGAAAGTCCGCACCATGCTGCGTCGGCGGGCTCGGGCCGGTTGGTGAGGGCCGTGACGAAATCGCGATGGTCTAGCTCCACCTCGAAGGTCACGCCTTCGAGATTCTTCGCGGCGAGATCGAGCGCGGGCTCAGACAGATCGATGCCGTGATAGTGGCCGATATTGGTGCCGGAGAGCGCGCGGCGCATCTGGCCGGCATCGCCGCAAGCGATATCGACAAAGGCGAACGGCTTGGCAAGCGTGGCGAGCGCGCCGTGCAGAATCGTTCCGACTTCTTTATGCGCGAGCGCGTCGGCATCCACCAATTTCTGATAGGTCGCCCATTGCTTCTGGAACTGCTCCAGCGCGGCTTGGTCGGCGACGGCGCCCTTCGAGTGAAAATGGTGAATGTGGATGTTCATTCTGGTGTCGCCTCCGCTTCGCTGGAAGAAGCGTTCTACTGCAACCCTGGTTGTACAAAGGTTAGCGTTGCGTGCCTCCAGCACGATCCGGGGATTTGGAAAGCATTTTTGACGGTAACCCTCGCGGATCAGCTTGCTTTAGGCCATGATATTTTGCAGGCGGGGCGACGATGCTTGGCAATCCAGCGCGTCGGGACCGAGCAGCGGTTATTCGTCCTACGCGCCGTCGTCGAGCTTCACGCCGGGCGGAGAAACCGGCCGCACCTATTAGCGCAGAGCTAGAACGTCCAGCCGGGATCGTGGCTGATGGCGTGGAAAGCCTTATGGATGGCGCCGCCCCAGCCTTCGCGAATGGCCTGAAGATAGGGATGGTCGTCCTCGAGCCTGGTCGCGAAGTCCTTCTTCATCGAATTGCGCCGATAGATCAGCAGATCGATCGGCGGCCCCACCGAGACGTTCGAACGCATGGTCGAGTCGAAGGAGATCAGCGCGCATTTGGCGGCGTCGCTCAAGCTCGTGTCGCGCTCAATGATGCGATCGAGGATCGGCTTGCCGTATTTGACCTCGCCGATCTGGAAATAGGTGGTGTCGCCCATCGCCTCGATGAAATTGCCCGCGTCGTAGACCAGGAACAACCTGAGCTGGCCGCCCTTCAGTTGACCGGCCAGGATGAAGGAGCCGGTGAAATCGACCTCGCGCTGCTGGAGATAGCCGCCGTCGATCTTGTGAATCTCCCGCAAAGCGCTGCCGACCACGCGCGCCGCCCCGAACATCGAGGTGACAGCGAACAGATCCCGCTCGGGGTCCTCGGTATTGAGCCACTCGCTCAACAGGCTGATCACCCCTTGCGTGAGCGACAGATTGCCGGCGGTGAGCAGCGCGAAGAAGCGCTCGCCCGGCTTCTCGAAGGTGAACATCTTGCGGAAGGTTGAGACCCGGTCGATGCCCGCATTGGTGCGAGAGTCCGAGGCGAGCACCACGCCCTCATCGAGCAGGATGCCGACGCAATAAGTCACGTGTCCTCCACTATTGGCTTTGCTGTTGTTGTTGGCTTGGGAAACTGACTTTCACCGTCATTGTCTCGACCCCGCCGCCGCTGCGGACCCCACGGATCGGACTGGCTTCAGCATAATCGAGACCGGTGGCGGTGCGAATATACGCATCGGTCGCACAGGCGCGATTGGTGGGATCGAACCCGACCCAGCCGAGATAGTCAATATTGGCCTCGGCCCAGGCATGGCTGGCGGCATGTGCCTCGTGGGTCAGATAGCCGCTGACATAGCGCGCCGGCACGCCCAGCACCCGCGCCGTGGCGCAGAAAATATGCGCATAGTCCTGGCACACGCCGCTCCCCTGCTCCAAGGCCTCGGCGCCGGTCGTGTGCACATGCGTCTCGCCCTTCCGGTACTCCACCTCGTCGGCGATGGTCATCATGATCTCGTGCAGGGTCTCGATCACGTCGCGCTTGAGCTTGGGCTCGAAACGGGCGGCGAAGTCGCGGATCGACGGTGAGGCGACCGTGTAAGGCGTCTCCCGGAGATAGATGGAAGGCGGCAACTCGGCGGGCGCGAGCCCGACCACGCCGTTGGTGTCGCGCGTGCGCACCAGCCCGGCGACCTTGATCTCCAGCTCGTTGACCGGCTGCGCCACGGTGAGCGTGTGGCAAAGATTGCCGTATTGGTCTTGCCACGGCGTGGTGGTGGCGCCTGGGCAAGTGAGTTTCCAGCTCTCCACCGCCTGCGTGCGGCCCGAGAGCGGCGTCATGCGCAGATATTGCGTGCTCGACACCAGCGGCTCGGAATAAGCGTAGCAGGTCGCATGCTCCACGCGGATCAGCATCATTCAAGCCGCTCCAGCGATGATGGTCGGCGTCATCAGGAAATCGTCCTGAAGCTGGACGCCGAGCGCGCTGTTCGAGGCGATGAAATCGATCAGGAATTCGTGCAGGCCGGACTGGAAGATCTTGTCGATGCGGCCATAGCGCAGCCGCGCATAGATCTGGCCCGCGAGCCGCCGGCATTCGAGCTGCTTCTTGCCGGCAAGCTCGTCCAGCGTGCCGATCACCACCTCATAGCAATGATGCAGCGAGCGCGGCATGTCGGCGCGCAGGATGAGCAATTCGGCGATGCGCCAGGGATAGACCGTGTCGTGATAGACGCGGCGATAGGCGCGGAACGCCCCGACCGAGCGGAGCAGCGCGCCCCACTGGTAATAATCGACATAGCCGCCGACCTGCTCGGTCTCGGGCAGCAGCACATGATATTTGACGTCGAGAATCCGCGCGGTGTTGTCGGCGCGCTCGATGAAGGTGCCGAGCCTGATGAAGCGGAAGGCGTCGTCATGCAGCATGGTGCCGAACACGACGCCCCGGAAGAGATGCGAGCGCTCCTTCACCCAGTCGAAGAAATCGCGATAGCCCCAGCGTGTGAGCCCGGCGAAGTCTAGATTCTGCACTTGCAGCCAGGTCGAGTTGAGGCTCTCCCAGGCCTCGCTGGAAATGGCCGAGCGCTGGGCGCGGGCGTTCTCGCGCGCGAGCTTGATCAGCGACCAGATCGAGGCGGGATTGGCGGGATCGAGCGCCACATAGCGGATGATCGTCTCATGCGTGAGCTCGCTGTACAGTTCGTGGAAGCGGCCGTCGCCCGGCGCAATCGCCAGGATCGGCTCGAAATGCAGCGCTTGCTTGTCGATGGTTGACGGCAGCAGCGCCATGCGGAAGCTGACATCGAGCATCCGCGCGGTGTTCTCCGCCCGCTCCATGTCGCGCGCCATCCAGAACAGATTCTCGGCGGTACGGCTCAGCATGGTCAGCGCTCCAGCACCCAGGTGTCCTTGGTGCCGCCTCCCTGACTCGAATTGACGACGAGCGAGCCTTTGCGCAGCGCGACGCGCGTGAGGCCCCCGGAAATGACGCTGGTCTCCTTGCCGGAGAGCACGAAGGGCCTGAGGTCGACATGCCGCGGCACGATCTCGCCCTCGATCAGCGTCGGCGCGGTCGACAGCGCAAGCGTCGGCTGGGCGATGTAATTGTCGGGGTTGCGCATCACGCGGCGCTTATAGGCCTCGCGTTCCTCGGCGGTCGACGCCGGCCCGATCAGCATGCCGTATCCGCCCGAGCCCTGCACCTCCTTGACCACGAGATTGTGCAGATTCTCGAATACGTGCTGCCGCTGCTTCGGATCGCGCAGCATATAAGTGTGCACGTTGTTGAGGATCGCGTGCTCGCCGAGATAGAACTCGATCATGCGCGGCACGTAGCAATACATCGCCTTGTCGTCGGCAACTCCGGTGCCGAGCGCGTTGGCGAGCGCAACACGGCCCGAGCGGATCACGCTGAGCAAGCCCGGCACGCCGAGCGCGGAATCGGCGCGAAAGGCGAGCGGGTCCATGAAATCGTCGTCCACGCGGCGATAGATCACGTCGACCTTGACCGGGCCCTCGGTGGTGCGCATCCACACGAAGCCGTCGCGCACGAACAGATCGCCGCCTTCGACCAGCTCGATGCCCATCTGCTCGGCGAGGAACACGTGCTCGAAATAGGCGCTGTTGTAGCGCCCGGGCGTCAGCAGCACGACCACCGGGTCCTCAGCGCCAGACGGCGCTACCGCGCGCAAATTCTCCAACAGCTGCTCGGGGTAATTGCCGACCGGCGAAATCGACTGTCCGGCGAAGGCGTCGGGAAACAGCCGCATCATGATCTCGCGGTTCTCGAGCACGTAAGATATGCCCGAGGGCGTGCGCACATTGTCCTCGAGCACGAAGAAATCGCGCTCGCCGGTGCGGACCAGGTCGATGCCGGCGATATGCGCGTAGACGTTCTTCGGCGGCTCGACGCCCAGCATCTCCGGGCGGAAGGCCGGATTGAGCAGCACGAATTCCGGCGGCACCAGCCCCGCCTTGATGATCTCCTGGTCGTGATAGATGTCGTAGAGAAAGACGTTGATCGCCTTCACCCGCTGGATGCAGCCCCGCTCGACCAAGTCCCATTCGGAGCGGTCGAGAATACGCGGGATCAGATCGAAGGGGATCAGCCGCTCGGTCGAGCCGCCTTCGGCGTAGACCGCGAAGGTGATGCCGAGCCGCCGGAACAGCTCCTCAGCGGCGTTCTGCTTGGTGACGAGGGAGTTGATCGAGAGATTGTCGAGCAGGCCGGCGAGCGCGGCATAGGCGTGCCTGACCGTGCCGTCGGGCTCGCGCATCTCATCGAAGAATTTGCGGGAAAGCAGGGAAGGCTCCTCCGCCTTCACCTCGACACTCACCCTCTCAGCAATTTGCGGCAATCGCGCCCGTCCCAGCTCTCCAAAAAAACCAGCCACTCCAAAGCCCGGCGCGCTTCCTCTGTTATATTTTCAGGCATCTTAATCCGATGCTTGCGTTTTGAGCAACGCCCTTGGTCGGGCGCCCTCGTCGTGCTTAACGGCAAAAGGTGCTAGAAGAGCCGCGCCCCTCGGACCCCCGTTTTGCCATGCTCGAAACCGCGCTAACAGCGTTCACCACCTTCTTTGCCGTCATCGGCCCGATCGACACGGCCGTACTGCTCGCCTCGCTCACACCCAATATGACGCGCGAGGAGCGCCGCGCGATCGCCATCAAGGCGGTGTTCATCGCCACGGTGGTCATCTTGCTGTTCGCCCTGTTCGGCGGACCGGTTCTCAAGCAGCTCGGCGTCTCGCTCGCGGCGCTCCAGACTGCCGGCGGCATCATCCTGTTCATGATCGCGCTGGAGATGACGCTATCCAAACGCCCGGCGCCGGTTGCGCTCACCCACAAGGAGAGCGAAGAGGCCGAGGACAAGGCCGAGCGCCATGCCGAGATCGCCGTGTTCCCGCTGGCGACCCCCCTCCTCGCCGGGCCCGGCGCCATGACATCCGCCATCGTGCTCGCGGCCGGCACCAAGGGAGACCTCACGCTGCTCGGCGCGGTGGTCGCTGCGATCATCGCGGTGATGGCTGTGACGCTCGTGCTGCTCCTGACCGCTCAGGAGATCCATCAATTCATCGGCGTCACCGCGCGGAAAGTGATCGTGCGCGTGTTCGGTGTGCTGCTTGCCGCACTCGCGGTGCAATCGATTTTCAACGGGCTCAGCGAGGCCCATATCTTCGGTTAAGCCAGTCCCCTGCCCTGAGGAGTTCGCCCCATGCGTGTTATCGAGATCGCCAAGCCAAACGCACCCTTCGAGCTCGTCGAGCGCCCGACCCCCGAGCCAGGTCCGCGCCAGGCGCGCATCAAGGTCGAGGCCTGCGGCATCTGTCATAGCGACGTGTTCGCCGCGACCGGGGCCTTTCCCGGCGTTCACTATCCGGCGGTGCCGGGCCATGAGGTCGCCGGCCGGATCGATGCGATCGGCCCCGACGTCACCACGTGGAAGGTTGGACAGCGCGTTGGCGTCGGCTGGTTTGGCGGCGCCTGCTTCGTCTGCGATCGCTGCCGGCGCGGCGACTTTATTACCTGCCGCAATCTCAAAGTCCCCGGCATCCACTATGACGGAGGGTATGCCGACTACATGATCGCGCCGATCGACGCACTAGCATCGATCCCCGACGAGCTCGATGCCACCGCCGCAGCGCCGCTGCTCTGCGCCGGCATCACCACATTCAACGCTCTGCGCAATGCCGGCGCGAAGCCTGGCGATGTCGTCGCCATTCAAGGCATTGGCGGGCTCGGCCATCTCGCCGTGCAGTTCGCGCGCCGCATGGGCTTCCACACCGTCGCCATCGCCCGCGGCAAGGACAAGGCGAAGCTCGCGCTCGAGCTCGGCGCGCATCGCTATATCGACAGCGAGACGCAGGACGCCGCCCAAGAGCTGATGGCGCTCGGCGGCGCCAAGGTGATCCTCGCCACGGTGACCAGCGGCAAGGCGATGACGCCGCTGATCGACGGGCTCGGCATCGACGGCACGCTGCTCGTGGTCGGCGCCTCGCCCGAGCCGATCGAGGTCAACCCGTTCCACATTCTTGGGCAGCGGCGGGGCGTCAGGGGCTGGCCGTCGGGCACGTCAGCCGATTCGGAAGACACCTTGCGCTTCAGCGCGCTGACCGGCGTGGCGCCGATGATCGAGACCTATCCGCTGACCAAGGCGGCCGAAGCCTATCAGCGCATGCTGAGCGGCAAGGCCCGCTTCCGCGTCGTGCTCGTTCCGTAAACGTCACTCAGCTGGCGCGGCTTGCGTCCCATGCGCGTGCGGCTTCGCCGCAAACTTGCGCACGACCACATAGAATACCGGCGTGAAGATCAGGCCGAACACGGTGACGCCGATCATGCCGAAGAACAC
This sequence comes from uncultured Alphaproteobacteria bacterium, assembly GCA_963710245.1. Lineage (GTDB taxonomy): Bacteria > Pseudomonadota > Alphaproteobacteria > Rhizobiales > Methyloligellaceae > Methyloceanibacter. The sequence continues at coordinate 252,065 of CAVPZK010000005.1, forward strand.
GGCCGTGCCGAGCGACTGGCGCATCTCCGAGCCGGCGCCGGTCGCGATCACCAGCGGCAGCACGCCGAGGATGAAGGCGAAGGACGTCATCAGGATCGGGCGCAGGCGGACGCGCGCGGCTTCCGTCGCCGCCTGGAAGCGGTCCTCGCCATGCTCCTCGTTCTGTCGCGCGAACTCGACGATCAGAATGGCGTTCTTGGCCGCCAAGCCGATCAGCACGACGAAACCGATCTGCGCCAGGATATTCACGTCCATGCCGCGCATGAGCAGGCCGCTCACCGCCGCGAGCAGGCACATCGGCACGATCAGGATCACCGCCAGCGGCAGAGCCCAGCTCTCATATTGCGCCGAGAGCAGCAGGAACACGAAGATCACCGACGCGCCGAACACGAAGATGGCGGTGTTGCCCGCCGCCTTCTCCTGATAGGCGAGCTCGGTCCAACTGTAAGAGTAGCCGTCAGGCAGGAGCTGCTGGGCGAGCTTCTCCATGACCTGAAGCCCGTAGCCGGTCGAAAAGCCGGGCTTGGTGCCGCCTTGCACCGCGGCCGACGGGAACAGGTTGAAATGCTCGACGCGATAGGGACCGGTGATGTCGCGGAACGAGGCGACCGAGCTGAGCGGCACCATCTGGCCCTTGGAGTTGCGCGTCTTCAGCTGACCGATGGCGTGCAGGTCCTGGCGGAAGTCGCCGTCGGCCTGCGCCGTGACCCGGTAGGTGCGGCCTAGAAAATTGAAATCATTGACATATTGCGATCCGAGATAGACCTCCAGCGTCTGGAACACGTCGTCGGTGTTGACGCCCAGCATCTCGGCGCGGACGCGGTCGATATCGGCATAGACCTTGGGCGTGCGGGTGTTGAAGGTGGTGAACACGCTCATCAGCCCGGGGTCTTGATTGGCCGCCGCGACGATCGACTGTGCCACGCTCTCGAGCTGCGCCAGGTCCCCGCCATGGGTGTCCTGCACCTCCATCTTGAAGCCGCCCGTCGTGCCGATGCCGCGCACCGGCGGCGGCGACACGCTGATGACGAGCGCCTCCTGGATCGCAGCGAATTTCTGGTTCAGCGAGGCGATCAGCGCATTGGCGCTCTGCCCCTTCTCGGCGCGCTCCTTGAACGGATCGAGCGGCGTGAACACGACAGCGGCATTCGGCGCGCTGGTGAAGGTCGCGCCGTCCAGCCCGACGATGGGGACGGCGTGCGCAATGCCCGGCGTATCCAGCACGATCGCGGTGACCTTGCGAGCGATCTCGTCGGTGCGCGCCAGCGAGGCGCCCGGCGGGAGCTGGATGATATTGATCAAATAGCCAAGGTCCTGCTGCGGGATGAAGCCGGTCGGCGCCGAGCGGAACTGGAACACCGTGAAGGCGATAAGTCCGGCATAGATCACCAGCATGATGGTGGTGACGCGCACCAGCCGCGCGGTGAGCGCGCCGTAACGCGACGACACCCACTCGAAGGCGCGGTTGAAGCCGTTGAAGAAGCCCCTGATCCCGCGCGCCAGAATGTTGCTCGGGCGATGCTCGGGATCGTGCGGCTTGAACAGCAGCGCGCACAGCGCCGGACTCAAGGTCAGCGACACGATCAGCGAGATCACCGTGGCGGTGGCGATGGTGACGGCGAATTGGCGGAAGAACTGGCCGAGAATGCCGGAGAGGAACACCGAGGGGATGAACACGGCGGAGAGCACGAGAGCGATGGCGATCAGCGCGCCGCCCACCTCTTCCATGGTGCGGTAGGCGGCGTCGCGCGGGCTTAATCCCTCGCGAATATTGCGCTCGACATTCTCCACCACGACGATGGCGTCGTCGACCACGATGCCGATGGCGAGCACGAGGCCGAACAGAGAGAGATTGTTGAGCGAGTAGCCGAGCGCGGCCAGCACGGCGAAGGTGCCGATCAGCGACACCGGAATGGCGACGATCGGCACGACCGAAGCGCGCCAGGTCTGCAGGAACAGAATGATCACCACCACGACGAGGATCACGGCCTCGAAAATCGTCTGGATCACGGCCTCGACGGATTCCGAGATGAATACGGTCGGGTTGTAGACGATGTCGTATTTGATGCCCGCGGGGAACGACTTCGACAGCTCCGCCATGGCCGCCTGCACGGCCGTGGCCGTTTGCAAGGCGTTCGATCCCGGGCGCTGGAAGATACCCATCGGGATCGCCACCCTCTTGTCGAGATAGCCGCTGCGATTGTAGTCGGCGGCGCCGAGCTCGACGCGGCCGATGTCGCGAATGCGCACCACGCGTCCGTCTGACTCAGATTTCACGATGATATTGCCGAAGGAAGCGGGATCGGTGAGGCGCCCTTGCGTCTCTACGTTGAGCTGGAAGGCGCCCGGTTGCGGCACGGGCGGCTGATTGATCACCCCCGCCGCCACCTGCACGTTCTGCCCGCGCAGCGCATTGACCACGTCGCCCGCGGTGAGATCGCGCGCGGCGAGCTTCTCCGGATCGAGCCAGATGCGCATCGAGTAGTCTCGCGCGCCGAAGATGGTCACGTTGCCCACGCCGTCGATGCGGGCGAGCACGTCCTTCACGTGCAGCGTCGCGTAGTTGGAGATGTAGAGCAGATCGCGCGAATCGTCCGGCGAAGAAAGATGGATCACCATCATCAGGTCGGGCGACTGCTTCACCACCGTGACGCCGATATTGCGCACCTCCTCGGGGAGGCGCGGCAGGGCGATGGCGACCCGGTTCTGCACCAGCACCTGCGCGGTATCGAGATTGGTGCCGAGCTTGAAGGTGACGGCGAGCGACATGGCGCCGTCGCTGGTCGATTGCGACGTCATGTACAGCATGTTGTCGACGCCGTTGACTTCCTGCTCGATCGGCGTGGCGACGGTCTTGGCGACGATATCGGCCGAGGCACCGGGATATGAGGCGGTGACCGAGATCGAGGGCGGCGCGATATCCGGATATTGCGCCACCGGCAGGCTGAAATAGGCCACGCCCCCGATCAGCGTGATCAGGATGGAGATGACGGCCGCGAAGATCGGCCGGTCGATGAAGAAATGCGAGATATTCATTAATGACTCGCGCCCGCTGGCTTCGCCGAACTCGGCGCCGCAGCAGGCGATCCGATCGTGCCCTGCTCCGGCGTCACCTTCTGACCCGGCCGCGCCCGCAACAGCCCGCTGATGATGATTTGGTCGTCGGCGGTGATGCCGGTCCTGATCACGCGGAGATTGTCGTCGGTGACCGGGCCGAGTTCGACCGGCTTCGGCACCACCGTGCCGTCGGGCGCGACCGTGAACAGCATCTTCACCGATTGATCGGTCACCACCGCGGCGTCGGGCACCAGCAGCGTCGGACGCAGCTGCGACATCGGCACGCGCACGCGGCCGAATTGGTTCGGCGTGATGAAGAGATCCGCATTGGGAAAGGCGGCGCGCACGCGGATCGTGCCCGATGAGCGGTCATATTGATTGTCGACGAAGTCGATGGTGCCCTTGAGCGGCCAGTCCTTCTCGTCCATCAGCTGGCCCTGCACCTCGACCGCAGTTGTCGCGCGCCGATTTGACCTCGCCCTTCTGCACCAGGCGCTTATAGGTCATGCCGTCGCCCTCGCTTACATTGAAGCTGAGCCAGATCGGATCGAGCGAGACGATGGTGGTGAGCAGAGTTGTGCTGGTGGTCCCGCTGGTGCCGCCCACGATCAAGTTGCCGATACTTACCTCGTGACGGCCCATGCGGCCTGACACCGGCGCCGTCACCCGCGTGTAGTCGAGATTGAGCTGCGCCTGGTTGACGGCGGCGATCGCCGCGTCGCGCGAGGCTGTGGCGATGTTCACCTGCGCCACGCGCTCGTCATAGGTCTCCTGCGTGGCATAGTCGTTCTTGCGCAGTTGCGCGGTGCGTTCGAGTTGCGCCTTGGCGAGCTGGAGCTGCGCTTCGTTCTGTGCCAGCTGCGCCTTGGCGGTCTCGAGCGCGAGCTCGAAGGGCCGCGGCTCGATGACGAACAGGAGATCGCCCTTCTTGACGAGCTGGCCGTCGGTGAAATTGATGGATTCGAGATAGCCGCTCACCCGCGGGCGCACCTCGACCGACTCGCGGGCCTCGAACTGGCCGGTGAAATCGCTCCACTCCTGCATCTCTTTGACCAGCGGCTTGGCCACGGTGACGGCCGGCGGCGGCGGCGCTGTCGCTTCCGTCGGGCCGCCCTGCCAAAATCCCCAATAGCGATAGCCGAGCCCGGCGAGCGCAATGATCAGCAGCAAGCAGGACGAGGCGCGTGCCGCCGCCCATGCCCTGCTTGGTTTGCACGGCGGGGGTCTTCTGCGGCGCTTCTTGCACGTTGCGAGCCTCGGCCTCGACCGAGCCCTGGTCCTCGTCGGAGCTCTTCGTCGCGGTCTCTGCCGCCATTCCGGTTTCGCTTCTCGATCATCGCTGCATCTCATGCGGGGCTATTAAGGCGCATCTGTGCCGCCAGCCGGCTGGTTGCAAGGGGCGGCCTTTCCGAGACGCTACCCCAAAGCCGTGCGGGAAGGCGAGCGGCAATGATTTTAGTGACCAAAGATTGGGCACCCAACCCCGTAAAGCCGCGGCAATTCAGCCTTCTCACGGAGATTTGCGAGCCGACCGGCGCCCCAAGCAGCTGCATAGAAGGCTCCACTCACAAAACAATCCCCGCGACTTTGACTGAGGCCCTGGCGTATCGTGCGCCGCGTCGGACCCCGATAGCCGCGCCAATTCAGTGAGGGAGCGTCAGCGCGCCATGAAAGTTGAGCCTTTGAGCCGGAAGCACAGTTTTGTCTGCGCGCTGGTGGCAGCCGTTCTGCTTATCGTCGGCACCGCATCGGCCCAGGCGCAGGAGAGCGCCGTCGCCAAGGCCGCCGCATGGAAGATCGGCGACCAGCTGAGTCTCGCCGGTCTGCTCTACGCGCAAGGCGGCGAGGAGGAGAATGTCAAGGAATTGCTGGACAGCATCAAGCCGCTCACTGACGCCATGAAGATCGAGGTCAAACCCTTCCCGGCCCGCGCCGAGACGCCCGTCGAGACTTACGCCGCGGTGATCGAGTACCTCATCAAAGGTGACGGCGCCGAGATCGGCCGCAAGATCGCGGAGCAATTCGGCAAGAACGCCGGCCTGTTGTTCGAGATCTCGGTCAAATCCAATCTCTTGATCCTGCTCTATGAGCCCGGAAACGACCAGGGCATCGGCAGCGTGATCCAGTCGCGCTGCAACGAGATCGGACTGCCGAACAATCTGTGGCTCGATGTCGTCAACGCGGTCAATGGCAAAGCCTCGAAAGACGAAGTGAAGAGCGCCGTGTTCAAGATGCATGACGACGTTGCGACCTACCTCAATCAACAGGTCCAGTAGGATAAGGCGCGTTTAAGAAGTATACTCACTTAAACAAAACGCATTCAATTCAGAGGAACTCGCATGCAGTCGCTAATCGAAACTTCTCCGTCGTCCTCCAAAAACAAGCTTGCGAAGAAGGCGCCAGAGCGTTGGTACGTCGTCCGCACGCAGCCGCATCGCGAGTCGCAGGCGGCGCGACAACTTGAGAATCAGGCCTTTAAAGTGTTTTTGCCGCGCATCCTTAGGAGCCGGCGCCACGCCCGGAAATTCGAGACTATCTTAGCGCCGCTCTTCCCCCGGTATATGTTCATCGCACTCGACCTTCACCGTGATCGCTGGCGAAGCGTTAACGGGACCTTCGGGGTAGACCGCCTGCTGATGCGAGCTGGCGAGCCGGAGCCCGTACCGTATGGACTGGTCGAGCAGCTCAGCGAAGCTGCCGCGGCCGACGGCGTGGTGCGATGCGGTCCGGCCCTCAAACAAGGCCAGAATATCAGGGTGACGGCTGGCCCCTTTGCCGAACTCATGGGAACTCTCGATCAGCTCGACGACCAAGGCCGGGTGCGCGTCTTGCTTGACATCCTGGGCGGCAAAATTCGCGTTGTCTTATCGCGCAACCTCGTCGCATCCACCGAGACTGCGTAACCGCGCGAACACCACATTGCGGCCGGCGGTATGCCGCTTGCAGCAATTGGGTTCGTTTCGCATTCTACAGGTTCCTCCAGGCGGCGCTGCGCGTGGACTGATTTCAATTGCCGAGAACCCCATCAAGAAATTGGAAAGCGCTGACGTTAGAGGGAAGAAAAAACCCCGCCAAAGTTAGCGGGGCTTTTAAGTGTCTCTAGTCGTTGGGCCATGCGCGGGAGCATGACATTTCAGTGTGATGGGCTAGCGCTCGGGCAGATAGAGCACGGCATGAAAGACCAGGCGAGTTGCTTTTTCGCACCGATTAACCTTCCCGGAACGCGCGAACAGCCTGGTCTTTGAGAGGCTTCAGCAGATAGGAAATCATGCTGCGCGGTTCGGTTTGAACGAAAACCTCGACCGGCATGCCGGGCACAAACTGCAATCCATTCAGCTTTTTGACTTCTCCTGAATCGATACCGACACGAACGACGTAAAAACTGGCTCCGCTATGCTGATCTTCGGTGACGTCCGGCGCCACGCGCGTTAGGTGCCCATTGAGCTCGGGCGTTATTCTGCTGTTGAAGGCGGTGAAGCGCAGTTGCGCCGGCTGCGCCAGATGCAGCTGGGCGATATCCGTCGGGCTGACTTTAGCTTCTACAGCGAGAACGTCGTTGTCCGGCACGATCAGCATGATAGCTTCGCCGGGCGCTATTGTGCCGCCGATCGTGTGCACCGCGAGTTCGTGCACCGTACCCGTCTGAGGAGCGCGAATATCAACCCGCCTCAGCAAATCTTCTGCAGCAATTTTACGTTCAGCGAGCTCCGACAGCTTCGCGCGAACCTCCGCCAGCTCCTGCGCTCCTTGACTCCTCATATCTTGGTCAATTTGGATGATTTGCTGCTGCACCTCAGCAATTTTGCCTTTGGCTTCGGCAACGGCTGCAACCAGCTGACCCTTTTCCCCGCCGAGCCTGGCGGCTTCCCGCTCAAGCGCAGTCAGTTTGCTGATTGGTACAAGTTGCTTCTCCCAAAGTTGACGGATGCCACCCAGCTCTTTGATGACGAGTTCGATTTCAGAATCTTTGGCGGCAATCTGCGTGTTGAGCCCACCAATCTGCTCATTGAGTTGTGCGGCGCGTTCCTGCAGCTGCTGCTTTTGTCCATTTCGGGCGTCACGACGAAGTTCGAAGTGCTTTTGTTCTCCAGCAAGCACTTTCTCGACCACCGCATCAGAACGTCGCGCCAAAAGTTGGTCTGGAAAGCTGATCTCGTTTGCTCCGGTTCGCTCGGCATCCAGCCGCGCCTCGCGCGCCAGGAGTTCATTTATCGCGTTGACGAGCACAGCGAGGTTCGCTCGCGTTTGCGTCTCATCGAGCCTGACCAGGATCTCGCCGGCGTCGACGTGATCGCCCTCCTTTACCCGAAGCTCCCCGATAACCCCTCCGGTGGGGTGCTGCACCTTCTTCACATTGGTGTCCACGACAAGCGTCCCGCTAGCGATCACCGCTCCGGAGAGCTCCGCCATCGTACCCCATAGCGCAAACCCGCCGGCAATTAGGACGAGGGCAGACGCACCAAACCATACATGACGTGCGATGGATTTTTGCACTTCGAAGCGTGAAGGCGCCTTCATGTCGTTTCCGCCTATTCCGCCGCCACCGGCCTAAGCACCGCGCGTAAGACCTCGTCCTTCGCTCCGAAGCGCATCTGCTGACCGTCGGAAAGCACGAGAACTTGGTCGACGGCCGCGAGAGCACTGGGACGATGGGCAATCACAATAACGATCGCTCCACGCTGCCTCGCACCGAGGATCGCATTCGTGAGCGCGCGCTCGCCCTCTTCGTCGAGGTTCGAGTTCGGTTCGTCCAAAACGACGAGAAATGGATCCCCATACAATGCGCGCGCCAGCGCCACCCGCTGTCGTTGGCCGGCTGACAGCGACGACCCCGCCTCACCAATCTGCGTTTCATAACCTTGCGGGTAGAGAGACAATGAGATCGTGGGCTCCTGCCGCCTGCGCCGCGGCGATCACCTTCTCGAACATCGATCTCTCGATCAAACCGGCCTATATTTTCTGCCACCGTGCCTGAAAACAACTCGACGTCTTGTGGCAGATAGCCGACATGCCGCCCGAGAGCATCCGGGGACCATTGCTCTAGAGCAGCCCCGTCTAACCGAACCTGTCCCCTCGCAGGCTCCCAGACGCCCACCAAAAGACGCGCCAACGAAGATTTGCCTGAAGCGCTGGGGCCGATGACGCCAAGACCGTCACCCGTCGCGAGCTCGAAACCAATCTTATTAAGAACCACACGGCTCTCTCCGGGAGGAACGGCAGAAACATTTTCAACGCGCAACTGGTGACGCGGCGCAGGAAGGGGGATTGGCGACGCTTCAGCCGGGACGATTTCGAGAAGCTTACAAAGTCTCGTCCAACTCTGGCGTGCCGCCACGAAGGGTTTCCAATTCGCCACCGCGATTTCGACCGGCGCAAGAGTTCTCGAAACCAGAATGGAACTCGCAATGATCACGCCAGCCGTCGCCTCCTGATAGATGACTAAATAAGCGCCGAGGCCAAGGACCAAGGATTGCAAGAGCATACGAAGCGCGCGCGAGAGAGCCCCCAGCCCCCCTGACACGTCGGATGCGCGGCGTTGGGCGGAGAGATGCTCCGTATTGGAGAGAGCCCAGCGCTCCCCGAGGCCCGGCGCCATTCCCATGGCACGTACGACCTCGGCGTTTCGCCGGCTGGCCTCGAGCAATGAGTTGCGTTTTGCTTGATGATGAGCCGCAGCCTTGCTTGGTGCACGGGTGTAAAACTCCGCGCAAATTGCGATGACCGCGAGCACCCCTCCCCCAACCACGGCAGCAACGCCGATCAATGGATGAAACAGGAAACAGACGGCGAGATAGACCGGCACCCAAGGCAAGTCAGCAAGCGCGGATGGTCCACCACTCGCAAAGAACCCACGAATGTGATCGATGTCTTGTAAGTGCTCTGACCCGTCGCCGCGCGATTTTAGCTTGAGCGGCAAGCGCACCACCGCGTTGTAGAGGCGCTGCGACATCGCCTCATCGAGGTAGTAGCCGAGCCGAACCAGCACTCGTGCACGAATCCCCTCGAGCATTGCCTGGAAGGCGTAGAGGGCGGCCATGAGAACCATGAGGGCCACGAGAGTCGGCACGCTGCGGCTCGGCAAGACGCGGTCGTAGACCTGCAGCATAAACAGCGGGCCGGTGAGCATCAGCAGGTTGATCAACGCGCTGAATGCCGCCACTCCGGCAAAAGCACTTCTAAAACGCCAGAGTGTCTCGGCGAGTTCGGAGCGCTTGCTGAGTTGGGGAGAGGAATCCGACACCGTAGCGGCCCATCTTCTTTTTTCGACGCCGCTGCGAGTTTGTCACGATCGGATTAAGGGGCCTTCGAGGCTACACCTGCAAAATTGATTCTAATTTTATAGAAGCGCCTGCCGAGCATTTGCTTTGGCTTGAGGTTCAGCGAACCGCGATAAGCGAGCAACCTCCAAACTTCAGCTGCGCGCCCACCCTACGGAGGGTCGCAGTCCGCTCGCGAGGGAGCCGCAACCTGGAAATCGAGATCGAATCCGTGTTTTTGAGCTTCATACCGCAAAGGCACGCAGCTGTTTCACGATTGTTAAACGCGGCGGGGTCGGGGATCCCCGCGAATGTACTGCCAGATTGGAAAACCGGAATCGAACAGGCGCGGAGCCGCACCGACCATCTTGTCCGCAAGTTGCAAACATTGAATTCGGGCTCCCAACCGCGTCTTGTTTGTCCGGCATCTCGACAAAGTCTCCAAGACACCTCTGTTCGGAACCCAGTTGACAAAGCGGCAGGCGACCGAGCAGCTGCTCAGGGCCTTACGCGCTCGCTTTGACCGGATCTCTTTCGACCTGATGTGCGTCAGCTTTACGCGCCGATTGGCCAAACCTGATCCCAATGTCATCTACGTCGAATGTGCGATCCTTCGTCTGGATGCAGGGAGCGGACCTCCTGTGGACCAAGCCTTCGACCAGGTTGGCGCGCGCATCGACGCGCCGCGAGTGCCCTCGACATCGAGTTCAACCTCGGATTTCTGCTAAAGTCAGCCTGCTCATGAGCGGAACGCGAGGGTCAGGAAGAGCCGACAAGGTCCACGCCTGTACCTAGCGATTTCCTTATCGAGGTTTCAGCCACCTCTGCCACGGCGATTCGAGCTGTTAATGTAGCACACACGTTGTGGTGCCAATCCGCGAACTCGAGGAGCTTATTCGCAAGTCGAAGCTGAGCCCTTAGATGCTCAAGCTGGCTGTCGTGTGCCGTCTTAAGTTGCAAGATCAATCGTTCGAATCGAGCGTTCTCGACACTGATCTGCTGCTCAAACATGTGAGCGCGGTCTTGTAAGTCGCCGCAAATATCGCGCATTGACTTCCTTCTTTGGGTCGACCGAACACCGCTTTTCGCGGCGGTCCCCTCGCCCGTTCCCCGTCGCTGAGCCCTACCGGTAACTGCTTTTTTGAAAGGCTCTCACCTATCTAAACCCAACTGAGGCCACCTTGCGGACCAGCGCATCAGAAGGCGGTTGTTGCGCCGGCTGGGTGCGGTGGCGACCCGGCTGGCTGGCCTGCGACTGTGCTTCAGTTGCTGAAAGCGAAGTCCCTAGGCGCCGACCTTCGATCCCGATGACCATACGCACGTTGTGAAGTGCGGACTTCAGGTCTTCAAGGATGGTTTGATGCTCACGCTTAAGCTTCTCGATATGCGCATCGAATTGCCCCTGTGTAGCGCTGATTTGCTCCGCAATCAGATTGGCGCGGTCCTGCAGATCGCCACGGATATCACGCATTTGATGATCCCCCTAACGTTAGCCGACTGCGCTCAAACGACCAAACCGGGGAGCAGTTCCGGTTAATCTCTTCGCAGCCGGCAAATACAAATCGGCGTGACTTCTCAGCAACGCTGCCGGATCCCCAATCACCAAGCACGTGACCTTTCCGCCCCCGATACACCGAGTTTGGGCAGAAGCTGAAGTCGAGTCTAGGGCCTGGCCCCTCAAACGGTTTGCGAAGCAGGGCATCCCGCAAAGTGGCCCTTGTGGATATCGGGGATAAGTTGAAAGGGTCTTGGAACCGTCAGAACACGCGAGCGCACTTTAAGAAAGAAGACCCTGGACTCGGGGACACTTCGGTTCGTGCTGAGGACTCTATCTCACCATTAACGGGGAGTGGCATTCATGTACGACAATGAGCTGAAAATACCTGCCGACAAAAAGCAATTGGTCAAGAACCCGATCCGGAGTTTCTGCAAGTCTTTGGTTCGCCGCATCCATCCTCGGTACCCGAGCACCCCGCCGGATCAAGACGACGCTGCTACTGCAAGTGCGCCCATTGAAACCTGCCAGCCGGTACAAGACGCGATAAACCGCGTCACCCAACAAGGGACATTTGACTGGGGCTCTTTCTCTGCTTTCGAGGACGGCTCAATTGAGCTTGAGAGAGCTGGCGTGAGGCAGCGGTTTCGCAACTTCTCCGAACTGAAACGCAACCTGAACTATGCGTGGCAGGATGAAGAGAGTGCGAGCACCGGAACGTGGCGGCTGGAGTCCTAGCATCGCTTGCGCACCATGCGTGTTGAGGCGCCGACGCGGCGTCGGCGCCCGTCGCGAGCAAGATTTGCGCACCCCTTTAGGGACTCATAGGGGTGAAGCCGCAATCGCCGAGTTTCACAAGCATTATAAGGAATGTGTGTATTCGCGTTGGCGATCCCATCATTCTTCGGACGCAGCCATGATTGGCTTCGTTTCGCAAAACAAGGCGGCTCTCCGCGTTCAGCGTGTTGGCGTATCGCAACCCCCTAGCCTAGCTTCCCCTCTCCGCCCGCGCTTGGGCTTGCGCGTCTTCTCCTTTGGATCTCACGCCTGGCCCCCATCCCCTGGGATGAACTCCACCCCCGCCTTTTCAAGTGTGGTCTAGAGGCTCTAGATCGTGCGGCTCTCCGGAGTTCGGCTTCAAGGCATATTGGGGATTGCCAGCTTGCTCAAAGGAATTGCCCTTCGCTTTACCGTCATCCCCAGCCCAATTGCTGAGCCGAAGGTCGCAGCGACCACAAGCGCCAGAGCGATCGATACCGCGCGTTTCATTTTTTGGCCCCTGGGGAGCCCTAGTCCCGCCCCTAGGGAGGCGCAAGCTGGCGTCGATGGTTTTGAACGGCCGTTTTTTGGGTTTGTAGCCGCAAAAACACAGGCTGGAGTTAGGAGGTAACCTGGGGAACACAGGGATCGGGCTTGGCGTTAGGGCAATGGGAATCTATCGAAAAATGTAAACCAGACGGGGGTGGTGGATGCGTCGGGGAGTCGCGGCGCTCGAATACGTTTCGAAAAACGACCTTGCTTGGTTGATCCTTCGGGTTACCCAGAAGCTTTCCCCTTGCAGCAAGACATCGCTCATCGCCTACATTTCGGGCGACTACGCGACGTCCCCGACATCGGAGATTATTTTCGATGCCCTATCAAGGCTCGAAGCGCTCGCCTTAATTCAGATCGCCGCGGAGCAAATCGCCATAACTGATAAAGGGAGGCGATTTCTAAACGAATTGGCGGTTGACCCGTTATCGCCTCGCACGCCCTTAACGGCGCCCAATTCACCAGCCCAACACGCCCCGCATCCCAAACGGTTCTGGCAAGACTACGTTGCCGGAAACCGCGCATTCATGCGGCGGATGATGAGCAGTCGACCAACGGGTATTGCCCTCCAACTTCGCAGGCGGGCTCTGCTGATTGGCTCCGGCGCAACAACTTCAATTCATAGGCTGAGAGCCTTGCTGTGGAACGCCGCGAAAGCCAGGGGACCGACACCTTGGGCCATGGCCGCTGGGCGCAGTCGATTGGTCCTTTTTGGCGGCGCTCTCTTGGTGGTCGCAACCGCCACTGCCGGAGCCTTCGCTCTCCTTTCGACGAAACGTGCCGAGAACTCACGGGGAGAAACGGTTGTATTGAACACGACGGTGGTCTCCGGCTCACCCGCCGTAGCGGAGGAGCCTGACGCGCTCGGACCAAAGATCAACCGCAGGGAAGCGGTCCGCATCGCCGTACAGGAACAGCTTGCCAAACTCACCTCGATTAGCGAGACGCCAAAACGCGAGCAGGAAGCCCTGGTCGAGTACTACTCAGTTCCGGCGCAGCCACTGCTTTGGGTTGACGAGAATGGCCTCACCAACCGTGCAACGGCAGTCATGCAAGAAATTGCCAGAGCGGATGACTACGGCCTTCGCTCGACCGATTATCAATTACCAGAACCAGAGGGCTTCAATATCGGCGACAGCGGCGCTGTGGATTGGCTCGCCGAGGCGGAAATCAAAATCGATTTTGCAGTTCCTCCGTTACGCGCGCGACGCGGGTGGCGGGAGAGTCAATCCTTCACGCTTAACCAAGAATCTCGAGCCGAGCGCCTCTGACCGATCCCTCGGAGGTCTTGAATACAATTGCTCTTCAACCGGATCCCGCAGCGTATTTGCGGAGCTTCCAACCGAGTCATCCGCAATTTGAGCTCTTGCGCCAGAAGTTGCTAGAGCTGAAGGCCCAAGCCAGTACCTCCCAACCCAGCATCATCATTCCAGACGGGCCAGTTCTAAAAAAAGGCGTCGAACACGATCAAGTCGCCCTGCTCAGGAAAAGGCTTGATATGACCTCGCAGGACGTGAACGAGAATTTTTTTGACGACCCGCTCGATGAGGCTGTGAGGAAGCTTCAGACGGCGCACGGCGTCACGCCTGATGGAGTCGTTGGCACAACTACGCGGCGGATACTCAATCAGGAGGTCAGCACTGACGCGCAACTTGCCCAAGCAACGACGGATCCTTCTCAACATGGAGCGCTGGCGTTGGCTGCCACACGATCTCGGCCCATTCTACGTGAACGTGAACGTGCCGGAGTTCATGGCGCGCGTTGTGAAGGAGGGCAAGGTCATCCACGCGACGCGTGTGGTGGTAGGCACGCCGGACAAGCAGACCCCGATCTTCTCGGATGAGATGCAGGAGATCGTGTTCGGCCCCTACTGGAACGTGCCGACCTCGATCAAGGTCGAGGAGATCAGGCCTTATCTCAGCGAAGAGACGCCTTGGTTTTTGGGCGGCGGAGGCTGGAACACCTCCGTGTTCCAGCGCCACGGCCTGCGCGTCAAATATGGCGGGCGCGAAGTCGATCCGGCCTCACTCAACTGGGACCGCGTTGATATCCGCAACCTCGAGATTTTCCAACCTCCGGGGCCGGACAACGTGCTGGGCAAGATCAAATTCGTGTTCCCCAACAAGCACGATGTCTACATGCACGATACTACGCAGAAAGAGCTATTCGCCAACCCGATACGGGCGGAAAGCCACGGTTGCGTGCGTGTACAGAATCCTGAGGAACTTGCCGCCGTCGTACTCGGCTATGATCAGGGTTGGAACGCGGCCCGCGTGGCGTCAGCCATCGATAACGGCTATGACCAACACGTCGCGCTGCAGCACAACATTCGGGTACACATCACCTATGCCACTTTGTGGGTAAATGACGACGGCTCGATGTCGAGTTTTGCTGACATCTACGGGCATGACGCGCGGATGGCGCTGCGCTGTTTGGCGATAGCGTGGGCTTTGACTACCCGAAGAGTGGCAAAAAAGAGCGCGAAACTCCGGTGCCCCGCGCGAATCAAGCTCCCTGGGACGAGGCTGCGAGCGATGACATCGTGGGCAGCATCATCAGACTTTTCGAAAACTGAAGCAGCTGACAAGCCAATGCCCCCGATGCGTCTCGCATCGTTCGTCTCGCAAACGAGGGTTGGCTTTTCCATCCCTTCGAAGGTCCTCGCTGCAATATGCATGCAGGTTTTTTCGAGCCGCCTTCACCACCTAAGGGCTGGTTCCCACCCTAGCTTCGCTTGCAATGACTTGTTTTAGCAGTTCCGGCCGGACTGAGAGTTCACCGGTGAATGAGCGACTATAAGCGGCGATCAGCAGAAGGCGCCGCTCTCGCGCCAGGCCCCTTTTCTTTGTCGATTAACCCATTCCCCCTAAAAGTTGAATCCAGCCACGGCAGAATTGATAGGCTCTAAATGTGGAGGAGCCTAACCGCCGTGTTCGAGGCTTCTTCTTGCAAATTAGGGGCGCCGACTTCCTGAGCCGGCGCCCCGTTGGGATCAAGACCCTGCCCATGACGCCTCTTGTTGCGCGCTTCATCAAGGACGAGTCGGGCACGACCGCTATCGAGTATGCCCTGGTTGCTGTGGGCATTTCGGTTGCCATCTTGGCCACGGTGCAGTTGATTGGCTCTAACGTATTGGCCGTGTACGACACAGTCGCGGCCGCCGTCGCCGGCGCGCTCTAGAGCCATAATTGGCTTCGTTTCGCAAACAAGGCTGGCGGCGCGGGCCTCGGGCGAGCAAGGCCGGCGCCTGTGCATCCCGAGGATGAGAACCACGTGCAGGCTCGAGTTGTGCAACGCACCAAACCATGCTGCGCTGCTTGAAGACGAGGCCCGCCATAAATTGTTAGGGTTTCGACATTATCGGAGGAGCTTCTAGGCAACCGATGACTGAGAGTTAATCTCCGCCTGTTTCGCGTGAGGGAGTACAGCCATGTTCAGACGCTACGCAGCATTTTTTAGGCCAGACGAGTTGGATACGCTGACGACGGCGTTCGAAGCAACGTGGCGAGAGTTAACCCTCTCTGGCGTCGATCTGAGCAGCGAGGAAAAGGTGGCTTCGTTGAAAGCGAAGCTGGCGCAACGCATCCTTGTATCAGCCACCGCGGGAGCAGTCCGAGACATCGAGACCATCAAGGAACAGGCGATGCGAAGCCTCACCGGGCATCTTCGTTCAGGTGAGCAGACGTACGGTCCAGAAGCAGCCTAAAGCGACTGTCCGCGCACTGCCGCAAATAGTGGATGGGGATCCAGACACTCGCTTCTTTGGGCGAGTTCTCAGTCCATCGGCGCTGGACCGCTTTCTTTTTGGAAAGAAACTCCGGGCTCGCTCAGAGCAGCGTTTCCTACCCCGGTAGTCTGATTTCTTCGGCTAGCTCGAGCCTCTCTACGAACTTCGTTTCCTGCTTACTTGTTCTTCTTCTCCGGCGTGAACGTCTCTAGGCGGACGCACGTGTTAAGGCACTGCCACGTCGCTCCCGTAAAGCGGTTCACTACATAGGCGCCAACATTAGAGCCGGCTACTTCATAGCCTCCCCGCCAAATCAGAGCAGCTAACACGAGGCCCAGCGCAATCAGCGCGGCGGCAATGGTCCGCTCGGTGACGAATTTCGACATGCCGCTCTTGGGCTGATCGATTTGATCGGCTTGCGGCGCTTTGGCGGGTATCTTTTTACCGAGATGCTCATGAGCAAGCAGGAGCTTCTCGCTGTCCCAAGTAGGAAGCCGTGCTTCGATCTCCTTGGGGGTAAGCTGGCTGAGTTCGGCCAAGAACTCATCACGGTTCATGCCAGTTACCTTTCAAAGCGCGGCAGTCTGCTCAGTATACTCCCACGACGAAAGTGCGATTGAATCTCTACAGTGCTCGGCCCGGAGGCCAACGAAGAGCATCGGAACTATTTGCACTTAGATCTACAGGAGCGGAACACACTACTAGTGTGCGAGTGACGGCGCGACAACGCACACTAGCAGTGTGCGAGTGACGGCGCGACAACGCAGCTTAAAGCGGCACTTAGCGAAAGAGAGCTGCTACCCCGAAAATGTCCTGAAATTTAGGATAGCTGTTCGATTTTAGGCTGCGTGGTCGTGGGAAGCGGGAGTCGCTACTCCCGTGTGCTGTTCCACTGTGCTTGCTTTTGTCAAGTTAGAAGGCTCCCCGAACAAATTGCTGACTGCTCTGTCGATGACCTGGAACTGCGTGACGAAATCGGTCGTGACCGTTCGGTAGCTATCCTGGGCCTGCCGCAGCAGGGTCAATTCGCGCTCCAGAAGAGCGACGCGGCTACGTAATGCATCTCGATCCGCGACAAGGCGTTGAATTGCGTTCGCTGAGGCCAGGAGCAATTCGACGTCCGGATTTACGTCCTTTTGGTTCTGAGCGGGAGTTTCCGGTTTTTCGTCAATGGTGGGCATGTGCGTTGCCACTCATATCGGAGGAATGCGCGGGGTTTGTGATTACCATATCCTCCGCGCCGCCGACTGCCGTTAGATTAAGGGATGGTTAACGGACCGCGAGGCCCCCAAATCATCCAGCCAAAATGTGCTCGAGAGTTGTACTTGTTCAGCCCGACCGCTTGGAACGGCCTGGGGTCTTGCTGCGGCTGGTAGCCCGCCCGCCATGCCCGAGCCCGACACCCGGGCCCTTAGTCGCATCCCCAGGGATGAACTCCACCCCTGCCTCGAGGGCAGGCTGGATCTTCCAAAGAACCTCAACTGACCCACGTAGTCCCGTCTCGGCCGTCTTCGCTGTCCGCTCAGCGCGTGGTTGCCGGATGACTCACTTTCACCCCGTCTTCGCGCGCCTCCGCATGAAGTTGGCGTCGACCACACTACCGGCTGTTTGCAACGTGGCCGTCGATGCGTTGGGTCGTGACCGTCCGGACGATGATGCTTGCTTCGGAGTTGGTATTTACTTCCAAGAGCGTTGCTGAGTTCGTAAGGACCCTGCCGTCCGGGGCAATCAGCTCGATCATAACCGCGTCACGGGTCGAGGCCTCGGGAAGCGTGAGATGCAACTCGCCGATTTCGTCCGGTCTCAACGTCCATTCCGTCTGACCATAAGGTCGTCCAGACGAGAACGTGCTGCCAATTGGCAGTCCGCGGATGGCGATCAAACTTCGAGCTGGCACTGCATCCGTCCCGTCAAGTGCAATTGGAAAGGGCACGGTATCCCCCGCCGCTGCTTCGAGTTTGCGCGGCGTTGAGAGGACCGGCGACCAACTTACCAATTGCACGGTCGCTGGACTTTGACGAGCGTTGGCCTTCACGGGCCCGTTGGTCATGCCCAAACAGATTATGGCGACAAGCGCCAAGCTGGGTAAGACTGCGATCAAGAGAACTGTAACGAACGGGCCGATGCTCCAGCTAGCACCACGTCGCCTTGGCATGTGGATAGCCGAAAGCCGATACAAAAAGGCGGCGATGGTTGTGCGGAAAAAACCTTCTGCCGGATTCGACACCTCGACGCTGCTCGAGGAGAGTTTGGCGTACGCTTTGATGAGTTCGAGACGCTGCGGCGTTAGCGGCACCGACGGCTCTGTCTTGTGGTTTGCAACAATCTGGTGAACAACCGCACCAGATAGGTAAGCATTGCTCAGAGCACTGAACTTGCGTTGACCCATGGCGCTCTCCCCCAACGCAATGACTCCCCACCCTCAGGCGGGGCCCTCGCGAACTCACGTGAAGTGACGTGGGGAGGCTCTAAAGCCAATATCAGCGGTCGAGCCCGTGCTTCCCCTTACTCGATAATCACACTGACGCTGTACTTGAACGCACAGAAGTTAGTGGCCTACTGACAAGGGCAAAACGCCTTCAGAGGCATCGGCAAAGGACAACGGAAGCTCGCCCCTCACCACTATTATTGCTCGGCGGAGGGCACCAGAGCAAGGGCACTCGCTTAGACGCCGTGCCGAGATGTGGCACGGTGCAGTTGGTTGGCTCTAAGCCAGGCGTATGCGCCCCTGTACGACACAGTCGCAGCCGCCGGCCGGGGGCGCGCTCTAGAGCCATAAATGGCTTCGTTTCGCAAAACAAGGCTGGCTCTACGGACTTCAGGCCCTCCCCCGCCCGTGCTTGGGTTTCTGCGCGTTCTCTCCTTTAGTCTTACGCCGGATCCCTTGTGGTCGTCTTCTGGGATGAACTCCACACCCGCCCGGTCAAGGCCAGCCATCAAGCGGGATTTCGGCGATTACGTTGGTATGGCGACCGAAGCGGAAGCACCTTTGGATAGCTCCCGCCTCGTGCTACGATTAACATTCGTTGCGTGCTGGAGCTTCTCAGGGACTTTTGGGGGTCACCATGACGCAAAAGGGCAAATACAGCTAAGGCGCTCCTTAGTGGCAGCAACACTTGCTCGGCTTCGTTAACTGCGGTGGAGAGCATATGGTGCGCAGCGCGAGCAGCGCGAAAGTTTTTGTGGTTGAGCCGGGTCCCATCACCGATCCAGCAAAAGTATCGGCGCTTGCCGCACCGCGGCCGGCGCGCAAGTTCACCTAGGCACCCACTCGGAGAAAGCGATGACGAGAGAGCGAAGAAATCCTTAGCCGACGAGAGTTGATCGGCTTCAAACGCGCCACCAGCGGTGGACAAGTACTGTGTCGCGCCAGCAGCGCAAAGGTTACCGTGGTTGAGCCTTCGCCGCGCAAGGAGCTTGCAAAAGCGGATTGCGTGGCCAAGTCGCGCACACCAGGGCCGGCCGATTGACCGAGTTCAGGATCGCATAGGGGCAAACGGGCAGTCATGTGGACGGCCGAACTTGAGGCCAGCGGCAAGGACGCAGGTTGGTTTGATTTCCGGCCGAACGCCGCCAGAACTCAGCAAGTCGTGGCTCGTGTTCGCGAGGGTCTTGCTGCAAGTCTTGAGGCGGCGTTGCGGTCGATAGGCGACAGAGTTCAGCCGCAACCAACTTGATCGGCCAGGTGCGCGCGGTCCTATCGCGCCGAGGGTGTTCGGGGCGTACACCGAGCTGGTTGAAGCGATCTTCTCCGATGATGTCGATGCCTCTCTCGCCATCACCAACGAGATTTGCGCGTCGCATTTTGCCGCGTCGACACCTTGCGCGTTGTGACGCTTCATGACAGCCATCTCGGCAAAGGCCAGACGGCGCGCTACCGTCGGCTGGTGGATGAGGACCAGGAATTAGGTAAGGATTCGCAACGCTTGACGAGGCGCAGTTCGCCGACGCGGCGAAGCGAGTGCACGACGCGCTTGCTGTGCTAGACGTTGGTGTGCCAGAGCTTGCCGAAGAACTCCGCACTCTGGTGCACGAGATCGTCGTGGTGGGCAAGCCCGGCGACTGGCCATTTGGTGACATCGAGCTTCCAGCGTGGCGCGCTATTCCTGAAGCTTAAGCCTGACGCAAGCCGAGTAGAGATTGCAGAAGCGCTTGCGCATGAATCGCCCACGCACTTCTGTTCGGCTTCAGCATGGGCAGACCGCTCGTCGAGAACGAGCCGGATGAGCTCTACCCCTCCCCCCTGAGAAGTGACCCCCGGCCGATGGACGGCGTCGTGCACGCGACCTATGTGACGGCACGCATGCACTACACGGCGACGCGTCTACTGGCATCTGGCCTTCTGAGTGATGACTGAAGAGGCGCACGAAGCTCGAGCTAATCAAGCGTAACGAACAGGGTTACCTAAAGGGCGTGGCCGTGGTCGACAGCGGGGCGCGTTGGACGAAAGCCGGCGAAGCGGCGCTTGGCTCCGCCAAGGCCTACATGAGCACCCAACTGCGGTTTTGCTAAGAGTTACTGGGGCACCTTGAAGTCACGCTGTCACCGCTCGGGCGCGAAACTGAGTGCCTCAACCACCACCACGAAATGGTCGCGCTGTAGAAGGCCGCTCAAGCCGTTCGCGCGATCCAGCAAGCAGCTCCCAAGCTCGCGCAAGCCCGGCACGTGCCGCGCGACCCTCACGCGCGCGTCCGAAGCGTCGAATTCTATGGCATACCGAGTTATGCGAGGGGCTTGAGCACGGGCGGCCGATCCGATGAATGAAGCGGCTGACGCTGTAGGATTTCTCACCGCTGCTGTCGTAGAAATGGATCCAGCCTGATGCGCCAAGATGGCGGCAAAGCCATTCGATGCGTTCGGCGGAGAGCCGCTCGGTTAGCGCGAGTTCGCTTGGCTGCACCTTTCGGTAGCTGCCCGTATCAACCCGCTGTGGCGTGGGGGTTATCACCCCATTCAAGTAGTCTTGCAGCTCGCTTTTGACGAGATCGCCAGCGGCGAAAGCCTGCCGAACATTCCAATCCACGAAGCCTCGGTCCGCGTCGTAGGGCGTCGGGCGAAGCCCAATGATGTCGCCCGCATCGACTTCGCGGCTGAGGACATGCGCGGTGACCCCTCCATAAAGGCGGGCTGTGCCATCCAAAATCATACCCGAACGAGGATTCGGCCCCCGATAATGCGGCAATAGCGCCGGATGGAAATTCACCGCGCGACCTTCAAACCGCTGCAGAAGGTTTGCCGGCACGATCTGACGCGTCAGCGATGTGATTAGGACATCGGGGTTGAGGCGTCGGATTTCGGCTTCCGCCTCCTTCCAGCTCGACAATTTTGGGTTGCTGCAGACCGGGATGCGGAAGTGGTGGGCGATAGCGGCTGTCGACCAAGAAGGTGCAACGAAGCCCAAGGCACGATCCCGGCGCAGGAATTGCCGCGGCTCTAGTGAGCCGACCCACACCGCCGCCACGGAGTGGCCAAATGCGATCCAGGCGCTAAGCACCTTCGCGGAAATTAGGCCGCCAGCCGTCAGAAACAGCGCTCTCATGGGCTAAAGCCTCAGCAGCTGTGGTAATTGGGTCACAGCAACGCAGTCGTGAGTTTGCTACGGTTGCGACTTAAGCGGAGGGTCTCCCAATGAAGGCAACTAACCTCGATTACACGAAGCTCCTTGGCTTCGAGGCCGTGAGTGATCTGATTGCAGACACTTTCGACTTCCAAGATGATACCCTTGGCGCGAAGCTTGGCGCGAAAGTCGGGAAGGAAGAATTAATCCACCGAGGGACGCAGCCGAGAAATAAGCCAAACGAAGTCTTATTGCTCTTTTGATCGGCCCGTTTACGAGAAGCCTCCCGCGGAGGCTTCAATCGCCGGACGAGTGATGGGCTCGCTCGAGATCCACGAAACACTAATTGAGCGCAGCGTTGCCTTGGGGAGCTTTTGGCTCGGCAAACGAACAGTTCGCGGGCGTTGCTAGACTACTCGACAGCTTTAAGCGCCGCGTCGTAAGCCACGTCAAGCGCAACCATCTGTTCGGTGCCTACCTTCGCGCCAAGCTTGGCGCCAAGCGTCTCGTCCTGGAAGTCCAACTCGTGCAACAGCTCCCGGGAAACCAACTCGAACCCAAGGAGCTTATCGAAATTCGACTCTGTCCGGCTTTTGCATGTCACATCCTCGCGGTTGACACTCACTTCCCTCAGGTGTCGGCCGATAGTGAGTTGGGCGTCGCCTCATTCAGCTCCGGTAGTTTCCACGGCGCCGACTTTGGCACCAAGTTTGGCGCCCATCGTGTCGTCGCGAAAATCCACCAAAGTTGCTCGATACGATCGATAAATTGAAGAAACCTCCAGGAGTTAAGGAGGATCAACGACCTGTCGGCATTCTTCTCAAGATTATCATGTTCAAGGCCCTACGCGGCTTAGCATGGCGGGTTCGCAATTTTCTTGGCAGCTTCAGGCGTTCCGACCAAACCAAAGCTCGTTAGCTGATCCGAGCCATCGAGGCTGCCTCTTGCGTTGGCATCAGAGGACAATTCCGATCTATTACGAGTTTCGTCGGCGCGACCGAGACCAAGATGAAAACGGTTTTGATCACAGGTGCAGCTGGAAATATCGGAGGCCAACTTCGGCGGCAATTTGCTGGCAAATACAAACTGCGGCTTTCCGACAAGCGATTGCTTACACCTTCTGCAGGCGAGACATTCGTACAGGCCGATATTGTAGACATGTCGCGGCGCTCGCAATCAGCGAAGGGACAGATGCCATTGTGCACCTCGGCGGCTACGCTGCTGAAGGACCTTGGGAGACGATCCTGAAGGCTAACATCATCGGCTGCTACAATATGTTCGAGGCAGCACGGCGCAATGGCGTGAAACGACTAGTTTTCGCAAGCAGCAATCACGCTCTCGGTTTCTATAAATGTGATCAGAAAGTCGATCACCGCGTCTACCCTAAACCGGACACTCGCTACGGCGTTTCTAAGGTGTTCGGCGAAATGCTGGGGAGCCTCTACGCTGACAAGTACGGTTTGGAGGTTTTTTTGATCCGCATCGGCCACGCTTCACCAACACCCGGCGATCTTCACGGCCTAGCCATGTGGATCAGCCCGCGTGACCTCGCCAGCTCGTCGCAATCGGCATCGATCATCCGGACGTTCACTTTGAGATCGTATACGGTGTCTCGGGCAATGCCCGCAGGTGGTACGACAATTCCAATGCCGCGCGGCTTGGCTATGTACCGCAAGACGATTCTGGAGTTTTACGCGGCCGAGGTCCTCGCGCGAGGAAACGCTGGCGATGAGTTCGTCGACGGCTACCAGGGCGGGGAATTCGTGCGCGAGGAGTAATTATCTATCCCCTGCTTCTCAACGTGACCGTCTAGTGCGGCTTTCCTTGGGGCACTAATAATTTGGTACGTTAGGACCGAAAAAAATTCGCCCTCAAGCACGGCACCCGGCGGCAAGACGACTTAGTAGTAGGTCTCGGAGAAGTCTCGGGATCGCTCACGCCATTAAACCGAGCGGTCTCAATCAGCTCACGTTTGAGGATAGTCTCCAGACCCTCGTTGCTGTCAAAGTCGGCTGGGGGATCGTTTCTGTTATCTTTGACCGCTGCCCAGGTAGCATTCAACGCCCTCTCCAAAATCTCCAAGTCGAGCGGATCGAATTCGTGTCGAAACGATCTGAACAAGTCCCTTACCTCCACAGTCGGCAGCTGCGCTTCAGCTAGGCTTCGATTTTTCGTGTAAAGCAATGCGGTGACAGTTTCGCGACTTGCATTTACGCCGATGCCCCTTGCCGAAGGATTACTAATCTTCAGCTACCGCTTGTCCTCGTTGCGCTGATCTCTGCTCCATCTCGTTCACGCAGCGAACATGTTCTCAGTGGCTATGCTGCTCTGGCGCCTACTGCGCGTGGAGGTGTCTCGTAGGTCGGCCGGCGAGAGGTGCTTCAGGCTACTCAACATCCCAGGGATGGCGTGCGGCTGAGCCCTGTTCCCAAGCGATCCGTGCCGCTCCGAACATCAAGCCGTCGCGCCTCTCGCAGAGCTGTAAAATCCCGTCCCCGAAGGCCTCTTTGGCATAGAGTTAACCGCCGATTAACCATAATCAGCCAAGCTCTGCGACTAGGCAATTACCCCCCGATCATCATCCCCGCGGCCCCCGGAACGCTGAAGCGCTGCGCTCGAAGTCGAAAAGCAAGGCCGTCTCGGCAAGCGACGCCGTGAGCCTTATTCGCTCGGGCGACACTGTTGCGACGGGAGGCTTCGTCGGGATCGGCTTCCCGGAGAACATTGCCGCCGCGCTCGAGGCGCGGTTCCTCGATAGCGCGAAGGCGAACCCCGACGGTGCCGGTGAGCCGCGCGACCTCACTCTCGTCTATGCCGCTGGTCAGGGCGATGGGAAGGAGCGTGGACTCAACCACCTAGGCCATCGGGGTCTCATCAGGCGCGTCATTGGCGGCCATTGGGGGCTCGTACCGAAGCTGCAGAAGCTCGCCGTCTCCGGCGAAATCGAGGCATACAACCTGCCGCAAGGCGTGCTCTCGCATCTCTACCGCGACATTGCGGCCGGCCGGCCGGGGCATCTGTCGCGGGTCGGGTTAGACACCTTCGTCGATCCCCGCCACGGGGGCGGCAAGATCAATGCGCAGACAACTGCCGACCTTGTCAGTCTCATGGTCATCGACGGCGAGGAGTATCTCTTTTACCGGACCTTCCCGATCAACGTGGCGATTGTGCGCGGTACCACCGCCGACACCGACGGCAACATTACAATGGAGCGGGAGGCGCTCACCCTCGAGGCACTTTCGATTGCGATGGCCGCGCACAATTCCGGCGGCATCGTCATCGTGCAGGTCGAACGGCTCGCCGATCGCGGCAGCTTAAACCCGCGCCAGGTGAAGATTCCAGGCATTCTCGTCGATTGCGTCGTGGTTGCAGAACGGCCCGAGTATCACATGCAAACATTCGCCGAGCCGTACAGCGCTGCCTTCGCCGGCGAGACTCGCGTGCCAATGACAAGCTTTCAGCCCATGGAAATGTGTGAGCGCAAGATCATCGCGCGGCGCGCAGCACTTGAGCTCGAGGCAAACGCCGTCGTCAACCTCGGCATCGGTATGCCGGAGGGCGTTGCCAGAGTCGCGGCCGAGGAGGGAATTCAGCGACCTCATCACCTTGACCGCCGAACCCGGCGTTGTCGGCGGCGTGCCGGCTTCGGGCCTCAACTTTGGGGCAGCGATCAATGCACAGGCGATCATCGACCAACCGTACCAGTTCGACTTCTACGATGGTGGCGGGCTCGATATCGCCTTTCTGGGCCTCGCCCAGGCTGACCGCCACGGCAACCTCAACGTCTCAAGATTTGGCCCGCGATTGGCCGGTGCAGGTGGCTTCATCAATATCAGCCAAAACGCCAAGGCGGTGGTTTTCGTCGGCACGTTCACCACAGACGGTCTCACGGTTCAGGTGAGGAACGGACGCCTCAGCATTACTCAAGAGGGAAAAGCACGGAAGTTTGTTGTCGCGGTCGAGCACCGTACCTTCTCGGGCAGCTATGCCATGAAGCGGGGCTGTCCCGTACTCTACGTCACGGAACGCTGCGTCTTTCGCCTAACCGAGGAAGGGATGGAGCTGGTTGAAGTCGCACCTGGTATCGACATTGCTCGCGATATTCTCGCCCACATGGACTTCGTGCCAATCGTACACGATCCGGCGCTCATGGACGCGCGTATCTTTGACCCCGAGGCGATGGGACTACGCGCACGCATGCTGCCAATGCCATTGGAGAAGCGCATCAGCTACGACTCGAGGCTCAAGATGCTCTTCCTCGACTTTCGGGAACTCGCCATAAAAAGCGAGTGCGACGTACAACGTATTAAGGCTGAGGTCGACAGCCACGTGAAGCCTTTCGATCGTCCGGTCCACGCCATCGTCAATTACAGCGGCTGCACTATTGGCTCCGCTGCGCTGGAGAGTTACGGTCGGATGGTCAACTCCTTGCTCGCGAGCTGCGATCTTGGTTTGATCCCGTATGGCATTCCGAACTTCAGTTAACGAGCTAAGTAGCTTAGCCGGCGCTAGGCGAAGACCGACCCCCTTTGGGTGATGCCCGGCCTTCGGTGCTCAATCGCGGCATCGGCGATAAAATCAACTCGTCCCGCCGCAGCCCAATGCTCGTGCGTGGGGCGTTTGCCTATCCTCACATCGCGAATTCCGGGCTTCACTTTCGCGGATGGCGCGCACCAACTTTTCCTGAGCCGTTTCGGGCCAAGCCAGAACCGGCGCCAATAGGGAATCGTGCTCGTCTTTCGGCATGCATTTTTCGTAACACGATTGGCCCAAGTCTTGCGCCGTCGAGGGCCATTCCTTCGCGGGCACGACTGTTGATCGTACGCGATACGACAAACTTAGAATTTTTTTAACGTTACCCAACTATTAATCAACGAGGACGAGCGTTCGCCGCCAGAAAGTGACGGGATCGCTCGAATGGCTGGAGCGGAGACGCGCTTTCCCCGCCAGCTAGGGATTGATGTTTGGGGGACGGGGCACGTGCTTTACCAGTGGTATGAGCTGAACCGAGCCGTAATGCGGCCAGCGAGAATTATGGCTGGCTCGGGCCGCCTTATCTTCAATAATCCGTTCAATCCTTGGGCCTTTACCGTGTCGGGGCGCCATGCAGCTGCCGCCTGCGAGGTCTTCGAACGCACCACGCGCCGTTACAAGAAACCTATGTTCCGGCTGGCCACCACCCGCGTCGACGGCGTGACCGTGACGGTGAGCGAGGAGATTGTCTGGCAGCGACCCTTCTGCCGCCTCATTCACTTCCAGCGCGATATCGAGCGGAGCCGTGCGGCGCAGGATCCCCGGATCCTCCTCATCTCGCCCATGTCCGGGCACTTTGCCACCCTTCTTCGCGGCACGGTCGAGACGCTGCTCCCCGACCACGAGGTCTACATCATCGATTGGCAAGATGCGCGTAACGTTTCGCTGACCGAGGGGACCTTCGATCTCGATGACTACATCCTCTACCTGCGCGAAATGCTGCGTGTGCTCGGTGGAGACGTGCATGTGTTAGCCATCTGCCAGTCCGCTGTGCCCGCTCTCGCGGCGGTAGCGCTCATGGAGGAAGATGGTGATGCGAATTTGCCGGCAAGTCTCATCCTGGTCGGCGCACCCGTCGACACTCGTATTAGCCCTACCATGGTGAGCCGGCTGGCAGAGCGGCGGGGGACTGAATGGTTTCGCAAGAACGTCATCACCACTGTGCCTTGGCCCAACGCCGGAGCAGGGCGTGCGGTGTATCCCGGCTTCCTTCAGCTTTCTGGGTTCATGTCAATGAATCTCGACCGACATGTTCAGGCGCATCAGGAGTTCTTTGAGCATCTCCTAGAGGGTGACGGCGATTTGGCGGAAAAGCATCGCGCGTTTTACGATGAGTATCTTGCCGTCATGGACTTGACTGCTGAGTTTTATCTGCAGACGATCGACACCGTGTTCGTTCGTCACGCGCTTCCCGACGGGCAGATGACGCACCGGGGAAGACGCATCGATCTCGGCAAAATCCGCAGCGTCCCCCTGATGACGATCGAGGGTGAGAAAGACGACATCACGGGACTCGGCCAGTGCCGGGCGGCGCTCAACCTCTGCAGCAGCATACCCGAAGCCAACAAGCTGCATTACGAGTGTGCAGGAGTAGGCCACTACGGAATCTTCAACGGTTCGCGATTTCGTCTTGACATCGCCCCACGTATTACTCAGTTCGTGCGCAGGCACGACCTACGAACCGAGGCCACTACGGAATCTTCAACGGTTTGCGATTTCGTCTTGACATCGCCCCACGTATCACTCAGTTCGTCCGCACGCACGACCAACGAACCGCATTCATTCAAAGCATACCGACGCGCGAAGGCACGGCAACCGCGCCATTCAACCCGCGCCGCTTGATCCATTCGTACACTATGGCGTAGGCAGGGGGCGACGGCTTCTTGAGCGTCCCGTGGGGCTACCGAGCTAGGCGGCCTCGCGCGACGCTCGCCGAGTCAATCAAAGTTACGCGCTTCATATCCGCTGCGTGGCCTCAGCTATGAGGCGACCAAGCTCTTGCGCTTGAACCGTAAAAAGTTGCATCTGGGTTTGCACATAGCGGTTCTGAAGTGCTAACGCTTCCCGGAGGTCATTGGCCTTGGCAAGGTCATCTACGAACGAGAAATAGACATCGGCGTTTTGCTTAGCGAACTGAACTGTCCGCTGCTGGATCTCTTCAAACCCCGAGGCCGCTTCGCTCGTTGGCATGACCCCCGTCAATAGCGCATTCGCTCGGGCTATCATGTCGACAAATTGACCATACACCAAACGTGCCTGCTCAAGATTGCTTTCCCAAAGCCGACGCAACTGATCCGGGATCGCGAATGGCCGGCCCTCTAACATCGTTTCCTCCTAACCGGCTTTTAGCATTTATACCTCAGCCTAACTGGAATTTTAGCATTTATCCCCCAGCGACAGACATCTCTATGGCACTTGGCGACGCTTGAATCTTTCCGATTGGGCCACGAGCGGAGCGGTGTGTACCGGCCTTTCACGCCTCGCTTGATTTAGATGTGCCGTTCGACTTCGCAAAGGAATCGAAGAGGTCTAACGGAGCTTGACCCCCGTCCGCATCGACCGCCTTACCGTCGATCCTGTCGAAGTCGGTGCAGCCTCCTCACCTCGGTCGGATAACAGAGAATTTTCAACAGCACGTCACGCGATCTGCTTTTAGGCCCGCTCAAGCCGATCGAAGAGGCGCCTACGTGGAAAGCTGGGATTGGGCACTTCGCGTGATCCCGAATTCCGTGGACTGTTGCCAAATTGCTCTAGTCCCGACTGAGGGAATCCCAGAAACAAATCGGGATTGCGTCGCAACGTGAGCGCAACACGCGCAGTTTTTGGTTTCCGGAGCAAGCTCCAGGGACCTCAATGCTTCTTCCTAAAGGGTGCCCCGGAGCAGGTGAATTGGGAATTAAAACAAGGACATGAGATGCAGGAGAGGACTGCGAGCCCTGGGCAAGGCGGGGCGGAGCTTGCTCCCACCGACCAATTCGAAGCCCTAGCCCGGAATATGGTGCGCCTCTTCGAGCAGGGGACGAAAGCGTTCTCCAAGCTCACAGAGCGCTTGGGCACAAATGACCAGGGTCCTTACAGCTTGTCCTCGGAGGTGAGCGAGGCAGCCAAGTCGCTCGGCGAGGTCGCGCGTCAGATGGCCGAGTCCAGCAAATTTGTTGCGGCGCAGAGTGAGCTGTTCAAGAGCTACGCCGATCTCTGGAGCCGCAGTATCCGCCGCTTTCTGGGTGAGGAGGTCAAGCCCGTCGCCGAACCGGAGCCCGGCGACAATCGCTTCAAAGACTCCGACTGGTCCAACAGTCAGTTCTTCGACTTCTGGAAGCAGGCCTATCTCATCACTTCGCGCTGGGCAGAGGACGTCACGCGCAACACCGACGGCATTGACGAGAGGACGCGCAAGAAGGCGCTGTTCTACCTGAACCAGATGCTGTCGGCGTTGTCGCCCTCGAACTTCCCGCTCACCAATCCCGAGGTGATCCGCACCACGCTTGCGACCAACGCCGAGAATTTGGTGCAGGGCATGACGCATTTCGTCGAGGATCTCGGACAGTCGAAGGATTTGCTGCGCATCAGCCAGACCGATTTGTCGGCCTTCGAGATTGGACGCAACCTTGCCGTGACGCCGGGCAAGGTCGTGTTCCAGAACGAGCTGATCCAGCTCATCCAGTACGCGCCGACGACGCCAGAGGTCTATGAGCGGCCGCTCCTGATCGTGCCGCCCTGGATCAACAAGTACTATATTCTCGACCTCACCCCGGAGAAGTCATTCGTCAAATGGGCGGTCGAGCAGGGCTTCACCGTCTTCTTAGTCTCTTGGGTCAATCCCGACGCGCGGCTCGCGCAGAAGACCTTCGAAGATTACATGCGTGAGGGCATCATTGCCGCGGTCGATGCCATCAACCGGCAGACCGCGAGCCGCCAGATCAATGCGCTCGGCTATTGCGTGGGCGGCACCCTGCTCGCCTCCACCCTCGCCTACATGGCCGCCAAGGACGATGACCGCGTCGCTTCGGCGACTTTCCTCACGGCTCAGGTTGATTTCAGCGAGGCCGGTGACCTCCTCGTGTTCATCGACGACACGCAACTCAAGGCACTCGAGGAGATGATGTCCGAGCAGGGCTATCTCGACGGCTCGCGCATGGCGGCGGTGTTCAACATGCTGAGGCCCCGCGATCTGATCTGGCCTTACGTCGTGAACAACTATCTTTTGGGCAAGAAGCCGTTCCCCTTCGATCTCCTGTTCTGGAACGCCGATTCCACGCGGCTACCGGCCGCCAATCACGCCTTCTATCTCCGCGAGTTCTATCATCTGAACCGGTTGAGCAAGGGCGAGATGGTGCTCGGCGGCGTCAGGCTCGATCTCGGCCGGGTCAGCATTCCGATCTATGAGCTCTTCACTAAGGAAGACCATATCGCGCCCGCTCTCTCGGTGTTCCGCGGCGCCAAATTGTTCGGCGGTCCGGTGCGCCTCGTCATGGCTGGCTCTGGCCATATCGCCGGCGTCGTCAACCCGCCCGCCAAGAAAAAGTACCAGTTCTGGTCGGGAGGAACGGAAAACACGCTTGCTGACTGGGCGGCGAGCGCTAAAGAAACGGCTGGCTCTTGGTGGCCTGATTGGGCCGCATGGCTTGCGGCTTATTCGGGGGCCAAGATGCCGGCGCGCGATCCGTCCTTAGGTCCGCTCAAGCCGATCGAAGAGGCGCCAGGGTCTTACGTGAAAAGCCGCGATGACTTACAAACCCGAGCCAACCAACTGGGGGAGCCCCCGGTTGCAATTGCCCATTCCGCTGCGCCTCAAGAACGTCCAGATGTCCGCTCTCCAGCTTGGCTTGAGCAGAGCATGGCCAAACCGGCGGAGCAAAATCAAATGCGCGACCTTCGTGGCGACCTGCAAGAGCGGGCAAAAATTCTTGAGGAGCAAACCAAGGCTGCGCGGGATCAATTCGACGGGCTGATCGAGCAGCTCAAGCAGGAACACGACAGCAAAATTGAGGATCTGAAGGCCGAACTTGATGCCGTGAAGCTGCTCATGGACTTTGAGTATCGACGGCTGGGCAGTGTAACACCCTCGGCCCAACCGCAACCTCCGCAATCACAACCCCCATTGTCCTCATGACCGCAGCATCAGTAGGGCTGCGCCTCCATTTTCCCTAATTCGCGACCGAAGCCGAACATAGAGGTACACAATATGTATCCACTTACCCTGCAAACCGAGATTATGCGTCATATGCTGAATCTCGCCAAGCACATGGCGAGCGGTGACTTGTTCGAGTCCCACAAGAAACTCGAAGAGTACCCGTTGCGAGGTGACCCAAATGTATTTGACCACATCATGCGAGTTCGAGCCGTTCAGGACCGGATGTGGGGCCACGAGACGGATGACACCAAGAACGACCCGTGGCGCTGGAGCACCTACATCTCTCATTGTGCCGTCCGATGGATGCGTGACCCGCATAAATGGACACGAGAAGATACCGACGACTTCTACGACGCGATGATAGAGACGGCCGCGATATGTGCCGCTGCGGCTGAGAGCGTACTAAGACAGAGAAACAAAAACGGACGCACCTTCTACGAACCAGCATCGGGGACCGGTAAATAGATGCTGGTGGACGGGATTCTTTGCCAGAGATCGTTACGGCTGCGCTGAATGCCTTACGGTTTGCTTGTTAGGCGCGCTTACCAAGATGAAAACGGTTTTAATCACAGGTGCAGCTGGGAATATAGGCGGCCAACTCCGGCGGCAATTTGCTGGCAAATACAAACTGCGGCTTTCCGACAAGCGACTGCTTACACCTTCTGCAGGCGAGACATTCGTACAGGCCGATATTGTGGACATGGTCGCGGCGCTCGCAATCAGCGAAGGGACAGATGCCATTGTGCACCTCGGCGGCTACGCTGCTGAAGGACCTTGGGAGACGATCCTGCAGGCTAACATCATCGGCTGCTACAATGTGTTCGAGGCAGCACGGCGCAATGGCGTGACACGACTAGTTTTCGCGAGCAGCAATCACGCTCTCGGTTTCTACAAATGTGATCAGAAAGTCGATCACCGCGTCTACCCTAAACCCGACACTCGCTACGGCGTTTCCAAGGCGTT
The DNA here is from genome assembly GCA_963710245.1 of uncultured Alphaproteobacteria bacterium. GTDB lineage: Bacteria > Pseudomonadota > Alphaproteobacteria > Rhizobiales > Methyloligellaceae > Methyloceanibacter. Next base: position 284,099 of record CAVPZK010000005.1, read on the forward strand.
TGGCGAGATGCTGGGGAGCCTCTACGCTGACAAGTACGGTTTGGAGGTTTTTCTGATCCGAATCGGCCACGCTTCACCAACACCCGGCGATCTTCACGGCCTAGCCATGTGGATCAGCCCGCGCGACCTCGCGCAGCTCGTGGCAATTGGCATCGATCATCCGGACGTTCACTTTGAGATCGTCTATGGTGTCTCGGGCAATTCCCGCAGCTGGTATGATAATTCCAACGCCGAGCGGCTCGGCTATGTACCGCAAGATGATTCCGAGTCGTACGCGGCCGAGGTCCTCGCGCGAGGAAACGCCGGCGATGAGTTCGTCGACGGCTACCAGGGCGGGCAATTCGTGCGCGCGGAGTAGTTGCCCATTCCCTGCTTCTTTAGCTTGGCAACAGCAGCGTCCGAGTTTGGACCAAAGTCCCAGCTCTCCTCAATGCGTTTAATCGCACGCTGGCAGCAGTTGCTTGTGCTTCAAAACCGCCGGCGCTCCGAAAAAGAACGGGAAAATACGGTCGAGCTGCTTGCTCCGCCAGCAAACGACGACGCCTCTAGCGCAAGCGCGATTTGGGTTCGTTTCGTAAAAGCAGGTGTGGGTGAGAGCGCTAGTCTGACTTTCTTCGGCCGCGGGTCAGTTTAGTTCGTGCCCTCTCCTTCAAGCGCACGCCCGGGCCTTTATGGTCGTCGGCTGGAATGAACTCCACACCCGCCTTTTCGAGCGCCGTCTGAATCTTCCAAACAGTCTCTGCCGCCCCACGGATCTGCGGCGGAAGCCTCGATACGCTTTGATCGTCGTCGCACTCACCGAGGCCATCTTCGACGAGCTCCGATTGACTTATATCCAACAAAGCTCTGCGAGGCTCTAATTTGCGCGGCGTCAATCATGGTCCTTGACCATTTCGGCCTTAATCTGGTACTTTTTTGGCCAATCTAGGCTATTAAAAGGTACCGCCCGTGCAGCCTCGAGCCTCTTCGAATTGAAGCATCAAAGTATCAGCTACTTAAGGAGCGTCTATTAGCCGATGATCCCGACCTGGACGAGAGACTGTCTGCTCGATACGCTGGAGGGAATCACCGACCTCCATGAAATGATAGCGGCGATCATCCGGTCGGCGCTAGTCGACGAAGCGCTCCAAGCGGGTTTGCGCACACGTCTAGAGGACATGCGCCAGCGCCTTGCCCGGCTTGAGGAACGCGGCGCGAAGAAGCGGCAGCTAGCGCTGGAGGCCATGTGTGAGGTTGGGCTGAAAAAGCTTGAGCAGCCCGACTTCACCGCCTCGGCCCGCGCCGGCGCGCCGTCCCTAATAATAATGTCAGAAGGGCTGGTGCCGGAGCCCTACTGGGTCCCCCAGCCACCCAAGCTCGATCGTCAGGCGCTGCTCAGCCGATCTGAAGCGCGGCGCCGAGATCCCAGGCACGCAGCTCGGCAACCCCCAACCTACTCTTGCCGTGAGGACAAAGTGATGGCGTTCACCGAAGCACAACTGAAGAGCCTCGAGGCCAAACTCGATGCCAAGCACGTCCGCACGCGGCGTGCTCACGATACCACCCTCGCCTATGTCGAAGGCTGGCACGTCATCGCCGAGGCCAACCGCATCTTCGGCTACGACGCATGGGATCGGCATACGCTTTCCACGCGCTGCGTTTGGTCTGACGCGACAAACCATCACTTTGCCGCTGCCTACACGGCAAAAGTGCGCATTGCCGTGCAGGGCTGGACGCCTAACGATCACCCGAGAAGGCTGCGGGAGCGGCGAAGCCAAGGCCCCTACTCCTGGGGAAGCGCATGAGCTTGCGCTCAAAGCTGCCGAGACTGATGCGACCAAGCGAGCGCTCGCGACGTTTGGCAATCCCTTCGGGCTTGCGCTTTACGATCGCGAACTCGCGGGCGTGAAAAACCGCAAGGCGCTGATATCCGCTCCAGACGAATATCGCGGGCCATGGCTGCTCAGCCTCCCTAACGGAGCTGGTCAAAGCTTCACCAAGGCGGACGAATTTGTCGTGGCGCTTAGAAAGGCGCTCACAGAGGCCGCGGATATCGAGCAACTGTTCGCCATTTGGGAGCGCAATGTCGATACTGTACGCGCGATCAACAAACAGACCAATCGCTCAACGCCACGCGGTGTTATCGCTCAGAATCTCGTTGCGCATCTGAAAGGTCGCGCGATCGCATTGGCCAAACAAGGTAGCCAAGCCATCCCGCGGCAACATCAGACAATCAGAACGGCTCTCGCCCGAAGGTGGACAAGAGTGTTCTCGCCATACGCCGAGCCGAAGCGTATCCGCTCCAAAGAGCATCTACGCTTTGTCGCAGCCCAACCATGCGTCATCTGTGGGCGCACCCCTGCTCACGCACATCATGTCCGCTATGCACAACCGCGAGGCTTGGCACTTAAAGTGAGCGACGAATTCACAGTGCCACTTTGCGCCATCCACCACAGTGAAAATCACGCGACCGGCGATGAGAGGCGATGGTGGCAGGAGCGCAAGATTGATCCTCTGACCGTTGCTGCCGAGCTGTGGAGTAAGAGCAGGCCGCATGAGATGGATCAGCGCGCATCCGGATGACGCCCTCAACGCGTGTTACATTGGAACTGGAATGCGTGCGCTCCAAGGCATATCCGCCGCCGAGCCGTTAGGGTTCAGGCCGGCAGGCCGCCGCGCTCGGCGATCAGAGCGTCATATTCGGAATCGGTCTTGGGTCCGTAGGTCTCGAAAGTCGGATCCGCCATTTGCCGATAAACCTGCTTTCGCGTCCCGATCGGATCGGCTTCAGTTTTTCGGCGACGCTCTGGTACATCGACACCATAGACGCGAGCACCATTGAGGCCGAACACCTTCTGCTTGAGCGACGGCGTAAGCTCAGGATAGCCGTGCGCTTCAATCAGAGCCGGTGCGATTTGAAAACTTCGGAAGGCCTGGATCTGGTCCTGAGGTGAGCCGTACCAGATTGAGTCCGTGCCCCAGAGCACATTGTCCTCGCCGATATGCTTCAAGAGCTTGCCAAGAAGGTGCGCGGCGGTGGTCGGATCGCGCATGACGAAGCGCCAGGTCGAACCGAGTTCGGCATAGACGTTGGCATTCCGGCCGATGCCGTTGGTCTCCACCGACTTGATCAGGGTATCGACGCCGCGGGTGGCGTTCGTTGGATCGTACGGGCCCTCGGTCGTTCCTGCTTCATAGCCGGAGTGGTAGATGATGAAGTTCATGTCCGGGTATAGCGCTGCGGCGCGGCCGACGTCGGCGCATCGGCCGAATTCTTCCGGGAATCCCGGGAAAAGCAGACCCTTGTGGATGCAAATGTTGCGCACGCCGAGCTCGCGCGCCCGTTCGATGAAGGGGATGCCAACATCGGGACTATCAAGTTCAAAGCCGATGCCTGTAGGCCCCCATTGCGTGTAGCACTTCCAAGCCGCGATCGGATAGCGGTCGACCGCATCCTTCATGAGCTGAAGCGGGGCCACCTCCGGGCCAGCATTGGGCACCACCATGGCGTGGAGGAAGAGCCGGTGAGCACCTTCCATCCGGTCAACCAGAACCCGCACCCGATTTGCCTCTTCGAGCGAAAGCGGGTTGTTTTCGGGCAATTCAGGCACGAACGAGAGCACCGCGAGCTCGGTATCGCTGTCCATGAACACGTGCTTGATGAACTTCTCGGCGGAAAAGCAGTCGACCGGATCCTCGTCGCCGCAGGAGCCTTGGGGGAAGTTGGCGAGGATCTGCTCCCAATATTTGCCGGCGGAGCTGCGCCAAGCGCCAGCTGGGTCGACCATGTGGGTCTGCACGTCGAAGATGAACTCGTCGCCGGCTAGCGCCTCTGCGGCCGCTGCGGTCTCAAATGCGCTCTCCTTGGGCAAACGAAAGAGACCGCCGGTGTTGCCGAGTGCCGCGAAGGCATCGTTCAACGTGAGCAACGTGGTGGCCGCACCGCAGAGCGATTGTAGGAATGCCCGGCGTCCAATTCCGACGCGCTTGGCGTGCTCGCCGATCCGCAGTTCGGCTTCGCTGTTGGCGCGCGCCACATGCTCGGTCAGTGGCACCGGGCGAAACTCGCCATTGGATGTCGCATCGACCTTGATCGGCAGCGGCCCCCTCAACTCGTTCGCCATGCCTCTTGCCTCTCTGCATTACGGTGCCGTGCACGTCAACCGTGGGGACGGGCGTGTTGACGTAACATCTTTGCTACCACCAATTTGTTGGCGCTTTTTGGCCAGAGTTCAAGCCTAGAGAAGAGGTGAGCCCTGCGCCCTCCGCACCGGACGATCAAAAGCAAGTGGTGCAGCCGAGAAAAATTTTACCTGCGCTCGCCTCGCTGGATGAACCCGACGCTCCACTTGTTGCTGTTCAACTCATCCGGTAGGTGAATATCCCAAGAGGAGTGGATCCCGCCAATGCGCAGCTGATCGAGAACAGCGTCATCGCGCTTTACGCAGGACTTAAAGCCACGGACGGATATGAGTTTCAGATTCTCGGTGGAATCAGCAATGTGTCAATGGACTGCTTGGCCGCGCTGCCCTACTGAGTGACGCGCCGAACGCGCAGGACACATTAATGCGGCACGCCATCCGAGGAGGCTTAGCCGCCGCTGAACTGGTTAAGACCATTGATAATCATCGCGGCCAAAGACAGCAAAGGGTGAAGTTGGCGAGGTCAACGTCCATTCGGGGGTCAAGCCATCGTCGGAAACGTTCCACCCCCGAACCAACAGCAGGCGGCGGACCCAGCAGCCAACCGACCAACTCGAACCCAAAGGAAAACCACGAAGACCACGAAGACTAGGGGTTCGAATGCCACCTAATCACAAAAGCGAAACACGAGACCTATGCTTGCTAGTCCGCGGTGCGGTGCACGAACGCGCGCGCACCCCATGCAAGGCGCCGGCAGTCGCCGGGAAAAGGCGATGCCGCATGCATGGCGGCGGCCGCAGTGCGCCGAAAGGGAACAAGAATGCGCTGAAGCATGGAGGCTTTACTAAGGAGGCTCTTACTGGGCTGGCCGAATTGCGGGGATTGATTGCGGAGGTGAAAAAGCTCGTCAGCAAGTAAGAGCAGCCGCCGGTGAATAGAGCAGCCATGGCTTCACTGGGAAAGATCGGCACCATTGTCGAACTCGGCTTAGCTTCCCCGTTTTGTAGCTTTGCTTCTAAGGCGCACCCCGGGCCCACTTCCCTCCTCCGCCCGGATGAATTCGACACCCAGCTTCTCGAGTGCAAATTTTATTTTCCACAGAATCTCTGCAGCGCCTCTAATG
>CAVPZK010000006.1:0-76541 GCA_963710245.1 uncultured Alphaproteobacteria bacterium
GCGGTCATCTCCGCTCCCAACCCCGACCTTCTTCTTTTGCCTGGCCTGACCGCGGAGCTTCGCATTGTAGTCAACGACACCGGAGAAACGCTTAAGGTTCCCAACCAGGCGCTGCGCTTCCAGCCCAACATTGAAGACAAGGCTTTCGAACAGAACACACCAACGGCAGCAAATTCGTCTCCAGGAACCTTGACTACGGTATGGATTGTCGCAAAGGACGGACATCCAGCGCCGATTACAGTGCGCGTCGGGCAGAGCGACGACAATGGTACGCAGCTGCTCGATGGAAACCTTGCTGAAGGTCAACCCTTGATCGTCGGGGTTGCAAATTCGCAGGTTCAGGAGAGGTTTCTGGGTATTCGCCTGGGGTCCTAAGGTGGCCAGACCACCGATACAGACTATCGGTATTTGCAGGCACTACCGCTCTGGTCAGAGCCTTGTGCCCGCGATTTCGAACGTCTCCTTGATCATCGAACAGAACGATTTTGTTGCCATTCGCGGTCGTTCCGGTTCGGGCAAAACGACCCTGATGAATATTTTGGGTCTGCTAGAGCGGCCAAACTCCGGCCAATACTTTCTGAATGAGAGGAGGTAGCGGCGCTCAGCGAACGGGCTCGCGCACAAATTCGGAATCGGGAAGTTGGTTTCGTTTTCCAGTTGCCAACACTGTTACCCCGTTCAAGCGCGCTCGAAAATGTTGTGCTGCCACTCGTCTACTCGGGCGTCCGCGGAGCCGAAGGGTGGCGCAGGGCCAACGATGCCCTAGACCGGGTCGGCTTGAGTCATCGCAGAAATCACTGGCCCAATCAGCTCTCCGGAGGTGAGCAGCAGCGCGTCGCAATCGCTCGAGCCCTAGTGAACAAGCCCGCTGTTCTCTTGGCGGACGAGCCCACGGGAGCACTTGATAGCAATACTAGCGATGAAATCTTGAGGTTGTTCGCGGATCTTAACCGGGACGGTTGTACGATCGTGATGGTTACGCACGATCGCGAGGTCGCAGAACGCGCGCACCGTCGCATCAGCCTGCACGACGGCTGCATGGTTGATGGTGATATATGCCCGAAGCAGGCTCCGGTACTTAGGCTTATTGCGGCGGAGGGACGCAAATGAGCTTTCTGGAAAGCTTAATCATTGGATTGCAAGCCTTGCGCGCCAACAAAATGCGAAGCGTACTTACCGTACTTGGCATCATTGTCGGAGTTGCGGCTGTGGTCTGCATGGTGTCGGTGGGATCCGGCGCCCGTGACGAAGTCTCCGAAAAGATTTGCACACTCGGCGCCAATCTTCTTTTAGTTAGACCGGGAACTCAAAGCTCAGGCGGTGCTCGGCTAAAGTCCGGTTCGCGGCCTACCCTCACCGAAGACGATGCATCTGCGATTAGGCGTGAACTCCACGACGCACAGGCGGTGGCACCTCTGTTGTCGCGATCGATGCAAGTTATTGCCGGGAACAAAAATTGGGCGACACTGGTCGCCGGAGTAAACGGCGAATACCTTATGGCGCGCGAATGGCGCATCGCGAGCGGCCGGACATTCACTGCTAGTGAATTAGAATCGGGAGCCAAGGTTGCAGTCGTCGGCTCCGTCGTCATCGATGGGCTTTTTCCGGGGAGCACAGGTGTCGGAGAGACGCTTCGCATCGGAAATGTGCCTTTTACGGTGATCGGCACATTAGAGCAGAAAGGACAAGGCGCAGCTGGTCGCAGTCAGGATGACGTTGTCTTCATTCCGTTAGCGACGGCCAAAAGCCGGGTGCTTGGTGCCGTCCGTGGCACGAGTCGTAACGCAATGGATTTCATTCTGATCAAGGCATCAGACCAACTGGCAATTCCCCAGTTGAGAAGCGAGCTCACTTCGTTACTTCGAGAGCGGCACCATTTGCGGCAAGATGCACTTGACGATTTTAGTTTTGAAAATCCTGCAGATGTGCTGACTGCGCGCGAAGCGGCTGTGCGGACGCTTGGCTACTTATTGATTGCCGTCGCGTCTGTTTCCCTGGTCGTTGGCGGCATAAGCATCATGAATGTTATGCTCGTGTCGGTTACCGAGCGTACGCGCGAGATCGGACTACGTATGGCCGTTGGTGCGCAGCGATTTGATATCCGCAGGCAATTTCTCCTTCAGGCCATTGTACTCGCATTAGCTGGCGGACTTCTCGGAGTAATCGGAGGTTGCGTCAGTGCGGCCATTATCGCTTGGCAAGCGCGCTGGCCGGTGCTGATTAGTCCAGAGGCTATTCTGCTTTCTTGTGCATTTGCCGGTCTAGTTGGAATTGCCTTTGGCCTTTACCCGGCTTATCGCGCCTCCCAACTCGATCCGATCACAGCCCTGCGTTTTGAGTAGGCGGTCTACCTGGAATCCAAAAACACCGTCCCACCAAAAGTCTGCTTATGGCACTTAGCGGTCAAAGTTTGCCGACGATCCGATGTCCGCTCTAAGTTAGGTTTGACAGGCCATCAAAGGAGGTTTGCGCTATTCCGAGGAAGCGGTGCGTCAACGTCCCTTTTCCAGCCACCGGGGGGCCCTAGGGGTGTCAGGGGTCATTGATTAGCAATGGTAAGTCTTTGAAACCTAACGCGATTATGAATTTAATGGGGTCTCTCGCCTAGGGCCGTGTACTCATAAATCGAGACTGGTAAGCGGCTCAATGTCCTCTTTTCCCCCAAGAGCAGTCATTCGCAGCCCGAGTGGCACGTCCGCTATGTGCCAGGAGCAGACCGTTCATGAGCCGAAGCGGTCGGCAGCTGCATCAGCGAGGGCCTCAATTCGCTCCGGCGGCGCGCCCCCAATTAGGAGAAAGCGACGGCCTGAAGCTGCCCAATACACCAAGTTCAGGCCGTCCCGGCTTTCGACCTCGCCCTCGCCCTCGCCGCCAGGCTTCACTATGATGCACAATGCGACGGGACCATGCTTCTCGCTTGCGTAGAGAAACTCGGCCACCTCGTGCCCCTGGAAGTGCAAAAGCTCGGCGCGTTTGAGCGCAAGCCCCTCTAGCTCGACTTTGGGCGCTGAGAGATCGAGCTTGAGAATTTCCCCAAGTTTGGTGAGTTGCGCTTGTTGTTCCGCGCTATCGACCTCTATCGCGGCGACGGAGGTCGCGTTGTAAAGCGACAACTGACCGGCCACGGCGTCAATCCATTGCTCCTCGAACGCGTCGGCCTCTTCGAAAAGCTCACCCGGCGCCTTGGCGATGAAATATCCCGCCACGCCGCCGCAGATGAGAAGCAGAAGCGCGGCTGCCGCGGCGAGCAGCATTTCGCGGTACCGGCGCGCGCGGCGCCTTGGCGCCTTGGCCAAAGCAGCCGCAAAGATGGCATCCAGGCGCGCCCGTGGCGCGGACTCCAGCAGCGAGTCGAAAGAACTCCGAATTTGCTTGCCGCCTTCGGCAAGAACCCCCAGCCGGGCACGAAGGGAAGCGTCGGTGGCGAGACGGTGCTCCAGATCCTGGCGGGCCTCGGGCTTAAGCGCGCCGTCGAGGTAGGCGACCAGCAAAGCGTCGTTATCGATGTTGGTCGGTCCCGGAATCATGAGCTCACTTCCTGATCGCCGTCCGAAGGCATCTGCAAGGCGCTCAGCTTCAGCCGCGCTGCAGCCAACCGGCTCATGACGGTTCCTATGGGCACGTTCAGGACTTCAGCAGCTTCTTGATAGGTAAGCCCCTCGACGCAGACAAGTAACAGAGTCTCTCGTTGGGCCTCCGGCAGTTCCAGCGCGTGCTTTAACACTTGGCCGGTCAAGATATTCGTTTCGATCTCTTGCTCGCCATCAGTAACAAGCACCTTATCAGCGTCGAGCAGGCCGTGCCCGGCGCGAATTCGCTGAGCGCGCAGTTGGTTAATCCAGATGGAGCGTAAGATCGTGAAGAGCCAGCGGTCGAGTCGCGTCCCGATCGCAAATTGCGATGACCGTTCCAGCGCTCTCACACAAGTCGCCTGAACCAGATCCTCGGCAACAGCCGGATCGCGAGCGAGGACCAAACCAAACCGCCAGAGGCGCGGTAGCAGAGTGGGTAGCTCGGCCACGATCACGTCGTATGCCGTGATCGTCATACCGAGTATTCCGCGGGCTTGGGGTGTTTAGAGGCCATGGCCCTACCCAACAACACCACAACTCTAAGCCGACGGATGGGAGTAGCACGATGATCTTCGCCAAATCCAGCCAACAGCAAGACGCTGGTCGGCCATTTTGTCACTGGCTGCCGTGACCTTGGTGTTGGCCTGGAGCTCGCCTAGCTACATGTTCGACTTCGGCGTCCACGACGAAAGCCGCTTTGAGAGATAAGAGAAGCCCCGGCACGGGGGTTTTTCGGGGTTCTCTGGTCCTCCCTGCAAGGTCATTCTTGGCTGACGTGCCGAGAGCATTAGGTGTAACCCCCAAGCGGAATATTGAATATCGTCGGGGGTCCAGGTGTTAGGAGCTTATGAGACTTGTGGCTTCACGGCGCCAAGCTCATCATTGCGGTTACCGCATTGAAGGAGAAAAAAGGGGGGAAGGCTTCCTCCTTCACGTAACGCCAGTGCGAGCTGGACTGCCGCGCTTACCTTGGGCACGCTTTCGCACCATACGCGGTGCGTGGGACAAGGCTGTTTATGATGTCAGCCGTTGCATCGATGACTTTTTGGCCAACCACCCCTCGCGGCGCGTCGCCTCCCTCAAATAGAAGAAATCTCTCGCACGGTCGCACGTCGCCGCATCGTGGCACCAACGAGATGACGAGAGCATTCCCCGCGGAAATATCTCCTAGAATAAGAGCGTAGCACGCGCCACTTACGCTATGGGTCATAGCGGACATACCGACAAGTCCGCGCCATGTCCGCTTTACCCCCAATAACGGAAGTTGGGCGGCGCATCCAAGTTTGCATTTGGCTGTCGGCTTATGAGTACACGCCCTAGTGCGTTTTTAGCGTGATGGTGTTTTTAGGGTAGCCACTGGGCTACGCGCTGTTTCGGTGTGCATCAATGCACGAAGGCGAGCTGCGGGGCCGAGGTTCTGGCTGACAAAGGCCACCGTGCCTGACCAATGGAGGGTGAGGTGGCAACCAAGGGAAGATCGATCGATTTTGCAAAATTAACGGCCTCGATGAGGTTGGTCGCTTGAGGAACCGAAATGTATTTGCTGCCAAGTGACGATAGCACCCACGCTGCTCACGCTGCTCCCTAAGGGGTGCTGGGAAAGGGCACACACCAGATAAGAGCCGATCAGGGGCGATTCAGTCGCACAACCTTTGGGCTCTAGACGGGACCTTCTGACAACGTCCAAGTTTTTCGCACTCATTTCGGCTGCTCCTCGTCATGATAGTCGGGGAGCGCCTGGAGGTCGGCGAGAGCATTTTGATTGACCTCGCCGCAATACTCGCGAATGCAGCGGAGCAGCCCTTCGCGTGTGGTGCAAAAGGATCGATCCTGCCAACCGGAGTTCTTTTTGCGCGAGTTGCCCTTCCTCCGTTGCAAGATCCATTGCAGCGGGTCATCGACGACCCTCCAGTTCTTGTTGAGTTGCGCTGTGAGGCGATTTGAGGGGTGCGCTGGCGGGGAAGGGAGGGTTGATGGGGCCAGGACAGGAGGCAGCGCCGCACTTGGCTGGCGCACCCCTTCGTCATCATTCTCGCGGGACTCGCCGACGCACTCTTCCTCCGCACTATTCAGTAGGTTTTTACCCGCACGAATCCGTTCCGACATTTTTCAATTTCCCTTTCGGTTCAATCCGGGAACGATTGAAGAAAGTGTCGGAATGAGCGTTGATTGGATTAGAGAGTCGTGGGAACTCTTAATCAGCGGGTCGGAGGTTCGAGTCCTCCTGCGCCCACCAATCTTTCGAACGAGGAGAGGACCATGACGAGAGCGGCACGTCTTTGCGCATTGGCCGCCCTCATTTTCGGACTCGTCCCCGCCGCCGCCACGCAAGGCGAGTTTGACGACAACTGCGTGATGGGGCTAGCGCTCGGCAAGGAGATCAAGACCGACTGCTCGGTCAACACCGTCTATGCCGGCAAGACCTATTGCTTCGGCAATGAGACGGCGCGCCAGCTCTTCCTCAAGAAACCCGACGAGTTCCTGCTGAAGGCGCAGATCTTCTATTCCAGCAAGCCGCCGCAGCCGCAGCCCTGATCGGCGCGAGTAGGGAGCTAAGACCCGCTCGGCTCGGACTGCGCGGCGAACTTTGTGCCGTCGGTGTCGGTGATAGCGACATCGAGGCTGTTGTCGGCGCCGCGACCGAAGGTGAAGCGGAAATTCGGGTTGGTCGAGATGGAGAAGGTGCCGTCCATGTCGAACACCAGTTCGCCGCCGCGTTTCACGGTCATCTTGTTGACGTAACGCGGTGGGATGACGTTGGCCGTGTTGATGTCAAGCTGCATGCCGTTCGAGTTCGGGTGCTTGATCATCACCTGAGCCGACCAGATCGGGCTTGCATCGAGCGCTGGCGGGAAGGTCTTCACGATCATCTTGCCGAGATCGACGGTCTCCGAATCCGGATCCTTGGCCTGCATCGCCCCGCAGCCGCCAGCGGCCGACACAAATTTGCTCGCCATATGCAGCGTACCGTCCTCGGTCTCGAGCACGGCGCGCACATAGGAGAAGTTGTCGATGCGGACGCGGGTCGAGAAGCTGCGCTCGCCGCCTTTGCCCGCCGCCGGACCGAAGTGAAGCGTTGCCACTTTCGGATCGGGGTTCTTGTCGATGAAGATGGTCAGCGATTTCAGGGTCTGCGCCACCTGTGGCGGCACGCGCACGGTCAACGGCACGAGCGCCGCGTCTTCGGCAGTCCCAGGGACTTCGAGCACGACCATGCCGTTTTCGGCCTGGATCGCGCGATCGCCGAAGGCCTGCTGCTTGAGCGTCGGCCAAACATCCTCCTCGGCCTTCGCCGCTGGTGCGAGCAGCAGCAGAGTGGCGAGCGCGGCAGCGCCGGCGGCGTAGTCCAGACGCTTCAGGGGGAGGGGCACGGCAAACGTCCTCTTGCTGTCCGACACCATTGTATCACTCCCATTCAAGCTCTGCGAAGGCCGCGGTGACATTGCGGACATGATAGTGGTCGAACAGATTCCAGGCGTCTCGCTCGGAAAAGCCCGCCGTCTTTATGGCGTCCTCCAGAGTCTTGCCGTCCTTGATCAATTGCCTGACATCGGCGGCGATCGCCGCGAGGTAGCGCTGCTCCGGCGTAAGCGCCTCCGGCAGCTGCATCATATGCGGTCCATGCCCTGGCACGACGCGCGCGGCCTTCTTCTTGCTGAGCTGGTCGAGCAGCGCGAGCCAGCCTTTGATCGACCCGTCGAGCGTCGGCACATGCACCGAGAACAAGAGATCGCCAAGGAACAGCGTGTCGGTCGCCGTGTCGGTGATGGTGAGATCGTTGTCGGTATGGGCAGTCCGTTGCGTCTCCAACACGAGGCTGCGTCCGCCGAGATCGAGCGTCGTGCTGTTCTCGACCGCAAGCGTCGGCAGGATGACTTCAATTCCCTCGAACGCTTCATCGCCCAGCATCTGCTTGTTGATGGCGAGATAGCGCTCGGCGCGTGAGCCGAGGCCGCGCGCGAGCTTGTAGTGGCCGACGAAGGTCGGATTGTCTTGCTTGAAGGCGGCGTTGCCGAACACGTGGTCGGGATGCATGTGGGTGTTGATCACGTAGCGAATCGGCTTGTCGGTCACGGCGCGAATCGCGGCTCTGAGCTCGCGACCGGCAACCCCGCTGCCGAGCGTGTCGATAACGGCGACCGAATTGGTCCCCACCACGAAGCTCGCATTGGCCATGTCGCCGCGGTTTTCCGGCGACTGCAGCTCGTAGCGGCCCTGATGCACGAATACGCCCGGCGCGATCTCGCTGACCTCTAGTCCCCCGGCCGCCTCGGCCGGCACGAGGCGCAGGAGCGGAGACGCCGCCAGCGCGAGAGCTGCCCGCAAGAAGTCCTGCCGGGAGAGCTTGCATGGGACGCAGCACAGGGCGTGGGGTTTAGATTTCCTCATCGGCGCCGTTCGAGCCACGCATGCGGCGAAGTTGGGGCAGCGGGAACGCTAAGCCGCGCCTTGCGTTTTTCATCCATGCCGGCGTCGTCAGAGGGCGCCATTTGAGCTGCTCATTGAAGAAGAGATCCTATGAACCATTGACGGACTTGGCCGCGGCTGCGGCCCTTGCTGCGGTTGCGCTTACCCCCGCGACCGCCGACGCCGGTTGGGGCGGCGGCTGGGGCCTTGGTTTCGGCATTTATGTGGGTCCACGCCCCTATTACCGCAACTACGGCTATGGCTATGGTTATCGGCCCTATTATTACGACCGTTACGCCTATCGGTATGGGCCGCGCTGGAAATATCGTCGCGGCTGGTATTAGCCCGCGGGAAGCGTTCCTCCCGGGGGCTTCCAGCCTGCCGGGAGGGGGGTGCTCCGGCATCCTGGGCCGAGAGGCAGGGTGACAGCTGAATGAAATCAGGGCCGGTTTTTCCACCGGCCCTTTTTGTTTGCCGTCCATTCGTATACTTTACGCCGGCGTGAAAGGGAGGGTGCCCGAATGCGAATTCTTCTCATTTTGCTTGTGATTATCGCTGTATTCGTCGTGGTTCAGGCGCAGAGGCATGGCTGCAAATACGACGCAACCTTGATCAATTGCGTCCTGGGCAAAACGGAAACGCCGACCGCCGAGACGCCGCCGCCACCGCCGGCCGAGACGCCGCCGCCACCGCCGGCCGAGACGCCTGCGCCAGCGCCAGAGACACCGGCGCCCGCGGCTCCGGCTCAGTAAGGTCCGGTTCGTTCTATTGCAAAGGCGAAGCCGCGCGCGCCGGGGGGCGTGCGCGGCCTCTTCAATTGCGGCCCATCATGTCTTTACCCAAGGACCGCGGAACTCCCGATAAGGCGCCCTTGGCTTGCCCATCCGACAGGCAAGACCAGCCTGGTGGTTTTCATAAACCTTCATTTGATTTGCAGACGTGATCTAAGGTCGCGCCATTGACACAAGCTGGTCGGCTCGGAACTATCCCTTACAGCAGGGGCCGTTGCGGGCGCCTTTTCATTTCGAACGACACGATCGCCCGATGACCTCTTCCCAGAAATACGCTGAGAAAGCTGCTGCCGCGCTTGGTACGATGCTGTAGGCCGGCACCGATTCCGGCAAAGTGGCCGACATCGTCGAGAGTGTTTTGGCCGACGCAACACGCGAGCACGACGAACAAGAGCGTCAGCATGTCGCTGACGTCGAAGCCGCGGCAGCGACACGGCCTTCCCGGCTGCTCGATGCCTCTCCCGCAGTGATCTACAGCTTCGAGGCCAAGGGCGATTTTGTGCCGACCTTCGTCAGCGAAAACATCGCGGCTGTTCGGCTACGCCGCATCCGAATATCTCGAGAACCCGAATTTCTGGCGTGAGCAGGTGCACCCGCAAGATCTGCCGCGCCCGCAAAACCGCCGAGGAGGCGGAGGACCAACGCGCGGGAGCGCTTGGCCCTTCTGCTCGATACCGCGCCCTCGGTGATCTACAGCTTCAAGGCAAGCGGCGACTATGCCCCGACATTCGTCAGCGTGAATATCAAGCGCCTGCTCTGCTATTGCCCCGACGAATATCTCAAGGATGCCGAGTTCTGGCGCGCCCGGGTGCATCCCGACGACATGGCATCCGTGGAGGCCGAGCAGGCACTCCTGTTCGAGCGCGACAGGCACACTGCCGAATATCGCTTCCGCAAGAAGAACGGCGCCTATCGTTGAGTGAGCGATGAGCAGCATCTGATCCGCGACGAGAACGGCGAACCGTTCGAGATCGTCGGTTCCTGGAGCGACATCACCGACCGTAAAAATGCTGAGGCCGCCGAGGATTTGGCGCGCGTACGCCTCTCATCCCTATTCAAAAGCGCGCCGTCGGTGATTTACAGCTTCAAGGCCCAGGACGATTACGCCCCCACCTTCGTCAGCGAGAATATCAAACGTCTGCTCGGCTATTGCCCCGAGAAATATCTGGAGCACGCCGATTTTTGGCGGAGCAATGTTCACCCGGAGGATCTGGCCTCGGTCGAGGCGGAGCAGAGCAAGCTGTTCGAGAAGGGCCGCCACTCCGCCGAGTACCGCTTCCGCAAGCGGAACGGCAATTATATCTGGGTCAGCGACGAGCAATATCTGTTACGCGGCGACGATGGCGAGCCGGACGAGATCGTCGGTTCCTGGAGCAATATCACCACCCGCAAGCAGGCCGAGCGGGCCGAGAATGCCGCGCGCGCTCGCTTCGACCTCCTGCTGCATGGCGCGCCGGCCGTAGTCTACAGCTTCGAGGCTGGCGGCTCTTACGCGCCCACTTTTGTCAGCGAGAACATTAAGCGCGTGCTTGGCTACGAGCCCGACCAATATTTGAAGGACCCGGACTTCTGGCGCGCCCACGTGCACCCGGAGGATCTGCCGAAGGTCGAGGCTGGGGCGGCCAAGCTGTTCGAAGAAGGCCAATACGTCGCCGAGTACCGCTTCCGCAAGCCGACGGCATCTACGAGACCTATGCCCTGGTAAGGGACGATGTAGCATCTGGTCAAGGAGCAGAACAGCAACCCGCTCAAGGTGAAAGGCTTCGCCGAGCGCGGTACCGCTGCTACAGACGGTCGCTCGGCGGCTCTATGATGACCATGCGGAGGAGCGGCTGACCGTCCATTCGGGAGGAATCTGGGACGGGCTTCAAGGTCCTGCTCGATTTGCAAAAGCAGGACAGGGCTGCGGCCGTGGCGGCTTTGGAGGCGATTGTCGCAAGGCTCAAAGCATCAGGCGGCGGGACCGCCTGAACGCCTTACAGGAACCAGATCCAGCTATAGAGCGCGAACAGGGGCAAGAGGATTACTCCCGACCACAGCATGTAGCCGATGAAGCTCGGCATCTTGATCGTGTGCTCCTCGCAAATCGACCGCACCATGAAATTGGGGGCGTTGCCGATATAGGTCAGGGCGCCCATGAACACGGCCCCTGACGAGATGGCGAGCAGTGTCAGCTCCAAAGGGCCCATCAGCGCTTTTGCGTCGCCACCGGCGAGATTGAAGAACACCAAATAAGTGGGCGCATTGTCGAGGAAGCTCGACAAGATACCGGTCAGCCAGAAATAAGCGACCTCGATTGGCGCCCCTTCTGGCGTGGAGACGAGGCTGAGCAGCGGCCCGAACGGTCCTCCGCTGCCAGCCTTCAGCAGCGCAAGCATTGGGATCATGGTGATGAAGATGGCAGCGAACAGCATCGCCACCTCCTGCATCGGTGCCCAGGTGAAGGCGTTCTGCACTCGCACGTTGCGCGGTGTCGTCCACCAGGAAAGCAGACTGATGGCGATTAGCAGGGCGTCCCGGATCAAGCCGTTGACCGGCAATTGCAGTCCAAGGCCGACTGGAATTGTAGCGTCACGGTTCCACATCCCGCTCATGAGCACCGTCAATGCGATGGCCATCAGATAGAGCACGTTGTGCAAACCATCGATGCGAAGCTGACGCGGGACGCGGCTCCTTCCTCTCAGTTCGGCGTGCTCGCGATTCCAGGCGATTCGGTCGATGAGGTAGAACAGCGCAAGCAGGATTCCGCTCACGAACAGCATGGGCAGCAGCATGGCCTCTAGCGTCCAGAGGAAATCCACGCCCTTGAGGAAGCCGAGAAAGAGTGGTGGATCTCCAAGCGGCGTGAGCGAGCCGCCGATATTGGAAACGAGAAAGATAAAAAATACGAAGACGTGGATGTGATAACGCCGGCCTTGGTTGGCCCTGATCATCGGACGGATCAGCACCATCGAGGCGCCGGTCGTGCCGAGAAAGCTTGCCGACAAGGTGCCGAAGGCGAGCATTGCCGTGTTGGTGGCAGGCGTGCCGACGAGATCTCCGCCGACGCGGATGCCGCCGGCAACAACGAACAGCGCGAACAGCAGGATGATGAAAGGCAGGTAGACGAGAAGAAAGGCGTGCAGGATTTCCGTTGTCGCCGCCCAGAATCCCGTGAGCGCAGCCACGGGAATGATCAGGGCAAACGACCAGAAGGCGGCCACCTTGCCGAAATGATGCTCCCAGAATTTATGGGCTACGAGGGGGAGGAGAGCGATGGAGAGGAGCAGACCCGCGAATGGAATTGACCAGGCAAGGCTTGCGCCGGAGCCATCGAAATGCGCGGCTGCCGACGCAGCACTGTCTTCCAGCAAAACAACCTCCTGGTTCGACGGGGCTGCCAACGTTCTAGCGGCACGTCAGCCTTAACGCCAGCGTGGTAGGGTTGCCGGCCTAAGGCAGCGCGTCAGCGTGCCGGCGGCGCGTCGTCATTGGCGGGCAGGCGGCGCGCGCTCTCGCGGAGCGCTTCCTTCAAGGACGCCGGGCGCTGGTACTTGCCGAGCAGATCGGCAAAGGCTTCATCCGCCAACTCCTGCACGCTCCTGCCGGTGTCTTTCGCCAGCATCTCGAGCGCGAGCCAGAGCTCGGGGGCAAATTCGATCAGCTTGCGCTTGACGTAATTCGAATCGGAGCGAGCGAACATGGCCGTGAGCATAACCGATTCGCGCCCGCTTCAAGTGGGCACTCGCGGGCTCCGGCTGTTAGCTTTGCGGCGCCTCTGGAACGAGGACGCGGAGCGCGCGGGGGCGCGAGCGATAATGCAGCGGCGTGTGCATGAACTTCACCTCGCCGTCGAGCGCCACGGGCAGGCGGCTGGCCTTGGCCGAGATCTCCGCCTCGGCGAGCTCGAATTTATCCAGGTCGCGCGCCTGATCCAGGTGGCCGAAGCATAGCCGCCAAACCATCGCGAAGAACTCCGCCGGGTTGCGCGGCTTCACCACATAGAACCAGAGCTCGCCCGCATCGATACGCTCGCGCTTGCCGAAAGTGAAAAGTTCCATGCCATATTCGTTGTTGCCGACGAACAGGCAGGGCGTGCGATAGGGCCGCGCGAAGCCTTTGGCCTGGATGCGCAAACGCCGCCGCGGGAAATGGCGCAGCATGCGGAAGAAAGCCGGCACCATGGCCATCCATTTGGCGAGCTTGTGCTGGGCTCTCCGCCGCTCGCGGTCGATGACCATGTAGGGATAGATACCGATCGAGGAGTTGTTGATGAAGGTCACGCCGTTCACCTCGGCCAGGTCGATCACGCGCAATGCTCCAGCCGCTATTGTCGCCGCCGCCTCTTCCACCGCTAAGGGAATGCCGAGGTCTTTGGCGAAATGATTGAGCGTGCCGAGCGGGAGCACCCCGAGCGGCACCGACGTCTCTGCAAGCACGCTCGCCACCGTGCGAATGCTGCCGTCGCCTCCGCCGACCACGACGGCATCGATCTCGCCGCGTTTGGCTTGCACAAGCGCCCGCTTGGCGGCGGCATGCAGGCTCTCGCCTTCGACGAACCTGATCTCGGCGGTGACGCCATGCTGCGCCAAGGCTGCGACGAGGCCGGTCCGCACATCCTCGGCAAGCTTCTGGCTAAAGGCGCCGGCGCCGGCATTCATCAGCGCCACGACACGCTTCACCGTGACCTTCGCGGGCTCCGGAGCAAGTTCAAGCGTCGATGCATCCGTCATAGGTGTCTCTTTGCAGCTTGGATTCGCTGACAAGGGAACCTACCAGCGCGCGCACGGGAAGCGAAAGGGCAACGCCCGTTAGACCCTCGGCTCGAGGTGCAGAATGGTTAGCAGGCCAAAGCTCTGCCGGCGCACGATCGGCGCAGACTCCTGGGCTTTGGCGCTTCTGAGCCAGCTGCGCACAGCCAAATCGAGCGCCCTCGGCCCGAAGCGGCCGAGGTCGAGATGGTAGACGATCCAGTAAAGGAGCGTGGTCATGTCCCGATAACGAGCTTGCATGCAATTCGGTTGCACGCGCTTTCCGACGTTTTCACGACCGCTCCAAGGCGGCCGGTCACGATTTGCGCGCTTCCTCGATGTAAAGCGCGCGGAACTTGCGAGCCATCGGTCCTGGCCGCCCGTCGCCGATCTTGACGCCGTCGATCTCCACCACCGGCAGCACGAAGGCGGAGGCCGCCGTCATGAACGCCTCGCGCGCCGCGAGCGCCTCGGCCACGCTGAAAGGGCGCTCCTGGAGGCTCAACCCCTCCAGTGCTGCGAGCCTGAGCACGGCCCGGCGCGTCACGCCCGGCAGGATGTGGTGGCCAAGCGGCTGCGTGCGGATCACGCCGTCTTGATCGAGGATGAAGGCCGACGACGAGGCGCCCTCGGTGACGCGGCCATCCTCGACCATCCACGCCTCGTAAGCGCCCTTGGTTTTGGCTTCCTGTTTGCCCATGGTCTGCGCCAGCATTGAGGTCGATTTGATGTCGCGGCGCTTCCAGCGGAGATCGGGGATGGTCACGACCTTGACCCCGGTCTCGACATAAGGATTGGTGATGAGCGGCCTCGACTGCGTGAAGGCGATCACGTTCGGCGTGGTGTTCTCAGGGTAGGCAAAATCGCGGTCTGCGCTCCCTCGCGTGATCTGAAGATAGACGATGCCTTCCTCGACCTTGTTCCGTCCGATCAGCTCTTCATGCAGCGCGCGCAACGCGTCATGGTTGAGCGGGGCGGCAAGCGCGATCTCCTTGAGCGATCGGTCGAGCCGCGCAAGATGCGGCGGGAAATCGACGAGCCGCCCATCGAGCACAGCCGTCACCTCATAGACGCCGTCGCCGAAGAGAAAGGCGCGGTCGAAGACCGAGACCTTCGCTTCTGCCTCGGGCAGATAAGAGCCGTTCACATAGACGATGCGGGACATGAGGTGGGAAGAGCGAGGAATGTGAAAGACTTGCCTAGCTCCGGCTCGGCCGGAACGCAAGCATGGGAAAACTGCCCCATTGCCGCTGTTTGCTTTTCCCAACTCGGGGCTTAGGGCATACTCGCTTCCCTGAAGAGGCGTCCTGGCTGAAAAGGGCGCGGGATCAATGGGGGACAGAGATGACTTCAGCAAGCGTGTTGATTGTGTTGTTGGTCGGGACGGTGGTTGGCGCGCTGGTCGGCTTGCTGGTGGGCGGTTCGATAGGCGCCTGGTATCTCGCGCTTCTTGCGGGTTTCCTCGGCTCGACCATTGCCGTTGTCGTGCGCAATCTGGTCTTGGCGCGGGGCGCGGGACTAGGGCCTGATGACTCCAAGACGCCGGTGCTCGTGATCGTCTATGCCGCCATTGCCTCGCTCGGTGCCGGGAGCCTCGCCCTCGAAGTGGCGGAGCATAGCGGCCTTGGCGGCGCCCCGGTCATGATCGGCACGATGGCTGGCTTGTTCGCCTCCATCTTGCTCTCTATGCTGATGGTCACCTACCACACCAAGCCGGGAGAATCACCTAAGCCGCGCTAAGGGAGAACGCGCCAGAGGGAACACTTCCCCACGCGGACGGTTCAGCAGCACAGCCAACCGCGCGACGAGCCTCGCACCGGCTGGTCAAGCTCAGCGCGGCCCGCTTCACCCAAGCATCAAGCGCCGAGCCGCCTGAACACCCCGCCTCCGGAATGCCGTTTTGAATTGCCAAGCTGGGGACCAAGAGGGACACCAGCGCTTGGACGAGATTTCAGGGGCTGGTCAGGCTCCGGCGTCATCGTCGCCGAGGCAATGGGCGGGGACGCCGGGGCTGCTTTTCGCAGTCGTCGAGAAGGGCCCGCCTGTGGCGCCAAGACTTGGCAACGTGCTCTACGTGTTGGCGTGTGTCCTTGCCGTGCTGATCCTCGCTCTTGGGGCCACGGTTTTCTTCCTTGCAGATCCCTCATCGAAGGCTGGTCAAAACCCCATAGCCGTTCTCGTCGTATCGGTGGTGGTGGCAGTCCTCATCTGGGTTATCGGCGAAGGTCTGCGTTACATCCTTGCGGGAACATCTACACACCTCAAGCGCCAGCAGCTTGAGGAGCGGCTTATCGCTCTTGAACAGCGCATCGACGCTATAGACACACGGCTGACCCGATATGAGGAGACTGTGGGTCCTCAACTTAAGACCCTAGGCAGCCTCCTTCACCAAGCCTTGAGTAAGCGGGGTAAAGCCGCAAGCTGAAAGCCGGTGTCTGATCCAGTTCGCAGCTTTCACGGTCCCGTTTTGTCGGTAGGCTTGACCGGCTTCTCCAACATGAGCTTGCCCTGCTTCTCCACCAAAGCCTTGGCCCTATTGGCCAGAAGCGATAGCAACCAGGGGAGTTGGACCTCAAGCCTGACGTGGTCCTCGGCGACATCAATGGTGCCGGTCGTGTTCTGGCCGAGCAGGCTTGCGCGAAAATCGAGGTGGTCGCCGGACCATTGGTTCTTGACCACGAGCAAGCTCTCGCCGCTCGACTGGGCATTACTGAAACTTGCCTGCAAGCGCCGCACTGCCTCGGCTTTACCGAGCTGGTGCGGTAGCGTGACGACTATGGGTTGCGACATCACGATTTGCCTCAATCGCTAGAGCCTCAAAGCGTGCCTCATATAGGTAGGCCACGCGAAGCTTAAAGAGGCTTGTGCCTCAGCGTTGGGCAACGTGCTTCTCGATTAAGTCGCCACGTGTGGTCGCCGCTCAAGACCCGTGGCCACCGCCACCCGTGTTAGCGCTGGTTCAATACCCGCGTGCCGGGCGGAAACGCCTGAGGGCGGTCGCAACTCGTCGCAAGCAAATGTGTGAGCCTCGCCAAGAGGCTCCGGCATAGTCAGAAGCAAATTTTTGTAGGGCAGATACGATCTCGTTATCGCGATAAGGCTTTGAGAAAAACCGACCTCTCTCCGGAATGTCGCTCTCAAGGACACCGAGATGACCGGACGTGAGAATGAGTTCTATTGGCGGCCACCGATCTCGCACCGCACGTGCCAACTTCAGACCGTCCATCGAGCCGGGCATGTGTATGTCGGTAAAAACGATGCGGATGTCTTTCCGCGCCTCCAAAATGGCAATGGCGTCATCGGCGTTGGAGGCTTCTATCGCTCTGTAACCGGCCGCCTCCACCAAATCGACCGCATGCATCCGACTAAAAACCTCGTCCTCAATGACGAGAACATACGGTCCTGACGATGAATTTATTTCCGAGATCATTTCCGGTGCCGCCCAGATCGATGGAAGGTGATCGCCGGAATTGGCGGAGACTTCTTTAATGAGGCTGCCGCAGAGCTGTGGGGCTGTCGTCCCGAGTTAGGAACGAGCGAGTTTTGCGGCTCCTGGAAGCTCCATTGGCCCGACGGCAGGCCTATGCCCCATGGCGAATGTCCAATGGCGGTAGCGTTGAAAGTGGAAAGCAGCCTGAAGAGGAAGCCGTAGCGAGACCCGCACGGCCCCGACCGAGCCACGCCGCACGGCGCACTAGTCGTGATGCATCCGGCGGTATCCGATAGCAGCCGCGAGCAGAATGGCCACGACGTTCGCGCCGATCACAGCGAACAGCACTATTCCGGTAGTTACGTCCTGGCCAGCGAGATGAGTTAAAGCGTGTGGCGTATATGCCACGGTTGCTTAGGAAAGATCCCTCGTGGGGAACTGCTCCGGCCGGAAAGTGTAAACTCCTCCCAGCGTCAGACTTTGGCGCTCTCACCGTTAGTAACGCTTACGGGGGGTTTGTTATGCAACCAATGAAGTTCGTCGTCGCTACTATGTCGCTTCTCGTTCTCGTCTTTGTCATGGGTGGCACCATCGTTGTTGTGGCTGGGGTATTGATTCCCAAGGTGATCACCGCCGCAGTAAATTGAACCGCAGCGCCACGCTTCGAGGCACCGGATCGAATGGAACGACCCCGCTCGCTCATGGGGACGGGGCCGCTCCGGTACGCAACACTGGGGCGCGCAGTCACGGGCGTAAAGACGTGTTGGGAATGCGGGGAGTATACCTGAGGGCACTGCCGCAACATTGGTAAGAGGTTTCGGCATGGACCGCGACGAGTTCTTAGCCCAACTCGACCAGCTTACGCCGAAGGAGATCGAGGAGCGGCTTTCCTCTTGGGATACAGAAAAGCTCACGCTCGCTCACGAGCACTTCGCAAAACAATCAAAGGCCGAACCTCCGCAGACGGATCGTCTTCTACTGGGAAAGAGCGCGAACAACGTGGTCACGGAGCGGAGCATGGCGGCGGCCGTGATCGCGTTGGGCCTCGTGCTAGTGGCTTTGATATTGCGAGGAGGCTATGAAGTAGCAGGGTCCAATGTGGGGGCATATGTGGTGAACCGTTTTACTGGAACGACTTGGCAATGCCTTGATGCCTGCGTTCGGCTAGAAACGTTCTCACCGGAGAAAAAGAAAAAGTAAGGAGGCAGCGTCTCGGGCGCCCGACTTATCACTGACGCGCAGGGATCGAAGCCCGTGAAGGGCTTGGTGCTTGCACGAGAGCCCGGTGCCGTAAGCATGCGCCCAGTATGAGCATCGCCCAATCATGTCCCGATTCGAAATTTTGAACCTTTTCCTATTTGTCGGGGTATTTCCGGCGCTTTGGATAACGGCTGCGGTGTTGGATAGGTTTTTGCCGTCTGATTCCAGTAACTACTCGGCTGAACGGAAGCGGTCAGGGGAGCGTGACCCGCTTTAGCGCGCTTTCGGGATGGCCGCCGCGACCATAAAAGGCGCCGACCGAAGCCGACTAGCCACCGCCTTCTGGAAAATCCAGTTCCGACTCTTCCGCCGCGCCTAGCAGCGTGGGCAGCTTTGCGAGCCTCATCCATCGTCAGCACATTCGCGATGGCGGCGTCTGCCTGTGTCTCGCGCGCATAGACATAAGCGCGCTTAGCCGTTCGCGCCCTTCGACGACATTCCACTGGAGATGCGTTCGGCGGACCAAGGTGAGGGAAAGCGACGACGCATTAAGAGCGGGTCTTACAGCAGCAACTTGGAAAAGGCCCGACACCTCGTTGAAACACCCCCATGCGTTGGCGGGGCGTCGGGCCAACCAGCCAGGGAGGTATGCTGGTAAAAAATAGTGCGCGCAACTAAGGCCGTTCTTAGGGCAAACACGCACGACATTGCCTAGTTTGCCTTCCTTTCAACGCAATCAGATCGCCTCACTTTATTGGTTTTGTTTCAGTTGCGGATAGATGTCCTTTCAGTGTGGGAGGTTTGTCATGCGTCGAACCAAGGAAGCATCGCAGAAAAGCAGACAGGTGGCGAAGGAAGCTCAAGACACCGCCACAAGGATTGAGCGG
This sequence comes from uncultured Alphaproteobacteria bacterium, assembly GCA_963710245.1. Taxonomy (GTDB): domain Bacteria; phylum Pseudomonadota; class Alphaproteobacteria; order Rhizobiales; family Methyloligellaceae; genus Methyloceanibacter. The sequence continues at coordinate 19,018 of CAVPZK010000006.1, forward strand.
CTATACCAGGACGCCGCAACGACGGGGTTGAAGGCGATGACCAGCCAATCCGTCGGTGAGTTCAATGAGGGCTTTCGGCACATCGCCGAAGAGATGAACACGTATTTTGTGCGGTCGCTTGAGCAAGTAGTTCATGCATGGCAGCAGTTTCTCGACGCGGGACCGCTTCGGCAGGTTTTTGAAATACAGGCGCGGTATGCCCAAAATGCGCAGAACGCATACGAGGCTTACGTCGGCGAAGTCTCTCGCCTCGGGGAAATGTATTTGGATGTGACCCGGCGCGTCTCTAAACCTCTGGCGCAAGGGCATAAACGGACAAGATGAGCTAGTTCGTACCAGTTGTCTGCGTCAGCCCCAGTCGCGCGCGCATAGACATAAACGAGGGCCTGACCGTTGGCGTCTATGACTTTATAGCCGCCCGGTATCTGCTCGACAGTCCATGGCGGGGGAAAGTGGCGGGGCATGGTTCACGAGTTCACGTCAAGAAGCCTGACCCCACAAACAAAAAGCCCCGCTAGGACGGGGCTGAGTTAAAGGAGGACGACCGGAATGCGGGGCTACCGCATCGGTCTGCAAAAATCTATTCACCTCAGATGACGAAAAAAGGGCGCGCCGAACGAAGGCGACGCCCATGCATAGCGCCTACCGGGGCACAAATCTTCCCCGAGGCGCGAGCGTCCCATAGTATTCAACACACATGCCTTCATTCCATTCCACACACCTGCGGTAGCCGCGTTGGCGGACAGGGGGAGTGGTGCGCAACTGGCAGATGCCATTAATTCGTACCTGATTGGGAAGGTCGCACGGTTGGCCGTCGGCTATGTGCGTAACTCCGGCACCTGGCTCATGAAGCGGGGCGGGCGACATGGCCTCTGCCGACGTTGCAATGGCTAAAGCAAAGGCGACGCTGATCGACAATCTGATCATTGTTTCCACCCATATGCGGCCCGACACCCACGCAAACCCGCACAGGAGAGGACGGGTGCCGGACCTAACCATCCATCGCGACACTGCCAAGGATCGCGGATGGCTAACGCCAAAACCATCGTTGGATTGAGCTGTTCCATCCAAAGCGGCTCGGCAGCTACCAGTTGAGAGGAGAAGCCGGGCCCAACATGGAGGAGTCCGCTCTCTTAGCCGCCGCCCGATGGGCTGGACGGCGTACCGGTAACATTCGGTGCAGAGGGGGGGATCGATCCCACGCTACCGGGTAACGCCGTGCTTGAACCGGGCAACGGGGAGATTGATCCTGTGGGATTGATCAGACCCGTGACTCCCGGAGATACACCAACGCTGGGCGTCGAGTAGCCCAGTCCCTGGCCACCCGTCAAAGGCTGAACCGATTGATACGGCACACTGCCGATAGCACCGGGTTTAGTGCCGATAGCACCGGGGTTAGTGGGGATCGCACCTGCGTTAGTGCCTTGCGCTAACGCCGCTGTCGCGCCAAGCAATGAGCCCGCGTTGATGATTGTTATTGCCGTAGTTTTCATGAGGCTGACCTCCAACGCGTACAAACTGAAGTTGGTCACAATTTCCCGGACGGCCCGGCAACTCACGGCTCTCGGCTCGGAAAGCCGGTATGCCGGGCCTAACCATCCTTTGGTTGCGGCCGAGGGATGGCTAGAGGAACAACAATCGCGATGAAAGGCAGTTCCCGGAACAGGCGGCCCCGGCACTCAGCGCGGTACGGGGGTACATACGAGTGGGGCACCGGGGCCTAACCATCCGAGGGTCCGGATGGCTAACACGAAAACCATCGTTGGATTGAACTGTTCGCTGCCTGAAAGTACATCATCGTCGACGCGGGATGGAGAATAGCATGACCGGATCGCTACCCAATAAGGAACTTGACCGCGCGGCACTGGCCGCCGGTCATTTTGAGATTGCAGAGCAAGACGGCCTTCCCTTCGACCTTGACCGACTGAACAAGGAGCTATTGGAGAAAGGGCTTGAGCCCTTCACAGCCATGTCGGAAGTTCTCCAGGCCGTGAAGGAATGGCAAACATTCCAAGCACAAGCCACCCCTCCGAGCGTGAGCTAGCAGGCCAGGGACATCGAGGAGAAGACCATGACCGACATTCCACAAGAAGCCCTGGATGCCCTCATGGAGATAGAGGCCGAAGCCGTCGCCAAGAAACTCGGCCTCTCACTTGTCCAAGCGCGGGACGTGGTGAAAGAACTGTGGGACGAAGGCGAGCTTGAGGTCCGTCCGGTTGGCGACGACAAATATATCTTGTGCCAGCGCGGCGGTACAACTTGGATGGAGCGCGTGCCTTAGATGCGTTAGCCGGAGATGCGAAGGGCGTCGGCTCTTTATTGGGGGCTCGGCCTCGGCTGACGCCCTTTTATAGGGGCCTAACGTCTATGGGGGCCTAACGTCACGGTCAGTGTATTGTTCAACGCGAGCGCGAAGAAAGCGTAACCGCGACCTCGCCAATCTTCATTCCAAACCGCTGCGGAGTGCCTCGAAAACCTAGTCTTGAGCGCATCGCTCCTCTTGTCTTCGACGTTTAACACTAGTGCCAGAAGTTAATCAGGAGGCAATGATGACAAAGAAACGCGACAAGGATCGAGCGGCTGTTGGCTCAAAAGCCAACCTCGGTCAGAAAGAAGCTAAGCAAGAGGCGCTTAGCAAAGAGCAGTTCAGCCATATGAAAGGAGGTAAGGTGGCCAATTCCCTAGAGCAGCAAAAACAGAAAGACCAGGTCAAACGCTAGGGTCGCCCTTTAATTACCCTCTACGTCCGAGCGGCTTGCCCAGCACGTCTTCCATTCGCCATGGCGTGACCGAGTGCAGTTGACCACCACACTCAGCGCATCGGAGCCGAGCCGAAAGCTGCGCGATGGTAAGTCCTAATGAGAGGCGAGGCAGCCAACTGATCGGCCTGAACCTCGTCACGCGGCATCGCGGGCAGAAACACTCGATATGCGTGAAGCCCTCAGCGGCAAACTCTTCAATCGTCGCATGCAGAGGGTCCATAACCCGAGCATAGCAGCGCGGGCGATCAATGTGGCTGGCTATTTGGCCTGGCTAGCTCTGGATCGCCCGCTGCGAGACAACGGAATGTCAAATCTACCACGTCTTTGTCTTTTGCAATCTCGTTGTTCTCATTGAGGTCGATATTGCTGCTGCTCTTCAGAACTAGCAGCTGCTTAGAAAGACGAGCGCATTGTTGGTTCGCTGCGGAGAGGGCTGCGTCTCTCGCGGATGCCGTGCCGCCGTGCGGCTTCGGGCAGACACTGTGTAGGTGTCGGGACCAACAGGCAACGGCTGCGTCACCCGTGCGGCGCTACAACCCGCCCAACAGGCGGCGATGACAGCTGCAGTCAACGTGATTTGGAGTGGCGCGAGCGCGTTCGGTTGCGGCTGGTTCAGTGCAGCACCAAAGGCAAGTCCTAACCCCCCGCGAAACTGCATAGGCTGCATAGGCTTGCCCCCGCCCTTGGTGACAATGCGCCCCAAGCAAGTTGCGGCCCCGGCTCATTGCTGGGGTGCAGGAACGTGGCCGGGACCTCGCACAGCCGAGTGATGACCCCACACTACGACTGCCTAGAGCCACATTAACATTCAACAAGCGCGGCATCGAGGGCAATAGCACTCGACTATGCGTGAAGCCATCAGCGGCGAACTCTTCGATGGTGGCGTGCAAAGGATCCATGACTGGAGCATAGGCCAGACACCCCTGGCGGGGCTTTGCGACCATTCAGACAAGCTCGCCCGTGGTGAGAAGGGCGTGGTGGTCTTGCTGATCGCGCCCGATATGAAACAGGCGAAGGTTCTACTCGATTACGCCGAAGGCACGTTGCAATCGACACCAATGCTGCGGCAGCTGATCGAGCAACGCACCAAAGACACGCTGGTCTTAACGACCGGCATCACCTTAGAAGTTCGCAGCGCATCGTTCCGGCGCAATAGTTCGCATCCGCTTGTACCCAACTCGGTGCCGATCTATGGCTATGTCTATGACGTGAAGAACGGTCGGCTGGTCGAGGTGCCTGAGGCAACCAAGGTGGGTGAGCAGGCAGCGGCCTGAGCGGACGCTTCCATCAACTAGGGTGCGACTACGCCATGCGATCGGTCCTGATCACGGGAACCTCTACGGGAATTGGTCAGGTTACGGCGGTGACACTTGCCGTGCGTGGCTGGCGCGTATTTGCCACCATGCGAAATCTGGAAAAGAGCGGTCCGCTTGGGCAGGCGCTGAAACAGGCGGGCGTGCAGGATGGCGTCGAGATCGAGCGGCTCGATGTCAGCGCTGCCGCTTCGATCAGCTCAGCGGTCGCGTCCACGCTGTCGCAAACCGGCAATACCCTGGACGCCGTCGTTCACAATGCGGGCGTAGCGGCTGCCGGTGCCTTGGAGGATCTGCCGGAAACGGAACTGCGGCGGGTAATGGAAACGAACTTCTTTGGCGTGCTCCAGCTGACGCGTGCCTGCTGCCGACCTTCCGCGCGCAAGGGCGAGGGCGATCGTCATTGTCTCAAGCGAAGCCGCTTTCATGGGCCAGCCCACCAATTCGATCTACTGCGCTTCGAAATGGGCGGTTGAAGGATGGGCCGAAGCGATCGCGTATGAGCTCGAGCCGTTCGACATCGATATCGTCCTCGTGGAACCGGCCCCTATCGACCGAGAACTGGGATAGCAAGCCGCGCATTCACCCCCCGACCAGCCCCTATCATGCATGGGTGAAGCAAGTGTTCCGGGCAGGCGACGCACATGCCGAAAGAACGGCGCGAGATCCTAAGGAGGTGGCACTCGTAATCGCTGACGCGCTCGAGGCGCGGCGGCCGCGGTTTGGCTATCCGGTCGGTCCGTTCGCCCGCCTTAATCATTTTCTAAGGGGCAAACTTCCGAGCCGCCTGTTGCGGCGAGCGACAACGTTCTATTTGGGACTTTCGAGAGGAGGCCGAAAGCGGGGCGAGAGCGATCCCTTCTCGAACGGATAGTTCGGTAAGTTCTTCAATTACGATGGCCGCGAATACGCCTGGTAAGATGAACTCGCAGCTTACGTGTCGCCGCTGTTGTTCTAACTCCGACAAGACAGCGCGTATTCGGTCGGCCATTCGAATGCTGTTTTGATTGCTCAGCCCGCTTTCAAGCACCGTCACCGCTGCCAGAAATGGACCGCGTAACGCTTCACAAGATCGACTACCGGTTTCCCAAAGAGTGCAATCGCAACGAGTTTGGTCAATAGCGGTGTAGCTCCTAACATGGCAATAAGCGGAGTCTTGATGTGTGGAGCAAAATACGACCTGATGACAATTGGTATGAGCAGCCATGCACCGTAACCGCGGCTATCAATCCAGCGGCTAGGCAAACCCGCCACCTAACTGCTTCCAGCCCGATTTACGTTGAGCTTGAGATACGTTTTTCACAGTAGCTATGGGAACCCCGGACCCCGTTTTTATTGTTAGAGAAGACATTGCGATGGTTGGAAGGCCACTCTCATCCTTAGCACAATGGCTCTCGTGTTGTGGGCCGCTACCACAACTCAGGCAGCAGAATTCGGAACACGTGAGGAAGCAAAGCGATGCTCGATAAGGCTGTTACTGCCGTGAAAGAGAACAAGGAAAAGGCCCTTGCCATGTTCAAAAATGGCGAGAGTGGTTTAAAGATCGTGACCTGTACGTGCTGTGTGCAAATGGCTTCTGACGGCATTATTACAGCGTCGCCATCGAGCAATGGACAACACCTCACGGATTTCGCACCGGGTCAGGAGGTGATGCAGACCGCGACGGAAGAACAGGTAAAAGAGATAACGTACTGGTGGCCGCGTCCTGGCTCCATAAAGCCCCTCAAGAAGCATACCTTCTATACGAAAGTCGCCGATCAGATTTGCGGCGTCGGTTATTGGGAGTGATTAGCTCGAACAGCCAATCAGAAGGAGGAAGCACCTTTGATACGGCTGATCGTATTCGGCGACACCCCATAAGATCGCGCCAGGAAACGACACGAATGCCCCCGCTCTTTCCGCTGTCGAACTTCATCAATCTGATGCGAGCCTAACTTAGGCTTTGGCCCAAACCTCACACCAGCCTTCAATGCTGGTCTCTACAATATTGCGGCTGACGTTCCTCACACGCAACCCGCCGGTGTTCATGGAACAAGCTCGTCTCAGGCCCAGAAGCTGTCAATCTGGCATCTCTGGTTGCGCCAACTCCGCGTCGATGGCCGCGAGGAGATCGTCAAAATCGTAGGCCGCGTCATGCCGCCTCGCGTTGATTAAGAACGTCGGTGTGCCGTTCACGCCGCTCTTCAGGCCTCCCATGAAGTCGCTGCGTACCCTTGGATTGTAAGGTGTGCATCTCAGCGCTCCGCTTAAAGCCTTATCGGGTAAGTCAGGTTTTGCGAGAGCGAGGTATGCGCCAGTACTGAGACGTCCTGGTTGAATCCGTCATGCATTTCCCAGAAGTGGTCATGCGCACCCGCGAATTCAGCAGTCTCAGCAGCGCTTTCAGCATGGGGGTGGATCTGCGTCAAAGGGAAGTTGCGAAACACAAATCGAAGACGCTTATCAAAATGCTTCTGCACAGCTTTGACGATGGGATAGGCGAGACCACAAGCCGGACACTCATAGTCCCCGTATTCGACGAGCGTCACGTGAGCGTGCGGATCGCCCTGAATGTGATCGGCGGATGTGACCGGAACCTGCAAGCTTGACATACGCTGTCCCTCATTTGGGTAATTGCTCAAGTGCGTGAAGGATTCCGTCAGCGCCGGGATTGACCGCCACCGGCGAGAGATAGCTCCAAGAAATAACGCCTTTGCGGTCGATCACGAAGAGCGCCCGCTCGCAAAATCCATCGTGCTCGCGGTAGGCCCTATATTGCTTCGCCACCGCCCCCTTGGGCTCAAAGTCGGCGAGGAGCGGAAAGTGGATATGGTTATGCTTTGCAAAGGCATCGTGACACCAGACACCATCGACAGAGATGCCAAGGACCTGGGCGCCATACTTTTCAAACTCCGGGAGCGCTTCGTTGTAGAGGGACATTTGATCACCGCAAACGGGACTCCAGTCCGCCGGATAAAACGCGAGGACCACGGGCTTACCGGCGAGATCCGTGAGAGACAGACGTTGATCCGGCGTGACGTGCAGCGAGAAGTCTGGGGCCTTCGTGCCGGGTTGAAGGAGCTGTGTCGCTTTCTCTTGTCCCTGAGCAGTGGGCAGTTCGACGGAAGCGCTTGTCATATCAGTCTCCTTGGGTGAAGAACACCGCTTAAGTCGCCCCTGAGCTACCGATCCCGCCTGCGAGCCAGTTCCTCATCGACACTCCAATCTCCCCCACCCGCGAAGACGAAGTAGAGGAACACGAAGCAAAATAAAATCGCCAGCTGACCACCATTCATGGATGGAAAGAAGCCTTTCGGCGCATGTGCCATGAAATAGGCGACGGCCATATCGCCTGCGAGGATGAAGGCCACTGGTCGAGTGAGCAAACCGACCATGATGAGGAATCCGCCAACGAGTTCGAGTATTCCTTGTACACCAATAAGTGACAAGAGCGCGGGAGCAGCGTGTTCGGAAGGCGGAAAGCCCAAAAGCTTTTGAGTTCCGTGTTCTAAAAATAATAGGCCGGTGATTATCCGTAGAACGGACAACATTCGCGGCGACCAAGAAGTCAGATCCATAGTTTCCCCCTTTGCTGCGCTCCAATGCCGGAAAGGCCCTCCAACTCGAGCATGCTCCCACGGCGAGTTTGAGACAACCGTCGCGGCAGCCTCGATAGCGGAGAGCACGTTCGCACTGGCCGACGCCGTGGCAACGGGAGGAGTGAAGCGCCGTCGAAGCGGGTCATCGAACGATCACGCCGCGCTCGGCTCTGGTACCGGCACGTCGAACCCGTTGAGCGTGACGGATACGAGGCAATACAGCCCGACCAGATAGATGAGCTCAGCCGCGCCGTGCTCGCCGAAGGCCTGGACTGCTTGACGGTACGTCAGCTCAGGCAGCACGCCATGATCGACTAGGGCGGACGCGACGTCATAGGCGATCGCCTCGTCGCGCGCGAGGTCGGCCGGACGCTGGCCGGCTACGATGGTAGCGAGCTTGTCGTCGGAAAGTCCGCGCCGCTCGGCGACAATTACGTGGGCATAAATCTCATACGCCGCACGGAATTTCGCGCCGGTGACCAGGATTGCCACTTCTCGAACCGGTTTCGGCAGGGAAGGCGAGAAGGAGAGCGCCTTGGTCAGCTCCCAGATCGGCTTTCCGAACTTTGGGTCGTGCAGCCACGGATTCCACGGCCCCATCAGCGCGCCATTCTCGGCGATAGTCTTAAATCCCTGAAAGTTCTGCTCGATGCCAGCGCGCATATCCTCGTAAATCGGGCGCTGCTCGGGGCTGAGGTCGGCGTGCGCAATAAGGGGCAGGCGCATAGGTTCCTCCGGTTGGTTTGAGGGGGTCGGCTATCCAATTGCGATGGTTTATCGAGGCGCGGGTGTCGGGCGCGGTTTTCCAAACTAGGACGCGGACGCACGACTTACCCTGAGGTCTTTGAGACGGCCCGCGACGCGAGCAAGGCGACTGCCGAGGTTGCGTGCGGTTGTGAGCTCGGCTTCGACCGGCTGTCGCGAGCCGTCGGTTCCGGCTAGGGTGCCGGGCCCGTAGGGCGAGCCACCGATGCCGTCGGTTACGAGTAATTGCGGGTTCTGTCCGTATGGGGTGCCGACAAACACCATGCCGAGATGGATCAACGGGACGAGCGCCGTCAGGATCGTCGTCTCCTGGCCCCCGTGGATGGTTGCCGGTGCTCGTGAAAATCCCGGTGGCCTTGTCCTCGAGTTCGCCTTTGAGCCAGAGGCCACCCGTGGTGTCTATAAACTGCTTCATCTGCGCGCTCATGTTGCCATAGCGGGTCGGCGTCCCCCAGGCGATGCCGTCGGCCCAGCGCAAATCGTCGTGCGTGACCGCAGGAATGTCGGCCTGTGCCTGCTGTGCCCGCACATAGGCGTCCTGGGCTGATAGCGCCTTGCGCGCCTCTTCGAGCTCCGCGATCCGGCGCAGCCGCACGGTGCTGTCGGGCACGCTCTCCGCGCCCTCGGCCACGGCCAGCGCCATTCGATGAACGTGACCGTAGGTGCTGTAAAATGTGACAAGAACGTTCGTCGTCATCTCCGAGTACTCCATGCGATCGGTCTCGATGAGAACTATAGGCTCCCGAGCATAAGATCGCCAGTTTGCGCCTCCGCTCGAGCGGACGTATCACGCGAATGCGGTGCGCTTGCTCCCTCGCCGGCTGGTTGCCCAGCGGCTTTCAAAGTTTTCGCCGTGAGGGCATAGCCGTCGGCGATGTGCTGGTCGATGGACTTGCGTGAGAACTCGTAATCCCGACTTGCGGACTCGCCCTCAACGGGTTCGCGGGTGATGCGTGTGACCGACAGCGGACAGGCCTCGCCGACAGTCTCAATGTAGCGAGGCCGCTTGCTAATCTGCTCGGCTGTTTTTGGGTCTAGGCTCGCCATAACTTCCTCGACGAGCTTTCGGTAGTTGTCGATGTACTCCCAGGTCCGAATGCTCCGGCTGATCTTCTCGGCAAACACGATTTCATCGCGCCTAGCTAAGACTTCTGGTATCGAACGCGGCAAAGTCCTCTTGTCCGCCCACAGGTTCACAACAAAGACATTCTTGCCGGTGAGTCCGCCGATTTCAACCACCTGATCGAGCGGTGAGTTGCTCACGAGGCCGCCGTCCCAATAGTGCCTTCCAGCAATCGTGGTCCACGAAAATCCTGGCGGCAAGCTCCCGCTCGCCAGAACGTGCTCAGGGGTGATCTCATCGACATAACTATCGAAGATTGTCAGCCGTCCCGTCTCGACGTCCACCGCCGTGAGTAGGAGAAGAACCGGACTGTCTCTCAGTTTCGCAAAGACAACGTACTTGCTTAAAGTGGTTTTGAGCGGCGACGCGTCATACAAGCCAGTCCAGCTTGTCGGAAGCTGAGCAGGCGAAAAAATTGGCTCGAACCACCGCGGAAGGAAGAAATGGGGCAAGCCAAAAACAGCGATTGCAAGGACGAAATAGTTCGGCGCAGCTCTTCGTTGGGAATGTCGGGTGTGTCCAGGCTCAACTCGCGCCAGAAGGCTTCAAGCGCGTGCGTGGCATTACGGGGATTGGCCGCGATAATTGCAGCGTTGAATGAGACGATCGAAACACCCGCGTCAAGCTCGCATGATATTCCGGACTTCGAGAGCCTTGACTCACCCCGCATTCGAAGGCTCCGAGGGCTCCGCCACCCTGAAGGACGAATACTGTTTGCACTGCTGCTTGGTTTAGCGGGAAGCCGGCGTCCGACAGTTTTACTTTGGTTTCGGTGATGTCGCTGCGATTGGCGATCAGCGCGCCGGCCGCTTTGGCCTCTACGAGAGATTGGTCGAGAAGAAAAGCCCCGCGCAGCCTTTCGTTGTCGAGGTAGAGGACAGAGAACGACTTGTCTTTGACTGATCCCCTTACAATGCGTTCACCAGCTTCTTCGGTGGAACCCACCACATTGAAGGTCACGTCGAAAACATCAGAGAAGAAGTACGACACCGTTCGCCAGGATTGCCGCTCGCCCACCATGTTCCAAGCAGCAAGTCGTCCCTGCTTTACGGCATTATCCCAGTGCTCTGCCCGGTACCTGGTACGCGCGATCGGATTATAAAAATTTGCGACATCGCCAGCCGCGTCAATTCCTGGTTTGTTGGTTTCTAGGTGCTGGTTGACGAGGATGCCACCATCGACATCGATGCCGCTGTCGCCGAGAAAACCGACCTCAGGGCGAACCCCAATTCCGACCGCAACAATATCGCAGGGCATCTTTTTGCCGCTGCTTGTCACAATGCCTTCAACCTTCGCTTTCCCCCAAAACTCTTTGACCTCTTCTCCAAAAATGAAATGCACGCCGCGCGCCCGGAAATATTCGGCGAAGAAATCGGAGACCTCCGGCGAGCATAGCTTCTCGTAAACGAGGTCCTCTTTCGCGATCAAGGTCGTCGCGACTCCCCTCGTCACGAAAGAGGCCACGATCTCCATTCCGAGGAAGCTCGCTCCTATGACGATCGCTCGCTGCGCATGCGCAATAGCTTGATACAATGAAAGCGCATCATCCGCCGTGCGCAGATAATGGATACCCTCCAAGTTCGCTCCCGGTACCGAGAGCCTGTGCACGCTGGCCCCGGTTGCGATCAGCAACTTGGCAAAGCGGAAATGCTCACCTTCATCGGTTTCGATTGCGCGTCTATCGACGTCGACCCGGCGCACTCGCGATTCCCAGATGGATTTCGATATCGCGCTCCCGGTAAAACGACTGATCATGGATTAAAATTTTCGTCTGGTCCGGCCCCTGGAGAAGAAACTTCTTTGATAGTGGGGGTCGGTAATAGGGGAGCGTATTTTCCGCGCACAGGATTGCGATACTGCCCTCGGCGCCGGCCGCGCGTAGGGTTTCTGCGGCCGTGGCGTTTGCCAATCCGCCGCCGAGCAGTAAGAAATCTATAAGGGGCGCTTCACTCGCGGCCATCTGCTTTTGTCCTTGGCGTAATTAAACGTGTAATCGGAGTTGGGGAGCGTTACCGCACCGCGTTCATTCGGACTACGCTCCTACGCTTCGCTCCGCTCTCCTCCAGTGCCAGTGTGACCAGAACCAGACGTGTTCAGCGATGTCAGCTATCCGCAGTACCAGCTTCGTCTCGGGGGCCGTCAACGGGTGCGCCTCGCCCTGCCCGATCTGCCTCATCACCGCGTCCATATCGGTGTGGTCCCAGACCTCGGCGAACTTGCCGTCTTCGAGGCGATAAAAAGTGAACTCCGAAATAGTCACCCGACGACCGGTCGCCTCAATTCCCTGGAAGGCCCCCGGTGGGTACCGGTGACCGTGAAGTGCACCGCGATATAGTCGCAGTCGACAATGAGGTTCCGTATCTCCCAATGCCAGTCAGGAAATGCGGAGAACAGAGGCACGAATTGCGCCGCAACGGCGGCTGGATCCATAGGGACGTCGTTGACCTTGATGGTTGATGTATAAAATGAGGCCATTCGATCAACTTCGTGCTCATTGCAGTACTCAAGATAAGACAGGTACAGGGATCGGTGTTCCTCGCGCTGGGTCATGTGTTTTGTCGCAGAGTGCGGCAATCTTTACGTGAGTGGACCGGTGCTCGATCTCTGGGCCTGACCAAATCGAACCACTCGACCGAGGTGCCAAGCGGAAGGCCTGTCCGGTTATGGGCGATTTTGCTCACGCGGATCGTTACCAGGATCTAAGTATTCGATGCCCAGCGGACCAATGGCCGTTACCTGAGTGACGTACTCACCAGACTTCGCCCAGTGGAAATGGGACGTGTTGCCGGGCAGAACGATAACGCTACCGGGCGGATACGCCTTCACCTTATCGCCGTCGAACTGATCGCCGAGGCCGATGTAGAAAACGCCGGACATGACTGTGTGGATTCGGTCCTCCGGGTGTTTGTGTGGCATCAGCTTCACGCCAGCGGGCACTTTGACCCTGATCACGTAGGGGGGCGGCCTCCGAGGGCTTACCGACAACGATGGCGAGGCGGACCGAAGGTGGGAATGCCGGGAACGGCTTCCAGTCGATATCTTCGGGGAGGATCGATCTAAAAACGGCTTGGCCTGGCTGGTGGGTTCGAACCATGCGGTCCTCCTTATTGGACCTGTGCAGGCGTGCTGGACCAACAAAATGGTGCCGGCCTAGTTCCGGAAATTCGTGGCCATGCCTAGAAACCGCATCTCCGCCTTGGGTGATTTTGCGACATGAACGGGCCACGCACTGACGTCCGAAAAGAACCTGTAACTAGACATCAAACGGCGCCGCTTACGGAAGCGCTGATTTATTTCAGCGCCGAGAAAGGCGTTGGCGTGAGGATCTGGTTGCTGATGCTTGCGACGATGGGCCCATCGCGCTCGCTGTCGTCGCGGACCTTGTGCCAAGCATGATCATTTTGGAACGCCGTCCACCTCGTTTCGCGATCTGCAAGCGACTCCCACGGGAGCATGTAGGTTAGCTCGTTGCTGGATTCCCCGACCGAAAGTCGTCCAAAAGCCGATGGGACGGATGCCGTGCCTTTCCCAGATAGGAAGAAGCTTGTCTCTAAAGCGAGCTAGCAGCTTGGGCATTTGCCCCGGAACAGGCTGATACACACGCAGCTCGTAGATCATCGCAAACACCTCCAAGCGAGAGAAGCTAGGATCTAGCCTCGACGATCTGCGCCAATAACGGCTCGACGCCTAGCGCCACCATACTGTCGCCCAAGATGAGATCGGGCACCCTTCAAGCTGAGCAATCTAACAAAGTCGGCTTTGGTCGGCACGCTTTGATGTTGCAGTGGCACAGTAGGGACCGCGCAGGGCTGAGTTAGAACTCAGAAGAGACAACATGGCAACCACTTCGCTCGATGCCGCTGCTGCGGCCATGCGAGACGCGATGCGCGACACGGTAAGGCGCAATTCGCTACTGTATTTGCTGCAGGGCATGCTGATGGTCGTCAGAGGTCTTCTTGCCCTGATCTATCCCGCGCTGGCGTCGGTCGGAATTGTCCGTTTGCTTGGCTGGTTCCTGATCATCAGTGGCATTTTCCAGGGCATCGGCCTGATCGGTGCGCGTGAGGTTCCATATTTCTGGATGCAGTTGCTCTCCGCTGTGCTGGCAATCGTCATCGGCGTGTTACTGCTGCGCCATACCGACGCCGGGCTGCTGTTCTTCAGCGTGCTCTTCCTCATCTATTTCATGATCGAAGGCCTCGTGAAGGTCATTTTCGCGTTCACCATTAGGCCCTTTCCGAATTGGGGCTGGGTCCTCGCCAGCGGCCTTCTCGGCATCATGTTTGCCCTTTATCTCTGGGCCAATCTTTCGACGGTTTCGGATTGGATGCTAGGCGTCTTGCTCGGGGTTCTGCTCCTCGTCGAAGGGACAGCACTGAGCTCCCTAGCGTGGCGTGTTCGCCGAGAGCTTTGAAGCGAGGCAGAATACGCCCTGTCGATTTATGAGTACACGGCCTAGTTCAGCCACGCGCTCCTCGTTCTCCGAATATTTGTTGAATATCCCATGCCCTTCTGAAGTCCGAGTAGCCGCTGCCGCTTCGGCCCGATGAGCGTTCCTAACTGTGGTTTGACGGCAATCCCGCCGAGGATCATCATCGTGCAGCGACTAGCGGCTACGGTGCCCCCCGAGCGGCACTTATCAGCAACACGAATCCAGCCACCCCCAGCGTGATGGGTTCTTGGTATTCGTAGGAGGGGAGCTCATGTTTTTCAGGCGCAGAGGAACCATCATTGCAAAAGGCTTGAAGATTACAGGGAGCGTTTCCGCCGAGGGTTTGGTCGAGGTTAACGGTCACGTCGAGGGCGATGTGCACTGCACCTCCCTGTTCATTTCCCCGAAGGGGGCTATCAATGGCGGCGTAGAAGCCGAACGCGTTGTCGTGAACGGGCGGGTCGAAGGCCCCATTCGCGGCAGCGAAGTCGGACTCAAGTCGCGCGCTCATGTCGTTGGCGACATCCAGCACGAGCGTCTCTCCATTGACCCCGGTGCTTATTTCGATGGTGCTCAATATGCTCGCTGGAAGCAAATGCCTAAAAGTCACCGGTGAGAAGCTCACTGCGAGACTGCGCTGGGAGACGGAGCTGAAAGCAACACGTGAGCCGGTGGACGCATCTAGAGCTGGATACCGTCGAGTTAGAAGCCGATGCCTTGGATGACGATTAGATTACAACTCTGTTGCGTTCCGGCAGCCCCACATCTTCGCTTCGATCTCCTTGGTCGAATGGCCGATCTCTAACGCGCGCATGTACTCGCCAAGCAGGGCTTTCTGCTTTGGCGTCAGTTCCTCGACCAGCCTTATGAATTGCCTTGCTTTCTCGATTTCACTTTTGGCTTTGGGCTTCATGCCGCTGCCTCCACTGAATATGCCTTCAACTCGTACACGAAGCGCGGCGGTAAGCTGACGCAACTCGGCAGCGTCCTTCTCGGCCAAGCTCGGCAAGCTCTATCGCGCAAAATCGAAAGAGCATCTGCTCGCGGTTCAGAGCCGACCAAATACCAGCGTGGCCCAGACCCTAGGCTGCAGACGCACGGCGACACAAGCTTCCTGCGCGAGACGTTTGCACAGGGCTAAATCGACGCCAACGGGTTTTCGGATTAAAGCTGTAGCGGGCATGTGGACTTCCTCTCATAGGTTCGGTGCCAAGTGTCGGCCCGGAGGGTTCGCGCTTGCCGGGCCGATGCGCATCAAGAACCTGTCGGTTGTTACCTTGAGGTTACCGTCAGAAGGGGAAGGTTCAGCTAGGGCTTTGAGTTTGTTAGCGAACGACGATTAGAAACTTGCGTTCACCTACCACACCAACCCTGGGGAAACCCCGAAACTACGCGCGCGGCGTTAGCCGTCAGCGAGGGCAGAGGGGCTCGACGCTGAGCCCCGCCTGCTCGATCAGCGCGAGGTCGTCGGACACGTCGTTGTTGGCGGTGGTGAGCAGCTTGTCGCCGTAGAAGATCGAATTGGCGCCGGCGAGGAAACAGAGGATCTGGGCTTCCTTGGTGAGCGCCCGGCGCCCTGCCGAGAGCCGCACACGCGAAAGCGGCATCATGATCCGCGCCGTCGCCACCATGCGCACGAGATCGAGCGGATCGACCGGCGGCTGATCCTGCAGCGGCGTGCCGGCCACGGCGGCAAGGGCGTTGATCGGCACGCTTTCGGGATGCGGGTCGAGGTTGGCAAGCGTCTGAAGCAGCCGCGCGCGATCCTCGTTCGTCTCGCCCATGCCGATAATGCCGCCGCAGCAGACCTCGACGCCTGCCTTGCGCACCCGCACCAGCGTATCGAGCCGGTCCTGATAGGTCCGCGTGGTGACGATCTCGCCATAAAACTCGGGCGAGGTATCGAGATTGTGGTTGTATGCGGTAAGCCCTGCTTCGGCGAGGCGATCGGCCTGGGCCAGCGTCAACATGCCGAGGGTGACGCAAGCCTCCATGCCGAGTTCACGTACGCCCTTGACCATGGCAAGCACGCTGTCGAAGGCCTCGCCATCCTTCACCTCGCGCCACGCTGCGCCCATGCAGAAGCGGCTCGCGCCGGCCTCCTTGGCGATCCGCGCCTTGGCGAGGACGTCGCCCACGTCGAGCAGGGTCTCGCGCTTCAAGCCCGTTGTCTTGGCGTAATGCGCCGACTGCGCGCAATATTTGCAGTCCTCTGGGCAGGCGCCGGTCTTGATCGAAAGCAGGCTTGCGAGCTGCACCTGGCCGTCCGCGTGGTGGCGCCGATGCACTTCGCGCGCCTCGTCGACCAGGTCGAGTAGGGGGGCGGTGAGAAGGCCAAGCACCTCCAGGCTCGTCCAGTCATGGCGGATTTCGGAGTGCGGATTCGGCTCATGCGGCGTCTTCGCCTGGTGGGCTTTGCCGTTGACAGGATTCGCGGTTTTCAGGATTTCCGGCACGGGCGATGCGTTGCGATTGCTGGAGGGTGGACACTTCGCTAATACAGGATCATGGCGGCAAGCGAAAGCAGGTACAGGGACTTTCTCGACGCCCGCGCTCGCGAGGGCTTGCGGCGGTCGCTGCTAACGGTCGCGGCGCGCAATGCGCGCATCATCGGCGCCGAGGGCCGGTCCTACATCAATTTCGCCAGTAACGACTATCTCGGGCTTCGCTTCAACCAGGCGCTGATCAGTCGCTCCATCGAATGGGCCGAGACCTATGGCGTGGGCGCCGGCGCCTCGCGTCTCGTCACCGGCAACCTCGACCTTTTCGCCCCGATCGAGGCCAAACTCGCCACACTCAAAGGAAAGCCGGCTTCGCTTGTCATGGCATCAGGCTTTCAGACCAATGCCGCGGTGCTTCAGGCGCTGTTCGACAGAAGCGTGCTCGGTGCCGAGCCTCTCGTCTTCGCCGACCGGCTCAATCATGCAAGCATGCATTTCGGCTGTCAGGCGGCCGGCGTCCGGCAGCTCCGCTACCGCCATTGTGACGCCGCTCATCTCTCTGAGCTTCTGAGTCAATATCAAGGAGATGACCGGCCCCGCTTCATCCTGACCGAGAGCGTGTTCTCGATGGACGGCGATGTGGCGCCGCTCGCGGACATCGCGCGCCTCGCGCGCGAGCATGACGCCTGCCTCATCGTCGACGACGCGCATGCCACTGGGATCCTAGGGCGAGGAGGCTCCGGACTTTCCGGCGATGCCGATATCGTCATCGGCACCTTCTCCAAGGCGCTTGGCGGCTTCGGCGGCTATGTCGCTTCGACGGAGACCATGCGCGATTATCTGGTCAATCGCTGTGGCGGCGTCATCTACTCAACGGCGCTTCCGCCGCCGGTGCTCGGCGCCATCGACGCCGCGCTCGACCTCGTTCCCGGCATGGATGGAGAGCGCGCATATGTCGCGCGCTTGGCAGAGCGGTTTCGCGCAGGCGCAAGCGCCATCGGACTCGATACCGGCGCCTCTACCACGCAGATCGTGCCTGTCATCCTGAGATCGCCGGAAGCTGCTATCGCCATGGGCGAGCGCCTCAAGCGCGCAGGCCTTTGGGCTTCGGCCATCAGGCCCCCGACAGTTCCAATCGGCACGGCCAGGCTGAGATTGGCCTTCACCGCAGCGCATGAGGATCCCGACATCGACCGGCTACTGGACGTCCTTGCCAAAGAGGATGCGCGGCGCCCCGCGAGCGCCATGTAAAGTCGCAAGATGCGTTTCGTCCTCGTTCATGGCTGGGGCTTCCACGCCGGCATCTTTGCCGATCTCATCAGCCATCTCGATGGCGCCGAGACCACGCTGATCGATCTCGGCTTTGTGTCCGGAGGACCTAAGGGCGCGTCGGACTGGCCGTCGGACGCCATCGCCATTGGCCATTCGCTCGGTCTGTTGTGGTTGCTTGAGCAGGGGCGCGGCCGGTTCAGGGGCCTCGTCAGCATCCAAGGCTTCGACTGCTTTTGCTGCCATATCGCCCCTTCGCGCATCGCCGCCCTGAAGCGAGGGCTCGAGCGGGAGCCTGGTGGAACGCTCCAGGCCTTCTGGCGGTCCTGCGGCGCGTCGGGCTTCGCTCTACCGGAAGCGCTCAATGTCGCACGCCTTGAAGAGGGCCTCGATTGGCTGATGCATTGGGACGCGCAAAAGGCTAAACACGAGCTTGCCTGCCCCGTTCTTGCCCTTGCCGCCCGGGACGACGCCATCGTGCCGGCTTCAATGAGTGAGGCGATCTGGGAGGACACCGGCATCATCTGGTCACAAGACGGAGGCCATGTCCTGCCCCTGAGGCACCCGCGATGGTGCGCGCGTCATGTCCTTGAATTCGCCAGTGCTCTCCCGTCGTAGCGCGGAAATCGCGGCAAGCTTCGGCGCGCGCGCGAGAAGCTATGAGCGCCATGCCGGGCTCCAGCGCGCGGTGGCTGACCGGCTCGCGCGCCTCTTACCCGAGCGGAAAAGCCCTAACGTGCTCGAGCTGGGCTGCGGCACTGGCCTGTTCAGCCGCCATCTGCTCGCGCGCTATCCGGAAGGACGCTTCGTGCTGACCGACGCGGCGCCGGCCATGATCGCCGAATGTCGGCGCAATCTCGCGGCTGCTGATCAGGCGCGGATCAGCTTCGAGGTGATGGATGCGGGCGAGGCGGGAGGCCATGCTGAACTCGACCTGATCGTGTCGAGCATGACGCTGCATTGGCTGGCGGACCCTGTCGCGAGCGTTGAGCGCTTGCGACGGCTGCTCGCGCCTAGCGGTGTCCTGCTATACGCGACGCTCGGGCCTGAGAGCTTTGCCGAATGGCGCAGCATTCTGGCGCGCGAAGGGCTGGAAAGCGGCCTTGCCGAAATCAAGCGGCTTCCGGGTGTCGTCGAGGAGGAGCGCCTGGCGCCCGATGCCGACACGCTCTCCTTTCTCCGCCGCATGGAGGCGGTGGGAGGACTGACACCAAAAGAGGGCTACACGCCGCTTTCTCCAGGCGCACTGCGCCGCGCCATCCGCGCAACTGACTCTGTGCACGCCGGCCGCATCACTTGGCACATCGTCTATGGGTTGCTCAACGCGCCCGACGCCAGCGCGTCGAGACAGGCGACGATGCCGGCATAGGCGCGGGCCAACTCCTCGTCGCTGATGCAGTAAGGCGGCATGAGGTAGATCGTCTGCCCGAGCGGCCTGATATTGAGCCCGTGCGCGAGGAACCAGTTGCGCAAAGCCCGGCTCTCCCAGGACTGATAGCCGCCGCCCGCCCTCACGTCGAAGGCGAGGATCGAGCCGATCAGGCGAAGCCTGGTCACGTCGGGCCGCACCGCGAGCTCGGCCATGAATTCGCGATGCCGCCGGTTGATCCGCGCGATCCGTTCAAGCGTCTTTTCCTCCTTGAACAGTTGAAGCGAAGCGAGTGCCACGGCGCAAGCAAGCGGATTGGCGGTGAAGGAATGGCCATGCGGCAGCGCGCGCTCGAAGCTTTCCCCCAGGAACGCCTCGAAGATCGGTTCCCGCGCCACGGTTACCGCCATCGGCATATAGCCCGCCGTCAGCCCCTTCGACAGGCAGAGCAGGTCGGGGACGATGTCGGCCTGCTCCATGGCGAACATCGTTCCGGTGCGCCCGAAACCCGTCGCTACTTCATCGAAGATGATCAGCACGCGGGCGTCTCGTGCCAGCTTCACCAGCCGCTTGAGGAAGCTTGGACGGCAAAGCCGCATGCCGCCCGCGCCTTGCAGCAAAGGCTCGATGATCAGCGCAGCGATCGTATGCCCACGGTCGGCAAGCAGCGCCTCGAAGGCCGACAGCGCGCCGGCTTCGCGCTCTTCCGCCGCATCGTCGCCGGCGAAGGTTGCGGGACAGGGGAGCACCATGACCTTGCACATCAGGTCGCGGAACGCGCTGAACAATTGCGAGCCGCGCCCGAGCGACATGGCGCCGAGCGTGTCGCCGTGATAGCCGCCGTCGAAGGCGACCAGCGTCCGCCGCCCGGTCTCTCCGATATTGATCCAATATTGATAGGCAATCTTGAGCGCGACCTCGACCGAGGTCGATCCGTCGTCGGAGAAAAACACGCGTGAGAGGTCGCCGGGCAGCACCTTGGCGACGGCTTCTGCTAGATCGGCGGCGGGCTGATGCGTGAAACCCGCGAACATCACATGCTCGAAGCTGGCCGCTTGCTCGGCGAGCGCGGCATTGAGCTTCGGATGCGAATGCCCATGCGTGCACGTCCACCAAGAGGAGACGAGGTCGAGGATCTCGTTGCCGTCGGCGTCGAACAGGGAGGCGCCCTTGGCGCCCGCGAGCACAATCGGCTCGGTCTCGGCGCCATGCTGGGTGTAGGGGTGCCAGACATAGCGCCGGTCGCGCGCCAGCACCTCCTTGGCAAGCGAGGTGGGCGATGGCGGGCGCGATTTCGGATCGTCGTTCATGCGGCGGCTCGTGCGAGCTTGGCGAGATCAAGCTCGGGCTGGATGGCCCGCAGCGTGGCCGGCGTCACCTGATCGAGCCAAGGGATCTCGGCGATGATCTCGACCTGGCCGTAGCGCTCGATCGCCGCGCGATTATGCGGCGTTTCCGGGCCATTCACCACCACGCCGGCGAGCGGCAGTCCGCGCCGCCTGATCGCCTCGATCGACAGCAGCGTGTGATTGATGGTGCCGAGCGTCGACCGCGTGACGAGCACGATCGGCAGTTCGAGTTCGTCGGCGAGATCGATGACGAAGGCCTTGTCGTTGAGCGGCACCATCAGGCCGCCAGCGCCCTCGACCACCAGCGGTCCGTGGCTGGCAGGCGGAACGAGCTTCTGCATGTCGATGGCAAGGCCGGCCCTGCGCGCCGCTTCATGCGGGGCGATCGGCTCGGGCAGCACATAAGCCTCGGGCAGGATGCGCTCGGGCGCGGCCTCGGCTAGCCGGCGCACGATCTCGGAATCCGTCTCCGGATGATTGCCGGCCTGCACCGGCTTCCAGTAGCTCGCACCGAGGCGCGCTACGAGCCAGGCGGCAATGACCGTCTTGCCGACATCGGTATCGGTCCCGGTGACGAAGAAGCCTTGCACCTTGTTCTATAGCCCCTACGGGGTCCTCCAGTGATGGCGGCGAGACTGTATAGAGCGAATGCAATCGAGGCAAAGAAAGTAGACGCCAGCGCGCGTTTCAGGTGACATGGGTCACCCATGCGCCTCTTTTTCATCGCCTCGCTCATTGCGTTCGTCGCGTTTTTTCCCCTCCAGGCGGCGGGGGCCAAGACGCTACGCATGGCCTATGACTCGGACCCCACCTCGCTCGATCCGCATGAGCAGCTGTCAGGCGCCACGCTCCAGCTGTCCCACCTCCTGTTCGATCCGCTGATCAGGTTCAAGCAGGACCTCACGCTCGAGCCGCGTCTGGCCAAGAGCTGGGAGAAGATCGACGAGCGGACCACGCGCTTTCATCTGCGCGAGGGGGTGAAGTTCCAGTCGGGCCGCATACTCTCCGCCGACGACGTAGTGTGGACCTTCAATCGTTTGAAGCAGAGCCCAGACTTCAAGGCGCTTGTTCGAGCCGTTCAGCGAGGCGAAGGCCGTCGACGATCTGACGGTCGATCTGGTCACCAAGGGGCCTTATCCGCTCGCGCTCAACCTCGCCACCTACATCTTCCCGATGGACCGCGAGTTCTATTCCGGCACTGATGAGCGCGGGAAACCCAAGGACGCGATCGTGAAGTCTGGCGCGTCGTTCGCTTCGGGCCACGCGAGCGGCACGGGACCGTTCATCGTTACCGAGCGCGAGCAAGGGGTGAAGCTCAGGCTGAAGCGGTTTGCCGAGTATTGGGACAAGGACTCGCCCGGCAATGTCGATGAGATTGTCTTCACGCCGATCAAGGAGCCGGCCACCCGGGTTGCGGCGCTGCTCGCGGGCGACGTCGATTTCATCGCGCCAGTGCCGCCGACCGACCTCGCTCGCATCAAGGACAACGACTGCTGCACGCTGATCACCATGCCAAGCACGCGCGTGCTCACCTTCGAGCTGAACCAGGATCGCGTCCCGGCCTTCAAGGACAAGCGCGTGCGGCTTGCCATGTCCTATGCGCTAAACCGCGACGGAATTGCGCAGAAGATCATGCGCGGGCTGGCGACCGCCGCGGGCGAGCTAAGCCCTCCCGGCTATGCCGGTTACGATCCCACGCTCACCCCACGCTTCGACCTCGCCAAAGCCAAGGCGCTGATGCAGGAGGCGGGCTATGCCGACGGCTTCTCCGTCTCGATGATGTCGCCCAACAACCGCTATATCGAGGACGCCCGCATCGCCGAGGCGGTCGCCGCCATGCTGGCCAAGATCAACATCAAGGTCGATCTCCAGACCATGCCCAAGGCGCAATATTGGCAGCGCTTCGACGAGCGCGCCGGCGACATCATGATGATCGGCTGGCAGTCCGACACCCAAAACTCGGCGAATTTCTACGAGTTCCTGGTGATGACGACCGACAAGGCGACCGGCTACGGCCAATACAATGCCGGCAATTATTCCAACCCCGAGGTCGACCGGCTCACGCTCGAGACCCAAACCATGACTGATCCAAAGGCGCGCGCGGAAGCGCTGAAGAAGATCGAGCGTATCCTCTATGACGATGCGGCGCTGCTGCCGCTGCATTGGCAGCATCTCTCCTGGGCCGCGCGCAAGAATGTGCGCATCGATAAAGTCGTCAATGTCATCGATATGCCCTATCTCGGTGATCTGGTGATCGAGTAGAGCGGAAGGTTTCAAGCTCTCAGGAGACGGTGCATGCTCAGGAAGATTCTCATCGGTCTTGCCGTGCTGGTGGCGCTGTTTGTCATCGTCGTCGCCATACAGCCGTCGGAGTTCCAGGTCGACCGAACGGCCACGATCGCCGCGCCTCAAGCGGAGGTGTTTGCTCAGGTCAACGACTTGCACAAATGGGACGCATGGTCGCCTTGGGCGAAGCTCGATCCGAACGCGAAGATCGCCTTCGAGGGGCCGGAAGCAGGGCAGGGCGCGGCGATGTCCTGGGCCGGTAACGACAAGGTCGGCGAGGGCAAGATGACCGTCATCGAGAGCCGGCCTAACGATGCCGTCAAGCTCAAGGTCGATTTCGTCAAGCCGTTCGAGGGCACGAGCAACTCGGAGTTCGCCTTCAAGCCACAGGGAGAAGGCACGTCCGTGACCTGGACCATGTCAGCCCATCACAATTTCCTGGAGAAGGCTTTCTGCCTTGTGATGAACGGCAAGAAGATGATCGGCGGCGACATGGAGAAGGGCCTGGCGCAGCTCAAATCGCTGGCCGAGCAAAAAAGCTAGTCTCAGTGACCCGCTGAGGCGCTACTTCTTGCAGGCGTCGGCGTAGTCCAGTTGCTGCTTGGCCTTCTTCCGCTCGCAATCGTTGGGGAACTCTTTGCCGCCGCAGGCGCAAACTGGGATGTGTTCTTGAGTGCAGGCCTCCGGCGAATCCTTGACGCATATGCCCGCGCCATCAGCGACGTTGCACTCGCCCGCGGGATGCTCGCACCAAGAACCCTCGTCGCACTTGATGCCCGCAATGCCATCGCAGGTCCCTCCCACCTTCGCTGCGAACGACGGGAGAGCGGCAGGGTCAAAAGGCATGCAAGGACCGCCAGAACGAGAAGTGCACGCATCTTAGGCTCAAAACGCGAACTCATAGCATAATTCTAGCATAGGTTGTATCACTTTAGGTTTCACCTTGGGGCGAGGAGGACCTCGGAGCCGAGGCGGGCGGGGACCAAGAGCCGATCGGCCTTTCGCGACGGTCCGGTGGTATACTTGTTTGGCGTGCGAGCGGCGGACTTGCCAGGCTTGGCCTGCCGCACGGACCACGATGGGAGGGGCGAAGCGCGTTTTAAGTTTGCCCGCGACTGGGGATGACCTGGGAAACCCTGAGGGCCGACCTAATCCTGAAGCCGGCCGCCGGCGCCCGCGCCGTCATGATCATGGCTTGCGTCGGCCTTTTGACCGGCATCCTCTCCAGCCTTCCCTCTCCGTTGCCCGATCTGCGGCTTGAGAATCCCGAGATCCTGATCAATGCGGCAGGCATCCCGCTGCATGCGGGCATTGCCTTCGGGGCAGGGATGGCGATCATGCTGTGGCTCTGGGCCAATCGCGATCTCGGCAAATGCCTGCTCGCCATGGCGCTGATCCTGATGGGCTGGCTTGCCGCTGTAAACACGGCGAACGACGTGATGACCGCAGTCGTAAGCTCCGAGCTGTTCGGCACGGTCGAGGGCGCGAAAGCGAGCCGGGAGGTCGTGGGATGGATTCTGGCAGGACTGGTCGGAGGCGCGATCGGCGCCGGTCTCACGGCCTTTGGCGCCGGCATTCCCGCCCCGGCCATCAGGCGCCCCGGAGCCTGGAGCGTAATCGTCCTCGCCGGTGCTCTGTTCGGTCTTCTGCTCTATCCGGCGGCAAATCTGGACCTGATCGCGCTTCTCTTCGTGCCCTGGCAGGCGGCGGTCGCCGCCTGCATCGGCTATGGCCTGGCTCGCCAGACTGTATGACTCCTGTCGATTCCGAAAGCAGAGCAGGGGCGGCATGAAGGCGCTTGCCGCGGGGCTGACCTTCTTCACGCGCCGCCTGATGCAGGCCGCGCTCGTCATGCTGGCGATCCTGATCATCGCCTTTGCCGTGCGCTCGGCACTGGGCGATCCCTTGCGCGAGATCATGGGCGAGGCGGTACCTGAAGCCGAACGCGCCAAGTTGATCCACGAGCTCGGCCTCGATGCGCCTTGGCCCGTGCAGCTCGCGCGCTATCTTGGCGGCGCGGTGCAAGGCGATCTCGGCACCTCCTTCATTTACAAACGGCCGACGCTCGACGATCGTGCTGGCTAAATTTCCCGCAAGCTTCGAGCTCGTGCTCGGCGCGAGCCTGATCGTGCTGCTATTCTCGGTGCCGGCTGGAATCTATTGCGCGGTCCGTCCGCGCGCGCTCGGCGCGAGGCTCGTTCTCGGCTTGAGCGTGCTCGGCATTTCGATCCCGGTGTTTCTCACTGGCATCTTCCTCATCACCATCTTCTCGGTCTGGCTCGGCTGGCTTCCGGCCTTCGGCCGCGGCGAGACGATCCGCCTTGGTTTCTGGGAGACGGGCCTGCTCAGCAAAGACGGTCTCGAGCACCTGGTCCTGCCGGCGCTGACACTCTCATCGATCATGTTGCCGCTCTTCATCAGGCTGGTGCGCGGCGCCATGCTGGACGAGCTCGGCCACGATTATGTCCGCACCGCTCGTGCCAAAGGCGCCTCGCCGCCGCGGGTGTGGCTCAACCATGCTTTGCGCAATGCGCTGCTGCCGCTCGCGGCCGTGGGCGGCCTCCAGATCGGCACGCTCGTCGCCTACACGCTCCTGACCGAGACGGTGTTCCAATGGCCCGGCATGGGCTTCCTCTTCCTCGAGGCGGTGACCCGCGCCGACATTCCGCTCATCACCACCTATCTCGTCTTTGTCGGGCTGCTCTTCGTCGTCACCAATACGCTTGTCGATATTGTGAGCCTCATGCTCGATCCCCGTATCAGCCTCGAAGGCACGCGATGATCGCCGAAGCTCTGCGCGCCAGCCCGCGCGCTTTCCTCTCCTTCGCCGCCGAACGACCGGGTGCGGCGCTTGCCGCCTTTGTCTTGGGCATCATCGCGATCGCAGCCCTTCTCACGCCGCTGATCGCCCCGCAAGATCCTTTCGATCTCGCGTCCTTCGACGTGCTGGATGCAAGCATTCCGCCGCTCTGGCTCGAAGGCAGCGATTCCCGTTTCCTGCTCGGCACCGACGCGCAAGGCCGCGATCTCTCGAGCGCCATCCTCTATGGCACGCGCATTTCGCTCACCGTGGGCGTGCTTGCGGTGCTGATCCAGGCGGCCATCGGCGTGCCGCTCGGGCTTTTGGCCGGTTATGCCGGGGGGAGGGTGGACACCATCGTCAGCCGCGCCGCCGACATCCAGCTTTCGCTCTCGACCCTGATGATGGCGATCATCGCGCTCGCCCTTTTCCGCGCCGGGCTCGGCGGGGAGAGCTTGAGTCGTTACGCCGTGCCGCTGCTGGTGATCGTCATCGGCCTTGCCGAATGGCCCTATTTCGCTCGCACGGCGAGGGCCGCCACCCAGGTCGAGGCCGCCAAGGATTATGTGCGTGCCGGCCGAGCGCTCGGCGCCACCAGCCTCGCGCTCATGGGGCGCCATATCCTCCCCAATATCTCATCGCCGCTGATTGTCGTGGCGACCACGCAAGTCGCGGGCGCCATCATGGCCGAAGCGGCGCTCTCCTTTTTGGGCCTCGGCATGCCGGTCACCAAACCGTCGCTCGGCACCCTGATTCGCTCGGGCTACGATTTGATGTTCGCCGGCGCCTGGTGGGTGACAGTCATTCCGGGGCTGGTGCTCATTGCCGTTCTGATCTCCATCAATGTGCTTGGCGACGCTTTGCGCGATGGGCTTGATCCCAGGCGGACCGCCAGTTGAATCAAAATCGCAGGCGGTTATCCCTAAGCCCTTGAAAGGTAGGTCTGTCTCGAACCATAAGGTATAGTGTGTAGCCTCACCCCGGCTGGACCCGGCCGGGATTGCCGTTAAGGAGCACCCCATGCCCACAAGTCCGGCAAATCCGGAGCTTGTCTTTTCCTTGCGCCGTGTGACCGAGCGCGCCGCCATCGCTGCCTTCAGCTGGATCGGCCGAGGTGACAGCCAGGATGGTGGCCGTGCCGCGCTCGAGGCTATGCGTGTTGCGCTTGCCGATGTCGACATCGATGCCGTGGTGGCCATCGGCGAGGCGACCAAGGGTGAGGCGCCGCAGCCCCAGCGCGGGGAGCGGCTCGGCCGCCCGGGCGCCGTCTTCAAGGCCGATATCGCCGTCGATCCCGGTCGAGGGCACGAGCTATCTCGTGCGCGGCCAGACCAATGCGCTTGCCGTGCTCGCCGTTGCGCCGCGCGGCGCCATGCTGAATCCGGGTCCCGCCTTCTACATGGAGAAGTTCGTGGCGAGCGCGCCGGCTCGCGGCAAGATCGATCCGCGCTGGCCGGTGGAGAAGAAGCTGACCGCGCTTGCCGAGGCTCTCGGCAAGGACATCTTCGAGCTCACCGTCTTTGTGCTGGAGAAGCCACGCCACCGCGAGCTGGTCGATCGGATCTTGGCGACTGGGGCGCGGGTCGCGCTCTATCCCGCCGGCGACGTCGCCGGCGCGCTGATGGCGGCCATTCCTGGCTCCGGTATCGATGCCTTGATGGGAACAGGCGGTACACCCGAGGGCGTTATGTCCGCATGCGCCATCAGGGCGCTCGGCGGCGAGTTTCTGGCTCGCCTCGATCCGCAGCTGCAAACCGAGGCGAAAGCGGTCAAGGAGGCCGGCATCGACACCTCGAAATGGTATGAACGCGACGAGATAATCAGGTCGAACAACGTATTTTTCTGCGCCACTGGGATCACCACCGGCCTAATGCTCGAAGGTGTCGAGCGGACGAGGACCCACTATAAAGTGCAGACCATGATGATAACGGGAGCAACTGGCGAGCGGCAGATTCTGACGAGCTACATGCCAAGCGAGCGCTTGGCGAGCATCGCAGCCCGCGACGTCGCTTGAATCCCGATCTTGGGAGGAGTGCCTGGAGTGCCAAATGTCGAAACGGGTTGATCATCCGATCATCCTTGGCATCGTCGGTGATTCTGCGTCGGGCAAGTCGACACTGTCTGCGGGTGTGGCCCAGATCCTGGGCGAAGAACACTGCACGGTGATCTGCACTGACGACTATCACCGCTACGACCGGAAGGCGCGCGCCGCGGCGGGCCTGTCGGCGCTCGACCCGCGCTCGAATTATGTCGACATCCTCGAACAGCATTTGCGCCTGTTGCGCAACGGCGAGCCGGTCCTAAAGCCGGTCTACGATCACAGCCACGGCACGCTCGAGCCCGCCGAATATGTGCGGCCGAAAGGCTTCGTCATCGCTGAAGGCCTGCTCGGCTTCGCCACGCGCGCCATGCGCGATTGCTACGACGTGAAGATCTATCTCGACCCGGAGGAGGAGCTCAGGGTGAGGTGGAAGATGCACCGCGACACCACCAAGCGCGGCTACACGCGCGAGGAGGTGCTGGCGCAGCTCAACCGGCGCGAGGGCTACGCCGCGAACTTCGTCCATCCACAGCGCACCTTCGCCGACATCGTCATCCGCTTCCAGCGCCCGGCCGACGCCAACGGCTCCGACACCAGGCTCGACGTTCGCCATATCCTGCGGCCGACGCTGCCCCATCCCGACTTCACCCCGCTATTCGATGGGTCGAGCAATGCCGGGCTGCATCTCGAGCTTGCCCGCGACCGCGACGGCAAGCCCGTCGACGTACTTGAGATTAATGGGAATATCTCCGACAAGAGGGCCGAGCGGATCGAAGATCTGCTATGGAACCTCATCCCGGAGGCGGGACATCTGCGCGACGAGGTCGGCCGCATCGATTTGGCCAACGGCGCAAAGAGCCATCCCCTGGCGCTGACCCAGCTTCTCGTGGGGTATCACGCAGTCAAGGCGGCGATGGGCATCCGCGCGTACTAGAATTTCACGGATTTGGGGGAAGGACCGATGGCCGAAGCCCAGAGCATCGCCCTTGTGGTCAAGCGAGCGGTTTATCGCGCATCACAGGGCTTTAGCCATGATGCTTTGAAGTAATCGCCGTCCTCTGGTGCCAAAGAACAGGTCGGCGACCTCGCGGATAGTGTCAAAGACCAAGCGGCAGAAGTGGCGGACGCGGTAAGGGAGCAAGTCGGTGAATTTGCGGAGGGCGCTTCGGAGAAAGTACAAAAGTGGAGCGCCGATGCCGCTACCGGAGCGAAAGAACAAGTCGCTTCCCTATCACGCCATGCCTTCCGGGCCGCTGACGATGGCTTGCAATCGGTTAGCGAAGCTTCGTCTGCGGTTCGGACCAAACTAAATCAGCCGGATGTCCGCGATAACCTCCCGATCGGGATTGCTGGCGCTGCGGTGGCGGCGGCTTTAGGCATTGCCTATCAGCGGCGCAATACCTGGGATGAATAGCTCGACGCTGTCTTTGAGATCAGGACGGTCGCGGGCCCCGGCTACCGCCTAAATCATGAAGGCGTGCGCGGCAAGACGATCTCGCACAGCATCGGGTTAAACAGTCGATTCGTTTCCGGGAGAGCCATCCTCGGCCCAGCGCGGAGGGTTAGACCACCCTCAGAAGTCATCAGGCAAAAGCCGAGTTACATTTTTCCTTCGGTGCACTGGCATCCGCATCCCATTCATACCCGCCTTTTCACAAGCGGACTGATTTTCGGGAGCAGGTGAGCTCAATCCAACTGCGAGGATAAGCGTAAGAATTGGCACAAGACCTATCATAGCGCGCCTTCAATTCACGAGTCACAAGAGAAGAACGCAGGAAGGCTCATAAAGTCCCCCAGCGTTAGTGCGGATCGGCGGGCGAAGGCCACGGACCCCATCTTTTACGTTTTGCCTGAACAAAGATCGCTGACCAACGTTGCATCTAGGGCGGCTCCAAGCCCAAGCCCATTTGCCTGTACGGCGCCGCTGCGGAGTAGTGGTGAACCGGCCCATGTACGACTTCCGAACCGTCTATCGTGGCTACACCGTCTATATTTGGGGCGGGGATTCTTCATGGTCCGTTAGGGCCGAGCCAATCCACTCAGATTTGCCAATTCTGTCGCGCTCGTTATCCGAAGGTCACGCCTCTTGGGGGAGAGCCCTAAGAAAAGTGAAACGACAAATTGCTGTCTGTCGGAATAAGGTTTCAGAGCAGGGGAACTTAGCAGGCTTCGCCATCAGAGCGAGCAGGCTACGCAGCGCATGGGAACCCTAATTTCCGATCTGCTTATCATTCTGGAAGCGCCTTAAACTTGCGCGCGCTGGCCGGAGCACAGAGATAAGAAGCCCCACGCATAGACCGCTTTCCTGGGCTTAATAACGTCGGCGTAGCACTTCCGTCGCCACAGCATGTTTGCGTGCGCTGAGTTCTCCACTTGCTAGAGCGCCCTTGAGCTCCTCATCGCTTCGGTCGTCCATCAGTCAATTCTCCAAGGTGCGATGTTAGACCGCTCGCCGAAGGTGCAGGAGCAACGACGGACACGGGTACGGCCACCAAAACGAGTTCTCTTAGCGTGGGAACATCACTGATGCCTCGAGCCGCTAAGTGGAGAAGTAGGCGGCGAACATCGCTTCTGAGATCCTCTTCCATCTTGGGAGCATACAAGGGGTGGTGTGATTTGATTGCCGTCCAGGTGGCGTCAAAAGCCTCGTCCAGGATCGCCAGGTCGTCGCTGTCGAATGCGTGTTTGGGTGCTTTGAAATTCGGTGTCTCGAAAGATGCCATAACGCTCTCCCTGATTTTTGCAGGCGGGAGGCGCGACTTTCCCTCGTAGCCCTCTCTCGGCCATCGGCGCCTGTGACTAAAGCCGATGATCCCTAATTTTAGCGGTCGGGAACTGCGGCCGCTGTTCAGTCTTATACAGTCGGCGATTTTCATGGCTTCTGCCGCGCGCTATATCGTCGTCTGAAAAGCCGGGAGCGCATTGCATGACATCACCTGACCAACCTTTTGATCTCGAGGCCTTTCTTGCAACCGTAAATGGCGGAAGGACACTTGTTACACATCGCAAGGGTGAAATCGTCTTCTCGCAGGGCGATCCTTGCGACGGCGTCTTCTACATTCGTAGTGGCGAATGCAAGGTTTCCGTCATCTCGGAGCAAGGCAAGGAAGCGGTGGTCGCCCTCCATCAAAAAGAGGACTTCTTTGGTGAAGGCTGTCTAACGGGACAACCGCGGCGGCTTGCGACAGTGATGGCCATGACGGACCTAGAGCTAATGCGGTTCGATAATGCCTCTATCCGTCGCGCGCTGTTAGAGGAGGCCACGTTTTCAGAGCTGTTTATTTCTCATCTCCTCGCTCGAAATGCGCGCGTGGAAGCTGACCTGGTCGATCAGCTGTTCAATTCAAGCGAGAAGCGTCTGGCGCGGTTGCTGCTGCTGATGGCCAATTTTGGCAAAGAGGGCAAGCCAGAACCGGTCATAGCTAAAATCAGTCAGGAGACCCTTGCGGAGATGATCGGAACCACGCGGTCTCGCGTGAGCGCTTTCATGAACAAGTTCCGCAAATTGGGCTTCATCGAATACAACGGCGACCTAAAAGTGCATAACTCGCTGTTGAATGTGATTTTGCACGACGTCCCTGGAGTCACACGAGAAGCTGAGGACGCATGAATTGCAGGCGCTCGCGCCAAGCACGGCCGTCCTCTAAAGGTTTATGCGCGCGTAGCAGGCCCTTCCACGAACTCAAGAGGCGGGGTCAAGGGACATCTGCTCAATAACTTTTCTGCGCAGCTCGTCCGCGTTAGTGACGCCATTCGCCACGAGGTCGTAAATGCAGCGAGCCAGGTCGAGGCGCAGTTGCTTTTCTTGCGGCGAGTTAGGCTCGAGGTTTTGCGGTCTTAGGACGACCCAGGCCGCATTGAATACCGCACCCATTCCGCCTGGGACGTTTATCTCGTCATCTGTGATGGCCTTATCCTCTTCTCTTTAAAACGCCGCTTGATTTATCGCCGCACGACGGCATCGCGCGTCGATGCGCGAACGCGCCACCGCGAGTGCCCGCGTCCACGACAGATGGACCACACGGAAAACCGCTCGTCGAAGGTGCGGTAGATCAGATGTGGTGGGATGAACTTCTACGCACCATCCTCGTCCTTTGACGGCACCGTCGATGTTGTACCCTCGATATTGCGCTCGTTCTGGCATTGACGACCGAACCTTCCTTAGTGAGCAACGCGCCGCCCACCGGTCAGTTCAGGAACGAGGGGATAATTTATGACATCCGATGTCCGCTGGGCACTAAGTGCTGCGAGCTCCGAGTCCAAGCACGCATTGGCGGGATCGTGGGCATGCAGGTGGGCAGAACCGACCCCATTTTTTATGGGGCCGGCAGTGTTGCGCTACATCTTGCCGCCATTCTTCGTCATGGCATCGCAAGCCTTCGTAAACTGATCTTCAGTCCACATCTTGGAATAGTCGGATTTCCAACCTGCCTTACACTGGTCCATAGTTGGCGCTTCTGCCGCGAGAGCGGAACCAACAAAGCCGAGGGTGGCGGCGAGAATTATTACGGTACGCATCATAGTTTGACTCCTTGGTTTCAAGCTTGATCGTTCTTCGATCCAATAGCCAACGATCCATCGTGTGAGCGGTTCCGGCTGCCGACCATTCTCAGTTAAAGGTGAGAGCGCGAGCCTCGTGGGTGTATATAACCAGCATACGCAGAACTGGGGGATGCCGGCGATCGCGCTAGGCAACGCTCGGGTTACGTCGGCATTGCAATCTCGCAGGCCAATCCTTCTGGCCGCCAATCAAAGCGCATCTCGCCCTTGAGTTGGCTGCGAATCATTTTCTCCATCACGCGCGTACCGAAACCGTAACGGGTAGGTGGCGTGACAACCGGGCCGTCGGTCTCGATCCAACGCAAAATGAGCAGGCGGTCCGAGGTGCGCGACCACTCAATTTGGATGCGCCCTTCTGGCATTGACAGCGCTCCAAACTTGGCGGCGTTGGTCGCCAGCTCATGGACGACGATAGCAATCGTCTGGGCCATGGTTGGCTCCAACACTATGTCGGCACCAGCCATCTGCACGCGGGTTTCCTCTTTCTCGCAATAGGGTGCAAGCTCTTGCGTGACCAGGCTCCGCAGATCGGCTCCTGTCCACCTCGATTGCACGAAGAGCGCATTAACATTTGCTAGCGCCTGAATGCGCCCTTCGATTGCTCGTTTGAAGCCGTCCGTGGTGTCGGACTGCGTAAGGTGCACAGTCGCCTGCACGGTCGCCAACAAATTCTTCGCTCGATGCTCCGCCTCGCGAGCGAGAATGGCGATTTGCGCCTCGCTCCTTTTCTGCTCGGTGATGTCACGCGCGATTTTGGAAGCGCCGACGATCTTGCCGTCCGCATTTCGCACGGGCGAAATGGTCAGCGAGATATCGAACTCGATTTCCGGGCTTGCCCACACGCACAGTCTGAAAATGCTCGACACGCTCACCCCGCCGGATGCGTTCCAGAATTACTGGCTCCTCGTTCTGGAGTTCCGGTGGAATTAGGATCGTCACCGGCTTGCCGACTATCTCTGCGGCCACATAGCCAAAGATCCGCTCTGCGCCCCGGTTCCAAGAGGTAATTGTGCCGTTGAGGTCCTTGCTTATGATGGCGTCGTCAGAGCATTCCACGATCGAGACCATTCGTTGCCCCGCGTTCAGGGACAGAACAGTTTGATAAGCCGCCGCCGCGAACATTCCGAGGTTGGTCATTACCCGCAGATCTTCGGCGTCAAACCTGCAACTCTCGTTATGGGAGACGACCCAGATCGTACCGGCGGCTTCGCCGCCAATGTAAAACGGAATCAAGAGCCCTTCTTCCAATAAAGGCCTGACATCGGCGAAGTAGGGGAAATCGCGTTCTGGGTGGGAAAAGACCAGCGCCACATCCCGATCGAGGACCGCGCCGCAGGGGCCAAAGTCGCGCGGCGTTCCCCCGTTCAAGTGAGAAGCCCATTCGCCGGCGATAGCGCGCCAGTGGAAGTTTTTCTTTTGGTCGACCTCTTCCAGGAGGCTGAGCCCGGCCGAATGCGCACAACACAAGGTCAGGGCCGTCTCCGCGAGCTTCTGTAAAATGCCGGCAGGCGAAGTTGCCATCTCTCGCGTCAAGGCCATCAAGGCACGGTTCTCAGCAGCATAATCGGGGGGACGCGACGGGCGTCGCTTCAACTCTTCCGTGGAGAGGGCTGACTGAAGTGGAGCGGCCTGAAGATTGTCCGCGTGGTCTCGCGGATGAGACGCCGATTTCGGGTTAGATTTCACGAGATGCAACACACACAACACTCCTCAAGTGGCAGCCAGGCGCAAAACTGAATTACGGCCCCCCTTTTTGAAGCGTTCACGATCCCCAAGAGCCCGCAGCGAAGGCCGCATGATCGAGAGAGGACGAGCCTCGCGCGGGCTCGCCCTGCCCGGTGTCTAGGGAAGGCGTGGCTGGGGTGCCGTCGAGCTTTTAGTCATGCCGCGAACTCCCACCCCGTCCACAGCGAAGAGCGTAAAAGTGCTTTCTGCGAAAAGGTGGTCAAAATTGCTCATCTTGGAGAATTATTCGGCCAACAACGCTCCACAAGGGCGCCGAGTGTTGCAACGCCTAGCCCGGGAGACCAAACGCGGGACATTGTCTCAACCAGCGCCTTTATTGGTAGGCCGCGAAATGAAAAAAAGGCTGTTCAATCGCCGCGTAGAAGTCTCCGCCAAGAGGGGTTAGCCTCGGGCGGTTAACTCCATTCCGCAATTCAGCGCCCATCCCCGTAACTCCGACGTTCCAATATTCGCGTCCACGAGCTTCATGACTCTCTCTCATCAGGTGCAGGAGCAATCGCAGAAGCAGAAAAGAGAGGTAACAGATGAAGCGCTGACAGAAATCGCCAAGACAGCCGTGAACCAGCAAGCTGAAGCCGCTGAGGCGAAATGTGGAACCAAGCGGAGGCGAACCAGTTGGTCCTTTGACTCGGCGCCGCCTGCGCCGTCCTCCCTACAATCGAAAAGGATACAACGATGGGTAACGACCCGCGAAGCGGTCAGGACAATCCTGGCCAAGGCAATCCTGGCCAAGGCAATCCTCGGCCAAGGCAATCCTGGCCAAGGCAATCCCGGCCAGGGCAATCCCGGTCAGCGCGACCCCGATCAGGCAAATCCAGGTCAGGCCAAGCCTGTCCAGGATAATCCAGGTCAGGGTAGCCCAAGCAACTAGGCTTCCATAACGATCAACTGAGAGAGTCCAGCCAGTGCTGGGCTCTTTCCCATCAGCCATTAAAGCGAGATGCTAAAACTCCCCTCCGCCATCGAGGCGTGAGGTCTGAGGAATGCCATGAGTATACATACTGACGTTCAACCGCAGCCCGTAACCAAAAACACCGTTAGAGCCCGCGGTGCCGTCACGGGCCATAACGTGCGTTACGTGCTCGGTTTTGGATTAGCAGGCACTATCATCGCCTTCATCGTCATCGCATTCTATTTTGGTAGTCTTCCGTTCTGACTATACGGCTCCTGGTATGACGTTAGGCCAAGACGCCGTCTTATCTGCTTCCGCTCCTGTTGAGCGAGTGTGGTGCAGGAGTGGGTATGGCGGATGTTTATGACGTCGTCATTGCGGGTGGCGGGGCGGCGGGTCTTAGCGGGGCCATCGTGTTGGCGCGATGCCGTCGCCGCGTGTTTCTGTGCGACGTGGGACAGCCTCGAAATCAGGCGTCACGAGGTGTACACTGCCTGCTTGGTCACGAAGGCACGCCGCCGACTGAGCTGTTAGCCAGGGCGAGATGTGAACTCGAACGGTATACGACCGTAGAGTTGCATGCGGACCGCGTAACCGAAATAACGCCATCTGGTAATCAATTCGCAGTCGCGTGCGCTGACGGCTTTACATTGAGGGCGCGCAAGGTCCTGCTCACCACGGGCCTGACAGATGAGATCCCGCGACTTGAAGGTATCGAGCAGTTATATGGTCGGAGCGTTCACCATTGCCCTTATTGCGATGGTTTTGAACATCGAGACCAGCCTCTCGCGGTTTACGGGAAGGGCGATAAAGGTGCCAGCTTGGCGCTGATGATGAAGCAGTGGTCTTCGGACGTGATCCTATGCACTGATGGTGCATCAGAGGTTTCGCCAACAATGCAATCACGTCTTCAACAGCACGAAATTTCGATATGTCCTGAGAGGATTGCGAAGCTGGAGGGAACAGAAGATGGCGCGTTACATAGCATCCAGTTGCAAGGCGGTAAGTTGCTAGAGCGCACCGCAATCTTCTTCACAACAGGTTGCCGTCAAACCTCCGACCTTTCGGCCGCATTGGGCTGCGCACGGGACAAAAAGGGCGGCATCGTCACCGACTCCGTGACCGAAGAAAGTAGCGTTCGTGGCGTTTATGTTGCCGGAGACGCGTCTCGTGATGTTTTGCTCGTTGCTGTTGCTATCGCTGAGGGCGCCAAGGCAGGAGTGGCGATTAATCGGGCGTTGTTGCAGGAGGATGGGCTAGGCTAAACCTCAGAACCATGCGTGCGAACTGAAGGTCCCACAATGGTCGCCAGAAAGACCACGAACGCACGATCTTCCGCATCCTCAACCAGGAAAGTATCCCGATCCGCAGCCTCTCAGGCAGGTGAAGCTCAAGCCGAGTCGGCTTCGCTACGCGAGAAACTGAGGCTCCTCTATTTCGGCAAGAGCCAGACAGCTCATCGCTTTCGCTATGGTTTGCTCGTCTTCGACATCGGCACCATCCTGTTCATTATCGGCACCTCCTTCGTGTCACGAGCGCCCTGGGTCGAATGGCTTGATCTGGCTTTCGGCCTCTTGATCCTCGCCGATTTTTGCGCACGCCTCTATGCGAGTCCGCACCCTGTGCGCGAGTTTGCCCATCCCTCGACTTGGGCCGACATGGTAGCGATCTTTTCCTTTCTCGCACCTGTCGTCGGCGAAGGTCTCGGCTTCTTGCGCATTTTGCGCACGCTTCGGCTCTTGCACACCTACCAGCTCGTAGCACGTCTGCGTCTCGACAGTTCATTCTTCCGCCGGAACGAGGAGGCCATCATCGCCGTGGCCAACCTTGGCGTGTCCTCTTCATCATGACCGGCGTCGTCTACGAGACTCAACATTGGCGCAACCCAGAGATCGCCAATTATGTCGATGCGCTTTATTTCACCGTATCAACGCTAACGACCACGGGTTTCGGCGACATCACTCTCGAAGGGTCGCTCGGTCGGCTTATTGCAGTACTCATCATGATCTTCGGGGTGACACTTTTCCTACGGCTCCTGCAAACGCTGCTCCGCCCCCAGAAGGTGCGATTCCCCTGCCCAGCGTGCGCTCTTGAACGCCACGAACTAGACGCAGTTCATTGCAAGGCGTGTGGCAAGCTACTCAAAATTCCTGATGAAGGGCTCTAAGCGGTAGTGGTTCAATCCCCGCTGCGGGGCGTTTAGTCTGGAATTAGGCGAGTGGCGTCGATTTAAGCGTCCGTGACATCACCAAATGGCCCCCCTCGCCAGGAGGAGAGCTTTCGTGCAGCCTCCGACATTGCGGTTAGCATAGATTTCTTTGAGCGCACTTTTCGAGCACTGAGCCCCCAAAAGGAAACTATGTGTTTGGTGGAACAGATTCCCACCTCGAGCATGTAGTCCCCGCTCGCGCCGTACCCATCAGCGCCCCCCGCTTGAAGCGGCGCGCCGTGACCCATATTAGGAATTCTGAATTCCTCGATGAGTTCGGCGCCTCCAGAATCGCACCAGACGCGCCGCGGATAGCCATCGATCCTCTCTATGCGCGTCGGCGCGTCCTGGGCACCGTGTAACGCTTGCCATTGTCTAACAATTGCATCGGCATTGGAGGGATCGACCGTGTGGTCCTCACTGCCATGCCAGACGGAGATTTTAGGCCATCCCTGGATATTTTCAGAGGCGCCACGCACCAATGCATCAAGCTGCGTGTCCGACAGTCCATCGTATCCCTTCATGCGATGTAAGGCCTGCATCAGCGAGCTCCCACCCACGTAGGGCAGCCCGGCGATAATAGCCCCGCCGGCAAACACGTCGGGGTAGGTCGCCAACATAACCGACGCCATCGCTCCACCGGAGGAGAGCCCGGTGATAAAGATCCGTTGTCTGTCGATTGAGTGACTAACCACCACATGCTCAATCATTTCCCGGATAGATAGCGGCTCTCCCCCGTCACGATGACTATCCTCCGGCTCGAACCAGTTGAATGCTCGAATAGCGTTGTTGGAGCGTCTCTGCTGAGGAAACAGGAGGGCGAAACAGTGCTGCTCTGCTAGGGAGGACCATCCGCTTCCATAATCATAGTCCTCTGCAGTCTGCAGGCTGCCATGCAAGACAACAACGAGAGGTCGGCTATGTGGGAGATAGGCTGGAATGTATGTCGCGGACTTCAACGCTCCAGGGTTGGATCCAAAGCTTGCTAGGGCGAGGAGTTTTTTCGAAACGTTCGCGATGGCCAGGCCTCCGTGACGGGTTTGGACAACGTTAACGTGCTTTCGCTCCAATAGTTGCTGCGCTGCACAATTTCCGATTGCCTCGCTGAGCGGCAGATAAGCTGCCTACTGCGTTGATTGTCGGAACCAAGGTCGCTTCAACCAGTTGGTCTTCTGACGGTTCAATCTCAGCTTCCTCGATAGAGCCATCGCCTTCCGCCGGACACGCGTGGGGGAGGAGATCATACGCGCGTCAAACATACGTCTGCGGCAAGAGACCTACTGCGAACACTCAAGAGGCCAGAACCATGACTAAGTCATCCACTCGCAAAGCTGCCGCCAGAACGGCGCGCCCTACGCATCCAAAGAAAGCTCCCAGAATTCCATGCGCTACATACCAGCAAACCACCAAAGTCCTCGCGGAGAAGTCGCACATACAGCGACGCAAGATCGCTTCTAAAGGCGTCGTCGAGCAGGCAGGAACAGGTCCCGGGCCCGCCACCCAATTCGATGAGTTCCGCGATAACCAAACAATGTCTGCCCTCGCTGAGAGTGGCGTAATTCAGACGCGGGAGGTTTATGAGCGCTCCAAACACGCTCTGCAGGCCGTACTGGAAAGCTGGCAGATGTCTTTCGGCGCGGCTGGTCGGGGCGTTAGCCGTAGGATGATCAACGTCGCGGGGCGCAATATCACTGCCACCCTCGATCTGGCGACTGGCCTCGCTGGAGCCAAGAATCTCGCCGACGCCATGGCGTCCTACTCAAACTATTGGCGGCGAATCATCAATCTTGATGCTCAAGCTGAGGAAGCGCGCGCTGCTTCAACAACGCAGACATCTAGTCGTCGCACCGAACGCCGTTAGTCAGCACGCGGTTCAATTAACAGCAAGGCTGCCCCATCCCCCTTTGGGTTTCAGCGAGGCTTGGGCATAAATTCGTGCCGTAGAACACATCCTCCCGGGGATCGTCGGTTTGGTTCGCTAAGCCCCTGATAAAAAAGATTCGGGGTGCGTGGACGACAGAGTACCGAGCCTAACCATTTGCTGTCGTCTGGGATGAGTTCAACAGATGGCTAGAGGAACAACAATCGCGATGAAAGGCACTTCCTGGAGTAAGCAGCCCGACACCCGTTGCAGACCTGCACAAGAGAGGACGGATGCCGAGCCTAACCAGCTCCTGGAGTGCGAACCGGAGAGCTGGCTACAGCCATTCTACCATTCAGACAATAAGCGGCCCAGCGCCGGAGAGGCTCGTCTCTAGCGCCGGGCCTAACCAGCCGGGGGGCAGGATGGTGGACCGATCCCTATGGCTGGCTACGGTGGATTCTACCACGAACAATTAGCGGCCCGGCAACCCACGGCTCTCGATGCTGAAAGAGCCGGTATGCCGGGCCTGACCATCCTTGAGGTTGGAGGACCATGGATGGCTAGAGGAACAACAATCGCGATGAAAGGCAGTTCCCGCGCAGCCCGACACCCGTTGCAGACCTGCACAGGAGAGGACGGGTGCCGAGCCTAACCATCCATCGACACCCACCAAGGATCGTGGATGGCTGCAATAAAAACCACTCATCAAATTCAGAGGTTCCCCTGAGTGCCTAGATCGGAAACTAGCGGCCCGGCATTGCAAAGATTGGTCGCTCGCGTGGTGCGCCCGGCATGTCTTTTTACATAGGCCCGAACACTTTCAATTGACTCGCTATCCCATGCAGAAGGGTGCACGGTCAGCTATCATCGGCTGATCCCCAGGCATCCGTTGACTGAGAGAGTTACGCTCCCGCCTGCAATGCGCCGGAGGCGAATCATGTCCATCACTACACAATGACCCGATAGCAGCCGCCCGTCCGTTCTCGACGCCATCGAGCAAGCGTTCAGTTCCGTTTGGGAGACGCTCTACGCTCGCGTTTCGTCTGACAATGGGCAGGCGGAGGAATGGGTTTTTGTTTTATTGCCTCCTGAAAGGAACCCAGTCATGCGCGGAATTATCCTCTCACCATCTATGACGACGATTGGAAATGGACGGACAACAATAAGTACATATGGCGCGATCCAGGTGCTGGGCGCGGCTACTGGCGTAACGTCGTTTTGACCGCCAGGCGAAAAAGGGGTGATCGAAAATGGCCCGACAAGCTAGCATGTCATATCCCGGCCAAGGCCGGCCAGCCGATGCAGCTGGATCAAGTCAGGACAAAGGTGGACCCAGCCGCTCCAAGGGTCGATCCAAGCCGAGCACGCAAGAGAATATTCATCCGAACACGGCGAGCGCAGGCGGAAAGAAGAAGGCCCCTCGGCAAGCTCGTGAGCGGGGTACCGGAAATGGCGTTCGGTGAGGACGCGGAGGGCGCTGGACCAAGAACGAGAATAGGGATCGCGACGAGATGTGCTTGGTCGAGCTGCTTCGTCTGTTGATCGAGGGCTATCACCGAACGTACAGTGGCCCGGTGCCACTTGGCGCGAACCTTGCGGCACCGGGCCTAACCAGCGATGCACAGGCGAGCTGTGATCGAGCTGGCTAAACTAACGAATGATAATTTTGCCGTGTTCCACCGGCCAGAACAATGGGGATCGATTCTGCCACTCCAAGAGTTGTTTTTTGCCTGGGAAGCCAGGCTGAACCCAAGGAGTACCCCATGAAGAAATATCTTTTCGCCGCAGCTCTGATTGTCGGGTTTTCAGTGCCAGCTTTCGCCGTCGAGACCTATTACATCATGTACGACAACTCGATGAAGGGTTGTTCGGTCATGACCACCAAACCGACGGGCTCGCAATACAAAATGATGGGCGAGTACAAGTCGCAGGAAGAGGCCAACGCTGCCATGAAGTCGATGAAGGAATGCGCGGGCTAGTTTCCTAAGGACAGGAAATGGTGAGCCGCCGCACTCAGCGGCGGCTTTCACCACCTACGCTGAAATGTGGGCGTTGAGGAGAAAGGGCTGTCCACTCAGGGGCAAGGGCGCCAACCATCACCCGGGGTGAAGCAGCGGAAATAACCTTTTCCACTTCGTCCCCAGATCGGTCCCACGTAGCAAAGCCGAATGCGGCTGTCGCAGCCCCATCCGTATGCGCGCGTCAATTGGTTAGAGACCTCACCAGGCTGAG
The DNA here is from genome assembly GCA_963710245.1 of uncultured Alphaproteobacteria bacterium. Taxonomy (GTDB): domain Bacteria; phylum Pseudomonadota; class Alphaproteobacteria; order Rhizobiales; family Methyloligellaceae; genus Methyloceanibacter. The sequence goes on from CAVPZK010000006.1 coordinate 60,049, forward strand.
CACGGTGTTGCGCCCGGGACTCTCGTGCGGCCAATGCAGGTGAATAGACCAAAGCGATTGCCAAAAACGCTATCAAAAGTGATTTCATGCCTGATCTCTCTGAATGGATGATGAGGCACTTCATTTTAAACCGGCGGCGGCTGAATACGTGTCAGATTAGATTTGTTGCTTAACGAGTAGCCACACGATTGCGAGGCCGGCCGGGAATCCTCAACGCGTCATGGTGGAGGGAAGCGGTAGCGATGGATCGCCTGACGGCGCGGCTCGCTCCGCCGTCAGAAGTTGTATCTTCCCGCGAACAACAGCACCCAGATGGCGAGCAGCGCGAGATACATTGATGCCGCCAGCGGGACTCCTATCACCGCCACAACGATTGACGCGATGATAAGCGCAAGCGAGACGACAGACGACGGTACGTTTCTCATTTGAGGAAAATGAGTTGGTTAATACCAACGCCCGCGACCATACCAGCCGCCACCAAACAGCAAGAGAAGTACAAGTATCACAATGAGCAATGTGGTCGTGTCCATTTGGGTCTCCTTCGACCGCCCACGGATAAACTCCCTTGAATGTCTCGCGTTCCCAACCGGGGCCGACTACCCTTGCGTTAACGCTCTTACCGTGGCGTGGCGGAGCGACTTGCTTCCCGCCAGATGCTTCACTCGCACCGTCAGCGCAGGTTGGCACCACTTGACATCGACCATCCGTGAACTCTTGAACGCAGCCCATGACGTGGCTAGGCGCTCAAGCTCAGCGAAAAACTTGGCGCGTTCCTCACCGGCAAGAGCGATGAAGGCCGCGCCCGCATAGTTCAAGCCATGAGCCGTCGTTATGGACCAGCAGAGCCCTGACTGCTCCGGTCTTGCGGTCGCGATCTGTACCGACCACCACAAAGGTGGATTCGGTGAAGCACTTGGTCTTCAGCCAGGTCTTGCTTCGGCCGGAGGAATAGGGTGCCAGTGCATGTTTGGAAACGATGCCTTCAAGTCCATGCTGAGCGCAGGCGTTGAACAAGGCCTCACCCATCCCCGCCAAACTCCTCGCTGAACTGAATGCGGCTTTCCTCATCGCTTCCCAGCAGGCCCTTCAATAGCGCGCGGCGCTCAAAGAGCGGTTTTGGCCGCAGGTCCCTGCCGTTGAGATGCATCAGATCGAAGGCATAGAGGATGATGCTGTCGGGACGCCACCGCATAGCGGAACTGAGGCCATCGAAGTCAGAAATTCCGTTCTGGTCTTGGACAATGGCCTCGCCATCAATGATGGCGGACAGGCAGGGAAGCTTGGCAGCGGCACGGACAATCGAGGGAAAGCGGTCACTCCAATCGTATCCATTGCGGGTGAATACGCGCGCCCGACCAAGCTCAAGCAGAACTTGGCAGCGATAACCATCGTATTTAATTTCGTGAATCCAGTGCTTGCCCTGCGGCGGCTGATCGACGGGGGAAGCAAGCTGGGGCTCAATAAACCTGAGCCGCGCACTTACTAAAGACATGGCGACACGATTTAGCCGGTTTGCTCTCGGCTCCCGCCCTCAGCATCGAGGAAGGCGCGGCCTCTATCTAAATCCTCAGCCAGCTTAATCCAAGACCGAGCGAGCTTGGCGAAATGATCTCTTGCTTGCGGTGTTGCGAGGGCTTGCGCTAGTCGCACGCATGCAAGCGCGTGCAAACGACACTCTTCGGCACTTCCAGGCACTCTAAGACCTCCAACAAATTAAACGCACCTCCCCGAGACATAACCAATTCCAAGTTGGTGTCAGAGAGTCGAATGGGGCAATCCCGGCGCTTCTCTGCTCAAGCTTCTAAGTCCCGGCCCATCGAAGTCGGCACTGCTACCACCTCCGCAGGCGGAACGTGGAAAGCGAAAACCTGTTCCAAGCGGGTAGAGGAAGGCAAAAGAAAAGAGCCGGCTGTACTCATGCGGGGGGCTCAAGGTACGAGCGGGCTTTTTGTCTCATGATTGGGAGTCAAGACTGAGTACGAAAGCGCACCAAGAAAATGGTGAACGGGTTTTTGCTTGAGAAGTTTTCTAAACGTCAGCCCCTGAGCGGCTGGCGGCTTCGATGAGAGAGAGGTCGGGACCCGCATCGCGGCCTCTTTCTTTTTGCGCTAGAACCCCGGTGCCGTAGGGCATTCGCCTTCCTGACCTAGAAGAAGGACTCGGCACCGCTGTTCTGGAACCATCAACGGCACCGAGCCTGACCACTGCAGGAGGATCGAGTTCCGCAGGAGGGTCAGCAACAGCTTAGGGGTTGATCGTGTGAATGGTGGGGCAGCGGCAAAAAGAAGGCCCCGGAACGCTGATACACAGCCGGGGCAAGAAGTAACAGCCAGGAAACGGTACCGACGACGGGTCGTGGTCGGCACCGAGCACTAAAACTGTGGCTCAAGCGATTGGTTCCCTTAGGCAAGCGCCCAATGAAAGGCCCCCACCGCCGCTACGCACACACAAGGCTAACCGTTATAGTCTATGCAAGGTCCCCACCTTGGGGCCGCTAACACAACGCCAATCTACCGTTCCCTATCGGCCACCCAGCCCTCCTGAAGCTCGCTTCATCATATGCCTCGCCTTCCTAGCGAGGTCTTGCTCTAACGCCCGCTTGCTAATGATGCTCGTGCGCCGATAGGTGAAGATGGCCGTGACGATCAATTCGCCGCCGTCTGCGTCTTGCTCTCTTAGCTCGACATATGCTCGCTGAGAATTGCGCTCGTATTGCGCATGGACGAGACGAAAAGCCATAGAGCCCCCCATAGCGAAAGCCCCGGTCGGGGGAGACCCGACCGAGGCGACGTAAGACCTAGCGGCGATGGCCCAGAGGAAGTCCCGAAGAGGCGTCCGAGCCGCGTGGGTCGCAGGCTCGAACGCTCAGTCCGCCACTTACTTCCCCGCGACCACATCACCCTCAGTGGCAAAAGGGCGTTCGTGTGGTGCCCGATCTACCCCTTCAGGTCCTTGCGAATAATGGCCAATTAATTGTGAGACCGTGCCATCGGTCAGGGAAATCGCCATTGCGATTGTGCGCCGCACGGCTACGGTCTTGACACCTTTTTCAGCCCTCGGAATCAATTAGAGGGCCATACGGAGGTGCCAATGCCTGGCGATCCAAAAGAATGCCGCGACCACGCCAAGCATTGCTTGGAGATAGCGGCGACTTCCCCGTCTCCGCTCACCAAGGCGAAGTTCGAAGATCTAGCGCAAACATGGATGCGACTAGCGACGGACCTAGAACACGCCAAGCGCCTAGTCGATGAGTGGGGCAAACCTGAGCCCAAGAAGACTGCATAAAAATGGGCCGTGATGAGTAAGGACCTAAAACGCATTCAGCAGCACGCGCGTGAACTAGCTCGCTCAGGCAAGTTCGTCGGCTCACGGGCGGTTGCATTTGAGCTGCAGTTTGAGCCTGGGTACGCGCAAGCATCCGGATGGCTTCACAATCCCGAAACGCAAGAAGAGTTAGATCGCCTCTGCGCCGAGGCGAGAATGCGCATCAGCCGCACCGATCCTCAAGCAGCCTAACTTGGCGCACTCATTTACGTGGTAGTAGCGTCGGTAGCTTGGCGATATTGGTCGCTATGCGCCGCGCCTCGTCCATCGTCAGCATTGTAGCCGTGTCGGCATCGGTTCGCGTCTCGCGCGCATAGACATAGGCCAAGGCTTGGCCGGTCGCATCCTTTACGACATAGCCACCGGGGATGCGCTCGGCGGCGTATTGAAGAGGCGACGCGACGACTTACGCAGTGATGAAACGGCTACTTACCCACCTCAGGTAAAAGACGTAGGAGGCGGAGCCTCCTCGGCACGAGGAAGGAAAGTAGTGAGCTCCAAAATAGCGCAGCCGGAGAGCCCAATGATCAGCACAATGCTAAGGATATTGGCCTCTTGCTGGGTCAGCTCGCCTTCTCGTGAAGGCCAACGATCAAAATAGCCTTTCAGCTTGAAAAGGAGGCTGCGGATGAAGCGATTAGGGTCACGCATCGTAACTCCATTAGCCGATCTTACTCCCACACCGCTAGGCGCAGCCGATACAAAAAGCCCCGCTAGGCTGAGTTAGTGACTGGAATGCGGGTTCCCAAAAAGCCGCAAGGTTGGAATAACGTTCGTTGACGGAATATCCGTGGGGGGATTATATTTCTTAGGTCAGTCAGACCAGTCAACCCTAGCGTGAGCGTCCCCCGCCACACCGCAGACTGGTCCGAAAGAGCCCCAACGCGCCACGTTATGGGGCTCTTTCTTTAACTCGCGAGCCGGACCCGCTCATCGAGCGGCTGCTAGATGCTGTGCATCAGAGACAGAGGGGGGCCAAAACCGTCCTGGAACATCGGTGCGCCAAACAACAGCATCAACAGGGCGCGACAGAGAGTCAGTGTAAGCGCCCCCATGCTGACGATCATGATTGCTCCCGCGAGCAAGTGACTTAGATCGCTCGGGTCATAAGGGTATTCGCCAAAACCCTCGGAAGATGATGGGGGGACGATAGCAACATGAGAGCACCGTGCCGCGCTCAGTGATAATGTCATGGGCGCAAAAGCAATGCAAAAGGGACGCCGACCGAAGCCGACGCCCCACCCAGTTCGCTCTGGGCTAGTTAGTGGTAATGATGGTGGCCTTGGTAAGCCTGGGCATGCCTGATGTGCGTGGAAGGCACTTGATAGGACGCGGGCGGCGTCGAATTTCCATAGACGCCATAGATTGGGCATCTATCAAGATTGGGATAGTCCGAGCACTCAAGCCCAACGGCGAGGGCCGGTGTGAATGCTACGAATGCCAGCGAACCACCGGCGGCAAAAGCCAGAATGATGTTCTCATGGAAGTTACTCCTTCCGAAGAACTGGCAGTCACGGGGGGTGTGATGCCTTACCGGACTCCGCACCCGTCCCTTGTCGATTTTATTTCCACGTGCCGTGTTAAGCGCATCTGTCGCGCGGCAATGGGTCACTATGCAATTCGCCGCACACATCTTGTCTTAAAGGGCAAAAAGAAGACGGGCGCCGACCGAAGCCGACGCCCTTCATGGCGTCTACGACGCTACATGCAATGGCCACTTGCCGTCATGTCACTGCAGCACTTGTGAGCTTTATTGTCCCACTTCATCTTGGCCTTGTCGCAGCTGGCCTTCATTGTTGGCGGCGCGGAGTTTGGTCCCGTACCGGCTACTGCTGGCGCTGTGAAGGCAAGAGCTATGGCCAATGCAAATATTGAAACTAGGGTTTTCATGGGTTCCTCCTAGTTACGCTATTGGAGCCGCCCACCAAAAAACCTCCAATTGTTGGCGCTTGTTCCCTTATTGAAATCCGTCGTACCAACGAAGAGGGCGCCGACCGAAGCCGACGCCCATCTTGGCACTGCACGCAGAAAAGACAAAAGCCTCGGAGCAAAATTCCGAGGCTTCTGTTCAATGTCGGCGGGGATCGGCCACGGGTGTCCTGTAGGTCCGGCGACCAGTCCAGTCTTGCATAGAAGAACCAGCTAGACGCCGTTAGGTTCCACCTACCAATGCCGCTTTGTTCCCCTTGCGTGACGCGGTTATGTGACCAAATTCGGACTCCCGTATTGTTCGTGTGTGTGAGTGTCCATGCCACCTCCTTCCCTCTGGTCGGGCAATCTCCGGCTGTCTCTAGTCCTAATCCCGGTGAGGCTCGTTCCCGCGGTTTCGACAGAGGAGGCGATCAGCTTTCGGCAGATCCATGAGCCCTCCGGCTCACCGATTAAATACGTCAAGGGCGTGCGCGACGGTGAAACCTTCACCGAGGTTCCCGACGAGGAAATCATCAAAGGCTACGAGCACGCCAAAGGGCATCACGTTCTGATCCACCCGAGCGAGATCGATGAGCTGAAGCTGGAGGCCAAGCACACCATTGACATGGTGCGCTTCGTTGACGAAGCCGAGATCGACAGCCGCTACTTCGAAAAGCCCTATTACCTCATGCCCGATGGTGATGAGGCCGACGAAGGTTATACCGTCATTCGCGATGCGCTGAAGCAGACCCGCAAGGTCGCTGTCGGCCAACTCATCATGGGCGGTCGCGGTCACCTTGTCGGCATCAAGCCGCTGGGTAACGGACTACTCCTTTCCATTCTCCGCTATGGAGGTGAGGTGCGTGCCGCAGAGCCTTACTTCGACAAGGTGACGGCCACGCCGAAAGAGGATGCCGTGTCCCTCGCGGTTGAACTAATACGTGGACATGCTGGGCGCTTCGAGCCTGAGAAGATGCCCGACGAATATTCGCGAGCACTCCGGGAGCTTCTCGCAGCGAAGGTTGAAAACCGCGCACCGGAGGTCACCATTGAGACGGAGGGCAAGCCTACCCCACCAGTCATCAACATCATGGACGCCCTCAAGAAGAGTATGCAGAAGCAGGGTCAAACAAAGGTGCGCGAGGCCGTGCGGAGGCGGATGGGAAAGCAGCCATCGGAAGAAGCTAAACCGACTCCCGCACGTCGCCGACCGACCGCCCGTCGCACTGCGCATTGAACGAGCGGAACTGCACCGTGGCGTTAGACCGTAGGAGGTCTAATATGAAACCGAAGAATGCGCTGTTGGCCGTCAGCTGTCTGGCCTTGATGAGCGCAACTCCGGCTTTCGCTGCGCCACCGCAAATCAAGGATTATTGTTGGGCTAAGGCGGCGCAGATTTGGTTCAACGGGCGAGGTGACAGGGAGCACTTCATCGCTAACTGCATAGCCGATCTCACTCCCGCAGCGAAGGCGAAGCGCAGCCAATACAAAAAGCCCCGCTAGGGACGGGGTAGCGAGCACCTCTAGTGCTGATGGACGGTTAATCGCACTCGATGTCGCGCTGTCACTTCTCGCGCAGCGGATTTGGCGTCTTTTCGACCGTCGTGGAAAAGCCGGTTTGGAGATCGACACTTGAAAGGCTGACGAATAACGGCCTTGTCGTTACCGCTGCCACAACAGCTAGCACGATAACCGCGCCTAGAACGGCCGCAATATGCTCACGCCAAGTCATCGTGCGCGGATCTTCGCTTCGCATACATGAAGATTTTATTGCGTGAAAAAACGGCCCCGGAAGTAGGGGCCGGGGCCGTTTAGGGAAAAGGACTACGCGCAACGTTGCATTGTCCAAGCACAAGCTCGCTGATTCGCAGTTAACCGATCATTGCAGGCCGATTGAATTCGTATGCTGGCTTCGTTAGCGGCGGCTAGCCACGACTATTCCGAACAAGAAGCCAATGCCCAATGCTATCGCTAACGCGATCACCGGGTCTCTCCTGACCGCAGCATGGGCGTTGTCATACACATCCCCCGCCACGTCCTGCGCGCGGGCGAATTGCTTGCTCGCCTTGCGTGAAAGATCATCAGCGAAATCGGTGACATTCTCGCCTACCGACTTTGCTGTCTCGGCAGCTTGGCGACCTGCGGGAGAATTGGCGGCCTTCTTAAAGGCTTCGTTCGGAGTGGTCATCTTTTTATCCTTCTTATGTACGGCGTCCGGCAACATGCGGGAACGGTTCAAGAGCGTGGTTACATCAACCTAAATTGTTACGGAATGTTCCGCGCCTGCGGTCTTGCTGAGAGCGGCGTGGAAGGGCTGCGAGTGTAGACTAGCTCAGCGGCAGGTTCGTGGGTTGGGTACGAGTCAACACGCGCCATGGCCTGTGTGTCACGCCACAACCGTAATTTATAGATTTGCGAGATCCAGACAGTCGTTGCGGATGTTTTCGAGTAAGACGCGATGGCGACCGTCAACGAACTGTCGGTATCACCTCACGCATCAGTTCGAACTTATAGTTCAGGTGATAGTCAGGCGGAGTTGGCGTGCGAACGATCTTCCAGATGAGGTCGTTCTGCAATGCGTCCAATGCGTCATCGGCGTGGCCAGGTCGGGTTTGCTGCCAAGTCGTGCGGGTCGGGTGTGCAACCACCCGGCCCGTGCGCGTAAGAATACCAAAAACGGTGGAAGCCTGTTCCGCGAAGCACTTGGGGACTGTCCTTCGCGTCGGCCTCTCTTTATATCTGCGGCATCGTCATGAGCCTCGTAGGCGCTACCTAGGCGGTTACCAAAAAGCTGAAACGGATGCAGAAACCGCAGAAATCAGCCAATTCGACCCTGATGCAAAATCAGGCGTTACCCGAGGCGACTCACCAGGTCATGGCCAATGCCATCAGGGCGCTGGCCATGGACGCCGTGCAGAAGGCCAATTCCGGCCATCCCGGCATGCCTATGGGCATGGCGGATGTCGCCACCGTGCTGTTCACGCGCTTCTTGAAGTTCGATGCCGCCCACCCGGATTGGCCCGACCGCGACCGTTTTGTGCTCTCGGCCGGCCACGGCTCGATGCTGCTCTACGCGCTGCTTTATCTCACCGGCTATCCGGAGATGACGCTGGACGAGCTGAAGCGCTTCCGCCAGCTCGGCTCGCGCACGCCGGGCCACCCGGAATATGGCCACGCGCCGGGCATCGAGACGACGACCGGGCCGCTTGGCCAGGGTCTCGGCAATGCCGTCGGCATGGCGCTCGCCGAGCGGCTGCTCAACCGCCGTTATGGGGACGAGATCGTCAATCACTTCACCTATTGCGTGGCTGGCGACGGCTGCCTGATGGAAGGCATCAGCCACGAGGCGATCTCGCTCGCGGGTCATCTCAAGCTCGGCCGTCTCATCGTGCTGTTCGACGACAACCAGATCTCGATCGACGGTCCGACCAGCCTTGCCGTCTCCGACGACCAGATCGAGCGCTTCAAGGCATCCGGATGGCATGCGGCCCGCGTCAACGGCCACGATCCTGAGGCTGTCGCCTTGGCCATCGAGAACGCGCGGCAAGTCATCGACCGGCCGTCGCTGATCGCTTGCCGGACTGTCATCGGCTATGGCGCGCCGAGCAAGGCCGGCACCGCCGCGACCCACGGTTCGCCGCTCGGCGAGGAGGAGATCAAGGGTGCGCGCGAGAAGCTGCATTGGCGGCATCAGCCCTTCGAGGTGCCTAAGCCGATCCTCGCCAGTTGGCGTGCGGCCGGCACCCGGCACCACGCGGCCTATGAGAGCTGGGCGCAAGCCGCCAAGCGCCTCGATGCGTCGGCGCGCACAAGCCTCACCGATCCTATCGACGATAAGATCAGAACTGCGATCGTTGCTGCTATCACCGCGGTCAAATCGGACTTCACCCGCGAGAATGCCAAGCTGGCGACGCGGCAATCCTCGCAAAAGGTCCTCGAGAAGCTGCTGCCCATCGTCCCCGGCCTCGTCGGCGGCTCGGCCGACCTCACCGGCTCCAACGGCACGCTCGCCAAGACGAGCGTCGTCATCAAGCCGGGCGAATTCGTGGGCAACTACATCCACTACGGCGTACGCGAGCATGGCATGGCGGCGGCGATGAACGGGCTCGCCCTGCATGGCGGTATCGTGCCCTATGGCGGCACCTTCCTAGTCTTCTCCGACTATTGCCGCCCCGCGATCCGCCTCTCGGCGCTGATGCAGCAGCGCGTGATCTTTGTCATGACGCATGACTCGATCGGCCTCGGCGAGGACGGCCCGACGCATCAGCCCGTCGAGCACTTGGCCGCGCTCCGCGCCATTCCGAATCTCTATGTCATGCGTCCGGCCGATTCGATCGAATGTGCCGAATGCTGGGAGCTTGCGCTGCTCGCCAGGCATACGCCGACGATCCTTGCGCTCACCCGCCAGAGCGTCCCGGTTCTCCGCACGACCCATACAGACAAGAATCTCTCGGCTAAGGGTGGCTATGTGCTGATCGAGCCGAAGGGTAAACGCGACGTGACCCTGATCGGAACGGGCTCCGAGCTCGCGCTCGCGGTCCAGGCGGCCAAGGCGCTTGAAGGTGAGGGGATCGCCGCCGCCGTGGTCTCCATGCCGTGCTTCGAACTATTTGAGGCGCAGGATGAGAGCTACCGGAACGCCGTACTGGGTTCGGCGCCGCGCGTCGCGGTCGAGGCGGCGCTCGAGTTCGGCTGGGAGAAATGGCTCGGACCTACCGGTGCCTTTATCGGCATGCACGGATTCGGCGCTTCAGCCCCGGCGCAAGACCTATATAAGCATTTGGGCATCACCGCCGAGGCCGTCGCGGCCAAAGGCCGTGATCTGGTTGGCAAGACGAAAAGGTAAGGAGAGGATGGCTAATAAGCGCATCGCCATTAACGGATTTGGCCGGATCGGCCGGCTCACGTTCAGGGCTTTCTTGGAATCGGGGCGCAAGGATCTCGACTTCGTCGCGATCAACGATCTCGGCTCGGCTGAGATGAACGCCCATCTGCTCGAATTCGACAGCGTACATGGGCGTTTTCTCGGCAAGATCGCTGTCGCCGGCAAGCAGCTCAAGGCCGACGGCCAGGACGTGGCGGTGCTCTCGGAGGCAACTCCTGAGAAGCTTCCCTGGCGCGACCTCGGCGTCGATATCGTCATGGAATGCACCGGCCGCTTCACCGACCGTGACGGCGCGGCCAAGCATCTGACCGCCGGTGCCAAGCGCGTGCTGGTCTCGGCGCCATGCACCGGCGCCGACCTCACCGTCGTCTATGGCGTCAACCACGATAAGCTCACGCAAGAGCACCACGTCGTCTCCAACGCCTCCTGCACCACCAATTGCCTCGCTCCCGTGGCGCAAGTGCTGCACGAGGCGATCGGCATCAAGCACGGCTACATGACGACGGTGCACGCTTATACCGGCGACCAGCGCACCGTGGATACGCTGCATAAGGATCCCTACCGGGCGCGTGCCGCCGCCATGAATCTTATCCCCACCTCGACCGGCGCGGCCAAGGCTGTTGGCCTGGTGCTACCCGAGTTGAAAGGCAAGCTCGATGGCGCCTCGATCCGGGTGCCGGTGCCGAATGTCAGCATGATCGACCTTACCTTCACCTCTTCGCGCCCGACCAGCAAAGAAGAGATCAACAAGGCCATGACCGCCGCCGCTGAGGGTCCGCTGAAAGGCGTCCTCGGCGTCAATGCGAAGCCGCTCGTCTCGACCGACTTCAACCACGATCCCTTGAGCTCGATCTTCGACCTCGAGAGCACGCATGTGGTCGACGGCACGTTCTGCCGCATCGTGTCCTGGTACGACAACGAATGGGGCTTCTCCAACCGGATGAGCGACACGGCCGTCGCCATGGGACGGCTGCTATGAACGAGCTGGTGTCGCCCGCTTCCCAGGAGGCGGACACGGCCGGGAGTCTCGACCTCACGCGCGTCAGATCCATCGACGAGGTCGATGTGCATGGCAAGCGCGTACTGATCCGTGTCGATTTCAACGTGCCGATCGAAGGCGGCGTGGTCGCCGACCCGACGCGTATCACCCGCGTGTTGCCGACCATCGCCAAGTTGGCGCGGGAGGGGGCCAAGGTGATCGTGCTGTCGCATTTGGGCCGTCCCAAGGGGACGATCTCGGCCGACACCTCGTTGCGGCCGGTCGCCAAGAAGATGCAGGAGCTGATGCCGGGAACCACTGTCCGCTTCATCGGCGATTGCATGGGCGAAGAGGTGAGGCGCGGGTTGGCCACACTCAGGCCCGGCGACGTGGCCGTGCTCGAGAATGTCCGCTTCTACCCGGGCGAGGAGAAGAACGATCCTCGTTTTGCCAAGAGCCTCGCCGAGCACGGCGATCTCTATGTCGGTGATGCCTTCTCCTCGGCGCACCGGGCGCATGCCTCGGTCGATGCCATCACCGATCTGCTTCCCTCGTATGCCGGGCTGTTGATGATGGCCGAGATCACCGCGCTCGGTGAAGCGCTGGAAAATCCGGAACGTCCGGTCATGGCCATTGTCGGCGGCGCCAAGGTCTCCACCAAGATCGACGTCTTGACCCATCTCGTCGCGCGCATGGACGTTCTCGTCGTCGGCGGCGGCATGGCCAACACCTTCCTGCTCGCCAAGGGCGTAAATATCGCCGCTTCCTTCTCCGAGCCCGATTTCGTGCCGACGGCGAAAGACATCATGGCGCGCGCCAAGCAGGCAGGCTGCGAGATCGTCCTGCCGACCGACGCTGTGGTCGCCAACGAGCTGAAAGAGGGCGTCGCATGGAGCGCCTGCCCGGTGGCCGACGTGCCGCCTGGCATGATGATCCTCGATTTCGGGCCTGAGAGCGTGGCCGACCTCAAGCGCCGCCTCGACGCGATCCGCACTGTGCTGTGGAACGGCCCTCTCGGCGCCTTCGAGACCGCGCCGTTCGGCGAGGCGACCTTTGCCATCGCCCGCGAAGTTGCCCGCCTGACCAAGGAGGACAAGCTCGTGAGCGTCGCCGGCGGAGGCGATACCGTGAGGGCCTTGAACGAGGCGCATGTGGCTGGCGACTTCAGCTATGTCTCGACCGCGGGCGGGGCTTTTCTGGAATGGCTCGGCGGAGCGCAGCTCCCCGGAGTGGCTGCGCTTGCCCGCAGCGGCGCCCGCGCTTCGGCCTAGCCCGAAGGGCGAAGATTTCGGTCGATTTTCGTGACTTGTCATTCCCGCGAAAGCGGGAATCTAGTAACCATCAATTCGCAGTTATCTGCGATCACCGGGGTTACTGGATTGCCCGGTCAAGCCGGGCAATGACATAGGTTGGATATGGCCCGCGACATCATCATCGCCCCGTCGATCCTCTCGGCCGACTTCGCCCGGCTTGGCGAAGAGGTGCGCGCCGTCGATGCCGCTGGCTGCGATTGGATCCATGTCGATGTCATGGACGGGCACTTCGTGCCCAACATCACCATCGGCCCCGACGTGGTTAAGGCGCTCCGCCCGCATTCGAAGAAGGTCTTCGACGTGCATCTGATGATCGCGCCTTGCGATCCCTTCATTGGGGCCTTCGCCAAGGCCGGCTCCGACATCATCACCGTGCATGCCGAAGCTGGCCCGCATCTCGACCGCTCGCTCCAGCTGATCAGAAGTCTCGGCAAGAAGGCCGGCGTCAGTATCACGCCGTCCACGCCGGAGGACGCCATCGAATATGTGCTCGACAAGGTCGATCTCGTTCTGGTGATGACGGTCAACCCAGGCTTCGGCGGGCAGGCCTTCCTTCCCTCCCAGCTCGGTAAGATCAGGGCCATCCGCAAGATGATCGGCGCGCGGCCGATTCACCTCGAAGTGGATGGCGGCATCAATGCCGAGACGGTGCCGCTGGTGGTCGAGGCCGGCGCCAATGTCATCGTGGCCGGGAACGGTGTGTTCAAAGGCGGCGCCTACAAAGAGAACATCGCCGCCATCAGGGCCGCCGCCTTGCGCGCCCGCGCCGCCGCGGCTTGATCATCAATCATCATCACGAGTTGGTGGCGGGCCTTGCCCTTCGTCCGCAACGGCAATAGCAAGAAGCCATGAACGTCACCTATGTCGGCGCGCTGATCGCGGGGCTTTTGAGCTTTCTCTCGCCCTGCGTGCTACCACTTGTGCCGCCTTATCTCTGCTTCCTCGGCGGGACCACGTTCGACCAGCTGACCGGCGAGGACGAGACGCCGACCCACGTCTACACCACCGTGGTGCTGTCGTCAGTCGCCTTCGTGCTCGGCTTCACCACGGTGTTCGTCATTCTCGGCGCCACGGCCAGCGCCGCCGGCCAGCTGCTCGCCGCCAATTTGCCGCTGCTCAGCAAGATCGCCGGCGTGATCATCATCATTGCCGGTTTGCACTTCCTGGGCGTGATCCATTTGCCGATCCTGCACCGCGAGGCGCGCTACCACGCCGATGCGCGGCCCGCCGGCCTGATCGGCGCCTATGTCATTGGTCTTGCCTTCGCCTTCGGCTGGACGCCCTGCATCGGGCCGGTACTCGCGGCCATCCTCGCCATCGCCGCAGGAGAGGAACTCGATGCGCCAGGGCGTCAGCCTCCTCTTGGTCTATTCCCTCGGCCTCGGCATCCCCTTCATTCTCGCCGCGCTCGCCATCAAGCCCTTCATGCGCGCCATGCAGCGTTTCCGCGGTCATTTGGCAGCCGTCGAGAAGGTGCTCGGCGGCTTCCTGGTTCTCACCGGCATCCTCTTCCTCACCAATTCCATGACGCTGATCGCCGCCTGGATGCTCGAGCTGTTCCCGGGGCTCGCGAGCATCGGCTGAGCTTCTCGCCAGCGCCAATACGGTAGATGGTCTCCCCATGACCGCCATCGCTCTCACCATTGCCGGCTCTGATTCCGCAGGCGGCGCCGGCATCCAGGCGGACTTGAAGACCTTCGCCGCGCTTGGTGTTCACGGCGCTAGCGCGATCACGGCGCTGACCGCCCAGAACACGCTGGGTGTCGAGGGCGTCCACGTCGTACCGCCGGAATTCGTCACGCAGCAGATCGCGGTCGTGGCGCGCGATCTCGAGATCGGCGCCGTGAAGATCGGCATGCTTGCGACCAGCGAGGTCATTGAGGCCGTGGCCGAAGGCCTCAAATTGCTGCCGGGCGTCCCTGTCGTGCTCGATCCCGTCATGGTTGCCGCGAGCGGTGATGTTCTGCTCGATAAGGATGCCATCGCCACGCTTAAGAGCGTCCTCTTGCCGCGCGCCATCGTCATCACGCCCAATCTCCCCGAGGCCGCGCAACTCCTCGGCGCCCCGCAAGCGAGCGACGAGGACGAGATGCGCGTGCAAGCGCAGGAGCTCAAGCGGCTCGGTGCCCAAGCCGTGCTCATCAAAGGCGGCCACGCCAAAGGCGCGAGTTCGGTCGATCTCTTGCTTGACGGCAAAGGCGAAATGCGGCTCGAAGCGCCGCGCGTGCCGACCAAGAACGACCATGGCACCGGTTGCACGCTCTCTTCAGCGATTGCCGCCGAGCTGGCTAAAGGCGCCTCATTGCGCGAGGCGGCAGCCGCGGCCAAGGCCTATGTCACGGCAGCGATCGGCGCGGCCGACGAAATTGAGATCGGCAAGGGCAGGGGCCCCGTGCATCATTTCCACGCAGTCTGGCCCCGGAAGTGACGGGCTAGCCCTCAGCCACCACCTTCACCCGCTGCTCGCCGAGGCCTGAGACGCTCAGCCGCAACTCATCGCCAGCTTTGAGGAACACGCGCGGATTGCGCGCCATGCCGACGCCGGGCGGCGTCCCCGTGGTGATGACGTCGCCGGGCACCAGCGTCATGTATTGGCTGATATAGGCGAGAAGCGCGGCGACGCTGAAGACCATGTTCGACGTCGATCCGGTCTGCATGCGCGCGCCGTTAAGGTCGAGGGTGAGGTCGAGCTTTTGCGGGTCGGGGATCTCGTCGGTGGTGACGAGCCAGGGACCGAGCGGCCCGAAGCTGTCATAGCTCTTCGCCTTGATCCATTCGCCGGGGCCGCCCTTCTGCAAGCTCCGCTCCGAGAGATCGTCGCAGACGCAGTAGCCGGCCACGTAATCGAGTGCGCTCGCCTCGGAGACGTTCTTCGCCCGCGTGCCGATCACGAAAGCAAGCTCAACCTCGAAATCCATGCGGTTGAAGCCCTTGGGCTGCAGCACGGGATCGTTCGGACCCGAGACGCAAGAACTCGCCTTGGCGAACACGATCGGCACCTCGGGAATCGGCAGGCCCGTCTCCGCGGCATGGTCCCGATAGTTCAAGCCGATGCCGAGGAACTTCGGCACGACCCCGACTGGCGGTCCAAGCCGGGGCTCGCCTTCAACCAAAGGCAGCGTCGAGACATCGAGCGCCCCGATACGATTCAGGCTTTCCCGCCCAAGCGTGTCGCCTGCGAGATCCGGCACGATCTGCGAAAGATCGCGGATTCGGCCACTTTTATCAAGAATTCCCGGTTTTTCCCGGCCAATTTCGCCATAGCGCAACAGCTTCATCGTCTTCCCCTGGTCCTATTTTTTTTGCATGATGCACGCCAGAACGGGGGGCGGCAACGGCCCGCCACGACCCCGACACCAAGTCGGGTAGGTACGTTAAACCTGCTGCCACATGGCACCCACACTGATACCCTAACTTCCCTTTTCAATGCTCTTGTCCTCCTCCATTGCATCTGATGCCGCATGGTAATACGTACCCATCATGCTACCAATTGCTAACCTATTCGCGATTTTTGGTAGCTCGGGGATGGGGCCATGCCACGACACAAACTCACAGACGCTTTCCTCAGAAACACAAAGCCGCCCGCTAACAGCCAGTTTGAGTATTGGGACACGCTCACCCCTGGCTTCGGCGTCCGGGTTTCTTATGGGGGCAAGAAGGCACTTCAAGTCCTTACCCGCGTCAACGGTAAGCTTCAACGCTTCACGCTCGGCGCTTATCCCAAACTCTCGCTGGCAGACGCGAGGGATCAGGCGGAGCGCATCCTAAGAGATGCTGCCAAGGGGATTTCACCGAAGGACCGAGAGGCGGAGGACCGAAGGAAGGCGCAAGCCGAACGGCTAAACACGTTCGCTTCGGTAGCCACCGAGTTCATGGCGGATCACGCCAAGAACCTCCGAACTCGGGAGGAGTTGCAGCGGGTGATCAATGTCGATCTGCTGCCGGTGTGGGGTGACAAGCCAATCGCAAGCATCCCAAGAGCTGATGTTAAGGCGCTCATTCGTGAGAAGGCTCGCACGGCTCCTATATCTGCCAACCGACTGGTAGCTCTGGTCAGCAAGATTTTTACTTGGGCTCTGGA
>CAVPZK010000007.1:0-89380 GCA_963710245.1 uncultured Alphaproteobacteria bacterium
ATTCGCATCTCCAGTTTCAACGACCAGACCGCTGCCGAGCTGAGGCAGGCGATCGACGCCATCGAGAAGGCGGCCGGCCCCAACCTCAAGGGCTTCGTCCTGGACCTTCGCAATGATCCCGGGGGTCTTCTGGAGCAGGCCCTGCTGGTTTCGAATTCCTTCCTCGACAAGGGTGGCATCGTGTCGATCAGAGGCCGCGATGCAAGAGAGGCACAAGTCTACGAAGCTCAGCATGGGGACCTTACCCATGGGGCCAAGCTCGTGGTCCTGATCAACGGCGGTTCGGCATCGGCCTCCGAAATCGTGGCCGGCGCGCTGCAGGATGACCACCGCGCGACCGTCGTCGGCACCCGATCCTTCGGCAAAGGCTCGGTCCAGGCTATGATTCCACTTCGCGACAAGGGCGCGCTGATGCTCACCACCGGACGTTACTACACGCCTTCTGGGCGCTCAATTCAGGCCGAGGGCATCGAGCCGGATGTCGTCGTCGCGGAGGAAGCCCCTAAGACGCTACAGGGGGGCGCGGACAAGGAAATCGTCAGCGAGGCAAGCTTGCACGGACACCTGAAGAACGAGCAAGCGGCCAAGGATGGCAAGGAGGAGGACGGGAGCTCGGCCTATGTCAATCCCGACAAGTCCAAGGACACCCAGCTCAACTATGCGCTCGACCTTGTGCGTGGCGTGAAGAGCGTGCAGGCAGCCGTCAGTCGCGATTGACAGAGAAGTATGGCGCCTTGGCGTTGCGGTCAGGCCGGAGAGGCGTGCTCTGCCGCGACCGTGCTCTTCCGGTCGAGCTTGTTCCAGCCGACCATTGGACCGAATAGCGCAGCAAACCCGGCCTTGAGCACGACGTAGTACATCAATTGCCGATAGCCAAAGCGCTGAAGCACGAGCCACGGCAGCAGCGTGAGTTTCTCCTTGCGCTCCATGGCGAAGGCCAAGGCCGCGCTGCCGAGGTCGACCATAAGAAAGACGGCATAGTACAGCACGACCTTCTGGAGGCTTGCGCTGTCGAATTGCGATCCGTGCTCGATCACGTCGAGCCCGGAAACGATTAACTGCCATAGGAACAAGAGATCGACCACCGGCGCGATAGCCGTCAGTGCAAACTGGAACAACCAGGTCTGCGGCATGGCCACCAGCCCGAGCGAGCCATGTCGGCGGCTGAACGTAGTGTCGCGATGTTTCCACAGGCACTGGAGCGTTCCGAACGCCCAGCGGAAGCGTTGCTTGATGAGCCCCTCCACGGTATCGGGCGCCTCGGTCCAGGCGATGGCCGTGCTGTCGAACAGGACCTTGTATCCCGATTTTTGCAGGGCGATGGTCAGGTCCTGGTCCTCGGCAAGCGTGTGCGCTGGAAAACCGCCGAGCTTCACCAACGTCTCGCGCCGCCACGCGCCGATCGCGCCCGGAACCACCGTCACGCAACCGAGCGTGGCGAGAGCGCGCCGCTCCAGGTTCTGGCTGGTGATATATTCAAGCGCCTGCCACCGCGTGATGATGTTGATCCGGTTACCAACCTTGGCGTTGCCGGCAACCGCGCCAATGGCTGGATCCTGGAACCAGCGCACCAGCCTGCTGATCGAATCGCGCTGAAAATGCGTGTCCGCATCGAGAGCGACGATCACCTCGCCGCGCGCTTCCGCCAGGCCTCGATTCAACGCAGCAGCCTTGCCGCCATTGGCGACGGTGATTAACTTGACCCGCGGGTCGTCGGAAAAATACTCGCGCACGACGCCGGAGGTGTTGTCCGTCGATCCGTCATCGATAACGATCGCCTCTAGATTGGGGTAATCACTCGCGAGAATCCGCCGGATCGTCTGCTCGATGACTTTCTCCTCGTTATAGGCGGGGACGAGTACCGACTGCAGATTTGGCGGCGAGGGCAATTCGGGTGGGATGCGGCGCTTCTCTACAATCCGGTTGCGCAGCGCAAGTCCGCACAGGAACACGAGCCGCGCGATTCCCAGCCAGATGGCGACGAAGAACAGCGTCCTGACAAAGTGGCCGAGCCAGCCGAGGGTGGCAAACACTGGCCGGTCCACCAAATAGCCGAACGAGCTTTGCGGCACCTGCGGCATGGCCTGTGCTTGCGTCATGCCCGCGAGCTCCGACGCCGGCACGAAGCTGTGGCCCTGGGCTTTCAGCGTATCGATAAGGTCAGGCAATGCCGCGACGGTTGCCGACCGGTCGCCGCCGGAGTCGTGCAGCAGGATGATGTTGCCCCTGGTCTCCGGGTTGGGATCGTTGACCTGGCTGAGCACACGCTGGACGATCTCGTCCGCCGAAGGCTGCTGCCAATCATCCGGGTCCACGCTGACGCCGACGGAGGTGGAGCCCATCGATTGCGCGATCTCGATCGGCACGATCTCGTCGCTGGTGGTCGGATCGGTGTCGCCCATGTAAGGCGCCCGGAACAGCCGCATCGACCGGCCGGTCAGAGCCTCGATCAGTCGCTGATTGGCGTTGATCTCGAGCTTCACCAGCACGTCGGGAAACTCGCCGAGATTCGGATGGGTAAAGGTGTGATTGCCGAGATCGTGGCCCTCGGCGACGATGCGCTGCACCAGGTCCGGATAGGACTCGGCGTTGGCACCGATCACGAAGAAGCTCGCCTTCACGCCTTTGGCCTTGAGAATGTCGAGGATTTGCGGAGTCCATTCCGGGTCCGGGCCATCGTCGAATGTGAGCGCGAGCTTGCCTGGAACGTCACCGGAGCGGCGGATGACAAAGGGGGTCGGCACGCGCGTATAGGTTTCGTCGACGATGTCGCCGAACGGCTTATCGGTTTCGAAGGCCCTATTTCCGGTTTGCGGGCTATCTACGACCCGCAGGATTCCGCCCGAACCCTCGATGTCGACGTCCTGGGATCTGCCTATCGTGCGCAGTCCATCGGGCGGAGGCGCATCATAAGCCCGACCCATCACCGACCAAACCGAAGGATCTTCCGTTCCGAGACGCCACAACGCATATCCGGCTGGCCGATAGGCGTCGGCCGCATGGATCTCGTTGAAGGCAGTGACGCCGTCCAGAAACCAGACGTCGTGGCGCTTCCCACCTTCTACAAAGGAGAAGTTGGGGTTCGAGGTATTCGCATCAAAGTCGATATTGGCGTCGGAGTCCTTTGCTGAAAGCACCGCCTCCTGGAAGCTTAGCTCAACGGTGGGATTGCCTTCGATCCAATCATAGCCATAACCGCCGATGGCGATAATGGTGCGCGTAGGATCGAGGTCCTGCATCTGCTTGTCGAGCGTCTTCTCGAACCAGCTCTGGCCAGCGATGCTGCCAGGTTTGCCTCCCTCCCAATGCTCGTCGTAGCCCATGAGCAGCATGAAATCGGTCACGTCAGCATAGCTGCGATATGGCCAGCTCGGGTCGTCGAATGGGACCGCAAGCACGACGGCATATCCTTGGCCGGCGAGTGCGTCCCGCAATTCGTGCAGGAACGAGCCCATATTCGGCTGCGCCGCCGCAGGAACATTCTCAAAGTCGATGGTGAGACCCTGAAATTTATTGGTTTCGAGAAAGGCCTTCATCTCGCGGATGCGAGCGCTGCGCGCAGTCGGGTCGGCGAGAAATCTGGCCAGGTCATTGCCATCGAAGCGGCCATCAACGGCATTCTGGACCATCGGCAGGATCGCCATGTCCGGCTTGGTCTTGCGGATGTAGTTGAGCGCGCGCTTGTCGATGTCCGTCCTTAGTTCCATTCCTGGCCCGTCGAGGCTCATCCAGCTGGGGACGAACCAGTCGAGATGCGGCAAGGCCCGCTTCAAGTCGGGATAGCCGTTGTCGTCGTCATTGACATAGAAGCCGATGCTGGCCGGACGGCCGGTGGGGAGCTTGGCATTGATGGGCAGGTTGGTGGCAGCGCCCCTTGTAGGCGGCTGAGCCAGCGTTCTTTCGCTTTCGCGCAGCTCCGCTGCGAGCTCATGCGCCGATTTGAGCAATTGCGGATCGACCGCTCCTTTTGTCGCGGTGGTAGCGGGAGCTTGAGGCTGTGGCGTATTGCTCGCGTTACCCGGCCAATCGACGATCACCAGAGTCAGAACGAAGGCCGCGATGGTGAGGAGGCTTATCGTGCCGCTCACCCAAGCGAACGCCGACAGGACGCGGCCGCGTCTGCCGGTGGGGTCGAAGAAGATCGGTTTGGGAGGCATCATTAGGCCGCCGAAGTCGTAGCCTCGCTCGATTTGACGAGACCTCCGTTATAGATGGCCTCAACCACTAGGAGCGGAAGCTGCGGCACAAGAACGCATGCCACGTCCGTTCATTGGGCAAGGAGTGGCGACTCTCTTCACCCAGGGCACGTCAAATGCGAAAGAGGCCGAGGTACATGGCGCGGGGCTTTGGAAGGCTGGGTACGAGCAGGGGGCTCATACACATGCGAGCACGGGGGGCTCGCACACTTCAGAGTCTATATCTGAATTGAGGGCACTAGCTCTGCGGCGGCGGCCAACTGCCAGCCTGCGTGCGCGGCGTTGCTGGCGCACCTCTTCCGACATCAGATCGTCTTTCGGCACTCCACGAATGGCCGCCGCACGGCGGCTGCAAGGTTTTCTGGACTGTTACAGGGCCCGAGGTCAACGAAATCCATCGGACTCACTTGCATCTGGACCTTGAGGATCGAAAGACGACGGTCTGCGAGTAGGCCTCGCACACTTACGCTTTGATAAATCGCCTATGTCCGCTTATGGCTCGAAGCGGACCTCAAGGCAGTAGCGACCACAATAGTGCGACAACAGTGACCCCCATCAATGCCGTTGCGCCCCAACCGGCCCAAGCGAGCGTTGGGCGTGCCTGAAAGCGACCCATCGCCTTACGATTAGTCACGATCAGCATCATCATCGCCATGATGGGAACGGCGACGATTCCGTTGATGACAGCGGTCCAGACAAGCAGCTGAATCGGATTGATCGGCAAGAATCCCATCACGAATCCGATAATCGTCGCGGCGAGGATGATCGCATAGAAGCCAATCGCCTCCGGAAATTTGGCCTCCAAGGTCGAAGGCCATCCGAAGACTTCGGCCACTGCATAGGCGGCCGATCCTGCAAGCACGGGGATCGCAAGCAAACCCGTGCCAATGATTCCTAACGCGAAAAGCAGGAAGGCGAGGCCACCCGCGATGGGTCGCAGAGCCTCGGCGGCCTGAGCCGCGGTCTGAATCTGAGTTATGCCATGCGCATGCAGGGTGCTTGCCGTGGCGAGAATGATGAAATAGGCGATGATGTTTGAAAAGAGCATGCCAACCGTCGTGTCGACGGTCATGCGGGTGAGCTCTGATCCGCCACCGCGCGCGAGAATCTTCAAGGGCAGCCGAGGTCGTGACCGCTCACTTTGCATTTCCTCGACTTCCTGGGAGGCCTGCCAGAAAAACAGATACGGGCTGATGGTGGTACCGAGCACCGCAACGACCAGCAGTAGGTAGTCATGGTTCAGCGAGATAGTTGGCAAAACTGTTCCGACGAGCACCGTTTGCCATGGAATCTCTATCGTGAAGGCGACAGCCACATAAAAAAACAGCACGAGCGTAAGACATTTCAAAACGGGGGCATAGCGGTGGTATGGCACGAACACCTGCAGCAACACCGATGACGCGGCAAAGATCAGTGCGTGCTCGTGCTTGAGGCCGCCGATAATGCAGATAGAGCGCCTCGCCCATGGCAGCGAGGTCAGCCGCGATGTTGATTGTGTTCGCAACAACAAGAAGGCCCACAGGAATCAACACGAGCGGCAGGGGATAGAATTGTCTTGCATTAGCCGCAATGCCCTTGCCCGTGACACGGCCTATATGCGCGCTGACAAGCTGGATCGCGATCATGAACGGCGTTGTGAGAAACACCGTCCACAGCAAGCCATAGCCAAATTGCGCACCAGCCTGCGAATAGGTCGCAATTCCTGACGGATCGTCATCCGCCGCACCGGTGACTAAGGCCGGGACCGAGGAGACGAAAAATGATGTTGCGTGTTTTTCGTCGCGGTGCGGAAACTGCGTTTTTGCATGACATGGACAGGCTGCCCGCGGTGGGACGTTGCCGAGGCACCATAGGCCGAGGATTCGCGTTTCTGAAATGTGGCCAGGTGTCCGCTTGTAGCACTTAGCGGACGTTCGACACGTCGGCTTCTGACCCAAAGCGGACATGAGAATTGGGGCGCGACAAAATAGCCAGGTTAGCAGTACGGATTAATTTGACGCGCCTTCAATCACGGAGTCAGTTTCAGCACGATAACGCCTTGCAGCCCATCGCGCTCTCTTGAAGGCGGGTAGCATTGAGGCTGCGAGGTTCGCTCAGGCCGGGCACCTTGACATCTTAAACTGGTGCATCAGCGCCCGAGATGACAAGGAAGGCTAATCCAATGATGTACGAAAGCGCTGATCAAGGCCTCGCCTCGATCGCAGGCGCCATAGCGCTCGCAATGATGCTGTGCTTTGGACTTCCGGCAATCGCTGCCGATCAAACCCCCACTCCGGCGAACCCCTCCGATAAAAGCGCCACTCCGTCCGCAGGCGCGCCGGCAAAGAGCTTTACCGAGGAAGATGTCGATAAACGGGTCCAAGAGGTGATCGCCGAACGGACCAAGGACGGCGCCTTTGTCTTCCATGATCCAAAGCTCGACGCCGATCTCAATCTCGTGTTCGAGCAAATCAAGATTGTGCGCGGCATGGAAGGCTATGGCTGGTTTGCCAATACCATCTTCCACGACAAGGACGAACCCAAGAAGCAATACGCCATCGACTTCTGGTTAAAGCCCGAAGGTGACAAGCTGTCCCTGATGGACATCCGAGTGCAGAAGGGCCCGAAGCAAGATGGCGACAACTGGATCATGGTCACCCGAATGCCCGTCGCCTGGTGGTGGCTCCCCGTGCAGGAGCATCCTGGCGACATGGAGGTGACCCGCGCCTGGCAGGTCATGAGCGCCATTCATTCTTACATCGCTACCCACAAGGACCCAGATGGGCATCTCGACATTAAGGACGACAAGACTGGCGAGACACTGCCGCTTGATTTCGTGGAGATCCACCAGCCTGTACGTCACCTGAAGAAGGATGGCGAATATTTTGCCTGCACCGACTTTCGCAAGCCTGGCAGCACCGACGAGTATTACGACATCGATTTTTGGGTGAACCAGAAGACCGGCAAGCTCGAAGTCGATAACGTAAAGGTGCATAAGGTTCCGGTTCAGGAGGACGGCGTCTGGACGCAAGTTCCCCGCTACACCTTCGAGGGCATGGATTTCGACGTCACCAATTAATCCCACCGGAGGTCCGCCCACGCTCCTGCGAAGTCAGCCATCAGAGCTGCGGCGATGGCCCCGGGGGTGGGCGACTCTCTAACGCTGATTACCAACGGCTCGAAACCCATGATGGGTAAATCGTTGGCGTTTTGCAGACGCTTCGCGAAAGACCTTGGACGGAAACCGTCACGACCTCGCGTAACAATCGATAGGCTGAGGTCTTCACTTGGCACTAGCCGCCCGATTACCAAGTAGCTGTGACGTCGGCTTTTGACCCAAAGCGGAAATGCGATCTCCGCCTGGCTTTACGCTCCACTGGCACCCCTAGGTGCCGGTCGCGTCCTTGACGCACTTCTTGGTGAAGCTATCTTTGGCTGCGCCCGAGAGCTTCCTGACGGAAGCTTGCGTATCGCACATGGATGCAGCATCGGATTCGCATTTCTTCATGAAGCTGGTGAGCGCCGCTCCGGCGAGTTTCTTGTCGCTGGCTTGAGCTTTGCAAGAACTCGTCCGCCAGCGCTGTGCTGAGGGCTAAAGCAGTAAACACAAAGGCGAGTGCAAGCCGTCTCATTGGATCCTCCGCTTATTTGAGCACCAGGAGGAGAGCACTTCTGTTGAGCTTGCGCCATTCTGCGAATAGACGCAGGGCCAAATCCGCCCACGTAACGAGAGCGTTCAAGCAGAGGTCTTGCTGGTGACCGACCCAAGGCACACGTCGGTACCTTCGCGGTTTCAGAATCCTGGTGTATCAGCGGCCCCAAGCGACCAATTCCTGCTGCAAGAATGTGGCGATCGGCATGAGGATGTTTTGAATGAGTACGCGGTCTTTTGTCGCGGAAGAATGGCAACCTCCGGCATTGCGCGTTATGTCGGAAGCAGAAGCCAAAGAGCAGTCTCTTCGGCTCGACGTCGTGTGCGGGCCTCCCCGCGAGGCCAACCTAGCGACGATGACCATGACATATGGAACGTATGTGCAGGCTAACGACCGCCCTCGCGGTTGGCGGCGTTGGGCCTACTCGACCAATCACAAGGACATAGGCACGATGTACCTCACCTTCGCTCTTGTGGGCGGGGTTGTCGGTGGGTTGCTGTCGATGGTTATACGCGCCGAGCTGATGCAGCCTGGCATGCAGATCTTCGGCGATCCTGAGGTCTACAACGTGATCACCGCGGCGCACGGATTGATCATGATCTTTTTCGTGGTCATGCCAGCCATGATCGGCGGGTTCGGCAACTGGATGGTGCCCTTGATGATTGGCGCGCCGGACATGGCCTTTCCGCGCCTGAACAACATCTCTTTTTGGCTGTTGCCCTCATCCTTCGCTCTGTTCCTGAGCTCGCTATTAATGCCGGGAACGCCGGGGGGAAACGGCGTTGGGGCAGGCTGGACGCTTTATGCGCCGCTCACCACGAAGGGCACACCCGGCATTGCCATGGATTTCGCGATCCTATCGCTACATCTTGCCGGCGCCTCGTCGATCCTTGGTGCGATCAACTTCATCACCACGATCTTCAACATGCGCGCGCCGGGCATGACCCTGCATAAGATGCCGCTGTTTGTTTGGTCGATCCTCGTTACGGCATTCCTCCTGCTGCTAGCGCTACCAGTGCTGGCCGGCGCCCTCACCATGCTCTTAACGGACCGCAATTTCGGCACGACGTTTTTCGACTCAGCCCGAGGCGGAGATCCGCTTCTCTGGCAGCACCTGTTTTGGTTCTTCGGCCATCCGGAGGTATACATCATGATCATGCCGGGCTTCGGCATGGTCAGCCAGATCGTCTCCACCTTCTCCAAGAAGCCTGTGTTCGGCTATCTAGGCATGGCCTATGCCATGATCGCCATCGGCGTGATCGGCTTCGTGGTATGGGCGCACCACATGTACGCGGCGGGCATCAGCGTAAGGACGCAAGCCTATTTCACGTTCGCAACCATGGTCATTGCCGTGCCGACGGGCGTCAAGGTGTTCTCCTGGATCGCCACCATGTGGGGCGGTTCGCTGTCCTTCCGCACGCCCATGCTATGGGCGCTCGGCTTCATCTTCCTGTTCACAATCGGCGGCGTCACGGGTGTGGTGCTTGCTAACGCCGGCGTCGACCGGTCCCTAACCGACACCTACTACGTGGTGGCGCATTTCCACTACGTGCTGTCGCTCGCCGCTGTGTTCGCCATCTTCGGCGGCTGGTACTACTGGTTCCCGAAGATGACCGGCTACATGTACTCCGAGACCATCGGCAAACTGCACTTCTGGCTGATGTTCGTCGGCGCCAACATGACCTTCTTCCCCATGCACTTCCTCGGGCTTGCGGGCATGCCGCGCCGCGTTGCCGACTACCCGGACGCCTTCGCCGGCTGGAACCTCGTTGCCTCGCTCGGCTCCTACATCTCCTTTGCCGGGTTCATCGTCTTCTTGTTTGGCATCGCCTATGCATTTTTCCGCAAGGTCCGCGTGGTCGCCAATCCATGGGGAGCCGGCGCCACGACGCTGGAATGGACGCTGTCGTCGCCGCCGCCCTTCCACAGCTATGAGAAGCTGCCGCGCATCAAATGAATGCTATTCGACAAGAGAAATTGAATCGTATCACCGTCACGGAATTAGCCGGTAAGTACAGCAGCAAAGACGCGCATGGGTTAGCTTCGGGGCGCAAATTGTGAGGACCGAAACGCCTCCCAATCTTGCTCGGTCGCTTTTGACATAGCGTGCGCCGCGTTGACGAGCCAGTCTGCCTTCCGCTCAGTCAAAGCGCGTAAAATTTTGGTCCGCTGGTCAGGTGTCGCTAGGTGAAGATTTGCTGTCTCGCGCCCCATATCTCTCAGGATAAGCCGCTCGTCACGGCGCTTTGGGAATTGTGCCAGTTCGATTCTTCCACAGTGCGGGCCTATCCGGCGCACGACCCATCCATCCTCGAGGGTATAGTATGGATCCGGTTGCCGAACCGACTGCTTAAGCAGCCGAATCGAATAGGCATGATCCTTGGGTCGGTCAGCGGCCCAGCCCCAGGCCGACGGCAACCAGGCTTTTGCCTCCCGAGCAGCTAGGCCGCCGCCGCAGAAGGCGGTCACCACGTATCGTGGCCGACCAAGACTTCCCACTCCGGCGATACGGTGTGAGAATGCGATGTCTTGCGCGCCATGAGGTAACGACTGCTTGAGCAATCGGCGAATGGCCTTCGGCGGTGACACGCTCGGGAGTTTAAGAAGTTTGCTCCAGAACCGAGTTGGATCCCGCTCTGCACCCAAGGCCATCGTTCGAAGATTAGGATGGCCTTCTTCAAGAATGAACGGGTTGCCACCTTCTTCGAGGTATTCTGAATAACCTTCGAGCACGGCGGTTGCTGCATCGCTAGGATCGATGGCCAGCCCGTTCTCGCGTTTGGCGAGGATGGCGCTCGTAACTAGTCGGGTGAGATCAGCTGCAAAGGGCATACGGGCGACCTCATCGAAATCATTGACGCCCCAGACCAGCCTACCCTCGGCATCGCGCCAAGTTCCGAAATTCTCTACATGAAGATCCCCCACCGCCAACACCCGGGCTGTCTTGGCCAGGTCAGGGCAAACCTCCGGCCACAGCGACGCCCACCGATAGAAGGTCGCTCGCAGAAATACAAAGAGCGAGGCGGCCATCTCGTCGTGTTTACGTTGGAGATCCGTTTCGACCACAGCGACGTGCTTTTTGAGCCAACGCTCATAGTCGATAGTGGCCGTGATGATCGGTTCCTCCGACCTTACCATGCTCATCCATTGACGCTTCGTGTTTGCGAATTGATAGCAACCGGTTTTGGCGGCGTAACTTACGCCTGATGTCCGCATCTGGCACTTAGCGGAACATCTTCGCCACTCTGACTGGTCCGGTGTCTGCTTCCGATAGATCCAGAAGTACCGCAGGTACATAAGCTTTTAACGGGTCGATGTGAACATGAGGCGATGAACGAAGACGAAGAGTCAGGCTTTCTGAGCCTAGTTTCTGTCATCGCATTATGTGGCTTTGCTTTGCTCGCCGCTTTGACCGGTCCCATATGGGTGGGACCCGCTCAAAATTGGCTCGTGCCGCCGCAAAATTGGCTGCCTGACGCGACCTCGGTAGAGAAGGGTGGTACTGAAGCGCCTCAGGCGCCAGCGACTGCTTGGACAGACGAGGAAATCCAGACCGCGCTCATGCAATGCGTGCAAGCGCTGGCGCCAATAACAACCGATGTGGCTCCGTTAGCCCCGATCCGAAGTGGCGATTGTGGCTCGCCCGCGCCGGTCCTTGTGAAGAGCATCGGTGGCATGGATAAGGTCTCATTCGATCCGCCTCTGGTCCTCGACTGCGCCATGGTGGTCGGACTCCATCGCTGGCTTGCGGAGAGCGTGCAGCCTGCGGCTAGAGAGGCGTTCTCGTCCCCAGTGTCAAAGATCATCGGTTCGTCATATGCGTGCCGTAAGGTCTATAATCTGCCCAATGGCCAACTCAGCCAACACGCCTTTGCCAATGCAATCGATCTGCCGATGTTTGTCCTTGCCGACGGCACAAAGGTCGATGTCACGCACGGCTGGGGTCTTACCCAACGCGACCTGATTGCAGTTGCGAAGGCGAAGAAAACGGCTGCCGGTGTTACAGGTTCTGTCGGCCAGCAGAAGAAAGAAAAGAATAGCAAGGGCTCAGTAGACGACGTGGTGAAGATCTCCACGGCGGCGGCACCAAGCAGCGCGACCAGCGCCAATCAAAGCGCCGCGTCTGGGATCGATCCTAAAGCTGTTGCCGAAGGAAAGTTTCTACGCCTCGCGCATGACGGCGGCTGCAAGGTTTTCTCGACTGTCATGGGGCCCGAGGCCAACGAAATCCATCGGACTCACTTGCATCTGGACCTTCAGGATCGAAAGACGACGGTCTGCGAGTAGGCCTCGCACACTCACGCTTTGATAAATCGCCTATGTCCGCTTATGGCACAAAGCAGACATTCTCAATGCGCTGGCGAATGTCCGCCGATGATGGGCCCAGAGACTTTGCTATTCTCGGCGGATAAAAGAATCGGGGGACTTGGCAAGACTAAAGTTGGGGGGCTTGACGTTGCGATGCAATCTGAACCAGCTGCGCCTTGCGCGGCGTTTGGCGTCGACGGCGGCGACTTCAGCGCTCGCCAGCGCAAGCCATATTATCGGTGTGACGCCAGCACTGGCCGAGTTTGAAATTCAAAAATCACAGGTCGAAAAGGGCGAGGTCGAGCTCGAATATCGCGGCGCTGTTCATTGGGGCTTCCCTGAGAGCACGAACCAGGAAGAGGAAGGCGAGTTCCTCCGGCAAAGCCACGACTTGGAGCTGCAATACGGGCTCACCGAGCGCTGGCTGTTTTCCACGACCTTGACGGCCGACGAGCCGCTCGACGCGGATTTTAATGTCAGTTCCGTTGAACTGGGTCTCCATACGAGCTGGTCCCAGCGCGAGGGCAACGGCATTGGCTTGGCGTTTCAAACCGAATATGGGTTCGCAACGCGCGGGGCGACCCGGACGAATATGGATTCGGGCCCATCGTGGAATTGGCAAGCGGTAATCTGCTGTTGACGTTTAATCCGCTCTTCACCGGTCAAGTGGGCGACAACAGGCAAACCGATAGCCTCGGCTTTGAATATGGCTGGCGCGCCGAATACGACTTCGCCAAGCACTGGGGCATCGGCGTGGAAATGTTCGGCCAAATCGAGGGACCTTTCCAACGCCGGTCCCTTCAACGACCAGCCCCATAGCCTCGGTCCGACGCTGTTCTACAATCCGGGCGAGGAGGGAAGGCGCAAAGGGAGACGTGACGAGAGGATCGCCGAAGCGGCGGCAATGGAGCTTTCGTTGAATGTCGGCGTCCAGTTCGGGCTCACCGACGCCTCCTCCGACATGGCGCTCAAGTTCCAAGGTTCGTTGAGTTTCTGAGCCCCCAATCTCACCAAGGCCGAAGCGGAATTTCTTGAGAGCATCCCAGATTTGTTCAAGGCCCCTCGGGCTGAGTTCGAGGCTGCGGCTGCAATCATCGAGAGGTCGCTTGAGAGGCGCGGATGGAATCGTCCGTTGCAGATCAAACCGCCAACCTACCATTGACGCCCGCTCGGTTAGGCAACCAACCAGGCGCATAAGTGGCGGCGGAATACCAAACAAACGACAAGCTAACCACGGCTCCAAGAAGGCTGGAGATCAGAACGTACAGGGTGTTGTTGTCGGGGTTGGTCAATAGCATCCTCCATCAACATGAGGAGATTCTAGTGCCCCTCTCGGATTCTCTGAGAATGGTTAATCCGTTGACGCACGAACGTCACACAAAAGAGCAATTTTGACTTGGTGGGAATTTCCCTCTCCCACCATTGGTCCCCCCAAACCGGACCCCGAAGAAGCCCCCGCGCAGCATGGTGGTGCCCCCCGTCACCAGCGGGGCTTCTTCTTTTTCTCGGGGGCGCTATTTGCGTAGCAACAACGACGGCAGCATTGCGATATTGGTCGCTATGCGCCGAGCCTCGTCCTCAGTCGGCACTTTGGCAATTTGCGCGTCACTCAGCGTCTCGCGTGAATACGTGAATAGACGTATGCGAGAGATTGCTGGTTGGCATCCAGGATCCTGAAGCCACCTGGAATCTTTTCAACGGTCCAAGGTGGGGGGGAAGCGGCGCATTCAAAGCTCGGGCTGGCACCTCGGAATGAAGAGCCATGTTAAATTTTGATTTTGGTTTTCGTCCGAGGGAATATTTTCGAGAGTCTCGGCGGCGACACAGGTCCATTCGCCCTTCCGTATATCGATGCCATTTTCATGCATGTCCTTCTCGGCCTGAGTTGCGACAATCACACCGATTTGGCGCTCATTTCCATTGGCGGTGAAACGCTCACCTAGAGCCACTTTCGGGGGAGACGTGAAGGACTCGCAGGGGCCGGTAGAAGCTGTGACCCACTCACTTGTGTGAGCAAAGCACTGTACCTTGCCGTCCAATGCCGCTGCTGACGTCACCCGGAAGTCCTCTGCAGTGAGACTTGCTGACGGCGTGATGGCAGCTATGGCTAGCAGGGTTATCGGTGCGAAGCGTCTCATTTTCATTCCAGTCTAATTGCAGGCGAGAAATTCCGGCGTCAAGTTCACCAATGGCAAGCGACCGGGAGTGCGGCTTAAGGGGTGAACGCCTGCCGCCTCTCTATTTATATCTACGGCACATGAGCCTCGCGGGACGCTAAACTGCCCAGCCGCAGTGCGATTGCGGTCATAGGGATGCCTTAGAGCAATCTGAGAATTGAGGGGTGAACTTGCTACCTAAGATGCTACCAAAATGCCAACATTAGACAATAAACCGCAGATTTCAGCCTATTCTAGCCCGACACCAAGTCGGGGCTTAGTTTCCAGCAAATCAACCAGAGGAAAGCTCATGGAACCTCGCTTGGTTACGATTCCGACCGCTAAGGTTCTCCCGATTGTGTTGCTTCTGCTTGTGGCCTTCGGGTCGGTGCCCGCCGAATCGGCGGCGGAGAAGGCGGCGCCGGGCAATCCATTCGATCAATTGAAAGGCGATTGGACGGGTGGGGGCATCGTCACTCCCGCTAAGGGCGGCACCAAGAAGGTGACGTGCAAGGTGACTTATACCGTTGCCGGCAGCGCCACGACGCAAAACATGGTCTGCGATGGCGACGACTATAAGTTCGATGCCAAAACCAAGTTCAAATATAACGGTGGCAAGATCTCAGGATCGTGGAACGAAACGACCTACGATGCCTCGGGCAATATCAGCGGGACCGCCGCCGGCGACATCGTGCATGCCCGCATCAGCGGCGACAAATTTTCCGGCCGCATGAGCATCGTCGTCTCGGACGCTCGCCACACCATCAACATCGTCCAGCTAGATCCCAAATCCAACGTCTATCGCGAAGCCGCGGCCGTCGCTCTGCATCGCTAGACGCTGACGCGGACATCGACTGCGCACACCGTCGAAGCGCGCCCGAAACGCCAAGGTCGCCAAGGCCTTGGCGTTTTGCTTGTGATCGTTTGCAGCTCACAGAATGAATCACTTCGGCCGCTCTGTGGCCGGCCCACCTGGCACGTGGCCGAACTGCAACAGCGCTCGACAAAGTTTTGGGCCGAAGAGCCGCACAACGAGCGGCCGCGCATAGGGAACAGGCATCGGCCCTGCGGTCTCGAGGCCCCCAGCCGCGATCCGCTAAAATATTGAGCTACAACACTAAATCAGACTTCCCAACTCTCCGGCTCGACCCGTCGCTTCCGCGATTTTGCATTTGCGCAACAGTCGCCGCCGTTTTTCGCGTTGGGCATTTCACAATGTTGAAGCGGTCAAGGGGGGAGGTTAGCCTCCTTCACAGATGGGGGACGGGGCTGGGGGGCCTAGTTCAACACCGAGCGGGGAAGCTTAGAGGGACCTGACACAAACTCCGAAAATGTGAGGCTCAGGAACAAGATGGGGGGGCGAGCCGAAGCCCGCTGTTAAAGGCCATGCCTTTGGAGCTCGGCTCGTTTCGCAGGGAAGACCGGCCCGGCGCCGTCCGGGCCGGTTCTTTTTTGCCCATGTGCTTAGAAGCCTAGCCTCGCCAGCGTCGCGTCGATCCCTGCAAGATAGCTCGACCCAAACAGCCTGACATGCACGAGCCTCGGATAGAGATTGTAGAGGCTCGAGCGAAGCTCATGGAAACCGGGCTCTAGCGGCATCGCCTCCGTATAAGCCTCAAAGAAAGCCTCTCCGAACGTCCCGAACAGAGTGGCGAAGGCGAGCTCGATCTCTGGCGCGCCGCAATAGATCGCGGGATCCACGAACCCTGCAACTCGCCCGCTCCGCGTGAGCACGTTCCCAGTCCAGAGATCGCCATGCAGCAGGCTCGGGAAGGCCGGCTCGATGAGAAAATCGTCGACCCGCTCCGCCAGGCGTTCAATACGGCGAAGCATCTCCGACGGCAGACGCCCCTCTCGCTGTGCTTCCTTTGCCATGAACAGCAGGCGGTAGTCGCGGAAGAAGGGCACCCAGCGGGACGACTGCGGATTCGGCTGGTGCAGCGGCCCGAGCAACGTGTCGCGCGCATAGCCGAACCGCTCTCGCTGGGTCGCATGCAGCGTAGCGATCAGTTCGCCGGCGTGGCGCTCCACGCTCTCAGTGATGCCGCCGCTGTCGGCCTCGATGAAATCCATGACGAGGAGATCGGCATCGGCATAGTGGACATGCGGCACCGGAAGCTGTGAGAGGCGCGCAAGCTCGCCAAGCATGTAAGCCTCGAGCTCGAGATTTGATCTGCCGCTCCCGCCGGCATGCCGCGCCTTCACCGCCAGGCGGCGCCCGTCGGCAAGCGCGATCTGCAGTCCCGTCAGGCCGAACCCAACCGGTAGGGAGCTTGCCTTCACCACATATGAGCCAAGCTTCGTCTCCAGCTCACTCCTGAGCGCGCTGCCGATCATCGTGCCGCCGTTAACGCTGCCAGCCCGCCAATGTCACAAGCCTGATACAAAATCACTTTAAGTCCGCAACCATCGTGTTGAAAAAGCGGGATGAAGACGACGTGCAGCATGAGCCCAGGGTGAGGCGTCACCGCGCACTGTTCATCTCGGATCTGCATCTGGGCACGAAAGCCTGCCAGGCTGGAGCCTTCCTCGATTTCATCCGCTGCCATGACGCCCCGAAAATCTACTTGGTCGGCGACATCATCGACTTCTGGCGTATCAAGCGTGGCATCTATTGGCCGCAATCGCACAACGACGTCCTGCAAAAGCTCCTGCGCAAGGTGCGCAAGGGGACCGAGCTGATCCTCATTCCTGGCAATCACGATGAGGCCTTTCGCGAGTATTGCGGGCTGACATTCGGCGGCATCGCCATCGAGCGCAATATTGTCCATGTCGGAGCCGACGGCAGGCGCTATCTCGTCATCCACGGCGACGAGTTCGACGTCGTGGTGCGCTACGCCAAATGGCTCGCTCTGCTCGGCGACTGGAGCTATGAGCTCGCGCTTTGGGCCAACACGCATTTCAACGTGCTGCGCTGCTGGTTCGGCATGCCCTACTGGTCGCTGTCTGCCTATTTGAAGCACAGGGTCAAGCGCGCGGTGAACTATATCGGCGAGTTCGAGACGGCGCTCGCGCAGGAAGCGCGCCGTCACGGCGCGCAAGGCGTGATCTGCGGCCACATCCATCATGCTGCCATGCGCCAAGTCGGCGACGTCATCTACATCAATACCGGCGACTGGGTCGAAAGCTGCACGGCCGTCGCCGAGACCGAGGAGGGGATTTTTGAGATCATCCGCTGGACGCACCCGCCCCACGGCATGAGTACGCCCGAACCCTTTGTCGAGGAGCTCGAGGCTGCCGCCTGATGCGGGTGCTCGTCGCAACCGATGCCTGGCATCCCCAGGTGAATGGGGTGGTGCGCACCTATGAGCGGCTGGCTCTGGAGGCGCCGAAGCTCGGCTTCGAGGTTAGTTTTCTCGCCCCTCCGCTGTTCCGCACCTTGCCGTGTCCGACCTATCCGGAAATCAGGCTCGCGCTTGCCGGCCCACGCGCGATCGCACGGCATGTCGCCGAGATCCGCCCAGATTTCATCCATATCGCTACGGAAGGACCGATCGGGCTCATGACGAGGCGCTATTGCCGCAAGACGCGGTGGCCGTTCACCACGAGTTATCACACGCGCTTTCCCGAATATGTTGCTGCCCGCCTCCCGATTCCCGAGGACTGGTGCTACGCGCTCCAAAGGCGCTTTCACAACGGCTCGGCTGGTACCTTTGTCGCCACGCAGTCTGTTGCTGACGATCTCGCGGCCCGCGGCTTCGAACGGCTGATGCAGTGGTCGCGCGGTGTCGACACCGAGCTGTTCAGGCCGCGTAAGGTGCGGTTGTTCGGCGATCAGCCGGTGTTTATCTATGTCGGCCGCATCGCGGTCGAGAAGAACATCAAGGCCTTTCTCGATCTCGACCTTCCCGGCCGCAAGGTGCTGGTCGGCGGCGGTCCGCAAGCGCGCGAGCTTGGCCGGCTCTATCCCGATGCGATCTTCACCGGGCCGCGCGAAGGCGAGGCGCTGGCGGAGGCCTATGCCTCGGCCGACGTGTTCGTGTTCCCGAGCCTGACCGACACGTTCGGCCTGGTGCTGTTGGAGGCGCTGGCCTGCGGCGTTCCGGTCGCGGCCTATCCGGTGAGCGGGCCGAAAGACGTGCTGACGGACCCGGAAGCCGGTGTGTTGAACTCGGACCTCAGAGAGGCCGCGCTGCAAGCGCTGCTGCTTCGCAGAGAGGCGGCACGGGCGCATGCGCTGCGCTACAGCTGGGAGAACTCGGCGCGCCAGTTCATCGAGAACATGATGGTGGCCCACAATCTCGGCCTGCCGCCGAAACGCGCCCGCTTTCGCCGCTGGCGCGGCAAGCGTGGCACGCAAAAGAAAACGGCCCGGTTGGGGGGGAACCGGGCCGTTTCACTCTCATGCGTCAGTTTGGGGGACGCTTTGGGGGAACTCGCGTCTGCCTAAAGATGGTTAGCGGCTTGGCGCGTTTCAAGGGGGCGATTTAAAATCTCGCCCGCGCGACCTAATATCCTGAAAATATGGGAAAAATCGCCTAGCCGAACAAGGCAGCCCGCTTGATGGCGTCGAGTTCGGCGAGCGTCAAAGGCTCCGGCCGATCGAACGCCGGGCGCCCACTTGATGACGGCGAGGACGATGCCGTTTCGAGCGGCGAATTGCCCTGGAGCGAGGCCGACGCTATGGTGGCCGCCGCGCGTGCGCGTCCGTCACGGCCCTTCAGCACGCGATCGACATCGTCTTGCTTCAGGCCTTCGCCTCTTCGCTGCGGCCCGTGCAGCAGCCGGTCGTCTTCGCGCACAGCGACATCCGCGAACGCCTTCATCTTCGCGGCGATGTCGTCGACCTTGAAGGCGATGTCGTCGACGCCCCAAATCTCGATCATGGCGTTGATTCGCTGCTCGATGAAGCGAAGCGCCTTGACGACTTTCTCCGTGCGCTGTCCGGTGATGTCCTGAAACGAGCAAGCCGTGTAGATGTCGGTGGCGCGCTGATCGAGCTTGTCGCAGAGCTCGATCTCGATGCCCCTCTCGCGCAGGATCCAGGCGACCTCCTGGATCACCTCAGCGGCCCCGAGAATATCCGAAGTTGCCTTCTCGGTCGCCTCGACGATGTGCTCGAGCTCAGCCGTGGCGCCGACGAGCTGCTCGTCGAACTTGTGCGACGGCTTGATCTGGGCGATTTCGCGTCTCGTCCGCGCGATCGCCTCGCTCATCTCGACCAGCTCGACGAAGACGTTGCTCGGCACGGCATGCCGGGGCGAGGGATTGAGCACCGCCCGCTCGATCCTGGCGATGGCTTCGAGCAGCATGTCGGTCTCGGCGGCGCGGTTCCGCCTGGCAAACTCGGCGAGGAACCAGCGACCTCTCGGACTCGCGCGCAGCAGGGCTTCGAGCGCGGCATAGGCTTCGGCGAGGCCGACCTTCCGCAGCGCTTCGGGCTGCGATGGGCTGGTGCCGTCTGGGGCGCGTTCCGGCATGGGTAGCGAGGCTAGCGTGATTCGGGGTAGACGGCCGAATGTAGTGCCGAACAACTCTGGATTCGTTAACTGCCATGGCGAGCCTGCCGAGCCTCCGCGTAGCCCGCCTTTCCTTTGCTTGGCGGCTCGGTTTCCTTTACGCGGCGCTGTTTTTGGTGGTGGGCTGCTATCTGCCCTACCTCCCGGTCTGGCTTAGCTGGCGGCGCCTCGACGCCGACCAGATCGCCGTGCTTCTGGCCGCCCCGCTGTTCACCCGTATCCTGTTCACGCCGGCCATCAGCTTTGCCGCCGACCGGCTGGGAGACCGCCGCAAGATCGTCGCCCTCTCTCGGTTTCATACCGCCTCACCCTGTTACAATCTCCAAGGAATCCTTGCCTTTGTCATAGTCAAAACGTATCTTTCGGGCTCACGGGGCAACACTCAATCTCATCCACTTTGTTGCCCAGACGTTGCCCAGAGGATCTCATGGCAAAAAACCGCCTGACCGACCGCAAGCTCAAAACGCTTAGGCGTAAGGGGGCGCGCTACGATGTTATGGACGCGGACGTTCCGGGGTTCGGAGTGCGAGTTAGTGAAATAGGTCACCGCACCTTCATTTTGATCGCGCGCTACCCTGGCAGTTCAAACCCCACACGCAGAGCCCTTGGGGAGTATCCCGCCCTCAGTCTCACAAAGGCACGCGAGAGAGCGAGAGAATGGCGCGAACTAATTCGCAGAGGAATTGATCCGAAGGCTGAGGAAGATCGCGCAAGGCGGATCTGAGCTACGCAAACAGGCAGACCACGTTCGCTGCGGTCGCCGAAGATTTTTTAGAGTGGCACGTCAAGGGTCATCGGAGGGCGAGGCAAACCGAGAGGGAAATTCGGAGGGAGTTGGTTGCTCTCTTGGGGGGAAAGACCAATTTCCTCGATCAATCGTGAGGACGTGGTTACGCTGGTTGAGTCTGTTGCGCGTCGGCCTGCTCCATATCTAGCCCACATCGCGCTTGGTCACGCTCGATCACTATTCAATTGGGCGATCAATCGTGGCACCTACGGACTTGAAACCTCTCCATGCGACCGGGTGAAGCCTGCCCCGCTCATAGGAGCTAAGCAACCACGCCAACGTGTTCTGAGTGATACCGAGTTGGCTGCCGTGTGGAATGGCGCAGAGACGTTGGGTTATCCGTTCGGACCTCTCTATCAACTTCTGCTGCTGACTGGAGCCGCCGGAGTGAGGTCTCAGATGCGAAGTGGGGTGAGTTTGATCTCGACAAGAAGCTCTGGACGTTTCCACCCGAACGCTTCAAGTCGAATGCGTCTCACTTGGTCCCTCTCTCGGATGCGGCGCTCGCTATCATCGAGTTGCTACCGCGTTTTACCGAGGGCGATCACTTGTTCACGACTACGTATGGCGAGAAGCCCATTTCCGGCTTTAGCAAGCCCAAGGTTCGCCTTGACGAGATGATGGGCAATCGACCGCCATGGGTCATCCACGACATACGCCGGACAGTTCGCACGCGCCTGGCCTCGCTGCGAGTCTCCGACTTGGTTGCTGAGATGGTGATCGGTCACGGCCGCAAAGGCATTCAGCGAGTGTACGATCAGCACACTTACGAGGCCGAGATGCGTGAGGCGCTAGAGCTTTGGGCAGCTCGCTTGCGGGACATCGTAACTCCGCCGCCTGAGAACGTGGTGCGGCTTAAGAAGGAGAGGGCATGACGCAGGATCGCATCGCGGCAGCAGTTACTAAGACTGCCGCACTCGCCCAAGGGCTTCGCTTCATTTCCTTAAACTCCCAAACTCCGTCCCCCGATGTCCTCATCCACCGGAGACTTGGCAGAGGAGCCCGGAAAGCCGCACTCCACGTTGGAGTGGCAAAAGCATGGCAAACCTGGCAATAGGATTGCCAAATATTCCCGACCACTTTTGTCACAGGTTAAAGCCGCCGAGCGGGTCGATTGATCTTGCTTCCTGCCAAGTCGCATGTGCAAATCTAAGTTGCGGGATCAACGGGGGGGTGTTCTTGCCATATAGGCCACGTATTTTTTGCACGGCGCTTGTCGCGGCTACGACGCTAATGGTGCCCAAGCCCGCTGTGGCGGAATTTGAGATTCAGGAATCACAGTTGAGAAAGGTGAGGTCGAGCTTGAATATCGTGGCGCTGTTCACTGGGGTTTCCACGAAGATGAGAGCGGCTCTGAACAGGGCCCTCTAGCGGAAGAAGACGAGGCGGAGTTTCTTCGGCAGAGTCACGATTTGGAACTCCAATACGGCCTCACCGAACGGTGGTTATTCTCCGCCACTCTTGGCTACCGACGAGCCACTCGATCAAAATTTCAACGTGAACGGGGTTGGCTTGGAACTGCAATACGAGCTGATCGAGCGCGAGGGTAACGGGCTCTGACTTGCCTTCACTGGTGGGTACGGGTTTGCCACGCGCGGCGGCGAAGCCGATGAGATCGAGTTTGGGCCAATTGTGGAGTTGGCCAGCGGCAAATTGCTACTCACCCTTAATCCCTCCTTCAGGTCTCAAGTCGGCGACAATCGGCAGACCGATGGCCTTGGCTTCGAATATGGCTGGCGCGCCGAATACGATTTCGCCAAGCATTGGGGAATTGGCGTGGAGATGTTCGGCGAGATCGAGGACCTCTCCAATGCCGGGTCGTTCAACGACCATTCTCATAGCCTCGGTCCACGCTTTTTTATAATCCCGGCGACGATAGCGACGAGCACGATAAAAAGGGCGCTGATACGAGAAGGTCGCCGGTGCCACTTCGATGGAATTCTCGATGAATGTAGGTGTTCAGTTCGGGTTGACCGACGCAACCTCCGACACGGCGCTCAAGTTTCAGGGCTCGCTCGCCTTCTAAGCATTGGCTGCCGCCTTCATCACACGATCCCCTCTAAGCAGGAAAAGAAGTGCGTCAAGCATGCTTTCTGCTACCTCCCTAGGGGTGTCAGGGGCTTCATGTCGGGTGCATACAGCCGCACCCCTGGCCCCTTGTCGTTGGTGAACTCGACGCCCGCCGTCTCTAGTGCCTTGCGCATGGCAGCAATCGTCTCAGGGCGGCGAGCGTAACGCCGTCTCAAAGCTGTTGACGGTGTTGAGGTGGATGCCAGCCGCAGTTGGCAGCGATCGGCATGCGAAAACCAGGTCAGCGGTCGATAACACCTAGCTTTCGGCAGCAGCGTAAGAGATGTTGGACATGACGCCGCTTGATCGAGGTCGATCCCCGCTCCTGTTCGATGAAAGCGATATCGTCCTCGTAGTCGAGATCTAGACGTCCGAGCCAACATTTGTCGATCAGCGAGGCCACATCGAATCCTTCGATCGTGGGCACGTATTCCGCACCATCGCGCAGCTCAACGAGTTTTTGACGCTGTCGTGTGGTCAGGGCATCGCTGCCATACTCAGCTACAAGTCCCTCCAAGAAGTCGCGCTCCCACTCCGTCCAGTCCTCTGCGCTCGCCAGAAGGCGGCGAGCCACCGCGCGGACCGTACCGGATCACGACCGAGTGCAAGCAGCTCCTTGTATGAGCCTATTAGAATGGCTCCTAGGGCGCTCCGAATGCACGGTTGCTCTGCCGCTAAGTCGATCCCGCTATTGGTCGCGCGGGAGGTCAACGGCATGAGAACCTCCGTGAATGGCACTTTTTGGACATCCCACCTGCTCCGACGAATGTCCGCTTGCCCGCTAGCCCAGGCCATTAGAGGCCGGAACATAAGACGAAGTGCTCGATTGGAAAGCGGGAAGGAACTTAAACCCCAAGGAGTAAGAGCACCATGAAACTCGCAGTCTTAACAGCCACCGCTATAATACTGAGCGCAGGCTACGCACTAGCGGGAGCTGGTGCGCCCGTTCCCGAGGGATCGCAAAATCCGCCGCCTTCGGGTCGCCCCAGTGCGGCTCTCGATGATGCAGCCTGTCAAAGTGCGTGGAAGATGGCGGCGCCCAGCGGCGACACGCTATCGAAGGATAAGGCCACGCCGTTTGTCGTGAACTACGAAATGGTGGATACCGACAAGGACGGCAATATTTCTCAGTCAGAGTTCCAAGCCGGATGCGGCAAAGGCTGGATTTAACAACCAGACGCGGCAACCGTAAACGACATGAAGGGGACCAAGCAGTAGGTCTTCTGAGAAAGGGGCATCGGCTTCGGTCGGCGCTCCTTTATTTTGGGCGCAAGTGTTGAAGGGAACGACATCCGATCTGGGACAAAGCCTCTATGATTGAGAGGCTCCGTAATGGGAGCTCTCCAAAATCCAAACTCAGCCCCGTCCCTAGCGGGGCTTTTTGTTTTTGATGTGCCTGCGAGACTACAGCAACTCAATAGCAGCAGTGCTAACAAGTCACTCGTGCGGGGTGGCTGCCTGGATCCACTGCGGGGGAGGCAGAGACCACGGTAACTCGCACTTTCGAATCTCGGGAATTCGGACTTAGCCCCGGTCTGGAGCTGACACGAGGCCGGGGCTTCTTCTATCGATCATCGGTAACCGAAGCTCGGGGGCGTCGGCTTCGGTCGGATCGGCTCTTTTGCTGTTATGCTTCCTGCGCATGTTAAGGAGACTGAGATATGCCACAATCAAAACTCAGGGAGCTTTTGGACTTTCTCAAGGCAAGATACGCAACGGCATCCGCAGATGAACTAACGGATCGCTTTATGGAGGAGCTTCGTAGTGATGAGAGGCTACACAAAACTGCGCTAGAAGAGGTTTTTCAACTCATGGACAGCGGGCTAGAGAGAGCGTGGACAAAAAACGAGTAGGACAACATCGAATCTTCTTTATCACGAGCGAGACTTCTGCGGATTGGGTGAACAATGCGATCGCCGCTTCGCGGCGACAAGGACAAAAAAAAAAACCTGGCGGCTATAAAGTCATAGACGCCAACGGTCAGGCGCTGGCTTATGTCTATGCTCGCGAGACGCGGTTGAGGCTGACATCGCGAATGTGCTGACGATGG
Organism: uncultured Alphaproteobacteria bacterium; assembly: GCA_963710245.1. GTDB lineage: Bacteria > Pseudomonadota > Alphaproteobacteria > Rhizobiales > Methyloligellaceae > Methyloceanibacter. The sequence goes on from CAVPZK010000007.1 coordinate 24,659, forward strand.
ATGAGGCTCGGAGATCTTCTTTGGCTTGCTGACCTCGATGTCAACGCCTTCTTGGTGATCTCTCCGGAGACTTGGTACGTTGCTTAGCGATCGGCCTGATCCTCTCGTAGTAAAGATATGCGAGCACGCTGAGGGCTACGAGCACAGCCGCCAGAAGTACACAGGGCGGCTAAGCGTGCATCGTTGTGCCGCAAGGGGAACAAAAGCAGTGAGACATGTCTTCGAGAGAGGCGGGACTAAATTAAGGAGGGAGACTCCTATGCCTGACGATAAAAGTAAGGTCGGCGAACCGGTTGCAGCCGCGTCGCGGCTGAGCACGAGGGAAGAAGAATGAGGTATCTAAGTGCACACGGGGCTGGCGGCTACGCCTTCACTCACTCAAAGAAAACGCAGTTGATCGAGCGTTTTGGCAACGACAGAGAGAAACTTTACGCCGCTGCTGAGACGCTGAAACTCGGCTAGATCGCGGGCCTTCTGCCGAAGAGGAGCGAGTTGGCTTGACGATGTACAGCGCTAGCCGCGAACTCTTACGCCTGAACGTCTCTGCGAGGATCTCGTGCAAGCAAGCCGCGCGCATAGGGTGTGATTCGAGGGAATAAGATGCTGCTCGTGTATTAGGCAGTGGTTATGGCTGTAATCGCTGCGAACGTCGTGACCACTCTCCTTGCAGCTAATATCGCATCTCGGCGGATGCATCACGACTAGGGGACGATGCCGCGCTTGCGCGGAACTCACAATCTCGCTAATTCCCCAGCACTTATAGCTAAGTGCTGCTCGCCTGCCTTGGTGAGCAGGAGCACGGCCTCCGCCAGCTTCACGGAGGCGGCTTCCAATAAGTCGATGCGCGTCATGGGGCTTCTCCCTCAGGGCGCGAACGCACAGAGTTTTAAGCGTCCGAAAACCGGGCGCTAAGACGGCACAAATAGGGAAGATAGATTGGGTCTCAGGGTTGTTCCGAAAAAAATCGGTTCGGAAGCGTACCGATTTTGCGCTTGACGATTAATCGTGCTTTTGGAATCGATTAGACAGATGCGAGCGAGTGCTAGAAGGAGCGTCACATGCCCGGAAATCCAAAAGAGTGCCGAGAGCACGCTAGGTGCTGCTTAGAGCACGCAGCGGCTGCGACATCGCCCCTCGTCAGGGACAATTTCATGAGCTTGGCCCAAACCTGGAGTTGTCTTGCGCGAGAGCTAGAAGCAAGCAAGAGATTTCTGGACGCTGTGGGGAGAAGAGTTTCATGTGGGGAAGCCTTCAGCGCTGCGCGGTAGAGTAGCTGAAACTGAAAGAGAAATGCGGTCGATCTGTTCATGCGCGCGCCGCTCTTCTGATAAGCAAAAGGCCCCAAAGGGAGGCCCTACACGCGACGCTACTTCCGCTACTAATTGGCAAGGTCGCGCTTATAGGGCACTCTAGTAACAAAAGCGCTAACCCAACGGGCCCGATGAAGGCCCGTCAGCCTCTCCGGCGCTGGGCCGCTATTCGGGGGACTCACTATTGCCGCACAGTTATGCACTCAGCCATCCTCTGGTGAGTTCTCAGGCTGGTTAACTCGCACCTGTTTCTCTGCTGTGCGAGTCTCAAGGGTGCTAAGCGTTAGGATGCTCGTGGTGGGCGTGTCACACTTCTAGGTGGCTGGGTAGGGGGCGGCGCTGTGTCACCACTTCTCTGACGCATTCGCATTTTGGTTGCCGCGTTGGCGCATCTTTTCTTGCAATACGCTTGCGCCTCCCTAGCGGGTGCGAACTTGTCTCCGCAATGTACGCAGGCGCGATTTCGCAATCTCCAATGCATCCATACTCCTCCGTGATGAAAAGGGGTGGCGGACCCGACCAGGGGACGAGGTCGAGGCCGCAGCCCGAGGGCCGCAGCATTTCCTCAATATTTCGAAGCCATGTCCACAAGCACGGCCTCGAAGCGATAACGAACCGCTTAACGCTCGATTTATGTCTGAGAGTCAGGCCGAATTAGCGGCCAGCTAAGCGGCCATGAGAAGGACGGGGCAAAAATGAAAAGAGTAATTCTTGCCGCTCTGGCCGTCACGGCCGTGATGGGCATGGCACACTACTCACTGATGTTAAAGCCGGCCATGGTAACGCCGTAGGCGCAGGGCTACTTGGCTTCGGAGTGGGTGCGATAGTCGGCAGTGCGCTCGCGGCGACGGAGGTCTATGTCGTACGCTAAGCCACGCGCACTTCTATTACAGCTTCGGCGTTATGTGCGCAACATGGAGCCGGGATGGTACAGTTACTGTCGAAGGATTTACGGCCCGTCGTTCAATCCGAATACGGGCTATTTTCAGGCCGCTAATGGTGGTTGGTATTTCTGCCAATAGGTGTGGGGTTTCAGTTCGGAATACTACAGAAAAAGGACAATCTGCCTTCCAGGCTATTTCTTTTTCGACTCCTCGCTTCGACTCCTCGATAATCTGAACGCATGTCCCAACCACGCATACCTAACGAGGCCTTCCGCAACTACGGCTCCGTTAGAGACTCGAGTTGCCGTTCTGCGATGAGGCAAAGATGTTGCGTGGCGAATTGTAGCGATGTAACGGTGCTCGCAGATGCGCCAGTCGTTGCTATAGTGAAAATCACCAGTGCCCACATCCTGTGTCCTTTCGTGTTGGTGGTTAGACTCTCCATCAAGCGACAACGCCTTCACTCAACGCACCAGCGCGTTATGCTCGGTATTCCAATGAGCGCCTCACAGGGAGTAAGCCGTGGCTTCCACGGCTCAGCGCCGTCATCGGGCGGATCGGCCGAGGCTCCTTTTGGCGCAAGATAAGTCGGCTGTGCTGGAGAATTAAAAAAAAAAAAAAAAAAATTTTTTTTTTTTTTTTTTTTTTTTTTTTTTTTTTTTTTTTTTTTTTTTTTTTTTTTTTTTTTTTTTTTTTTTTTTTTTTTTTTTTTTTTTTTTTTTTTTTTTTTTTTTTTTTTTTTTTTTTTTTTTTTTTTTTTTTTTTTTTTTTTTTTTTTTTTTTTTTTTTTTTTTTTTTTTTTTTTTTTTTTTTTTTTTTTTTTTTTTTTTTTTTTTTTTTTTTTTTTTTTTTTTTTTTTTTTTTTTTTAAAAAAAAAAAAAAAAAAAAAAAAAAAAAAAAAAAAAAAAAAAAAAAAAAAAAAAAAAAAAAAAAAAAAAAAAAAAAAAAAAAAAAAAAAAAAAAAAAAATCGCTGCATTGGCGGACGCAAGGGATCCCCGACGGCGCCATCGGCGCGCTGTGGTCGGTGGGCGTCGTCGCCGAGGTTGCGTTGTTCAGCGGTCTCAGGTCGTGTCATTGCCTATTGCGGCGCGGCGACGGCTGATATAATATATAAAAAAAAAAAAAAAAATTTTTTTTTTTTTTTTTTTTTTTTTTTTTTTTTTTTTTTTTTTTTTTTTTTTTTTTTTTTTTTTTTTTTTTTTTTTTTTTTTTTTTTTTTTTTTTTTTTTTTTTTTTTTTTTTTTTTTTTTTTTTTTTTTTTTTTTTTTTTTTTTTTTTTTTTTTTTTTTTTTTTTTTTTTTTTTTTTTTTTTTTTTTTTTTTTTTTTTTTTTTTTTTTTTTTTTTTTTTTTTTTTTTTTTTTTTTTTTTTTTTTTTTTTTTTTTTTTTTTTTTTTTTTTTTTTTTTTTTTTTTTTTTTTTTTTTTTTTTTTTTTTTTTTTTTTTTTTTTTTTTTTTTTTTTTTTTTTTTTTTTTTTTTTTTTTTTTTTTTTTTTTTTTTTTTTTTTTTTTTTTTTTTTTTTTTTTTTTTTTTTTTTTTTTTTTTTTTTTTTTTTTTTTTTTTTTTTTTTTTTTTTTTTTTTTTTTTTTTTTTTTTTTTTTTTTTTTTTTTTTTTTTTTTTTTTTTTTTTTTTTTTTTTTTTTTAAAAAAGTGGTGATGCCGCTATTGACTCGATGCGGGCAAGAAGGGCTCAGGGGCGAACCTTGACGCTGGAAAAGCGTTCATGAGCGATCGACACCGCCACTGCTAATGCCACGGCGCTAAAAAAAAAAAAAAAAAAAAAAAAAAAAAAAAAAAAAAAAAAAAAAAAAAAAAAAAAAGTCGGTGAAGCTGCGTCCTCAGCTGAGCAGACACGTGCATGACCATGAGCTGTATTTTGGCGAGAGTGATGTTTGCTGGCGTGGACATCTAGTTGGTATCTGATGAGAAACAGGTGCGGGTATTTATCGGCAGCGGCCCATCTCAGCAAGACGCCATCCATTTCATGACCCATGCCGTACCATTTGAACCGCACTGAGCACAAACAGCAAGGCAAGGTATGATTTACGTTGAGGAAAAACTGCTTTAGGAAGCTTATGCTACTACATACAGATAGGGTTTAAGGCGCTGTGGGAGGGTTTATTTAGGAAGCTTCTCGCGGTCTCAGTAATGCTTAGCGGTTGTAGTTGGCTTGGAATTCTATAGGTTATTTTATATTTTTTTTTTTTTTTTTTTTTTTTTTTTTTTTTTTTTTTTTTTTTTTTTTTTTTTTTTTTTTTTTTTTTTTTTTTTTTTTTTTTTTTTTTTTTTTTTTTTTTTTTTTTTTTTTTTTTTTTTTTTTTTTTTTTTTTTTTTTTTTTTTTTTTTTTTTTTTTTTTTTTTTTTTTTTTTTTTTTTTTTTTTTTTTTTTTTTTTTTTTTTTTTTTTTTTTTTTTTTTTTTTTTTTTTTTTTTTTTTTTTTTTTTTTTTTTTTTTTTTTTTTTTTTTTTTTTTTTTTTTTTTTTTTTTTTTTTTTTTTTTTTTTTTTTTTTTTTTTTTTTTTTTTTTTTTTTTTTTTTTTTTTTTTTTTTTTTTTTTTTTTTTTTTTTTTTTTTTTTTTTTTTTTTTTTTTTTTTTTTTTTTTTTTTTTTTTTTTTTTTTTTTTTTTTTTTTTTTTTTTTTTTTTTTTTTTTTTTTTTTTTTTTTTTTTTAAAACGGCGCTAATGATCCTCGGCGAAAATTGCATCATTTTTTGCCGCGGAAAAGAGCTGACAACGAGGCGGCGGCGGGAAAGGAAAAAAGGACGCGCAGCGCACTTCTGCGCGGGCTGTCAGTCAAGCATTTTTTTTTTTTTTTTTTTAAAAAAAAAAAAAAAAAAAAAAAAAAAAAAAAAAAAAAAAAAAAAAAAAAAAAAAAAAAAAAAAAAAAAAAATTTTTTTTTTTTTTTTTTTAATCTCATGCTGTTTATATTATAAAAAAAAAGAAACTGAAAGATGCGGTCGATCTGTTCCGCATAAAAAAAAGCGCCGCTCTTTCTCCTGTTTCTGAAATATAAAAAAAAAAAAAAAAAAAAAAAAAAAAAAAAAATTTTTTTTTTTTTTTTTTTTTTTTTTTTTTTTTTTTTTTTTTTTTTTTTTTTTTTTTTTTTTTTTTTTTTTTTTTTTTTTTTTTTTTTTTTTTTTTTTTTTTTTTTTTTTTTTTTTTTTTTTTTTTTTTTTTTTTTTTTTTTTTTTTTTTTTTTTTTTTTTTTTTTTTTTTTTTTTTTTTTTTTTTTTTTTTTTTTTTTTTTTTTTTTTTTTTTTTTTTTTTTTTTTTTTTTTTTTTTTTTAAAAAAAAGGTCTCTATGTGCTTCGGTCGTCAAAAAAACCATCCTTAAAGCGGAAACCGCTGTAACAAAGGAAAAATCTTCGAAGCTAAACGGCGAGGCTTATGAAAAAAAACCGTCATAAGGCTAGATGTTGAAAGCGAAATTCTATATCGGTAGCGGGGCTGCGCGGCCTTCTATATATTGATGACTGCGCTGGGATGGCGTTCATGGCGTCGAGCTGGCCAGCTTGCCGGCGATGCTTGGCAAGCGGAGCACTGGCTGCATGATACTGAAGGTCTAGGGCGCGGTTTACCATGCGCTGGGCGTCATGGATTTCTGAATAGTAGTATCTTTTTTTTTTTTTTTTTTTTTTTTTTTTTTTTTTTTTTTTTTTTTTTTTTTTTTTTTTTTTTTTTTTTTTTTTTTTTTTTTTTTTTTTTTTTTTTTTTTTTTTTTTTTTTTTTTTTTTTTTTTTTTTTTTTTTTTTTTTTTTTTTTTTTTTTTTTTTTTTTTTTTTTTTTTTTTTTTTTTTTTTTTTTTTTTTTTTTTTTTTTTTTTTTTTTTTTTTTATTTATTTGACCGCGCTGCCACTCGCGCGAGACTTCGTGGAAGCGGCCATGCGCTCTACTTAGCCAGCTTCGGCTTCACACATCGCTTAATGCATGATTGAGTTAGGTGTTAAAAAAAGAGATATAGCGTAATCTAGATATAAAAAACGATAAAATTATATTTATATAAAAAAAAAAAAAAAAAAAAAAAAAAAAAAAAAAAAAAAAAAAAAAAAAAAAAAAAAAAAAAAAAAAAAAAAAAAAAAAAAAAAAAAAAAAAAAAAAAAAAAAAAAAAAAAAAAAAAAAAAAAAAAAAAAGCGAGACCGCTGTACAGAGATAAACTTAAAAAAAGCGACCGGCGAGAGCTTATAAAAAATGAAAAAAAAGCTAAAAATGGAGAAAAAAAAAAAAAAAAAAAAAAAAAAAAAAAAAAAAAAAAAAAAAAAAAAAAAAAAAAAAAAAAAAAAAAAAAAAAAAAAAAAAAAAAAAAAAAAAAAAAAAAAAAAAAAAAAAAATGACTTATAGCTGTAATAAAAAAAAAAAAAAAAAAAAAAAAAAAAAAAAAAAAAAAAAAAAAAAAAAAAAAAAAAAAAAAAAAAAAAAAAAAAAAAAAAAAAAAAAAAAAAAAAAAAAAAAAAAAAAAAAAAAAAAAAAAACGCTGCTTGGCGGACGCAAGAAAGGATCTATATACACCGACGAAGCACCATCGGCGCGCTGTGGTCGGAATAAGGGCGTCAAAAAGTCGCCGAGGTTGCGTTGTTCGCGGGTGTACTAAACAGAGTTGTGTCATTGCCGATTGCGGCCGGAAAAAAAAAAAAAAAAAAAAAAAAAAAAAAAAAAAAAGCCGTCGCGTTGGCGTTCATCGGAAAAAAAAAAAAAAAAAAAAAAAAAAAAAAAAAAAAAAAAAAAAAAAAAAAAAAAAAAAAAAAAAAAAAAAAAAAAAAAAAAAAAAAAAAAAAAAAAAAAAAAAAAAAAAAAAAAAAAAAAAAAAAAAAAAAAAAAAAAAAAAAAAAAAAAAAAAAAAAAAAAAAAAAAAAAAAAAAAAAAAAAAAAAAAAAAAAAAAAAAAAAAAAAAAAAAAAAAAAAAAAAAAAAAAAAAAAAAAAAAAAAAAAAAAAAAAAAAAAAAAAAAAAAAAAAAAAAAAAAAAAAAAAAAAAAAAAAAAAAAAAAAAAAAAAAAAAAAAAAAAAAAAAAAAAAAAAAAAAAAAAAAAAAAAAAAAAAAAAAAAAAAAAAAATTTTTTTTTTTTTTTTTTTTTTTTTTTTTTTTTTTTTTTTTTTTTTTTTTTTTTTTTTTTTTTTTTTTTTTTTTTTTTTTTTTTTTTTTTTTTTTTTAAAAAAAAAAAAAAAAAAAAATTTTTTTTTTAAAAAAAAAAATGCGCGGCTGCTCATGCTGGCGTACTGGGCTCGGGCTGACGCTTCCTTCGCTGAGGGCATAGATGTGCTCATGGCGTGGTAGCCGCCACTGCTTGCCTCAAAAAAAAAAGAGGGCTGGTTGAAAAAGGCAAAGATGAAGCTAAAAAAAAAAAAAAAAAAAAAAAAAAAAAAAAAAAAAAAAAAAATATATATTTGAGAGCAACTATAGCGAACTAAGCGCAAATAAAGGATAAGCGCGCGAGTGGTTCGCATCTGCGCGCTTACACTGTCTAACCGAGTCGCGCGCCTTGCGGACGGCGGCTGAAACGCCAGGGCTCGAAAGTCTGCTATCGTGGGCGAGGTCGTGTTAGCGGCGATCCGGCTCTGCGAAAGCATACGTAGGCGATTGCCGGATAGCTTTTGGTACGTGACTGAGAAATCCGTGCCGGGCATCGTTACAACGATGCTGGTGCCATCCTCTTCGATGTTCAGCGGATCCCCGATCATTCCGATATGATACCAAAAGAAGCCCATGGCGGAGAGAAGGTCACGTCAGAGCGGGGTTACTACAGGGGAAACCAACGGCCTGCCGAAGCCATCAGAGTAGTAAGTGTATAGAGAGCATAGACATAGGACAGAGCTAGACAGTTGGAGTCTTTGACTTTATAGATGACAGGTATCTGCTCGACAGTCCATGGCGGAGGAAAGAGGCGGGGCATTGCCCCTCCATAGGAACCCTGAAGCTTTCGGATGGGTTTTACATAGACGGGGATGTGGAGGCTTGTCATGCCTAACAGACCCATCGCTAGAGACTTCCGCGAAGGCGCTGCTACCGACATTTTCTTAGTGATAGGATTTGTCGTAGCAGTGATGATCGCTCTCTTTTTGGTATTTGCTCCGCGCTGGTTTTCTGGTGAAAAGATCGTGGACGTAGTCCAGACGCAGCGGAGCATCGAAGCGCCGGTAGCGGGAAGCCCTAACTAGGTTTGGCGACCGGGCGTGAGGATGAGATAGGAAAAAGAAGAAAGAAGAGGAAGAAGTAGAGAGAAAAACACGGCGCTGACTGAGAGACACTGCACTGCGCATGAGTCGTCATGCATTCGGCGGTAAGCGACATCCGCCGCAACGAGAATGATCCCGAGGTTCACGGCGATCACGGCGAACTGAGGATAGAGAAAATAGAATAGAATGTTGAGAGATCTATTGCGAAGAAGAGCTTTACGCTGTAACTCCTACCTCTAACTTAGCTACTCCAGGAAGCGGTGCGTCAACGTCCCTTTTCTACTTCGGGGGGCCTAGGGATATCATTAAGGCCCCGAAAAAGGGGGCCTGGTTAGCCAGCCGTTAGCTAGGTACTAGTTTTTGGCTGATTCCAGCAGCAGATCGAAGACACAGAGACCCCTCAAACTAGCCCTAATCGTGCCGATTTACCCGGCTCTTCGTAAGAGAGTTACTCAGTGTGCTCGCCTAGGAGTGCCCGTTAGGATAGACACTTGTCGGCTGGGTCCATTCTATGTCCAAGGATGTCGTTCTTGAACGCCTTAAAAGGCTAGTGGCAAAGGGCTACGTTGTTCGCTGGGGAGACGTCAGACGTGGACACCCTTCGCCTTGAACATCCTCTCGCGCCTGAGCTGACCTTATTTTCAGACGGGAGGATTTGGGTTCGAACCCCGTCTCCAGAAGACTGGGTTGCAGCTGACAACGGGGCCGATCAGAACCGCTTCCAACCTTTCTTATCGCCGCAGACGACTGGATTGCGGTCGATGGTGAGGCTGATCAGCGCCGCTTCATATCCTTGTTGGCCCGGATTCCTAAGCCGACGATGTTGCAGAGATTTAAGGCCAAGCGGGTTGAAGACCTTTGGACAGGGGTCAGTGTGTGGACTTTCATCTTGGTTGTCGGCTTGCTACTAGTATCCGGCTTTGGCTGGGTCTGGCGTCTTTCGTCGTCCGACTGACCCCCTAGTGCCTCGCTGCTAAACCGCCTTGGACTGCAGAACCGGTGGGTGGGTGGTATTGCCGCGCTTCTCTTGTTGCTTATGCATGTTGTGGTGATGAGCGCACAGGCTTTGGGTATTCTCGTATTTGAAAAAGAGTAACCCCTGACCGAGGTGAGGAGTGATGTGATCGACGTGGCTTGCAGCTACAGTTCGACCCTCAATTGCACACTGCCGGCACCGCGGTTCTTCGGCGAGCCTGTGCCTTCTGATCGACTTCCAAATTGGTGACTTACACCACGAGCGCCAGAGCGGCTCCGCGCTGCGCGTGGCGTGAGGCCAAGAACCAGCGTCAATCGTGAATGCAGTGCTGGAACGCGGCATGACCTGTGCCCCCGGTCTGCCAATGAGCCGCCTGACGGACGACAGCGCGTCCTGCACTGCTTCCGTTCGCGGAATCCCTCTTTTATGAAGTTATTCTAGCCATTTAGCGTGGCATTTTTTGGGGCGTGTCCCTCTAGGGAACAAATAAACTTATTGAGTGATCAAAGCGTTACAGATTGGGATCTCGCGTCGGAATACCTCAGTCTGCTTCTAGCACTAAGCGGACATCTCGATGAAGAATCCACACGTCGGCTTCTGACCATAGCGGACGACCACCGCGCCTCCGAATTATGGGTGCCACACGAGGGTGATCAGTGGGTGCGGCTGTCGGAAGAAGATCTGCGAGCCCTTCTTAGATAGGCGTCCAATGCTCCTCAAGTACTCTTTTATTGGCGCAGTAGCGGCTGCCTTGTTCTTTCCGCTACCAGCCGTCCGCCGGCAGCGCCATCACTAACCCCGGCGTCGAAGACGTCCCGCCTTCTTCGCTGAACTTTGACGGATCCCGGTGGCAAGTACGTTTATCGTGGTTACGGAAGCAAGTTCCGTACTAATCCCGGTGGGAAGTGGCTCTATCCCGGTTGGCGCGCTTGGCGATGATTCATCTCATAAAGCAGCGACATCGCAGACGTCGAGTTCACCAACGGGAAGCGGTCTGGATTGAGGCAACGAAATTTGCACAACGTTGCCCCATATGTTGCCCCGAAGGGCTTCTCGCTTTAACGCCTAGAGCTAAGTTATTGGGTTGCCGGCACCGATGTGGCGCTCAGCCCCAAAGCGCAGGCGGCGGCGGGAAGACCATGCCGGCCTCGTAAGTGAGCCCTGGCGCGCGATCGCGAACGAGCAGAAGCGGCCCGTCGAGATCGACCCAGTCGGCATTTTGCGCGACGAGCAGGGCAGGGGCCATCGCCAGCGAGGTCGCGACCATGCTGCCGACCATGATCTTCAAGCCGAGCGCGCGGGCCTCCGAGGCTAGCAACAGCGCCTCGGTCAAGCCGCCCGTCTTGTCGAGCTTGATATTCACCGCATCGTAGCGCTCGGCGAGCGCCGCGAGTGAGGCGCTGTCATGCACCGACTCGTCGGCGCAGACCGGAACGGGTCTCTCGACGTGCTGCAAGAGCTCGTCGCTGCCGGCGGGAAGGGGTTGCTCGACGAGCTCCACGCGTGCCGAGGCGGCGGCGGCAAGTAGCGATTCGACATCATTGGGTTGCCAGGCCTCGTTGGCATCGACGATAAGCCTCGCCTGGGGAACTGCCGCGCGCACCGCGGCGAGCCGGTCTTTGTCGCTGTCGCCGCCCAATTTGAGCTTGAGCAAGGAATGCGCAGCGCTCACCTCGCGCGCCTTCTCCGCCATCGCCTCCGGCGATGCCAGCGAGAGGGTGAAGGCGGTGAGCACAGGCTGGAGGGTGCCGATCCCCGCAAGCGTCGCGGCGCTCCGGCCACACCGCTTGGCCTCGAGATCCCATAAGGCACAATCGAGCGCATTGCGCGCGGCGCCCGCAGGCAGCAAGGAAGCGAGCTCGGCCCGGCTCAACCCGCTAGCAATAGCGTGAGCGCGGGCCTCGATGGCGGCAACCACACCCTCGACGCTCTCGCCATAGCGCGCATAAGGCACGCATTCGCCGCGCCCCTTGTGGGGGCCGTCGCTGACCGATGCGACCACCACGACGGCCTCGTGCTTTGAACCCCGCGAGATGGTAAAGCCGCCTCTGATCGGCCAGCGCTCGACGGCGACTTCAAGATCAAAGCCGCTGCGGGGCGCAGGAGTCTCAAGCTCGTCCCCACGCTCATCCCCGAGGCCCGCCATAACGCCTTTCTTTCTCCTGGATTTTCGTTCAAAAACAGAGGACTTCCCAACGGCGCCTCGCATGGCAACTCCAGCAAGCTAAGCCCTTCTATGCTCAAGCGCGACCATCAGGTTGTCCTGCCGACCCAAGCCCGCGCGCCGGGCTTCCGCGTCGAGCTCAGGGGCACCACCTTCCGCCTGGTGGCGACCGGCGCCTGGACCGTGGCCGAGGCGACCCAGCTCGACTCGGCTCTGAAGCGCTTGCGCGTGCCGATCCCGCCCACGCCCGACTTCACAGGCGAGATGGACATTGCCGGCATCGCCGAGATCGATACGGCCGGCGCGCTGCTGTTGCAGCGGACGGCGGCCGCCTGGGAGAAGAGCGGCTTGCGCACCCGCTATGCCGGCGCCACCGAAGGCTTCCGCATCCTGATCGAGGAGGTGCAGAAGCGGAGCCGCGGCGAGCGCCCCCAGATCGAGAAGCGCGGCGCGCTAACCCAATTCACCGAGGACATGACACGCGCGGTGACCGGCGCTTGGGGCGACGTGGTCCAGCTCACCGCCTTTCTCGGCGAGGTCACCGCCGCCTTCGCGCGTATGGTCCGCCAACCCTGGCGCTTCCGCACCATCTCCTTCATCCATCACCTCGATCACGCGGGCTTCAGGGCGGTGCCGATCATCGCGCTGATCTGCTTCCTGATCGGCGCCGTGGTGATGCAACAGGGCGTTGTGCAGCTGAAGCCGTTCGGCGCCGAACCCTTCGCCGTCAACATGGTCGCCATCCTCGCGCTGCGCGAGGTGGGCATCCTGCTGACCGCAATCATGGTGGCGGGCCGCTCCGGCTCGGCCTTCACGGCCGAGATCGGCTCGATGAAGATGCGCGAGGAGATCGATGCCATGCGCACGCTCGGCATCGATCCGATGGACACGCTGGTGCTGCCGCGCATCCTCGCGCTGGTCGTGGCGCTGCCGCTGCTTACCTTCATCGGCGATTTGATGGGGCTCGCGGGCGGCGGGCTGATGGCCTTCGCCGTGCTCGGCCTCGACGCCTCGAATTATCTCGACAAGCTGCGCGATGTGGTGGACTTCCAGCATTTCATGGCCGGCATGATCAAGGCGCCATTCGCGGCCGTGATCATCGGGCTGGTCGGCTGCCTGGAAGGCTTGAAGGTCGAAGGCAGCGCCGAATCCCTCGGCACGCACGTGACCAGCGCCGTGGTCAAGGCGATCTTCCTGGTGATAATTTTGGATGCCGTTTTCGCCATGTTTCTCTCGGGGATCGGGGTGTGATCGTCGATAACGGACGCGAGGTTGTGATCCGCGTGCGCGGGCTCGCCAAGAGCTTCGGCAGCCATCAGATTTGGGACGGGCTAAGCCTCGACGTCTATCGCGGTGAGATCCTCGCCATTGTCGGCGGTTCCGGTCAGGGCAAGTCCGTGTTGATGCGCGTCATCACCGGGCTGGTGAAGCCCGACGCCGGCGATGTCGGCCTGTTCGGGCAGAATGCCAAGACGCTCACGCCGCAGGATCGCCTCGAAATCGAGAAACGGTGGGGCATCCTCTTTCAAGACGGCGCGCTGTTCTCCTCGCTGACGGTTCTGCAGAACATCCAGGTGCCGATGCGCGAGCATCTCGAGCTGCCGCAGGCGATGATGGATGATCTCGCCTTTCTCAAGCTCGCCATGGTCGGACTGCCCCCCAACGCCGCACACAAATTCCCCTCCGAGCTTTCCGGCGGCATGCGCAAGCGCGCAGGGCTCGCCAGAGCGCTCGCGCTCGACCCCGAGATCGTGTTCCTCGACGAGCCCACGGCCGGTCTCGACCCGATCGGCGCGTCGGATTTCGATCACCTGATTCGCAAGCTGCAACAGACACTTGGGCTGACGGTGTATATGGTCACCCACGACCTTGATACGATCTTCACGGTGTGCGACAGGGTGGCCGTTCTGGCCGATAAGAAGATCGTGCGGACGGGCTCGCCGACCGAATTGCAGCGCCAACCCAATCACCCGTGGATCAAGGAATATTTCTGCGGCGAACGGGCGCGCGCGGCGACACCCGGCGAGCGGCCGCGCATCCCAGCCTGATGAGCGTAGCGAGTCCTAAGGAACCGATTTGATGGAAACCAAAGCCAACTACCTGATGATCGGGGGGTTTGTGCTCGGCGTGCTCGCGCTCGCCTTCATCTTCGTCTTCTGGATGAGCAATTTCGCCGGCGGCGGGAAGCGTTATTACATCGTCTTCGAGAGCTCGGTGGCCGGGCTTACCACCGGTTCGAGCGTCGGCTTCAACGGCATCAGGGTTGGCGAGGTGCAGTCCTTCGCTCTCGATCCTGAGGACGCACGCAAGGTTCAGGTGCTGATCAGCGTGCGCGACGACACGCCGGTGCGCGAAAATTCGCATGCCACCATCCAGTCGATGGGTTTGACCGGCGGCAGCGGCGTGCAGATCACGCCGGGCTCGCCCGACTCGCCGTTCCTGGTCGCCACGGCCGAAAACCCGATACCCGTGATTGCCGCCGATCCCGGCTCGGGCCAAGGCGTGTTCGAAGCGGGGTCCGCGGCGCTGAACAACGCCAATGTCTTCATTTCCAAGCTGAACGCTCTGCTCGACCAGAACGAAAGGTCGATCAACACGACGATGGCCAATGTCGAGCAATTCACCACCATGCTGGCCGAAAAGAAGGAAGATATCGGCCAGGCCATCACCGATGTGAAGGAAGGCGCCAATTCCTTCAAGACTTTGTCGAGCAAGCTCGAAGTCTCGCTCGGGGATAACATGGATGGGCTCACCCGCCAGGCGCGGGATAGCCTTCAGGAGTTCGGCAACTTCATGCGGGAAGGACGCCGTACGGCGGTCACTTTGAACCGAATTCTTGAGAAGCTGGAGGCTGATCCAAAGGGTTTTTTGCTTGGTGGAAACCAGGTCCCGGAATACACTCCAAAGGGACAATAGCGCACTCCCGAGGGCCAATAGGGAGTGTCTCCTAACAGGGGGCGATCGGACATGTCGCGATCTGCGCCAGCGCTGGCTACAGGCTTGTTGTGCCTGGGGCTGGTCGGGTGCGCCTTGGCGGCAAACACGAAGCCGCCGACCACCTATGATCTCGTTGCACCCCGCTCGTTCTCCAGCACGCCGCGGCCGGCGCCCTATCAGCTCGTGGTCTACGAGCCGACCGCCGTGCATGCGCTCGAGACCGACCGTCTCATGGTGCGTCCGCAGGCCGACCAGGTCTCCTACTACAAGGGCATTGCCTGGAGCGATCGGCTGCCGCGCCTCGTGCAAGCGCGCATGATCGAAACCTTCCAGAATTCCGGAGCGGTCAAGGCGGTCAGCTCCACCGTCGGCCAATACGCTCTCGTCACCGATCTGCGCTCCTTCCAGATCGACGTGTCGAGCGGCAAGGCCTACGCGGAGATCGAGATCTTCGCCAAGCTGGTCAACACCAGCACCGGCAAGGTGACGGCGACCAAGGGCTTCAGCGCGCGCGTGCCGGCGAGAACCAACTCGCCGACCGATGCCATCGCCGCAATGAACCAGGCCTTCACCGAGGTGCTGCAAGACACCACCACCTGGGTCGCCTCCCGCCGCGCTTAGTGTTTTCGCTTCATTGGTTGCGAGGTCATGGCCGGGCTTGTCCCGGCCATCCCCGCCTTTGCATGTTGCGAGGAAATTCGTGGATGCCGGCACAAGGCTGGGCATGAACTCCGGAAGTGGACGCCAAAAACTAAGTGGCCCCCGCCTCCTCTTAAGGGAGGGCGGGGGCCAAGGCTTTGGGGGAGCCTTTAGCTCTGGAAACTCGTTTAGCGCAGCCGTCCGCTCGCATGCGCGAGCAGCAGATAGACGCGACCCGACTCTGACGTCAGGTAGTTCTGCAACATGCGCCCGTCCGGGTCCGACGCTTCGGCGTCGCCAAGCAGCCGCTCGAAATCGGCGATATAGCGGTCGACCGTCATGCGGAAATCGGCTTCGCGATCGTAGCGGCGAGCCATCTCGTCGAAGGTTGTCTGTCCCTCGACGGTGTAGATGTGCCGGCCGAGCACGCCGCGCTCACCGGCCCTGAAGCGCTGCCACACGTCGGACGCGGTGCGGTAGTCAATGGCGCGGGCAATCTCGTCGAGACGGAGCTGTCCGCCCCCTTGCGCCGGAGGTTGTGCCGGAGGCGCCCCGCGCATGCCGAGGTTCGCGCCAGCATATTGCGGCTGCGGCATATGAGCGGCGTTGCTCAGCTGACTGGCGAGCCCGCCCGCGACCTGACTGATATCGCCGTCCGGCGAGCCGACTGGCCGTCCCCTCGCATCGAAATGCGGCAGCGGACCGACATTGAACTGAGCCGGCGTGGCCTGGAAGGATTGCGGGCGCGGCTGAGCAGCACCCTGCCGGAACGGGTCTGGGGCCGGGGCCTGCGGCGGAGCCGCCGGCCGCGCCAGAGCGGGCGCGGTGATCGCCTCGATCTCGCGGAGCTGCTCCGACAATGCCTTGCGGATGGCCGCGGTCGCCTGAGCGGTATGCTCGGGCAGGCCTTCCATCCGCTTCTGCATTTCCTGACGCAGGCTGTCGAGATCGCTCGCCGTCTTCTGCGCCGTCTCGCGCATGCCGCGCGAGGTGTTGTCGAACTGGCCGCGCATCTGCTCGAGCTGCCGGCCGATCTGGGTGATGACCGTCTCGAAGCTCGACTTGAGGTCGCCGACCGCGCGCTGGGTATGGGCTTGCGCCTCGTCGCGCAGGCGCTCGATCTGTTGCGAGCGCGGCTTGCGCCTGACCCGCAGTGTCGCGCGCCAGCGCCGTGCCGACTTGCTTCGCGCGGGCTTCCGCATTGCCCATCGCGTTCTCGACCATGCCGGCATAGGAGCGCATGATGTTGTCGAGGTCCTGCGCCTTGGTGTTGACCGTGTGCAGCAGCGCGATGATCGCTTGATGGCGGCCTTCCAGGATCGAGTTGATCTTGGTGTTCGACGAATTCGAGCGCCTTGGCGGCGGTGAGGATGGCCTGACCCTGATTCTCGAAGCGCTGGGTGAGCCCGTGGATCTGGTCGAGCAGTCCGCGTGAGACCTCGCGCAGCGTCTGCGTCTGGCTGGTGAGGATCGAGACGGCTTCCTTCGACTGCGTGCCGACCTGGTTCGCGGTCTGCTGCATGATCGCCGAGTTGTTGGCGAGCACCTGGTTGAGCTGCGCCGTCTGCTTGCCGAAGGTCTCGGCGGTCGCGCGCGCGTGTTCGCCGAGCATCCTGTCGGTCTCGACCGCGCGCTGATTGAACGTCATGTCGATCGCTTTCAGCCGCTCGGCAAGAGCGATGATGACGGCTTGCGCCCGCTCGGTCATGGTCTTGTCGAGGGACCCGGTCTGCTGGCTGATGGCGGTCTCGAGCGCCTTCACGCGCTGGAACAGCGAGTTGGTGAAGCTCTCCGCGCGTTCGGCGAGCGTCTTGTCGAGCACGATGGCGCCCTGATTGATCGCGGCGATGAACTGGGCCGTGCGGTCTTGCAACGACTTGTCCATGGCCGAAGCTCGCTGATCGACGGCCACGGCGAAGCCAGCGGCCCGCTCGACCAGAGCCCGATCCAGCAGCGCTGCTTTCTGATCGATGACCGCGTTGAACTGGCCGGTGCGGTCGGCGAGCGTCTTGTTCAGCGCATCGGCGCCCTGGCCGATCGCGGTGGCGAGCGCGTTAGTGCGCTCTTGCAGCGTCTTGTCGAGAACGACGGCGCCCTGCGAGACGAGATTGGTGAAGGCCTCGGTGCGGTCCTTCATGGTCTTGTCGAGAATCCCGGCGCCCTGGCCGACAGTTGCGGCAAACACCTCGGTGCGTTGCTTGAGCGTGTTGTCGAGAGCTTGCGCGCCCTGGCCGATGGTCGCGGCAAGCGCATCGGTCCGCTGCTTCAGCGTGTTGTCGCAGTCAGCGCACGGCGCCCTGAGCAGATGAAGGGAGGTGAAGCCCTCGGTGCGCTCTTTCAACGTGGTGTTGAGCGCGTCGGCGCTCTGGCCGATCGACGCCGTCAGCGTCTCGGTCCGCTGCTTCAGCGTGTTGTCGAACAACGCGGCGCCCTCGCCGATCGTCGCGGTCAGCGCCTCGGTCCGCTCCTTCAGCGTGCTGTCGAGCGACGCGGCGCCTCTGGCCGATCGTCGCCGTCAGCGTCTCGGTCCGCTGCTTCAGGGTGTTGTCCATCAGGACGGCGCCCTGAGAGAGGAGGGAGGTGAAGCCCTCGGTGCGCTCTTTCAAGGTGGTGTTGAGCGCGTCGGCGCTCTGGCCGATCGACGCAGTGAAGGCATCGGTGCGGTCCTTCAACGTCTTGTCGAGCAGGATCGCGCCTTGAGCGACAGACGTCTCGAGCCCCTTGATGCGGGTCGCGAGCGTGGACTGTAGCGCCTCGGTGCGCTCCTTCATGGTCTTGTCGAGAACGGTGGTCCGCTGCACCACCACGCTCTCCAGCGCGGCGAGGTTCTGCGTTGCCCCCTCGATCACCTGCGACAAGCGGCCTTGCTCCTTGCTGAGGCGCTCGAGCAAGCCGGGCACGGCTTCGGCGACGCGGTTCTGCGCCTTATGCACCTGCTCGGCGGCTTCGCTCGAGCGAGCGACGAGGAGCTCGGTCAGCTGAATACCGCGCTCGGAGAGCTTCTTGTCGATCGAGCTCGATGCGGTCGCGATGTCGCGGGCGACTTGCTGGCCGACGCCCTTCAAGGCTTCGCTGACCCGCGCGCTGTTATTGGCGAGCGCCTCGCGCTCGGTGGCGAGCTCGCTGATCAGGCCGCGCACGCGAATCTCGTTCTCGCCATAGGAGCGCTCGAGCGCGGCGACCTCGCTATGCACCATTGCTTCGAGCTCGCTCGCCCGGCCGATGGCGCGGGAGATGGCGTCGTTCATGGCGGCGACCTGGCGCCGGATGGTCTGCCCGACCGAGGCGACCGACTGCTCGGCAAGCCTGTCGGGCTCGGCGAGCCTGACCGCGACCTCCGTCATGGCCGAGGCCATGAGGCGAAGCTCCTGCGCGCGCCAGACGAGCAGCGCCAGGAACCAGAAGATCACGATCGGCACGAGAATGGCGACGGCGGCGGTGAGCGCGGAGGCGCTGCCGAGCAGGCCGGACATTCCGTTGGAGGCAACTTGGGTCGAAATCAAGCCGAAGGCGAAAAAGCCGCCGACGATGAACCAGACTGCCGAAGCGGCAAGGGCGATCAGAAAGGGCGTGCGCGAGGGTCTTTGCTGAAGCGCGAAGATCAACCCGCCGATCGAGGGAACATCGTCATTGGCCGGCGTGGCGAGGCGGCGCTGCGGGGGAGGGCCTGCGGGGCGCTTGGTGCGCACGAATTGACGTGGCGGCGTGGGAGCGGCGCTCGGACCGGGAGCCTCGGCGAATTCCAATGGAGGTTTCGGGGCACTCGTCTCCTCAGGCGCCTTCGTGGCCTTCGGCGGCTCATCGCGTTTCGGCTCGACGATCCCCTCGCGCTTCCGCTGCTCGGCCTTGAGCCGTTCCGCTAGGGAGGTTCGCTTTGGGAGTTCGGGGCCCCGCTCAAGTCCCTCGCCGGACTTTTCGTCTCGGGTCCGGGTCATCGCATCAAGAGGCTTTTGTTCCTTAGCCCCCGCTGCCGCGCTTCCAGACTTCGCTTGCTCTTGCGCCATCACGCGTTCCTCGCAACCGACGAAAACTCATGAGAGAATTTGCGCGCCTTGCTACTCGAGACCCACCAGCAGCGGCGCGGAGCGTCATGATGAAACGGCCCTGGAATCCGGACAAAAGACGACCCGGAAGGGCTCCCGACGCATTTCCCCCTGTCCTGTAATCGTTAACGAATTTTTAGGGCTAAAAAAAGTTTAATCGGCGGTTATGGTTGACGCGCTCTAAGGCTTTAATATTGCTTATGGATTCTGGTGTCTTACGGGCGCGAATTGGCTAAGAGGTAGAGCATTGGTTGCAAGAAGGTAACAGGGGTCACCCGCGCCAAGCCGTCACATAATCGCCGCGCGGCCTCGCCCAAAAAGCGTCCTGAGAATTCTGCTAGTGAGCAGTGAGACCTGGGAAAAACGAGGGGAGAATAGGCCTCATGACCAGCGAATTGGCGGTTTGGAATGATGATCCGCACGCGGAGGAGGGGCGTAAGACCTCTTCAAGGCCGGTCGATCTTGTGCATCTTTCGCGTTACACGCTGGGCGAGCGCGCCCTCGAGCGCGAAGTTCTGGTGCTCTTCTGTAGCCAATCCTCGATCTATATCGAGCGGCTCCATACGGCCCGGTCCGACAAGGACTGGAAGGACGCCGCCCATTCGCTCAAAGGTTCGGCAACGGCGATCGGCGCCTGGCGCACCGCCGCCGCTGCCGCAAATGCCGAGGCGCTGTCGAGCGAGGCGTCATCCGAGGCGAGGGCGGTTCGCCTGCGCGAGATCGAGTCTTCGGTGCGCGAGGCGGAGAGCTATATCGGCACGCTGCTCGAGGATCGCTGAAGCGGCCGAACTCCGCAATAACGTGCCCCTCGAAGGCACTGGAGTCTCACCGACAATTGCCCTATAGAGCACGGGCCGCGAGCGGGCACCCCTTCTCGCGCCTCCTTTCGTCGGGCGCGAGCATCTCCCGCTGCCCGGTCCCCAAGATCGGAACAACCTATCGAAGCCCGCCAATGTCATGGCCAGGATCACCTTTATTCAGAACGACGGGACGGAGCGCGTTGTCGAGGCGGAGCCCGGCATGACGGTGATGGAAGCCGCGGTGAAGAATTCGATCCCCGGCATCGCCGCCGAATGTGGCGGCGCCTGCGCTTGCGCGACGTGCCATGTCTATGTCGATGACGCTTGGCGCGAGACCACCGGGAGCCCGGAGCAGATGGAGGAGGACATGCTCGATTTCGCGTTCGACATCAGGCCGTCAAGCCGGCTCTCCTGCCAGATCAAAGTGACCGAGGCGCTCGATGGCCTCGTGGTCCGCATTCCAGACAAGCAATTCTGAGACACCCATGTCCGAAGTTATCAAGACGGATGCAGTCATTGTCGGCGCTGGCCCCGTCGGCCTCTTCGCCGTGTTCGAGCTCGGCCTGGTCGACATCAAATGCCATGTCATCGACATTCTCGATCGGGCCGGGGGCCAATGCACCGAGCTTTATCCCGAGAAGCCGATCTACGACATTCCGGGGCTGACCATCGTCACCGGCCAGGAGCTGACCGACAAGCTCATGGACCAGATCAAGCCGTTCGGAGCCACCTTCCACTTCAACCAGCGGGTTGAGAGTCTCGAGCGCATAGACGGCGGCTTCAGGCTTAAAACCGACGCCGATACCGTGCTTGAAGCCAAGGTAGTGGTGATTGCCGCCGGCGGCGGATCCTTCACGCCGAAGCGCCCGCCGCTTCCCGGCATTGAGCAATATGAAGGCACTTCGGTCTTCTACTCGGTGCGCAAGATGGATCATTTCAGGGGCCGCGACGTGCTTATCGTAGGCGGGGGCGATAGTGCGCTGGATTGGACCCTGAACTTGCAGCCGGTCGCCAAGTCGCTGACGCTCTTGCATCGGCGCTCCGAGTTCCGCGCGGCGCCCGCCTCGGTGCAGAAGATGCTCGCTCTCGTCGAGCAGGGCGACGTCAGCTTCAAGCTCGGTCAGGTTACAGAACTGCACGGGGAGGGCGGCAAGCTCCGTTCGGTGACGGTGAAGGGCGCCGACGGCGCGACCTTCGAGCAGCCTGCCGAGGTCATGCTGCCCTTTTTCGGCCTCACCATGAAGCTCGGTCCGGTCGCCGATTGGGGCCTCAATCTCGAAGAGAATCTGATCCCCGTCGACACGGCGAAATTCGAGACCAGCGAACAGGGCATCTTTGCCGTCGGCGACATCAACACCTATCCGGGCAAGCTGAAGCTCATTCTGTCGGGCTTCCACGAGGCGGCGCTGATGGCGCAGCAGGCGCACAAATACGTCTATCCCGACAAGAAGCTGATCTTCCAATACACCACGTCGTCGTCGAATTTGCAGAAGAAGCTCGGCGTGAAGTAAGCCGCGCGCGGCTCGCGGGCTCAGGCCAACGAGCGGTAAATCGCGACCTCGTAGGGGCTCAGCAGCCGCACCTTGCCGCGCTCGATCAGCGGAAGCTCGAGCCGTTGGAACACGCCGCTATTGTCGATCAGGTCGGTCGCCACTGGCTCGACGAGAATGAGATAGAGCCGCCGCGGGCGCTGCCGATACGACACGACGATGTTATGCAGGACCTCGGCGAACACCTCGCGCGAGAACGGGTTGAAGAAATAGTGTACCGCCTCGCCGCCGAGTGGGCCCACCTGGCTCGCGTCGTCCAGAACGCATTCCACATTGCGGCATTTCATGCGGCTGCGCGGGAATTGCGCGATGTTCATGATCGCGTCGTCATGCAGCTCCTCGGCGAACTCGATGCCGCCGACGGCATGGAAGGGATGCTGTGAGGCGAGCAGCAGCACGCGTCCCTTGCCCGCGCCGTAATCGACGAAAGTGAGCCGCGACAAATCGTAATTGATGGCGCCGACGGTCCAGTCGAACAGAGCGCAGGGCGTCGGCCGGTAGTCGTGACCGTGCTCGCGATTGCTGCCGCGAATGGTCAGCCCGGCAAGCGGCACCGGATCTTTTGTCGGTTTGAAGAACAATGTCTCGATCGGCGGATCGAGCACGCCTTCGTGCAGCCAGAATAGATAATTCTTGTAGTCCTGCTTCAACCGCTCGGGGCGGGTGCGTTCCTTGAGCTTGCTGCCGGTTCGCTCGATCTCGGGCAGCACGCTGTCACGTCCGATCTCGGCCGCTCGCGCGAGCCCGGTCTTGCTGGCCTCGACCGCCGTCGTTGTCGCGCTCTTGGTCTGGGTCGCAGTCTTGTCGGCAAGCTTGGCGATCCGCTCGGCCATGCTCGCGGCAATATTGATCGCACGCTGGCGCGCCGGTGGAGCGGCCTGCAACTCCGGCTTATCGGAGCGGTGGGGCACGACCGACATTGGGCACTATCCCCGCTTTTGCGCAAGGATTGGGCAGCTTGCGGCAGGACGCAAGCGCTTTTTGTCGCAGTTCACAGCGGTCCGCGGGCCTGAGCCTCGGCCAAATATGCTATCCTCTTGATTTGCGAGGGGTGTTCCCGGCGCAGCCAGCACTCACCCAAGCGGCGGGGGGACAATTTCAGTGCAGGCAGAGGAATTCCACGATTCCATCAGACCCGGCCTCATTGCGATGCTGCCGCGGCTGAAACGGTTTGCCGATCTTCTCGTAGGCGGACGCAAAGAAGGTACGGCGTTGCTGCGCCGGGCGCTTCAGCTCATGCTTGCCGAGCAGCATCGTTATCAGCGCGGGACCGCGCTCGATCGCTGGGCCTTCGCCGAGATCTACCAGCTTTGGCTCGCCGACCTGCGCCGCCATGCCGATCCGATGGGTCAGGCCAAGGCCGACGATGCGAGCTTCGCGCAGCTCTTCCACCAGGAGGATGGCGCGCCCTTGGATCATTTCACCACGAGCTTCCTGCGCAACCTGCCGCCGCAGCAACGCCTGACCTTGCTGCTGGTCTATGCCGAGCGCTTTGACCATATCGACGCCGGCCGCGTGCTCGACGTGCCGGCCGATACGATCGGCGCGCGGCTGGTGCGCGTCAGCGCCAGTCTCGCCGATCGCTTGAGCGCGCGCGAGCTTGGCCCCGCCAGCGCCAGCGTCGAAACACTCTACCCAGAGATTGTCTCATGACGGAACTCAGCGACGAACTGCTGGTGGCCTATGTCGACGGACAACTCGCGCGCAAGCAGACGCAGGCCGTCGAGAAGGTGCTCGAGCAAGACGATGTCATCGCCAAGCGCGTCACGGCTTTGAAGCACGCTCACAGCCAGCTCGAAGCGGCCTTCGACGCAATCCTTGCCGGCGAAGAAGCAGATGCCACGGCCAGGCCCGCGCCGCATCCCCCCGGTCTCTTCATCGCCTGGTCGACGCTCGCCAAAGTCAGCCTCGCCTCGGCCGGGTTGGTCGCGGCGTTCGTCATGATGCTTGCGGGCTTTGGCTGGCCTCTCACCGCTCCCGAATTCTCTCTGCAATCGTCTGGCGCCGCCGATCCGGACTATGTCGGCAGCATCCCGCCGAGTTGGCAGGAGGACGCCGCCCGCGCGCACGCCTTGCTGAGCCGCGCGAGTGTGGAAGTGGGTCTCGAGAGTCAAGGCAATCGCGACCTCGTCGCCTTCCAGCTCGCGCAAGCCATCGGTCCCAATCTTGCGGTGCCTGACCTCTCCGGCCAAGGATTGCGTTTCATGCGGGCGCAGCTCCTGCGCTCCGGCAATGAGCCTCTGGCGCAGCTTCTTTATCTCGGCTCGAGCGGCGCGCCGCTCGCGCTCTATGCGAGGAAGGGCGAGGGGGCTGCCGCGCCGGCGTTCAAGCGTTACGGCGCGCTTGGCAGCGTGGCGTGGTCGCAAGCGGACATCGCCTATCTCCTCACGGGCGAGGGCGATGAGGCGTCGCTAATGAAGCTCGCCAACGCGATCAGGGTCGAGACGACTGCACCGGCTAAAGCGGCGCCGGCCTATTCGCCGCTGCCGCCGCCGCTTCCCAAGCCCAAGCCGAAGCGCTAGCGGGCCATGCGCGCCGAGGGCGTGTAGTCTCCGGCAAGGTAGCGATTGAGGTCTTTCCTGATCGCCGCCGTCCGCTCCTGGCTGCAATAGCGCAAGTCATCCCTGATGGTCGCCGTCACCGATTGGAGCGTGTAGTCGTAAGCGCGCTCGATCTTCTCCATCTGCTCCGGCGGGTTGCCGGCTTGCATCTCTGCCGCCATGTAGTTCGCTCTGAGCTGAGCGGGATCGAAGATGAAACCGCAATGGCTGGCTCGCGCTGAGGTCCATGCGACTTGTGTGGGCCTCGCCAGAGGATCGTCCAACGCGACGTTGCGGGCTGCCGCCTCGGGATCCTTGCTCGTCAAGGAATCGACAGTGCTACAGGCCGGAAGCACGCCCGCGAGCAACGTAGCGGCGACGGCAAGAGCAGCGTAGGCGGCGCGTCTTTGGATCGTCCCTCGCATAGCGGGGCGATCTTAGCGGTGGCGCAGATGCGGTAAAGAGGCGAGAGCAGGGCCGAAGCGGGGCGCCAAAAACAGGAAAGGCGGAGCTTTGGGGCCCCGCCTCCCTGTGCGAATGTCGAGCCTCACGCCCGTTCGGGACGATCAG
This sequence comes from uncultured Alphaproteobacteria bacterium, assembly GCA_963710245.1. Lineage (GTDB taxonomy): Bacteria > Pseudomonadota > Alphaproteobacteria > Rhizobiales > Methyloligellaceae > Methyloceanibacter. Next base: position 49,242 of record CAVPZK010000007.1, read on the forward strand.
TCCGGCAACCGCGAGAGACCTTTCGGTCTCTTTGATCACGCGCTCGGCCTCATGGTTGCCCATGAAGCGGCGGCGTGATCCGACCACGGTCCTTATTTCACGTCGCGTTGCTACGACGTGGCTCCCGCCCTGGCCGGGTTGAAGCCAAATAGCGGTGGGACTTGCGGCGCGCCGTGCCCTGTCGACTCCACCTCACGGTATTGCGGCGAAGCCGCCAGACCGTGGCACGTTGCGCTTACTCACCCCTCCGCCTTTAGCCGCCCATGGCAATGAGCGACCGCGGGCTTGCCTTGCCCCGTGAACTTCCCGTTTGCTTCCCGGAGCCGCCGGATTTCTCCGTCGGCGCCTTCCACAACCGTTCCGCTCACACTCAGAGCATACATGAGGGCCGGTCCGGCGCATCAGGGCGCGCGAGGCTTATCCCCATTATCCACCGGGCCTTGTCTTTGGTCGGTAGGGCTGGGTCGACGTGGCCCTTCCCTTGGCGGCCGATATCGCTACACTAGGGCACGCGCGGAATCTCTCCGCGCGGCTATTGCGGCGTTTTGCGGGTCGTACCATGCGTGCCTTTGGCAACCGGCGTGGCGCCCGCACTATCAGTATTGCGTTGGTTGCGGGCTTGGCCGCGTTCGAAGCGGTCCTCGTGTTCGGCGCGGGGGCGATCGGAATTCCTGGCGTGCTCCTCGTCCGCTTCGCGGATAAGGGCGGCGACAGTCAGACTATGCCGAACGTCGCGGCGTTTGCTGGCGGCGAGAGCTTCATGGCCAAGGTGCCCGTGCCGGCCGAGCCGGAAAAGCCAACGCCTGCCGAAGAACCGGCAAAACCTGCATCTACTCCTCCCGATCCGGCCGCCGAGCCGCGCCTCGATGGGCTTGCCGATATTCCCCTGAAGCCTTGGGTGAGCGAGAAGCCCAAAGCAGACGAGGCTAATCCGGACGCGCCTAAGGCGTTTGCCGCGAACTCAGGCGGGAAGGAAGTATTGCCTTGGGATGCGGTCGAGCCCTATCGGTTTTCGCCCGACGGCGCTGCGGCCGCTGACGCCACGGCTTCGCTGCCCGCGCCGAGCGCGCCGGAAACGCCGCGCCCGCCCGCAATACCGATTGCGCTGCCGAAGCCGAGCGCGGTCGAGGGTTGGGTGAAGGCCAAGGCGACCGAGATCAAGGGCGAGGAGCGGGGCCACTCGCTTTATCATTTCGAGTTCTGGCTTGATGCGCCCGACGAGGTGAAGCGGAGGCTGGTCACGGTCGCTTACGAATTCAATACGCCCGCAGTCATGCCGCAGTCGCAAGTGTCGAGCGAGGGAAAAACCGGCTTTCGCATCTTCGCCGGCGGCCTCACTTGCGCCGACAAGGTCACCGTCACTCTGAAATTCAATGACGGCCAATCGCAGCAGGTCGCCGTCGATGGCTGCCGGCTGGTGAGCTAGCTTTCAACGCACGACGGCGACCTCGGCGACGAGCTCGCGGAAGCGCGGCCTCTGGCTCTCGATATAAGGAAGCGGCCGGCACACATCGATCGCGGCGATGCCGATCCGCGTCGTGAGTGCGCCGTTGAAGATGCCTTCGCCGAGCCGTGCAGAGAGCTTGGCGGTAAGCCCGTGCCCGATCACCTGCTGGATCACGTCGTCGCCGAGCGCGATGCCGCCGGTCAGCACGATATGGGTGACCACCATGCGGGCGAGCTTGAGCAGGGAGAGCGTGCCTGGCCGCGCGCCGTAGAGCGTGGCGAGCCGGCGCAGCATGCGCAAATTCTCCGCGCCGACGAACAGCATGTCGATCAGCGCGCCGGGACTCACCGCGGTGACCACCGACACGCGCTTGGCGGAGGCCGCGACGATGCTGCGGGCGTAGGGGTCGAGCGGCGCGACCAGCGTGCGCTCGCTAAGCCGCAATAGCTCGCCGGCGCTCATGATGTCGTGCTCATGCTCGGCGAGGCGTTGCAGGCCCCAGGCGAGATCCTTGCGCCCGGCATAGAGACGCTTCAAGCGATCGGCGACATCGATGGCGAGCGGTTTGTCGTTCTGGCGCGCGGCGCTGTCGGCCTCGTGCCTGATCTTGCCGAGACGGCCGAGCCGCGCGAGGCCCGCCACCTCTCGGAGGATGATCATAGCGAGCGCGAACAGGACGAGCGCGAGCAACCCGACCGCGGCCCAGCCGATCCAATCGTCGCGCGCGATCAGCGCCAGCACGTAATCGTAGAGCCAGAGCGAGGCGAGCAGGCCGACGAGCCCGCCAAGCGCGCCGATGAAGATGCTGCCCCAGCGCAAGCCCCGGCCGAGATCGGGCATGGCACGTGCGCGCGGAACCGGAAGCGGTACCGGCTCTGCCGCAAGATCGGGCATCACCGGCGGGACGAACACCTCCACCTCCTCGACGCGGAACGCCGCCGGTTTCCGATGCGTTTTCTTGCTCATGCCAATTGATCTCCGATCAGCGCCTCGATGGCGCGGTCGAGGCGGATATTTGGGAAGGGTGCGAAGCCGCCGGAAGGGAGCGGCAACGGATTTGGCGGTCTGAAGCGCACAAAGCGCATCTCGCCATGCTCGGTCTGCCAGCCTTTTAGCGCGGCTTCGGGGTCCTCGGGCAGGTCTCCCGGGAAGATGGCGAACTGCTCGTTGCCGTCGAAGGTCCGCTTGCCGATGACCTCGCCGGGAAGAGGATAGCCGATGATGCAAGGCAGCCTCTCGCCGTTCCGCTTCGCTTCGCCCTCGCGCGTAGCGCGGATCGCGGCCATCGCCAAAACCTTCACCTCGGCGCCGGCATATTCGGCGCGCGCCATAGCGCGGCCTGCGAGCTTGGCGAGGATCGCCTCGAGCCGATCATGGCTCTGATGATGCAAATGGTCGGCCTTGGTGGCGGCGAGCACGATGCGGTCGATGCGTGGGGCGAACAGGCTCGACCACAGGCTGTTCGCTCCCGTCCTGAAGCATTCGAGGATCTCGGTCATGGCGCGCTCGAGATCGGCGACCGCGGGCTGCCCGCCGTTCAGCGCGGTGAGCACGTCGATCAGCACGATCTGCCGGTCGAGCCGGGCGAAATGATCACGGAAGAAGGGCCGCACCACGTAGCTCTTATAGGCTTCGTAGCGGCGCTCCATCATGTTCCACAGCGAGCCGCGCGGGAAACTCTCCCCATCCTTGGCATCGAGCGGCGCGAAGGTGAGCGCGGGCGAGCCCGCGAGATCGCCCGGCATGAGGAAGCGGCCCGGCGGCAACGTGGACAGCGCGTAGAGATCGGCGCGCGTCTCGCGCAGATAAGCCTTGAACAGATCGGCGAGCGTCGCGGCGAGAGCTTCGTCGGCGCCCCGCGCGGGATCGATCTCGGCGAGCGCCTCGCGCCATTGCTTCGACGCCTTCTTGCGTGCCGGCGTCCGGCTCTGTTCGAGCGCGGTCCGCGACCAGTCCCGATAGTCGAGCCGAAGCAGCGGCAGATCGAGCAACCATTCGCCGGGATAATCGACGATGTCGATATGCAGGCTCTCGCGGCCGAGCTGCCGTTTCCAGAACCGAGTCGAGGCATATTCGATGGTGAGCCTGAGCTGGCTGATGCGGCGCGTGCTCTCCGGCCAGCGCGGGGGATCGGCGACGAGATCGGCGAGATGCTTCTCATATTCGAAGCGCGGCACGACATCGTCGGGTTGCGGCTCGAGATAGACGCGCACGATCCGCCCTTGCGCGGCGGCGTCGAAGAAAGGGAGGCGCGCGCCGGCGATGAGATTATGCACGAGCGCGGTGATGAACACCGTCTTGCCCGAGCGGGCGAGACCGGTGACGCCGAGCTTGAGCGAAGGCGTGACGAGGCCGCCGGCGAACTCACCGATGCTGCGGAAGGCGTCGCCGGCGGCTTGGCTGTAGCTAAAAATCGGCACGACTCGAAACGCCCTTTGCGCTTTTGCCCTCAGCGACGTTTACCGCATTGCCGGCTAAGGCCTGCCTAAGAAATGGGCTCAGCCATGCCATTAAATATGACGGATTTGCAATGTTTCCGCTGACTGTACTTCGCGAGTTTGTCAAGCGCGTCTCGCGTCTTGACTTGTCAACTCGCTTCCGTAAATACGTGGCTGCCCGGGTGGGGTCGCCGAACATGCGCGGACCGGTTAAGGGGAGCAGGGTCTTAAACCCAAAGAGGAAACGGATGCGTCTGGAAACGACCATGCGGGTCAAAAGAAAAATCCCCGAAGACTACCGCCCATCTGAGGACGAGCCTTTCATGAGCGAGCGCCAGCGGGCCTATTTCCGCCGGAAGCTGCTCAACTGGCGCGACGAGATTCTCCGCTCGACCAAGGAGACTCTCCAGCATTTGCACGACGATTCGGCGCAGCACGCCGATATCGCCGACCGGGCCACCTCGGAGACCGAACGCGCGCTCGAGCTCAGGGCCCGCGATCGGCAGCGCAAGTTGATCGCCAAGATCGACGCCGCAATTGCCCGCCTCGACGACGGCACTTACGGCTATTGCGAGGAGACCGGCGAGCCGATCAGCCTGAAGCGCCTCGACGCGCGGCCGATCGCGACCTTGAGCGTCGAAGCGCAGGAGCGCCACGAGCGGCGCGAGCGCGTCTATCGCGACGAATAGCCCAAGCCTACTGCCGCGGCCCTACTGCCGCGGCGCGATCGGAAAATCGAAGATCGTGTCGGGATAGGGTTCCGGCTGCAAGGTGAAATGCCACCACTCCATGGGGTAGTTCTTGAAGCCATGCCCCTGCATGGCCTCGACCAACCGGTCGCGATTCTCCCGCTCTTCTTTGCTCAGGCCGAGGGCTGCCGTATTCGCCTTGACGTCGAAGCAGTCGAAGCTCGTGCCCATGGCGAGGCTGCCGTCGGGCGCGTGTCCCTTCTGTGGGGCCGTGCAGGCGCGCGGCTTGGCATTCTCTCCGGCTTGAGCCTCGCCGGCCGCATCGATCGGCACCAGCGTGAGATCGAGCGTGGCGCCCCGCGAATGGCCTGAGCGCGTGGCGATATAGTCTGGGAACAGGGCTGACTTCGGCAGATTGGGATAATAGGTCGTCTTGGCTTTCGGATCGTCGGGCTGTTTGGCCCAGGCGACGAAGGCGGCAACGGCGCGGGCAGGGCGGTAACAATCATAGACCTTGAGGGTGAGGCCCTTGGCCTTGACGTCAGCCTGAACCGCCTTCAGCGCTTCCGCGGCCTGGCGCACCAGCACGCATTCCGCCGCTTGATAACCATCGACCTGCTTGCCGGTGAAGTTGCCGCTCCCGGCATAGCGCATGTCCTGCTGGATGGTTGGATCGATGTCGCGGAGATAGACGAAGTCCTTCGGCATCTCGCCCGCGATCGAGGCATGCGTCGCGGTCCAGAGTCCAAACAAGGATGCAAGAAGGGCGAGCGCGCGACGAGCCATCAGCCACATTAACTTTGCCTGGCTGCGCGGGGATAAAAAAACTCCCCGCTGGAGGGCGGGGAGTGAAGAGGTTTGGGGGACTGACATGACTGGCCTAAGCCAGTCGGTGTCGGACCATTAGCAGGGAACTGCCGGCGTTCTCACGGTACTAGCGGTAAAATTACCGGCGTCGCCTCACCGCCTACCCCAACTACGCAGGGCCACCGTAAGCTCGGAATGTTTGTTTACCTCAATTTAACACCTATGCCAAGTGAAACCGCATGTGGCATTTCCGCAACAGTCAACCAAAAAACAGCGTTAGATTTCTAAGTCTTGCTGAAATCGGGTGCGGGCCGGGTCTCGCTCTTGGCGATGATCACGTCCTCGAGCGGCGGCTCGAGATGCGGGCGTCCCTTGATTCCCGTCTCGATCAGCATGTCGATCGGGCCGCCGATCATCACGAGATGCTCAACGTCGTCGCGCCGCACGAGAAACAGCTTTCGCTTGGCGTCGACGCTTGCCGTCTCGACGACGCCGAGCCGCTTGTCTCGGGGCCGCATGAAACCGGTGCCGCTGGGCGATCCGCCGAAGTAGGTCTTGAAGGCCCAGACTACCAGCGAGCCGAGAGCGACGATGAACAGGATTGCCGCGACGGCAAGCACGAGATTGTTGAGATCGGCCATGGGATGAGGTCCTACGCGCTCCGTGTAAACAGTGCATTAACCACTATCCGGGCAACGAATAAGGCAAGCCTCCGGCGATTGTTCCAAGCCGGGCAGCCGCAAAGCCGCATGGGCCAGGCCAGCCGGTTATGACAATGTTCGGCCAACCCATTTCCGAAATCGGCTATTTTGCGAAGCCCATGACCGATATCGACGTGCCCATGCGCTACGCCACGCCCGCCGCAGACCGCACCGAGCGGGACGGCAGCGTGGGCCTCGTGGTGCTGCTTGCGCTGGCGCTCGCGGTTGCCGCTGTCGGCCTTGCCATGGTGTCGCGCGACGTGGCCGAGCCGTTCGTGCTCGCCATCCTGGCCGGACTTGCCGTGGTCGGCGTGTTCTGCCTGTTCGCCGGCGCTGTTGGCATCCTGCACTTCGGTGGGCGCCATGCGCGGAACGACGTCACCAAGGCCTTCGTCGACAACCTGCCGCAAGGCGCGCTGATCGCCGACAGCGCCGGGCGCGTGCTCTACGCCAACGAGTCCTATCGCGATCTGCTCGGTCTCGAGACGGAAGCGAATGTGCCCGCGCCTGACCGCGCCTTTGCCGGCAACCCGCATCTTTCCGAATGCATCTTCCGGCTTTCCCGCGCGGCGCAGCAGGGGAGGAGCCTGAAAGAGGAATTCCGCCTGCCGCCGCCCGGCGAAGCCGAGGATGAGACGGGCGTCGCCCCTCGCTGGTTCCGCATCTCCGTGCAGCCGATGCCGCCGGACCCACGCTCTGGCCGCAAAGGTGCACTAACCGTGTGGCAGGTCGATGAGATCACCATGGACCGCGCGCGCGAGGAGGCAAGCTTCGCCAAGGTGCAGGCGGCCATCGCTTATCTCGACAGCGCGCCTGCCGGCTTCTTCACCGCCGATGCCGACGGCACCATCGAATATCTCAACGCGACACTCGCTCAGTGGCTCGGACTCGACCTCTCCGAGATCGCCGGCCGCGCGCTCAAGCTCGAAGAGATCATGTCCGCCGACAGCGCGGCGCTGATCGCCCGCAGCGGCCGCGGGCAGGGTCAAGGCGCCACCCGCCGCTTCGACATTGATCTGGTCAAGGCCGATGGCACGAGCCTTCCCGTGCGCGTCCTGCATCGCCTGCCTCGCCCTGGATCGAGCGGGGCCTTGGCGCATGCGCTCGTCTTGAGCCGAGGTCCCGGCGAGGCCGAGGAGGCCGGTGCCGCCGAGCTCCGATTTGCGCGCCTGTTCCACTCCGCGCCCATCGCCATCGCCACGGTCGATGGCGAAGGCCGTATCAGTGCGACCAACTCCGCCTTCATGCGATTGTTCGGCGCCGCCGACGAGGGCAGGAAAGTAAGGCTGGAATCGCTCGTCGAGCCGGACAGCCATCCGGCGCTTCGCCGCGCGCTCGACGCAGCGCTCGCCCGCCAGAGCCTGATCGAGCCGGTCGATATCGCCTTTGCCGGCGACCGCGACCGCAGCGGCAGGATCTATCTCAGCCCCATCGAGCAGAGCGAGGGCGAGGGCGAGGCGGCCATCGCCTACGCCATCGATACGACCGAGCAGCGCGCGCTCGAGATGCAGATCGCGCAAGGGCAGAAGATGCAGGCAGTCGGCCAGCTTGCCGGCGGCATCGCCCATGACTTCAACAATATGCTGACGGCGATCATCGGCTTCTCCGACTTCCTGTTGATGAACCACCGTCCGACCGACCCCGCCTTTCAGGACATCATGAACATCAAGCAGAACGCGAACCGGGCCGCCGGCCTGGTGCGCCAGCTGCTTGCCTTCTCGCGCCAGCAGACCTTGCGGCCGCAGAAGCTCGCGCTTGGCGACGTGCTGTCCGAGCTGTCGATTTTGCTCAGCCGCCTGCTCGGCGAGAATATCGAGCTCAAGCTCGACCAGGCCTCTGACCTCTGGCCGGTCAAGGCGGACCTGCATCAATTCGAGCAGGTGATCATCAACCTTGCTGTCAATGCGCGTGACGCCATGCCTGACGGCGGCAAGCTCGTGATCCGCACCGCCAATGTCAGCGAAAGCCAATCGCGCGATCTCGGCAACAAGCATCTGCCGGCCAGCGAATATGTGCTGATCGAGGTGAGCGACACTGGCACCGGCATGACGCCGGAGGTGATGCAGAAAATCTTCGAGCCGTTCTTCTCGACCAAGGAGATCGGGCGCGGCACGGGCCTGGGCCTTTCCACCGTCTACGGCATCGTCAAACAGACCGGCGGCTATGTCTTCCCCGAGAGCGAGACGGGTCGCGGCACGACCATGCGCGTCTACCTGCCGCGCTATATCGAGGCGGTCGCCGAGGCCGAGCCGGAGAAGATCGAGCGGCGTCCCGAAAAGCCGAAGGACTTGACCGGGCAAGGGACCGTGCTGCTCGTCGAGGACGAGGATGCGGTCAGGAGCTTTGCCGCCCGCGCGCTCGGCCAGCGCGGCTATAACGTGCTCCAAGCCACCACCGGCATCGAGGCGCTTGAGGTCTTCGCCAGTCACCAAGGCGAGGTCGATCTCGTGGTGAGCGACGTGGTGATGCCCGAGATGGACGGCCCGACTCTGTTCGAGAAGCTCCGCCGCCAGCGCCCCGACCTCAAGGTCATCTTCATCTCCGGCTATGCCGAGGACGCCTTCCGCCAGCATCTCGCCGAGAACGAGGACTTTATGTTCCTGCAGAAGCCCTTCGATCTCAAGGAGCTTGCCGCCGCCGTGAAGGCTGCGTTGCAGGGCTAGCGCGAAGGCGCCGAAAAGCCTTCCCTTCGCCATTGATCGCGGCTACACGCGGGGACAGCACTGATCCCAATCCATTTTTCCCTTTGGAGCGTTTGCGTGCCGGATTACGAGGTCGTGCCGGAGGAAGAATCCGGCCAATTTTCCAGACGCCGCCGCGCCAAGCCGCGCATGCCGACGTTCACCATCGAGCGCTATGGCGGCCGGCTGATCTATTTCTGGTTCGGCATGCGCTTTGGCGCGCTGATGAAGCTCTTCAAGCGCGGCAACTACTCCTTCACGCTCAACACCATCCCCGACACGCTGCTGCTGTTCCTCTGGGTGCCGTGGAACTCGCTGCTCTATTGGCTCTCCGAGGCGAAGTACAAGAAGGCCGCCGAGGCGATCCCGCTGGAGCCCCCGCCGATCTTCGTCATCGGCCATTGGCGCACCGGCACGACGCTCTTGCACGATCTCTTCTCGGTCGATCCCAACCTCGCTTATCCGACCACCTTCGAGTGCTTCTTCCCGCATCATTTCCTGCTGACGGAGGAGGTGCTGTCCAAGGTGATGCGCGGGCTCCTGCCGAAGAAACGCCCGCAGGACGACGTGCCCGTCGGCTTCGACCGCCCGCAGGAAGAGGAGTTCGGCATGATGATGCTGGGCGAGGGCACGCCCTACATCACCCACGCCTGGCCCCGATTCGGTCCCGCCGACACCGAATATCTCGACTTCAAGGGCGTGCCCGAGGCCGAGCAGAAGCAATGGGCCGACGCTTATATGTGGTTCTACCGGCGGCTCCTCCTGAAGCATGGCGGCAAGCGCCTGGTGATGAAGACGCCCGCCAATGCCGCGCGGCTCAAGCTGCTGACCAAGCTGTTTCCGGACGCCCGCTATGTCTATCTCGCGCGGAACCCGCTCAACGTGTTCCCCTCGACGGTGAAGCTCTGGCGCGCGCTCTACTCGGTGCAAGGCCTGCACAATCCGCCCAATCTCGATCCTTGGCTCGACGACTATGTGCTCGACATGTTCGCGCGTCTCACCGAGGACTACGAAGAGGACCGGCATCTGATCCCGAAGGATCGGCTGGTCGAGATGCGCTACGAGGATTTCGTCAAAGACCCGGTCGCTTCGATGCGCGACATCTATCAGCGGCTTGACATTCCGAACTTCGAGCAGGCCGAGGCGCCGATGCGCGAATTTCTTGGCGAGCGCTCGGAGCACAAGGTCTCGCGCTACGAGCTGCCGGCGGCGCTGAAGCGCAAGATGATCGATCGCCTCAAGCCCTATATCGACCGCTTCGGCTATCGCGCCGCGGTCGAGGCCTCGCCTGCGAAGTCGCCGGTGCGTGAGCGCGAGCCCTCATAGGCGACCTTGGACGCTTCGCCGCGAAGCCCGCGCGAAGTCATGTCAAAGCTTGACCCTCGGGCTCGACCCGGGGGAGCGAGGACTGCGGGGCACCGAACGGCCGCGTCCGTTGCGCAATGTGGGCAGCCTTTCGGCGCCCCGCTTATGCGGCGATATTTTAGGGCCCATGCCGTGCGCCTTACCTCTGTTTCCCCCGCGCTCGAACACGCGGAAGGATTAGACCTGGACAGTTCCAGTCCAGGCGACCGCGGGTTAGGACCCCTGAGGCTGGTCCGTTAGCCTGCCGGCGGGGTCGGGCTTGCTCTACACCGCGCCTCGTGTCCGCCGGCACCTCAGGCGCCGCGACCCTCATCACAAGTTACAGACGGTCTGCGGGCGCTTGGCGTCACTCGACGAACCGGCCTTGCAATGGCCGGCGCTTTAGCGGCCCGGTGCTGCCCGGATTGATAGACACCACCGGGCCTAACCATCTCAGAGAGTGTCGTGAAACAGGGTGAGATGGCTGGACAAGGAACGGAAGTCGACCGCTCCTGTTCCCTGGGCAGAAATTGTACACAACCAATTGGCCGCCCGGTTTCGCAAGCGCGTCGGCCGACGCCGATGCGACCGATTATGATCGCGTGATCTCTGCTAATGTCCGCTCGCGCAGCGTTTCGAGATCGATCACGCCTTCACGCGCAACTTCCACGAGCTTGCGGGTCACCTTGTCTCTTAGCTCATCAGCCTCATCAGAATCAGTCAGGCGCTCTTCGTAGTTGAGCACGGTCCAAACCGACCTATAGGCTCGATATATGACCTCCATATCGACGGGATTGATGTGCCTCTTTGCTGAACGCATAGCCCCCTCCGTTACGAGTTACTAAGCGGGAGTCTCTAGCCACCGGCGACGCCCTCGACGGTTAGCTTGGTAGATGGCGAAACGAATGGCGAACGGTGACGCCCGGGATGTTGGCCGTCCTGGTTCTCCCACCTGGGCTGCTGTCGGAAACCCAGGTCAAAAATAGATCTGAGCCGCCACGCCAATTCGTCATGCGTGTGTCAGACACGAAGGCGTGGTGCCAAACGACCGGCGATAACGTGTGATAAGCCTTGATGGTGAAAGCAGGCTGCCAGCGCAGGTGACGCGGCGGTGCCGCGGGAGTAGCGGTACGCATTACTAAGCCCCCCACACTCTAGTGAGCTGTCCTTTGCCGACTGGCAACGAGGACGCCGATTGCGATCTGATCACATCGTCATCGAGAGTTGGTGACGAAATTGCCACTAGCCTTCAAAAACATTTCGAGATGTCTCGCGGACATGACGTCGACGGGCCTGATGACTTGATCGGGAGAAGTTAGATCCGACTTATCGGAACCCCGCATCCCGAGAAGCGGGGTGTCGAATCACCCATGGGAGGGAAAGATGCGCAAGATCGCGATTCTGCTCGCGGCCTCGGCGGCGTTGCTGCTGGCCGGAGCCTTTGCCTTCACCGCCGAATGCAATGACGGGGGGCGCAGCCTTGGGGCTGCGTAGCGCGGCCAAGAACTTCTCGCCGATCGACACGGTCGCCTGCCGCGTGTCGGGTCCCGTCTGCGGGTTCGGCCGGACTTGGGTCTGCCGGCCGCTCAGGGGCTGCTGGTGCGCCCGCTGCTGGTGGTAGCTTGAGGCCATGGCGTAGAGCCATTGCCGCTGGAATGCGAGGCCCCCCGGAGGCGGCCTCTTTGTTTTCCGCCATGCTGTGGGGAACATAAAAAGAATATTGCGGGCGGAGAACAAAACGTGTACATTGCTGTTACTTCGCATCTCGCACCTCTCCTCGCGACCCAAGCCGATCCAAAGGCTGCATGGCACTCCCGAAGGGAGGGTGCGGCGGAGCCACCCATTTGCAACTCAGAGCTTGCTTGTGAAATAAGGGAGACTCTCCATGTTGAACGTCGCACTGCGCCTCGTCGAAGGAGCTGAAGTGGATAAAGAGAAGGCGCTTGAAGCGGCGATCTCGCAGATCGAGCGAAACTGCGGCAAAGGCTCGATCATGCGCCTCGGCCAGAACGAGAAGGCGGTCGAGGTCGAGGCGATCTCCTCCGGCTCGCTCGGGCTGGACATCGCGCTCGGCATTGGCGGGCTGCCGCGCGGCCGCGTCGTCGAGATTTACGGGCCCGAATCGTCCGGCAAGACCACGCTCGCTCTGCATGTCGTCGCCGAAGCGCAGAAGCGCGGCGGCATTTGCGGCTTCATCGATGCCGAGCACGCGCTCGACACGGTCTATGCGCGAAAGCTCGGCGTCGATCTCGAGCAGCTGCTGATCTCCCAGCCCGACACCGGCGAACAGGCGCTCGAGATCACCGACACTCTGGTGCGCTCCGGCGCCATCGACGTGCTGGTGGTCAATTCGGTCGCGGCGCTCACGCCCAAGGCCGAGCTCGAAGGCGAGATGGGCGATATGCAAATGGGTAGCCAGGCGCGGTTGATGAGCCAGGCCTTGCGCAAGCTCACCGGCTCGATCTCGAAATCCCGCTGCATGGTGATCTTCATCAATCAGATCCGCATGAAGATCGGCGTGATGTTCGGCTCCCCCGAGACCACCAGCGGCGGCAACGCGCTGAAATTCTATGCCTCGGTCAGGCTCGATATCCGCCGCATCGGCGCCATCAAGGAGCGCGAGGAGGTGGTCGGCAACCAGACCCGGGTCAAGGTGGTGAAGAACAAGGTGGCCCCACCCTTCAAGCAGATTGAATTCGACATCATGTATGGCGAGGGCATCTCCAAGACCGGCGAGTTGGTCGATCTCGGGGTCAAGGCGGGCATCGTCGAGAAGTCCGGCGCCTGGTTCTCCTTCGAGTCCGAGCGCATCGGCCAGGGTCGCGAGAACGCCAAGGCTTATCTCAAGGAGCATCCGGAGATGGCCGCGAAGATCGAGCGGGCCATTCGTCAAAGCGCGGGGCTGATCGCCGGCAAGATTCTCGAAGGCACGCCCGAGTCCGATGCCGCCGAAAGCGGCGAGGCCGGGTTTGCCGAGGGCGAGAGCGGCGTGACACCGCTTCCCGGCGGAGCGGCGCGGCGTGGCCGCCGCGGCGCCTGATACGAGCCGATCGGTCGCGGAAATGGGCGAGCGCTCAAGGAGCGCAGGGGCAGGCCGAAAGCTGGACAGGCCCCATTCCTGACCTTATGTCTGGCGCGAAACCTTAGCCCTGTCCCTTACCCTGGGGAGAGGGCTAACGGCGCTTAAACCATAGCCGAATCGGCTAGGGTCTATAGGGCGCCGGTTCCGCTTGACTCTAAGGTCTCCCATAAACTTGCCATGACCTCCGCCAAGACCAAGGGTGCGAAACAGCCAAGCCGCAAGCCGGAAGCCGCAAGCCGCGGCGACGACCCGCGCAGCAGCAGCGGCGGCGTGAGCCATACCCATCTCGCCAGTTCGAGCACCAACGACATCCGCTCGGCCTTTCTCGATTTCTTCGCCAAGAACGACCACGTGGTCGTGCCGTCGGCGCCGCTCGTGCCGCGCCACGACCCGACGCTGATGTTCACCAATGCCGGCATGGTGCCGTTCAAGAACGTGTTCACGGGCGCCGAGAAGCCGAAATCCTTGCGCGCGGCGTCGGCGCAGAAATGCGTGCGCGCCGGCGGCAAGCATAATGATCTCGACAATGTCGGCTACACCGCGCGCCACCACACCTTCTTCGAGATGCTTGGCAATTTCTCCTTCGGCGATTACTTCAAGGAGCGCGCGATCCTGCTCGCCTGGGAGCTGCTGACGAAAGATTTCGCGCTCGATAAGGAGCGCTTGCTGATCACCGTGTTCGCCGACGACGAGGAGGCGGCCGCGCTGTGGCGCAAGATCGCGGGACTGCCCGACGAGAAGATCATCCGCATCGCCGGCTCCGACAATTTCTGGTCGATGGGCGATACCGGCCCTTGCGGCCCGTGCTCGGAGATCTTCTACGACCATGGCCCGTCGATTGCTGGCGGCCCGCCCGGCAGTCCCGACGCCGACGGCGACCGCTTCGTCGAGATCTGGAATCTCGTGTTCATGCAATACGAGCAGCTTCCCGGCGGCGAGCGCGTCGACCTGCCGAAGCCATCGATCGACACCGGCATGGGTCTCGAGCGCATCGCCGCGGTGCTGCAAGGCACGCACGACAATTACGCCATCGATCTGTTCCGCGCGCTGATCGCGGCCTCGGTCGATCTAACCGGCGTGCCGGCCACCGGCGAGCATGCGCCGAGCCACCGCATCATCGCCGACCACCTCCGCGCCTCGTCCTTCCTCATCGCCGACGGCGTGCTGCCGTCGAACGAGGGCAGGGGCTATGTGCTTCGCCGCATCATGCGCCGCGCCATGCGGCATGCGCATATCCTCGGCGCCAAGGAGCCGCTGCTCTATCGCCTGGTGCCGGCGCTGATCGGCCAGATGGGCCGCGCCTATCACGAGCTCGAGCGGGGCCAGAGCCTGATCGAGGAGACGCTGAAGCTGGAGGAGACCCGCTTCCGCGAGACGCTCGAGCGCGGGCTTCGCCTGCTCGACGACGCGACCAAGGGGCTGAAGCGCGGCGACACGCTCTCCGGTGAAGTCGCCTTCAAGCTCTACGACACTTACGGCTTTCCCTACGACTTGACCGAGGACGCCTTGAAGGCGCGCGGGCTCAGCGTCGACGCGCAAGGATTTGCCACGGCCATGGAGCGCCAGCGCGCCGAGGCGCGAAAATCCTGGGCCGGCTCCGGCGAGGCCGCGACCGATTCTCTCTGGTTCGAACTAAAAGAGGAGATCGGCGCCACCGAGTTCCTCGGCTACGAGACCGAAGCTGCGTCGGGCGAAATCGTCGCGCTGATCAAGGACGGCGCGCGCGTCAAAGAGCTAAAGCAAGGCGAGCGCGGCATTGTCATCGTCAATCAGACGCCGTTCTATGCCGAATCCGGCGGCCAGGTTGGCGACCGCGGCACCATCTCCGGCGCTAGGGCCACGCGCTTCGCCGTCGAGGACACGCAGAAGAAGCTGCACGGCCTGTTTCTGCATGAGGGCGTGGTCGAGACCGGCACGCTGAAATTGGGCGAGGAGGTCGCGCTCGACGTCGATCACGCGCGCCGCACGCCGACGCGTGCGCATCATTCGGCGACGCATCTCTTGCACGAAGCGCTACGCCAGGTGCTGGGGACGCATGTGGCGCAGAAGGGCTCTCTGGTCGAGCCCGGCCGCCTACGCTTCGATTTCTCGCATCAGAAGCCAATGACGCATCAAGAGATCCGCGCGGTCGAGGATCTGGTCAATGCCATGATCCTGCAAAACGCTCCGGTCGAGACGCATCTGATGACGCCCGACGAGGCCATCGCCAAAGGCGCGCTGGCGCTGTTCGGCGAGAAGTATGGCGATGAGGTTCGCGTCGTCTCGATGGGCGTCGACGCCAACAGCGAGCGGGCCGGCCACGCTTATTCGATCGAGCTCTGCGGCGGCACCCATGTCCGGCGCACCGGCGATATCGGCCTGCTCAAGATCGTCAGCGAGAGCGCGGTCGCCTCCGGCGTCCGCCGCATCGAGGCGCTGACGGGCGATGCCGCGCGGAGCTATCTCGCGGCGCAAGACGAGCGTGTGCGCGAGGCGGCCGAGCTACTCAAGGTCTCTCCGGATGAAATGATCGAGCGGCTTGCGGCCGTCATCGACGAGCGCCGCAAGCTCGAGCGCCAGTTGGCGGACGCGAAGCGCGAGATCGCGCTTGGTGGGGGGAGTGGTGGCGGCGCGGCCGACAATCTCATCCGCGAGCTGAATGGCGTGAAGCTGCTCGCCCGCGTCGTGCATGGCGTCGCGCCGAAGGATCTGCGCGGCCTGATTGACGACGCCAAGAAGCAATTGGGCTCCGGCATCGCGGCCATCGTCGGCGTCAGCGAGGAAGGCAAAGCCGGGCTCGTCGTCGGCGTCACCGCCGATCTGACCGGAAGCTACGATGCCGTCGAGCTGGCGCGGATCGGCGCCGAAGCCCTGGGCGGCAAGGGGGGAGGCGGGCGCCCCGACCTCGCGCAAGCCGGCGGCGCCGACGGCGGCAAAGCCGACCAGGCGCTCGAGGCGATCGCGGCAAGGATTGCGGGCGGTGCCGATGGCGATGCAGCCAAACGCCGAGCGGGAAGCGCCTAAGGCATGAGCGCCGAGACCGTCTGGCGCCATTGGCGGCGGCAGGTCCACGACATTCTCGAGGTCGGCGGCGACGCCCATCCCGCCGGCCGCATCGTCAACGCCTTCATCGTCACTCTCATCGTCTTGAACGCCGTCGCCTTCGCCGCCGAAACGGTGGATGCGCTCGGCACCCGCTACCACGCGGAGTTCGAGATCTTCAACATCTTATCGGTGATCGTGTTCAGCATCGAATATCTGCTGCGACTTTGGAGCGCGGTCGAGATCCCGATGCTGAGCCGGATGCCGCCATGGCAGGCGCGACTCAGATTCGCGCTTCGGCCGATGATGCTGATCGACCTGTTCGCGGTACTGCCGTTCTATTTGAGCTGGCTGGTGCCGATGGATCTCAGGGTGCTTCGGGTGCTCCGTCTGTTCCGCCTGCTCAAGCTGGTCCGCTACTCGCCGGCTTTGCAAACGCTGGGCCGCGTCATCGCCGACGAATATCGCGCCCTGCTCGGCGCGCTGCTCATCATTCTCGTGCTGCTGCTGTTCGCGTCGACCGCGGCCTATTTCCTCGAGCGCGGCGCGCAACCCGACAAATTCGGCTCGATTCCCGACGCTGCCTGGTGGGCGCTGGCGACGCTGACCACGGTCGGTTACGGCGACATCGTGCCGGTGACGCCGCTCGGCAAGCTGCTCGGCGGCGTCGTCATGCTGCTCGGCGTCGGCATGATCGCGCTTCCCGTCGCCATCATCGCCACCGGCTTCAGTCAGGAATCCAACCGCCACCAATTCGTGGTCACCTGGAGCATGGTTGCGCGGGTGCCGCTGTTCGCCGCCATGGATGAAAGCGAGATCGCCGAGATCACCAAGCTGATCTATACGCGCATGTTCCTGCCGGGCGTTCCCATCGTGCGCAAGGGCGACGCCGGTGATGCGATGTATCTGATCGCCGGCGGCGAGGCCGTGGTTGAGATCGCCGCCAACCAGCAGGCGGTGCTGAAGGAGGGCGATTTCTTCGGCGAGATGGCGCTGCTCGAGCGCCGCCGCCACAAGCACGACGTCGTCGCCAAGACGCGCTGCAAGGTCTATGTGCTCGATTCCCAGTCGCTGTCGCGGCTGGCGCGGCGCCATCCCGAGATCTTGCAGCGGATACGCGCGGTCGCCGCGGCGCGGAGCGCGGGCGAGGGGCGGCAGCGCAAGCCGCGCGCCGCCAAGCGCGGCCAGCAGGACGAGCCGCAGGCGTTTTAGGCCGCTGCGCGGGCGGCCATCTCTTTGCGGAGATTGTCGTCGATCTTGTCGAGAAAGCCGGATGTCGACAGCCAGCTCTGCTCGGCGCCGACCAGAAGCGCGAGGTCCTTGGTCATGAAGCCCGCCTCGATGGTCGCCACCACCACGCGTTCCAACGTCTCGGCAAAGCTCGCAAGCTCTTCATTGCCGTCGAGCTTGGCGCGGTGCTTGAGCGCGCCGGTCCAGGCGAAGATCGAGGCCGTGGCGTTGGTCGAGGTGGCGCGGCCTTGCTGATGCTGGCGGTAGTGGCGCGTCACGGTGCCATGCGCGGCCTCGGCCAGCACAGTCTTGCCGTCGGGCGTCATCAGCACGCTGGTCATCAGCCCGAGCGAGCCGAAGCCTTGCGCCACCGTGTCGGACTGCACGTCGCCGTCGTAATTCTTCAAGGCCCACACATAGCCGCCGGACCATTTCAGCGACGCGGCCACCATGTCGTCGATCAGCCGATGCTCGTAAGTGAGCCCGCGCGCCTCGAAGGCGGGCTTGAACTCGGCGGCGAAGGTCTCGGCGAAGATGTCCTTGAAGCGGCCGTCATAGGCCTTGAGGATGGTGTTCTTGGTCGAGAGATAGACCGGCATATGCCGGTGCAGTGCGTAATTGAAGCTGGCCCGCGCGAAGTCGCGGATCGAGTTGTCGAGATTGAACATGCCGAGCGCGATGCCAGGGCCGTCGAACTCGTGCACCACATGCTCGATGCGTGTGCCGTCCTCGCCCTGAAAGGCGATGGTGAGCTTGCCCTTGCCGGGCACGCGGAAATCGGTGGCGCGGTAGACGTCGCCGTAAGCGTGGCGGCCGATGACGATCGGCTTGGTCCAGCCCGGCACGAGCCGCGGCACGTTGTTGCAGATGATCGGCTCGCGGAAGATGACGCCGCCGAGGATGTTGCGGATGGTGCCGTTCGGCGACTTCCACATCTTCTTGAGGCCGAACTCCTTCACCCGCGCCTCGTCGGGCGTGATGGTCGCGCATTTCACGCCGACGCCGCAGGCCTGGATGGCTTTGGCCGCGTCGATGGTGACCTGGTCGTCGGTGCGATCGCGGTTCTCGATCGACAAGTCGAAATAAAGCAGCGGCAGGTCGAGATAGGGGAAGATCAGCTTCTCCTTGATCAGCTGCCAGATGACCCGCGTCATCTCGTCCCCGTCGAGGTCGGCGACCGGGTTCTCAACCTTGATCTTGTTCACGGACTAGAAATCTCCGGCGCGGGAAGGCTATGGCGACATGTTTAACGGCCCCCGTTCCCCATTGCGGGCGGCCGCCCCTCTATAGCATCGTGCCTCAATGGTGAAAGCAAGAGAAGCGAAACGCGCGCCTGCCTTAACTTCGGGCAAGGCTGCCGGTGCCGGAGGCAGCGGCGCCAAGCGTTCTGTCGCGCCGCCCGCCATCATTCTGGTCAACCCGCAGCTCGGCGAGAATATCGGCTTTGCCGCCCGCGCCATGGCCAATTTCGGGCTAACCGATTTGCGGCTGGTCGCCCCGCGCGACGGGTGGCCCAACGACAAGGCGCACGCGGCGGCGGCCGGCGCGGCCTTTCTCGTCGAGCGGGCGAGCGTCTATCCAAGCGTCGAGAGCGCCATCGGCGGGCTGCATTACGTGCTGGCCTCGACCGCGCGGCCGCGCGAGATGGTGAAGCCGGTGCTGAGCCCCGAAAGCGCGGCGGTCGAGCTCAGGCGGCGAGGGGGCAAGGCCAAGCGCAGCGGCGTCTTGTTCGGGCCTGAACGAAGCGGCCTCGACAACGACACGATCTCGCTCGCCGACGCGATCCTCACCGCCCCGGTGAGTGCTGATTTTGCATCCTTGAGTCTGCCGCAGGCCGTGCTGCTGTTCGGCTATGAGTGGCTCAAGGCCGAGAGCCCGGCGCTTCCGCTCGGACGCGCCACTGAATTCGATGGACCCGCCACCGAGGGCATTGCCTTTCCCGACACGCGGCCGGCCACACGGGAGGAACTGCTCGGCCTGTTCTCCCATATCGAGGCCGAGCTCGATCAATCGGGCTTTCTCTATCCGCCCGAGAAGCGGCCCTCGATGGTGCGTGCCATCCGCAACATGTTCCACCGCATGGGCGCCACGGAGCAAGATGTGCGCACCTGGCGCGGGATCGTGGCCTCGCTTTCCCGAAGGCACGCGCCGCGGCGAAAAAAAGTGTCATAGTTCCGCCCCGTTTCTCCTATTGCGATGGCCGCAAACGATGATTAGCTTCCGGCACGGGAGGAGAGGGGCAGTCGATGCAAAAGGCGTTGTTTCAGTGGGGCGGTGCCGCCGCCGCGCTTTTGGCGTTGCTGACGACGGCACCCCTCCAAGCTGCTGACAATTCCGGCGTAAGGCCCGTCGCCGAGGAGCTTGGCCAGCGCGCCGCAGCGGCCGCCACCACCACTCCCGAAACACAGCAGAAAAGCGGCCTCAGCGACAGCGCCGTGCGGGTGCTCCTGACTTATGCCTTCTCGCTTGTCCCCAATGAGCAGAAGGGCGCCGACGGCAAGACCGTCAAGGTCGACAAATCGGATCCGAATAAGTTCCTCATCCCCGACGACGATGCACGGCGTATCATCCGCGCCGCCACCCGCTCGGCCTTTGCCCACGCTTGCGAGCTCGAAGACCTTGCGCGCGCGAACTACAACACCTTGATGCAGACCGAGACGGCCAAGAAAATCTGGAGCGACCAGCAGCTCTTGATGATCAACGCGCTGCATATGTTCTCCGCCTCGTATTTCTCGGGCGACGTCAAAATCACCGAAGCTCCCGATGCAGCGGCGACCGGGAGCGCGACTGCCAAGGGCGATGGGGCGGCTGAAGGCGCGGGCCAGGGAACCGCCTTGGTGGCGCCGAAGCGCCCGGATTGCCCCCCGGAGCAGAAGCAAAAGGTCATCAATTCGATCAACGCCTATATGCAATCGGCCAAAGCGGCCCCGCCGGCGCCGTCCCCGGCCGTTCCGGCCGCCTCCGGCTCCAATTGACACTTTCCGCCATTCGCGTGTAACAGAGCGGCGGGCGAAGCCTTGAGCCGATTGGCTTGAAGGGCGCCGGAGAAGGCCCCGGCGGTCCGCCGCCTTCACCAGCAAGGGTTTCTTAGAGCAGGCGCGGGGAATAAGGCCCGCGGGAACGCTCGATTTGGCTTTGGAGTTCTGAACGCATGTCGAAACGCATTAACGCCAAGCACAAGATCGACCGAAGGCTCGGCGAAAATATCTGGGGCCGTCCGAAGAGCCCCTTCAACAAGCGCGAATACGGTCCCGGCGAGCACGGGCAGCGCCGGCGCGGCAAGCTGTCGGACTACGGCCAGCAGCTCAGAGCCAAGCAGAAGCTGAAGGGCTATTACGGCAACATCACCGAGAAGCAGTTCAAGGCGATCTATCGCGAGGCGGCGCGGCTACGCGGCGACACCTCGGAGAAGCTGATCGGCCTTCTGGAGCGCCGCCTCGACGCCATCGTCTATCGCGCCAAGTTCGTGCCGACCGTGTTCGCCGCTCGCCAGTTCGTCAGCCACGGCCATGTGCGCGTCAACGGCAGGCGCGTCAACATCCCGAGCTATCGCTGCCGGGAGGGCGACGTGATCGAGGTCAGGGACAAGGCCAAGGATGCCGGCATGGTGCTCGAGTCGGCGCAGAGCCCCGAGCGCCAGGTGCCCGATTATCTCGATGTCGACCACAGCAAGATGACGGCGAAGCTCACCCGCGTGCCCACGCTCTCTGACGTGCCGTATCCGGTGATCATGGAGCCGAATCTCGTCATCGAGTTCTACTCGCGCTAACCCGCGAGCGCCCGCATCTTCAGAGCGCGGCGGCGACCAGCATCGCGCCGGCGGCGATGAGCAGCACAGCGATCGTCTTCGCGGCGGCGGCGCCGAACGGCGCAAGCTTCTCGATCGCCACAAGCAGCGTGAGCCCGGTGATCCACACCAGATTCATCACGCCGCCGACGAACAGCAGCAGCATCAGAGCGGCGCAACAGCCGAGGCAATAGACGCCGTGGCTGAAGCCCATGCGCCAGGCGCCGCGCACGCCCGGGCGCCAATGCGCGGCGATGAACTGGGCGGGCTCACGGCAATGCCTGAGGCACGCCGTCTTAAACGGCGTGAGCTGGTAGAGACCCGCGGCGATCAGCACCGCTCCCGAGAGCGCGGTTGCGCGCAAGCTCATCATGGCCGACATCGCGCCCAGCCGTTCAAGCGCCCATTGAGCGGCGACAGCCAATAGGCTGAAAATAATCGACAAGCTGAAATAGGCCGAGGCGAAGGAAGCGATCGAGGAGGCCGCGCGCGAGGCGCGGCCTTGGCTCTCGGCATAGCGCACGACGCGCGCATAGAGCAGCACCATAGGCGAGGCCGAGGGCAGCATCATCGCAACCATCATGACGACCCACATGCAGAAGGCGGCGAGCCAATAAAGGGCGGTCCATTCGGAGCCGAAGGCCGGCGGCTGCTGAAGCGGCATCAGCCAACCGCTCATGGCGATGGAGTCCATGCCGGTGCCGGCGCCAGCAAGGAGGAACAGCCACGCAAGCAGGGTCAGCAGGCACAGGGAGGCGGCAACG
The DNA here is from genome assembly GCA_963710245.1 of uncultured Alphaproteobacteria bacterium. GTDB lineage: Bacteria > Pseudomonadota > Alphaproteobacteria > Rhizobiales > Methyloligellaceae > Methyloceanibacter. The sequence continues at coordinate 71,233 of CAVPZK010000007.1, forward strand.
ACCATGCCGTCATGCCTGAACACGCGTTCCACAGCGGTCCCGGACATCGATTCAGCCGATGCGCCCGCTTTGGCAGAGATGAATATGAGCGAATTGCCCATAGCTGTCGGCGAGCTCGAAGCTGACGGGTCCTTGCGTTTTCGACCAGCCGCGTCCGATCTCGGCCTCGGCAAACTCGAAGCCGTTCGGCTGCACGATGCGGACACGATGCTCGGCCCCGGTGACAGGATTGAGGATCGGTGCGCCGCGCATCTCCACCACGCCGGCAATGTGGGCGCGGGCGGTTCGGCCGTCGATGTCGAGCTCGAAGTCGATGTCGGCGATAATCGGCTCGTGCAGCGTGTCGCAGGTCGAGGCGAAGACCTGGAACACGGTGGCGCCGGGGTCGGTGTCCTCGCCCCGCAGGATGCGCAACAGCGCCGCGCGCTGCTCGGGCGTGGCGCGCCGGTCAACGACGTGCACGCCCTCGCCATGGCCCTCGTGGATGGGTCCGGGCCAGCGAAAGATTCCGGCGGCGCGCAGTCCGTCGAGCCGCGTCGCCCCGTGGAAGCCGGTCTCGATGTCGAACACGGCGAGACCGCGGCAATGGCCGTGGGTCGGCAGCGCATTGAATTGGCATGGGCAGCCGTAGTCGCAATTACAGTTGCCGAATTCGCGCCCTTTGATCTCCCATGCCGTCATCGCCTGCCTCCGTGCCACCATGATGCCGGAGTTTAAAAAGCGGGCGAGGAGCCATTATGGCAAAAGCGCCCCTCGCAGTTGTCGCGATGGATCGTATTGTCACAACAGACAGGCCGGCCGGTTCGGATCGAACCTCCCGGACCGTGCGCCTCGCCGACGGCAGGCGCATCGGCTATGCCGAATATGGCGATCCGCAAGGGGCCAGCGTGCTTGCCATTCATGGCACGCCGGGCTCGCGCTTCATGTTCGCGCTCACCGACAAGGCCGCGCGCGAGAGGGGCTTGCGCATCTTCGCGCCCGAGCGCCCCGGCTACGGGCTCTCCGATTTTCGCCGCAAGGACGGTCTCGTGGAGGCCGCTGTCGACTTGCGGTGGTTAGCCGATGCTGTCGGGTTGCGGCGCTTTGCCTTGATCGGCGTCTCGGGCGGCGGTCCCTACGCGGTCGCCGCCGCCGCATCGATGGCTGAGCGCGTCGCGCTGCTTGCGCTGATCAGCCCGGTCGGGCCGATCGCCGAGTGCCAGAGCAAAATCCGCATGTCGAAGCTGCATCGGTTCATCTTCACCAAGATTGGCCGCTCCCGTCAGTCCGGCGCCGCCTTCTTCTGGTCGCTGCGTCACGTGGTGCGCTATGCTCCAGACCTCGCTTATCGCGGGCTGATGCAGAGGGTCGCGCCTGCGGATCGAAGCGTGCTGCTCAGAGGCGAGGTGAAAGCCAATCTCCAGACCGCGTTGCGTGAGGGGTTGCGGCCTGGCATCGCCGGCGCGCGTCAGGATCTGCGACTCTTCTGCGCGCCGTGGGGGTTGAAGCTCGGGGAGATCGACGTGCCTTCCATCATCTGGCAGGGCAGCGACGACACCATCGTGCCCCCTGGCGCCGCCTATCATCTGGCCGAGACACTGCCCAATTGCCGGCTCGATGTGGTGCAGGGTGGCGGCCATTACTGGGTGTTTGGCGAGTTCCACCGCGTGCTCGACGCGGTCGCGGCCGCGCTTCGCGGCTAGCCGCTGAAACCGCAGCAAGCAGCACTTGCGATAGCAGACGAAACTTGCAACAACGCGCGCCATGAAAAGCCAATGGAACGACAGCGCCGCGCGCGAGATGGTCGAGGCCTATGCCGCCAAGGGTGTTGGCCAAGACATCGCGCTCAGGGTCTACACCACGCGCCTCTTGGGGCGCGATCCGCTCCTCGTCCTGCATGGCGGCGGCAACACCTCGGTGAAGACGCGGGCCACGGACGATCTCGGGCAGGAGCATGAGGTGATCGCGGTCAAAGGCTCCGGAGCCGACATGGCCGATATTGAGCCTTGGGGCCTGCCGGCGGTGAAGCTCGATCCGCTGAAGAAGCTTCGCGCGCTCGATGCGCTGTCCGATGAGGCGATGGTCAATGTGCAGCGGCTGAATCTGCTCGACTCTTCCGCGCCCAACCCGTCGGTCGAGACCTTGCTGCACGCCTTCCTGCCGCACAAATTCGTGGATCACACCCACGCCGCCTCCGTGCTGTCGCTGGTCGACCAGCCTGACGGCGAGGCGTTGGCGCGCGAGGTCTATGACGGGCGCATGGGAATCGTTCCTTACATCGCGCCGGGCTTCGGCCTCGCCAAGGAAGCGGCGCGAGTGTTCGAGGCGAAGCCCGACGTCGAGGGTCTAATCCTGCACAAGCACGGCATCTTCACCTTCGGCAAGGACGCGCGCGAGGCCTATGAGCGCATGATCGAGATGGTGTCGCTTGCCGAGAGCCGGTTGCGGCAGGGCCGACCCATCGTCTTCCAGGCGCGGCAGATCGGCAGCGCGACCGCGAGCGCCGCCGAGATTGCGCCGATCATCCGCGGCGCCTGTGCGCTCAAGCACGAGGGCGCAGAGCCCACGCGCTTCATCACCGATTTCCGCACCGCGCCGGAGATCCTCTCTTATGTGAATGGCGCCGAGCTCGCCTCTTACAGCCAGCGCGGCGTGGTGACGCCCGACCACATCATCCGCACCAAGAACCGGCCGCTGGTCGTGCCGCCGCCGGAGGTGGGCAAGCTTGATGAGTTTGCCGTAGCGGTGCGCGATGCCGTGGCGAAGTTCGTCGCCGAATACGATGCCTATTTCGCCCGCGAGAACGCAGCCGCCGGCAACACCAAGACCAAGCTCGACGGCAGCCCGCGCGTCGTGCTGGTGCCGGGCGTCGGGCCTGTTCGGCTTGGGGCGCACGGCGAAAGACGCCGCGATCGCCGCCGACCTCGCCGAGAACACGGTCAAGGTGGTCACCGACGCCGAGGCGATCGGCCGCTACGAGCCGTTGCCCGAGAGCGATCTGTTCGCGCTCGAATATTGGAGCCTCGAGCAGGCGAAGCTGAAAGGCGCGGTGGTCAAGCCGCTCACCGGACAAGTCGCGTTGGTGACGGGCGCCGGCGCGATCGGCGCGGCGACCGCGAAGGCGCTTGCCGCCGACGGCGCGGCGGTCGCCATTCTCGACATCGACGGCGAGGCGGCAAAGAAGGCCGCTTCTGCGTTGAAGGGCTTCGGTCTCGCATGCGACGTGACCAAGCCCGAGCAGGTGAGGGCGGCGTTCGCTCTCGTCTGCGAGCGCTTCGGCGGCGTCGATATCGTCGTGTCGAATGCCGGCGCGGCGTGGCAGGGCCGGATCGGCGAGGTCTCCGACGAACTCTTGCGCAAGAGCTTCGAGCTCAATTTCTTCGCGCATCAGACCGTGGCGCAGGAAGCGGTGCGCATCATGCTGAAGCAAGGCACCGGCGGCGTGCTCTTGTTCAATCTGTCCAAGCAGGCGGTCAATCCCGGCGCGAATTTCGGGCCCTATGGCCTGCCCAAGGCCGCCGCGATGCTGCTGATGCGTCAATATGCGCTCGACTACGGCCAGGACGGCATCCGCTCGAACGGCGTCAATGCCGACCGCATCAGGAGCGGGCTCCTGACCGACGCGATGATCGCGGCACGCTCGAAGGCGCGCGGCATCTCGGAAGCCGAATATATGAGCGGCAATCTCCTCCACAGCGAAGTCACCGCCGACGACGTTGCCCAGGCCTTCGTCGCTTTGGCAAAGGCGCGCAAGACGACCGGCCATGTCGAGACGGTTGACGGCGGCAATATCGCGGCCGCGCTGCGCTAGAGAATTCTCCTTTCCCTGCCTAAATCGCGGGCGGTCCTAAGGGAGTTTTAACCACAAACAGAGAGGCTTACGCCGCACAGCTTGGATTCGAGATTCGCCTCGCGTGAGCGGCGAAGCTCCCGAGCGGATGGCATTCGGCACGGCGTCTACAACAAATTCGAGAGAGATTTCATATGGTTCTGCGCTTGAAGATCATGCTCGCCTTCGCCGCCACGGCGGTCATGGCGGTCGTCGTGTCGTTCGCGCTCGCGGCCATGGTGCCTGCCACGTTTCTCGCGGCGCTGCTCTCCATGATCATTGCCGGCGCGCTCGCCGCGGGCTTCGGCTACGTGTTCGGCGGGGCGACGGCGCAAGCGCTTGCCGATCTCAACAACGTCATTCTGCGCTTCATCAAGTGGGACATGGAAGGCATCGTGCCGCATGCGGCTCGCGCCGACGAGGTGGGCGACATCGCCAAGGCGCTGAAGGCCTTCCAGAACGACGCCATCAAATGGAGCGAGAGCCATAAGAGCGAGCAGGACAGCCAGGTGCAGGGGAGGCTCGCCTCGCAGCAACGCACCGAGGAGCTGATCCATCAGTTCCGCGGCTCGATCGCCGGCATTCTCGGCGCCTTCGCCGAGAGCGCGCGGATGATGGACGAGACGGCGCGCTCGCTGTCGACGCTGGCGAGCGACACCAACGAGCGCGTGGGTGTGGTCGCGTCCGCCTCGGACGAGGCCTCGGCCAACGTGCAGACCGTCGCCGCCACCGCCGAAGAGCTTGCCGTCTCGGTCGGCGAAATCGGCACGCGCGTCTCGACCGCGAGCCGCATCGTCAACCAGGTGACCGAGAATGCCCGCACCGCCAATCTCAAGGTCGAGGGTCTTGCCACCGCCGCGCAGCGGATCGGCGACGTGGTGAGCCTGATCCAAGACGTCGCGGCGCAGACCAATCTGCTCGCGCTCAACGCCACCATCGAGGCGGCGCGCGCGGGCGAAGCGGGCAGGGGCTTTGCCGTGGTGGCGAGCGAAGTGAAGACGCTGGCCGACCAGACCGCGAAAGCCACTGACGACATCAAGCAGCAGATCGCCGCCATTCAGGCCTCGACCAATGGCGCGGTCGACGCCATGCAGTCGATCGTCACCACCATGGGCGAGGTCAACATCAACACTCAGGAAATCGCCGGCGCCGTGCAGCAGCAATCGGCGGCGACCTCGGAGATCTCGCACAGCGTGCGCCAGGCCGCGCGCGGCACCGAGGACGTGGTGGCGCATATGCCGGGCGTGACTAAGGCGGTTGACGAGACCAGCCAGTCCGCCACCCAGATGCTCCAGGTGTCACGCGATCTTGGGCGTCAGGCCGAGCAGCTCCGCCATACGGTGGAGAATTTCCTGCGCCAAGTCGCCGCCGCCGATCAGCTCAAGCGCGCGAGCTAGCCAGCTAGCCTCCCCAAATCGGTTGACGCGCGGCAAGCGCGCGGCGAAGCTTTGCCGCCCGAACTGGGGCGGGGCACGTCGCGGGAGGGACGCTTGGGCCGCATCTTACGGACATTTCTTGCGGGCGTTCTTGCCCTGCTGCCGATCGCCGTCACGGTGTTCGTCACCGCCTGGGTCGCCTCGCTGATCGCGGGCTATGCCGGCCCCGGCAGCTTCGTCGGCCGGCTCATCACCACGCTCGGCACCTCGCTCGGCCTCAATATCGAACCCACCTCGACCGCCGCCTATCTGCTCGGCCTCGCCATCATCATCGGCGCCATTTTCGCGCTCGGCGTGGTCGTCGAGTCGGGACTGCGGTCGTTCGTCCTCAACAGCCTCGACTGGCTGATGCGGCGCATCCCGATCATCTCCAATATCTACGATCTGTCGAAGCGCTTCGTCGCCATCGTCGATCGTGGCGACCAGGGCGATCTCAAAAGCATGAGCCCGGTCTGGTGCTTTTTCGGCGGCGAGGGCGGCGCGGCCGTGCTGGGCTTGATGCCCTCGCTAGAGCCCGTGACGATCGGCGAGCATCGCTATCTCGGCTTGCTGGTGCCGTCGGCGCCGGTGCCGTTCGGCGGCGCGCTGATCTATGTGCCGGTGGATTGGGTCAAGCCGGCGGAAGGCGGCGTCGAGCGGCTGTTGAATGTCTATGTGTCGATGGGTGTGACGCCGCCGATATCGGTGCCGACGGTTATCGAGGCGAGCGCGGTCAGGGCGGCGACCAAGCCGCGAACGCCGAAGCCGGCGAAGCCGAATTGATGATCGTAGGGTGGGCAAAGGCGCGAACCGCGCCGTGCCCACCGTTCGCGCGGGCAACGACGTACCGCCGTTTGCCCACCCTACAGCGCTAAGTCGCGAAGCGGAAATGCAGCACGTCGCCATCCTTGACGACGTAATCCTTGCCTTCGAGCCTGAGCTTGCCGGCGTCGCGCGCGCCGGCTTCGCCTGAGAGCGCCACATAGTCGTCATAGGCGATGGTCTCGGCGCGGATGAAGCCCTTCTCGAAATCGGTATGGATCACGCCCGCGGCTTGCGGCGCGCGGGTGCCTTCCGGCACCGTCCAGGCGCGCGCTTCCTTCGGCCCGGCGGTGAAATAGGTAATCAGGCCGAGCAGCTTATAGCCTTCGCGGATCAGCCGGTTGAGCCCCGGCTCGGTGAGCCCAAGCTCGGCGAGATAGGCCTGCCGCTCTTGCGGCGCGAGCTCGGCGAGTTCCGCCTCGATCTTGGCCGAGATGACGACGCAGCCGGCGCCTTCCTTGGCGGCCCGCTCGGCCACGCGCGCAGAGTAGGCGTTGCCGGTCGCGGCCGAGGCCTCGTCGACATTGCAGACATAGACCACGGGCTTGGAGGTGAGCAGGTTGAGCGCCTTGAAGGCGGCGCGCTCCTCATCGGCGATGGAAGCGAGCCGCACCGGCTTGCCCTCGCGCAACAGCGGCAGGATGCGCTCGACCAACTCGAGCGTTTTCTTCGCCTCTTTGTCTTGACCCCGCAGCTTCTTCTCCAAGAGCGGCACACGCCGCTCCAGACTGTCGAGATCGGCCAGCATCAGCTCGGTCTCGATCGTGTTGGCATCGTCGATAGGGTCGATGCGGCCCTCGACATGCACCACGTCGGGGTCTTCGAAGCAGCGCAGCACATAGGCGATGGCGTCGACCTCGCGGATATGCGCGAGGAACTGGTTGCCGAGCCCTTCGCCCTTAGACGCGCCGCGCACCAGCCCGGCGATATCGACGAAGGTGAGCCGCGTGGCGATCACTTGCGCCGACTTGGCGATGGAAGCGAGCCGGTCGAGCCGCGGGTCGGGAACGGGCACCTCGCCGACATTCGGCTCGATGGTGCAGAACGGGTAGTTGGCGGCCTGCGCCGCCGCGCTCTCGGTCAGCGCGTTGAATAAGGTGGACTTGCCGACATTGGGCAGCCCGACGATGCCGCATTTGAATCCCATGGATCAGTCCGCCTTCACGCGCCGAACCAGCGGCGAAGCTTCTCCGCCAGGCTGCCTTGCGGCTCGGTTTTCTTCTCGTCTTGCAGCGGCTTGCCGCGCGCGCTGGGCTTGGCGCGCGGAGCGGCGTCGGCGGAGGGCTCGGCTTGCAACGCATGCGCCACCCGCGACTGGAACTTGTCGACGGCGCCTTCGGCGAGATACGGAGCCTCGGCGGCGATCGCGTCGAGCAGCGGCTTCAGCCACGCAGCGTCAGCCTTGGCGAAATCGTGCAGCACGTGATGCGTGACTAGGTCCCTTTGCCCGGGATGGCCGATGCCGATGCGCACCCGAACATACTCGTTGCCGATATGCGCTGAGAGGGATCTCAACCCGTTATGGCCGGCGACCCCGCCGCCCGTCTTTACGCGGACCTTGCCGGGCGCGAGATCGAGCTCGTCATGGAACACCACCACGTCGGAAAGATCGAGCTTGTAGAAGCGCACCGCCTCGCTCACGGCGCGGCCCGAGGCGTTCATGAAGGTCCCCGGCTTGAACAGAAGCACCTGCTCATCGCCGAGCTTGCCTTCCGAGGCGGCGCCCTGGAAGCGCTTGCGCCAGGCGGGAAAGCCATGTGCAGTGGCGATGGCGTCGACCGCCATGAAGCCCACATTGTGGCGGTTCAGCGCGTGTTCCGCCCCGGGATTGCCGAGGCCGACAAAGAGCTTCATCGGATTCGTTCCTGCCGAAGGCTAGACGCGCAAGCGCTCGATCGCGCGAGAAGGACGCTACTCCTTCTTCTTCTTCGTCTCTTCCTTCGGTTTCTCCTTGTCCTCGGCAGCCTCCGCGGGAGCGGCCTCGGCACCCTCGGCGCCGGGCACCGCAGCCTCGGCCGTGGGCGCGCCGGCCACCGGCTCCTCAGCCGAGCGTCCGACGATGGTCGCCACGGTGAAGTCGCGATCGGTGGTGGTCGGGCGCACGCCCTCCGGCAATTTGAGCGCCGAGATGTGCACCGCGTCGCCGATCTCGAGCCCGGTCAGGTCGACGTCGAAATGATCGGGGATGGCGTCGGAGGGGCAGCGCACCTGGATCTCGTGGCGCACCACATTGAGCACGCCGCCGCGCTTCAACCCGGGGGAGGCGGCCTCGTTCAGGAAATGCACCGGCACCTCGACGGTGACGAGGGCATCCTTGCTGAGCCGCAGGAAATCGACATGGATCGGATAATCCCGGATGGGATCGAGCTGCACCGCGCGGGGGATCACCCGCGTCTTGGTGCCGTCGACGTTGAGTGTGAAGACGGTGCTCTGGAAATGGCCGGTGAGGAGCTGTTGCGTGATCGCCCGATACTCGACCGCGATCGTCTCGGGGTCCTTCTTGTCGCCGTAAAGAATGCCGGGAATGCGCCCTTCACGCCGAGTGGAACGCGCGCCACCTTTGCCTGAGCGCTGTCTCGCCCATGCCTTGAGTTCGACTGACTCAGCCATGCTAGCCTCCAAAGCCAAAAAATGAAGGGCCCAAAAAGGCCCGCGAATTGAGGGGGCTTATAGCCCAGAGCGCCGCCCGATGACAACACTCCTATCGGCGCGTGGGGGCTCGGCGGCGCCGTTTGGTGCCGGGGCCGTATTAGGCGTAGACTGAGTTTATCAGCCACCGTACGGCAGTCCAAATCCGCCACTGTCGCGAGGCCCCCGCGTTGAAGGAGTGAAGTCGCCATGCCACAGAGCGTCTACAAAGTCATCGAAATCATCGGCACCAGCCCGGAATCCTGGGAAGAAGCCGCCAAGAACGCGGTCGAGCTTACCGGCGAACATCTGCGGGAGCTGCGTGTGGCCGAGGTGGTCGAGCAGGACCTCGTCATCACCAACGGCAAGGTGGAGGCCTACCGCACCAAGCTCAAGGTCTCGTTCAAATATGAGGGCGGCCACTAAGTGGCGAGGCTCGCCTGGCATCCCGCTTAGTAGAACAGGCTCGAGACCGACTGCTCCTCGGCCGTGCGTGCGATCGCTTCGCCGAGTAGGGATGCGATCGGCAGCACCCTGATGTTATGCGCGTTCTTCACCGAGTTGCTCGGCAGGATCGAGTCGGTGATGACGAGCTCTTTCAGCCGCGACGACATGATGCGCGCGACCGCGCCGCCAGACAGCACGCCATGGGTGATATAGGCGGTGACCAGCGTGGCGCCGTGATCGAGCAGGGCCTCGGCCGCGTTGACCAGCGTGCCGCCGGAATCGACGATGTCGTCGACCAGGATGCAGGTGCGACCTTTCACGTTGCCGATCACGTTCATCACTTCTGAATCGCCCGGCCGCTCGCGCCGCTTATCGACGATGGCGAGCGGCGCATCGATGCGCTTGGCGAGCCCGCGCGCGCGCACCACGCCGCCCACGTCGGGCGAGACCACCATGAGATTGTCGGCAGGGAACAGCTGCTTGATGTCCTGCACCATCACCGGCGCGGCGAACAGATTGTCGGTCGGGATGTCGAAGAAGCCTTGGATCTGCCCGGCATGCAGATCGAGCGTGAGCACGCGGTCGGCGCCGGCCTCGACGATCATATTTGCGACGAGCTTGGCCGAGATTGGCGTGCGCGGGCCCGGTTTCCGGTCCTGCCGCGCATAGCCGAAATAGGGAACGACTGCGGTGATGCGCCGCGCAGATGCGCGCTTCAGCGCATCGATGATGATCAGGAGCTCCATCAGATGGTCATTGGCGGGCGCCGAGGTTGACTGGATGACGAACACGTCCTCGCCGCGCACGTTCTCCTGCACCTCGACGAAGATCTCCATGTCGGCGAAGCGCCGCACGATGCATTTGGCGAGAGGGGTCTTGAGGTAGCCTGCGATCGCCTCGGCGAGGGGGCGGTTGCTATTGCCCGCAACCAATTTCATCCGATCGCTCCTTGCCCAGCGAGCGCGCCTTCGGCCGCTCTTAACAAGGCGGCTTTTAACAAGCCGTTGCGGGCGCTGTAAACCGAAGGCATGCGGAAAGACTGTGGATGAGGTCAGCTCGACTTCGGTAGGAGCTTGATGATGCCATTGGCCGCGGCGCCGGCGGCGGCATCGGCAATGGCGCCCCAAGGCCCGTTCAGCGACCCCTTGGGAATGGTGTTCTGCTGCGACACCGTGCCGAGCTTCTTGCCGCTGGGATCGAGCACCTGCCAATCGATGCGGATGCTTTGCTTGCCGCCGCTGGCATCGGCGAGGCTGACCGTGCCCTTTACCATATAGACATTGGCGGTCGTTCCGTTGGCAAGCTTAACGCCGCCGGCGTAAAGCCGCTTCTTGAGCGCGGTGGTCAGCGATCGCGTGCCGTCGCCAGGGGCGCCTGAAACGGGCGCTACGACCACGCCATTGGCCTTAGGCGCCGCGACCGGCCGCGCCGGCGGCGGGGTTGAAGCCGTCGCGGTGGGTGCCGCATCCGAGGCGGCGGCAACGGCGCTTGCCGAGCCGCCGCCGCGCGGCATGCTCGCGGCGAGTTGGGACGCGGTCTTGCCGGCGATGCTGCGGATCGCCGTGCTGTCGACATTCGCCCAAGGATCGCCGCCCGCCCGTCCGGTGACGACCTCTTCGCCCGAGACCCGCGCCACGCGCTGGCCGCCCGCGTCGTTGACGTCCCAGATATAGGTGATCTTCGAACCCTTGCCCTCGCTGGTGGCGATGAGATAGCCGCGCAAGGTGTAATTCGCCTTGCTGCCCGCGGGGACGATCGTTAGCCCGCGATCGCTGCCGGCCGCCACCAGCGCATCGCTCAATTGCTGGGCAACTTCGGGGGTGGTGCCGATGATCGGGGCCACGGCAATCTTTTTCGAGCCGCCGAACAGGCTGGTCGCACTGCTGAAGATGCCGCCGCTGCTCGGGCCGCCGGGACCGCCACCGCAAGCGGATAGGCAGGCAACCGCAATGACGGCGACCGCCGCGGATGCGATACGCCTGATCCAGCCGCGCACGTAACGTGTGTCCGCGCCCAACAAAATTCTCCCTCTGTTGGCCGCACAGCACCGTTCGCGACAGACCTGTCGTGACGGAACTTCCAACCCTCTCCCGGACAACAGCTTACCCGCCTCGGCCCGTTGGCGTCCAGTTAAGCGTGGATCGGTTTTGGGCCCTTCCTACGCATTAAGTGCAAGTCAGGCGAGCAGGATGGCGGAAATTTGGCGTCCGTAGTCGTCTTCGCCATGATGTTGGGACCGGCGGTAGCTAAACAGCCGCGTTTCCTCGCAATAGGTGCAATGGCCGAGATCGGTGATGGCGCCGATACCGGCACGGGCAAGCCGCTCGCCGACATAGGCGGGGAGGTCGAAATGGGCCTCTCCGGAGCCCTCGTCGGTGATGAAAAAGACGGCGCTTGCCAGTTCCTCGGCAACGAAACGCTCGACGAACTCGGCTCCCACCTCATAGGCGTCTTGCGAAATGGCCGGCCCGATCGCCGCGGTGATGCGTTCGGGCTTCGCCCCGAGCTTCCGCATGGCCTCGACGGTGGCCTCGATGATGCCCCCGAGCGCACCCTTCCAGCCGGCATGCGCGGCGCCGATCACACGTGCGGTCCCGTCGCAGAGCAACACCGGCACACAGTCGGCCGTGAGCACGCCGATGGCGAGCCCGGGTGTCTTGGTGACGATGGCGTCAGCTTCCGGCGGCGTGTCGCCCTTCCACGGCGCCTCGGCTATCACCGCCTCGGCGCTGTGCTTCTGGAACACGGTGAGGAGCTTGCCCGGCTCGGCGCCCAGCAGCTCGGCGACGCGCGCGCGGTTCTCCACCACGTTGGCCGCTGCGTCGCGCGAGCCCGGCCCGCAATTGAGCGAGGCATAGATACCGCTGGAGACCCCGCCCTGGCGCGTGAAGAATCCATGCCGTACCCCGGGGAGCGCGGCGAGGCTGGACGCGCAAAGCTTCATTTTGTCTGGTGTGACCATGGAGTGCGCAATCGGAAGGTCAAATGTCTCCGAAGGGAGGCGGCGGGGCAAGCCCGGGCGATTGCAGCGCGAGCATCTTGAACAAAACCCCCATCTGCCGCGGATCGGCAAGTCGCGCCGCGCCTGACATGATCGCCGCCTTCTGCGTAGGCGTAGCATTTTGCAGAAGCCGCTCGCAGCGTGCCTCGAGCCCGAGCTTGAGCAGGAATTCGCCCTGCGGCATCGGCCCATAGGTGGAGAGCCCAAGCTCGCGCGCCGTCTCTTTCAGCGCGGCAAAATCGACATGCGCTGTGAGGTCGGCTTCGCCCGGCGCGGCGAGGGGGTCCGCGAAGCGATGGTTCCGGACCGCTTGCAGCGTGTCGCCGGCACCGCTCTCGGCGTGGCCGTAATCGACAAAGAGTGCGGCGATTGGTGCGTCCTTCGCCCGCTGTGGCGAGGTCCGCGAGCAGAGACGAGATCGCGGGGCGCGTCTCGACGATCTCGCCTTCGGCCATCGTCATGGCGTTGAGCGACTGCGGCACCGCCTCCGGCTCGACCGGCGCTCCGGCACAGAAAATGAAGCCGCTCTTGTCGCTGAGCGCGACGCAGCGTTCATGCCAGGCGTTCGGCGCACGCACGAACTGCCGCACCGGCAGCGCATCGATGAACTCGTTGGCGATGAGGATGAGCGGGCCTTGCGGCAGATCCTCGATGCTCTCGCACCATTGCGGCAGGGCAGGGGAGCCGCGCAACGTGTTCGCTTGCATCTCGCGCAGAACGGGGCTCGTCTCGACCAGCGCGATGGTGATGCTTTCGAGGAGTTGGGGCACGCGGACGAACACGCGAAGCGCGTCGGCCATCAGCGTGCCGCGCCCAGGTCCAAGCTCGGCGAAGACCACAGTGGGCTCGCCCATGGCCTGCCACACTGCGGCGGCCCAGACGCCAAGCAGCTCGCCGAATACCTGGCTGATCTCGGGCGCGGTGACGAAGTCGCCGTCTCGTCCGATCGGCTGCCGCGTTGTGTAATAGCCGGCACGGCCGTCGGCGAGGCAGGCCTGCATATAGTCATGCACGCTGATCCAAATGCAATGAAAACAAATTTTTGATTGACAAAATTGAATGGTGGAGTGCTGAAAAGCAACTTGTCCGTGTGTGGGCCCTCGATAGGGAATTGCCTTCTGCCTATACCGAATTCAAGGAGCTTTCACCCTACGGCACATTGAAAGCGATTGTATGCGGGAAGAGTTATGGCGGCATCGGCGTGTTGGTGGGCCTGAATAATGACTGGATTAGGGTCACCAAGGTCCTTAGCGGCTCACCGGCGGAAAAGGTCGAAATCAAAACAGATGACGTAATTACCCACATCAACCGTAAATCAGTCAGTGAGCTGACGCCGAGCAGGTAATCGAGAAACTTCGGGGCCCGGCGCACTCTAAGGTCGATTTGACGATTCTGCGCAAAGGCCAAGACAATGCTCTTGAGATGACTGTTGACCGCGAGCTTATTGAAAGGCTTTGAGCCAAGGAGCGCCCGCAGAATGAAATCGTCGCCGGGTTATCAAAGCTCTTCCCAGTTCTCGCTTCGACCGCAGCCTTGGCGCAAGCGGCAACTCTGCCTTCCGACGCCTCGATGAAAATGGAAATTCACGGCGGCGCTGTTACCGGTTCGGGTGACGTTCAAAATTCCTTATCTTTTGGGTTTGACGAATTTCCGAGCGAAATCCCCACTAATCAAATATCAAAATTCGCGAACAGCGCGCTTTCGGATGTTGCTGGTGTCGTGCGGAGCGCGAAGGATGCGGAGATTTACCGCGCCATCTCGCCGGCAGTCGTGCTTGTCGCTACCAAAGAGGGTTTTGGGTCGGGATCGTTGCTTGATACTGCTGGGAACATCGTAACAAACTGGCACGTTGTGAAGGGCTACGAATACGTGGGTGTAGTTTTCAAGCCGGCCGTCGAGGGCAAAGAGCCGACGAGGGATGACATAAAGCGTGGCCGCGTTGTGAAGTATGACGAAATCGCCGATCTTGCTCTTGTAAAAGCATCAGAGGTTCCCACAGGAAGAACCCCAGTTCGACTTGGCGACACCAGCGAAATCGCGGTCGGCATGGATGTTCACGCGATTGGCCATCCCACAGGCGAGGCCTGGACCTACACAACGGGCGTCATCAGCCAGTATAGACAAGGTTATGAGTGGAAGGCGGAAGGCGATCCGATCAAGCACAAAGCCGACATTATTCAAACTCAGACGCCCATTAATCCTGGCAACTCCGGTGGCCCCCTGCTCGGGGATTCAAGCAGCCTAATTGGCGTAAATAGCTTCAAGGCCGGGGGCGAGGGATTAAATTTTGCGGTCTCCGTTGATGAAGTTAGAAAATTTCTTGCCCATTCCGGAAACAGAATAGCGCAGACTTCAAGCGCCAAAAAGAGTGATCGCGAGTGCAAGCCAAAGCAGCTGTCAAAATTCCGAAATGAACCAAATGATGCAACGATAGTCTCGGTTGATATGTTTTGTACCGGCAAAGATACTGGGGAGCTAGTAACTCCTGATGATAAAAGTCAGGCAATATATCTTCGATTAGATCGGAACGGTGATGGACACGCGGACGTCATTTTCTTTGATTTAAAGCGCAGTGGCAGGTGGGATCTGTCCTTTTGGGATGAGAATTATACTGGCAACTGGACGTTGGTCGGCTATCACGATGACGGGAGTTTGAAGCCTACTCGGTTTGAGAGCTATGCCGAGTTTCAGAAGCGCGTCGCGAGCCGTTGAAACTAGCGGGAGTACTGGTACCACGCTAATGCAGCTGCGAGAGTTGGTGACCCGGATGCAACCGCTTGTGACGCGGCTAGCGAAGGCAGGAGGGATGCCGTACCAGCTCCAATCAAGCCGTTTCCGCGCTTTACTTGCTCTGCAAGCTCCTCGGGACTGAGTTGTTAAATCGCGGACACGGACCTGGACGCTACGGCCTGAGCCTCGACCGAGGGGCCTCGGGATGCAGTTTCGGCAGTCAGCAATGCGCGTCCACGCTTTACTAGCTCCGCAAGCTCCTCTGGACTTGGTTGTTGACCCGGTTGACTCTGACGTCACGATGCCCGGCTGAACTGTCGCAGGCATCAGGGACCCTGCCTTCGACGCTGAGGATTGGATAGCAACCTCCGTTTTGGCTGACTGTTGCGGTCGGGCCAACCAAGCTAATGACGAATCTTCATTTCGGAAGAATAACAACGTCCCCGCACCAGCAATTACCGCAGCCGCGCCAACGATGATGCTGAGCGTGCGTAATGTCCGTAGTGAAAATTTGACCGGCTGACATCTAGGAAAAGTAATTTCTGGCTCTGGCGCAGCTGCTGCGAAATCCTCTTCATTCATATAACGGGCACTAGCCATCTCCGCATAATGGGGCGTAGCCATCGCCGCAACCATCGAGAATTCATCGGGATACGGGGCCCTTGCAGCCGGTAGATCGTTTCCTAGCTGGACGGCAATGTCAGTGGCCATGGCATTTAATATGCGGTTCCTCGCGTCGGAATACGCCTCACTCCCAAAATCTTGCTTTCCATGAACCGCACGCAAGTAAAGGCTAGCACGCTCATCCAGCGTTGGATCGCGCAGCTGACTGAGAGGCTCGGAAGCCGTTTTTGCCGAAATCTCTTCCTCTCCAAGAAGTCGGCCAATCAATCCGTTGGTCATCATTCCATTTCAATCCAAACTCAGTTTGTCTTTTTAGGGCGGTGCGACGTCGTAAGCGGCACTCGTTTGCTATCGTCCTCTCGACGCGCTACTCCAGCAAATAGCGCCTCAAGATCGCTTGCATCGAGCCCATTTTTTTGCATTAGTCGACTGATCCACTTCAGTAAGCGTTTTTTTTGCATTGTCGACACGACGATAAGTCCATGTAGGAGGTGGAAACTGCTGGTTCAGCAGCGCTACGATTCTGCTGACCGGCCATTGACTGGACGAATCCTCTAAGATGTCACGCACATCGTTCATCAGCCGAAGCAGCATTGAAACGTCGTCGTGCTGCTGAAATTGATTATTAGCCGTCGCAAGCAAGCCGCGCCAGGCGCGATCAGCGTCCTTCTCCTGTAACGTGATGGCTTGATCTGGGTCCGAACCAAGCTCGGCAGTTTCATCCTCAACGCCGGGCTGCACTATCGGACGGCCCACTTCGGGCTTTACTCGTCCAAATCGCTCCCTTCGAATATCCTCGTGCCGATGCGCTATCGCCCCAGCGCCTCCAATCTCTTGAACCAGCCATACAACGCGGCCATCGCGCTCTGGAGCTTGCAGATCAACGGTCCATTCGGGCGCAGCAGCCCCTCTAAATTCCTCCGTCTCGTGAAGTGATACCGTTCCAAGGAGTTTTAGCCAAACCTCGCTTAGCAGTTCCCTTGGCGTCAATTCCGACAAGGGAACTCCCTCTTTGCGAAGATAGCTGCTACACAAAACACTAACCTTTTCAAATAGATAACGTTAATGGGTTGCAGGCAGTGAGAGCAGAACCCGCAACCGTAATTCTGCGCGTGCTGCGCCCCTCCGCCACTAGCGACCGAAGAGGGCGAAACAGACGCGCCGTGGGTATTACGGCTTGAGAACCGAGATTCCGGCACGACACCCAAAAAATTTATTTTCAGTCAGGGACGCCGAGATCAGGCGAATTCTGCCGTTCGTCAAATAGGGGCAATCCAATCCGCCATCGTCCCACAAGGACAATTCTGAAGCAGGATTGTCGGCGGTTCAAGCGCCCTGAGGTCAGCGGTGGACTTTGGAGGGGGTTATGATGATCGGCAAGGGTACAATTCTGATTGTGTTTGCTTGGGCTATGGAGGCCGTGGGTCGTCACGGGAGGGATAGTCAATTCAACATACACGACCTTCGGAGATAATCTGCCAAATACGTTCGCGGGATATATTCCGGCGGTGCCAATGGTCGCTCTGGCGGTAGCCGAACTTGGTCGCGTACCTCTCGCGTCAGCCATCTTCAATAAACACAAACTCATACAGGGCATAGCGGTCGTGGGCATCATGGCCCTCGGATACCTCGCCGCAGAGAACTGGACGTTTGGTTTTGAGCGCATCGTCGATCTGCGGCTGAAGATCGTAAACGCCGCTAGCCGAGAACTGTCACGTGCTGATGCCGATCTTGCGGCACTAGTAGAGCGTCGTAAGCAAATGACGACCACTGACAGCCAGAAACGCGATGAACTACGTCGCGGAATAGATCAACGAAACAACAGTATTGCAGAATTGAGCAAGCAGTTAAGCCAGGAAGCCGAAGCCCACCAAAAGAACCTTGAAGGTATACGGGAAGCATGTCGGATCATTAAGGACAAGTGCATGGTGCCACGCTCGCAAGCCGAGGACAGCCGATACGTGGCAGAGGTAGACCGGCTCAGTGCCGACCTGGCGCTTTCAACGTGAGCAGTGCAGGCAACTCCAGACACAGATCGATGAGCTGGTTTCGAGAGACGCGAGCGAACACGCAGATCTTGACCAAAAGATAAGCTCCGCCGCAGCATCGGCCGAAGAAGCGCGTAAGTCCTTGCGCAGCGCCGCTGACGGAAATCAGATTTATCGACTGGCTGCCAATTGGTACGGCGTGAGCACCGCCAATGTGACGCCAGAGCAACTGGCCACGGCCCGGTGTGTGTTTTCGACTTTCAGCGCCTTTGCGGTCGCGTTGGCCGGTAGCATCGCTTCTCTCGTTTACTACGCACGCAATCGCGTCCCAGGCGCTCCGTCGTTTCTCGGCGGATTGGTAACCAAAATCGCTCGTGCTCGCCGAGCCTACTATGCTCGCAAGCGAAGGCCTCTCAAAGTCGAGGTGATGGGCCCAGAGCGCGTGATCTACCGCGATGGTAAGGAGCCGGCGACGGTCGTCGAAAAGGAAGTCACCCGCTTCATCGACCAGATTGTCCTCATACCGCGATGGGGGATTAAGGCTCCCCATCACATCAATGCGCTTCTCTCTGGGCGTAACGGACGCAACCACGGTGACGACCCACACGGCTATTCAGCTGACGTCATCTCCAATGTAACGCCGCTTGGTAAGAAGGTGGGCTGAATATGGAACAGCGATTGGACG
>CAVPZK010000008.1:0-171933 GCA_963710245.1 uncultured Alphaproteobacteria bacterium
TCGGGCTTCTGCGCCACCACCTGGCACTGCTTGGTCGGGCGGCCGAGCGCCGCGTGGTAGCTGGGCGGCCAGCGCCGGGGTAGCGAGCCGCGATTGTGTCTGACTTGAGCGGCCGCGATTGCGTATTTCTGATGGGGAGGTCTCCTTGAGGTTGACCGCCCCTCCCAAGCTTCGAACCTTAAGCGCGCAATCCGGCGTTGGCTTGGCAAGACTGGGCCCTTAGCCAAGCAAAAGCTTGACGTTTCTGGGCAGGGTTTGTGGCGCGATCTGCTCGAAGGTGCATTGCTTCGGCGCCTTGTCGGGGCGGAAGCGCACGAGCTTGGTGCCGTGCCGGAAGCGGTCGCCGGTGACATGACCGGGATTGCGAGTGCCAAGAGAATTGTTCGCAGGCTTAAGAACAACGCAGCCGACCAGAAGCATCAGGACCTTATCCGGGATGTGTTTGGTCGCAATCGCTGCGAACGGCGCGGCGATAAGTCCCCCGATGATGAGGGCTTCTCCTACTGGCGCTTTTGCCGGCTCGTCGGCAGGCGGTAGAGCGTGTGGTAGAGATGCTACAGTTGCCTGAGAAAGATCCGTTCGTGGGGAACCACTCCGGCCGGGAATAGTAAACTCCTCCCAGCGCCAGACTTTAGGCGCTCTCACCGTTTAGTAACGCATACGGGGGGTTGCTATGCGTACATTAAGGCTGACGGCTGTTGGTGCCGCAAAACGACTTTCATTCCTGGCTACGAGCTTTGATAGAGCCGCTGGCGATGAGA
Organism: uncultured Alphaproteobacteria bacterium; assembly: GCA_963710245.1. GTDB lineage: Bacteria > Pseudomonadota > Alphaproteobacteria > Rhizobiales > Methyloligellaceae > Methyloceanibacter. Next base: position 762 of record CAVPZK010000008.1, read on the forward strand.
CTGTACCTTTACATCAGAGGGTAGAGTTTGCCAGGAGGGCAAATTGGCTTCGGATCGACGCGCGACTTACGCAGATGGGGAGTGAGGGACCTGCAACAGGGATGATCGCCGCTGCCTCTCGCCCCCTTGACGCGCTATTGAGTTCCTTCAAACTCGATCTACTTTTGCGCCACTACGGCATTCGAACTGCAAGAAAGAAAAGAGTTTCTCAGCCGCAACCAATAGCCCGCTAATGTGGCGGGGCTAAGTTGAGTTGAGCGACTCCTCGCCGAGACGAGCTAACCGCTCTGCCGGTGGGTGGGTGGTATTGCCGCGCTTCTCTTGTTGCTTGTGCATGTTGTGGTGATGAGCGCACAGGCTTTGCGTATTCTCGTACTTGAAAAAGAGTAACCCCTGACCGAGGTGAGGATTGATGTGATCGACGTGGCTTGCAGCCACAGCTCGGCCCTCAATGGCACACTGCCGGCACCGCGGTTCCACGGCGAGCCTGTGTCTTCTGATCGACTTCCAAATTGGTGACTTACACCACGAGCGCCAGAGCGGCTCCGCTCTGCGAGTGGCGCGATGCCATGAACCCGCGTCAATCGTGAATGCAGTGCTGTTACGCGGCATGACCTGTGCCCCCGGCCTGCCAATGCGCCGCTTGGCGGACGACAGCGCGTCCTGCGCTGCCTCCGTTCGCGGAATCCCTCTTTATGAACTGATTCTGTTTATGAAGTGAGTCTAGCCATTTAGCGTGGCATTTTTTTGGTCGCGCCCCTGAGTATCTTTCGCCGCAAGGGCAAATCGGAGACTGTCGACCCTCTGCATGTGAGGCTGCTCTATGTCTCAACCTCTACAGCGGGCGGCTTTAGGTTGAGTTGATCCAGCTCAACCCCCGCGCTTTCGTTTCTCGATCCAATCGGACACTGCCGCTATTCACGTGCGAAGCGTCTGGTCGAAGGAACTCAGCCGGCACTGGCGTCACAAGCAGCGCTAAATCTGAATTAAGTTCCGGAATTCTGATGAGGTCATAATCGATTCCGGCCGCAGCAAGCGCGTTCAGTAGAAGAGTCTCTGGCCGGCTAAGAATTTCTCTGTCTTGCACGTGCACGCCTAAGCCGCATCGGGCGATCCAACCGGGCCTAAGGACCGCTGATCGGCTTATTGACCAACCAACAATCGCGTTGAACACAGTGCGAAAGTCATTGGCATAAGCACTGCAATCAGAGCCTGCCATGTCGTGAATGATCTCCAGAGTAAACCGTCTGCCCTCGGGGACCTTTGCATACTCTGCCAACCCGCTCTTCTGCTGTGGGGTTAGACGCCGACGTGGCTGCGGGTTGAGGTTCGCCACCTTGCCCTGAAGCTCACTCACCTTCGAGAGGTGCAGTATCTCTTGAAGCTCCGCCAGTTGGGAGTCCCGGGTTTTCATTTCTTTCCGCAATAATGCAATCTGTCTCAAGTAGCTTCGTTGCAGAATTGCTATGACGATCACGGCTATCAATATCACGCCAGCAAAAAGCGGCGTGATCGCTTCGTCCAGCACATATTTGATAAACTCGTCCACCAGTCAGCACCGGCCGCGGGAGAATGATTTCACAACGAGGTGCGCCACACTCTGACTCACGAACCAGCTTACGATCCGCAACAAGACGCGCAATGGATTGTGGCGCGAATAATTAGGATCGCTGCTGAAGTGTAGCAATTCGGCAACTGGTTTCGACCATTTGAAAAAAAGCGGGGGCAAGAAACCTCAAGCCCCCAACACTGCCGGGGTTGCTTCGCATTTTTATGCGCTATTTGCGTCCGTCGAGAAACCATGTTTCGACGCCATCCGCGACGGCGCCCCCTACATTATCCGATCGTCGCCAGCCCCAAACTTGATCTCGCAATTCGGCGTCGGCGCTGTGAACTCACCGGTGCTTGCCAACGCACCCAATCATCGACTTCTTTGCGAACGTGATCAGGAGAAAAACCGTAGCGTTGTTAAATCCGGCCCTCAAGCCGGTCACGCCGCCCGTCGATGAATTTCAAATCGTCTTCAGTGAGTTTGTCCCACTTCTCCCGGATCTTGCCTTTGGCCTGCTTCCACATTCGTTCCACGTGGTCCCAATTCATCGCTTCCCTCCTCCACCAGAACAAGCTGGTGCTCGATGAAAGACCCCAAACCACGTCAGCTCTCCAGCGTTCCCAGCGCCAAAGAAGAACGCGTAGGCGTTGCCTATATGTCACTGGTCTGCTTATGGCACTTAGCCGACATCAAGTCGGGCGCTGAGCATGTCCGCTCTTTAGGGGTGAAGCGGACATGTCCGATCCGCGCTCTAATGTCTGCTAATGACCCAAAGCGGACATTCGGCCAGCGACGCTCAACTGAGACACAAAGCAGCTCTGCGGGCGCGCGTTGGGGGCAGAAGAGCTGCTGGCCGTCAATTACCGTCGGTGTGAGGCGGCCCCGAGGTGCGGTTGTTCAATGTTTTCGACCTCCAGGGGTTCGCGGCGGGTGATCCGAGGGTCCGCAACATTGGGTGCGACCCCTTCACGGCGGCGACGCCAGGCCGAGGGTGATACCCCCACCATCTTCTTGAAAGCGCGACTAAAAGCCGCCTCGGATGCGTATCCGATTTCGTCGGCGACGGTCGCTACAGTGGCGCCACCGCCAGTCAGAAGATCCGATGCGATCTGCATCCGCCATTTGGTGAGGTACTGCATCGGTGGAATGCCGACTAGATTTGTGAAACGTTCGGCAAGGACCGAGCGCGACAGGCCGATCTGCGTCGCCAATTCCTCTATGGTCCAGTTTTGCGCCGGCCTCCCGTGCATCAAAGACAAAGCCTTGCCAATGAAGGGATCGCGCAGACCTGCCAGCCACCCGGCCTGTTCCGGCGGCAGGGCCTCCAGATACCGCCGTACTACCTCTATAAACATTAGCTCGCTCAGCCTGGCGAGGACGCTTTCACCGCCGACACGCTTCTCTGCCAATTCCATCATCACAAAACGGATGAACTGGCTGAGCCAGCCTGTATCCCTGTTCTGTAGGTCTCCGGCCTTGATCACTGGAGGCAGGTTTTCGAGAAGCGGATTGAAAGGTTGGGCATCGCAGGCGAGGAAGCCGCAGACAAGCTTGGTCGCAGGACCGGTACTGCCGAAGTTGATAAGGAACGGCAATTGGCTGCTGGTGGCAGCGTCAATCACGCTCGGGGTGAATGGATCACCGCGCATGCCGGGCCCGCTCGACATGACATGTGGATCCCCTTTGGTGAAGACGATAACTTCGCCTGCTTCGACCGCGATCGGCTCCCCGCCAATGGTATAAGCGAAGCACCGGCCTTCAGTGACCACATGATAAGCAATCAGATGCTCGGCACCCGGCAGGATCTTCGGCAGAATCATCTCCGGCCCCGGCTGCTCGGCGACCCACGGTGCCTTGGCCACGACGTCAAAGAACGTGGCGCCAGTCAGCCGTACCGTTCTCAATACGTTAGATAGTGCATCAGGCATTGGGGGTCCCGCCAGACGCTCGAGCATGTGATCCGGACGCCCTGTCAAGACAGGTAGGGGCTTCGGACGCGTTGTCAAGCATTGTGGACGCTCGATCATTCGTAACCACAACCGATTGGCCTAGGAACAGGTCACTTCGCAACAACGCGAGGGGCCCGATTGTGAATGAGATAATCAAGAGCCGTTCGGACGAGCCCCACTACGCTGATACGTTCTCAAAGTCACCTAGTGATGACTACAGCCCATGGCCCATCAGCTCTGGCGAACTGGCTAGCCTGATCGATCTCGGCATATCGGATGACCGGATCGCTAGGTATTTCGGTGTTCAACGGGTGAAGGTGTCGGCGCTTCGGGCCTATTACGGACTGGTTGACACTGAGAACCCAGGACCTGACCTCGTTAGGAACGAGATACCAGAAGCCAGCGGGGGCATCGGATGGACAATGCTGATGCACACCCCTGGCGCTGTTCCTGGAGAAACTGACGTATCCAAAGAGGGGGTCGTCGTTGTGATTGACGATGACGCCTCAGTCCGGGCAGGCCTAAAGGAGCTCTTCGAATCCGTCGGACTAAACGTCAAGCTCTACCCATCGGGAAGCGACTTCCTCGAAGATGGTATTTCTGACGCTACGAGCTGCTTGGTGCTCGATGTCAGGTTGCCCACGATAAGTGGCCTCAAAGTACAAGAAGAGTTGGCCAGAGCTGGCCTTCAGGTGCCGCTCATCTTCATCACCGAGCACGGAAGCATTGCTACAGCGGTTCAAGCGATGAAGGCAGGCGCAGTCGATTTCCTGACCAAACCAGTCAATGAGCAAGATCTGTTGGACGCCACCTTTGCGGCTCTTGCAAGAGATCGGGTGCGGCGTGCGCAAGAAGAGGCTCTATCCGCATTACGAGAACGTTATAGATCGCTTAGCGCCCGTGAGCGCGAAGTGCTCTTCCGGGTAGCCGCTGGACGACTGAACAAGCAAATTGCCAATGAACTTGGCGTGAGCGAGATCATGGTGAAGGTACATCGTAGCCACGGTATGCGAAAGATGAATGCAAACTCCATCGTTGAGCTGGTCAGAATGAGCGACTTGCTCCGGAGCAAATTCTTAACAATGGCTGCGTACGGAAATGATCCTCCTGCCGTCACATCTCGTGAGCGATCCGTTAAGCTGATTTCTTAAATCGAGCGTTGATCTCAACAAGCGGGTCATTGCCGCTAAGCCGAACGAGGTCACGGTAGGCGGAATTGGCTTGAGAGCTACACGTATCTCCGTGGTCGTGCAGGAAGCAATGAAGGGCAAGCTTGATAGCCAACCCTTTCAATCCATCTGCGGGAGTGGCTGCTAACCGGCTTTCGACTTCCCTCAGCGCATCTTCTCTCCACATTAGTTCATCGTCCGATGCAAGCTGCTCGGCCTCGAATAAGGAGAGCCATTCTTGAAAAAGGTCTGAGATTCTTTCGTCCATCCGTGCACTCTCCACAGACAGGCGTACGGAATCAGAACATCCTTTCGTGGAGTGTGTGGGGCACGCGTGATGTGCATTTTGGCGGACTCATAGCGGTTGACGTGTGAACAATGGTGTCTCAATCCATCTCAATTAAGGCCTACGCCTAATTTGCCTTCTGACCTTCACTTTGTCGGACAGCGATCTCGCAGCGTCGCCGCCTATGTCTGGGCGATTGGGCACCAGAAGAGGAGCTAGTGAGGTTCGGATGTCTGCTCATGGGACAAAGCAGACATCGATTTCGACGCTGAACATATCCGCGTTCGGGGGTAAAGCGGACATCCCTGATCCGCGCTTAAATGTCCGGTAATGACCCAACGCAGACATTGGGACTTTCGCCGAAGCACGCCGTCAACCCGGTCCTTGGCTTCGACGACCGCTCGATCCGGATCGTGAGAACAAACTTCGCCGGCGTCGAAGAAGGGGTAGGTGGGCGGTCCTCGGGTGGCACCAGCCAGCCCGATGGGCCACGGACTACCTCGGGGTCGTAGACCGCCGAGGCGATGCGTCTGTCGCGTGCCATTGATCAAGCCATACCGAAAAAAGGTGCGTTAGGTGTGCACAAGTCTGCTGCCCCGTGGAACTGGCTCGGCGGGTGCACGTTGCTCGACCAGCGAGGCTGGGGGGCAACGATGGTCGTAGAGCGCGAGGAGTTCTTCGCGGAACTTGACGGACTTACCGAGAAGGAGATTGAGGCGCGGCTTGACTTATGGGATCGGGAACAGCTCGCACTCATTCAGGAGTACCTAGATCAGAAGGTGTTGGCGCGGGCCAAAGCCGAGCAGTCGGAGCAGATAAAGGCCGCACCAAGCGACCAAGTCGCACCGATCGCCCAAGATGCCGTAGCGGCCTCTTTGGCAGAAGTTGCGAGCACCGCCAACACCAAAGCCACAGCCGCGCTTATCTTGTCGGTAGGGGCAATGCTGGCAGCAATAGCGTCCGCCCTCGTGGCTTTTCTAGCTCTGCGAGGTTGGACGATTTCCTGGTGACAGGCTGTGCCAGCTTGGCCGGTCGCATCCTTCACGACCTAGCCGCCGGGGATGCGTTCAGCTGAGAATGCGGTGCGTTAGCGCGTCCAAAGAAAGACAGTCAGAATGGTGACCAGCACACCGGTCATTGCGCCTAGAAACCCTTTAACCCTCCGACCAAAGAGACGGCGACGACTTTCCGCCTCAGTCCTCCAGGCATCCCGATCTTTGCGAGTCTCCTCAAGGTGGTCCCGCAGAAGGGAACTTATCTCTTTTAATGCGCTGATCTGCTCTTCTAGCAGTGAGGCCGTCGCAGCACCTTCCACCGCTAGAGGCCTAAAGATGGGTTTATCCCCCGCGGTCACAGCTTGGTTCAAAGCATCGCACTGTGGAGGTGCAAATTTCTTGGCAATTCCTCTGACCGTTGAGGTGTCCATGATGTTCCGTCCGTGGCGTGGTGCCATCGCAACGTTGCTGGCAGCGGGTTAAGGATTTGTTGCCGCCGAGGCCGGGTACACTCGACATGCGTGAAGCCGTCAGCGGCAAACTCCTCGATGGTGGCCTGCAACGGGTCCATTAGAAGACCAGGATTGCGCACGAGAGGTGATAATTTCACTATGCAACAACTGGCGCATTGCGAGCACCGTGACATCGCTACAATTCGCCACGCAACATCTTTCCTCATCGCAGAACGACAACTCGAGTCTTAACGGAGCCGGTAGTTGCGGAAGGCCTCGTCAGGTATGCGGTCGTTGGGACATGCGTTCAGATTGGTGAGGAGTCTGAATGAGGAGTCGAAAAAGCAATAGCCCGTCTTTACTCTGCTCGTTATCTGGCATGGAAAGGGCGCCCGCCGAAGCGGACGCCCCTCTCTGTCGAGCTATCGCTAGAGACGGCCCACGGGGCCGAGTGGCAAACCTAGCGGATCAATGCTGACGGCCGGTTAATCGCCAACAAAGAAAGCCCCGCTGCAAGCTCATTCGCGGGGCTGAGTTATCAGGACTGCAGTTCCCATCCAAACGCACAATCCTTTCGCGTGTTCCTGTCGGCGTCGAGATCACCGACGACGGCGTCCGAATCATTAGCAAGAAGCGCAGCCCGTAGGAGCGCTACAGCGAGCCGGTGTCGAGTTCATCGGCACACGGGCGTGAGGCTGAAGGACTAGCCTCCTGTTACCCCGTACGTTACCCACGAACGGTCGTCACGGGGCAAATCTGAAAATTTGTTTAGCGTTTCGCGGCAGCGTAGGCGGCTCGATTTGCTTTACGGTACATTGCCTTGGAGCCTTATCAGGGCGAAAGCGAACGAGCTTCGTTCCGTGACGGAAGCGGTCGCCAGTGACATGATCGTAGCGCACTTCGACCACGAGCTTCGGTTTCACCGGCTCCCATTCGCCTGTGCGCTCTGTGCTCCAGCGGCTCGGACCTCCCGGCGCTTTGCCGGTGAAGCCGGGGGGCGCGATCAGCGTTTGCAGTTTTTTGGTGAGGGCAGCGCGCTCGGCGTTGGTGATGGTCGCGGTGAAGCCGACATGATCGAGCTTTCCCTCGTCGTTGTAGAGACCGAGCAGCAGCGAGCCGACATCGCGGCTCCCTGACTCATAGCGAAAGCCGCCGACCACGCAGTCCGCCGTGCGCATGCGCTTGACCTTGAGCATGGCGCGCTCGCCGGGGAGATACGCACCGTCGCTGCGCTTGGCGACGACGCCATCAAGCGCACCGCGTGCGCTGTCGAGCCAACGCTCGGCCTGTTTGCGGTTCGATGTGTAGGGCGAGAGCTTCAGTCCCTCCACCTGCCGCGCCGTCTTGTAGAAGCGCTCGAGTGCAGCGCGGCGCTTGACCAAGGGCTCCTCGATGAGGCTGTTGCCGTTCGTGTCGAGCAGCATGTCGAACAGGATGAGGATCGCCGGCGTTTCCACCGAGAGCTTCTTGATGCGGCTTTCGGCGGGATGGATGCGCATTTGCAGCGCATCGAAAGAGAGCGTGTTGTAAACGGGTATCGCCAGCTCGCCGTCGATCACGAAGGGGCTCGGCTTAAGGCCGCCCAGCATGGCGACCACCTCCGGGAAATATCGTCCGAGCGGCTTGCCCGATTTCGCCCTGAGATCGACCTTGTCGCCCGCGCGAAATGCGAGGCAGCGGAAGCCATCCCATTTCGGCTCGAACTGCCAGCCGGGCTCCTCAGGCAGCTCGCTGACGAGCTTCGCCTCCATCGGTTCGATGCCGACCGGCACGGCGAGGGATTTGAGCGACGAGGATGCCATGGCTCACCGGAACGCGTCGAAGCCGTTAAGCGTTTCTGCGATCGAGGTTCCAACAAGGAGAAGCGACTATGCCAGCAAAATCCGCGGCACAACAGAAAGCGGCAGGCGCTGCGCTCGCCGCGAAGCGGGGCGACACCCCGGTGAGCAAGCTCAAGGGCGCGTCGAAGAGCATGTACGAGTCGATGAGCGAGCAGCAGCTCGATGAGTTCGCTTCGACCAAGCGGAAAGGCAAGCCAGAGCACGTCGCCAAAAAGAAATAGCGGCGAGCCGGTTATTGCAGGCGGACGACGACGCTATCGGCCGCGCCGGTCGCGTCGGTCACCGTCAGCCGCACGAAGCCCGGGCCGTCGGGCTCGAAGAACAGAGTGCGCGCCGACTTCTTTGCGGCGAGGGGCATGCCGTTCATCAGCACGTTGAGGGGCGGGGTGCCGCCGGAGATCTTGATGGCGATCGGGTCTGGCTTCTCGCCTGTGACGCCGGCCAGTTCGAGGCTCGCGCCGTTCGGCGGAAACACGATATGTACCTTGGGCGCCATGGCCTCGCCCGCGCTCTCGCCAGGCACAAAGCGTTGCAGCGGCGGCGGCAGCTTGGCGGTCGAGGCGACGATAGCGCCTTTCGGCATCGCAGGTAGCGGCTGGAAGCCCAGGCCCATGCGCGCGAAGGCATCGAACAGGATCGGCGCGGCGCTGATGCGCCCCACCAGCCCTGCGACCGGCGCGCCGTCCGGCCGTCCGGTCCACACGCCGATGGTACGCTTACCGTCGAAGCCGATCGCCCAGGCGTCGCGATAGCCGTAGCTCGTGCCGGTCTTGAAGGCGATGCGCCCGCCCGCCGCGTTCTCCGGCGGCGGCGTGCCGAGCAGCACGTTGCCGACATACCAGGCCGCCACACTCTCCATCAGCCGCCGCGGCGGGAGAGGCGGCGCGCCGAGGCGCTCCGTAAGCGGCGCCACGGTGCCCTGCCGCGCCAAGCCGGAATAAAGCATGGTGAGATCGGTGAGCCGCACACCCACGCCGCCAAGCCCGAGCGCGAGCCCAGGCGCTTCGCTCTTCGGCAGCACGAGCGGCGCGCCGGCTTCGGCAAGCCGCGCGATCAGCCGGCTCGGGCCGACCGCATCGAGCACGGCGACCGCCGGCACGTTCAGCGACAATTGCAATGCGCGGCGCACCGTGGCCGTGCCCTGGAACGTCAGATCGAAATTCTCGGGCGCATAGCCGGCATAACGGATTGGCCGGTCCTCGATCAGGCTCTCAGGGTGGATCAGCCCGTCCTCGAAGCCGAGCCCATAGATGAAAGGCTTCAGCGCGGATCCCGGCGAGCGCACCGCCTGTGTGAGATCGACCGCGCCAGCGCGTCGCGCGTCGAAGTAATCGGGCGAGGCAACGCGGGCCAGCACCTCGCCGGTCGCGTTGTCGACCACGACGATGGCGACCGACATGTCGGCGCCAAGCGTCTCGGCGCGCTCGCGCGCGAGCTTTTCCAGCGCCTTCTGTAACCCCGCATCGATCGTGAGCCTGATAACGCGCTCATTCGGCGTGTCGGCGAGGGACTGGTCGGCGGCATGCGGCGCTGTCAGCGGCATTGGCTTTCTCGCCGTCGGCACGTCTTCTTGCTTGGCATGCGCGATCTCGGCATCGCTGAACAGTCCCTTGCCGGCGATGCGATCGAGCACGCGATCGCGCGCGAGTTTCGCCCTCCCGGGAAAGCGATCCGGGCGGCGATATTCCGGCGATTGCGGCAGGGCTACGAGCAGCGCCGCTTCGCCGAGGGTGAGCCGCCTTGGCTCCTTGCCGAAATAAGCGAGCGAGGCCGCGCGGATGCCTTCGAGATTGCCGCCATAGGGCGCGAGCGTGAGATAGAGGCCAAGGATCTGGTCCTTGGAGAGCGCCCATTCGAGCTCTAGCGCCCGCACCGTCTGCCTGATCTTGGCGTCGAGCGAGCGATGCTGGCGCGGTTCGAGCAGGCGGGCGACCTGCATGGTGAGCGTCGAGCCGCCCGAGACGATGCGCCCATGCGTGGCGAACTGATACGCGGCGCGCAGGAAGGCGAGCGGATCGACGCCGTGATGGGAAAAGTAGCGCTTGTCCTCATAGGCGAGCAGCGCTTCGAGGAAAATCGGATCGACTTGCTGGCGCGTGGCGGGAAGCCGCCAGCGCCCCTCGCTGGTCAGATAGGCCCGGAGCAGCTTGCCGTTGCGATCGAGCACGAGCGTTGAGACTTCGAGATCGCGTCCGAGCGGCGGTGGCCCGAACGCCTCGAACAAGCCTGTCAGCCCGCCGGCGGTCGCGACAACGAGCCAGATCAGACCGACGCCGGCATAAATCGCCCGACGCCTCCAGGCATGCGACCCCTTCCCCCTCTCCCCAGCGAGGAGAGGGTCGGGGTGAGGGGGGCTTAAATCCGGGCTCATTTGGCGGGTGCGACTTCCACCGCGCCGGTCTCGGTGCGGCCGAAGCGGTCAGGCCGATACATGTCCTCGACCACCGCCTGCGGCAGCACATAGGTCCCGGGAGACACCGCCCGCACGACATAGGCCACGGTGTAGGTGGTCGGATCGCCGCTCCGCCGCTCGAATGCCGCCGTGAAGCGATCGTCGCGGAACTCGGTGTAGGTCGGCGAGCCTGCATTACTGATCCAGCCGAGCGTGCCGGTATCGCCGGAGGACACGAGATGCGGGTTGTCGATCTCAAACCCCGCCGGCACGTAGTCGGTCAGCGCCACGCGCGCGAATTGCGGCTGCGGCTCGGTCACCGTGAGCAGCACGACGAAGCGGTCGTTCTGCTTCGCCTTGCTTGCGTCGGCCTCCTCGCCGCCGAGCGTGTAGAACTGCCGCTCGAGCTTGAAGCCGTGCTCTGAAGCAGGTTCGGGCGTGGTCGGCGCCCCGCTCACCGAGATGACTGCATCGAGCGAGGTGTCGCCGCTATTGGTCACCGTCAGCGGGCTCGCTTCGAGCTCGTCCTCGGTGAAGCTCCGGTAGAGCGGACCCTCTTGTCCGCCGTCATTGACGGTGAGGCTGATGTCCTGCTTGCCGAGCGCGCGAGCCGCCAGCACGAGCCAAGCATCTTCCTGCGTCGAGGTGTAGCTCACCTTGTTGCGCGCAGTCTCGATGCTCTTCGTCCCGCTGACCAGGATCAGCTTCGGCGCGTCGCCTTCGGCCGCCAAAGTGACGACGGCCGCCGCATCGCGCAGTGGCGAGCCGTAATCGACGCGGCCACCCTCGAATCTTGGGATCGGTGGGCAGCGCGCCAAGTGCGGCCTGGAACGCCTTCTCCGACCTCACGCGGTCGCCGAGCATGGCGAGCGCGGCGCCGATCTCGGCCTTCGCCGTCGGCGTCGCCAGATCGTTCAGCTTGACGTCGGCGATGTAGCGGAGGTCTCCCACCGGCGCCATGCCATTCCGCGCCAGCACATAAAGCGCATAGGACAGTGCGAGCCCACCGTCGGTCGAGACGTCCGGCGCGGTGCTCACATAATTGCGCAGGCGGTTGAGCGCGAGCTTGAACTGATCGTCAGACACGGAGAAGCCGCGCGCCCGAGCCCTGGTGAGGAAATCCGTCACATAGGAATCGAGCCAGGCGTCGTCGCCTCCCGGCGACCACAGCCCGAACGCGCCTTCCGAGCCTTGCCTCGCCAGCACGATCTCGATCGCCTTGGCGATGCGCTCGTCAACGCCGGTATCGACCGCGAGCTGCGCGTCGAGCGACAACTCGTTAACATAGAGCAGCGGCAGAGCGCGGCTCACGATCTGCTCGGTACAGCCGAGCGGATAGCGGTCGAGCGCCGCGAGCAAGGTCGCCACGTCGAGTGCGGCCGTCGGCGTCACCGATAGCGAGACTTTGCCGGTTCCCGGGACGAGATCGGCGAACACATCGCCGGAGATGGTGATGCTCTGACCTGGCTCAAGCGGCTTGACCGTGCGGCGCGCGAGGATCTGCGTCGCTGGCCTCACCGAGAGCGGATATTCGCGCGCGAGCGTAAAGCCTTCAGGCCCACTGACCGTCAGCGCGACCAATCCCGTCCCGACGCCGGTTGCCGACACGGGAAGTGTCACCGCCCCGCGCTTCTTGGTGTCGAGGGTAAGCGTCTGGTCGCCGCCTTCGACGCTCAAGGGGCCGTCGGTGGTGACGGCGATCTTATAGTCGCCGGTCGCGCCCTCGACATTGTCGAGGTCAAGCCTGAGCGTGCTCTTGTCGCCCATCAGCAAAAACCGCGGCAGCGTGGCGGTGACCACGACAGGATCGCGCACGACGACATCGCCAGAGGCATGGCCGGTCTTGTCCTTGCTCCAGGCGACCGCCATCACCCGCACGGTTCCGGAGAAGGCGGGAATGTCGAAATTGACTTCGGCGGTGCCGTCAGGCCCGACCGTGACGATGCCGGAATAGAAGGCCAGCGGCGGCTGGACCGGTGGGCTTCCCTGCAATTCGCCTTCGCCGGAATCGCCGCCTGAGCGGATCTCGCCCTTGGTGCCCTGCATGCCGTCGATCAGTTGTCCGTAAAGATCGCGGACTTCCGCTGAGAGCTTGCGCTGCCCGAGATAGTAGCCGTCGGGGTCCGGCGCTTTGTAATTGGTGAGATTGAGGATGCCGACATCGACCGCCGAGACGACGATGCGCGCCTCCTCGTTCGGCGCGAGCCCCGCGAGCTTGACCGGCACGCGGAGCGTCGTCTCAGGACGGATCAGGGCGGGCAGGTCCAGCGCCACGCCGATCGTATGCGCAGCCTTGTCGATGCTGAACCACTGCACGCCGATGGCGCGGCCCGGCATGCGCTTCTCCGCCGCGTCGAGCGGACGCCTGAGCGTGGCAAGCACATAGGCGCCGGTGCCCCAGTCATCGCCAACGGTTAGCGGCAGTTTGACCAGCCCCGGCTGAACGTCGGTCGTGGTCTGGGTGATGAGCTTGTCGCCGATCACCGACAGCGTCACCTTGCCGGCGCTGCGGGCGGTCACGGCGACGGTCATGCTGTCGCCCGGCTTGTATTCGGGCTTATCGAGCGCGATCTCGACCAGGTCCGGCGTGTCGGAAGAGGACTCCGCGTACCAGCCTGAATCGAAGCCGATGGTGGTTTCGGGTCCCGCCGGGTCGGCACTGCCGATTTCGAGCCGGTAGCGGCCCCAGGTCACGGGAACCGAGATCTTGCCCGGCTTGTCGGCGGCCACGTCGAGCGTGCCGTCGGCGACACGGCGCGTCACCTTGATCGGCTCGTAGCTCCAATAGCCGTTGGAGCGATACCACTGATATTTCGAACTCGATGCTGAGCAGCTGCCATTTGAGGCTCTTGGCTTCCAGCTGCTTGCCGTCAGGCGCCACCATCACGACATCGAAATTCGCAATGTCGTTGTCGCTGAGCGACCGCCCGGAAAAGAGCGGCTTAACGCCGATCATGTTGGCTTTGGGCTCGATCGGCAGCGTGAGCTTTCGCTCGACGGCGCGGCCGCCCGGCTCGGCAAGCCGCACCACGACATTGGCTTCGAGCGGCTTGCTCGATGCGGGCACTTTGTCGATGGCGACCGTGAAAGTCGCCTCGCCGGCATCGTTGGTCTGCGGCAAATCGGCGAGCGGAATGCTCTCGGTGCCGACGTCTTCGTCTTGATCCGTCTGGTCGGCGGCATCGAGGCCGAACGAATAGCCGGGATAGCCAGGCCGCTCGGCGGCCTTGGCGATATTCACCTCGCCTTCGATGTCGAGTCCCGCGGCCGGAGCGCCATAGAGGAAGCGGCCATCGAGCAAGATCTCGGCGGGCGATTTGGGCGAGATCGACGTGGCCTTGGTGTTGAGCTCGAATTCGAGCCGATCCGGCACATAGTCTTCGACTAGGAACGTCGCCTCGCCGACCGAAGCCGCTTTCGGGTCTGAATAGACGGCGACGCGCCAGGTTCCGGTCTGTGCCGAGGAGATAATCGGCACATCAAGTGACCGCCCGCCGATGCCCTGATCGGGTACGACGGTACGGCGATATTCCACCCCATCGGGCCGCGTCACCACCATGGTCAGGTCGACGCTGGGAACGGCAATGCCCGCCGCGTCGCGCAGCAGCGTCGTCACATGCACGGTCTCCCCGGTGCGATAGACGCCGCGCTCGGTGAACACGAAGGCGTCGAGTCCCTGCGGCACGTCGCGCCCGGCGACGCCACGGTCGGTGAGGTCGAAGGCCGACTGCGTGAGATTGAGGAACGCATAGTCGCCGCCATCGCCCGAGGCGATCAGCAAAGCCGGCGCCAGTCCGCCTTCACCGCGGGCCAAGCCAGGCTCGAAGGTCACGGCGCCGCTGCCGTCGGTCTTTTTGGTAGCAAGCACCTCGTTGTTGCGTGCCAGCAACCTGATCTCGACCTCTTTCAGCGGATCGGTCGACGCGAGCGAATTGACATAGGCATGGATGCCGTCAGTGCCCGAATAGGCGGTCAAGCCCAGATCGGAAACGATGAACCATTGCGTGGTCCGCTCGCCGTAATCGTCACCGGCGACATTGGCCGGCCGCGCCGCAAGCAGGTACACGCCGGGCTGCATCTCCGGCACCGCGTCCATGATCGGGAAGGCGGTGGTGATTTCCTGGTTGAGCTCCTTCTCGACCTTGAGCTCGCCGGTCCACACTTTCTCGCCCTTCTGGTCGGCGATCTCGTCGAGGCTGTAGCTGTAGAGATTGCGCTCGAACTCGTAGCCTAGCACGTTGTCGATCAGCGCGCGGTCGCCGATCCGGTAGATCGTCACCTTGACGAGATCGGTGTTGACGGTGATGAGCGGGATGCCCTGCTGACCGGTGCGCGGCAGCACATAGGCCTTGCCCGAGAGCCTGACCGACGGGCTTCTGTCGCGCACATAGATATTGAATGCGGCGTCCTTAAGCAGATCCTCGCCGACAGTCGAGGGCAGGCCGGCACGGAGCGTGATGGCGTAGCTATCGCCGTGCTTAAGCCCCTCGACGCAGATCTGCTGCTCGTCGACCGAAAGCGCCGGCTTGTCCTGGCCCACGACCGAGACGAACGGCGAGAAGTCGGTGCGCTTCGGCAAGGTCCCGCTGAACTGGAAACAGGCGCGCGGAGATGCCGCGTCGGAATCCACGCCGAAATTCGCAACACGGAAGCCGTATTTCTCGCGCAGCGCCGTGTATTGCGCTTGAAGCTCAGGCGAGCCGTGCAGCGTGACCGC
Organism: uncultured Alphaproteobacteria bacterium; assembly: GCA_963710245.1. Taxonomy (GTDB): domain Bacteria; phylum Pseudomonadota; class Alphaproteobacteria; order Rhizobiales; family Methyloligellaceae; genus Methyloceanibacter. Next base: position 16,115 of record CAVPZK010000008.1, read on the forward strand.
GAGCTTCAGCGCATTAAGCGCCGAACGCCATTCCTCGCGCTTCGCGAAAGCGTTGGCGAGCGTGACAAGCGACGCCAACTCATCGTCGGGCGTGGTCGAACGCTGATAGGCGATATAGGCCGCAGTTCGCGCCCGCTCGACGCGCGTCGAGCCGTCGTCTTCCTCGGTGGCGGGGATGAGCAACCAGAGATCGGCGAGCCGGCGCCAAGCCTTGGCGTCGTTCGGCTCGACTGTGACGATCTGCACATAGATGTCGGCGGCGTCGGCCAGGTCTTGGCTCTTGATGAGCGCGTCCGCCTCTTGCTTCAGCTTGAGGAGCGGCTTCTCGACGGCGCCGGCCTCATCCTTGAGGTCGGCTTCGAGCGTGATCGCCGCGTCGTTGAGCGCGTCGTCCTGGAAAGTCTTCTCTGCGGCGGGGGAAGGGGTGGTGGCGAAAACGAACAGCGCGGCAAACATGCCGGCGCGAAACCAAGTGGGCATTGACGTCCTCCGGGGACCCGTGCTCGGCAGACGGGATTGGCCCATCGTAATCGAGCATTGTAACGGAAGCCAGAGGGTGGGTTCGGCTGATCCAAGTCAGCGAAAAATTTAATCTTCGAGGCGTCCGAGTTTAGGCCAGCCGTAAAGCTCGGCGGCGCGGCGGATCAAGGCTTCGGCCAGGATCGAGCCGTTGTCCGAATTGGTCATCACCACCATGCCCTGGCCGTCGCCCGGAAGCAGGATCAGATAGGCCTGATAGCCGATATTCTGGCCTCGCTTCATGAGGATCAGCGAGCCATTGGAGGTGGCGATCGCCGCTCCGAGCCCGTAAGGGCCGTTATTCTGGGGGGTCAGCATCTCGCGCACCGTCTCAGGCAGCAGAAACAGGCTGCTTGCGCCTCGCCAGGACCGGGAGATCGCCAGCAGGAGATTGGCGAGGTCGGTCGGTGTCGACCAGAGCCCCGCCGCCGCATGCTCAGGAAACACATGCCAGCCGCCGAGAACCTCCTTGCCGTCGGCGAAATGGCCCATGACCGCTTGGGTTTCGCGCTCGTGCGGCAAGGGCTGAGCGAACGTGCTGTTGCTCATCCCGGCCGGCTTGAGCACCAGCCTATCCAAGAGATCGGGGAAGGGCGCTTGCGCGATATCGATCATCAGCGCCTCGGCGATCTCGTAGCTCCCGCCGGAATAGGCATACTTGCTCCCCGGTTCGGCGATGACCGTAATCGGCGGCGAGTTCGCTGGCGGGACGCCGTAGAGGATCTGCGTGAGGTTGGGCAGCGGCGCGTCAACCGCATAGCCGAGAAAGCCCGGCACGCCGATGCCCGCGGTCATACTCAGCAAGCCGCGCAAGGTGACGGGGTGTGCCTTGTCGAAGCCGTTGGTCGGCACCTTCCACGAGGTGAGCTTGACGTTGACGTCATCGTCCAGCGTCAGCTTCTTCTGATCGACGAGACGCATGGCGCCGACCGCCGCCACGAATTTCGACAGCGAGGCGGCCTGATACAGCGTGTTGGGCGTGGCGTTTTCGCCATAGGCGCGCGCAAAAGCGATGCTGTCTCGATCGATCAGCGCGAGGCTGACCGAGGGGATGTTAAGCGCCGCTTTCGCCTCTTCGAGCGACAGCGTCTTCTCGATCCCGCCGATGGTGATGGTGAGCTTGGTTTCGAGATCAGTGGGATCGGCGGCAAAGGCCGATGCGCTCAGCGAGAGCGCGGCGGCGACGCCGAGCACAGCGGCGAATGACTCTCTCAACGCGCGCTTTCCATCTCGCGCGCGAGATTAGCAAACTCTCCGCGCACCCATTCATGGCATTCGTCGCGGTCGTAGCTCGAATGCCACATTAGCCTTAACGGGAAGGCGATGGGACCGAGGGGCTGCTGGATGCGGATGAGTCCGAACTGCCGCTCCAGGATCGAGGCGAGCGAAGCGGGCAACGTCAGGAGCGCATCGCTGTTCAGCGCCAGCAGTAACCCGACCAGCACCGACGACACGCGTGAAGCGACGTTGCAGCTGAGCTTCTCGGCGCCAAGCGCGCGGTCGATGAACTCGATCGCCGGCAGCGAGTTCACCGCGATATGGTCCGACGCCGCGAACGCATCGGCCTTGGGCTTCCGCTTGACGAAGGGATGCCGTACGCGCGCCAGCGTGACGAGCGTGTCGTCGAACAGCCTTGCCACGCGGATGTCGGGCGCTTGCAGTGCCGCGCCCTCGATGTCGATGACGAAATGGGTGCGTCCGTTGCGTAGCGCGTCGATATTCTCCTCGATATGCGATGGCATCCAGCCGACCCGCACGCTCGGCGCCAACGATTGGAGCCTCTGCCGGAGCGGCTGCACGAGGATCAACTCGCCCGCCTCGCTTGCCGACACGGCGAAATCGCGCGAGGTCTCCGACGGGTCGAACGGTTTGTTGGGCCGGAGCAGGCTCTCCATGCCGGCAAGGATGACGTGGACGGTAGGCGCGAGTTCCATCGCCTTGGCGGTCGGCACCAGCTTCTGGCCGGCGCGCACGAACAGCTCGTCGGCAAAGATTTGGCGGAGTTTGGCCAGCGCATGGCTGATTGCCGAAGCGCTCCGCCCGAGCCGCTCGGCGGCGCGGGTGACGCTGGCATCGACCAGCAACGCATCGAGCGTCACCAGCAGATTGGCGTCGACTTCCCTGAGGTGCATGGCTTGCAATAATTCCGCTGAAAAGAGTTCACTTTGTGCATGTTAGCGGCTGCGCTAGGGTTTTGACAAGGCATCCGGCTGCCCAGCCCGGATGTCTGAAACGTCCAAGCGAAAGCGCGGATGTTTCCTCATCTCAACCTTGCGGCGGCCCGCGGGCTTCCGGTCCGAGGGCCGCCGTAATTTCTAAGGACTGGGCGTTCTTGATAGTGGGCAGGTCTGCTCACCAAGACCGGGGAGGAGCCTCGGCCAGAGAAGGGATGCAAATGTTCGGACGATCGTCGATGGCAGGGCGTCTCGCCGCTGTCGGTCTTTGCGTTGGTCTCACTGCTGGGCTTGGGATCTCGCCTGCCGCCGCTGATCCGGCGCCGAAGGACGTGCTGAAGGTCTACGCGGACATCGCGCAAGCGGGCTATGCGGACTCGGTCGATACGGCGAGGACGCTGAAGCTCGCAGTCGATGCCTTCCTCGCCAAGCCGACCGAGGACAATCTCCGCGCCGCGCGCGCCGCCTGGATCGCCGCCCGCATCCCCTACATGCAGACCGAGGCCTATCGCTTCGGCAACGCCATCGTCGACGATTGGGAGGGCAAGGTGAATTCCTGGCCCCTCGACGAAGGGCTAATCGATTATGTCGCCGCCGCTTACGGCACCGAATCCCCCGAGAACGAACTCTACGTCGCCAACGTGATCGCGCATACCTCGCTCACCATCGGCGGCAAGAAGCTCGACACCTCGAAGATCACCAAGGAACTGCTGGCCGAAAAGCTGCAAGAGGCCGGCGGCGTCGAAGCCAATGTCGCGACCGGCTATCACGCCGTCGAATTCCTGCTGTGGGGCCAGGATTTGAACGGCACCGGCCCTGGTAACGGCGCGCGTCCGGCGAGCGACTTCGACACCAAGCAATGCACCAACGGCAATTGCGCGCGGCGCGCACAATATCTCCAGTGCCGCCACCGATCTCCTTGTCGACGACCTCGCCTGGATGGCCGCGCAATGGGCGCCCGGCGGCGAGGCGCGCAAGACGATCGAAGGCGGCAGCGACGAGGCCGGTCTCACCGCGATCATGACCGGGCTCGGCAGTCTGTCCTATGGCGAGCTTGCCGGCGAGCGCATGAAGCTCGGGCTCATGATCCACGATCCCGAGGAGGAGCACGATTGCTTCTCCGACAACACGCATGCCTCGCACTTCTTCGACGCGCTCGGCATCCGCAACGTCTATCTCGGCACCTATCGCCGCGCCGACCGCAGTCCATCGTCACGGGGCCGAGCGTCTCCGACCTCGTGCGCGCCAAGTCGCCTGAGGTCGATGCCGAAGTCCGCGCCAAGCTCGACGCGACCATGGACGCCATGAACGCGATGTATCTCCGCGCGCTGACCACCGAGTCCTACGATCAGATGATCGGCGAGGGAAACGAGGCGGGCAACGCCGTGGTGCAGAAGGTCGTCGATGCGCTGCTCGACCAGACCAAGTCGATCGAGCGCGCCGTGGCGACTCTCGACCTCAAGGCCATCGAGTTCGAAGGCTCCGACAGCCTCGACAATCCGTCTGCCGTGCAGGCCGAAAACAAGGGTGCAAGCGAGGGCAGTAAAACGCCTGAGAGGCCTAAGATGACTCTAATTTCGCAAAATCGCCGTATTATGACATGAGAGTCGTGTTTGGTGCGGTTGACGAGATGGCCGAGGCAGCAAACGTTATCAAGCCGAGCCCTGGCCGGACTGAAAATGAAGCCGTGGGGGCTGATAGAATGACCAGATCGCTGATCGCCGAGAGCGACCTAGCAACCGAGCGAGTGTCTCCGAGCAACAGCAGGGACCTGCGCAGACTCACGTCAGGCCTGTTACGGGCCGTTGCCGCCATCGCCATGGCTGCTGCGGTCTATACCGTTCCCACGGCGGCAAGGGCCAATTGCGAGGTGCCCGAGACCCCGAACGGCATCCCAGAGGAAGTCGCCTTCAAAGCCGACGTGGGCGGAACGCGGGCGGCGCTCGCCAGGGCGGGCGTCGGCGTGGGCGGCGCCTATTACGCGGAACCATTCTACAATTGGGGCGGCTTCGATGAGGGTGGCGAGTACCAGGGCGTGCTCGTACTCTACGTCAACGCTGACATGCACAAGCTCGGACTGTGGAAAGGCCTCTGCTTCCACACCAACGGCTTACAGATTCATGGCAATTCGATTACGGCCGCCAATATCGGCAGCCTCATGCCGGTCACCAGCCTTGAAGCCACCGACGCCACCCGTCTCTCCGAGCTTTGGTTTGAGCAGACCATCATTAAGGACAAGCTCTCGGTGAGAATCGGGCAGCTCGCGGCCGACGAGGAGTTCATCCTCAGCGATGGCGGTGGCTTTTTCATCAACGGCACCTGGGGCTGGCCGTCGATCACCGCCGCCGACTTGCCGAGCGGTGGCCCGGCCTATCCTCTGGCAACGCCCGGAGTGCGCGTCGCCATCAATCCGAACGACAAAATGGGGCTGATGGTCGGCGTCTATAACGGCGATCCGGCGCCGCCTTGCGCCAGCGACGATCCGCAAGTCTGCAACCCGCACGGCCTCGATTTCGAGCTCGACGACGATCCGCTGCTGATGGTCGAAGGCGTCTATCGCTACAATCGGGAGGGCAGGCTTCCTGGCGCCGTCAAGGTCGGCGGCTGGAATCACTTCGGCACGTTCGAGGATCAACGCTTCGATTCGGGCGGCGCGCTGATCGCCGTCACCGGCGAGCCGGGCAAGCCGCTCGACAACGATTGGGGCCTTTACGGCATCATCGATCAGCTGATCTGGCGCGTGCCGGGCAGCGAGGATCCGCAAGGCGTCGGCATCTTCGCCCGCGTTCATCGGCGCGCCCGAGGACCGCAATCTGATCGACTTCTACTTCGATGGAGGCTTCACCTTCACCGGCATGATCAAGAATCGCCCGAACGATGCGTTCGCCATCGGCTTCGCCTATACCAACATCTCCAATCAGGTCACGGCGTTCGATGTCGATTTCGGCGAGCCGGTGGCGCGCAATTACGAAGCGCTGATCGAAATCTGCTACACCTTCCAGGTCAATCCCGGCTGGTCGATCCAGCCTGACTTCCAATATATCTTCCAGCCCGGCGGCAACGTGGCCGGTGTCAAGGACGCAGCGGTTGTGGGGGCACGCACCAGCATCAGCTTCTGACGAAGGACGAGTGCACTCACAAAATTCCAAGTCTCGCGATCGCGTAATCGAGTCGTCCCTGAAAGCTCCGTCGAGAAAGGCGCGCCGCGCCTGGCTTGGCGGGCGATCGCTTTTGGGGCGGCTCTGCCTCTGCTTGCCGGCGTTCTGCAAATCTATGGCGAGGGCGCCGACGCCGCGATTCGAGGTCTAGCTCACGCCGACCACCGACTTCAGCAAGCTGGAAACCGGCGAGGACAAGCCTGGCGGCGGCGCCACCTCGCGCGGCTCGACCAACACCGCCAACGCCTTCTCGCTCTCGTCCGGCAACATGGATTTCAAGCGCGAGCTCAACTTCAAGATCGGCAATGCGATCTTCCGTAAGAACTGGGTGTCGGCTCCGTCCTCGACCGACGCTTCCGACGGGCTCGGGCCTCTGTTCAATTCGCGCGGCTGCCAGGACTGCCACCTGAAAGACGGGCGGGGTCATCCGCCGCTCTCGGCCGACGTGCCGGACGATTTCAGGCTCGATGCTGGTCAGGCTTTCGGTTCCGCCTGGGAGCGACGAGGAGAAGGCGAAGCTCGATGCGCACCGCGCGAACTCTCTGCCAGAGCCGACCTATGGCGGCCAGCTTCAGGATCGCTCGATCCAGGGCTTCAACGCCGAAGGCAAGCTCAAGATCGATTACACCGAGGAGAAGGTGAAACTCGCCGACGGCGGGACCGTCTCGCTTCGCGCGCCGCATTACGCGCTGACCGACCTCGGCTATGGTCCGATTAGCCCCGATGTCATGATCTCACCGCGCGTCGCCCCGCCGATGATCGGGCTCGGTCTGCTCGAAGCCGTGCCGGAGGAGCAGATCCTCGCTCTCGCTCAGTCAGAGGCTGCGAAGAACGATGGCATCTCGGGGAAGCCGAACCAGGTCTGGTCGCGCGAGCACGACAAGGTCATGCTCGGCCGCTTCGGCTGGAAGGCAGGCATCCCCACCATCGCCCAACAGGCGGCCGAGGCCTTCAACGGCGATATCGGCATTTCATCGACGATGATCCCCGCGGGCTCGGGCGATTGCACCGAGAAGCAGCCTGACTGCGTCAACGCGCCGAGCGGCAACTCGCCGAATTATCAGAATGTCGAGGTGGGCGATGAGCTGTTTAAGCTGGTGACGTTCTACTCGCAAAACCTCGCGGTGCCCGCGCGGCGCAAGCCCGACGACCCGGAGGTGCTGAAGGGTAAGCAGGTCTTCTACAGAATCGGCTGCGCGAGCTGCCACAATCCCAAATTCGTGACCGGTGAGGTGCAAGGTCAGCCGCATTTGTCGCATCAGCTGATCTGGCCTTACACCGATATGCTGCTGCACGACATGGGCGAAGGGCTTGCCGACAATCGGCCTGAGGGCGCTGCGACCGGCAGCGAGTGGCGCACGCCGCCGCTCTGGGGCGTGGGACTTACCCAGACCGTGAGCGGGCACACGCTGTTTCTGCATGACGGCCGCGCGCGTAACGTGACCGAGGCGATCCTTTGGCATGGCGGCGAAGCCGAGGCCGCGCGCAACAAATTCGCGGAGCTGTCCAAGGCCGATCGCGACGCGTTGCTCGCCTTCGTTAACTCGCTGTGAGGAACAGCATGAGGCCCCTTTTGATCGCCGCGGCGGTCCTTTGTGTCGGCGGAACCACAGCGCGCGCCGAGGCTGATCATGCGGCAATCGCCAAGGCCTCGCTCACCCAGGTCATTCGCCCTGGCTATGCCGCGTTGGCTGGTGCCGCGGGTGCTCTCCAAGGAAAAGTCGAGACCCTTTGCCAGCAGCAATCGACCGCCACGCTGAAGGAGGCCAAAGCTGCCTTCGCCAGCACTGTCGCGGCCTGGAGCAAGGTGGAGATCATCCGCTTCGGACCGGTGATCCAGGACCATCGCTTCGAGCGTTTGTTCTTCTGGCCCGACCCGAAGGGCCTCGGTCTGCGGCAGATCCAAGAAGCGCTCACCAAGCACGATGCGACGGTGACCAATCCCGACCAGCTTGCCGGCAAGAGCGTGGCGCTCCAGGGATTGCCCGCGCTCGAATATTTGCTCTACGGCGAGGACGGAGATCTTCGCCAAGGAGGACCGCGCCTTCCGCTGTAGCTTCGGGCTCGCCGTCGCCACCAATATTGACCGCATCGCCAAGCAGGTGGTCGAGGGATGGGACGAGGGCTCGGCCTTCGAGAAGGCTTTCCTCAATCCTGCCGCCGACGATTCCTATTACCACGCGCCGAAAGAGGTGACGCTCGACCTGTTCAAGACCTTCAGCACCGGCATCGAGCTGGTGCGCGACCAGAAGCTCGGCAAGCCGCTCGGAGCGAGTCCCGCCGAGGCCAAGCCGAAGCTTGCCGCATTCTGGCGGAGCGGTCTCACTTTCGACAATGCCGCCGGCAATCTCGAAGGTGTGAAGGCGATCTTCGCGCAAGGCGGCTTCGCCCAAGTCGTGGCCTCGGATTCGCCCGGCGTCGAGAATTCGATCCTGTTCGATATCGATCATGCCATCACTGTCTTGCGCGGTATCGATCAGCCGACGGCGGAGGTGGTGAAGAACGAGGATTTGCGCGCCAAGATCGAGGCGCTTCGAGTTCGGCTTGAAGAGCGCCGCGCAAACGGCCGGCGACATAATCTCGCGCGCTGCCGGTCTCGCTTTCGGCTTCAACGCCATGGATGGAGACTAGCCATGAGCCTCGACCGCCGCAGCTTTCTGATCAGCCTCGCCTCGAGTGCCGCCATGCTGGCGCTGCCAGCAGGGGCCACGGCAGCGCCCGACGCCGAATGCTTCGCCGCCGCGCGCCGGGACGACAGGGGCAATTTCTCCGCCGCGCTGTTTACCCTCAACGGCGATCTGCGGGCCGTTGAGCTGCCGCAACGCGGCCACGACATCACGCTCAAGCCGGACGGCCGCGAATGGGTCGCTTTCGCGCGCCGTCCCGGCCGCTTCGGCGTCGCCATCCCGCTCGCTGCGCGCCCGCCGGTCTGGTTCGCCGCCAAGCCAGATCGTCACTTCTTCGGCCACGGCGTGTTCTCGGCCGATGGCAGGCTGCTCTACACGACGGAGAACGACTATGAGCGCGCCGCGGGCGTGATTGGCGTGCGCGATGCGACGGCCGGCTACAAGCAGATCGGCGAGTTCCCCGCGCACGGCCTTGAGCCGCACGACATCGCCCTGCTTGCCGACGGCCGTACCATGGTGATCGCCAATGGCGGCATCCAGACTCATCCGGATCGCGGCGATGACGAGCTGAATATCCCCGACATGCAACCCTCTCTGGTTTATGTCGATCTTGCGACCGGCGATCTCCTCGAGGAGCAGCGTCTTGCGCCCGCTCTGCATCAGCTTTCGATCCGGCATCTGGCAATCGCGGCAGGCGACACTGTCGTATTCGGCTGCCAATATCGCGGGCCGGAGGAGGATGCTCCCGCGCTAGTCGGCTTCCATCGCCGCGGCGAGACGCCGGTCATTGTCGAGGCTCCGGCCGAGACGCAGATCGGCTTGCGCAATTATGTCGGCTCGGTTGCGGCCGACAGTGCCGGGGCGATCGTGGCGGCCTCCGCCCCCAAAGGCGGCCTCGTCACCTATTGGGATGTTGCCGGGCGGCGCTTTCTCGGCACCTCAAACCTCAATGATGGATGCGGGCTCGCGCCGACGCATAGAAGCGCGCATTTTCTTCTGACGAGCGGCGAGGGGTGGCTCGCCACGGCCGATCCGGACGGCGACATGGCGCGCCAGTCTTCCGGCTTTCAATGGGACAATCACGCCATCCTGGTGCGGTGAGCGGCCGGTTTCGACCGTGCCCTGAGGCCTGGCCAATTCCTATTCTCACCTTATTTCTCGGGATAAAGTCGGGAACCTGAACCCCCGGGACCCATGCAGACGAATCAGCCTCACAAGACGCCAGTGCCGCACGCGCAGCACAAGGCGCCGCCGCCGAAGCCTCCGGTCGATAAGCCACAGGCCGATCCTGCCAAGGGGGGTCGCGCCAGGCTCTTGCTGATCATTGGCAGCGCGGTCATCGGCGTGGCGGTGCTCGCTCTGATCGGCGTCAATCTGCTCGTCTCGGCCGATTGGGTGCGCGACCGGGTCGCCTCGCGCATCAAGGAGCAGACCGGCCGCGTGCTCGAAGTTAAGGGCAGCACGGCGCTCCTCTTCGTTCCCGGGCCCCGCGTCGTCATCACCGATGCCACCTTCGTCGATCCAGAGGCTCGCGCCGGCACGGCCGACTTCTCGGTTGGCCGGCTGGTTCTCGATCTCAGCCTGATGGAGCTCCTGAGCCGCCAAGTCGACTCCGAGCGCGTGGTGCTTGAACGCCCGGTACTGACGCTGCGCCTCGGCAACGACGACCGGCCCAAGCCGGATAAGCCCAAGAACCCCAACGCGGTCAAGGGGCCGAACGACAAGCCGCAGCGCGATGTGCGTCTGCGAGATGTGCGTATCGAGGATGGCACGGTGAACATCGTCTACGACGACAAGGGCACCGAAAAGCGCGATCGAGCATATCGCCGCCAATTTCAGTCTGCCGACACTCGCCGAGCCGTTGACCGGACGCGGCAAGTTCGACTGGAAGGGAGAGACGGTCGATTTCGACATCACGCTGACCACGGTCGGCGATCTCCGCGAAAAGCGCCCGGCGAAGCTGGTGCTGGCACTCGATACGCCCGCCATCGCCGCGCGCTTCGACGGTAGCGTCGTGACGCGGCCTGAGTTCTCGGGCGAGGGCGAGCTGTCAGCCAAGGCGCATTCGATTCCCTCGCTGCTCGCCTGGATGCGCGAGAAGCCGGCCGCAGCGACGGCGATCGGCGACGGCGAGCTCGCCAGCCACCTCGCCTGGAAGAAGGACGAGATCACTTTCAGCAATGCGCGCTTTGCGCTCGAACATGCGAGCGGGCAAGGCCAGGCGGTCGTGACATTGCAGTCGCCGCGGCCGCATATCCGGGCTGCGCTTGCGCTCGATAGTCTCGACCTCAACCCGTTCTTGTCGAGCGGGAAGGCTGACTCGCCTGCCGATAAGACCAAGCCGCAAGCTGCTGAGCCGAGCGCGCCGCCCGCCGGGAGAGCGCGGTGCCGCGCCAGGCGCCGGCGGCGAACGCCGATGCGCCGAAGGATTGGTTCAACAAGCCCGACGCTGATCAAAGCGCCGAGACGAGCCCGCCGGAGGCTGGCGCAGTCCCGCAACCGCCTGCCGCCGAACCTACGGCGCCGACGCCGCCAGATAGCGCGACGTCACAGGAATCGCCTCCGGTCGCTCCGCAGCCCGCGCCGGTCGCCTCGCCCGCCTCGTTCGACGCCGACGTCAATCTCAACGTGCGCAAGACACGCGTGGCGCATCTCGAGCTTGGGCCAAGCTCGCTCGGTCTCGCATTCCGTGACGGCGTGCTGAATGCGACGCTCGGCGGCATGGATCTCTATGACGGGCACGCCACCGGCAAGCTCATGTTCGATGCGTCTAAACCGGTTCCCGAGTTCACCGGCGATTTCCGTCTCGACGGCGTGCAGGCGAAGACGCTGCTTTCCGACGCCGCCCAGTTCAGCATGCTCGAAGGTCACGCCAAGCTCGCGCTGCAGATCGCCGGCGCGGGAACGAACTCGGAAGAGATAAAGTCGTCGCTGCAAGGCCAGGGCAGCCTCGCCGTGAGCGATGGCGCGATCGACGGCATCAACCTCACCGAGATGATCAGCCAGATCGGCGAGGGTCAGATTCCGGAAATGCGCCAGGGGCCTGGGAATAAGACGGCGTTTAGCGATCTCGGCGGCGCCTTCACCATCAAGAACGGCATCGCCGAGACGAGCAATCTGCAGATGACGAGTTCCTCTGCTCAAAGTGTCGGCCGCGGGCACCGTCGATCTTACGCAAAGCACGATCAACATGCTGGCGAACCCCGAGATTGTGGCGGGGCCGCAGGGGCAGGGCGGCGCCAACGATCTCGCCGGGATCTCCGTGCCGGTCCGCATCGAGGGCCCGCTCGATCGGCCGACCATCAGGCCCGAGATCAAGAGCATGTTCGCCAATCCCGAGAAGGCCGGAAAAACCATCAATCAGATCGGCGATGCGTTGCAGAAGAAGTTCAAGGGCAAGCCGGTGGGCGAGGCGATCGGCCGCTTCCTCGGCAATGTCCAGATCGGGCCGCGCAACGGCAATGGCGGGGGCGACGCCCAGCCGCAATCGAACAAGCAGCGCTCAGGCAAGAAAGACAGCCCGCAGGCGAAACCTGCTCCTGAAGAGGGTGCCGCCGGGCAAGGCGACAGCGACGAGACGGGCGACCCCGATCTCGACCGTATCCTGCGCTAATTCCCAAGAATTAAGCCACGGCGTGCGCGGCCGAACCTGACGCCTCGCCCTCGAAGGTGATCAGCGTGCGCATCTCCGGATTGCCGAGACGGCGCTCCCTCCCGGAAGAAGGCGGCGTCGAACAGCTCGCGCACCGCGCCGTCGAAGCGGATCCAATGCAGGATGTCGCCGTTCCGCGTTATCCCGCAGCGCGGCTCGCCGTCGCGCACCTTGACGTTCGCCTCAAGCTCCACCTAACGCCCCGTCGCGCAGCGAGGTCGCCACCAGCGCTAGCCGCGCCAGAAGGAAAGGCCGGCAAAGCCGGCAGAAGGCGACCTGCTCGGTCTTGCCGCTTTGGCGTCATTCATAACGGCAAACGCTCTCCTCCGTAAGGCCCGTGCGACCGCCAGTCGACGGCGGCCGCGCGCTCCCCTATAAGCGCGGCAATGACGTCAACTCCGCCAAGATCGCCTGCGCCGAAGATCGGCTTTGTCAGCCTGGGCTGCCCCAAGGCCCTGGTCGATTCCGAGCGCATCATCACCAAGCTCAGATCAGAGGGTTATGAGCTGTCGGCCAGCTACCAGGGCGCCGATGCGGTGGTGGTGAATACTTGCGGCTTCCTCAACAGCGCCAAGGAGGAATCGCTCGCCGCGATCGGCGAAGCCCTGGCGGAGAATGGCCGCGTTATCGTCACCGGCTGCCTCGGCGTCGAGGCCGACCGCATCCGCGCGGTCCATCCTGGCGTGCTCGCGGTCACTGGCCCGCATCAATATGAGGCCGTGGTCGAGGAGGTGCACAAGGCCGTGCCGCGGCCGCACGATCCCTTCCTCGATCTTGTGCCGCCGCAAGGCGTGAGACTGACGCCGCGCCACTACGCCTATTTGAAGATCTCCGAGGGCTGCAACAATTCATGCAGCTTCTGCATCATCCCGAACTATGCGCGGGAAGCTCAAGAGCCGCAGCCTGGCCGATGTGCTGCGCGAGGCGGAAAGGCTGGTCGCCGCCGGCGTGCAGGAGCTTCTTGTGATTTCGCAAGACACGAGCGCTTACGGCCTCGATCTCGGCTACGCGGCGAGTGCGTGGCGCGGAGAGGATCACGAGGCGCGCTTCTTGAGCCTCGCCAAGGCTCTCGGCTCGCTCGGCGCCTGGGTGCGCCTGCAATATGTCTATCCCTATCCGCATGTCGATCAGGTCATACCGTTGATGGCCGAGGGGCGCGTCCTGCCTTATCTCGACATTCCCTTCCAGCATGCGAGCCCGAATGTGCTGAAGGCGATGCGCCGGCCGGCGCATCAGGAAAAGACGCTGGAGCGCATCGCCGCTGGCGGCGAAACCTGTCCGGAGCTTGCCATTCGCTCGACCTTCATCGTCGGTTTCCCCGGCGAGACCGAGGAGGACTTCATGCTCCTTCTCGATTGGCTTGCCGAAGCTAAGCTCTCGCGCGTCGGCTGCTTCAAATATGAGAATGTCGAAGGGGCCTCGGCCAACGTGCTGCCCGGCCATGTCCCGGAGGAGATCAAGGCCGAGCGCTATGACCGGCTGATGCGGCACCAGCAGGCGATCAGCGCCGAGCTGCTCGCCGACGCGCATCGGCAAGACCATCGAGGTCATGGTCGATGAGGTTGATGCAGAGGGCGCCATCGCCCGCTCGCATTGGGATGCGCCGGAGATCGACGGAAATGTCTATTTGCATGGCGAGACGGGCCTTAAGCCCGGCGACCGTCTGAGCGTCGTGGTCCACGGGGCCGATGAATATGACCTCTGGGGACGGCGCGTAGAGGCCGAGGTAGCGCGGCCGGTGCTTGGCGGCTGAACGCGAAAAGTTTGCTGGAAAGCCAAAGGAGGCACTCTTTCGACGTGAGACTCCTCCGCGGCCCCGCTTCATGTCTAAGGGGTGGGCTGAAAATCCGGTTTGTCAGCTGAGATGACCCCAAAGCGCTGGTTGATTCCGAAGCGCATCATCACACCTCTTCCACGCTGAACCGTATGAGCTTACGGTGATCGAGTTGAGATTTGCCTCTCTCCAGCGCCTGTTGATGTCACCATATGTAAAAAACTAGGTTGTGCGTTGGTTGTCCGTTTCGCTGTCTCCCTCTGTTGAGAGTACTGGCCAGCCAATAGTCACTAGTAACCTTAACCTTTATCATACGAATTTAAGTATTTATTTAATGAAATCTCAAATCCTACAGCGCAATTTCGAATTGCATGGCAATTTCGCATAATGAAGTTGCATTGGAGCAAAGTCCTATGTCTGACGGCCAGTTCCAGCAAATTTTCGCATTGGTTGATGGCGTTTCTCCTGGCCAATGAAGGCGTCTCGGCAATTGCCTTCGCTATTACCGCCCCCATTCTCATCGGAATGGCGGGTCTCGGTGTCGAGGTGGGAACTTGGTACGTTTACAATCGACGCTTACAGAATGCCGCCGATGTGGCGTCGATAGCCGCAGCCGTGGAAGTTGCTTATGCGACCGACGGCACACAAAATAAGTCTCTTGCGAACAGCATCGTCCCCGTTGAAGTCGCCCGGAATGGAATTTCCACGGCCAAACTCGACACTTTGACGGTCAACGTGCCCCCAACGACCGGTTCACATGTCGGAGACAACGGCGCCGTCGAGGTCATTTTGAGTCAGAAATACGCCCGCAACTTCAGTGCGCTATTCTCGAGCGACATGGTCACAGAACGTGTTCGTGCAGTGGCGACCACTGCGCTCGACGGAAATTTTTGCGTCCTCGCGCTTCATAAGTCTGCCGCCAACTCCATTTGGTTTCAAGGATCGTCCTACACTAACCTCGGCTGTGGAATCGCCAGTAACTCCAATAACGCAAGTTCAATTAGTGCAAACGGATCGTCGCAGGCTTTTGTAACCTTAGCCAGAGCGAGCGGGGGCATCTCGAACTCAGGCGGCCTCCACGCCGGCGCCACGCGGACATACGCCAATCCTGTCAAGGACCCCTACGCCAATCTTTCGGTACCGACCCCCTCCGGCCCATGCTTAGACGGGAAGGTTAGCCCCAGCCAAACGAAGGCACTGTCTCCTGGTTTCTATTGCAATGGTGTCGACATCAAAGGAACCGCCACACTTGCCGCGGGCGTGTACATCGTCGCTGGCGGTGATTTCAAAGTAAATTCTGGTGCGAAGGTGACCGGAGACGGCGTGACCATCATCCTGACAAACACGAACGGTGGAACCTATGCAACGGCCGACCTTAACGGCAATGCAACGATCAAACTCACCGCCCCGACAAGTGGACCATGGGCTGGAGTGTTATTTTACCAGGATCGAAATGCACCCATCTCAATCACGAGTACAAATAAAATTAACGGTGACGCCAGTTCAAAATTTAAAGGCGTAATGTATTTTCCGAGTGAATCAGTTCAGCTATCTGGTAATGCAACGATCGTTGATAGCTGTCTTCAGGTTGTAGGCCAAACTGTCACATTCATTGGCAATTTTACTCTCCCAGATGCATGTACTGATCCATCTTTCAAAAAAATTAGCGCGGTTCAGGTGGCGTTGGTAGAATGAATTTTTCCAACTTATACCATTGTGAAGGCGATTCTATGAGGCGAATTATCCATCAAATTATGAACGTCTATCGCGATCATCGTGCTAGTGTTGCTATCGAGACTGCGATTATTGTGCCTGTGTTAATATTTCTTGTTTTCGGCACAGTCGACTATGCCTTGTATGTCATGGACAACATGCGCCTCGCAAAGGGTGTAGCGTCGGCCGTTCAGTTCGCTATGTACAACACCGATAATGATGAAGGCATTCGCCAGGTCGCCTATACGGCGAGCAAATTTACGAGCAGTCAGGCGTCGGTCGATATCCAACATTTTTGCGAATGTCCAAGTAGCGGCACCTCAGGCTCTTGTGCTGCCGACTGCCCAAACGACAATCATAAGAAGATATTTGTCTCGGTCGCGATGCAATATGCTTACACGCCGATGATCCCCTATCCCTTCGTTAAGTCAGCAATCATCAACCGTAGCGCTTCGATACAGGTGCCCTGATGAATGCTTGCTTCCGACGCGATAGGAAAGGTGTAGCTGCAATCGAATTTGCCTTTATAGGGCCGATCCTCTTTATCCTGATTCTAGGCGTTGTTGATTTGGGCCGCTATTTTTGGATAGGTCACGAAGTTGACCAGGCAATTGAGATTGCTTTGCGAGATGCAGCTGTCAAGAGAAACCTAAGTGAATCAGAGATAAATTCATTGTTAACAGCGCGTCTTGGCGCTGTTTCAAAGGGGAAGCTCACTATTTCTACTAGTTACACTAGTTCCACGCCAGATACGCCGCGACTTCTAACCATTAACATCACTTCTTCTTTTAAGCCACTTGGTTTCCTCTCATCCTTGACGTTCCCAATTAGCGGTACTGGACAAATCCCTATTATTGACCTGCCTTAAGGGCATTCGCCGGCGCCGAGCAGGGGGCATCAGACATCAGCAGGAAGGCTCGTGAATGGTGGCAGTAACGAGCACGCCACCGTCGGCCGTCATATGATTGGATCGCGCGAACTCAAGGGTCGGCTGACCCTGCGACGGGATGTCCGCTCCCCGCCGCATCTGCACAATCGCTGTGGCGGCAAAATCTCAAACTGGAGCGTCCCCCCGACCGCAGGCATCCCGCAGAGCGCCGATCGATCACTCGATCACGCAAACTCTGGCTGTACGCTCCCGTCAGGTCATCCTCAATGAATAGAGGACTCGCACCAGTCGCGCCTGAATGCGTTAACGCATGAGAGGACTTGGATCAGGTACGAGGAAGCGTAGGTTCCCACGCACGACGCCATCCGCGTTATACCGTCATCGTCGAAGCGGATCGCGCCCGGCTAATGTTAAGATGACAAGCGTCGCCCGGCCGTGTCGTTAGACCCGACTTGCGGCGATCTTCTGGGATATGCGCAAGGCCCTGGGCCAACTGCGCATATCACGGGCCCAGAGTCCCGAGCGCGTGTCCTTGCCGCACGCCGCTTCTATTACTCCTGCTTGTCGCCCTGGGCAGAAGATTGGCTGATTGACTGCTTCGTCTTGATCTGCTTCTCGATCGTCTCGAAATAGTCCTTATCGTCGCCGATGACGAGCGGCGGCGTGCAATACGGGGCGCAATGCAAGGTCCGCCTTGCGCCGCCTCGGTACATCGTCACGAAGCCAGTGCGCGGTTCTTGAACGATCAGCTGCCGGTTGGCCACCACCTTGCCGTCGGCGTCCATGACGATGAGGTTGGTCTCGCCGAATGACTTGCCAGTGACCACGAGCACCTTACCGCTCTGCACCGAGACGTCGGCGATCGAGGGGTTGCCGACCACGATCTCCGCGGCCGGCCTATCAAGCCGAACGAGCGTTGCCTGGTCGACGAGGACCTGAACTATGTTGCTCGCGGCCATCGCCGGCTGGCTGGCACCAGACACAAAAAGCGTGGCGGCAACGAGCAGACGCGGCGACAGCTTTGGGCTCAGCGGGAAGACCATTGCGCTCATGTCCCTCCAGAGTTGGTGTGGCCCATGAGACCCCGAAAAGGTGAAGGATTAGCAAACGCGTGAACCGCGACAGGACGGCCGAGCGGTCGGAGCGAGCCGAAAGCTAGATTAACGTCGACTTCAGGTTTTTGAGGCGACACTCCGCGCCGCACGTAACAAGCAACGCCTTCATGAGCATATGATCAAAGACATTCTCATACTTACGATCTTTCCCGGCGCCATGGCCTTGGCGGCAGCTAGCGATTTTTTCACCATGACGATCCCGAATCGTCTCGTCCTCGCGCTGGCCTCAGGCTTCTTCGTCATGGCGCCGCTGGTCGGGCTTGGCTGGTCCGATATCGAGCTGCACATGGGGCTCGGCCTTGCTGCGCTCGCTTTTGCGTTCGCACTCTTCTCTTTCGGCTGGATCGGCGGTGGAGACGCCAAGCTGTTCGCCGCCACATGCCTCTGGCTTGGCCCCGAGACCATCCCTGCCTACGGCATCCACGTGGCGCTCTGCGGCGGGGCCCTTACGCTGCTGCTGCTCTTCTGGCGGACTATCCCGCTTCCTTCAATGCTGCCCCCGCAACGCTGGCTGATGCGGCTGCATAGTCCGAAGGAGGGGGTGCCTTACGGCATCGCGCTCGCCGCGGCCGGCTTGCTGGTCTATCGCGAGACTCCTTTTGTGGCCGCGCTCGGCGGCTGACCTCTCGTCCAGCACTTTGCCCGTCTTAAACTTCGCCCCTGTTTCACGCGCGGCAGCCCAAGCCACTGCGCTCGCGCTATTTTGCAGGCCATCCCCTCAAATTGGCACGGTCATTAACTTGGCGTTGAGATTTCACCGTCAGAGTGAACCATTCGTCGGACGTGGGGCGTCCAAAAGGAAGAATCTATCATGCGAAGAGCAAGAGTCATCGTGCTCGCGATCGCCTTTACCGCGGCCATCGGCGCAGCCTGGGTTGCCAAGAAGATCGTGTCTGGTCCGCGTGAGGTGGAAACGGTCGAGAAGACCGTGGGCGCCACCGACGTTCTCGTCGCCGCGACCGACATCAATCTCGGCGATTCAGTCCGTGCCGATGATCTCAAATGGCAGCAATGGCCGGTCGAGGGGGTCACCCCCGGCCTCATCACTCGCAACGCCCAGCCGGATGCGCCGACCGAGCTCTCTGGAGCGGTCGCGCGCGCGCCCTTCATCGCCGGCGAGCCGATCAAGGAGCAGAAGCTGATCAAAATCTCCGAAGGCGGCGTGATGGCCGCCATTCTTCCCTCCGGCATGCGGGCTATATCCACGCCGATACGCGAGGAAACCTCTGCCGGCGGCTTCATCCTTCCCAACGATCGCGTCGATGTCATTTTGTCGCACAAGATGCGAGTGGGCTCCAAGGAGGAGCCGGTGAGCGAGGCGGTACTGCGCAACGTGCGCGTGCTCGCTATCGGTCAGGAAATCGAGAATAAGGACGGCGAGAAAGTGGCCACTGGCAAGACCGCGACGCTCGAGCTCACTCCCCGGCAAGCGGAGGTTCTCGCTCTGGCGCAGTCGATGGGCGAGATCTCGCTCTCCTTGCGCAGCCTCGCCGACGCCGCTCCCGGGCAGTCTGAGGCCACCGCCAGGATCGGTGACGCTTACGGCAACTCGGTCAAGTTCTTGAAATATGGCGTTCCGTCCCGCGCTTTCGGCGTCAACTGAGGTGACGGGCGAGATCGACAATGGAAAAGGCAATCGGATGCGTCGCTTTCGCTTCACGGTAGCGGCGCTCGTCGCGCTTGCCGCCGCTTGCCTCGCGCTTTGCGGCGTCGTCGCGCCATCGGCCTCGCTGGCGGAAGATCAGCATAGATCCTATTTGCGCGTCGGCGAGACTGGAAATGGAACGGGGCGTCAAATTACGCTCGGCCTGAACAAGTCGATGATCATCGAGCTGCCGCGCGAGGTGCGCGAGGTCATGGTCTCCAATCCTGACAAGATGGAAGCGGTACTGCAAACCTCGACGCGCGCTTACCTGATCGGCAAGGCACCAGGCGAAGCCAACATCATTTTCATCGACAAGGACGGCCGACAGGTCGTGACGCTTGAGATCACCGTCGAGCGCGACCTTTCGGCGCTGGCGGGCCTGCTCAATCGGCTTATCCGAGGAGCTAACATTCGCGTGGAGACCATAAGTGGTAGCGTTGTCCTCTCCGGCACCGTGCAAAATGCAATCGATGCCACGCGGGCTGGCGAAATCGCCACGCAGGTAATCGGTGTCGACCCAAACGCTCCGCCAACGACGACTTCAAGCTCTAATTCCGCAGCGCCGCCAGTTTGCGTTCCAGCAGCCAAACGACAACAACGCCTACGGCGGCCGGTCAGCTTATCAACATGCTCACCGTGGAGGGACGGGAGCAGGTGCTGCTCAAGGTCTCTGTTGTCGAGATGGAGCGCAATATCATCAAGCAGTTCGGCATCGACCTCGGCGCCCTGATCAACTCGGGCAATTTCGCCTTCGCTGCACTTAGCAAACTTCCCTTCCCACTTGGCACACAGGGCGGGGGGGTAATTGCGCCATTCATTCCCAACTCTGCCGGCGGCGCCGATCCGGGTGGTTTGGGAAGCCCCTTCGGCGTCAGTACGGGTGTGGCCGGCGGCGGCGTCCAATGGATGTCGGGGGAGAATCGTGTGCAGACGATTCTGCGTGCTCTTGAACAAGATGGTTTGCTGCACACCTTGGCCGAACCGAATTTGACGGCGATCTCCGGCGAGACCGCGAATTTCCTTGCTGGCGGTGAGTTTCCGATTCCCATCGCACAGCAGCTTGGCACGATTTCCGTAGAGTTCAAGAAATTTGGCATCGGCCTCGCCTTCACCCCTGTGGTCATGTCTGAAGGGCGCATCAGTTTGAAAGTTTCGACGGAAGTCAGCGAGCTCTCTAATCAGGGTGCGGTCGTTCTGTCGAACATCACCATCCCGGCGCTTAAGGTGCGCCGCGCTGAGACTGTGGTCGAGCTGCCGAGCGGCGGTTCCCTGGTCATGGCCGGCCTCCTCTCCGATCAGTCTAAGCAGGCGCTGAGCGGCTATCCCGGGCTGAAGAGCCTGCCGGTCCTTGGCACGCTTTTCCGCAGCCGCGACTATTTGAAGAACGAAACCGAGCTCGTCGTCCTGGTCACGCCCTATGTCGTTAAGCCCGTTGCTCGCCAAGAGCTCGCGCAACCCGACGACGGCTTTGGCTGGGCATCCGACGTGAATACGGACCTCTGCTCGGGCAAATGAATCGCGTCTATGGCCGCCATCCTGAGCGTGCGCCAGTCGGCCACTTCGATGGCGATGTTGGCTTTATCGTCGAGTAGGATGGAGGGTAACACGATCATGGTCTCATCACTTCGAGGCTCGCGCGTTCTTTCCGCCGCGCGGCCTGCACTGACCCTCCTAGCAGTCCTTCTCGTGGCAACCTCCGTGGGAGGTTGCTGGAGAAGCCCCAGGTTCCAGGCCCCCTTCACCCTCGCCAATGCCAACGAGCGGCATCCAATCGCCGTGAGGCAGGGCGAGGTAACGCTCGATCTCGCCGTCTTTCCCGGCTCGTCGGGGCTGAACGAGTCGCAGAAGGACAAGGTTGCCAACTTCTTGGCGGATTATAAGTCGCAAAGCTCCGATCGCTTGCTGATCAGGGCGCCGTCGGGCGGCCCCAACGAGAGGGCGGCGATGCGCGCTTACGACCAGGTGCGCAGGGCGTTGCGCCGCGCCGGCATCGATCCGCGCTCGGTCGCGCTCGAGCCTTATTTCGGCAATGGCGATCCGTCCGCGCCCGTGCGGCTGTCTTATCTTCAGGTTGTCGCCGTGCCCCCCGACTGCCCGGACTGGTCGGAGAATATCGGACGCGATCCGCAGAACATGCCTTGGCCCAACAAGGGCTGCGCGACGCAGCGTAATCTTGCCGCTTCGGTTGCCGATGCACGCGACTTGCTCGGTCCGCGCGGCGAGACGCCGCGTCCAGGCGAACGCCGCGATGTGGTATGGGGCAAGTACATCGCGGGCCAGCCAACCATCTCCAAACGGGCTCCTTCGGAACACGCCAATGCGAGCGAAGTGAGTCAGATTCGGGGAAGCGCAATGATTGGTGACGCTGCATATTCGCTGAGCTCGTCCGCCGAAAGCGAGCAAGCCTTCGAGCGCGTGCATGAAGCCTCGGCGGAGGCGCCACGCGCACGGCCCGTCCCGCGCGTTAACATCCAGGCCTTTTGCGAGGATCAGGACACCGCCGCGGTGATCGAGAAGGCGTCGCAGGACCGGCGCCTGGCCAAGGCGCACGTTTCGGTGCAAATGGGCGGGGTCCAGGCGGCAGTCGCCTTCTATCGCAACGCGTCTACACCCAACCTGATCATCATCGAATCCCTGCTCGACCGCACGGAAATGCTGGGAGAACTCGACCGTCTCGCCGAGGTCTGCGATCCCGGAACCAAGGTCGTCGCCATCGGTCATGTCAACGACGTGCTGCTCTATCGCGAACTCTTGCGCCGGAGCGTCAGCGAATATGTGGTGGCCCCGGTCGAGGTGATGCAGATCATCGAGAGCATTTCGGCCATCTACACCGACCCGGAGACGGGGCCGGTGGGTCAGGTCATTGCCTTCGTTGGGGCTAAAGGTGGCTCCGGCTCGAGCACCGTCTGCCACAACACCGCCTTTGCCATCGCCTCGGCGAATAAGAGCGACGTGGTGATCGCCGATTTCGATCTGCCCTTCGGCACGGCCGGTCTCGATTTCAACCAGGATCCGCTGAACGGGATTGCCGATGCTTTGGCTTCGCCAGATCGCCTCGACGAGATGGTACTCGACCGGCTGCTGTCGCGCTGCTCCGATAATTTGAGTTTGTTCGCCGCTCCCGGCACGCTCGATCGCCCTTACGATCTCGATCCCTCCTCCTGCGACACCGTGCTCGACGTGGTTCGCGAGAACGTGCCGTGGATCGCCGTCGACGTGCCGCATCTATGGACGGCCTGGGCTAAGCAGGTCGTGCTCAAGGCCGACTATGTGGTGATCACGGCGGCGCCCGATCTTGCCAATCTGCGCAACACCAAGAATCTGGTGGATCAGCTCAAGGGCTCGCGCCCTAACGACCGACCGCCTCTGCTCGTGCTCAACCAGGTCGGCGTGCCCAAGCGTCCAGAAATCTCGGTAAAGGACTTTGGCTACGCCATCGAACTCGAGCCCAAGATTGTCATCGATTTCGATGCCCAGCTGTTCGGCACGGCGGCGAATAACGGGCAAATGATCGAGGAGGTGTCCCACAAGTCAAAGGCGGCCGATGGGTTCCGAAGCCTCGCCAACATGCTGACCGACCGGTCCGAGCAGAAGAGCGACCGCCAGTCGATTCTGGCCCCCATCCTCGCCCGCCTCAGGCTAACCAAGACGCGCGCGTAAGACCATGTTCGGAAAACGGAGTACGTCCGAGGCATCATCAGCGCAGCGGCCTGTCGCCCCGCCGACGCCGGCTCCACAGCCACGCGTCTCCGCCCCGCCGCTATCCGGCAGTCCGGAACAAAAACCCGAGGTCGCTGCCGGTCAGCATACGGTAAGGCGCCCGCCAAGGCGGAGCGTGAGCCCATCGAGCGCGCGCGTTCCGAGGAATATTACGACGTCAAGACCACGGTCTTCAACGCACTCATCGACACCATCGACCTGACACAGCTCTCCAAGCTCGATCTCGAGACGGCGCGAGAGGAGATTCGCGAAATTGTGCGCGAAATCGTCGCCATCAAGAACGTGGTGATGTCGATCGCCGAGCAGGAGGAGCTACTACAGGACATCTGCAACGACGTCCTCGGCTACGGGCCGCTCGAGCCGCTGCTCGCTCGCGACGAAATCTCCGACATCATGGTGAATGGCTGTGATGTGACCTATATCGAGGTCAAGGGTAAGGTCAAGCCCACTAATGTTCGCTTCGCCAACAATACGCAGCTGATGAATATCTGCCAACGCATCGTGAGTCAGGTCGGCCGCCGCGTTGACGAATTGAGCCCCATTTGCGACGCGCGCCTGCCCGACGGCAGCCGCGTTAATGTGATCGCCCCACCGCTCGCCCTCGACGGTCCGACCCTTACCATCCGCAAATTCAAGCGCGACCGGCTGACGCTCGATCAGCTCGTGGAACTCGACACAATCACGCCCGAGGGCCGCACCCTTCTCGCCATCATCGGCCGCGTGCGCTGCAACGTCATCATTTCCGGCGGCACCGGTTCGGGCAAGACGACCCTGCTCAACTGCATGACCGCCTATATCGACGACGACGAGCGCATCGTCACCTGCGAGGACTTGGCCGAGCTGCAGCTACAACAGCCGCATGTAGTCCGTCTTGAGACGCGGCCCCGAAACCTTGAAGGGGAGGGCGAGGTCACCATGCGCGATCTCGTCAAGAACTGCCTGCGTATGCGCCCAGACCGCATCATCGTCGGCGAGGTGCGCGGTCCGGAAGCTTTCGACCTTCTGCAGGCTATGAACACCGGCCATGACGGGTCTTTGGGCACGCTTCACTCCAACTCGCCGCGCGAATGTATCAGCCGTCTTGAGAGCATGATTTTGATGGGAGGCTACAATCTTCCCGCAAAGACCATTCGCGAGATGATCGTGTCTTCGGTGGACGTGATCATCCAAGCCGCTCGCCTACGCGATGGTTCGCGCAAGATCACACGCGTCACAGAGGTGATCGGGCTCGAGGGTGAAGTCGTCACCTTGCAGGATCTGTTTATCCACGAGATCCTCGGCGAGGACGCCAACGGCCGCATTTCCGGGCGGCATCGCTCGACCGGCATCGCCCGGCCGCGCTTCTGGGAGAGGGCGTGCTATTTCGGCGAGGAAAAGCGCCTGACCGAGATTCTAGCGGCGGGCGAAGTGCTCGACGAGCACGGGCGTCCGTTAGGAGAGCGCATTGCTCAGTCCTGAAATTGTGCAACTGGCAGCCATGGCGTTGGCCGGCATCGCCGTGGGCGGGGTCGTGTATGTGCTGGTGATGCCGTACATGAGCGGCGAGAGCAAAGCGAGCAAGCGCATTGGCAACGTGGCGCAAGGGGTGCGGAGTCGTGCCGCAGCGCCACGATCCCTGCAAATACGCAAGCAGGAGGTTCGGGACACCATCAAGAACATCGAGGCCAAGCAAAAGCAGAAAAAGCGGGTGCCGCTCCGCATCCGCTTGATCCGCGCCGGCCTTAGCATGAAGCCGCGAACCTACTATCTCTTGAGCTCACTCACCGGTGTGGTGGGAGGCTTCATCGTGCTTGTCACCGGCTCTTCGCCGCTCGTGTCTCTGCTCGCGGCCTTCGCCTGCGGGTTTGGCCTGCCGCGCTGGATCCTCGCGCGCATGATCAAACGCCGTCAGGCCAAATTTCTGCTTGAGTTCGCTAACTCCATCGACATCATTGTGCGCGGCATCAAGTCGGGTCTCGCGTTCTCCGACTGCATCCAGATCATCGCCAGGGAATCACCGGAGCCGGTGAGGAGCGAGTTCGCCGACCTCGTCGAGCAGCAGAAGGTCGGCGTTCCGCTGTCGGGCGCCTTCGAGCGCATGTCTGAACGCATGCCGCTCCCGGAAGTGAATTTCTTCGCCATCGTCATCGCCATCCAGAACCAGATCGGCGGCAATCTCGCCGAGGTGCTCTCCAACCTCGCCCAGGTACTGCGCGACCGCTATCGTTTGGAGGCCAAGGTGAGGGCATTCAGCGCCGAGGCGAAGGCCTCGGCGATTATCATCGGGGCACTCCCGCCTTGCGTCATACTGGCCGTGTTCTTCACCTCGCCAGACTACATCTCGATTCTATGGCACGACAAGCTTGGCAATTTAATGCTTATCGGCAGCGCGATCTGGATGTTCATTGGCATCCTCGTCATGCGCAAAATGATCAACTTCGATTACTAGGACGCGCCATGACCTGGCTCCTGCGATACCTGCTCGACCCGCAATTCGTCGTCATGGCGCTTGCGGCGGTCGCCGCTTTCGCCACCATCACCTCCTTCGTGCTGCCGCTTCTGACGGGCGACCGGCTCGACTCGCGGATGAAATACGCGGCCGGCGAGCGCGAGCGCCTGCGCGTAGAGAGCATGGCGCGCTTGGCCGAGGGGCAATACCAGGGAAAATTGAGGACGGAACCGAAGACCTACATGCAGAGGGTCGTCAAGCAGCTCAACCTGCGCAAGGCGCTTGAAACCGACACAACACGCGAGCGCCTGAGGATGGCCGGTCTTCGCGGTCAGGCGCCGGTCGTGGCTTTCCTCTTCTTCCGCGCCGTCCTCCCGGTCGCGACCTTCGGGCTGACCTTCTTCTATCTCGTTTTCCTGAATGCCTACCATCTTGCACCGCTCATCAACCTCTGTCTGTCCATCATCGGGGCCTATGTCGGCTTCTATCTGCCTAACATCTTCATCTCCAACCTCATCGTGCGCCGCCAGAAGTCCATCAAGCGCGTCTTTCCCGACTGTCTCGACCTGCTGCTCATTTGCGTTCAGGCCGGCATGTCGGTCGAGTTGGCGATGAACAAGGTGGCCAGCGAGGTCGGTCCCCGCTCGCTCGAGCTTGCCGAGGAGTTCAGCCTCACTACGGCGGAGCTGTCCTTTCTGCCGGAGCGGCGCCAGGCTTACGAAAATCTTGGGAGGCGCACCGGGCTCGCGGTGGTGCGGGCGGTTGGCACAAGCTTAATCCAAGCCGAGCGCTACGGCACGGCGATCAGCCAGGCGCTCAGGGTGCTAGCCAAGGAGACCCGCGAGATGCGCATGGCGGAGGCCGAGAAAAAGGCGGCGGCCTTGGGGCCCAAGCTCACCGTGCCAATGATCCTGTTCTTCTTACCGGTGCTGTTCATCGTGATCATGGGGCCGGCCATCATTCAGATCATGCGCCTGCGGGTAAGCGGAGGCCGATCGCCGGCATCACATCTAGCGTCTCGGCATCGCGTAAGGCGAATTTTGGACGGCTGAGCAACGGCATCCCGGAGTTGCGGGACCGGCCGCGCGGCATCGGCGCGTGCAGGCCGGGGGCCGTCGAACAAGAGGCTGCCTGGTTCCGCCACCTATAGCTGAACAAGCGATTGAACGCGTCCCTGCAGGACGCCCCCTTAACTAGCGGGGAGCCTCAGAGCGGTGTAATGAGGCGCGCCTTCCGTCACTAAAGCTAATGGCCGAACGGGAAGTGCTTTAGGCTCACACGGCGGCGAGAGTCCCGTGCGGCGATGGCCGGCAAGAGCGGCGGCGAGTTGAGCTGGGCTGCCGATTGCCGTGACTGCCGCAATGATTAGCAACCGAAATTAGTCCAGCAATGAGGCCGTACTCGATTGCCGTGACGCCGGACTCGTCCTTCACGAAACGTACAAACAATGTCTTCATCTGGCTCTCCGTTGATGTCACTTCCGCTCCATGCGGGAAGGCATTTTTAGAGCCATACCTATAAAAAATCCGCTCTGATCCCGTCGTGTTTCTAATTTTTCTAAATTTTTAGCGACTTTTCTGGGAGTCGCTGATCGGGCTGATGAATCACCCCAATACCGGATCGGAAAGACCTGATCTGTGCTTGTTGATCCGCCTTGGTTTGCCCTTAGCAAAAGAAGAGGCTGGGGACTCAATTGCAAAACGAACCCAGTCATTGGGATGCTCCATCGTACGAGGGGGAAGAGCTCCCTGACGCGGCTGCGATCTCGCGAGACGCAGTCCTAGAAACAGTTTCGCCCGTCGGCAGTCGCCTTCCTGGCTGCCTCCCGTAAGTTGGAACTCCGTAGTGCGGATGAGCTCAAGTTCCCAGGCCCGGCCGCCGGGCGAAGGGGGCTGACACCGCCGCGGGTTCAGCGCACCGCGAGCGAGTATGCTGACATTAACGCCGGGAGAGCGTGTCCGCTCCTGCCAGTAAGGGTCATTCCGATGTGC
The DNA here is from genome assembly GCA_963710245.1 of uncultured Alphaproteobacteria bacterium. Taxonomy (GTDB): domain Bacteria; phylum Pseudomonadota; class Alphaproteobacteria; order Rhizobiales; family Methyloligellaceae; genus Methyloceanibacter. The sequence continues at coordinate 43,520 of CAVPZK010000008.1, forward strand.
TGAGGAGACGCTTTTATTCAAACTTCAGATATGTCTGAGTGGGAAAATTTAAGGCACCCTGCGTAAAGTCCCGATGATCGTCTAAGAAGCCTTCTTCGCGTTGCGGGTTACTACATCATGAAGCGAAATGACTCGTTGCAACCTCTCGAGCAAGATAACGCGCGCGAGTACTTTATTGCTCGCTGGGCAGGCGCAATGCGATATCCTGCCACCTCGTTTGAGACCATTAGGTCTTGGCTATCGACGCGCAAGCTATCGCGGGTGATGCTGCTGGATATTTTTGAGCGCGCTGTAGTAGTGCTCGTATTCGGCCACTTCGCGTTTGTCATGCTGACCGCCCCAGAAGGCACGGCCGGTATCCTAAGCATCATCTTGCTCGTGTCGGAAAGTCTTCCGGTCTTTCTGATTCTCACCAGACGACAGTCCAAGGCTCATGTCCGACAAGACAGTGGATTGGCTCCTAGCCCTGATTGGTTCGATTCTTCCGCTTCTGGCAGTGCCGGTAGCCGCCGGCGCGCTTGTATCGCCAGGGCTATGCGGTGCGATCATGTTGATAGGCTTGTACGTGCAAATATCGGGCAAACTGATCTTGGGGCGCAGCTTTGGCCTGATAGCTGCAAACCGCGGCATCAAGGTGGCGGGCCCCTACCGGATCGTGCGCCACCCTATATATGCGGGTTACACGATTATTCACGTGGGATTTCTGTTAGCCTTCCCCTCATTATGGAACCTCGTTCTCTATTCCACCGAGTTGGCGATTTAAATCGGCCAGGCTTTTAAGGGAAGAGCTACTGCTTAATCAGGATCAGAGCTATCGAGACTATGCGGCCCGTGTGCGTTATCGCCTCATCCCAATGATCTTTTAGAGTTGACCGCGGCGAAGCCGAAAGTGATCGTTACCTTCCGCATCAAGCTATGGACCTGAAACACCGACTTGGCGATGTCGAGACCGATAGGGTAATCGCTTGCATGATTGGCTTCTCCGAAATCATGGGAGTCTCAACAGCTCCCACATTCATGCACTCACGCGCCAGAGGAGTCGCCGTCCAGAGCATCAGAAGCGGAAAGTACAGACGGCCCCTTCCAACGCCCGTTTCTGACTCCTGAATCAGTCGGTATCGGTTCTGAGGAGACTGCGAGGCCGCCGGGAGCCGGGGTCGCATTTGCGGGCTCCTGAGCGGGACGAGCGATAGGTTTGGCGGCTTGGACTTGTGCGGGCGTGGCGTTGATTGGTGTGATGAGAGTCGGCGTTCCGGCCACCTTGCTGGGTTTGGCAGGCGATGGGGCTTGCGCCGCTTTCGCCGGCTCGCCTTTGACGGCGCTTCGATCTCTTCAGTTGCTTTCACCACTTGCACTTTTGGCCGGGCGACTTCCGTCGCGGCGGCGCTCTTGCTCGGCGCGGCGCCTTTGTCGCTGGCGGAATCGAAGGGCTCCCAGTCATCGCCCCCACTGCCGTCGGCGCCACCGGGCGAGGCCGCGGCGAACTGCGTCGGGTTCGACAGCATGTTGCGGAGATAGGTCATGTTCGACTTGGCGTCCTGGTCGCTCATATCGAGCGAAGCGACTTTGCGCGCCTCGTCGAACTTGCCTTGCAGGCCGAGCACGAGGGCCAGATTTTGCCGCACGCGCTTGTCGTCGTGGCCGCTGGCCACCGCCTTGCGCAACAGCTCCTCGGACTTGTTGGGCTTGCCGTCGAGCGCATAGGAGAGCGCGAGATTATTGATGACCGACACGGCGTCTGGCTGCACTTCCAGCGCCGCGAGAAAATATTGCTGGGCCTCGGCGTGGCGGCCTTGCTTCGCGCGCAGAGTGCCTTGCGCCGACAGCGTCTTCCAGTCCTTGACGCCTTGGGTTTCCGCCACTTTCAGCGTTTGCTGGGCGATATCGAGCCGGCCCATGTCGAGCGCGAGCCGGCCGAGCTCGGCGGCGATTTCGCCGTTGTTTTGGTTGGCGCGGTATCCCGCCGTCAGGATCTCGAGCGCCTTGTCGCGCGAGCCGATGTTCTTCAGCGCCGCGGCATAGCCGAGCACCATCTTCGGATCTTGCGGGTTCTTGTTATAGGCGGCCGACCATTGGGCGATGGCGCCGATGGCGTCAGTCGCGGATAGCTTGGGCTCTTCGCTCCGCCCGAACGGCAAACCGGTCTGCGTGCAGCCGCCGAGCAGCGCCGCTAGGGCCGTGGTGGCGAGCAGCGCGAGCGCCATTCTGCGCCGCGGGCGGGCGTCCAAGCTTTGCGCGTGTGCCATGAGTTAACCAATCCTTACCGGACGCGACGAGGCGGCCGGCGGTCCCTGTTTCACTGCTGTAAGAATGTGGGACAGGCGTCAAAAAAGTATTAACCATCTGCGCCCGCGGAACAGCGCCTGTCAGGTGCCGGCTCTCGCCTTCACTTCTTCGGCGGCCCCTTCGGTCCACTCGGCCATCGCCGGAAGGACGAAGATCGCGTCCATATAGACGGCGCCCGAGCCGTCGTCGCCAAAGCGGGAGAGGTCGACCCCATAGGTGCGGAAGCGCGTCACCACCGGCGCGAACATGGCATCGGCATTGGTGAAAGCGCCGAACAGGAAGGGACCGCCTTGGCCGAAGCGCGCGCGCGTCTCCCTCCAAATGGCGGCGATGCGTTTGATATCCGCTTCGAGTGCCGCACTCATCGGCGGCGAAGGCAGCCGGCTCAAGAGATCCATGGACATGTCGTTGCGCAGCGTGGGGAAGCCCGCATGCATCTCGGCGGAGATGCTGCGCGCGGCTGCCCGCGCCTCCGCATCCTGCGGCCAGAGGCCATGCTCTGGGTGGCGCTCGGCGAGGAACTCGAGGATGGCGAGGCTGTCCCAGACGAGACCGAGCTTCGTTTTCAGCACGGGGACCTTGCCTGCCGGCGTATGTCGCAGGATCTCGGCTTTGGAGTCGGGCTGCCGTAACCTGACCCGCTCCTCGGTGAAGGGGATGCGGCAATGTTTCAGGGCAAGCCAGGGCCGCAGGCTCCAGGAGGAGAAGTTCTTGTCGCCGATCACCAGCGTGTAGTCATTTGCCGCCATGCCGCGCCGTCCGCCATTGTCAGCCTGCGCCTCCCCTGCCATTAATGCGCGGCCCGAGCAACCCCCCGGTCTTAGACTTTATCCATGCCCCAGAAGCCAATGACGCTCGAGACCACACGCCGCCTCCTTCAAGAGCTGCTGCTGCCGGCCGGCGCCGAGGCGCTGCCGATCCGCCTCATCGCCTCCGCCGATGACCCCGCGCTCGAAGCCTTGAACGAGGCTGAGCGGGCTTGGGTCGAAGCGCAGGACTGGAGCGGCAAGCAAGGTTCGGTGCTGCTGCTGCCCGATGGAGAGGGCGGCATCGGCGGTGCCCTGCTTGGCACCGGCGGCAAGGATTGGACGGCGCAAGTTCCGCTGCTGACGGGGGTTCTCCCCGATGCGCTGCCTGAAGGCGATTATCGCTTCGCCTCGCCGCTTCCGGACCCTGATCTGGCCGCGCTCGGTTTCCTCGCCGGGAGCTACCGCTTCACCCGCTACAAGTCGGCCGATGCCAGCAAGACCAGGCGGCTCGTCCTCCCTGACGGCGCGAGCCAGGACCGGGTTCTGGCGCTCGCCGAGGCGCTCTATTTCGGCCGTGACCTCATCAACACGCCGGCCAACGATCTCGGTCCCGCCGAGCTCGAGACTGCGGCGCGCGAGCTTGCCAACGCCTTCGACGCGAGCATCAAGGTGACGGAAGGCTCCGGCCTTCTCTCCGACAATTTCCCAATGATCCACGCGGTCGGTCGCGCGAGCGACCGCACGCCCCGCCTCATCGACCTGCGCTGGGGGGCGGAGCATGCGCCCAAGGTGACGATCGTCGGCAAGGGCATCTGCTTCGATACTGGCGGGCTCGACATCAAGCCGGGCAGCGCCATGGCGCTGATGAAGAAGGACATGGGCGGGGCCGCCGCGGCGCTAAGCTTCGCGCTTCTCGTCATGCGGGCGAAGCTGCCGGTGCGGCTCCGCGTGCTGATCCCCGCGGCGGAAAACAGCATTGCCGGCAACGCCTTCCGGCCTGGCGATGTGCTCACCAGCCGGAACGGCATGACGGTCGAGATCGGCAACACCGACGCCGAGGGACGGCTTGTGCTGGCCGACGCTATCAGCCTCGCCGACGAGGAAGCGCCCGATTACCTCTTCACCATCGCCACTCTGACCGGCGCCGCGCGCGTCGCGCTCGGGCCCGACCTGCCGCCGCTCTACACCGACGATGAGGACTTGGCCGCGCGGCTGTTGGCCTCCGGCAGCGCCGTGGGCGATCCTCTGTGGCGCATGCCGTTCTGGGCGCCTTACGACAAGCTGCTCAAGAGCTCGATCGCCGACGTGAATCACATCGCCGAAGGCTCCTTTGCCGGCTCGATTATCGCTGCGCTGTTCCTCAAACGCTTCGTGCGCAACGCCAAACGCTTCGCGCATCTCGACATCTTCGGCTGGGTGCCGCGCGAGCAGCCGGGACGGCCGCAAGGTGGCGAGCCGCAAGCGGCGCGCGCGCTGTTTGACTTCTTCCGCCAAGAGCTTGGAACGTCGTGACCGAAGGGGCCTTGCCCGATCCACGGCTGAACGTCTATCGCAAGGATCTTGCGGCCGAGGCGCTGCGCGGCGTCATCGAGGCCGAGCGCTACGTGACAGGCAAGCCGCGCCAGGTCGGCGTTCCCGTGTTACCCCTGCGCCGTGAGCCGCGCTTCGACGCGACGCTCGACACCGAGGTGCTGCTTGGCGAGACGGTGAGCGTCTACGACGAGAGCGAAGGCTGGGCCTGGGTGCAGTCCGCTCGCGATGGGTATGTCGGCTACATGCCGAGCGACGGGCTGACCCGCAACATCGTCGCGCCCACGCATCGGATCGCGGCCTTGCGCACTTACGTCTACCCCGAGCCCGACGGCAAAACGCCGCCGCTATCGTTGCTCAGCCTGAACGCGCTGGTCACCGTTGCAGAGCCAGGCGGCAAGTTTCTCGCGCTTGCGGGGGGTGGCTATGTGTTTGCCGGCCATGCCGTGCCGCTCGGCGAGACCGCGCCGGATTTCGTCGCTGTCGCCGAGAGTTTTCTCGGCACACCCTATCTCTGGGGCGGACGCACCAGTATCGGGCTGGATTGCTCAGGCCTGGTGCAGCTCTCGCTTGAGGCCGCGGGCTATGCGGCGCCGCGCGACGCCGACATGCAAGCGGCTGAGCTCGGACACGCCATCGACTGGCGCAAGCATAAACTCCGCCGCGGCGACCTCGTGTTCTGGGACGGGCATGTGGGCATCATGACGAGCGAGAAGGACTTCCTTCACGCCAATGCTTTTCACATGGCGGTGGAGGTCGAGCCTTTCGCTCGCGCACGCAAGCGCATCAAGGATGTGGGATATGAGGTGATCTGCGTGCGGCGGCTCCCGGGTCGCCGGAAGCCGCCGCTGCAACGCAGAGCTAAATGACGTGGAACAGATACAGCAGAATAATGATGGGGATCGGAATGCCGACCAGCCATAAGAATACACCACGCATGGTCCATTCTTTCCGTGTTTCGGGGGTGACTAACTGCCCCTAACAACGTGCAGGCCGGGCTAGGGTTCCAATGATCAGCTAAGTTGCCACCGCGCCGCCCCGCGTGGCTTCGAGCTCGAAGGCCGCTGCGAGCAGAGCCTTGGTGTAGTCGGTCTTGGGGTGCGCGAATACGGTCTGCGACGGGCCTTGCTCCACCACCTTGCCGTAGCGCAGCACGATGATCGAATTGGCCAGCGCGCGAATGACCTTCAGATCATGGCTGATGAACAGGTAAGCGAGCTTGTGGCGGCGCTGGAGCTCACGCAGCAGATCGACGATCTGCGCCTGCACCGAGACGTCGAGCGCCGATGTCGGCTCGTCCAGAATCAGGAATTTCGGCTCGAGCACCAGCGCCCTGGCAATGGCGATGCGCTGGCGCTGGCCGCCGGAGAATTCGTGCGGGTAGCGGTCGCGCATCGCCGGATCGAGCCCGACCTCCTTCAGCGCGCGCGCAACCCTGGCGTCGCGCTCGTCGCGAGAGAGCCCGGGGCTTTGGATGGCGAGACCCTCCTCGATGATCTGCCCGATCGAAAAGCGCGGCGAGAGCGAGCCGTAAGGGTCCTGGAACACGATCTGCATGTGGCGCCTGAGCGGGCGCATGCGCTTGGAATCGTAGCCGTCGATGCGGTCGCCGAGATAGACGATGGGTCCCTCGCTCGACACGAGCCTGAGCAGCGCCAGACCGAGGGTGGTCTTGCCGGAGCCCGACTCGCCGACCACACCAAGCGTCTGGCCTTCCTTGACGGCGAGATCGATCCCGTCGACCGCCTTGATGTGCCCGACCACATGCCTGAGAAAACCGCGCTTGATCGGGAACCACACACGCAGATCCTTGGCTTCGAGGATGGTTTTCGCCTTGGGGTCGGCCGGCGGCGGTGAGCCCTTCGGCTCGGAGGCGATGAGGTGCTTGGTATAGGGATGTTGCGGGGCGGCGAAGAGCTCACGGGTATTGTTCCGCTCGACGATCTCGCCATTGTTCATGACGCAGACCCGGTCGGCCATCTTGCGGACGATGCCGAGATCGTGGGTGATCAGCAGCATGGCCATGTTGAACTCGGCCTTGAGCTTGAGCAGGAGGTCGAGGATCTGCGCCTGGATGGTCACATCGAGCGCGGTGGTCGGCTCGTCGGCGATCAGCAGGTCCGGCTCGTTGGCGAGCGCCATGGCGATCATCACCCTCTGCCGCTGCCCGCCCGAAAGCTGGTGCGGGTAGGATTTGAGCCGCCCTTCGGGGTCGTCGATACCAACCTTCCTGAGCAGATCGAGCACGCGCTCGCGCGCCGCGCGGTCCGACAGTCCCCGATGGATCTTCAGCACCTCGCCGACCTGGTTCTCGATCGTGTGCAGCGGGTTGAGCGAGGTCATCGGCTCCTGGAAGATCATGGAGATCTTGTTACCCCTGATCTTGCGCAGCGCCGGCTGCGGCAGCGACAGAAGGTTCTCGCCGTTGAACAGGATCTTCCCCGAAGGATGCGATGCGGAAGGGTAGGGGAGGAGCCTGAGAATCGACAGCGCCGTCACGGTCTTGCCCGAGCCCAACTCGCCAACCAGCGCCACCGTCTCGGCGTGGCCGATGTCGAACGACACGTTCCTGACGGCATGCGTGATCCTGTCGCCCGAGCGGAAATCGACCGACAAATTCTCGACCGCGATGAGTGGCGTTTCGTTCATTCCCTCATCCCTTAGCAGCCGGCATCGGCGCAGACGCCGCGCTCGATCTCGACGGTGGCGTGATCGAGCCCGAAGCGCTCCTTGAGCCGGGCCTTGATGCTCTTCACGATGGCATCTGAATCGTCGGTCTCACCGATGCAGGCATGCAGCGTCACCATGCGCCGCGCCTGGGTGATCGACCAGACATGAACGTGGTGCACCTCCGTGACGCCTTCGACATTGGCGACGAGGTCCGGGCCAATCGCCCGCGTATCGAGCTCACCTGGCGCGCCTTCGAGCAGGATATGCCCGGCATCCGCCGTCACCTGCCAGCCGCTCCGCACGATGATGAGCGCGACGACGATCGAGAGCAGGGGATCGATCGGCGTCCAGCCCGTCAACAGGATTACCGCGCCGGCAGCGAGCGCAGCTACCGAGCCGAGCAAATCGCCGAGCACGTGGATAGCCGCGCCGCGAATGTTGAGATTGTCGCGATCGGCGCCCTGCAAGAGCCAGAAGGCGGCGATGTTCACCAAGAGGCCGAGCGCGGCAACCACGACCATGATGCCGCCGGAGACCTGAGGTGTCGTCGTCAGGCGCTCGATCGCCTCGTAGACGATCCAGGCGGCGATGGCGAACAGCGCGAGGCCGTTGGTGAAGGCGACCAGCACCTGGAAGCGGTCGAAGCCGTAAGTGCGCCGCCAGTCGGCCGGCCGGCGCGACAGCCGAAAGCCGAACCAGGCGAGAGCGAGCGAGGCGAAGTCGGTGAGCATGTGGCCAGCATCGGCGATCAGCGCCAGCGAGCCTGCGGCGATACCTCCCGCCACCTCGGCGAACATGAAGGCCCCGGTCAGAGCCGCGGCAAGCCCCATGCGCCGTTCATTGTCCGCGTGGGCCGCGCCGTGGCTGTGGCCTGCATGGCTGTGATTGTGCGAATGCGAGCCGTGCATCTTGCTCACGCCAATGTCTTGCGCGGGTCGAGCGCGTCGCGCACCGCCTCACCGATGAAGATGAGCAGGCTGAGCATGATGGCGATGACGAAGAACGCGGTCAGCGCGAGCCATGGCGCCTGGAGATTGTCCTTGCCTTGCTGCAGCAGCTCGCCGAGCGAGGGCGAGCCAGGTGGCAGACCGAAGCCGAGAAAGTCGAGCGAGGTCAGCGTCGTGATCGACCCGTTCAGGATGAACGGCACGAAGGTCAGCGTCGCCACCATGGCGTTCGGCAAGAGGTGCCTGAAGATGATCTTGCCGTTCGACAATCCAAGCGCGCGGGCGGCGGTGACATATTCGAGGTTGCGGGCCCGCAGAAACTCGGCGCGCACCACGCCGACCAAAGCGACCCAGGCGAAGGCGAGCTGGATGCCGAGCAGGATCCAGAAGCCGGGGGTGATGACGGCAGCGACGATGATCAGGAGATAGAGCGTCGGCACGCTGGTCCAGATCTCGATGAAGCGCTGGAACAGCAGATCGGTCCAGCCGCCGAAATATCCCTGGAACGCGCCGGCGGCGACGCCGATGATCGAGGCGAACAGCGTGAGGGTGAGGCCGAACAGCACCGACAGGCGAAAGCCGTACAGCACGCGGGCGATGACGTCGCGGCCCTGGTCGTCGGTGCCGAGCCAGTTCCATTCGAGATTTGCGTCGCAGGGATGAAAGCCGCGTTCGACCGCAAGCTTGCAGTCCTCGTCGGTCAGCATCCAGGTGGGCTTCACCGGAAATGCCATCGGCGGAGTCTTGTTCTGGGTGTTGTAGGAGAAGCGGATCGGCGGCCAGAGCACCCATCCGCCGCTCTTGGCGATCATCTCCTTCACCGCCGGGTCGCGATACTCGGCTTCGGTCTCGAAGATGCCGCCGAACGCCGTCTCGGGGTAGGCCTTGAAGATCGGCCAATAGAGCTGGCCGTCATATTTGACCAGGATCGGCTTGTCGTTGGCGATGAACTCCGAGCCGAGGCTGATGCCGAAAAGAATAAGAAACAGCCACAACGACCAGAAGCCGCGCCGGTTGAGCTTGAACACTTCCCAGCGCCGTCGCTGCAAGGGCGAGAGCCAGAGCCGCCGTTGCGGCAGCCCTGCGGCGGTTACCGTCTCGATGATCGCGGTGTCGGTCGGCGCGTCCATGCGGCAATCACACTTCGCGGGTCTCGAAATCGATGCGCGGATCGACCCACATATAGATGAGGTCGGAGAGGAGATTGATGGCGAGTCCCATCAGCGAGAAGATGTAAACGGTGGCGAACACCACGGGATAGTCGCGGTTCACCAGCGACTCGAAGCTGAGCAGTCCGATCCCTTCCAGGCTGAAAATCGTCTCGATCAGCAGCGAGCCGGCGAAGAACGCGCCGATGAACGCGCCGGGAAAGCCGGCAATGACGATCAGCATGGCGTTGCGGAACACATGCCCGTACAGCACCTGATGCTCGGTCAGCCCCTTGGCTTGAGCGGTCATCACATATTGCTTCCTGATCTCCTCCAGAAATGAGTTCTTGGTCAGGAAGGTCGTCGTCGCGAAGGCCGACAAAGCCATGGCGATAAGCGGAAGCGTAATGTGCCAGAAATAGTCGGTGATCTTCAGATACCAGGGCAGCTCCGACCAATTCTCCGAGACGAGCCCACGCAACGGGAAAATCTGGAGGAACGATCCCCCGGCGAATAGCACGATCATGAACACGGCGAACAGGAATCCCGGGATGGCGTAAGCGACGATGATCACCGCGCTGGTCGACACGTCGAAGCGGGAGCCGTCGCGCACCGCCTTGCGGATGCCGAGCGGAATCGAGATGGCGTAGGAGAGCAGCGTCATCCACAGCCCGAGCGAGATCGACACCGGCAATTTCTCGCGGATGAGATTGAGCACGCTGGTGTCGCGGAAATAGCTCTGGCCGAAATCGAAGCGGAGATAGTTCCACAGCAAGAGGCCAAAGCGTTCATAGGCGGGCTTGTCGAAGCCGAATTGCTTCTCCAGCATGGCAATGAATTCGGGGTCGAGCCCTTGCGCGCCGCGATATTTCGACGGCGCCGACACATCGCCGGGAATGCCGCCTTGGCCGGGCTTCCCAGCGAAATCTCCACCACCGCCGCTGAAGGTCGCCGTGGCCCCCGGATCCGTGCCGGTGAGCTTGGCGATCAGCTGCTCCACCGGGCCGCCGGGCGCGAATTGCACCATGACGAAGGTCAAGAGCATGATGCCGAGCATGGTCGGCACGATCAGCGCGATGCGGCGAAGAATATAGGCTGTCATTGTGTTCGGGCGGACCTTCTCCGTCGCACAAACAAGTAAACCGCGAACGCGAGCCCGATCAGGGCGGCGATGATCACCAACGGGCTGCCGCGAATTCGGCTGTTCAGCCGGCTCGGGCGTGCTCGCGACATTTGCCGTCAGTTTGGCAGCTTTGGCCTCGTCATACCACCACGTGTCCAGAATGCCGCGGTCGAAGCGGGGCTTGGTCGCGGGCCGCGAAAACTTGTCCCAATAGGCGATATTGTTGGATGCCTTGTACCAATGCGGCACCCAATAATGGCCGGCCCGGAGCACGCGATCGAGCGCGCGGGCAGCCGTATTGAGCTCCTCGCGGCTTTTGGCGGCGATCACCCGCTCGATCAGCGCGTCGACCGCCGGATCGGAGATGCCGGCAAGATTGAGCGAGCCGCTCATCTTGGCGGCGGCTGAGCCGAAATAGCTCCGGAGCTCGACGCCGGGCGTGTTGCGCATCACATAGCGCTCGGTGGTGATGTCGAAATCGAAATCCTTGAGGCGCTGCTGATATTGCGCGGGATCGACCATGCGGATGCTGGCGTCGATGCCGAGCAGCTTGAGATTTTTCACATAGGGCGCGGCGATCCGCTCGAAGGCCTGCTCGAACATCAGGATCTCGAGCTTGAGCGGCTCGCCTTGTGCGTTGACGCGGACGCCGTTCTTGACGGTCCAGCCCGCCTCGTCGAGCAGCTTTCCGGCCTTTTGCAGCAGGTTGCGGTCCTGGCCCGAGCCGTCGCTCTTGGCCGGAAGATAAGCGGGCACCGAGCGCCGCGTCTGACACTGGCACGCCCAAGCCGGTCAGCAGCGTCCGCTCGGCCTCCGACGGCTCGCCTTCGGCCTTCATCGCCGAGTTCTCGAAGAAGCTCTGCGTCCGGTTGTAGAGCCCGTAGAACATGTTGCGGTTGGACCACTCGAAATCGAAGGCAAGGTCGAGCGCCTCGCGCACGCGCGGATCTTTCAGTGGCTCGCGCCGCGTATTGAGGAAGAAGCCTTGCGTGCCCGACGGTGTTTCATCGGCAAGCACTTCTTTCTTCACCTTACCGGCGCGGATTGCCGGGAAGTCGTATTCGGTCGCCCAGACCTTCGAGGTGAACTCCTCGCGGAAATCGTAAGCGCCGGCCTTGAACGCCTCCATCGCCGGCGTGCGGTCGCGGAAATATTCGAAGCGGATCTTGTCGAAGTTCCAGCGCCCGCGATTGACCGGCAGATCCTTGGCCCAATAGTCCGGGTTGCGGCGGTAGACGATGGTGCGCCCCTGCGCGACTTGGTCGACCAGATAGGGACCTGAGCCGAGCGGCGGGTCGAGCGTCGTCTCCTCGAAGGGCCGCGCCGCGTAATAGGTCTTGGAGAAGATCGGCAGCGTCGCGACGGTGAGCGGCAGGTCGCGCACAAGATCGCCGGTGAAGCTGTAGCGCACCGTGTGCGGGTCGAGCGCTTCAGCCTTGACCACGTCTTGCAGCGTCTGATGATAGATCGGGTGGCCTTTGCTCTTCAGCGTGTCGAAGGAGAACACCACGTCGTCGGCGGTGAGCGGAGTTCCGTCGGCGAACTTCGCCTCGGGGCGCAAATAGAAGGTCACCGACTTGCCGTCGTCGGCGACCTCGGCGCTCTCCGCCACCAGCCCGTAGACCGCGTCCGGCTCGTCGGCCGCCGGAACCATCAGCGAGTTGAACAGGAGCTCGAGCCCCTGCGCCGCGTCGCCTTTCAGGATGTAGTTGTTCAGGCTGTTGAAGGTGGTGACGCCGCCCCAGCCGACCAGCGAGAAGGTGCCGCCCTTAGGTGCGTCGGGATCGGCATAGGCGAAATGCTCGAAATTGGCCGGGTAGGCGAGGTCGCCGAAGGCCGAGAGCCCGTGCTTCTTTTCAGAGGCGCCGGCCGGCGCGAGAAGGGCGAGAAGCAGGGCTGCCCCGCAAGCAATTCCCTGCCATGACCGCCCCAGGCGCAGCATCAGTTCGACGGCCCCGGCAGCTTGCTCGCGAGCGATGGGTCGAACCACCAGACTTGCAGGAAGCCTGGCGTCAGCCCCGGCAGCTGCTTGGGCTGGCCGTAGCGGTCCCAATAGGCGATGCGCACATTCGGCGAATACCATTGCGGCACCACGAAGTCGTTCCATTGCAGCGCCCGGTCGAGCGCGTTCGTTGCGGCGACCAGCTCGGCACGATCCTTGGCGAAGATCACATGGTCGATCAGCTTGTCGATCGCCGGGCTCTTCACCCCGATCAGATTGGTGCTGCCTTCCCGGTCGGCTGATTCCGAGCCCCAGAAGTCGCGCTGCTCGTTGCCGGGCGAATCCGACTGGGCGAAATTGCCGACCACGATGTCGTAATCGAAGCCGTTCAGCCGCCGCGTATATTGCGCGGAGTTGACCATGCGGATCGCGCTCTTGATGCCGAGCCGGTCGAGATTCTGCACATAAGGCTGCACGATGCGCTCGAACAGCGGCGAGTTCAGCAGAAACTCGACCTGCATCTTTTGGCCGGTCTGCACATTGGTCAGAACGCCGTTCTTGACCTCCCATCCCGCCTCTTTCAGCAGCACGACGGCTTGGCGCAGATTGTTGCGCAGATCGTCGGGCGTGGCGTTGACCGGATTGGCATGCACCTTGGTGAACACCTCGGGCGGGACGCCGTCCTTCACCTCGTTCAGGATCTCGAGCTCACGCCCCTCCGGCAGCTTTTGCGGCGCGGCGAGCTCGCCGCCCTGGAAATAGCTGCCGACCCGCGCATATTGCCCGTAGAACAGGTTCTTGTTCGCCCATTCGAAATCGAAGGCGAGATTGAACGCCTGCCGCACGCGCCGGTCGGAAAATTGCGGGCGCCTGAGATTGAGCACGAAGCACTGCATCGGCTGGGTGCGCTCGAGCGCCACCTCCTGCTTCTTGACCAAGCCGTTGCGCACGGCGGCGAAGTCGTAGGCCGTGGCCCAGTTCTTGGCGCTCGTCTCCTGCCAGTAATCGAGGTTCCCCGCCTTGAAGCTCTCGAAGGCGACGGTCTCGTCGCGGTAATATTCGAAGCGGATCGTGTCGTAGTTCCACTGCCCAGCGTTCACCGGCAGATCCTTGCCCCAATAGTCCGTGACCCGCTCGTAAGAGATCGAGCGACCGGGCTTCACCTCCTTGATGCGGTAGGGGCCTGAGCCGAGCGGCGGCTCGAGCGTCGTCTTCATCGGGTCGCGCTGATTGCCGTTCGCATCCTTCCCCGTCCACCAATGCTTGGGCAGGATGGTGAGCTGCCCCATGATCATCGGCAGCTCGCGATTGTTCTTCACGTCGAAATAGAAGGTGACCTCGTTCTCGCCGGTCGCTTCGGCGCGCGTCACGTTCTTGTAGTAGAGGCCCATGCGCGGATTGGCGGCCTTGTTCGCCTCGAGGCTGAAGATCACGTCGTCCGGCGTGATCTTGGTGCCGTCATGCCAGCGCGCCTCGTCGCGAAGCTTGAAGGTGACCGAGGAATAGTCGGAAGGATAGGACGCCCATTCGGCGATCAGCCCGTAGGAGGTCGACGGCTCGTCAAGGCTGTCGGCCATCAGATTCTCGTAGACGAGACCGAGCCCGCCCGCCGTCTCGCCCTTGTAGAGAATCGGGTTGAGGCTGTCGAAGCTGCCGATATCGGCCATGCGCACCAGCCCGCCTTTGGGTGCGTCCGGGTTCACGAAGTCGAAATGCTTGAAGTCCGCCTGGTATTTCGGCTCGCCGATCAGCGACAAGGAGTGATGCTTGACGGGCGCATCCTCGGCCAGGGCGGCCGGCAGTGGAAGGAGGGCGGCTAGGGCAATGGCAGTCGCCAGGCGAAGCAAGGTCATGACCGGCAAAACGAGCTCCATCTGAGTGGAAATTGCTTGCCGCAGCGCGGCTTAGCGGCAAGGGCCGAAGGCGCAAAAAGGCCGGCGGAGCCTAGCATGGCAGGCTCGCCGGCCAAATGAATTATCGGTCATGTCGAACCGTGGCGTTCGGCAAATTGAGCGCCGCGGCTGAGGGCTTCCCAGCCTTATTCGACGCCCTCGGGCTTGCCCTCCGGATAGACCGGCTGCGGCTGCGACGGGGACGGTGGCTCGCCTGCGGAAGACTTCTGACGGCGGGTTGTCCTCGGTCTCTTCTATGACCTTCTCGATCTCCTCGGGAATAGCGGAGTCGGTGGCTGCTGGCTCCTCCGCTGCCGGAGGCGCAGGCGTCTCAGCCGACGGCGCCGGGGTCTCCGCTGCGGGTGGTGCCGGTGTCTCGGCCGAAGGCTCCGGTGCAGCTTCCGCGGGCGGTGCGGGCGTCTCAGCCGGAGGTGCTGGGGTCTCAGCGGCCGGAGGCGCGGGCGTCTCAGCCGGAGGTGCCGGGGTCTCAGCGGCGGGTGGTGCCGGTGTCTCAGCCGGAGGTGCCGGGGTCTCAGCGGCGGGTGGTGCCGGTGTCTCAGCCGAAGGTGCCGGGGTCGTTTCCGCGGGAGGCGCTGGCGTCTCGGCTGGTGGTGCGGGTGGTGCAGCCTCGGCCGGCTTCTCGGCGGGAGCTGCCGGCGGGGTCGCCGCGGCACCCTCAGGCAGTGGTGCCGGGGTGTCGGCGTTCATCCGCAAAAAGGCGATGACATTGGCGCGCTTCTTGGCGTCGGCGATGCCGGGGAAAGCCATCATCGTACCCGGCGCGAAGGCTTGCGGGTTCTTCAGCCAGGGATCGAGCAGCTCATAAGTCCAAACGCCCTCATGCGCTTTCAGCGCGGGCGTGTAGTTGAAGCCCTCGACCGAAGCGATCTTGCGTCCGACGACGCCATAAAGGTCGGGACCGACCAGCGCCGCTCCGCCCTTCTCGAATTTGTGGCAGACCTTGCAAAGTCCGGCGTCGGCCTCGCCCTGTTTCGGGTCGGCGGTCGCCAGCAGCGCGACGACTTCCGAGCCGCCGGCAGCCGCTCCGCCGCCCGCCGTCTCGCCGCCGGGCTTGCCTTCGCCACCGCTCGCGGTCGCGCCGCCGCCAGCCGTAGGTTCAGGCAGAGGCGGAGGATTGTCGTTCTTGGTGCGCAGGAACACGATCACATCGGCGCGCTGCTTCGCATCGGGCAGCCCCGGAAACAGCGCCATCTTGGTCCCCGGCGCGAACGCGTTCGGGTTCTCGATCATGTGATTGATTTTCTCGTAGTCCCAAGCGTCGCTGCCTTTCGACTTGAGCGCGTCGGAATATTCGTAGCCTTCGTGGCTGGCGATCTTGCGGCCGAGCACGCCGTAGAGATTCGGGCCGATAAGGTTCGGGCCGCCCTTATCGAAGTTGTGGCAGATCGCGCATTTCTTCGCGACGTCGGCGCCACGTGTGGGGTCTGCGCTGGCAAGCAGAGTGGCAAGCTGATCGCCGCCGCCCGGCTTCACCTCGCTGCCTCCCGGATGCTCCTCGCTGCCCGCGACCTCATAGCCGGGCTCTTCCGGCTCATGCTCTTCGTAGGCGATGTTGATGAGAGTCTTCGCGCCAAAGAAGAGCAGCAGTGCGCCCAGCACGGCCATGGCGATCTGATTGAGACGATAATGCTTCATGGTCGGTTTTCCCCCCGGGAGAGGCAGAGGCTACTTCATGTAGCTCTTGCAACGGGGCGTGAGACTATAGAGCCTATGGGCTTGTTGCAACGGGGACATTTGACATAGGCGCGCCAGTCGCCTGGGAAAATTTCCCGTGCTAACTGACGCAGATCATGATGCCCTGCCTCATCGTTATACCCGCCCGGCTCAAAGCGACAAGGCTCCCCGACAAACCCCTGGCCGATATTGGCGGGGAGCCGATGATCGTGCATGTCTGGCGGCGGGCGGTTGAGGCCGATTGCGGCCCCGTGCTGGTGGCGACCGACGCGGAGGCCGTGCGGGACGCTATACTGCAAGCGGGCGGCGAAGCGCTGATGACGCGCCCTGACCATCCGAGCGGGTCCGACCGGGTGTTCGAGGCTGTGCTCGCACACGATCCAGCCGGCAAGCTTGGCGCTGTGGTTAATTTGCAAGGTGATCTGCCGACGCTCGACCCAGCCCTGGTCCACGCCTGCCTCAAGGCGCTCAGCGAAGGCGAGGCCGATATCGGCACGATCGCCGCCAGAATCGTCCGCGAGGAGGAGCGCACCGATCCAAACGTTGTGAAGGTGGTGGGGACCCCGGTCGCGGGCTCGGTGCTCCGCGCGCTCTATTTCACCCGGGCGACCGCCCCTTACGGCGAAGGCCCGCTCTACCACCATATCGGCATCTATGCCTATCGCCGGGACGCTCTGGAGCGGTTCGTCTCGCTGCCGCCGTCGCCGCTCGAGCTGCGCGAGAAGTTGGAGCAGCTCCGCGCGCTCGAAGCCGGCATGCGCATCAATGTCGGGCTCGTTGACACTGTCCCGCTGGGTGTCGATACTCCGCGCGACCTCGAGCGGGCGCGTGAGCTGCTTCAGTCCCGCCCTTAGCCCAAAGCCCGCCTTCCCTTTAGACCATGGCCAAATCGCAGAACAGAATCGCCTTTCAGGGCGAGCCGGGCGCCAACTCGCATCTCGCCGCGCGGGACGCCTATCCGCGCATGGAGGCGTTGGCCTGTCCAACTTTCGAGGATGCGCTCGCCGCCGTGAAGAACGGCGAGGTCAAGCTCGCCATGATCCCCATCGAGAATTCGGTGGCCGGCCGCGTCGCCGACATTCATCACCTGTTGCCGCATTCCGGTCTCTATATCGTCGCCGAGCATTTCGAGCGGGTGCGGCACCAGCTGCTCACCCTTCCCGGCGTCAAGCTCACCGAGCTCAAGACGGTGCACAGCCACGTCATGGCGCTTGGCCAATGCCGTAACGCCATCCGCGCGCTGAAATTGAGTGCGGTGGTGGCGGCGGACACCGCGGGCGCGGCGCGCGAGTTGCGCGAATCCGGCGACCGCACGGCCGCCGTGATCGCTTCCAAGCTCGCCGCCGAGATCTATGGGCTGAAAGTGGCCAAGGCCGATATCGAGGACGCCGAGCACAACACCACACGCTTCGTTGTGCTTGCCTCAAAGCCTGAGCGCGTCAAGAAGGGCGACGGCCCCGTCGTCACCAGCTTCGTGTTCCGCGTGCGCAACGTTCCGGCCGCGCTCTACAAGGCGCTGGGCGGCTTCGCCACCAACGGCGTCAACATGACCAAGCTCGAGTCCTATCAGCTCGAAGGCTCGTTCAACGCCACCATGTTCTATGCCGATATCGAAGGCCATCCCGACGAGCGCCCCGTGGCGCTTGCCATGGAGGAGCTGCACTTCTTCTCGAGCGAGGTGACCGTGCTCGGCACCTATCCTGCGAGCCCCTTCCGCGCCGAATTGAAGGCGCTCGAGGGCTAGCGGCGACGATTCAAGGCTTGGATGCGATCTCGGCCAATTTTGCAACGGTGTTCATGTTGCGTGCCGTGCCCATTCTGGCCGCCGGAATCTTCAGTTTGGAGCGACCCATACCGTTCCCATAGTGAACGAAGATCTCCCGATCCCCGAGTGCCATCTTCTCCCCACTTTGCCCAACCGCGTGATCGAGCGCATCGCGCGGAGGGGGCTCGTCGAGGAAGATTGCGTAAGTGTGCTTCGGCTCCGCCTCAGGAAAAGGATTGGCTCTGAGAACCGCCAGCATCTCCGAGGCCGTCCGCACCACGACGCCCATGGGCTTACCGAAATGGGCAAGCAAGCGGGCCTCAAGCTCGGCCTTTACCCTCGACGGTCCGGCGTTGCTTGTGAACACGACATTACCGCTTGCGATATAGGTCTCCACGCGTGCAAAGCCGGCCTCGCTGCACATGGATTTCAGCTCGGTCATCGGCAGTTTGCCGGTTCCCCCGACATTCACCGCGCGCAGCAGGGCAACATATCGCGTCATGTTCGATATCCGGCTTCGTTGATCGGGTTGCCACAGGGCCCGCTATCTCCGATATACTCCCCTAGGGAGGTTGGCAGCAGGCGCGTGCCTCGCCAACCGGGTCAGGTCCGGAAGGAAGCAGCCCTAACGAGCGTTTCGCGGGTTGCTCGTCCAGCCTCCCACCTTGCCCCAAGTGTAAGATGCGTCGCGGCCTTGCCGCCGCTCCGTTCGAAGCCCTTCGCGTGAAAGTTCCGCCCGTCAATGGCCGACGCCGAAGACCCGAAAACCGCGCCGAAGCGTCCCGGCAAGGGAAAGGCTGAAGCCTCTGCGCCCCGCGTGCCCGCGCCCGAGAGCCACGCGGCGCTGGCTCGCAAATACCGCCCGAAAGTCTTTGCCGAGCTGATCGGCCAGGAGGCGATGGTGCGGACGCTTCGGAACGCCTTCGCCTCGGGCCGCATCGCGCAGGCCTATATGCTGACCGGCGTGCGCGGCGTGGGCAAGACCACGACCGCGCGGCTGATTGCCCGCGCGCTCAACTACGAGGCGCCCGGCATCGAAGGCCCGACGCTGGACATGGGTGAGGAGGGCGTGCATTGCCGCGCCATCCTCGAAAGCCGGCATCTCGACGTGGTCGAGATGGACGCCGCCTCGCATACCGGCATCGACGATATCCGCGAGCTGATCGACAGCGCGCATTACAAGCCGAACCTCGCCCGCTACAAGGTCTACATCCTCGACGAGGTGCACATGCTGTCGAAGCCGGCCTTCGCCGGCCTGCTCAAGACGCTGGAAGAGCCGCCCGAGCATGTGAAATTCATCTTCGCCACCACCGAGGCGCGCAAGGTTCCCGTGACGGTGCTGTCGCGCTGCCAGCGCTTCGACCTGAAGCGCATCGAGATCGAGATGCTCACCGAGCATCTCGCCCGCATCTCCGCCGAGGAAGGGGCCAGCGCCGAGCGGCAGGCTTTGGCGCTGATCGCCCGCGCGGCTGAAGGCTCGGTGCGTGATGCACTCTCCATCCTCGACCGCGCCATCGCCTTCGGTGGCAGCGAGGTCAAGGCCGATGACGTGCGCGGGTTGCTGGGCCTTGCCGACCGCACCCGTATCTTCGATCTCATGGAGACGGTGCTAAAGGGCGATGCCGGCGGCGCGCTGAAGCAGCTCGACGCGCTGAACTGCGACGGCGCCGAGCCCGGCCAGGTCATCGCCGATCTCGCCGATGCCGTGCATGCCGTGACGGTAGTGAAGGCAGCCGGCGCCGCAAGCGCCGATCCCGCCGCGAGCGAGGCTGAGCGCGTCCGCGCCGCCGATCTCGCGCAACGCCTGTCGATGCCGGCTCTGGCGCGCGCCTGGCAGATGCTGCTGAAAGGTTATGAAGAGGTGAGGGGAAGTCCGCGCCCGCCGGCAGCCGCCGACATGGTTCTGATAAGGCTCGCTTATGCCGCCGATCTGCCCCCGCCCGGAGAGCTTGCCCGGCGCCTGGCTGACGGGACCGGCACGGGCGCTGGCCAAGCTTCAGGCGCGCCGTGGCCCAAGCCATCGCGCAAGCCCGAGCCCGCCCGCGCCGAGGGACCTCACCCCGAGACGCTTCGCGCCGAGGCCCCTCGCGCCGAGCCGCGTCGCGTCGAGGCGCCTCCCGTCGAGACCGAGAACCCAGCACCAGCCGACGAGCCGATGGAAGCGACGGCGCCTTTGCCCGAGTTGAAGAGCTTCGAGGACGTGGTAGCGCTTGCCGAGGTTAAGCGCGACCTCAAGCTCAAACATGCGCTGCTGGAGCAAGTTCGGCTCGTGCATTTCAAGCCGGGCAATATCGAGATCAATCCGCTGCCGCAGGCGCCGCGCGAACTCGGTCAGGAGCTGATGCGGAAGCTGAAAGCCTGGACCGGCCGCGTGTGGATCGTCGCGGTGAGCGACGAGGAGGGCGCGGCGCCCCTCGGCGCTCAGCGCCGCGAGAAGGAGGCGCGCGAGATCGAGAAGGTCCGCGAGCATCCGGCCGTCAAGCAGGTGATGCAGCATTTCCCCGGCGCGCGCATAACGGCGGTCAGGCCCGTGGTTGAGCCCGCGCCGCAAGAGGGCGCGGAGGAGCCGGAAGAGTTCAAAGAGGACGGGACCAACTGATGAAGAATTTCGCCGAGATGATGAAGCAGGCGCAGCAGTTGCAAGGCCGCATGGCCGACATGCAGGCCGAGCTCGAGCGCACGCTGATCGAGGGCCGCTCCGGCGGCGGCATGGTCGTGGTGACGCTCTCCGGCAAAGGCGACATGACCGGTCTCAAGATCGACAAATCCCTGCTCAAGCCGGAGGAGGCGGAGATCCTCGAGGATCTCATCGTCGCCGCGCATAACGACGCCAAGACCAAGGTCGAGGAGGCGATGAAGGAGAAGATGAAGAGCCTCACCGGCGGCCTACCGCTCCCTCCCGGCCTCAAGCTGTTTTGATTGCATGGCGCGCGTCGCGGCAGGTCCCGAGATTGAGCGCCTGATTCAGCTCCTGGCGAGACTGCCGGGGCTGGGCCCCCGCTCTGCGCGCCGCGCGGCGCTGCATCTCGTCAAGAAGAAGGAGCAGCTGCTCGAGCCGCTTGCCACCGCGCTGGCCGAGACCCGCGACACCATCCTCACCTGCGAGACTTGCGGCAATATCGATACGCAAAGCCCGTGCACGCTCTGCCGCGACCCCGCGCGCGACCGCTCGCTCATCTGCGTGGTCGAGGAGGTCGGCGATCTCTGGGCGCTCGAGCGCGCCGGCGTGCTGAACGGGCTCTATCATGTGCTCGGCGGCACGCTCTCGCCGCTCGACGGCATCGGGCCCGACGATCTCTCCATCGCCAAGCTGATCGAGCGCGCCAGCGATCCGCAGGTCAAAGAGCTGCTGCTGGCGTTGAACGCCACCGTCGAGGGCCAATCCACCGCGCATTATTTGATGGACCAGTTGGCCGGCGCGAACGTCACCGTCTCGCGGCTAGCACATGGCGTGCCGATCGGCGGCGAGCTCGATTATCTCGACGAAGGCACGCTTGCCGCCGCGGTCAAAGCGCGGAAGACGATGTGATGCTTGCCGCTGCGCGGCGGGCTTCCGCCAGGCGGCCGTGATGCGCAAACGCACCGTCGTCGTCAACGACAAGATGCAGAAGGGCTATCGCTACGAGCTGACCGCGCCCACGGGCCGCGACTTCGATCCGGAGTTCAATCCGGAGTTAATGCCCCGGGAGATGCTGCGGCTCGGCGTGTTTTGCGGCAAGTACATGACCGATACGCGCAAAGAGTTTCCCGCAAGCTGGTTTGTTGGCGCCAAGCTTGCCCGGAAGCATCGCGACTGCTCGCTCAACTTCTTTGGTGTCGATGCCAGCCAGCCGCTCTCGGTCTGGCGCGACAAGGGCTGGCTTCATCCCGATGATCCGCGCGGCTGGTTCCAATGGTATTGCCGCTATTATCTCGGGCGCCGCATGCCGGAGGAGGATCGGCGGCAGATCAAACGCTGGAAGGCGATGCGCCGGCACATCAGGCAGGTCGAGTGCAATTGCGAGCGGGGGGACGTTTTCTGCCGCCCCAGGCAACGTCAGGCGCTGCTGCATTGGGCCTATGACAGCCGCAAGATCTGATGCGCGGGGTCATCCGGACGCCTCGGCGAGCTTCTCTTTCTGCTCGATCTCGGTGAAAGCGCCTCGCTTGGTCAGGATCCACAAAATCGCAAGCCCCGGAATGGCGGCCGCGGCGCACAGCATGAAGAACACGATCCACCCCGTCGCCGCCGCGACGAAGCCGGTGACCGAGGCAAGCGTGGTGCGCCCGACCGAAGCGAGCGCGGTGAGCAGGGCGAATTGCGTCGCGGTATGTGCCGGGCTCGTGCACAGCGCCGACAGATAGGCGATGAACACGACCGTGCCCATCGCGCTGGTGAAGTTCTCCGTCGAGATCGCCAGCACCAGCGCCGCGTGGTTGACGCCGAGCCAAGCTTGCCAGGCGAAGGTGAAGTTCGCCAGCGCCTGGAGGATGCCCGCCACCATCAGCGAGCGCGACAGCGGCATGGTGCGCGCGAGCAGCCCGCCCGCGACCCCGCCGAGCAGCGATGCGGCCAACCCGACGCCCTTGATGATCGCCGCGTAGCTCGCCTTGTCGAAGCCGATATCGAGCACGAACGGCCCGGTCATCACCCCGGCGAAGGTGTCGGTGAGCTTGTAGAGGATGACGAACAGCAGGATCAGCAGAGCGTCCTTCTTGGAGAAGAAATCGGCGAAGGCCGCATAGGCCGCGCGGAAGAAGCGGGCCAACGGGTTGCCGGTCCGCTCGCCCGATGCTTCGGCTTCCGCCTCGCGCTCCTTCGCGCGCGGCTCCTTGGCGATCAGCGCCGCCACCATGCCAATGACCACCAGCGCCGCCATGGCGGCATAGCCGTAGGCCCAGACCAGACCGCGATCGACGCCGATATGCTCCAGATAGGCGACGAGCGCCACGGCGCCCGCAGTCGAGACCAGCATGCCGATGCGATAGGCGGCGACGAAATAGGCCATGCCGGCCGCCTGGTTCTCGGTGGGTAGATATTCGACGCGGAAGGCGTCGATGACGATGTCCTGGGTGGCCGAGGCGGTCGCCACTGATCACCGCGGCGAGCGCCACCATCAGCGGCGCCTTCAGCGGGTCCTGGATGCCGAGCAGGACGATCGCCGCCATCAGCAGGATCTGCGACAGCACGAGCCAGCCGCGCCGGTGCCCGAGCAGGCGGCCGAGGATCGGCACCTGAAAGGCATCGACGATGGGCGCCCAGAGGAACTTGATGGTGTAGGGCACGCCGACAAGCGAGAAGAGGCCGATCGTGCCAAGATCGACGCCGACGTCTTTCATCCACAAGAGCAGCGTCGAGCCGGACAGCGCCAGCGGCAGGCCCGAGGAGAAGCCGAGCAGAAGGACGATGAGGACGCGCGGATCGAGGAAAACGGCGGCCGCGCGGGCCAACCGCTCGCCAAAAGTCAGCCGTCGGGCTCCCTCTGCCGCCGTCATCGCCCCTTGATAGCAGCCAAAGCCCCCCGCGTCATGTCCGCTTGATCGAGCGCCAGGCCGCCAAAGCCGCTTTCACCAATAGTTTGTCATCGCCCGGCTGATCGGGCGATCCAGTAACCACCGATAGACGTCAGGTGACCAAGGCCGGGGATACTGGATGCCCGCCTACGCGGGCATGGCGAAGGAGAGAAGCATGGTGCGTGTCGTTGGGATCGATCATTTGGTGATCAGCGTCGGCGACTTCGCAAAGTCGAAGTCGTTCTACGCGCCCCTCATGGAGTTCCTCGGCTTCGACGTCGAGGCCGAATATGAGGGCATGATGGGCTGGGCCAACGGCAAGACCCTGTTCTGGATCGCCGCCGCCGACGCCGAAGGCAAGAAGCACAAATACCGCAAGGGCGATATCGGCTTTCATCATTACGCCTTCCGCCTGCGCAGCCGAAAGGATGTCGATGCGCTGCAAGCCTATCTGGAAGAGCAGGGCACCAAGATCGTCGATCCGGCCGGCGAATATTACGACGACTATTACGCGGTGTTCTTCCTCGATCCCGACGGCATGAAGCTCGAAGGCATGCGCTATGGCGAGAAACACGAGCAGGCGGCCAAGAAACGTGCCGCCAGCAAGCGAGCGGGGAAGAAGAAGTGATCAGGTCTATAGCCGGCGCGCTTCCTGACCGGCGCAGAATCTCGATGATCAGCGCCGTCGACCAGCCGATCAGCATGATGCCGTTCAGCGCCGTCATCGGCCGGAGCAGCCGCCATTGCTCCGGCGCAACCAGATCGGCATAGCCGAGCGTCGTGTAGTTGCCGAAAGCGAGATAGATGAGTTCGACCTGGCGGTGCCACGCCGACCAAGGCATAGGTGACGGCCCAGACCATCACCTCGACAAAATGCCCCTGCACGAAGGCCGGGACGAAACTGTCTCTCTCCGCCAGCCGGCGCACGGTCCACACCACCGTTCCGAGCAGCACCGCGTGGATGATGAGGTTGACGAGGCTCGCCGCCGCGCCGACCAGCATTTGGTCGAGCACGATGCCCTGCCAGAGCGGTAGAGGCGTGGTCATGAGTTTTTGGCGAGCAGATCGGGCTGGCGGAACCCACCGTTCCGCCGCCTCTCGCCGTGCTGCGGCGCCTCTCCCTCTCCCCTTGGGGGAGAGGGAAGGGCTGAGGGGGAAGCGCCGTTGCGTTGCTCGACTTGCGCGGGCACTGCCTCCTCGAACTCCAAGGTCTCGATCTTGCGCCCGCGCGCGGCGATCTTCTCCGACGAGGTGAGGATCTTGTCGATGTCCTCGTTGGCCTGGCCGAAATGCCGCTGGAGATCGAGCACACGCTCGCGGAAACGGTTCATATCGTCCATCAGCTTCGCCACCTCGCCCTGAATGAGGTGCGCCTGCTCGCGCATCTGCACGTCTTTCAGGATCGCCTGCATGGTCTGCACCGCGAGCATCAGCATGTTCGGCGCGCAGATGACGATGCGCGCGCGATGCGCCTTCTGCACAAGGTCGGAGAAATGCTCGGCGAGATCGGCATAGATCGCCTCTGACGGCACGAATAGGATCGCCGTGTCCTGCGTCTCGCCGGCGATGAAATAGCGCTCGGCCATGGCGTCGACATGGCGGCCGACATCGACGCGCACGCGCCGCGCCGCCTCTTTCTTGTCCTCGTCGCGGCGGGCGGTGCGAAACGCCTCGAAGCCTTCCAGCGGAAACTTGGCGTCGATCACGACGGAGGCCGCGCTGTTCGGCATATGCAGCAGACAGTCGGGCCGCTTGCCGTTGGAGAGCGTCGCCTGGAAGGTGTAGGCGCCCTTCGGCAGCCCGTCCTTGACGATGGTCTCCATGCGCATCTGGCCGAACGCGCCACGCGCCTGCTTGTTGGCGAGGATCTCCTGCAAGCTGACCATGTTGGTTGAGAGGTCGGTCAGGTTCTTCTGCGCGGTGTCGATCACCGCCAGCCGCTCATTCAGCTTGGCAATCAATTCATGCGTCTTGCGTGAGGTCTCGTTGAGGTCGGTGCCGACGCGATGCGTCATGCGGTCGAGCCGCTCATTGACGGCCCGCGCGATGTCGCCCTGCCGCGCCACGCTGATCTCAGCGAAACTCTGCAAGCGCCCCTTAAGCTCGGCAAGCTCGCTCGCCTGGGACTCGGTCTGGCGCCGCCGCCGGCCCATATGCACGATCAAAGCAATGGCGAGAGTGAGCAGCGCAAGGACGGCAAGCCCCGCCAGCGCAAGCAGAACGAGTAGGGGATCGAGCGTGACGGTGCCAACCTGAATGGGCTCCAGGGCCATGGAGAACGTATAGCCCAATTCGTTCTTTTAGACCAAAACAGGAACATATTGACCGCCCCGCGCCGCAACCTTATGTCAGCGGCTCACATGGCCATCCGTCCCATCCTCACCATCCCCGATCCGATCCTGCGCAAGAAGGCGAAGTCCATCGAGCGCGTGGATGCGGAGCTGCGCCGGCTGATGGACGATATGCTGGCGACCATGTACGACGCGCCCGGCATCGGTCTTGCCGCGCCGCAGATCGGCATTTCGCGGCGGCTGATCGTCATGGACCCCGCCAAGGACGAGGCGCCCAAGACCCCGATCGTCATGGTCAATCCGCAGATTCTAGAGCGCTCCGCGGAGCTTCGGGTGCACGAGGAGGGGTGCCTCTCGATCCCCGACTACACCGCCGAGATCGAGCGGCCGGCCAAGACCCGCGTTGCCTATATCGATCGCGAAGGCAAGCAGCAGGAGATCGAGCTCGAAGGCATCTGGTCGACGCTGGTGCAGCACGAGATCGACCATTTGAACGGCGTGCTGTTCATCGACTATCTGTCGCGGCTGAAGCGCGACATGGTGGTGCGCAAATATACCAAGCAGAAGCGCGCGGAGGCGCTTTAGCCATGCTGCTCGTCGCCTCCATCGCGCTAGAGGTCGCGGTCGCCATCGTCACGGTGCTCGCTGCGGTCAAGGGGCGCCCTTACCTCTACGGCCTCGCTCTCACCTTCGCCATTTACGTGCTCTACGACTTGGGCCGCCTGCTCGGCTGGAACGTCGAGAAGGGCATCCTTTCTGTGCTCTTCCTCCTGGCGAGCGCGAGCGCGTTGTTCGCGGTTTGGGGCCTTTACCGCGACAAGCCGTAATTGCCGCTTTACCCCTCACGGTGACATAAGGGCGGATGCCGCCGATGCGCATCATCTTCATGGGCACGCCCGACTTCGCGGTGCCGTCGCTGCGAGCGATCCGCGAGGCGGGGCACGAGGTCGTAGCCGTCTACACCCAGCCGCCGCGGCAAGCTGGTCGGGGCATGGCCTTGCGCAAATCCGCCGTGCTGCAGGACGCCGAGCAAGCGGGCTTGACCGTGCGCACGCCGGCGCAGCTGAAAAGCGCCGAGGAGCAGGAGCGCTTCGTCGCGCTCGACGCCGATGCCGCGGTCGTCGTGGCCTATGGGATCATCCTGCCGAAACCAATTCTCGACGCCACGCGTCATGGGGCCTTCAATCTGCATGCGTCGCTGCTGCCGCGTTGGCGAGGCGCGGCGCCCATCAATCGCGCCATCATGGCCGGCGACAGGGAGAGCGGCGTCTCGATCATGCGGCTCGACGAAGGCCTCGACACCGGCCCGGTCTGCCTGGAAGCCCGCGTCGCCATCGGCCGCGACATGACCGCCGGCGAGCTGCATGACGCGCTTGCCACCAGCGGCGCAACGCTGATGGTGCATGTCCTCTCAGCCCTTGAGCGCGGTCGGCTCGATTGCCGGCCGCAAGCCGAGAATGGCGTCACTTACGCCGAGAAGATCGAACCGGGCGAGACACGCATCGACTGGTCGCGTCCGGCGCCCGAGCTGCACGACATGGTCCGCGGCCTGTCGCCTTATCCCGGCGCCTGGTTCGAAGTCGATATCAATGGCAAGCGTGAGCGGATCAAGGCGCTTCGTTCGACCTTGGCGGAGATCTCGGGCGCGCCGGGTACCGTGCTTGACGATCATTTGACCATTGCCTGCGGCGATGGCGCCGTGCGCCTCACCGAGGTCCAGCGCGCCGGCAGGAAGACGATGACCGCCGACGAATTCCTGCGCGGGGTTCCCCTTCGCGCCGGTACCGCGCTCGGTTGACCCGACATGCCCCGCTACAAGCTCATTCTCGAATATGACGGCACGCCGTTCGTCGGCTGGCAGCTCCAGGAGAACGGCCTCTCGGTGCAGGGCCGCCTCGCGCAAGCCATCAAGGCCTTCTCCGGCGAGGACACGGTGCCGCGTGGGGCGGGGCGCACCGATGCCGGCGTGCATGCGATGGGCCAGGTGGCGCATTTCGATCTCGTCAAGGACTGGACGGTCGACAAAGTGCGCGACGCGCTGAACGCGCAGCTCAGGCCCGATCCCATAAGCGTGCTTGCTTGCGAGCTTGTGCCGGACAGTTTCGATGCCCGCTTCTCGGCGACCGCGCGGCATTATCTCTATCGCATCGTCACGCGCCGCAGCCCGCTCGCGCTCGAGCGGAACCGCGCCTGGCACGTGTTGCACGCCCTCGACGCCCCCGCTATGCATGACGCGGCGCAAGCGCTCGTCGGCCATCATGACTTCACCACCTTCCGCTCCTCGGAATGCCAGGCCGCCTCGCCGGTGAAGACGCTCGACCGCCTCGTCGTCACCCGTGCGGGAGAGGAGATCAGGATCGAGGCCTCGGCCCGCTCCTTCCTGCACAATCAGGTGCGCTCCATGGTTGGCTCGCTGAAGCTCGTCGGCGAGGGGAGATGGACCGCGGAAGACCTGGAAAGGGCCCTGCAAGCGCGTGACCGCGCCGCGTGCGGCCCTGTCGCGCCGGCTTGCGGCCTTTACCTTGTGACCGTCGATTATCCACCAACGCATAACCTAGCCTAACGACACCTCACACCAATCATAGGAATAAGCCTTATATGGACTGGATTTACCCCTCATTTGGGATAACAGTCCCGAACCCTTGACAACGGGAACAAACAGGCATACGTGTTACCTCTCGTTATAAGGAGGTAACAAAATGAAGAAGCATCTCACGGCCGTCAGTGTCGAGAAGATCAGACCACCGAAGGAAGGCAGCCTAGAGGTTTTCGATCTCGGCTACCCAGGCTTGGCCCTACAAGTCGGGCATGGCGGCGCCAAGACCTTCGAACATTTTTATCGCGTCGGCGGGAAGTTGAAGCGCGAGACGCTGGGACGATGGCCAGCAATCAGTCTGGCAGATGCGCGCATGCATGGCGCAAGACGCGAGAGGCTATCGCCAAGGGGAGACGCCCCTTCTCAGGGCGCGAAGGCTCGCGCTGTTTGAGACTGTTGTTGAGGATTGGCTGAAGCGAGACCAGAGCGCAAAACAAGCAGTCATCGTTCTATCAAGCGACCCGCTCTGTCGAAGCCGAGTTGTTGCCGGCGTGGCGGGGCAAGCCCGTCGATCGGATCAGCAAGAGCGACGTGCTAGCCGTGCTCGACGCCATCATGGATCGTGGCGCGCCGGTTATGGCGAGACGCGCTCAAGCGCATATCAATCGCTTTTTCTCGTGGTGCATCGAGCGAGACATTCTCAAGTCGATCCGACGGCCGGCATGCCGCGAGTCGGCAATGTCAAGTCTCGCGAGCGAGTGTCTGTGCGATGCAGAGTGGGCCAAGATATGGGCGGCCGCTATCGGCCCATATGGCGCCGCCACTCGTCTACTGCCTATTGACTGGCGCGAGGCGCGAGGAAATCAGTCAACTCCGATGGTCAGAGATTGACGGCGATTGCATCAAGCTTGAAGGCGCTCGCACCAAGACCGGCGTGCCGCATGACATTTACCTCTCAGCACCCGCACGGGAGTTGCTCGCCGGCATGCCGCGCATAGGCGAGTTCGTTTTCACCAGCACCGGGAACGGACCAATCCAAGCGTGGAGTCAGGCGAAGGCCAAGCTCGACGCCGAGTCGGGTGTCACCAACTGGCGCATTCACGACCTTCGCCGCACCGTGGCAACTGGAATGCAGAAGCTTGGCGTTGCCTTGCCAGTGACGAGGCGGTCCTAGGCCACACGTCGGGCTCACGTGGCGGCATTGTCGGCGTCTATCAGCGCCACGACTACGCGGAAGAGAAGCGCGCCGCCCTTGAGGCGTGGGGTGCTCACGTCATGGGGTTGGTGTCATGACCGCACTGCTTATCACTGTCGCGTTGCTTGTCGTGGCTCTGTTGATTGACTAGCCGCGTGGATACAGGTGAATAAGGACCTCTAAAATCGCGCCAAAGCAAATCGTCACCGCTCAACGTTCGGCTTCATAACAAACGTAAGGAGCTAACAGCGATGCGTGATGAAGAAGTTTTCTACACCGACAAGCAACTCAAAGCCCGTTGGCATTGCAGCCATATGAAACTCTACCGGCTGCGCCAGAAGGGCGAACTTACATCAATCAGAGTTGGGTGGCTCTGGTCACTATCTAACCCCTGCCGCCGTTGTCATGAAATTGGAGGCAGCGCGCAAGGTAGCGGCCTAGTCAGCGCGTGAGTTACGACCGGCAGAAGTTCGTTTGGCGCGGCCTTGGCCTTTGTTGTGGCCGGCGCCTACCTACGGTGACCCTCGTTCCCGACGCAACCTTTCCGCACCTCTACCGCATCCGTTATCCGGATGGTTGGAGTAGCACTCCCGCCAATCTTACGCGGGCGAAGGATGCAGCCTATGGGCACGCTGCGTCGCTGGGTTGCCTTTGCTGTGAACGGTCGCCGCGTTGCCGCTTGATCGGTTCAACCAAACCCGGCTCGATCTGCTGGAAGCAGTTGCAGACGACGAAGGGTGGCGTAAACGCCGCATCGACATTGCGACAGCGCACATCGCCAACGAACCGTCAAACCCCTGCTAGAAGCATGGAGAGAGAGAGAGATGCCCAGACAGTACAAGAAAGGGCTTAGATCAACCGTCTATGAGCGTAACAGCATTGAGACCTGTAGAGAGAAGATCAGGACAACTCAATTGCTAAAGCGCTTGCAGGACAATGCGTTAGCAGAGAAGGAATTTCTTACTGCCGGTCAGATACAGTCTATCAAGATCGCCTTGGATAAATCTCTGCCCAATCTGGTGAGCCAAGAGCTTGCCATCGAGGGCGCAACGCCATTCGCAGTAATACCTGATACAGTTCAAGACGTTAGCGCATGGGAGGAGCACTTCG
Organism: uncultured Alphaproteobacteria bacterium; assembly: GCA_963710245.1. Classification (GTDB taxonomy): domain Bacteria; phylum Pseudomonadota; class Alphaproteobacteria; order Rhizobiales; family Methyloligellaceae; genus Methyloceanibacter. The sequence continues at coordinate 73,892 of CAVPZK010000008.1, forward strand.
CACCCGACCAGGCGAAGCTAAAGCACTAGCCTAGTCTGCTACTTAGCCCTGTTAGCCATCTCATGCTAAGCCATTGATATACTTAGCTTAGCCTATGATAATATATCATAAGCATCAGGCTAGAGGGGACCCTAGACCCCCGGGGGATAGCGGAAAGGGACGTTGACGCACCGCTTCCTCGGAGTAGCTAAGAAACCTTACTCGCACAGCCTCTACCTTCAGCAGCAAGGGTCCCATCTCTAAGCAGTCACATCGCAATAAGAAAAATTCTACGGTTAGGTGCCCCCCGAGCCGCGATCAAAAAGGGGCCATGCAGGGCGTGTACTCATAAACCGATAGCCAAATGCTGACGTGGATGTGCCGCCCAACGTCCGTTATTGGGGGTAAAGCGGACATGGCGCGGACTTGTCAGTATGTCCGCTAATGACCCAAAGCGGACATTTTCGCCGAAGCCAGGCAGATGAAATGGTCGCTTGTGCTGTCGCAGCCTTCTGCTCAAAAAAAGCCGCCGCCCGGTTAGGGCGGCGGTCTGGTAGCGGAGGGGACTAAAGTTCCGCTTTTCCAGTTTTACCAGTCGACCTGCATGCGCATGCCGAAGCCTTTGATGGTCGCGCCATCGAAGCCGTTGTTCTTTCCGGGCGGCAGGTCCGGATCCTGTGGGATGAAGAACGGATAGTCGCTGAGATCCGATTGAGCGTACTGGAACATGAGCCGCATATATTCGGTCATCCACCAGTTCACTCCGACCTCCAGGTCTCCATCTCGCCGCACAACGGGATGTTGTTCGCTGGGATGGAGCCGCCACTCGCGCTTAGGCCTGGGAAAAGTCGTGTGTTGCGGCAACCTCCTGCGTTATTGAATGAGCTGTCGCTCTGGTCGAGGACATCGAAATTGCCGACGATCTGCCAACCTCCCCAGCCGCCGCTGCCGTGGAACATCGGGTTGTAAATCTTCGGCCGGCCCCACCTGCCGCTTCCTCGTAGGTCTTGTGTCCGCCGAAGAACCAGCTTCCCTCTACATACCACCCCGTAAAGGTAGGATCCGGAACGTTCCTGACTGCCTGGGGTGCCACAAAGGGATTAGGCGCGCCGGCCAGGAGCCCAGTAGCTGGCGGGTTGGCGCGGATGAGCGCACCGCCTGGCAGGTCGACATCGATCTGTGCATACTCGCCTTGTAAAGCGAACGGCCCCCAAAGGGTGGCAGCTTCAAGACCCCAGAAGGTGTCCTCGTCGCCGATCGACCCCGTGCGGACAGGGGCATTGGTAAGATGGAGATCGGCGGCGCGTGCGTCGTTTCCATACTGGAAAAACGGCTGATCGTCGCCAGCTTGGCGGTTTCTGACGCTCGCGCCGAAAAACAAGACCTGAGGCAGGCTATTGACTTCGCGGTTGATCGGCGCAGCGAATACACGCCCGGCAAACGTCAAGTCCTCATCACCGGTGAAGCCCGGAAATAGTGCCTGGTCTGCAACCCCTCCGTCGCGCTGGCCGAAGATACCCCCCGCCACGCCAAAATGGTCGGAGTAGTACATGATGGCGGCGCCGATTTGCCGGTCGATGTCCCAAGCATTGATAAACGCTGCACGCTCGACGTATCGACGAAGTCGGTCGCTTGTTCGTCCTCGAAGGTGTTGAAGGTCTTGAAATTACCCACCCTGAAGAGGAGCGGATTGTCGGCGACCTTGAAGCCTTGGTACTCGAAGATACGCATCTTTTACTCTCACGACGTCGTTTGCGAAGTCGACCTCGAACACGTATTTCCAGTCGTAATAGATAATACCTTCGATCGCCGAGGCGGGCGCGTCTGAGCTCAGTCGCTGAAACGTCCGGAAAGCTCGTGATCCGCGTATCCTGGTCGGCCTGATTGTAGTCCACCTCGACACGGCCGCGGACCTTCATCTTGAACTTGCCATCGCCGCTCGAAAGTCCGGCGCGCCCTTCCATTTGACCTTGAGGTCGAGATCGCTGCCTTTCGCGCTGTCGGCAGTCGTCTGAGCCGCCGAGGCTTGCGCCTTGGCGTCTTGCACCTGCTTTTGCAAGGCTTTGATAGTCGCCTGCATCTGATCGATCTGCGCTTGAATTTCTTGCATATTTTGCGCTTTGGCCTCTGGAGCCCCAATGGCCAGAAGTCCGATAACGCTCGCACCAGCGAGCAAATAGCGGTTGGTTCTCAATCCCCCGATCATTCCCCTGTCCCCTCTATTGACACGTAACGCTTGCTCGGCTCGCAAACTCGCCTGCGCGCCGTTTGTGGTTCTAAACTCTAGTTAAGTGGTAGGGATTGCAAGGATCGGCCGTTCTTCTATTGTTAACGAACACGAAAAGCTATTTCTCTGTGGATTTTTTGCCACATCTGATGCGCATGCGACCGCGCAAGACCGGAAGGTAGGAGCTATGACGTTCCGACTTATTCACGCAACATGTGTCCGAAACCAAGCGTGCATATGTTAGTTTAGGGATGAAACCAACTCAGGAGAGGTTATTCTTGTCGGCATCTTTCCGTTTCGACGCACCACCATCTTGACAAAACGCGTACAGGAGCAAGAACTGGCGATGAAAGCGCGCCGGTACATGGGAAAGGCCGCTGCTATACTTCAAAATAATGCTTATAGGCCTACCATGGCCGAGGCCTTAGCTGTTTAAGCAGCTAAGGCGCCAAGGGAAGTTTGCCAACGTTGATCCAAAGGCTCTTGGTCTGATCGAGGCTGCTTTGCGTTCGTGACGAGCTGATCAGTCTCGCATTCAACAGGGGCAGCCGCCTGTTCTTCTCGGTCGGCTCGGGCTCGAACGTTGCGCAGGATATGTTTCCTGAACCGCATCTTGGCATGCTTCCAGTCCCACGTCGTCCAAGGTCTCAAAGACTGGATCAAGACCGCACCGCTCGGTGCGGCATGGGACACCGAGGAACGACGCGCCGACGTTCTTTCCTTCGATCCGATGGCAAGAACGAGAGGACGTTCGCCACCGGGTTGCGCAATTGCGCCGGTCTGACCATCCAGCCGGCAACTGGGCAGCTATGGGGCGTCGTCAACGAGCGCGACGAGCTCGGCGACAATACCCCCTTCGAATATGCCACCAACGTCAAGGAGGGTGCCTTCTATGGCTGGCCTTGGTACTACATCGGCGGCAACGAAGATCCGCGTCACCAAGGAATGCGGCCCGACTTGAAGGACAAAGTCACGATACCCGACGTGCTGATCCAGGCTCACTCGGCCCCGCTTCAGATCATCTTCTATGAGGGTGACAGCTTTCCAGCCGAGTACAAGGGCAGCGCTTTCGTCACGATGCACGGCTCATGGAACCGCGACCACCGGACAGGCTATAAGGTAGTGCGCTTGCTGTTCGATGGTACTGGCAAGCCGACCGGGGAATACGAGGACTTCATGACCAGCTTCGTGGTCTCTGACGAACAGGTCTGGGGTCGGCCGGTCGGAGTCGCGGTGGCGAAAGACGGGTCCCTATTCGTGACCGAAGATGGCAACGGAACGATCTGGCGCGTCAGCTATCAGAAGCCGGGCTCTCACTAAACCGGCGACTGGAGACGAGGGCCCGATTCCTTGCCCGTCGAACGGTTTCTTCTGACGGGGACCCGGCAGCCAAGTCAGAGATAAGCGACCATAGTATCGAATGTCCGCTTATGGCACTTAGCGGACATCGTGTCCGGGGTCGTGGCACGGGCTAATGTTTTCGGCAGATGTCGGCTTCGGTCGTAGCTGATAATCAGGTTAGACCGTCTTGCCGATGCCACTTAATTGCTCCTGAAGAGAAAGTTTGCTGAGTCGGTCGAGCGGAAGATTGACCAATATTCCGATGCGCTGATTGAGCATGCGGAAGCAGTCATCAAACGCAAGAGCACGTTCAGCGTCGGTTCCCGTCGCTTTTGTCGGATCGGGCAAACCCCAATGAGCGGTCATGGGTTGGCCCGGCCAGACCGGGCAAGGCTCGCGTGCCGCATCGTCACAGACGGTGAAGACGAAGTCTAACTTGGAGGAGTCGGGAGTTGCAAACTCCTCCCAAGATTTTGAGCGAAGTTTTGAGACATCGAACTTCATCTTGCGCAACAAATTCAGAGCGAACGGATTGAGTTTGCCAGTTGGGTGGCTTCCTGCGCTGAACGCGCGAAACTTGCCCTTTCCCTCTCAATTCAAGATGCATTCCGCCATGATCGAGCGGGCTGAATTGCCTGTGCAAAGAAAAAGCACGTTGAGCGGATCAGGCATGTCGCCGAGCGTAAAATGAGGGCAATGACGATTTTATGACACTCCACGAGCCCTCGTCAGCGGCGATGAGGCGATCAGCAGCTACTTCGGCTTTCAGCTTGCATCCAGCCCGTTGGAAGCTCGCCGCATGAGGTGGCGAGCCTTTGTCGCGAGATCCTGCTCCAGCGCTCGCTTCGTCGTGATGCTCGACCGGCGATAGGAAAAAATCGCGGCAACAATTATCTCATCGCCATCGGCGTCATCGTCCCGAAGCTCTATGTAGGCCCTGCCCATGCTGAGCATGTCCGCTCTTGGGGGTAAAGCGGACATCGCTGATGCACGCGCTAATGTCTGCTAATGACCCATAGCGGACGTAATTAACCAGGCCGCTATGAGGCAGTTTTTCCCCCATCGACGACGATGGACTGCCCGGTGAGAAAGGGCGCCTTGCAGGCCAGGAACAGGATCGTGTCGGCAATCTCCTCGGGCGTCGCCGCCCGCTTGACAGGTACGGTGTCGAGGAAGTCCGCCTTCCTCTCGCCGCCCCCGGTGAAGCGATTGAGCATCTCCGTCTCCACCGGGCCCGGCGCCACGGCATTAACGCGCACACCGCTCGCCGCCCCTTCGAGCGCCGCAGCCTTGGTCAGACCTTCGACGGCGTGCTTGCTCGCCGTATAGACCGCAGCGCCCGGCGCGCCGACTTTGCCCAGCACGGAGGAGAGATTGACGATGCTGCCGCCGCCCTGCGGCGCCATCACGCGCATCTCATGCTTCATGCCTAGAAGCGTGCCGAGCACATTGGTGTCGAACACGGCGGCATAGCTCTCGGGCGTCTGCTCGGTGACCGGGCCGGGATGGCCCTCGGTGCCGGCATTGTTAACCGCCACATCGAGCCGCCCGAAGCGCTTGACGGTCTGATCGATCAGGCTCCGCATTTCTCCGTCATGCCGTACGTCGGCGCAAATGAACTCTGCCTCTGCGCCGAGCGCGCGAAGCTCTTCCACCAGATCGGCCCCGGCGTCGCCGTGGCGGCCTGAGACGACGATTTGGTCGCCTTCATTGGCGAAGGCCACGGCCGTGGCCCGGCCGATCCCGGTGAGTGCGCCGGTAATCAGGACAACGGTCATCTAGCTCTCCTCGCAAGCTTTGGGTTGCAATGAGTATGCAGGTAGTTTCATGCCGCACAAACCCGCTAGGCTGCGTGTCGTTCCCGGTCGCTGGTGGCGTATTTAGGTCAGCTTTTGGCACTTAGCGGACATTCTGATCCGGCAGTCTGAATGTCCGCTTTCAGGGGTAAAGCGGACATACACCAACCGATTTATGAGTACACGGCCTAGCTAAAAGACAAATGGAACCCGACTACGAAGTCACGGGAATCACCATTGTCCCTGCAAGTTGAGCGGTGTGAGGCGTCATAGGGTCATAGCCTCAACATCGAGCGCGCAATCGAGTTGGGCCTGTGCCCACTGGCAATCCCTCTGCGCTCGCTCGAGATCGGTCGCGAGCTTGCGGCGCTGCCGAACCTGCGCCGGGTCTTTCGCATCGAAGTCGGAACAGAATCTGAGAACTCCCTGCGCGCATACTCGGTACGGTCTCGGCAGCGCTCGGGGTTGCGTGGCGTCGAGTAGGCCGACAAGGCCATTCTCACGGCGCGTGCAGCAGGCCGGAAGTGACTTTAGGCTGCCGATATGGGTGGTCAAATACTCGGCTGCTCCATGTCCGCTCAGTCCTCGTTCCAGTGGTGATGGGGATCGAGCGGCATGCCGTATTCGTCCGCTCCTGGTCCCTTGCCGAGAACCTCCCGCGCAGTCTTTTGCGCGTGGCAGCTCCTGCACATCGGCTGGAGGTTCGCTCGATCAAAGAATAGTCGCCGGTTGCCTCGATGCGGCTTGATGTGATCGACTTCGGTCGCCACGAGCTGGCACCGTTCCCGCTTCTCACGCATCGCGCAGAACGGCTGCTCAGACAGCACCCTCCTGCGCAACCGCTGCCACCTGTCGGTGCGATACCACTGCCGACCACCCGAGAACTTGCGAACGCCCCAGCTTATTCCACGACGCTACAGCGCAGTTCACGAGCCTCGCCGGTCTCGGTGCGCGGGTCTGGGTGAGCGGTACGTCTCCAGGATGTCATCGAGCTTCGCCTTTTGGTCGGCTTCTCGCATTTTATGGGAAGGAAGGCCCGGTCCCCTAAGCTCGTGCAGAACACCCCTCCCCCAAGAGGGGTGACGCCAGATGACGGGTTGTTCATTTTAGACGTTTGGCGGGGGCGCTCTTTACCGCTGAAATGCGAGTGGGCGTAACCAGCGTCACCTAAGGGCGTGTACTCATAAACCGACAGCCAAATGCAAACTTGGATGCGCCGCCCAACGTCCGTTATTGGGGGTAAAGCGGACATGGCGCGGACTTGTCGGTAGGTCATCCCAACGGATGATGCCAAAGCCAGGAAAGGAAAATTGAATGTGGTGTGATAAAGCGCACAGCGCCAAGTCGCGCGAGGGCCTTATCATACCTTCACGCTTAAGGCTCAAGATGGTCTTGAGGCAGCGAAACCCTGTGAGACCTAAGATGAAACCACGAACCAAGATGATGAGCGCGCTGCCAGCGGCTTTGGTTCTGGCAGCGTTTGCAGTAGGCCCAGACACCAGCAGCGCTTCCGCGGCGGAACTAAGCAAGTTTTGCAAAGCCACCGCCACAACGGTTGGGCTCTCAGCAAAGGACCAATTCATGGCCTGGTGCGAAGCAGAGGCGCGCCAAGTATCCGGAGTGCCGACTGAACCTCCTCGACCGGGGATGGGTCGCGCGCTTCGGCAGAATTGATACTGAAATTCGCTGAACTCCTCGCCCGTTTCCTCCTGGATGCCGCGCTCTTGCTATGAGAGGTTTGGCATGACACGGAAACTAAAACTCACCGAGTTCCAGCTAGAAATCTTGGAGGACTATGACGCGCAGATGGCTGCTCGTGCTGCCCTCGAAAGAAAAATTACTGTTCTTAGTTCCTATCTCGAAGACGTGGAGGGGGACAGCGAGAAGGGGTTGGTCAAGCTCCTTAAGCGTACCGACTTAGATGCGGACGAAAGGGCGGCCGTGACGAATGCGCTGAGAGATGTTCCTGCACGGGTCTGATGGATTGGAACGGCAACTAGGCCAATGCGGCTACGATCCTTGGATTGGTCCTTACAGCTGGTTCCACATTGAGCAGGCGCTCAAGAAGCGTGCGGCTTTGCTGGAAGAAGCCGGCGCGCTAGCGATACTCGGGCAAAGCCTCAAGACTACAGGCTTGACCGTAGGCGAGTAGCGCGGTGCTCCTGTAGGGAGCAAGTGCCATGCATAGCCTAGAAAATCGATAGGTGCCTAGAAAGAAGTGTTGCGACACAAGAGGCCAGACCTTGATCAATAGGTAGGGCACTTCCCCACCAACAAAGTCATTGGATGCCTCACAGTGCAATTGGTAGTCTATGGCATAGGTCGCAAAGTGAGGAAACAAGAATGGCAGTTCGAGCCCAGGAGTTCCAGGCGGCCATCGCCGAGAACAGAACGTGGTTCATCATTCTCGGCGTTCTCCTGATCATGCTAGGCATCGCCGCCATCTCATTTCCCCTCCTAACTACCATTGCCGCAAAAATTTTTCTTGGATGGCTCTTTCTAATCGGCGGCATTGTGCAGATCGTCCACGCCTTCTCCACGCGCCGATGGAGCGAGTTCCTTCTCGAAGTTCTAGTCGGCGTGCTTTATCTGATCGCGGGCGGCTGGCTGGCTTTCTTTCCTCTCACTGGCATAGTGACTCTTACGGTGCTGCTGGCGGCAATTTTCATAGCTCAAGGCGTTCTTGAAGCTGGAATGGCTTTTCGTATGCGACCTCACGCGGGATGGGTGTGGATGCTGATCGCTAGTATTGCCGCGTTGGCTGTTGGCGTTCTGATTCTCATCCATCTCCCAAGCTCGGCTGCTTGGGCAATTGGTCTGCTGGTCGGCATCAAACTAATTATCTCCGGCTGGGCCTATCTGTTCCTACCAATGGCGGTGGCAAGGGCCTAGCAGAGGCAGGAAAGTGGGGCCGGAAGTTCAATTCCATCTGGCGTTGCTCCGCGTCGCCGGTGAAGCCCACGTCATGATGCGGTGCGAGCACGTGCCTTCACCTTTCAGCCACTCGCGGATCGCGTCCCGCCGGATTGGTCCAGTCCTGCTGCTTGGATACGTCAGACATAGTCACGTGCCTTTCATTGGTGGGTGCCTGATGGCTTCACTTCACGAGAATTATCCCCGGCCATGCATTGCGTGTCTGGAAGGTTGACGCACACCGCCGACCTTGCTCGCCTCCGCGCATCGCCTTGTCTGTTCCAGCTCGGCGAGCACTCTGGTCGACAATTCGTTCTGTGTCCTCAGCAGGAGCTCGATCGCGCGGAGCCGCTGCACCATGTCCTGAAGTACATTGTCCATTTGACGCTTTCCTCGAAGTCCACCTCATCCTCGTTAAAAGTGGCGCTGTCCAAAAGCAATTTGGAGGAACAACGCGACGGGGTCTAAGGAGGGAGCGCGCCCAGCGATGGGAAGTCGAAGGTGGGGCGACCCGAAGGCCGCCCCTCTCAATGCGTTGGGCGTCTCAATAGACCCATCGACGGCAAACGTGCCCTGCGCCCCACAACGCGCACCTGCGCACTTGGCGGCGGACAACTCCATAGCCGGGCCTATACCCGCGATAGCCGTATCCGCGGTAGCCATAGCGGCTATATCCGCCGTAGCCGTAGCGCCTATACCCGCTATAGCCGTAACGCCTAACCCCGTAGCCACGGGCAACACCGTAGCGGTGACCACGTGCAACGCCGCGGTAGCCGACGTCTGTCCTCATGCCGTCCGACTGAGGAAGCGGCGGAGGCGACATGGCCTCCGCGGGAGTTGCAATAGCTAAGGCCAGGGCAGCGAAAACGATAAACCTGATCATTTCAATCCTCCCTTGTGACCCTTCAAGCAATCGGCAAGATGCAGACGACGTGAAAGCTCAGGAAAGCGCGAGAGCCGTGTCGAGGCAGCGAATAAGCTTCTCGTCGTTGACCGGCTTGCGCAGAAAACCTACAGCACCGGCATCAAGCAGGTGGCTGCGGATCGGCTCATCCGGAAACGCGGTGACGAAAATGACAGGAGTCTGCCGGCCTTCCGCGGTTAGGCGTTCGAGCAACTCGACGCCGCTTAGCCCCGTCATTTGCACGTCTAGAATGAGACAGTTGGTCCCGTCCGGGTCCGAGTCCAGAAACTCTTCGGCTGAGGCAAACGTGCGTGCCGAATAGCCAAGTGACCTGACCAGCGCTTTAGTTGATTCGCGAACAAATTCATCGTCATCGACAATCGATATCATTGGAGCTTTCGACAATTTCTATATTCCTTGGATCTCAGCAAGCGATGCGCGCGGGCCCCTGCGAACTACGTTTCAATTCTGGGCTCTTGTCCCAGCACCGAAGTTGGTAGTCGCGGACCGGAAAGAAAGTGTACTTTGGTCTAGGATGCGGCGGGCTTCGATCGGCTGACACCCAAGAGGTCGGCCATTCTGACCAGGTCGGCCAAGGATCGTGCTTGCATTTTCCGCATGATGTTGCCGCGGTGCATCTTCACTGTGACTTCGCTGATATCAAGCTCGGCAGCGATTTGCTTATTCAAAAGTCCTGCGGTAACCAAACCGACCACCTCCTTCTCGCGGCCAGTCAGCAAGGCAAACTTAATAGCGCACGCCGCCAACGATGCTGACTGGCTGCCCTCCTTTACCGAGTTTTCAACGTCCGCTATCGAAGCCGCTTGCACCCGCCCTGAGAGGTAGCGAAAGGGCTGGAGATCACTCAACTATACCTAGGCCCGGCGGCTACGCCGAAAGCATCAGCTAGTCTATGCTATGGTCTATAGTTGGAACTGGCTCATCGAGAAGCACGCTCGCCAGGTTCAACAGCTGGGTCAACCATCAATTCCTGCGCTAGCCAGGCAACAAAGAGCTTGTAGCCGAGGGCTAAGACGACGGCGCCTATAAACAGGCCGATGATCCCCGCGCTGAGAAAGCCGCCGATGGCACCTACGAAGATGACCAGCATGGGCACGTCGACGCCGCGGCCCAGCAGGATTGGCTTGAGGATGTTGTCCACCGGTGCAACCAAGATGGCCCAGATCAGGAATCCGACCGCGGTGACCGTGTCTGCTGTTGAAAACAGATAAATCACTACAGGGATCAACACGATCACTACACCCAGCTGGATCACACCGAAAATCAGGCAGATAAGGGTAAGCAGCCCCGCAGCCGGGACGCCGGCTATTAGAAAACCGAGGCCCGCAAGCAGCGCCTGGATCAGGGCGACGCCGAGAATTCCGCTAGCCACACTGCGGACGGTCTGCTCGGCAACGCTCGCGAACTCCAGGCCACGTTCTCCCACGAGCCGTTTCGCGATCGCCCGAGTCACCCGGCCTGCGGCCTCAGAATTGGCGAGAAAAGCTCCGGCGATAAAGATCGCCAACACGAATTGCAGAAGCGCAAGTCCGGCTCCTCCGACCGCGCCCATAAGCCAGCTACCGAAGCCCTTGAATAACGGACTAGCTTGGCGCAGCGCCGCTTTTAGATCTTCGGATGCGAGGGTCCAGGCTTTGGCGATGGGCTCGCCAATCAGCGGCCAGCGAGCGACGCTATCCGGCGGTGGCGGAATGTGAAGTTCTCCACCTTGAAAAGAGTCCAAGACTTTATGCGCGCCGCTCACCAGCAATTCGCCAAGGAGCACCGATGGCACGACCAACACAACCAGCATCAACAGGGTGATCAGCACGGCGGCAGTAATGCGCCGGCCGCCCAGGCCGGTCTGCAACCACTCGTAGCCGTGAAAGACTGCGACTGCGATGATGGCGCCCCAGATGATGGGTATGAGGAATGGCCGCGCGATGATAAAGCACCAGGCTATGAGGCCGGCAATCACTCCTATGCGGATCGCGGCTTCGACCGTGCGCTTCATGAAGACGAGGTCGCTAATAGAAGGTTCTGGAGATGTCATAGGTAGTGACAACCGTAACCGGAAGACGGCGGCGGCTATCTTACCACACGCTGGCAAAGGCATGGACCAAGTTGAGCCGTCCCGTTGGTTTATGATGCTGCGGACTGGCTCCTCCACCACCGCAACGGTGCCATGGCTGTGGTACAATAACGCTCCCCGCGCTCGGCGCATTGACCGAGGGGTCTACGGCGAGAAGGTGATGATCGGCGGGGACATCACTTACCGTGTGAAGTCGCCGGATCGAGTCAGCGGTGTGCTTCCTGTGCCTGCCGAACATGCCGTCACGCCCAATCGGACGTCGCGCCTTTTGCGCCGCACGCGATAAAATAGACTGCGGCTCTAAAATCGTGGTGTAAGAGCAAAATCGCGATGACAACGGACCAAGTGACTTTCGGCCGTGTGGTCGGCTTCGTGCTCGCTATTCTTTTTGCGCTGGTAATCGGCGTCTCCATGTGGGCGCTCCTGGTGGGCGAGTACATGAACACCTTCATGAACGAGCAGACCCGTCACACTGTGCGCATCGTCGGCTTCGCCGGCGTGCTTGCCGCGCTCGTCACTTGGTGGGTGCAGAACTTCGCGGCCAAGCGGGGTTTCCTCGTCCGCTTCATGTTTGCTTTCTTCGTCTTCGTGGTGGCGTTCTGCAGCTTCGGCGGATTGCTAAGGTTCATTTACATTCACGCCGCCTATCCCAGCCAGCAGGACTGGTCACTGAGCGGGATGTATCTCGCTTCGCTCAACGACTTCTATACATTCATACTGGATATGTTCTTGCCGCCGCGCCCAGCCTATGCCGCTCTCACCGTGGCTGCCGCGATCTATGTCGCTTGGTTCGGACCGCGCGAGGCCATGACAGCAGAGCGATAGCATCGGTTTGTGTTACAAAAGGGTGAGTGGACCTTGTGTCGACCGCAATCCCGCGCAACTTACACGGGTGGCCGCTCCTCGTCCGTGCCCCGGCATTGTGACTTTTTACACCCTACCTGGGCGTCATTGGCCTCGCTGGGCTTCCAGCATCGTTCCGCCCCCATCTACAAAATCGAGGCGATAGGTTCCGAGCTTGCCGCTCACCTCGGGATTTTCCGATCCACGAATAAAGCGCTTGATCAAATCGAGGGCCAGCTCCCCCCGCTCATCGCGGGACATGTCGGCCTCGGTTATCGCCATCACAGCGCCCATCACCAGGGTGAAGTTGACATTGTCTGTGGCCTTACCGGAGAGAATTCTTATTCTCTCGACCGGCGCATTTTCGGAAGCGGCAAATGCCGCACCTGGGATTGAGCTTCCAGGAGTTGAAACGATAAACTTGCACACCGTGACGCCTTGCTCGAGGTCACATCCAAGATCCATCGCCTTACCTCCAGCGCCGAAATCGCGGAAAGTCTTATTTATCTGCTCGGTAAATCCGGATGCGCTGACATCGATCCCAATTGGCTCGGCGGCTGGGCATGGCCAATACAGCCTTCCCGAGACCGCCCAATCATGACAAGCCGCTCGGTCCACGTTTTCCTGGTCTGGTGTTTGGCCTTTCAGGGGATAAGCAATAAGCAGGGGATAAGCAAATAAGGCACGGGCATGAGCGTCAGACGCGACTGTTCCGGTCATCATTATGATTGCGGCACCACAGAGAAGTTGGCCTATTCGCTTCATGTGCTTCCCCCTAGACTTAGTTTCGCAGCAACTTCCCCGACGCACGGTCGCAACTGGAATCTCATTGCCGGGGGCGTTTCCAGGCAATGCGAAACCAAGCCAGTTGCTTGTGCGCTCTCCCTCCTGTGTACCCCCGTACCCCTGGTGCCGGGCGGCTCGTGTTTTCCCCTTAGTCGCTTGGCTCGTTGAGTAGCCAATGTCCGCTATGGGTCATTAGCGGACCCTTGAGCGACGCACGCTGCCGGTAGGTATCGGAGCAACACGACGCTGAAACCCTTCGACAGCCCTTCGCTATTCCGCCGCGGCGGGAGACGCCACGCTCGGTGAACTCGCGGAATGGGACCCGAAGTTCGCCGAGCCATTTGCGCCCGGAGCCTTGATCTCCGCGAGTGGATTGTCGGAGCGGCGCGACTTTCCTTCGAAATAGGCACCCTGCTCGATGGCAAGGCTCTGGGCGAAGATGTCGCCTTCCACATGGGATTGCGCCTGGAGCGTAATGCGCAAGCCCCTGATCGATCCGACTATGTGGCCGCGCACAATTACATCCTCGGCCGCAACACCGCCCGTCACCTGCGACTTGTCGCCGAGCAGAAGCGAGCTGCAACGGATGTCGCCCTCGATCTCGCCGTCGACTTGGATCTCGCCTTTACAGGTGACGTTGCCTCTGATCGTCAGGTCCTCGCCGATAATTGACGGGACCATCTTGCTCGCACTTGGGCCGGGGCTCTTGGAAGCATAGGTTGCCGGCCGCTCGGTGAAGGGCGTCTTCGCATCGCTAACGCCCCCACCCAATTTGGTGATTTTCTCGCCCAACTCGGGCTTCGTCGTGAACATACTGGTACCTCCATCGCAACAACTGAGATGCAGCGCCCGGACCGGCGCCAGGTACGCATTACGCCACGCTAAGCCACTAACAGGGATTGTCGCGGAGCTTCCCGTAAAGGGCCAACACCCCCACTCCTGCCAAAAACAATATCGCCTCGCCTTGTTCTCATCAATCTCATACCAACTCTCCAGGGCATCCCTCCGCAAAAGCTGGGAAAACCAATGATAGTAGCCAATCTTCACACGGCCGCTGGGGCTCGCGGTCAATGTCCGCTTTGGAGCACTTTGCGGACACAAGTAAGAGGTCGCGCCACGGTTCGATAAGTGCCACAAGCGGACATGGAAGTCGCTACGTCCGGTCTTCAACAAAGGGTGCCGGCTCGCACATCCTGATCGTTGGGGTTTGCCATCCCAGCGTAGACAATCTTCCGATTAAAGCTAAGCCTTAGGCGGGCTTCGACGCTTAGTTGCGCCGTGCTGTCCTCCGCGCGACACCCGCGACGCTAACCGGCGTCAGGGGGCGGCCAACTGTGGCCTCGGCACTAGAGACGAGCCCATAAACGCCTGGAATCGACAGTTGCTCGCCGAACTCAAGGCAAGACGCGCCACCGATCGCGACCAGTAAGATAACCCCTATGCGCTTCAACATGGTCATTGTGCTCCTTTTTTCGCGAACAAAGCGGGTAACTCATCAAAGTCCGGAACATCGCCTAGCTTGAGTTCCTTTGCACCCTGCGGGATCGCCAAGCTGAAACCATCGGACGCAACTTCATCGCCAGCTTTCCAGTCCCGGACATCGATGGTGTATTGCGGGGACCCCTTGACCTTGGAACTGGTGATGACATAGCGGCAGGGATAGGGACGGTCTCCCTGGGCTATCCAAATCTGCCAGTCCACCTCGTCAGTTCTGAAAGCGAGATGGTCGCATTCGACGCCGCGGATCACGCCGCTTCCAAGATCCTTCGCATCCACCACCAAGGGCATTAGCTCACTATAGGGATCCGACATGAGCAAATCCGCGGCCGGTACAGGCCTGTCGTACTTTTTCCGCAATACATCGACGAGTTGATCGATGGTGCCGGGCTCCTCGGCTTTGGCGACCGCGTTGGCATTCTTGCCAAGCATCGTCAACGTCTTCCCGTCATAGACCATTTCGACATTCGCAAATCCGCCCGTGCGTGTGGCGTGAAGCTTGTCAGGCCGATTGAGGGTCAACGTACCAGAACTTGCCAGCCCTAACTTCTGCTCCTGGTCGGTGACGACCTCAAGAGTGAAGTCGTATGCAAACGATATTGCCTTCTGCGCAGCGAGGTAATCAGACATGGCCTTGAACAAGGTCTTGGCTTGCGTTTCATCAGCACGAGCGGCCGAAATGCTCGCCGTGCCTGCCACCACCGCCACAGCAAGAATGAATACCCAGGTGTTTACGCTTCTCGTGAATTCGCTACCTGCGCGTCGCATGCCCGCCTCCACCGTTGCTTGATCTTTTGCTACTTTAGAGTGCGGGACATTAGAGATCACAATTGTGGTCGAGTCGTGAGCGCCTCTCCTTGTGTTGGCCCGGATTACCGGGACCGATGTCCGCTTTGGGTCATTAGCGGACATATGGCGATCTGATCGTGGCCGGGGCACGTCATCAAGCCCTTCTCGACATTCGCCGCCGACTGACGGCGACACAGTTACTCATTGACGTCGCACCGGTACGCTGGAGGCATCCGCCACCTAAGCCGAACCCGCGCCTTTGCGGTGCTTCACGGCGAACTCCTCCTCCGGCGACAGCACGAGCCGCTTCCGGCCATGCACCGCGAAGTAGGCGATCGCTATCGCATACCAGATCAACACGCCGATCACTCCGGTGCGGTAGAGCGGATCGGCAAGCTGAAAGCCGATGGTCACCAGCGCGATGATGACCGTCAGCGCCGCGCCGACCACTCCGAAGGGACTGCGATAGGGACGCTCGATATGAGGGAAGCGCCGGCGCAGTTGGATGAAAGTGAGGCCTTGCAGCAGATAGGAGAACATCGCTCCGAACACTGCCATGTTGAGCAGCACGCCGCCGATGAAGGCCCCTGCCCTCTCCCCGCCCATCGCAAACCATACGACCAGCATCACGGCGAGACCAACCGCGGCGCCGGCCACAAGAGCGATGTTCGGCGTCTTGTGTTCGCCATGGGTCACGGAGAGGAAGTGCGGGAAATATCCGGCCCGCGAGAGCGAGTAGATCTGCCGGCCGCTGGCGAAGATGATGGCGTGAAAGCTTGCGACCAGGCCGATCACCGCCGCCACAGCGAGGGCTCCTGCCGCGTTGGAAGCGAAAATCGCGCGGAAGCCATCGAGAATCGGCTCGGCCGAGGTGCCGAGCGCGAAGGCGCCGTGCACGGTGGTCGTCACGCCGGCAGCGTCGGTGATCTCGCGCGTGATCGGAATTGCCGGATTGAAGATAAGCACGAGGAATCCCAGCCCGATCAGCGTGAACATGCCGAGCATGATGCCCTTCGGCATGTCGCGCTTAGGATCGACGGACTCTTCGGCCGCCAGTGGCAGCTGCTCGATGGCGAGGAACAGCCACACCGCAAACGGCATCGAGGCCAGCACGCCGTAGATGCCGAACGGCAGGAACGGACCGTGGCCGTCCGGCAACTCGACGGCCGCGCCGGTCGCCGGATCGGCGCCGATATTCATGGCGTATTTGCCGAAATCGAAGAACGGGATCGCGCTGACGAAGAAGATGACGAGGACCGCGATCGCCAGCAGCGTCACGATTGCCGTGACCGTGAAGGATAGCTCGACGCCGCGGGCGTTGAGCGTGACAAACACGATGTAACCGAGAATCCACCAGACCGGCTGGAACGCGGCCGGGGTGTCGAAGATCGCTGTGAGATAAGCGCCGATGAAGTAGACGATCACGGCGGGCGTCAGGACGTATTCGACGTTCTCGGCAACGCCCGTGATGAACCCGCCCCATGGCCCAAAGGCGGTGCGGGCAAACGAGTAGGCTCCGCCGGTATGCGGCAGCGCCGGACTCATCTCGGCGATGGAATAGGTCAGGCCGAGATACATGATGGTGATGATGATGGTGCCGAGAAACATGCCGCCCCAGCCGCCCACGGCGAAGCCGAGGTTCCAGCCGGAGAAATCGCCGGAGATGACCGCGGCGACGCCAAGCGCCCACAGATAGAAGACGCCCGCATGGCGCCTGAGCTCACGGTCCTCGAAATAATCTATGCCGGCACTGCGATAGGAGACGCCACCTTCGTGCTGTTTATCGGCCATGTTCCCGATCCGCGACCCGTTTGAAAATTCGTCTCACAGCCCTAGCATGAAACAGGGCTCTGGCCCAATGCGGGCGTTCGGGCCAAAAATTCAATATGCTGGCGCGCCGGCCCAATAAGCGCGAAGCGTGTCGAGAACCTTCTCGCCGAGTGCCGTCAGTCGCGCATGGCGATTAAATTCCTCGATGCTGTTGCGCCCGGCCTCTGCATTATTGTCGCGTCGTTCGGGCGCGAGCTTGGCCTCCACCTCGTTGAGCACGCCGCTCGCAAGCAGCCGGTTCATGGCGAGATGCACGCGGGTCGCAACTAAACAGGCATGGAAGATGCCGTCGATCGGCCGCTTGTCGGGACGGAGCGGCGAGTCGTAGCGCTCGCGTCCGCTATTCTCGGTCAAGGCGCCGTCCCCAAGGACTCGGCCAGGCGAAGACGCAAGCCTTCGTCGATCGCCGCGACCCTCGGAACTGAGGTGCGAAGCTCCAGCGCGGGACCTTTGCCGCAATTTCCTTCTCAAGGAGTGTCAGTGGACTATCCACTCTGCCGCTGCTGTCACTAACCCTTCACTGGCTCGAGCGCCGAGGGACGCTCAAGAGGGCGCTCGAAATCTATGGATTTAAGGTGGATTTGGTGTCCCTCATGACCATCCCCTTGCCATGCTTAAGCCTAGCAGGGGTGCTCTGGGTGCTCAAGAATCAAGCGGTCGCCAGATGTCCACGTCATTGAAAAGGTCGCGGCGAGCCGCGGTGCCGGCGCGCAGCCTGACTTAACGCTCAGCAGTCACTGCCGCTCTATTTCAAAGTCCCAAGATCGGTGACGACGTTTTGATTGTGGTGGAAGAAGCAGCCCCCAAACGTGAAGGACACGGCGAGGACCGCCAAGACGGCGATCAAACGCATACGCATACTAGCCCCCATTAGAACGCGGTACGCAGAACTAAACCGACTACTGTACAGCCTCCATTGGAACCACATCTGCGCCCGAAAATGGTGACCAAATTGCCACAGCCGACGTCCGAGATTTCGTTGAAATTTGGCCGGTTTGCGCGACGGCAGAGGCCGGGCCGCAGGGGGCAACTCGTCCTCGTAAACGATTAGTTAACCATCTCCCGGTGCTAATGGCTTGAAACAACAAGCCCGGCGACTCGCGTGTCAGAAAACCAATTCCTCCAATCCTTTTTTGCAGTTAGCGCCAGCGCCGTATTGGTTTCTGGAACGCTTCTGCTGCTGAGCTCCACGGCCCCTTGGAACCCTCCCCAGCTGGCCGACGGCGATCCCTCGACACCGGACTCCGCGAGCCTATCGCCAGAGGCGACTGCATCGATCGACATCGAGGTTCCCCGAGCGCCGCTCGCCTCTGACCAGGCCGACACCGCTGAGATCACCGAGTCCGACATGGCTGCGCAAGCTGAGCCCGAGATGCCTGCACAAGCCGAAGTTGAAGAGCCCGGCGTGCCTGCCCTGCCCGAAGCGGCCTTTCCAGAGGTGGAAGCAGTTGCCACGCTCGGCACGCCACCTAGCCCTGAGAGTGCGGATGTCTCCCTCGACGGCAGCGGCGCCGACACGCCTGTCGCGGTTGAGGCCGAAGCCGCGTCCGAGGTCGGCGCCGCCAGCGACGCACCGGCAGAAGTCGCCGTATCGGTGTCGCTCGCTGAGGTCGCGGACCTCAGGCGCGGCACCGCAACCGATCAGATCGCCGGAATGCTGACGGCATTGCCGCCCAGGCCCGTCACGAGCGTCAAGAGCGAGGCGGCAAGCTCGGAGGTCGCAACCATGCTTGCAGCCGAACTTCCGGCACCGCTTCCGCCTACCGCAAGCGATGCCACCGAGGCTGTGCCCGAGAAAGTGACCACGGAGCTGGCCGCATCACAACCTGCACCCGCGCCCGCACCTGTCCCCCTCGATGAACGCCGAGCACCAAAGGTCGCCGAGGTCGTTGTTGCCCCGCCACCCCTGCCGCGCCGGAAGCCTGCCGCGCCACAGGGCGAGCCGAAAGCGGTGGTTCGTCCGGCGGAGCCGCAGGCTGGTCCAGCGAAACCGGAATTGGCGAAGCAGAATGTCGCGCCGCAGAAGCAAGCCGTTGCTTCACAAGAGACAGAGCAGCCTCGCAACGGATCAGGGCCTTGGCAGGCGATGACGCTTGCTCCTGCAGACAAGCCGGCGCTTAAAGTGCCCACGGCTCGACCCAAAAATGCGGCCCATGGGAGCCAAGTTTGGGCCGCGCTTGCCCGGCATAAGCCTCGGGCCGGCATGCATGGCAGCGCTACTGTCGTCTTCTCCATCGGCGAGAATGGCGGCTTGCGCGGTGTGCAGATCGCTCGATCGAGCGGCAATGACCGGATCGATCAGCTGGCATTGCAGACGGTGCGTAGTGCGGCGCCCTACCCGCCTCCGCCTGCTGGCGTTGCGACCTATACGATCCGCATCGTTTTCCAATGAAGCTCCGAGCTTGACCCGTTTTTGCTCAGCGCTTCTCCGGCGCCGCGATGCGCGTCGTGGTATGCGCGCCAGATCGCCGCGGTCCGCCAACCAGCCAGGTCACGCTATCGCTCCGGCTCGGCGTCGTATGCCCGTTACCGGGCGCGGCATGCGCGCCGTTTCGCGGCTGATGGCCGCTCACCATCTGCGACACCGCCCCTCCCCAGCCCACGGGCCGGGAGAGATGCTCCGGCAGCACGGTGAGCGCATCGCCCAGCGCCTCGTCGATCTGGGCTTGGGTGAGGTTCCGCGCCTCCGCCAGGCTCGCGCCTGAGAGATTGGCGCCGCCGAGTCTCGCGCCGGCAAAATTGGCGCGCTCGAGCAACGCCTCACTGAGGTCCGCCCCGCTCAAATTCGCGCCTTCAAGCCGCGCGTCGCTGAGATCCGCCTCCGACAGATCGGCCATTTCGAAATTGGCCCCTGTCAGAGTGGCGAAGCGCAACGAGGCCTGTCGCAGCCGGGTGAAGGAGAAATTGATCGGTCCGCCGCTGATCGGCCCCATCTGCCGTTCAGCGACACTCAGCGCGATGCCGGTGAGGTTCGGAGTGAGAGACGGATTTTGCGCGCGCCATTGGTTCCACGACCGCGGGCCGCGACGCAACGTCTCGACATGTTTGGAATCTGAAGACAACGCCACGCACGCAACGAAATACAAACGCAACTCACACGAACACGACTGAAAGACGGTACGCAAACAACAGAGAAACGACACAACGAAGCGATCAGTCTACCCACAAGCCCAGGCGACCGACAAGCGACGGCGGGTTGAAGCGCGCGAACAATGCGCATTTGTGACATTCGCGCAACACGACTGCTCAACGAGAAATAGAAGAGCCGCCTCTAAGGGCGGCTCTCGACTTCAAATTACGAAAATGTCGCCGATGCGGCGCGGAGCTCAGCCGCCGATGCGCGCGGTGCCCGAGCGACCGTCATTGCGCACCCAATGCACTGTCGCGCCGTCGCGCGTCAGCTTGTAGCAATAGGACTTGCCCTCCATCCAGCTCGACCATTGCTGGCAGAGCTGATCGCCCGAGACCCACCATTTGCCGCGGTCCTGGGTCCCGTCGCCGCGCGAGAAGCTCGCGGCGATGGTGCTCATCTTGCCCGACATGCGGCCGTTGGCGGCGTAGCTGATCGGCAGCTCGAAGCCCGAGATGTTGAGATAAACGGTCTTGCCGCTGATGGCCTTCTTCAGCTCATCGCCAGCAAGCGTCGTGGGCTCGGCAAGAGCGGCGGTTGCCGTGAGCGCAAAGCCAGCGGCGATTACACATGCTCCGATTTTCATCGCTTCCCCTTAGTCTTCAAATTGACACATGAGATCGAGCGATAGGCTGGCCCAAACTAGGTCAAACTTGGGCCAAGCCAAGCAAATTGCGTGACAAAGTTAAGGTAATTTCCGACCTGGCGGAATTTTCAGCCTTTCGGCGGATTTTTCGCCTTTGACTTTGCTTGCGCGGCACGCCGTCGTTTGCGCGAAGCCAGGACATTGACCAACTCGACCGAGGCGGCAAAGGCCATGGCGAAGTAGATGTACTGGCGCGGAATATGGAAATGCATGCCGTCGGCGATCAGCGCGGCGCCGATCAAGAGCAGGAAGGAGAGCGCGAGCATCTTGGTGGTCGGATGACGCTCGATGAAATGGGCGACCGGCTCGGAGGCGAAATACATCACCAGAATGGCGACGGCGACGGCGGCAATCATCACCTCGACATGATCGGCCATACCGACGGCGGTAATGATTGAAATCGATGGAGAAGACAAGGTCGATGACCGCGATCTGGAGGATGGCGGAGGTCATTGTGTCGGCCACGGGCGAAGGCCCGCCCTCCTCTTCCTCGCCTTCGATGTCCTGATGGATCTCGCGCGTGCCCTTGACCAGGAGAAACAACCCGCCGGCAATGAGAATGAGATCGCGCCAGGAGAAGTCGTAGCCGGCGAAGCTGAAGATCGGCGTGGTGAGATGGATCATCCAGGCGATGCCGCCAAGCATGATCACCCGGAACACCAGGGCGAGCGAAAGCCCGATGCGCCGCGCCATCAGCCGCTTGTCGGCAGGCAGCCGCGATACGAGGAGCGAGATGAACACGACATTGTCGATGCCGAGCACGATCTCCATCGCGCTCAAGGCAATGAAGCTTGCCCAGGCATCGGGGTTGGTCAGCCAGTCGAGCATGCGGTTGGCAGTTGGATCAGGTGGCGTGCGATGGGTGGGGTGATGCCTTAAATGCCCAGTTTAGCTGGTAATCCCGTTCTATGGTCAAGAGCGGATGTGGTGCTTCAGGCAAGCGAGCGGTAGAGGCCAATGCCTGTGAGATAGAGCGCCGTGGCAATGAGAAGTGCTTGCACCCAGAGGGGCGACGGAAAGGGATTGGCCACGGCAACGGCGGCGGCTCCCGCCCAGAGCACGGTGACGAGGCAGGTAAGCGGCCGCAGGCGCGCGACGCGAAAGGGATGGACCGCAAGCACGGGGACGAAAGTGGCTAGGACGAACAGCGCGACGACAGCGAGCGCGACATAAGGCGGGAGGCCGAGCGCGAACAGATAGAGCAGGACGATGTTCCAGATCGCCGGGAAGCCGACGAAAAAACCTTCCTCAGTCTTGCTCTCAAGATCGGCGACGTGGAACAGGCTCGACAACAGGATGGCTGCGGCGGCGGGCAGCCGCGCTGGCTCCGGCAAAAGCTGTGCCTCGGTCAGCGCGTAAGCGGGCACGGCGACGTAAGTGAGATAGTCGACGATCAGGTCGAGGCGCTCGCCGCTGAAGCGCGGCAGGACGGTCTTGACATTGAGCTTGCGCGCGATCGGACCGTCGGCGGCGTCGACAATCAGCGCCACGCCCAGCCAGACGAACATCATCTGCCAGTCGCCCTGATGCACGGCGCGCAGCGCGAGCAGCGCAAGCACCGCCCCGCTTGCAGTCAAAAGATGCACCGAAGCGGCGCTGAGCCGCGCGATCATCTGGATGCGGCGCGACGGTGCGGCCCTGCTTTCAGTTGGAGCATGATCTTTTCGGAAAACCGGATGCCACTTTTCCGAATCATGCTCTAGAAGCGGCGCTTGACTTTGCCGAGGACGCTAACGTCGCCATTCTCGTCGAGCATATCGATGTCGTCAGTGCCACCTAGCTGCAATTGCTGCTCATCTTGGCCATAGAGCACGTCGAGGCCGAAATTGAGTTTGGGCAGGACGGTATAGCCGAACAGATTCAACCCTCCGCTGTCGGCTTTCGGAGCGGCGGGCGCTGCATTGGGCGTGCCCAGCTGCAGCGCGAGAGCGTTGGCTTCGGTTTTTCCGGCTTGCGGGATCTCGGCGGGCGGCGGTGCCGGGGTCTCCTGAAAGGCAAGCGCCTGCCCGCTGCCAAACGACAGCGCAGCCATCAAGCCGGCCACGGCGAGAGCGTTGCGCATAGAGATATCTCCGCACGTTTAGGATGGCTTCAGGGTCGACGCAATGCAAGCCTGCGCTCGTGCGGGTTAACACATTGCTATGCCGAACGAATCTCCGGCCTTGTCGAGCTCCTGTGGCGGTGCGGCAACAGACAACTCAGGCGCGCCCGGCCTGACTCCCTCCAAAAAAACCGCCGCCCCGTTGAAGGGCGGCGGTCTGGGAGCGGAGGGGACTAAAGTTCCGCTTTTCCAGTTTTACCAGTCGACGTGCATGCGCATGCCGAAGCCTTTGATCGTCGCGTCATCGAAGCCGTTCACAGGTGCCGTCACCGGCCGGGAGGTTCGCGGATGCGCTGAGATGAATGAACGGATAGTCGCTGAGATCCGATTGAGAGTACTGGAACATGAGCCGCATATATTCGGTCATCCACCAGTTCACGCCGACGATCCAGGTCTTCATCTCGCCGCACAGCGAGACTAGGCTGTTCGCAGCGATGGCGCTTGTTGCTGATCACTCATCCGCCCTGCGCTCAGGCCCGGGAAGAGTCGGGTGTTCGCGCAAGCCTCCGTGCGTCTAAGTTGAAGTCGAGCCGTTGTCGCTCATGGTCGAGGACATCGAAACTTGCCGACGAACTGCCAACCTCCCCAGCCGCCACTGCCGTGGAACATCGGGATTGTAGATCTTCGGCCGGCCCCATCTGCCGTCTTCCTCGTAGGTTTTGTGGCCGCCGAAGAACCAACTTCCCTCGACATACCAGCCGGTAAACGTAGGATCGGATCGCCGAATGAACTGGGGTGTCAAGAAGTCCGGAGTCGTCGCGGTGGCAGGATTGGCCCGCGAATGGCGGATTGGCGCGGATGAGGCTCCGCCTGGCAGGTCAACATCGAGTTGCGCATATTCGCCTTGTAGAGCGAACGGCCCCCAAAGGGTGGCAGCTTCAAGACCCCAGAAGGTGTCCTCGTCGCCGATGCGACCTCGTGACGGACGGGCGCATTGGTAAGATGGAGATCGGCCGCGCGTGCGGCGTTTCCGATACTTTCGTAAGGAAAGAACGGCTGATCGTCGCCAGCTTGGCGAGTTTCTCACGCTCGCACCAAAATGCAAGACCTGGGGCACGCCATTGACTTCACGGTTGATCGGCGCAGCGAATGCGCGTGCCGGCAAAGGTCAGATCCTCATCCCCGGTGAAGCCGGGAAGAGCGGCGCGTCCTGGTCTGCAAGGAAACCGTCCCTGGCCGAAGATACCTGCCGCCAAGCCAAAGTGGTCGGCATAGTACATGGTGCCGAACGCCGATTTGCCGGTCGATGTCCCATGCATTGATGAACGCTGCACGCTCCATGGTATCGAGGTAGTTGGCGCTGGTTTCCTCTTCAAAGGTGTTGAAGGTCTTGAAATTGCCAACCCTGAAGAGCAGCGGCTTGTCGGCGATCTTGAAGCCCTGGTATTCGCAGATACGCATCTTTCACCCTCACGGCGTCGTTGGCGAAGTCGACCTCGAAAATGTATTTCCAGTCGTAATAGATGAATGCCTTCAACGCCGAGGCGGGCGCGTCTGAGTTCGGTCGCCGAAACGTCCGGGAAGCTCGTGATGCGCGTATCTTGATCGGCGTGGTTGTAATCCACCTCGACGCGGCCGCGGACCTTCATCTTGAACTTGCCGTCGCCGCTCGAGAGTTCCGGCGCGCCCTTCCATTTGACCTTGAGGTCGAGATCGCTGCCTTTGGCGCTGTCGGCAGTCGTCTGAGCCGCGGAGGCTTGCGCCTTGGCGTCCTGCACCTGCTTTTGCAGGGCCTTGATAGTGGCCTGCATCTGATCGATCTGCGCTTGAATTTCTTGCATATTTTGCGCTTTGGCCTCTGGAGCCCCAATGGCCAGAAGTGCCGATAAGGCTCGCACCCGCGAGCAAATAGCGGCCGTCGTCTTCAATAATCCCCGATCATTTTCCCAGTCCCCTGCGCCTATTACCCTCTGACGCACCTGCTCCTCTCCAACCCACGATTCGAGCGCCTTTTTTGTAGTTCAAACCCTACCGACCTGGTCGAGTTTGGCAATGAGGGCGCATTCCTTTGTTTGTGGGTAAGCTGGAAAGGCTTTGCTCTGTGGCCTTCCTGCCACAGAGGACGTGAGCGCGGTGGCAGCCGGGCACAATCCCATTAGGCTGGGTCCGAGCGCCTTTGCTGATTCCTTCGTTTTTTCAGGCCTATCGAAAGCGGCGATCGCGAGATGTCTGAAGTCCATGCCGTGCGCGATGTTGCCGTGGTCGGCACCGGCCCTTCGGGCCTCGTCGCCGCGCTGGCGCTGGCGCATGTGGGCGCCGAGGTCGTCGCGATCGGTCCAGCGCCGGCACCAAGCGCTCGCGCGGTCGAGACCCGAACGGCGGCGCTGCTCACAAGCTCGGTCGATCTCCTGAAGGCTCTCGGTGTCTGGGACAGGCTCGCGCGCGACGCCGCGCCGCTGAAGGCCATCCGCATCATCGATGCGTCGCGCAGTCTCTTGCGCGCGCCGGACATCGAGTTCAAGGCGAGCGAGCTCGGGCTTGCCGCCTTCGGCTACAACATCGCCAACACCACTCTCACCGATGCGCTCTATGCCCGCGCGCAGGAGATTTTGCCTGCGGTCCTCGCGGCGAGCGTCACCAACATCGAGTTCGATGGCAGCCACGCCGTGTTGAGCTTGAGCGACGGCGCCCGCCTCACCGCGCGGCTGGTGGCAGGCGCCGACGGGAGGCGTTCGATCTGCCGGATTTCGGCAGGCATCGGCGTCAGTGAACGGCGCTACGACCAGGGCGCGATCGCCTCGAGCTTCAGCCATTCGCTTCCGCATGAGGACGTCTCGACCGAGCTGCACAAAGAGGAAGGGTCGGTCACCACCGTGCCCCTCCCCGACCCGCATGCATCGAGCTTGATCTGGGTCGGCTCCGCGGCGGAAATCGCAGAGCTGATGCAACTCGACGACGAGCGCTTCGGCGATGCCTTGAGCGAGCGGCTCGGCGGCCTGCTCGGCGCGCTCTCGAATGTCGGCGCACGCAGCGGCGTTCCCGGTGGCCGGTCTCAGCGCCGATCGGCTCGCCGCGAAGCGCATCGTGCTGGTCGGCGAGGCGGCGCATATCCTTCCACCGATCGGTGCACAGGGGCTCAATCTCGGTTTCCGCGACGCCGCCGCGCTCGCCGATTGCGTCGCCGATGCGCTTGCCAGGCGCGGCGATCCCGGCGGCGATGATGTGCTCGACGCGTATATGCGTGCGCGGCGGCTCGACATCATGACGCGCACGCTCGGCGTCGCTCTCATGAGCCGCGCGTTGCTGACCTCGCTGCCGCCGCTACAAGCGGCGCGGGGGATCGTGCTGCATGGGCTCAAGTCGCTGCCACCTTTGCGCCGTGCCGTGATGCGCGTGGGACTTGCGCCGCCGACCGAGCTCCCAAGTCTGATGCGGCCCGCCTCCGGCTAAACCGCGCTTGACGCCCCTGCCCCCGATTTGCCACCACCTCGTCTCGTCTTTCGCTCATGACCTCTAGAGCCAACAACACGGAGCGCGCACCGCGTGGCCAAAAGCGCTGAGATTTCCTTCCTGCTCGATCTGCGTTACCGGCTGGAATATCTCGGCCTGCGCATCTTGATCGGAATTGTGCGCCTGTTCCCCGTCGATTTCGGCGGCTCGATCTCGGCCAAGTGCTGGCGCTTTCTCGGCGCGCGCAACCGCCGGCATAAGCGGGCGCTGGCCAATCTCGAGCGCGCGTTCCCCGACAAGACGCCGGAGGAGCGCCAACGCATCGCGCTCGCCGCGTGGGAGAATCTGGGCCGGGTGATGGTCGAGACCATGAATATCGACCGCATCCTGAAGGAGCCTGACCGGCTGCACGTCACCAACGGGCACTGGATCATCCGCTACCGGGAGAAGATGGGCCCTGTGCTCATCGTCACCATGCATATGGGCAATTGGGAACTCGGCATGTGGCCGGTGACCCTTGCCGGGGTCCGGCCGGCCGGTGTCTACCGGCAAGTGAAGAATCCTTATGTCGACCGCTATCTGCGCGGCCAGCGCAAGGACCTCTATCCCGGAGGCCTGTTCGGGCGTGGCCGTGCCCCCGGCCAGGACGAGACGCAGAAGACCGCGCGGTTGATCATGGATTATGTGCGCCAGGGCGGACGGCTCGGTTTCATCTCCGATCTCTATGATGCGCAAGGAGTCGCGGTGCCGTTCTTCGGCTATCCCGCCAAGAGCATGCCGATTGCCGCCATGATCGCGCGGCGCGTCGGCGCGCGGATCTGGATCGGGCGCTGCGTGCGGATCGGCAACCGCGCTTGTTTCGACGTCAATGTCAACGAGCTCAGAATTCCGCGCACCAGCAATCAGGCCGAGGATATCCGCTCGATCACTGCGGCGATCCAGCGTCATTTCGAGACCTGGATCCGCGAGACACCCGAGCAATTCATGTGGTCAAACCGGCGCTGGTCTTAATCTCGGCGCCAACTGCCGTTGACAGCACCCTTAGGCGGCGCTCTTATCTTGGGAAAGACTCAAAGGGAACTCGGTCGCCGCATGCACAGCCGTAGCGCCAAATTTCAGATCGGCCAGGTCGTCCGCCACCGGGTATACCCGTTTCGTGGCGTGATTTTCGACGTCGACCCAACCTTCTCCAATACCGAGGAGTGGTATCGCTCCATCCCGAAGGAAGTTCGGCCCAACAAGGATCAGCCGTTCTATCACCTGCTCGCCGAGAACGCCGACACCGAATATATCGCCTATGTGTCGGAGCAGAACCTCGTGCCCGACGCATCGGACGAGCCGCTGCGCCATCCGCAGGTGGCAGAGCTGTTCGAGGATCTGAAGGGCGGCGTCTTCCGCTTTCGATTCCTACAGGAACACTGACGACGCTAGCTGACGGGTAAGCGAAAGGCCGCCCCGGAGACCGAGGCGGCCCTTTTGATTCCTGATGAGCTGTGACGATGCCTTACGGCGTCGCGGGAGCCGGCTTCTTCTGCTGCGCCGTCGTGGCGTTCGGGGCCGGAGGTTGACCGGCAGCTTGCGGGGCCGTGCCGGTCGCGTCCGGCGCTCCCTTGGCGGCCTTGGCGGCGAGATCGGCCTGGCGCTTGCGGAACACCTCCATCAGCTGGCGGCGCAACTCTTCGTATTTCACACTGTCGACCGGCGCACCGTCATAGGCCTTGGCGAAGCCGGTGAGAGGCACCGGGAAGCCCATGGTCTTTTGCTGGATGTTCATCGCCGCCACGACCATCTGCTTACCCTTGCGCATGCTGTCGAACAATTCCTTGGTCAGTTCGAGCTGCACTTGGCAGCTGGTCGGGAAGCAGATCGTATATTGCAGTTGAATCGGCTGCTGCTCATCGATCTTGAGCTGCACGCCGGCCGGCATCACCAGCGCATAGGCGGTGGGCACCCTGACCAGCAGCTGCTGCTTCTCCTCGCCTTCGACCTTGCGCACGGCGGCGGCGATCAGGACCATGCCGGTGTTCGGCTCGAGGCCCTCGTGATTGACCAGGCAGATTTCCTTGTTCTGGGTCTGCTCGCTCTTCATACAAAGCTTGACCCAAGCGTCCTCGCCAGGCGCGGCGCCGACCGGAGATGCCCCGGCAACACCGCCTGCAGGAGCGGCCGCGGGCGCGCCCGCGGCGGGCGGCGTTTTCGGAACCGGCGCGGATTTCGGCTGGACTTGGCCCGCCGGCGCCTCTTGGGCAACGACCTCGGGCGCCATCAGCGCCAAGGAGAGCGCGGCAGAGCCGACGCAAAACATCAAACGAGCCCCATTCCGGCTCAGCGTGTTCCAACGATCCCTGGACCAGATCATCAATCGACCTTTCCTCTTTTCGCGGGCTGGTTCAGGTCTGTTGCATGACCTCATGCCCCGCGTCCCGTGTTGATAGGGTCAATACCCGAAATGAGGCGTAGACGTGGCTGAGAACCTTGCTGCGGATGACTTTTTAGCCACTTCCCGCGTGGCCTCACCCCTCACCACCTGGCGCAATTATAGCGCCAATTGCGTTCCAGGCGATGCTACCCTTAACACCATGCTGCAATGCGGAAAGCATCTATAGCCACGCGCACCCCCTGTTGAAAGCCCCTATTTCATCGCTCGTCCTGAGCCTCGCCTTGCTCCTATCCGGCGGCGCCGTGGCAGAACCGCAACACGGGCTTGCCATGCATGGCGCGCCTCAGGAACCAGCGGATTTTACCCATTTTCCCTACGTCAACCCCGACGCTCGCAAGGGCGGGCGCGTTGTGTTCGGCGTGCAGGGCTCCTATGACAGCCTCAATCCCTTGATCGTCAAGGGCAACCCCGGCGAAGGCTTGCGCGACTATCTCTACGAAAGCCTGCTCGCGCGCGCCAATGACGAGCCCTTCACGCTTTATGGTCTGATCGCCGAGAGCGTCGAGACGCCCGACGACCGCAGTTTCGTCGAGTTCACTTTGCGGCCAGAGGCAAAATTCTCTGATGGGACGCCGATCACCGTCGACGACGTGATCTTCTCGCATGCGCTGTTGCGCGATCACGGCCGCCCCAATCACCGCTCCTATTACAAAAAGGTCGCCAAGGTCGAGCAGACCGGCGAGCACAAGGTCAGATTCACCTTCGACGCGAGCGGCGACCGCGAGATGCCGTTGATCATCGGACTGATGCCGATCTTGCCCAAGCATCGCATCGATCCGGAGCAATTCGAGAAGACGACTCTGGTGCCGCCGATCGGCAGCGGACCCTACACCCTCGCCAAAGTCGATCCCGGCAAGAGTCTCACCTATCAGCGCGATCCCAACTACTGGGGCCGCGAGCTCCCGGTCAATCGCGGGCTCTACAATTTCGACGAGATCCGCTTCGACTATTATCGCGACGGCGGCTCGCTGTTCGAGAGTTTCAAATCGGGCCTGGTCCGCTTGCGCAACGAGGACGACCCGACGCGCTGGTCGGAAGGCTACGAGTTCCCCGCGATCAAGGACGGGCGCGTGCTGAAGGACGAATTGCCGGTCGAGACACCCGCCGGCATGTCGGCACTCGTGTTCAACACGCGGCGGCCGTTGTTCGCCGACCCGCGCGTGCGCCAGGCGCTGATCAGGCTGTTCGATTTCGAATGGGTGAACCGCACGCTGTATCACGGGCAGTATGCGCGCACGCAAAGCTATTTCGCGCGCTCGGAACTCAGCTCGCACGGCCTGCCGGCCGATGCGGCAGAGCGCAAGCTGCTCGCGCCCTTCGCCGATGTGGTGAAACCCTCCATCATGGATGGAAGCTTCGCCTTTCCTGCGAGCGACGGCTCCGGCGAGAACCGCGAAGGACGGCGCGAAGCGCTACAGCTGCTCGAAGCGGCGGGCTACAGCTTGAGCGGGGGTAAGCTGGTCAACGCCGCGACCGGCGAGCCCGTGGTGATCGAGATCCTCGCCGCGACACGTGCGCAGGAGCGGCTCCTGCTGACCTATGCCCAGGCTTTGAAACAGGTAGGAATCGAGGCCAAAATCCGTCAAGTTGATTCGGCCCAATATCAGCGGCGCAAGCAGACCTACGACTTCGACATGATCCAGTATTACTGGCCGGTGTCGCTGTCGCCAGGGAATGAGCAGTCGTTTCGGTGGGGGAGCGAAGCTGCGGTGACCGAAGGCTCGTTCAATTATCCGGGCATCAAGAGCCCGGCGGTCGATGCCATGATCGACGCGCTGCTCAAGGCGCAAGACCGCGATGCCTTCGTCTCGGCGACGCGCGCGCTCGACCGCGTGCTGCTGTCGGGCGACTATGTCATTCCGCTGTTCTATTTGCCGCGCCAGTGGGTTGCGCATTGGCGCGACCTCAAGCGCCCCGAAAAGACGCCGCTCTACGGCTATCAGATCGATTCCTGGTGGCTCGAGCCCGAAGCCGGCGCGGCAACCAACCGGGATACCAGCCCTGATCGACCATGACGCTCCACGCCGAAGCGATCGAGAGGAAGCAGATTGGCGCGCCGCTTACGGCGGACGGATTGTTGCGGCGTCGCGCGAGCCAGAGACCAGGCGTGACCGCGCTGTGCGATCCTCCCAATTTGGAGGCGCTCGGCTTCGGCGTGCCGAAGACCTTGTCCTATCGCGACGCCGACGCGGCCGTCGATGCGCTCGCCTCCTTCTTCATTGAGCTTGGGCTCGAGCCCGGCGACACGATCGCGGCGCAGCTTCCCAATCTCGCTTTGGCGCCGCTGACCCTGCTTGGCGCCTGGCGCGCGGGGCTCACGGTCGCCGCCGTGCCGATGCTGTGGCGGGCGGAAGAGATCGCCAAGGTCTGCGAGCAGGTCGCGCCCAAAGCCCTGATCGGCGTGTCCTCCTTCGTCGGCGAGAAACGCGCCGAAACGCTCTGCGCGGTGGCCGCCGCGCAGATGTCGATACGCTTCGTGCTCGGCTTCGGTCGCGATCTGCCGGACGGCATCGTCTCGCTCGATGAGGCGATTGCCGCAGGGCAGAAGGGCCGGGAGCGCCTGATGGAGTCCCCGCCGCGCATCACGCCGGCCATGATCACCTTCACCGCGCGCGCCGGCGCGCCGCTGGTGCCGGTTGCCCGCCGCGAGGAGGAGCTTTTGGCCCAAGGCGCGATGACCGTGCTGTCGCTCTCGCTCGACATCCGCGACGTGATCCTCAATCCCTATCCGTTGACCGGGCCCGTGGGGCTTTCGCTCGGGCTGATGGCGTGGCTGGTCGGCGGCGGCACGCTGGTCCAGCATACGCCGTTCGATTATCAGCCTTTCGTCCAGCAGCTGCTCGACAGCGGCGCAACGATGACGGCGGTGCCTCCGCCCATCCTGGCCGAGCTGGTCAAGGAGGGCGTGCTGCGCAAGCCCTCTTGCCGGTTGAGGCGGCTCGGCGCGGTATGGTCGATGCCCGAGCTTGCCGCATCCGCGCCGCCGCCCCTCTACGGCGCGACACCGCTTCTGTTCGATGTCTATCCGCTCGGCGATCTCGCGAGCCTCGTGCTTCGCCGCGAGACGCGCGCGGGGCTAACCTCGCTCCCCGTCGGCCGTATCGATTTCGAGGACGACGAGACGGCAGTCTTCATCGAGACCAAGCTTGGGCGGGCACGCTCGGGCGATGCCGACGAGCTGCTTTTGCGCGGACCGCTGGTGCCGCGCGCTATGGGGCCGCTTTCCGGCGACGGAGAGGGCTTCGTCTCGACCGGGCTTCGCGCCGAGGCTGAGGCCGGGGACAGCGGCCGCTTGCGCATCAAGCGCGATGCAGAGCTCTTGCATCATGGCGGTTTCGCCGTCGCGGCGAGCGAACTCGACCAGCTTTATCAGGGCTTCCCAGGCTATCTCGACGCTGCCTGCTTCGTGCTGTCGGATCCTGTCATTGGCGAGCGCATCTTCGCGGCGATCGTGCCGAAACCGAGCGAGCCGATCGCGCTCGAGGCGCTGCACCGATTTCTCGTCGAGCGGCAGGTCGCGCCTTACAAATTCCCCGACAGACTGCTCGTGGTGAAGCAGATCCCGCGCGATGCCGAAGGCCGCGTGCTGCGCGAGCAGATTTTGATGCAGGTGTAGCCTTAAGCCGCCTGCTTCACCGCGCCGGCGATCTTTACTAGCCGCTTCAACAGATCGCGCGCGCCGGCAAGCCGCTCCTCGGGCGTCTCCCAATTGGCGTAATAGATCAGCCGGTGGTCGGGCTGGAGCTTGACTTGCTTGCCCTCCTTGCGGATGAACTCGATCAAGCCTTCGGGATTGGCGAAGCTCTTATTGCGGAAGGCGATGACCGCGCCTTTCGGCCCGGCATCGATCTGCTCGATGCCCGCTTGGCGGCACAGTCCCTTGATCTCGACGATGTCGAGCAGATGGCGCACCTCCTGCGGCAAGGGCCCGAAGCGGTCGATCAGTTCGGCGGCAAAGGCCTCGATGGCGTCATGGCTCTCGACGCCCGACAGCCGACGATACAGCCCGAGCCGCACTTGCAGATCGGGCACGTATTCCTCCGGAATGAGCACGGAGGTGCCGAGATTGATGCGCGGCGACCATTGGTCCTCGACCACCCCGTCGCCTCCCCTGAGCGCGGCGACGGCTTCTTCCAGCATCGACTGGTAGAGCTCGTAGCCTACTTCCCGGATATGGCCGGACTGCTCCTCGCCGAGCAGATTGCCGGCGCCTCTGATGTCGAGATCGTGGCTCGCCAGCACGAAGCCCGCGCCCAGCGTGTCCAGCGATTGCAGCACCTTGAGGCGCTTCTCGGCGGCGGGCGTCAGCCGCGCATCGGCGGGGATGGTGATATAGGCGTAAGCCCTGATCTTCGACCGACCCACCCTGCCCCGCAACTGATAGAGCTGGGCAAGCCCGAACATATCGGCGCGATAGACGATCAGCGTATTGGCGGAAGGGATATCGAGACCCGACTCAACGATCGAGGTCGAGAGCAGCACGTCATATTGCCGGTCGTAGAAGGCGTTCATCACCTGGTCGAGCTCGCGCGATCCCATCTGGCCGTGGGCGCGGGCCACCTTCAGCTCGGGCGCATGCTCCTTGAGGAAGGCGGCGGCATCGTCGAGATCGGCGATGCGCGGCACCACGAAGAAAGTCTGGCCGCCGCGGAACCGCTCGCGCAGCAGAGCCTCGCGCAGGATCACGGGATCGAACGGCATCACATAAGTGCGCACCGCGAGCCGATCGACCGGCGGAGTGGAGATCAGCGACATCTCGCGCACGCCCGAGAGCGCCAATTGCAGCGTACGCGGGATCGGCGTCGCGGTCAGGGTCAGCACATGCACGTCCTCACGGAGCTGCTTGAGCCGCTCTTTGTGCTGCACGCCGAAATGCTGCTCCTCGTCGACGATGAGCAGGCCGAGATCGGCGAACTCGATGCCCTGGGCGAGAAGGGCATGCGTGCCGATCACGATATCGATGTCGCCCGACTGCAAGCCCTTCTTCACCTCGGCGCGCTCTTTGGGGCTCACCAGCCGCGAGGCTTGCGCGATCTTCACCGGAAAGCCGCGGAAGCGCTCGGTGAAGGTGTGGAAGTGCTGGCGGGCAAGCAGCGTGGTCGGTACCACCACGGCGACCTGCTTGCCGGCCAGCACGGCGATCAGGCTCGCCCTGAGCGCGACCTCGGTCTTGCCGAAACCGACATCGCCGCAGATCAGGCGGTCCATAGGCCGCCCGCTGGCGAGATCGCCAAGCACGGCGCCGATGCTCGCCTCCTGGTCGTCGGTCTCCTCGTAAGGGAATCTGGCGGAGAACTCGTCATAGACGCCGTCCGGCGGGTTGAGCACCGGCGCCTGGCGAAGCTCGCGCAAAGCGGCGACCTTGATCAGCTTCTCGGCCATGTCGCGGATGCGTTGCTTCAGCCGGGCTTTCCGCGTCTGCCAGGCGACGCCGCCCAGCCGGTCGAGCTGTACGCCCGACTCGTCGGAGCCGTAGCGGGTGAGCATTTCG
This sequence comes from uncultured Alphaproteobacteria bacterium, assembly GCA_963710245.1. Classification (GTDB taxonomy): domain Bacteria; phylum Pseudomonadota; class Alphaproteobacteria; order Rhizobiales; family Methyloligellaceae; genus Methyloceanibacter. Next base: position 108,087 of record CAVPZK010000008.1, read on the forward strand.
ATATTTTCGACCGGTAGATAAAGCTTGTCGCCGCCGGCATAGTGCACTTCGAGGCAATCATGCGGCTCGCCGGCCGCCTCGATGGTGGCAAGCCCGACGAAGCGGCCGATGCCGTGGTCGGCATGCACCACGAGATCGCCGACCGAGAGGCTTGAGACCTCGGTCAGCACATCGTGTCCGCGCTTGCCGCGACTCTTGCGGACGAGGCGGTCGCCGAGAATATCCTGCTCGTCGATTACCGCGAGTCCCGGCGCCTCGAAGCCGGTCTCGAGCGGCAGAACGGCCATGGCCGTCACGTCGCGCGGCTCGCGCAGGACGTCGGCGAAGCTCTCCACCCGCTTGGTCTCGCCGATGCCATGCTCGGACAGAAGCGTCGCCAGGCGTTCGCGCGCGCCGTTGCTCCAGCAGGCGACGATCACGCGCTTGCTCTCGCCGCGCAGCCGCTTGGCGTGAGCCACAACGGCATCGAACACGGTGACCCCTTCCGTCTGCCGCTCGGCTGCGAAGGTCCGCCCCTGCCTGCCGCCGAACGATACGATGCCCGGCGCCTCGGGATGCTCGAACGGATCGAGCGCAACGACCTGGCGGCCTGAAAGCGCCGCCTGCCAATCCGCCTCGCTCAGGAACATGCTGTCGGGCGGCACGGGGTGGTAAGGCGGCGCGCCGAAGGCCTTGCGCTCGAGGGCCTGCGCACGCGCGTCGTAGTGGTCAGCGATCTGCTCGAGCCTACGGTTGCGCGCATCGTCGAGCAGCGGATCGAGCGTGATGCGGGCTTCGGGCAGATAGTCGAACAGCGAGACCAAGCGATCGTGGAACAGCGGCAGCCAATGTTCCATGCCCTGATGCTGGCGCCCCGCCGAGATCGAACTCATAAAGCGGGTCGTCGCCGGTGACAGGGCCGAACAAAGCGACATAACGCTGGCGAAAAGCGCTGATGACCTCGGGCGTCAGCGTCATCTCGCTCATCGGCAAGAGCTGCACCGTTTCAAGCCGCGCCGCCGTCCGCTGCGTATCGGGGTCGAAAGCCCTGATCAATTCCAACGTGTCGCCAAAGAAATCGAGCCGGATCGGATCGCCGCCGGGCGGATAGAGATCGAGGATGCCGCCGCGCACGGCATATTGGCCCGGATCGGTGACGGTGCCGGCGCGCATATAGCCGGAAATCTCAAGACGCTCGATCAGCGCCTGCATCGTGAGCACGTTGCCCGGCTGAAGCTTGAGGCTCGTGGCGGCAATGAACTCGCGCGGCGGGACCTTCTGCAGCAGCGCATTGACCGTAGTCAGCACGATGAGCGGCTTGCGATCGTCGGGTGCGCGTGCCGTGAGCGCGGCAAGCGTGGCGATGCGCCGCGCGATGGTCTCGCCGTTGGGCGCCACGCGGTCGTAGGGCACGCCGTCCCAGGCGGGGAAGACTAATGCTTCCAGGTCAGGCGCGAAGAAGCGGAGCGCTTCCTCCAGCGTGGCGAGCCTGTTGGCGTCCCGCGCGACATGCAAGATCGGCCTGACGCCCCCCTCGCCTGCATGACGCGCAATCTGCCCAAGCAGGAGCGCATCGAGCCCTTCGGGCACGCCGCCGGCGATCGCGCGCCCGGTCTTGAGCAAACCATCGACAGGCAAGGATGGAAATTTTGCAGGTGACATTGATTGAAGCGTCGTCTCGGTCAGTCAGTCGGGGCGAGGCCGTGGAAACGCCTGAGGCGCTCGATCAGTTCGTCCAGGTCGGCCTCGCCGAGCGAGTAGCCTTCCAGAACGCAACTCTCGATCGCCGGGTCGGGGGCCTCGATCAGCCGCTCGAACACGGCAATCTCGGAGGCGTTCATTCCGTCGAGGGTGTGTTCGGCGTAGCGGCCGAGCAGGAAGTCCATCTCCTTTGAGCCGCGATGCGTCGCCCGCCACAGCGCCCGGCGGCGGCGCATGCCAAGATCGCTGGACATTAAATCTGCTTTCAGGTGTCAGTGGGCAAGAATTCCTTGCAATTCAACGTTTGTTTAAGATCGGGCTAACAGCCGGGCTAATTTAATGAGCCCCTTAGCCTCACCCCTGGCCCCTTGCCGCTAGTGAACTGCACACCAGCCTTCTCTAGCGCCTTACGCATGGCAGCAATCGTCTCAGGGCGACCAGCGTAACGCTCCGTCAGTGAATTCCCGCCGCTCTCGCAAGCTCGGCCTGGTTAAGCCCTACGGCACGGCGTGCTAGAGGCAGCAGACGGTCTAACGGAGCCAGCCGATCTGTCTAGCTTTGTCGTTTGCGGCCGTCCAAGCTAAGCCCAAAAACCTTGGAAAGCTGACCCCGCGTCTTTCATCCTGAAGGTTCCGTCCGCGGAAGGAGCAGGCTACGAGTCGGTTTTCATCCGTCTTCTTATAGGTAATTTCGAAGTCTGTGCCCGCCATCGTGACCACAAGAACATCTCCTGCCACCGTGACAGTCACCTTCTCTCTTCTGATCAGGTCCAGCAGTCTCATCGCGCAGTCCCAGCTCGAAGCGATATGATAATTCGATTCGGGCCGTCTGGGTTTTCCCTCGGCGATGGGATCGTTGGGATTAAGGTCCCAGCAGAAAGCTTGGCGAGGCCCGGAGCATAGGTAAAATGGAGCTACCAACCTGGAACAAGGCCTCCTCGGTTGGTAGGCTCGGCGCGCAGAGGTCCGCCAAATGACTGTGCGCGTCGGGCCGCATTACTTCGGAACTGCCCCCCATCGCCAGTGTTGTCATCCGTAGCCGTCCAGGGCCAGAGCACCTTGCGCGGTTAGGCCCGGCGTCGAGCGTTCCGTGGATGGCCGCTCCGCGCTGGGCCGCTGATTGGGTGGAACAGTTCAATCCAACGATGGTTCTCGTGTTAGCCATCCACGATCCTTGGTGGGTGTCGATGGATGGTTAGGCTCGGCACCCGTCCTCTCCTGTGCAGGTCTGTAACGGGTGTCGGGCTGCGCGGGAACTACCCTTCATCGCGATTGTTGTTCCTCTAACCATCCCTCGGCCGCAACCAACGGATGGTTAGGCCCGGCGCTAGAGAGGAGCCTCTCCGGCGCCGGGCCGTTGTGTCGCACAGCTGAACCAAAGTCGATGCTCTAGTATTAGAGCGCAGGTGATGGGCAATCCCTCCCCATCACGGTTCCCCCGCATGGAACCGAAGAAGCCCCGAGTCCCCCGTCTCTGGGGCTTCTTCTTTTAAAGGACACGGTCGCGTTTCAACACACAGGCGGAAAACTAGGAGAGAAGAAATGATCAGACTGATCGCTTTCGCTGCCTTTGCCTTGGCCCTCGCAACATCCGCGCAGGCTATGTCGCCCATGCCGCTTCATCAGCCGGACGGCATGATCACGCAAGTCCGCGAAGCATGCGGCGCGGGTAGGGTAAGAATTCATGGTGTCTGCGTGGCCAGAACCACCAAACGCCAAGTGCGCAGGTGCGCGGTATGGGGTGCAGGGCACGTTTGCCGTCGATGGTATTGACACACCCGAACCGGTTTCGGGCATTAGGACGGGGCGGCCTTCGGGTCGCCCCTAACTTATTTGGAAGGGCCACCGACTTCCCATGCGCCGCCACTTTCCCCTGCCATGGACTGTCGAACAGATACCTGGCGGCTATAAAATCATGCCTCTGTCTCTTCTAGTCTTTCTTGGCCCCGCATTTGTTGTCCTTCTCGACCCAGACGCCACCAGCCTTCTCGCACTCAGCCTTGTCCTTTGCGTCTAGTATCCCAGCAAAGGCGGGAGCGGTGAAGGCGGTTGCAACGGCCAAAGTAACGAACGCCACGAGAAGCCTCTTCATGTGAACTCTCCTTTTCTGTGTGTTTGACGATGGATGGGCCAGATTAGCTTCATTGTAACAACTAACGGCGGCCCATTTCGGTTTCGGCTATCATTGGGCGCGTGCTGGCCCTTCCGGCCATAGTCAACGACGCCAACGGTCATGCCCTGGCCTATGTCTATGCGCGCGAGACACGGGCTGACGCTGACATCGCGAATGTGCTGAGATGTACGAAGCTCGCCGCGTAGCGTCCAACATCGCCAAGCTGCCAGCGCTGCTACCACGCAAATGAGTGCGCCAAGTTAGGCTGCTTGAGGATCGGTCCGGCTGATGCGCATTCTCGCCTCGGCGCAGAGGCGATCCAACTCTTCTTGCGTTTCGGGATTGTGAAGCCATCCGGATGCTTGCGCGTACCCGGGCTCAAACTGCAGCTCAAATGCAACCGCCCGTGAGCCGACGAACTTGCCTGAGCGAGCTAGTTCACGCGCGTGCTGCTGAATGCGTTTTAGGTCCTTACTCATCACGGCCCATTTTTATGCAGTCTTCTTGGGCTCAGGTTTGCCCCACTCATCGACTAGGCGCTTGGCGTGTTCTAGGTCCGTCGCTAGTCGCATCCATGTTTGCGCTAGATCTTCGAACTTCGCCTTGGTGAGCGGAGACGGGGAAGTCGCCGCTATCTCCAAGCAATGCTTGGCGTGGTCGCGGCATTCTTTTGGATCGCCAGGCATTGGCACCTCCGTATGGCCCTCTAATTGATTCCGAGGGCTGAAAAAGGTGTCAAGACCGTAGCCGTGCGGCGCACAATCGCAATGGCGATTTCCCTGACCGATGGCACGGTCTCACAATTAATTGGCCCTCAATCGCATGGCACTGAAAGGATAGAACGGGGATCACACTAAACCCCTTTGCCACTGCGTGTGGTTCGCGCAAGTGGCGGGGTGAGCGTCCGGGCCTAGCCTCGTCCATCGCTGCTCGGACGCCTCTTCGCGCATTGGCGCCGCATCGAGGGAAGAAGCGTGACGATCTTTTTGATCGGCGCTCTCACAGGCTTCTTGATGGCGATTGCCGTCGTCTGGTGGGCGCTGTGGTTCCTTGGAAAGAACTGACGAAGGCGTCGGCTTCGGTCGGCGCTCTTTTCATTTGGATTGTGGTTGCGCAGTCACTCGCTTCTTGTAGAGGCATTTGGGCTTCGGTCGGCGCCTTTTATGGTCGCGGCGGCCACCCGAAAGCTCGCTAAAGCGGGTCACGCTCCCCTGACCGCTTCCGTTCAGCCGAGTAGTTACTGGAATCAGACGGCAAGAACCTATCCAACACCGCAGCCGTTATCCAAAGCGCCGGAAATACCCCGACAAATAGGAAAAGGTTCAAAATTTCGAATCGGGACATGATTGGAGCTTAGCATGAAGGTTGGTTGTCGGCCTCGGCCCGGTGTCCTTTTCCTGGAACCATGGCGCCAAGCCGACGTTTTAAGACGCGCGGTTTGACTGACCCGTTGGGCCGCACGCAACCCGTTTTCTGAGCCCCGCGCATGAGTATAGCCGGGGCTTCTTTTGTTGCAGGCCAACCACACCCAATCTGCGACAACGCCTCTATGATTGCGTCTTCCGAGTTGTCTCCACAATGCAAACTCAGCCCCGTCCCTAGCGGGGCTTTTTGTTTTTGATGTGCCTCAGAGGCTACAGCGAATCGTTGGCCGCAGTGCTAACACGACGCTCGTGCGGGGTGGCTGCCTGGACCGACTCGGGGAGGCAGAGACCACGGTAACTCGCACTTTTCAAATCGTCTGAATTTGGACGCGGCCCCGGTCTGAGCTGACACCTCCAGGCCGGGGCTGTGTCAAAGGGGGATGACCATGTACAGACTTGCGGACTTCGACTTCTCAAATCGATTGGGCGTTGTAGTTAGCGAGCTAGCACCTGAAGAAATGGATCATCAGGACGCAAAGCCGAAGGCCACGCGAAGCGATCCTGCGCCTGCATCCTCGGCCGACAGAGACTTAGAGATGGCGGTTTTCGGCGCTGCCTAAGTCCGGAGCTTTTTCTTGGCTTCAGTCGGTGCCCTACTTATAGCCCCCATGTCGCAACTGATGTAGCGCGCGGAGATCTGCCTCCGAAAGCCGCACCCACCGCTTGGCACCGGCTGCAGCCCATTGATTGCATGACAGGCATCCGGTCAGGTGCAAACCGTCATTGTCGATCTCGACAAGCTCTTGCCCGCAGTTATGGCAGCGACGACCCATGCCGCCTAATCCTCGTACCGGGAGATTACAAAACTAAAGGGCGCCACGAGAGTTGGCGCCCCTTTAACTCATGCGGCGGCAGTTCGCTTGCGCAGTGAGTTGCGCTTTCGCCACGGGTTAGTCAACGAGCGGCCGAGCCTTAAGTTCCAGGGGGCGTCGGCTTCGGTCGGCGCCCTTTCACCACCCCGCTAAGGCGCTTCAGGCTCCTGCTTGCGCTCTCGCTCTTGGCGAGGCGAGTGGTGCTCGGAGTTGTCCGGCACTACGCGATCGAGAACCCTCGCTAATATCCATAGCGCTGGGAACACCGCAACAAACAGAAAGACGTAGAGAGTGTCAGAACTGGTCATTTCTCTTCCGTAGGTTGCCAGCCCCAAGTAACTTCGGCCAGCTCCTCAGGTTCCGACATGCGGTCTGTCTCAGCTCCCACCAGCATAGGCTAAGATGGCGCTCGCTTCGGCGCGCCTTTTTTATTTTCGATGTTAGGCTTGCGCTTTTAATCAGGAGGGTTCGAATGTCTCAGAAGTCGGTGAAGACCGCTGCGGAACTCGAAAGCATGATCACCGCTGAACTTCGCGAACATCCGGAGTGCGAGAGTGCCGGGGTAGAAGTAATTAGGCGGACGGGCGTTGCGTGGGACGCCGTACTAGTCCGCGATGGGCCGCAACTCACTATCGACTGCAAAGAGAGGCTCGCGGAAATCACCACTCGGCTTCGCCAGGAGTTCGATTTGGCCGAATAGCGGCATCGCAGAGAACCATATCATGACGGCCAACTCGGAATTCAGCGTCCAGGTGGTTGACGACGAGATCGTCGTGACGCTTCCCGGGTCACACTATTCTGTCACGTACTACAAATAAGAAAATCTCCTCAGCTGCTCGCAAAGTACATTTCGGACAGAGACGATCCGCGCGTTGAAATGAGGGTGTCAGAGTTCCTCGCTCTCGCCTGGAGGCTCGCCGACGACAAGGCGAGAGAGCTCGACTGGGGCTGGGTCGTGTGAGGCGTCGGCTTCGGTCGGCGTCCTTTTAGGTCGGCCGCTAGTCTTCGATCAGGAGACGCAATAGCCGCTTTCGCTCTTTCTCTACCAAGCGCATCTCGTCGGGGCCAATCACGAATCGGCCTGCGGTCCCGCTTCTCATTTTTGATCTCGATGAAGCGTGGCGTGGTCCGCGCTGCTATGGCGCGGGCAAGGGCTTTGCGGTCACTCATGCGATGGCATAGGCCATGCAGCACCTGAATGGTCAACCAGAAAGAAGGCCCGGTCTGATAAGGCCGGGCCTCCATCTCAGTTTGCTCTCCGCCAGAAAGCTACTTGCACTCGGTCATTGTGTGCATCGCAGTTTCGGCCTCGCCCTGCGTGGGGTATTTACCCAGCATCTTGTACTTCTTCGTATCGTTGGGATTAGTCGCCATCGTCACGCATTTCTTCGTTGACATATCGAGCATCACGAAAATCTCGTCCGCGAGGGCGGGAGTTGCGAAGCCAACGATCAGAGCCGCTGCGATGAAATATTTCTTCATGGGTTCCTCCTGGAGCAAGGCGTTTCGCCTCGCCTTCATAAACACCGAATCACCCACCCGCGTTCACTAAAAACGCGAATTAAGAAACCAAACGACTAACGACTCTTCTTAGTCACCCGCGCTTTTTGCGAAGCGGATGAGCTTTCCAGGTCGGCGCTTCACTGCTTCAGGCCCGGCATACCGGCTCTTTCAGCATCGAGAGCCGTGGGTTGCCGGGCCGCTGATTGGGTGGAACACTGACCACCAACATCCGGTTATTCTCATCAGCCAGACTTTCTCGAACGGGCAAGGCTGGTGAGGTCCAGCACTGCCGTTTGAAAATGCGCGGTGGTGCTGGGCCGCTTATTGGCGTGTTAGGATGGCCGTAGCCAGCCACAGGGTTCGCCACTCGGGCTGGTTAGGCTCGGCACCCTTATCACGCTTCACCTGGACAGGGTGCCGGGCCGCTTATAGGAGGACACAATGATCAGATTGTTGATCAGTGTCGCCTTTGCCTTCGCCGTTGCAACGTCGGCAGAGGCCATGTCGCCCGCGCCGCTTCATCAGCCGGACGGCATGATCACGCAAATCCGAAAAGCCCGCCAAGCCCGCCCATGCCAGGACCCCAACCAAATACGAATCAATGGTATCTGCCAGTACAGCCCCCCACATGTCTCCCGATCCCAACACGTGTGTATTTGGTGGAATGAAGGCTTTTGCCATGAGTACTATGGGACGCTCGCGCCTCGGGGGAGATTTGTGCCCCGATAAGCTGCTTCGTAGGTCGCGGCTGACCTGCGTGCCGGGTCTTATTCTCGCTCAAGCAAGATCGCCGTTAGACCGTTGAGGTGAGCTATCGGATTGTGCTGCTGGGCCGTTTTTGCTGTTTTTATCGTAGCCGGAATTATGAGTTTGGCCTGGATGCTTTTGCTGACGCTGGGGTCTTTGTCGAAAAGGTCCTCCCCCAAGGCATTTCAACTGCGATCGGTGTCGCATTTGTCTTGCGGTCTCCATCGGCGCCGTGCCAACGCCGTAGCTGCCGTAATACTATCTCCGTTTTTCAGTTAGCCCTGATGCCAGTCATTGCAGATGTCCTGAGCCACTCAAACGAATAGCAATTAATACAAACTACATGAGTGAACTGCGGTATCCCAACGAAAGCAAAGAGTATCGCGAGCGCGCGCGAAACCATGGCTCAAGGACGAACAGGAGCCTCAGAAGAAAAATCTGTGGCAGCAAAACGCCGCAAGCTCCCTTCCGGCGGTCAGTTGAAAGAGGACTACGCCTTCCAATGGGCCAACGATGGGAAGTGGGTGAGCGTGTGAAATTCTCCGAGTTATTCGTGGACCACAACACGCTGCTGCTTTATTCATGGATGTACGGTCCGAACTGGGACCATCCCTGTCCTTCCTGTACGTCGCTGATGGATGGGTTCGATCGCGCCTGGTACTCCATCGTTGCAACGTCGGCAGAGGCCATGTCGCCCGCGCCGCTTCATCAGCCGGACGGCATGATCACGCAAATCCGAAAAGCCCGCCGGTCTGCCCATGCCAGGACCCCAACCAAATACGAATTAATGGTATCTGTCAGTACAGCCCCCCACATGTCTCCCGATGACACGCGTGATCGTGGCATGAAGGCTTTTGCCATGAGTATGATGGGACGCTCGCGCCTCGGGGGAGATTTGTTGCCCCGATAAGCCGCTTCGTAGGTCGCGGTTGACTGCGTGCCGGGTCCGCTTACTCCTGCTCAAGCAATATTGCCCGAGCCCATAAAGACCCGTCCAGGCAAAGGATTTAATCGCGCTGCTGGGGCCTGTTCGCGGTTTTCTATCGTAGCCGGAATTATGAGTTTCGGCCTGGATGCTTTTGCTGACGCTGGGGTCTTTGTCGAAAAGGTCCTCAAAGCCTTCAACTGCGATCGGTGTCGCATTTGTCGCCTTGGGACTTGCGGTCTCCATCGGCGCCGTGCCAATGCTGTAGGTGCAGTGAAAGAGACGTGCATTTCGCTTTCGGTTCACCTGATGCCAGTCATTGCGGATGTCCTGAGCCGCCATTTAAGTCGAATAGCAATTATAGGAAAACGACATGAGTGAACTGCGGTATCCCAACGAAAGCAAAGAGTATCGCGACGCGCGCGACTCATTGCTCAAGGACGAACAGGAACTCGTCGACAAAGTAAAATCTGTGGCAGCAAAACGCCGCAAGCTCCCTTCCGGCGGTCAGTTGAAAGAGGACTACGCCTTCCAATGGGCCAACGATGGGAAAGTGGGTGAGCGTGTGAATTTCTCCGAGTTATTCGTGGACCACAACACGCTGCTGCTTTATTCATGGATGTACGGTCCGAACTGGGACCATCCCTGTCCTTCCTGTACGTCGCTGATGGATGGGTTTGATCGCGCCTGGTACTCCATCTCTCAAGATGCCGCGTTTGTGGGAATTGCCAAAGCCCCGGCCGACAAAATCAATGCGTGGGCCGAACGCCGCGGATGGTCGCAAATTCCTCTGGTCTCCGGCTATGATTCTTCATTTCAGGCCGACTACAAATGCCAGGGCGAATCCGATGATATGCAATGGCCAGTGATGCACGTATTTCGAAAGCAGGATGGAGAGATTTTTCATTTTTGGGCAACTGAACGGCAGACAAATCATGTCGATACAGTGTGGCCGTATTGGAATCTCATGGACTTCACGCCTGAGGGTCGGCCCGACATTCCCACTCCGCCACAAAATTTCAGGTCAGAATTCTTGGAAAGAAACTATCTGAATAAGGAGTATCTTGACGCTCAATCGCGTGGGGCCGGACGCGAGTGCATACGCTAAGCACAACTCGAAGCATTCGGCAGAAGCGGGCGTTGTTGTAGACATCACCATCCGCATGTCCGCTTTGGGTCATTAGCGGACATTAGCGAGCGCGGATCAGGGGATGTCCGCTTTACCCCCAAATACGGACATGTTTCTCGATGTCTGCTTTGTGTCACCATGTGCCATCAGGTAAGCATTGCGGACTCCGTCGTTATTAAATTGGCAAAGTTCTGTCGGCCGCATACCCCAAAGGCCACGGAGAGCAACGAAATGAAGTCCTACATCTACTGGGCCCTGCTCGGCATGGTTGGCTATTCCTTGACCACGCTATTCGCCAAGCTCGCCGAACGGAGCGGCGAGGTTTCCTCTTACATGGTGCTCGCGGTTTCGAGCATCATCGTTCCCGTCTTCGTCATCGCCATCGTCGGCTTCCGCGGCGAGCTCAAGCCGCTCATCTACGATCTAGAAAAGGGCACGCTCGCCTGGGCCATCGCCGGTGGCCTCGCGCTAACAGTCGCGGTGACGTCGCTGTTCCACGCGCTGTCGCTCGGTCCCGCCAATGTGGTGGTGCCGATCTACGGTATGTTCATCGTCGGCGGCTCGCTGCTGGGCGTGTTGTTCCTCGGCGAGCCAATGACCTGGCACAAGATCGTTGGGCTTTTCGCCGCCGTCATCGGCGTGGTCCTGATCTCAATCTAGCAAGCGGTAGTGACGCTAAACTGAAGCTGAGCTGCGCTTCTCGCCTTCGGACTGACCAATGCTACCTCGGACACCGCTCTAGAATTCCAAGGCTCGCTGGCAGTTCTGATCGAAATCCCTTTGGGCGATCGGCTACCGTTTGCTCACGCTGGGTCGCCCATGGTCGAGCGACGAAAGGCGCCCGGAGAACTAAAACAACATCCAATCCAGAGGTCGTTCTCCTAAGCTCAAGGGACGATAGCCGCTGTCCGGTTTGGGCTTTTCCGGCTGTTTGGACTTCTGTCCTGGCACCATTTGATCGAGCAACTGCCCCACTAGCCCAAGCGCGTCTACCTGATCGTCATGCTTGCCGGCTGGGAAGCTTAGAAGCTCTGAACGAAACGCCGAATACCAGCTAGCACCCGCCGGTACGTAAAGCCCTTCCAGAGCCATCCGGCCACGAATGGATTGTGCTCTGACGGCCTTGTCACCTCGCGTTGGGAATTGCTGCCGATAACAGAACGCTCGACGCTCCCTTTGTCTTTTATCGAGAGCCGGACCAACGCCAGCGCTAATCTGCCCCTTCTCCTCCGCCACGATGCCGATCAACAAGGCAAGCCGTTGCCCCTAAGCCACAGCGCTGGTTTGAAGGTCCGGCTAAGGGGCTTCGGTATTGGAAGCCTCCATATCGTAAACTCAGCCCCGTCCCTAGCGGGGCTTTTTGTTTCGGCTTCGGTCGGCGTCCCTTTTCTTTGGGCAGCTTGTCGGTCGCTTCGGCGGGCGTCCCTTGCCTCACACTATGAGGCCACTTTGTCTACATGGGGGGTCTTTAAGAACGCCTCATCAATGTATCCGGCAGCCACGCCTACGGCATTGACCCAACTTCCCCGTAGGGTCCGAAAACGTGAATACTTTAAAGTTGGCACGCCAAGTCTCGTCGGAGTCACACGAATAAGCAGGCCTTCGCCTTGCTTTAACCCTTCAATGAGGTACCCCCGATAGTGAGCCTCCTGCCTTGTCGATACGAGTCGCATGTTCAGCGCGCAGAGTACAAAAGGAACAGGTTGTGGACGCAATTCGGTGACTTACGCTCGCATATTCAGATGATGTGTCAATAACCTAACTCTTTAGGAGTACCTCCGACGAACTCTGCTGCGGGGTTTTGCGAGGCCTCTCACTAACCACATTGGTGTAGTTAGCATGACAACCTCCTACGGCGGAAAAGGAGAGGGTCTTGACGCGAGCGGAGCTACTTGAGGCCGCGTCCAGCAAGCTGATCGAAGCAGCTATATTGTTGCTTGTCGCTGGCGAGGACCATCTGGCAACCGAAGTTGAGGAGATAATGGAGTCGGCGGACTTTAGCGCCCGCGTCCAGCTTCACGAAGCGCCTGAATATCCTCCACTGACAGTTCTACGATAAACGCGCTCTTGTCGCCTCTCCAGCAATTGCACTCTATGCAGCCGGTAAGTCGTTCGCCGTAGCGGTCGATCTCGATCAGCGGTTGGTCGCAGCGGTCGCATAGCATGAGTTGCTCATCGACTCCTTTTAATCACCCGCGCATTGCCCCAAGCGTGATGAGCTTTCCAGCCCTGGGGTGGCTAAGCAACACGGAACCATAGTCGATGCCTCGCCGCTTCAAGCCGCCGTGGTTCGCCGAACGCATACCCGGCGGCTATGTCGTGAAGGACGCCAACGGTCAGGCCCTGGCCTATGTCTACACGCGCGAGACGCTCGCTGACGCTGACATCGCGAATGTGCTGACGATGGACGAGGCGCGGCGCATCGCCAGCAATATCGCCAAGCTACCGGCATTGCTAGGCGCGACCAAAGAGTCGGAAGTGGATTTTCCAGAAGGAGGCGGTTAGTCGGCGTCGGCTTCGGTCGGGGCCCTTTTTTTTGCTGTAACCTCAGGGCGAGCGCGCTCGAATTGCTTTTGCTCTTTGTCGGTATCGCGCTGTTCTTGAAATTCATCTTTAAGGTAACGCGCGCTGAGTAACCAAGGGCAGAACGAGCCGGGCTCGATGCTCCTGTGGGGCAGGCATGACCCCAGAAGAATTAGAACAAACGAACCGAAAGTCTATGATCGACGAGTGCAAGCGTATCGGCCTCGCCCTCGTTTCATTCGCCGCGGGCTTCCTTCTCTGGTATCTCGGCGTGCCGTTGTGGCTGACATTGCCGATAGCCTTTGCGGTCTGGATCGGACTCCATATGGTCATCGGTATCAAAATCAATTAGCGCCCTTCTTTAGTTCTGCACAAACTCCGCTCGCGGCAGCCACCGCAGCCCGACAATCTTCCCCGGCTTCAAATATCCGTCTGTCTGCCACTCGTGCGCGACGATGCGGGCAATGCTCATCTTGCCCGGCCCTTGATCTAGGGCGGGGGTCGGCCCTGCGACCGCTGTGAACAACGGCTTATCCACCACTACGGTAGGCAATCATGTCGATGCGAGCCTCCGACAACCTGCGAGCACCTAAGCCTCAGATAAATTGCGAAAAATGTGGCAATTGCCACCGCGTCTAGTTGAAGAGGTGTGATGGAATCTCCTCAGGCTCAAGATTGTCTTGGGCCAAAGCTGCCGAAGGAGATTCACGATGCATCCGCTCACTCGAAATGGTCACCGAAGGGGGGGAACTGCATTGTCGCCACTAACGGAACGAGAGACAGACGTACTGACCTGGATTGCTAACGGAAAGACGGCATGGGAGATCGGACAACTCCTCAACCTCTCTCACCGCACTATCGAATGGCATGTCCAGCGGGTACTCGTGAAGCTGGACACAGCGAACACAACTCAAGCCGTAGCCAACGCCCTTCGCAATCACTGGATCGCCTAACGAACGATAGTGGCCGCGCGACGGAACCATCGTCGTACTCCGCGATAAAGCGAATGTGGTTGGCCAAGTCTTTTTCTGGAGTAAATGTCATCAGACAACCGCCTGCTTCGGAAAGACGATTGGCTTGCGAAAGTTTGCTACGCGCTGCGGATCTTCGTAGCTGAGAGCCATCAGACCAAACGCATCGGCTTAAGCCGATCTACCTCGGCCTCCAGGTGTTGATGAGCGAACCCCGCTACCTGAGGTCAAACGCCTCCGTACCCCGCTCAAGCGTGACTTGATATTCGACCCAACCGCCTGGCGGTTCAGACTTGGCTAACCCAATCAGGAGTAAATACACACAGGGGGTTTGCCATGCTCACGGTTGTTTTCTTGGCCGCAATCTTCGCTTGCTTCCAGTTGTTGGGTATGTGGCTTCGCCTGAAGGCGATGGAGCAGAAGTTTGACTACCTCATGGAACTTCTGCTTGCTCCCACAACGGAAGAGCAGCCTCCGCGGCAGAACTGATTTAGTGTGCCGTGCGACGGGCGCTCGGTCGTGGCTAAGATCGCACGACCGGGTCTTCGGGCCAGCTCGCCAAGGCATCACTCATCCACTCATTGCGGGAACGCATGATTGTTGGTCGGACAAGAGAACCCCAGCCGTGATCAAGCCAATGGCCTGGTGCCGCGAGGTTCGCGCCCAGTGGCACCGGGCCGCTAGCAGGGTGTGCATTTGGACGGTTTCCGCACAACCTGAAGGTTGCTATCAGATCGGAACCGCGCTGCTTGGGAGATGAACCTTAGGCTGGCTTGGCGATGAAGAGTTGGCACCACCCGCTCGCAGCGACTGGATCCTCGACTACTTTGCAGGAAGCTGGTGCCACGAACTGAACGCAACCCGAGCACTGCTGACCGTCTTTGGGACTGTCCTGATATTTGGCGGCTTCGTGGGTGAGTTTGGTTTGCGCGAACAAGCTCTCCGCCATCGCGTTCGTCGAGATGATGGCCCCCGCAATCATGGGTACGCTCTTCAATAGCGAACGGCGGCAAACGCCTTTTTGGGTCGCTCGGGATGGATTAGTCATGCGAGCACTCCTTGCATTGCCCAGAAATGAAGCGAGTCTCGCGAGATAGAACCTTATGTTTGCCCAGAAAGTTCCGGCAGCGACCGACCGATTATAACGGCTTGCTCAGTCGTCTTGGGGACACTGCCATTGAGATATTTTCGTTGTGGCTATCGGGCCAAGTCCAGGTGCACTCAATGCATCCGACAAGCCGCTCACCGAAACACCGCTTATTGGTTTGGTAGAATCACCATAACCAGCTGGACCCTTGTTCCCCTGCAAGGCTGCTTAGGCTCGGGTGCCATTCGTATGACCCCCGTATCGCGCTGAGTGCCGGGGCCGCCTGTTCCGGGAACTGCCTTTCATCGCGATTGTTGTTCCTCTAGCCATCCCTCGGCCGCAACCAAAAGGATGGTTAGGCCCGGCATACCGGCTTTCCGAGCCGAGAGCCGTGCGTTGCCGGGCCGTCCTGGAAATTGTGACCCAGTTGAGTTTGTAAGCGTTGGAGGTCAGCCTCATGAAAACTACGGCAATAACAATCATCACCGCGGGCACATTGCTCGGCGCGACAGCGGCGTTAGCGCAAGGCACTAACGCAGGTGCGATCCCCACTAACCCCGGTGCTATCGGCACTAACCCCGGTGCTATCGGCAGTGTGCCGTATCAATCGCTTCAGCCTATGTCAGCTGGCCAGGGACTGGGCTACTCGACGCCCAACGTTGGCGTATCCCCGGGAGTCACGGGTTTGAACAATCCCACAGGATCAATCTCCCCGTTGCCCGATTCAAACACTTCGGCACCCGGTAGCGTGGGATCGATCTCCCCTTCTGCACCGAAGACTGGTACGCCGTCCAGCCCATCGGGCGGTGGCTAGGAGAGACGAGCGGAGTCTTCGGCGCTGGGCCGCTCGTAGGGGAGTAAACAATGATCAGATTGTCGATCAGTGTCGCCTTTGCCTTAGGCATTGCAACGTCGGCAGAGGCAATGTCGCCCGCGCCGCTTCATGAGCCAGATGCCAGGGTCACGCACATAGCCGACGGCCAACCGTGCGACCTTAAAAATCAGGTACGAATATGGCGCTGTCCACGATGCGGGGCAAATGGCATCTGCATGTTGCGGACCACTCCCCCTGTCCGCCAACGCGCCTACCGCAGGTGTGTGGAATGGAATGAAGGCATGTGTGTTGAGTACGACAAAAACGCGGGCCGTTGACCTCCGGCGAGCATGAGGCGCTTCCCTCCGCCATGGACTATCGAGCAGACACCCGGCGGCTATAAAGTCATAGACGCCAACGGTCAGGCGCTGGCCTATGTCTGCGCGCGCGCGACACACTCGCTGGCGCTGAAACCGCGAAGGCGCTGACGATGGATGAAGCGCGCCGCATCGCGACCAACATCCGCCAAGCTGCCGGGGCTGCTAGGCGCGACGACAGAGTTGGAACTGGATTTTCCAGAAGGAGGCGGTTAGTCGGCTTCGGCGGGCGGCCTTTTACTTAAACGTAGTCTCTATCAGTCGGCTCGGGCCTGAATGGCTTCGGTTGGCTCGCAAGCACTCTGTCGAGCAGAGTGTCGAAATCATCCTCGCCGTTGCCAGCGAGGGTGAAGACACTCTTGCGCAGCGAATCTTGCAGCTCTTCGTCCTGCGCTATGTCGCGGGATAGTTCGCGGGCTGAATCTGCTTCGAAGCGACCTCGTAAACCAAGTCGATGATTTCTAAATCGAGGGGATCAAATGCGCTGCGATCTTAAAAGAGCCCATGGCTGCCTCCATCGGAAACCAACTCTTTGCAGTAGTTCAGATAGTCAGTGTGCGTTGCAAAACCGCATTTGCGTGCGCGAAATCGTAGCGAAACCTCGATCGGGCGGGCGAGTTAGGCGGGGCATGGACAGTCCCTATGCCGAACTAGTGATGTTCGTCGGCGCAGTCTTAGCCATCGTCGGCATTCTGATTATGCTGTCCGAGTTTATTTGAGCTTCTATCGGATCGTAGAACCTGTAGTGCGTTTCTATTGAGTTCGGCTGAGACATCCTCCCTGTCATCGTTATAGTTCAGCGATCTCCAGTTCCGAAACTGGCCCCGCGCAATGAACTGCGGGGCTCTTTTTGCCCCGGTGCGTATTTTGCGCCGCACACTAGGGGCCTTGAATCTCACCCGCCTTTTTGGAATCGATAATCCGTTAGTAAGATATGGAGGGCCACATGCCTGGCGATCCAAAAGAGTGCAGAGAGCACGCTAGGTGCTGCTTAGAGCACGCAGCGGCTGCGACATCGCCCCTCGCCAAAGACAATTTCCTGAGATTGGCGGAAAGCTGGAGTTGTCTTGCGCGAGAGCTAGAAGCAAGCAAGAGATTTCTGGACGCTTTGGGGGAAGAGTTTCCTGTCGAGAAACCTTCACCGCCGCGCGGGCGAGTAGCTTAAAGTCTTAGCCCAGCGCAACCTTGGCATGCGTCGGCTTCGGTCGGCGCTCCTTATGCTTAGCGTGTCGGGGGCAATCAAATGAGCACATCGCAACGAGTAAGCTGCGTCTTCAGCGCCGTTATCGCGCTGATAGCGCCGACGCTCCTTTTGGCGCAAGATAAGTCGGCTCTGCTGGCGAATTGCAAGTTGAAAGCGATCGAGCTGTACAGACCCAGCGGAGAGTACATTCGCGCGTCGGAGTACGTCGTCACCTGTATGATCGCCGCAGGCTATCGCATTGACCCTACCAAAGAGTCTGCATGCTATGGATCGCCGACCATTGCCCAGTGCTTCATCCCTCGGTGAGGCGAACGGGTGGGTCGATGCTGATACTGCGAAGGTGCTGACAATGGATGAGGCACGGCGCATCGCCAGCAATATCGCCAAGCTATCGACGGTGCTGCCACGCAAATAGATGCCGCGCCGCTGAGACATTCGGGATTGCCTAGGGTAGTGCTACTCTCGTTCGCAGAGTCGGAAGCTTTTTGGGGCGTGCGGGGTGTCGGGGCTGATTTTGGCTTGGCTCCCAAGCGAGCAAGCATGCGAAACATCGCCTTTCGGGCAAATGCTGCGCTCTGTGGCGGCGGCACCATATGGTCGGCTGCGCACTTATCGAAGACCGCCGCAATCTGTGCGTGTTGTTCAGGCGTCAGGGCCATTACGCCAAAATGACGCGTGACGATTAACAGCTGGTAACTCTTTATGAGGCGTGAAGAAGAAGCCCCGATGGTGACGGGGACAACACCGATTGCGGGGCTTCTTCCGGTCCGTTTGGGGCTACGATGATGGGGGAGCCCATCAACAGTGATAATAACGCCGTGCTGTGACGCAATACTGCGGCGTCCGGTCACTCGCGAGGATGCCGCAGTGATGACTTGTCGCACTTGACCCGGACTACAAAAATCAATGGGCTGTTTGCGCTTAAGTTCTGTCCCGATCTGGTTTGCTTCGTACCTATAAGGGGTACGTTAGCGGGGTACGTGGCAGGCGCGCCCAATGCCAAGCCCACCCCCCCAGCCGTCGAGCGCGGGCCCTCTAGCTGTGTACGTACCGTAGGCGCCCCATCCCTTCCCACACCCCTGACACCCCTAGGGACCCGGGGAGGTAGCAGAAATATGCTTGACGCACCTCTTCCTATGCTTAAGGACAAGCATCCTTACCACCCTTGCCGTCAGCACCAACGCAAAGGGTCCCATCTCTAAGCAGTCACATCACAATAAGAAAAATTCTACGGTCAGGCGCCCCCCGAGCCGCGATCAGACTTGTCGGGGGGCTTGCGCTTGGGCGCATGTGACGGGCGGTTCTTCGTAGCAGGCTGAGCCGGCTGTTTATTGCCGCCGAGGCTGAATAGGCGCTGCAAGAAGTGCAAGAAGCCCCCTTTCGTACCGCCGCTCATGTCTCACCGGATGCCTAAACGTTACATGCCCTGAGCCTCAGGACGATTATCTTTGTCATCCTTGTTCTTTTTGCCGTGCGGTCCAGATCCGTCTTTTGCGACGGGCGTGCCACCATGTGTCGCCCCCGTCGGGCCATGCGAACCAGGTGCATAAGCCCCGCCCTTCGGTCCCGCTTCTCCGTTAGCAAAAGCACCACCAGGACCGTGCGGCCCACCCAGAGCATGTTTCCCGCCATCGGGTCCAGTTTCTCCGCTAGCAGAAGCACCACCGGGACCGTGCGACTCACCCGGAGCATGTTTCCCGCCGTCGGGCGCAGGTTTCCCGTTCGCCAAAGGAGGCCTCTTATCCGGGCCATGCGGAAGAGGCTTTTGGTCAGGTCGGTGCTGCGCCCCGTCTAGACTGCCTTGGCCAGTTGCCCCCTGACCCACGGTCGGGTTGTTTGTCGCTACGAGCCCTTTCGGCCCGACAGCGTCGGGTCCCTTCAACACCCCAGGCTTGGCGGTTGCCGCTACGAGCGGATTACCGTGGTTCACGGAAGCAAAGAGAGCGCGATTAGTGCTTGCGGTGCGCTGATGCTTAACTTGCAGTGCCGTCGGCGCAGTGTGTTGTTCGTGAGACCAAGCCAGTTCTTGAGCCGTCGGTTGGGCTGTACTTCCGCGGGGGCCATTGAAGCTGACCTTGTTCACCGTCACTGTGTTGACGACCGTCTTGTTGTAGGTGTTGCTGATGACGGTGGTATCCACCCTTGTAACGGCGGTGTTGTAGAAGAATACCCCGTTGTCCCAGTATCCCCCCTCGTAGCCAGCGCCGGAATAACCGAAGCCGTAGTTGATGCCGCCGTAGTAGCCGACATGCGGCCCCCAATATCCGGCGTGCCAATCATAGCGGCGACCGTCATACCCCCAATAACCGGGAGTCCAAACTAGGCCGACAGCCGGCGGAAGAACCCAGGTGCCAGGTACCCAGTAATAACCACCTGCCGCGTACCCCCAATAACCTGGTGTCCATATGTAGCCCGGGCCCGGACACAGCGGCTGCTCGTAAAGCGGAAGAGGCGGCGGAGCGGTACTGATTGATACCGCGACAGCGGCGCGCGGCGGCGGCGGACCGTAATAGCGAGCATGTGGCGGACCGTAGTAGCGACGGGGCGGCGGGCCGTAATAGCCTGGAGGGGGCGGACCATAGTAGCCGTGCGCCCGCGCATTCGCCTCGGCCGCACCACTGAGCACCCCAACACCACCGCCGATTGCGGCACCAGTCGCTGCGCCCCTGCCACCGCCAACAATACCGCCGATGATCGCGCCTACTGCCGCGCCTTCTACACCGCGCTCCACCACCTGCGCCGAGGCGGGCGTGCTCGGCCAAGCACCGGCGCAAAGCAGCGTTGAGCAACTGATCGAAATAGCAAGCATGCGGATAGGTGTCATGGGATCCCCCCTCCCTCAACGTATGCAGACCAGCAGGATCAGCCCACCAGGGAATTGCTAGTGCTCGTTTTTGGTGCTTCGAGCAAATCCAAGCGATCCGTCTAGCCGCATTGAGGAATATCGATGATTTCCCTCTTCTTGAGTATGGCGGCAAACGCAGCAGAATTTTGGCGGCCGTGCGGAATGCCGGTGAAGCAAACTGGTGCACACCGGATACCGTCCGGCCTTTAGGGGCTCGCGGCGGCCCGTTTACGCTGCCAAATGTCCGCTTCTGGCACAAAGCGGACATGCTCAATGCGCTGAGCGAATGTCCGCTTTTGGGGGCAAAGCGGACATCGCTGATCTCGCACTCTAATGTCCGCTAATGACCCTATCCGATCTCTCACCGCAGCGAGTTCTGCGGACTCGCTTAGGCAATAACCGACCTGCAAGTAACTAACCTGAAAAACACTCATCGTCTGTGAGTGCCTTGCGCCGTGCCATGTGCCCCTCTTTTCCCGTTAGCCCGGCTAACACCAGGCAAGCAACGATGGGCTAAATATGGGCTAACACGGACTTAAAAACAACCAATTTTCAACGATTTTTGTTAGTGCATTTCTGCGGGGTTTACCCCCAAACATTAAATCTGCTTTCCAGTGCCGCAAGCGTTGGGTTAGAGCGAGCTCGCCAAGCCTGTCAAGTTTTGCTGGCTCACGTCTCCACAATTGTCATGCCCGCGCGGGCGGGCATCCAGTAACCCCCGTCGTCTCAAGTAACCTAAAGTGGTGATTACTGCATCGCCCGGTCAAGCCGGGCGATGACAATGAAGGTATCTTACGTGCCATGTCTTCCATGCGGCCCGCTAGGTTAGCGCCTCTGTTCGCGACGGTGCGCTCCTTGAAGGGCGTGGGGCCCAAGGTCGAGGGGTTGTTGAATAAGCTGCTGGCGCCCCGCCACGAAGGCGGGCATGCGCGGGTGATCGACCTCTTGTGGCATTTGCCGGTCTCGGTGATCGATCGGCCCATCGCGCCACGCATAACCGACGCCAAGGTCGGCGAGCTTGCCACGCTCGAAGTCACGGTGACCGAGCATCGGCCGGGCGGCGGCGGGAGACGGCGCGGCGCCCGCTTCGGTCCCTATCGCGTGCTGGTCGAGGATCAGGCCGGGGCAGCGCTCGAGCTCGTCTATTTCAATGCTGACCCTGCCTATCTCAAGCGCCTGCTGCCGGAGGGAAGCCGGCGCCTGATCTCCGGCAAGCTCGAGTCGTATGACGGCTGGCTGCAAATGCCGCATCCCGATCATGTGGCGAGGCTCGACGGCGCTGAGGCCGGCGCGGCGATGCTGCCGTTGCATGAGCCGGTCTACCCGCTGACCGCCGGTCTCACCAATACGACGCTGCGCAAGGCCATCGGCGAGGCGCTTCAACACCTGCCGTCTCTGCCGGAATGGATGGACGCGGCCTTCCTGGCGAAGCAGGTGTGGCCGTCTTTTGCCGAGGCGCTTGCGCGCCTGCACGCCCCTGAGGCCGAAGCCGATCTTCTGCCGTCGGCGCCAGCCCGGGCGCGGCTTGCTTATGACGAGCTGCTCGCCAATCAGCTCGCGCTCGCCGTGATCCGTGCCCGGCTCAAGCGGCGTGCGGGGCGGCGCCTCGCTGGAGCGGGTAGGATGCGCGACGCGATCCTCAACGCCCTGCCCTTCAAGCTGACTGGCGCGCAGACCCTTGCCCTGGCCGAGATCGATGCCGATCTCGCAAATCCGCAACGTATGCTGCGTCTCCTACAAGGCGATGTCGGCAGCGGCAAGACCGTCGTCGCGCTGCTCGCCATGGCCACCGCCGTCGAGGCTGGTGCGCAAGCCGCGCTGATGGCGCCGACCGAGCTGCTCGCGCGGCAACATCTGGCGACCATCAGCACGTTCGGTGCTGCCGCGGACTTGCGCATAGCGCTCCTCACCGGGCGCGAACGAGGCCGCGAGCGCGCGGAGATCGTCGATGCGCTCGAAGGTGGACGTATCGACATTCTCATCGGCACGCATGCCCTGTTTCAGGAGCATATCGTCTTCAAGGATCTCGGCTTGGTCGTGATCGACGAGCAGCACAGATTCGGCGTGCATCAGCGGCTGGCGTTGCAAGAGAAAGGCTCGGGCAGCGGCGCTGAACTTCTGGTGATGACGGCGACGCCGATCCCGCGCACGCTGCTGCTCACGAGTTATGGTGACATGGATGTGTCGCGGCTCGACGAGAAGCCACCTGGTCGCAAGCCGATCGCGACCCGCATCGTTCCGCTCGAGCGGCTGGACGAGGTGATCGCCGGGATCGAGCGCGCAGTAGCCTCGGGCGCGCAGATCTATTGGGTCTGCCCACTGGTCGCCGAGTCCGAGGTGTTGGACATCGCCGCGGCGGAGGAGCGCCATGCCGAGCTTCGCGCACGCTTCGGCGAGCGGGTCGGGCTGGTGCATGGCAAACTCGCCGGCAAGGACAAGGATCGCGTCATGGCCGCGTTCGCCTCGGGCGCGCTGTCGATCCTGGTCTCGACCACCGTCATCGAGGTCGGCGTCGACGTGCCGAACGCCTCCATCATGATCATCGATCATGCCGAGCGCTTCGGACTGGCCCAGTTGCACCAGCTGCGTGGCCGGGTGGGACGCGGCGCCAAGGAGTCGTCTTGTATCCTGCTCTATCGGCAGCCTTTGTCTGACGCTGCGCGCGAGCGGCTGAACGTGATGCGCAGCACCGAGGACGGGTTTGTCATCGCCGAGGAGGATTTGCGGCTCAGAGGCGGCGGCGAAGTGCTCGGCACGCGACAAAGCGGGCTGCCGCTGTTCCGCATTGCCAGCCTGCCCGAGCACGAAGCTTTGTTGCAGGCGGCGCGCGACGATGCGCGGCTTCGCTTAGCGCGCGATCCGGAGCTTAAGGGCGAAGCTGCCGAGACGCTGAGGCTGCTGCTCTATCTGTTCGAGCGTGACGACGCGATCAAGCTGATGCGCGCCGGCTAAACAACCGGCTCTTCCTCGGGCACCGGCTTGGCGGGCCTTGCCTTGACCAGCTTGCGCAATTCTTCCTGCTGCGCGTCGGGTCCGACCAGACCGGCTGAGACAACCAGCTTCGCTGCGTCCTCGACGGCGAGATCGAGCGGGATCACCTCGCTTGCTTGCACGAAGACGATGAAGCCGGTGGTGGGGTTCGGACCGTTCGGCATGAACACGGTGATGAGCGGGTTGCCGCCGCCGATCTTTTCCTCGATCTCCAGCGGCGGATCGCCGGCAAGGAAGACGATGCAGTAAAGCCCACGCCGGGGAAACTCGATCAGCCCCACGCGCTTGAACGAGGTGCCGCTCTTGGAGAACACCGTGGTGAAGATCTGCTTGACCAGGCGGTAGACGCCGCGGACCACCGGCATGCGGTCGAGCATCATTTCGCCGTTGCTGACGATGGTGCGGCCGAACAGATTGGCGGTCAGCGCGCCGACCACCATCAGACCGACGATGCCGACGATGAGGCCGACACCGGGCACATTGAAGGGAAGATAGGTCTCCGGCAGATAAGTCTTGGGGATGATCGGCTTCACCCAGGCATCGACCAGGTTGATGAACCACCACACCACGTAAAGCGTGATGGCGACGGGGCCGACGACAATGAGGCCGGTCAGGAAATAACCGCGCAGCCGCGCCCCAATATGCGACGAGGCAGGCTCTTCTTCCGCGCCTGGGAGCAAGACGAGCTTGTCCTCCGACGCCAGGCTCTCTTCCTCCGCTGCGGACTTGTCTTTGCTTTTCATGGGTTCAAACGGAATAGCGGAAATTCTGCGTAGACACTACGCGGCCTCGACGCGGTGCGGGAAATCGCCCTTAAGGCGTGACGGGAGAGCAATCGATCCCGCTCCGCTTCAGGGCGTTGCAGACTTTAAGGCTTTCCGCCTTGTCCGGGAAGGGTCCGATGCGGAGGCTCCAGAAGGTGCCGAAATTGCCGATATCGACCCTCTCGATTTGCGGTTGAGCGCCGGCGACGTTCGCCGAGACCTTCTTCCACAG
Organism: uncultured Alphaproteobacteria bacterium; assembly: GCA_963710245.1. GTDB lineage: Bacteria > Pseudomonadota > Alphaproteobacteria > Rhizobiales > Methyloligellaceae > Methyloceanibacter. Next base: position 132,227 of record CAVPZK010000008.1, read on the forward strand.
CGCCTTGGCTTCGCCCTCTGAGCGGCTGGTTGCGAGTTGCAGCTGGAAGCCGCCACCGGCGGCGGATGGCGCCGCGGCCGGTTGCGCTTGAGGCTCGGCTTCGGCGCTGCGGTTGAACAGGCGCGACCAACGGCTGCCGCTTTCGCCGCTGCTCGCGCTGGCCGAGGCTTCTTGCGTCTCGGTCGTTGTCGACCAACTCGAGCTCGCCGCGGCTGCCGAGGGTGGCGGTGCCGCCGGCTTCGGCGACGGGGCTGCGGCCTGCGGCGCCGGCGTGGGCTCGGGAGGGGGCGCCGGTGCGGATGATGAGCCGGTCACGGAGCCGAACCAGCGCGTGAGACGGTTGCCGCTGCTCGCGCTGCTGGGTTGCTGGTCGTCGGAAACGGAGGTGCTCCACGCAGTCGGCGAGGCGTTGGCGGTGCGAGTCGGTGGCGAAGCAGCTTCGTTGCGGACAGCCAGCTGATCGCCGACGCTTGCGCTTGCCGCCGCCTGGCCCTCGGGGCGGACTTCGGTCGAGAAGGCGGCGATGGCGGCGGCGCCCTGGTTCGTGCCGCCGCCATCGGCGATGATCGCATCGACCGTGTTGTTGCCGCCGGCCTTGCGGGCCGTTGCGAGCTGGGCATCTCCCTCTCGGGTCAGGCCCGCAGCCTTATAGGCGAGGCCGCGATTGACGAGAGCCTTGACCGTGTCAGCCTCGGGCAAGCCGAGCCAGATGGCGGCGCCGAGATCGGCGATGGCGCGGGCGCTCTCGCCCATCTTGCGATAGGCGAGCCCACGCAGATAGAATGCCTTGGCGGCATCGCCCCGCGCGGCGTTGTCGGAATTGATGGTGGCGGAGAGCTGGCGCACGGCCGCGTCGTACTTACCCGCCGCCAGGGACGCGGCTCCATTCTTCAGTCCGGCGTCCTCGGCGTGAGCCTGCGCGACCACCACGCAGATGGCGAGCGCCGCGGCAAAACTGCACGCGCGCGGGAAGCAGCGCCCGCCGAAAGCAAGACGGCGCGGCCGGAAGTCCTTCCGATTATCCGCCATGTCATTGCTCAAACAAAGAAATCGGGCAAATCCGAGGCTTATTCTATTCTACGGTCACGGATTTTGCGAGGTTTCGCGGCTGATCCACGTCCGTTCCCATGAACACGGCCGTGTAATAAGCGATCAGCTGCACCGGTACAGCATAAACCAGAGGCGCCACAAAGCGGTGCACAGGCGGCACGGCGAGATGGGTGGCGATAGCGCAGCCTGTGCTTGTCGGATCGGCGTCGCTGACCAGCACGATCTTCCCGCCTCGCGCCGCAACCTCCTGCATGTTGGAGACGGTCTTATCGTAGAGGTCGTCGCGCGGCGCGATGACGATGACCGGCATGTTCTCGTCGATCAGCGCGATCGGCCCATGCTTCAGCTCGCCCGCGGCATAGCCTTCGGCGTGGATATAGGAGATCTCTTTCAGCTTGAGCGCGCCTTCGAGCGCAATCGGGAAACTCAAGCCACGCCCGAGATAGAGCACGTCGCGCGCCTTCGAAAGCCATTGGGCGAGTGCCTCGTAGGGCCTTTCATCGCGCAGCACCGTCGCCATGAGGCGCGGAACCTCTCCCAGCGCCTGGACCAGTTCGGCTTCGAGCGCGGGGCCGATGACGCCGCGCGCCTTGCCTGCTGCAATGGCCAGGCAGGCGAGCACGGTGAGCTGGCAGGTGAAGGCCTTGGTCGAGGCGACGCCAATCTCGGGCCCGGCGAGAGTCGGCAGAATGGCATCGGATTCCCGCGCGATCGTCGACTCGCGCACATTGACGATCGAGAGAATGTGCTGCCCTTGCGCGCGGCAATAGCGCAGCGTGGCGAGCGTATCGGCCGTCTCACCAGACTGCGAGACGAATAGCGCCGCGCCGCCGGGATCGAGCGCGGTCTCGCGATAGCGGAACTCAGACGCGATATCGACATCGACCGGCAGTTTCGCCCAGCGCTCGAACCAATATTTGGCGACGAGGCAGGCATAGAAGGCGGTGCCGCAGGCGGAGAGCGAGAGCCGCGTGACCTTGGCGAAGTCGAAGGGCAGCTGCGGGATATCGACACTGTTGGTGGCGAGGTCGACATAGCCGGCGAGCGTATGGCCGATCACTTCCGGCTGTTCGTGGATCTCCTTTGCCATGAAATGGCGGTGGTTGCCTTTATCGACGAGCAGCGCCGTGGCGAGCGAGCGGGTGACAGTCCGCTCCACCCCGTTGCCGTTCCGGTCGCGGATGGCAATGGCTTTCTGCGTCATGACCGCCCAGTCCCCGTCCTCGAGATAGGCTATGGAGTCGGTAAAGGGGGCCAGGGCGATGGCATCAGAGCCCACGAACATCTCCCCGTCGCCAAAGCCGATGGCGAGCGGGCTCCCCTGCCGGGCGACGATCATCAGATCGTTATAGCCGGCGAAGATCATGGCGAGGGCAAACGCGCCCTTCAGCTGCCGCAACGCATGGTAGACCGCACGCACGGGATCGCTGCCGGCCTTCAGCTCGCTGGTAATGAGATGAGCAATCACTTCGGTGTCGGTGTCGCTGGTGAAGGCCGCGCCATGCGCGATCAGCTCTTCCTTCAGCTCGCGAAAATTCTCGATGATGCCGTTATGCACGACCGCGACGAGGTCGGTCGCGTGCGGATGCGCGTTGGCCTCGGTCGGCTTGCCGTGCGTGGCCCAGCGGGTATGGCCGATGCCGGTTGAGCCGTGCAGCGGCGAGCGCTTCAGAAGGTCTTCGAGATTGCGCAGCTTGCCCTCGGCCCGACGCCGATCAAGATGACCGTTCTCGATGGTGGCGACGCCCGCGGAATCATAGCCGCGATATTCGAGGCGTTTTAGAGCGTCGACGAGTTGTTCGGCGACCGGCCCTTTGCCGAGGATGCCAACGATGCCGCACATCGCCCCCTACTCCCGCGTGCCCTGGCTAGTCGATAATTGCCGTCGTCTCGTGTCGCAACTCACGCTCTATGTCCTCTTGTTTCCGCTTGGCTTCGGCGTCTTCTTGCGCCGCTCGCGTACCTTGGCGGCCCATCCTTCCCGCTCTTCTTGCGGGCTGCGCGACAGTGCCAGCGCATCGGGCGCGACGTCCTTGGAGATGACGCTGCCCGAGCCGATATAGGCGCCCTCGCCGATCTTGACCGGCGCCACCAGCGAGGAGTTGGAGCCGATGAAGGCGCCGGCGCCGATCTCGGTGCGATGCTTATCGAAGCCATCGTAGTTGCAGGTGACGGTGCCGGCGCCAACATTAGCGCGCGGGCCGACGCTGGCATCGCCGATATAAGTGAGGTGGTTAACCTTGGCGCCCTCGCCGATTTCTGACTGCTTGATCTCGACGAAATTGCCGACATGCGCGTCCTTGGCGAGAGATGCGCCGGGCCTGAGCCGCGCGAAAGGTCCGACCGTCGCGCCGGGGCCGATCCGCGACTTTTCCATGTAACAGAAGCTTTTGATGGTAGCGCCATCTTCGATGATGACGCGCTCGCCGATCACGACGTGCGGCTCGATCACCACGTCCTTGCCGATGCGTGTGTCATGACTGAGAAACACCGTATCGGGGGCAACCAGCGTCGCGCCATTGGCCATGGCTTCCGCGCGGAGGCGCTTCTGCATCACGCCTTCAGCCTCGGCGAGCTCGGCGCGCGAATTGACGCCAAGCACCTCTTCGGCATTCGACTTGACCATGCGCGCCTCCAGCCGGTCGCCGCGCGCCAGCGCCACAGCGTCGGTCAGATAGAATTCCTTCTTAGCGTTCTCATTGCCGATGCGGCCGAGCAGTCCGAGCAGGGTCTTGCCCGAGCGGAAGGCCATGATCCCCGAATTGCAAAGGGTGAGCGCGCGCTCCTCGGGGCTGGCGTCCTTCTCCTCGCGTATGGCGGCGAGGCCTCCCCGGTCGTCGAGCAGAAGCCGGCCGTAGCCGGTGGGATTTTCGGCCTCGAAGCCGATCACCACGAGATCGGCGCCGGATTTCAGCTCGGCGCGGACCTTGTGCAGAGTCTCGGGCGTGAGCAGAGGCGTGTCGCCGTAAAGCACGAGCACCTGACCGTCGAACTCCTCGACGGCGTCCCTCGCGGCTTTCACGGCATCAGCCGTTCCCAACTGGTCGGCCTGAACGAACATCGTAAGTTTCGGATCAAGCGCCGTGCCAACGGCGGCAACCTCCTCCATCCCCGGACCGACCACGACAGCGGCGCGGGAGAGCCCGGCCGCCTTGGCGGCAGTGAGCACATGCGCAAGCAATGGTGCCCCGGCGAGCCGGTGCAGCACCTTGGGCCGGTCGGATTTCATCCGCGTGCCTTTGCCTGCGGCAAGGATGATGGCCAGAGCTGGAGAGTCCGTCATGCCCGCTTGGATCGCTGCCAAATCGTGTCGATTATCTCAGCCAATAGCATGTCCCGCGGTGTGGAAAGAGAGGGTAACGCTTGCGGGCAACTCATCCCGACCTCTAAGGGCGACAGCGAATCGCCGCCGCAAGCTCCTGGAACGCGATCTGTCTAGTCCAAACCTGGAGCAAGGGCCATAACCCTCGCACAGCAAGGCGCAGCGCCTCGGCACCATCGAGGAAATTGACCGGGGAAGCAGAGCGAGTAATCTCCCCTTGCCGCGGCGCAAATCGTGAGCCAAGCCTTATTGGCGTCGTTTTTCGGCCTGACTTTTTCGAGACGGGAGGCTTCGAAAGCTATGGCTCTGTATCGCCGGGGAGGCTCAGGGAACATGCTGCGGGGCGTGCTCGCCTTCTTCTGGATCGCGCTCGCCGGCGTCTCCGGGGTCTATCTCTATAGCGCTTTTGCCAACCCGGCCGCGCTTAGCGGGCAATTGGCCAATCCGTTGCCGGTCGCATCGGGAGAGACGACATCGGCCTTCAGCGGGTCGGGCTCGCGCGACCAGGAGCTTGCCGAGATCAAGGCCAGTCTGCGCCAGCTGACCCAGCAGATGGCTGCCATCAGCACGAAACTCAACCTCGACCGGGACGCGTTGGCGTCAGCTGAGGACTCGGCGAACTCCGAGGCCGCTTCTGAGCCGGAGACGCCGCCAGCGCCTTCGCCCGAGGTGGAAAAGCCTGAGGTCGCGGCTGCGCCGCCAGCGCCTCCGCCTCCACCCGCTCCTGCTGTTGAGCAAGCGAAGCCAGCCGAAGCGCCGAAGCCCGAACCGCAGCCCGAGGCAAAGCCCGTCGAGCAGGCCGCTGTCGAAGTGAAGCCGATGCCGCCCGCACCGGCCGAGGTCAAGCCGGCGCCCAAACCTTTCGAGCCGCCGCCGGTCGCCGTGTCGCCGATCGACGATCTCCCGGCCGAGGAAGAGTCCGAGACGAGCAGTGACGTGCTGGCGCCCACTCCGCCGCCTCCGGCCGCTGAGCCAACGCCCTCGCCTACGCCTGCTGTCAGTCCGTCCACGCCGCCGCCATCAACGCCGTCAACGCCCACTCCCTCAACGCCGGCGCCTATTGAGAGCGCGGCGCTCGATCCGGTCGCGCTGCCGCCCGCAGCCAATGACGGCTCCACGCGCTACGGCATCGAAATCGGCGTGGTTGCCAAGCAGGACGGCTTGAGGCCGCTGTGGCGCGAATTTCTCACCAATCACGCCGCTCTCGTCGCCGGGCTTCAGCCGCGCCGCGTGCTTGCGCCAGACAAGAAGTGGCGGCTGATCGCGGGTCCCTTCTCCAGCGCCGCCGAGGCGTCGCAAGCCTGCGCATTGTTCAAGAAGGCGTCGCGGCCCTGCGAGGCCACGGTCTACGCCGGCGACGGGCTCTAATCGCCTGTCTGCGGGATCGGCGAGAAGCTCCTCTATGGCAGCGGGCGCGGGACCACGGCGTGCCGGCGGCCCATTTGGGCGGGTAGACCACCACATATTTGCCGCTTTGTACCTGGGTCAGGACCACGGGCTTGGCGATGTTGCGCCCAGAGGCATCGAACTTGATCGGGCCGTAGAAGGTGTCGAGTTCGGTCGCGGCAATCGCGTCGCGCACCTTCTCTGAATCGAGACTCTGCGCGCGCTTGATGGCATCGGCGAAGACATGCACCGCGGCGGCCGATTGGGCCGCCTGGTAGGGCGCCTCATAGGCGAAGGATGCCTCGAAGGCTTTGGCGAAATCCTCCGCCGTGCCGAACACATCGTCCTTGTAGGCGAGCGAGCGGTGCCATTGATGGGCGCAAAACACATGCTCTGCCGCTTTGCCCATCTTCTCGGCGATCTGCGCTGAGTTGCAATGCGTCATGGCGAGGATCGGCACATAGACTTGCAGGGCCTTGATCTGGCCGATCGCGGTGAGCGCGCCCTTCTCGTGGCCCGAGATGACTAGCACGTCGGGCTTCAAGGCCTTCACCTTGGTCAGCGTCACCGACATGTCGTTAAGCTCGGGCGGCAGCTGGTCGTCGATCACCACCATCATGCCTTGACGCTGCACGTCGTCGAGCACGCCCGCGCGCACGTCCTGCGCGAACGGATCGTTTTCCATGGCGAGCGCGACTTTCAGCTTGTCCTTGGTCTTGCCGAGCTTCTCGGCATGCTCGGCGGCAAGCTCGACGGCGGGCGTGAGATATTGGTCCGAGGTGGAGAGCACGGCGAAGACGTAACGATAGCCCTTGGTGAACAGCTCGCGCGCCGCGCCATTCCCCTCGACCATCGGCACTTTATATTTCTCGATGACCGGAAGGATCGCCTTGGTCAGGCCGGAGCTGTAAGGCCCGAGCATGAATTTGACGCCGTCTTGCTTCACCAGGCGCTCGGCGAGCTCGGTGCCGCGCGCCGGTGTCGATTCGTCGTCGTAGTAGCGGACCACGAGCTTGTACTGCCGCCCGCCGATACTCACGCCGCCTTTGTCGTTGATCTTGTGGACCGCGAGCTCGTAGCCGTTCTTGGTGTTGGCGCCGTTCAGCGCATATTTGCCGGTCAAGGACACGGCCGCGCCGAGCACGATCACATCCTCCGCCCCAGGCGACGAGGCGCCTCCCAGACTGCATAGAAGAATGGCCGCTAGGCCGGCCTGCAACAGGCGCGCAGCCCGCACTTAATTCCCCCCGCCGCTTAGGCCCCCCGCGAATCCCTTACCAACACACTACGCTGTCTGCGGCGCGATTCAATTGGGCGCCGCAGTGGCATGCCAGCGAAAGTTGCAACGCGCTCGGCCCTTCCGGTTCCGCTAAAGCTGGTCGGCGTTGAACGTATCACAGGCGTCGAGCTTGCCGCTCTCGTAGCCGCGCTTGAACCAGCGCACGCGCTCGGCCGACGAGCCGTGGGTGAACGCGTCGGGCACGACATAGCCTTGCGTCTGTTTCTGGATGCGGTCGTCGCCGATCGCGCTCGCCGCGTTAAGGGCCTCCTCGATGTCGCCCGGCTCGATAATGTTCTTGGTCTCTTGGGCGTGATTGGCCCAGATGCCGGCGAAGCAGTCGGCCTGCAGCTCCATGCGCACCTGCAGCGCGTTGGCTTGCGCTTGGCCCATGCGCTGACGCGCGGCCTCGACCTGATCGGCAATGCCGAGCAGCTTCTGCACGTGATGGCCAATCTCATGCGCGATAACATAGGCCTGCGCCATGTCGCCTGGCGCACCGAACCGGTCCTTCAGCTCCTCATAGAAATCGAGGTCGACATAAACCTTCTCGTCCATCGGGCAGTAGAACGGTCCCATCTGCGCCATCCCAATGCCGCAGGCCGACCGCACGCCTCCACTGAACAGCACAAGCTTGGGATCGCTGTAGCGTTCGCCATATCGTGCCAAGAGGTTGCGCCATACGTCTTCGGTGTCGGCCAGGACGACTGAAACGAAGCGCTTGAGGTCGTCCTCGCTTGTGGTCTCCGGACGCTCGACGGGCGGACCCACTTGCCCTGGAATTGGGAAATTGGTCGCGTCGGGCCCCGACTGCGGCAGGCGAATATCAGGGAAGGTGATCTCGCCGCCGCCTGGTGTCACACCGGGGCCTTGCAGGATCACGCTCGGATCGAGGCCGAAAAATAGCATCAGGCCTAAAATGATGAGAATACCGAGAATACCGAAGCCGCCGCCGCCTGACCCGCCGCTCGGAAACCGCACGCCGCCTGGAAAGGGGAAGCCAAAACCGCCTCCCTCGTCACGCCGATCCTCGACATTCTCACTCTCTCTTTCGCCACGCCACCGCATGAGTTTCCGCCTTGCTCTCGGCTCGATTGCCTGATTTTCAAGCATTGTGCATGTGGCGCGTCCCGGCACAAGATCCATCCTGGGCGCGGCGGAACGTCTGGGCTCATGATGCGTTAAGGTTGTGGCGGGTTGCGCGTGGGGCGCGCATTGTGAAAGCGGCCCGCAAACGCTTGTGGCTATTGATGAGATTGACAAGGAACCGTCAAAAAACTGCCACAGGTCAAAGGCATGCTGTAGCTGCCCAGTTTGTTCGGTCTGGGTCGGTAGTGCGTTCTGTGTAAATGCGTACGAGCCCTGGCACTCCCCGCGCCGGGGCTCTTCTTTTTGCAATTCTTGCATCTCTATTCAGCGGGCTCGAGCACGCCGGCGGCTTTCGGCGCGGGCAGTGCAGGCAGGCTCGTGTCGGGCGTCATTGCGTCGTCGGCCTCGATGAACACACGCCGGCTGAGATAGGTGTAGACCACCGGGATCACGAACAAAGTGAAGAGCGTGCCGACGAGCAGGCCGCCGACGATGACCCAGCCGATATCCTGACGGCTCTCTGCACCCGCGCCGGTGGCGAGCGCGAGCGGCACGGCGCCGAGCACCATCGCGCCGGTCGTCATCAGGATTGGCCTGAGTCTCAACCCCGCGGACTCGATCACCGCGTCCCGCATGGGTTGACCCTTGGCGCGCAGCTGATTGGAAAACTCGACGATCAGGATGCCGTGCTTGGTGATCAGGCCGATCAGGGTGACGAGGCCGACCTGGCTATAGATGTTGAGCGTGCCGCCGCTCCACCACAGCGCCAGTAGCGCGCCAGTGACCGACAGCGGCACGGTCAGCATGATGATGAACGGATCGGTGAAGCTTTCGAATTGCGCCGCGAGCACGAGATAGATGAAGGCGAGCGCGAGCAGGAAGGTGAGATACATGTTCGCGCTGGCTTCCTTGAATTCGCGCGACTGACCCGAATACTCGATATGCGCGCTCGGCGGCAGCACCTCTTTGGCCGTCTGGTTGAGGAAGGTGAGACCGTCACTCAACGTATAGCCGGGCGCAAGTTGCGCGGTCAGAGTCGCCGCGCGAAGCTGGTTGAAATGGTTCAGCTCCTTTGGCGCCACCGTCTCCCTGATGCTGATCAGATTGGAGAGCGGGATCATCGCGTTGTCGCGGCCCTTCACGTAAATGCGCCGCATGTCGTCGGGGTTTTGCCGGTCGATGTCGGCGATCTTCACCACGACATCGTATTGCTCGCCGTTCTGCTTGAATCGCGTGACCTGCCGGCCGCCGAGCATGGTCTCGAGCGTGCGGCCGAGCGTGTCGATTTCGACCGCCGTTGCCGCAGCCTTCTCCCGGTCGACCGAAATATCGAGCTGCGGTGAGTTGAGCTTGAGGTCGGTGTCGACGTCGACGAGGCCGGGGTAGTCGCGCGCCTTGTCGAGCATCGCGTCCACCAACTTCTGTAGCTCCGCATAGGAGCTCGAGGTCTGGATCACGAAGTTGATCGGCTTGTCCTTCAGGCTTTGACCGAGCGAGGGTGGATTGCTCGGAAAGGCGACCACGCCAGGCACGGCCACCATGCGCGGTGCGATCGATTTGGCGATCTCCTGCTGAGTCCGCTCGCGCTCGCCCCAGGGCTTCAGCCGCACGACAGAGGTTCCTTGCGATACCGTTGGATTGCCGGCCACCACGAAGACGCGGTCGGCCTCAGGAACCGAGAGATAGATCTGCTCGAGCTGCTTGGCATAGGCGTCGGTGTATTCGATGGTCGCGCCCTCGGGCGCGCGGAACATCACATAGATGTTGCCCTGGTCCTCGATCGGCGCGAGCTCGCCCTTCAGCTGGCTGAAGAGGAAATAACTCGCGCAAGCGACGCCGAGGCCGATCAAAAGCACCACCGGACGCATCGCGAGCGCGCCGCGCAGCATGGCGCGGTATCCCGAGGTCAATCCCCGCAAGACGCGCTCGCTCGCGCGATAGAGGAGATTGTGCGTCGCCTGGTGGCGCAGCAGCTTCGAGCACATCATCGGCGAGAGGGTGAGCGCGACGAAACCGGAAACGATGACCGCGCCGGCGAGTGTCCAGGCAAACTCGGTAAAGAGCCGACCGGTGATGCCCGTCATGAAGCCGATCGGCGCATACACCGCGGCGAGCGTGATGGTCATGGCGATGACAGCGAAGCTGATCTCACGGCTGCCGAGCAGCGCCGCCTTCACCGGAGGCATGCCCTCTTCCACATGCCGGTAGATGTTCTCCAGCACGACGATGGCGTCATCGACGACAAGGCCAATCGCCAGCACCAGCGCAAGCAGAGTCAGCGTATTGATGGTGAAGCCGAAGGCATACATCAGTGCGAAGGCGCCAATCAGCGATACGGGAATGGTGACGAGCGGGATCAGCGTCGCCCGGACAGAGCGGAGGAAGAGGAAAATGATCAGGACAACGAGAACGATGGCCTCGCCGATGGTGTGGTAGACGTTCTTGATCGACTCGGCGATGAACACCGACTTGTCGTTGGCGACGCGGACTTCCATCCCCTCCGGCAGAGATTCCCTGATGCTCGGCAGGATTTGCTGCACCTCCTGCGCCACGTCTAGGGGGTTGGCGGTCGCCTGCTTGATGACGCCGAGGGCGATGGCGGGTTTGCCGTTGAAGCGAACCACGCGCCGTTCATCGAGCGCCCCCAGCTCGGCATGACCGACATCTTCAAGCCGCACGAGATAGCCGTTGGCTTCCTTGACGATCAGGTCATTGAACTGAGCCGGCGTGCGCAGATCGGTCTCGGCGAGCACGGTGAACTCGCGTTGCTGGCTCTCGATGCGGCCCGACGGCACCTCGACATTCTGGCGCCTGAGCGCGGCCTCGATGTCCTGCGGCGTCAGCTCGTAGGCCGCGAGGCGCTCCGGGTCGAGCCAAATGCGCATCGAATATTCGCGTTCGCCGAACAGACGCACCTCGGCAACGCCGGGAAGCGTCGTCAGCTGATCCTTGACGTAACGCTCGGCATAATCGGTGATCTCCAGCGCCGAATGCCGGTCGCTAAAAAATGCAAGATGGAAGATCGGCTGGGCGTCGGCCTCGACCTTCTGGATGATCGGCTCCTCGATTTCGTCCGGCAACCGGCCACGGACGCGCCCGACCCTGTCGCGCACGTCTGCCGCGGCATAATCAGGATTGCGGTCGAGCTTGAATCGGACGGTGATCTGGCTCGATTCCTGCCGGCTGATCGAGGTGATGAAGTCGATGCCCTCGATGCCCGACAGTGAATCCTCAAGCACCTGGGTGACCTGGGTCTCGACAATAGCCGCGCTGGCGCCGGGATAGGTCGTCTGCACGGTCACGACCGGCGGGTCGATTGCCGGATACTCGCGCACCGAAAGCCGGTTATAGGAAACCAGGCCGACCAGCACGAGCACGAGGCTCATGACCGTGGCGAAGACCGGCCGCTTGATGGAAAGTTCGGGAAGCGTCACGGGCTAGGCTCCAGTGGCGCCGACGACGGAGACGGCGCTGCCGTCGCGGATCTTGAGCTGGCCTGCGGTCACCACCTCATCACCGACGGAGAGACCATCGACGATCTCGACCCGCCCCTCGCGGCGCGTGCCGGTCACCACCTTGGTGAGCTTCACCTTGCCGTCGACGATTTTGTAGACGAACTGGCTGTCGCCCTGGGGCACGATGGCTTGCTCCGGCACCGTCAGAGCGTCTTCTTTGAGCTGCAACAGCACGGTCACGCGCGCGAACAGGCCCGGACGGAGGCGCTGATCCTTATTGGGAACCAGCGCGCGGACTAGAAGGCTGCGGCCTGAGACGTCGAGCTTGGGATCGATGGCGTAGACCTTGCCCTCGAAGCTCGCATCTGGAAAGGCGTCGACCTTGATCCGGATGGTCTGGCCGACCCTGATGGCGGGGAGGAATTTCTCAGGCACCCTGAAATCGGCTTTCACCGGATCGATGGCCTCGAGATTGACCAGCGCCTGACCCGCTGTAATGTACTCGCCGACGCTCACATGCCGCAACCCGACGATGCCGGAGAAGGGCGCCACGATGCGCGTCTTTTCCAGCTGCACGCGGGCAAGCTCGGTCGCCGCGGTACTCACCGCCAGATTGGACACCGCCTCGTCGGCGGACTGCGCCGTCGCGTATTTGTTGCTGAACAACGTGCTGGTGCGCTTGTTGGTCTGCTCGGCAAGCTTGAGCTTGGCTTCGGCATCGTCGAGCTGCGCGCGGTAGACCGAATCGTCCAGGGTGAAGAGCGGCGCGCCCTGCTCGACCGGCTGGCCTTCCTGGAAGTGGATTTCCTTGAGGCGGCCGGGAATCTCGGAGCTCACGGTGACGGCCTCGTTCGACAGCAGCGTGCCGATAGCGGTCACCTGCTCGCTCAAGGGCGCGGCCGTCACTTTCGCCGCCTCGACCGGCACCGCGGCGCTCTTGCTGTCCTGCGCTTGAGCGAGGCTGCAGACACAGATCATGGCGGCGGCAGAGAGCCACCAGCGCGCAGCAACGCAGTCCGAAAGCGCCATTTTCCGCCTATTTCCGCTGACTTCGGCCCCGACAATCTAGCATCAAATCCGGCTGCAAGGAGACCGGGTTCAGTCTGAACGTCGGATGAACGGCTGAGCGGCGGGCGCGACGGCGGAGCGCGAAAAGCAAAGGGGCGACCCATTCCCGGGCCGCCCCAAAATGTCGCATCAGCTTTATTGCGGTGGCGCTGGCGTCTCTTCAGCGGGCGCCTCGTCGGCGGGTGCTTCCTCAGCAGGTGCCTCCTCGGCGGGCGCTTCGGCAGCCGGCGGCTCGGCGGGTGCTTCCGCGGCCGGCGGCTCGGCCGGCGGCGCTGCGGGCGCCATCGCCGGGGGCTCAGCGGGAGGCGCTGCGGGCGGCTCGGCCGGCTGCTCGGATGTCGGCTGCTCGACCTTTACATTCGTGTCGCCTTTGTGCCCGTACATGAAATAGGCAGCGATGACGAGGGCGAGCACGATGCCGCCCAGTACGATCGCTAGGAACGCTCTGCTGCCCTGGTTGTCGTTTGCCATGTGTCAGATCTCCTCCCTGTCGAGGGGCGTTTTGAGTCGCGACGGCTGAACCTATCAGGAATCTCGCCCCGGTCGAGGGCCGCTAGGGCCGGCCCCCGTGATGCTTAACGCGCGGACTGGGCGGCGGTTCGCCGCGCCATGAGATCGAATAGAGGCGACAGCAGGACGGCGAGCAGCAGGTTGATCACGACCGAGTAAAGCGCCGCGTAGCCAGGGAGGGTGACGCCGAAGATCTCGAGCGGATAGACCGACGAGGCGAAGCCTTGCATCGCGGCCATATAGGTGCCGATTGCCGTGCCGGCGCCCCAGCCGATCAGCAGCGCAAGCGCATTGAAGCCCCGCGAATAGAGTCCGAGCAGGATCGGCGGCAGAAGCTGGATGATCCAGATGCCGCCGAGCAGCTGGAGCTGAATGGCATAGGCTTGCGGAATGGCGAGGATGAACACCACAGCCCCGATCTTCACCACCAGCGAGACGATCTTCGCCATGCGGGCTTCATCGGCATCGCTGCAATCCGGCCGCAGGAACTCCTTGTAGAGATTGCGGGTGAACAGATTGGCGCAGGCGATCGACATGATCGCGGCCGGCACCAGCGCGCCGATGGCGATGGCCGCAAAGGCGATGCCGACGAACCAAGATGGAAACGATGCGAGGAAGAGCGCGGGTACCGCGAAGTTCGCGCCATATTGGGTGAAGCCCGCCGCGTAAGCCGGATCCTTATCGACGCCCGCGGCGATAGCCATGTAGCCGAGCAGCGCGATGAGCCCGAGGATGAAAGAATAGGCCGCAAGCAGCGCCGCGTTCCGCCGGATCACATTGCCGCTCGATGAGCTCAAAATCCCGGTCATGGCGTGCGGATAAAGAAACAGTGCGAGCGCCGAGCCGAGCGCCAGAGTGGCATAGGCGCTGTAGGCACCGAGATTGTCGCCCGAAGGCGGGGCGAGGATCAGCTTCTCCTGCGGCACGCTCGCAAAGATCGATCCGTAGCCGCCGAGCTTCGCCGGAATGATCACCACAGCGGCGAACACGGTGATGAAGATCAGCATGTCCTTGACCACGGCGATCAGCGCCGGCGCGCGCAAGCCACTCGTATAGGTGAAGGCGGCGAGGATGGTGAAAGCGATGATGAGCGGCAGATGCCCGACCAAGCCGCCGGCGGGGAAGCCGAGCGCGCCGATCACCACTTCCATGCCGACGAGCTGCAGCGCGATGTAAGGCATGGTGGCGACGATGCCGGTCAACGCGAAGGCGAGCGCCAGCATGCGGCTGCCGAATCTGTCGCGCACATAGTCGGCGGCGGTGACATGGCCGCGCTCATGCGCGATCGCCCACAGGCGGGGAAAGATGATGTAGAGGATGGGATAGATCAGGATCGTGTACGGCACGGCGAAGAAGCCCATCGCGCCTTTGCCGAACACCAGCGCCGGGACGGCGATAAAGGTATAGGCGGTGTAGAGATCGCCGCCGAGCAGGAACCAGGTGACGACGGTGCCGAAGCGCCGGCCGCCGAGCCCCCATTCATGCAAGAGATTGAGATCAGCCTTCCGCCAGCGCGCCGCCACGAAGCCGAGCCAGGTCACGAACAGGAACAAGACGACGAAGACGATCGTCGCGGTCAGATCGAGCGTCACAGAATGTCTCCGGGAACGCCCGTGGTATCGCCGCTTGGGCTTTTTGGGGCGGGCGCGATCTTCCGCTCGATCGTGAAGACCAAAAGCACGATGCCGGCGCCGAGCAGAATCCAGGCAAGCTGATACCAATAGAAGAAGGGCACGCCGCCGAGCGTGGGCTCGAGCCGGTTATAGGACGGCACCCAAAGCATCGCGAGAAGCGGAATGAGAAACAGGAGCCGCGGCCAATGAAGGCGCAGCCAGCCCGGCTTCTGCTTTTCGCGTGTCATCGCTAAGAGGTCCCCTCCCTGAAAGCGAAGCCTGCGGGAGGCGTTATGGCCGCCCTAACCGCCAAAGCGAGCGGGATGACGCATTTTCGGTTGTTTAGCAAGGCGGCGCGGAATATTGCTTTGGCCGCGCGGCGTCCCACATGTCGCGCGAGGAGCCCGTAGCTCAGCCGGTAGAGCACTTGACTTTTAATCAAGGGGTCTCGGGTTCGAATCCCGACGGGCTCACCAATTAAATCAAAGACTTACGCTTCAAACTTCAACCGGCCAGTCCAGAAAAGGTAGCGCCCTAGGTAGCAGCCCCAGGATGGCCGTACACGGCAGGAAGGGGATCGTTATGGGCGGCGGGGGTGCTTGGGGGCTGTGCGGCGCTAGACGCGAAGTCTCACGCCCGGGCGCTTGCCGTCGGGAGAGATGTAAAGTCTTCGGCTACGTTCTCCTGAAACCATGCCTTGGGATGCCTCAGGCTTTATCTATCCTTTCCGCTGGCGCATGATATTCGCGGGGCTATGCTGATGGCAGCCATCGAAGCACGTCTTCCTCTTCTGGCGCTTCTCCTCACCTGTCTCGTGAGTTGGAGCGCGCTGGCCGAAACCGACGAGCGCCAGAGCGCGCCCCTGGACGGCGCCCAGCTCACCTTCCGGACGATGGATGACAACACCCAGCAGGTGAACCCCGACGAGATCTGGCGGATACGCGGCGCCGCCACCAGCGATGAGCCGCCCGGCTCGATTGTGATCGACTACGCTTTTGAGCGCGTCTACGTCAAAGACAGCCTTGCCAAGGTCGTCGAGAAGGTCAGCGGCATACGCCCGCTCAAGAAATTCACCCTGCCGGGTGGGGCGCCGGTCTATATCGTCTCCAGCAAGGTGATTGGCATCACCCGGGCGATTGCGCATCAGAGTCACCCGAATGCGCATGCCGTCATTGTCGCCCGCGAAGGCCAGACCCAGGTGCAGGAATCGCGGGAGGCGATCAGCGAGGCGCTGGCGAAATAGCGGGGGCACATCGGCCAAGCCCTCGCCTATGTCTATGCGCGCGAGACACGGGCTGATGCCGACGCGAAAGTGCTGACGATGGATGAGGCTCGGCGCATAGCGACCAACATCGCCAAGTTGCCAATCTTGCTCGGCAAGGAAACCTGGGCGATCCCCTAAGGGGCTAGAGAACGACGCAGCTTTCGGGATACGCTAATCCGGCTCGCTGCGACTTCAGGGGAGAAATGTCCCGGATTGTGGTCAGACGTACCCCTCCTGAAACAAATCGGCGAACGTGGGGCCACGGTATTTTGTGGTTGCTTACAGGGCTGATCTTCTTCGCGATGTTGGTTGGACTCCTGCTCGCGCTTGACTGGCTCGACCCTCAAGGCTCCCGCCTTTTTTAGAAGCCACGCACCTACCCCCAAAAAGTGCCGTGAAAATGCCACGAGGTGTCGTAATAGAGACGGCATTCCTGCAGGGGAGCCTTTCTTGTGATGGATACCGGGATGTTGATCACACTCCTTGTGAGCGTGTTTCTGTTAGCGGATGCGCTCCGTGAATAGAGACACGGATCACCCCAAACGGCTAACAACTCTTCTTAATCACCCGCGCCTTCTGCCTAAGCGTGATCATGATCACTTCCTCGACGAGCCGACCCAAAGGAAAAGCCCGGTCTTTAACAGGCCGGGCTTCACCACGTTTCTCTCCGCCAGAAACCTACTTACATTCTGTCATCGTATGCATGTGGGTTTCCGCTTCTCCCAACGTCGGATATTTGCCGAGCATCTTGTAGTTTTTCATATCTGTCGGCATCGCCTTCATCGTCACGCATTTCTTGG
Source organism: uncultured Alphaproteobacteria bacterium (assembly GCA_963710245.1). Taxonomy (GTDB): domain Bacteria; phylum Pseudomonadota; class Alphaproteobacteria; order Rhizobiales; family Methyloligellaceae; genus Methyloceanibacter. Next base: position 149,063 of record CAVPZK010000008.1, read on the forward strand.
TCGTCATATCGAGCATAACGTAAATTTCGTCCGCGAGAGCGGGCGTTGCAAAGCCGATGATGAGAGCGGCTGCGATAAGATATTTCTTCATGGGGGCGATCTCCTACACTGAGGCACGATGCCTCGCCTAAAGACAGAACGCCCATTCTCAATCACACCAAAGTCACGTCTCCGACATCGAGGTGTGACCAATTATCGGCTCTTTTTAATCACCCGCGCCTTGTGCCGAAGCGTGATGAGTTTCCAGCGGCATTACGGCGCATTAATGCTAAAGAGGCGGACCGCTAGGTTGGGCCGCGAAGGTTCAGTAAAACAAATGGATGAGTGGGACAGTCAGCGCGAAACTCGTGCTTATTACCGCCGCCATCGTTGCGGGCGTTCTGTGCATGGGTTCAACCGCCAAGGCAGGATTCCAACCGACGATGGGGATAGCCGCTAAGGCTGAAGTGGGATTTGTCGAGCAGGTTAATGGGCGACGACGCTATTACCGCAGCTACGGGTATCCGTATGCTTACTATCCGTCTGCATGGGGCTCCTACTGCCCACCGCGTGCTTACGCGCCTGTGATTCCCGAATACTCGCGCGGTGTACCGTTTCGGTGTTGCCGACCTTATTACGCGCCCTATTATTGATTAGCTTGGGGCCTACCTACTCTTTTTAATCACCCGCGCCTTCTGCCTAAGCGTGATGAGCTTTCCAGGTCGGTGCTTCACCGCCTCATCATACGCTCCGCATGCGCTTGCGTAGTCGGAGGCGAGCGCAATGACTTCTTCTATGTGCCGGTCAGCGTCGTCCCAAAGCTCAATGCGAAAAGGGAGATCATCGTCCCGCCCGCCCATTGAAGCATGAGAGAACAAAGCAGGAACTCAGTCAAGTTCCTTGGAACCCTCACTTCAACTGCCCGTTCCTTACGAGGGGCGAATTGGGAGACACTGATGAGAACCAAAAGTAGTGCATTGGCGCTTATCCTATTCGGTGGCGCAGCGGTTCTTGCCCTACCATCGTACGCCATAGAACCTGATACCAACTCCCCAGCTGGGCCTGAGCTTCCCGCCCCACGGTACGACCGACCGGATTTCCAGCTTGATGACCAAACTGGAGCGCCGCGTGAGCGTGACATCGAGGGCACCGATAGAACTCGGTGCGGCTCCAGAAATAGTCGTTCCAGAGGACGATGTTCCGGCCGTTCCACCGCCTGCGGTTCCCGAGCCCTAAACGAGCTAACAATGCCGCCGCGTGAGACGGTGGCGGCCACCTTGTTGGATGGGAAAAATCGGCAAAGGCCAGGTCGCGTCGTCCGTCGGCCAAGATAGTTGCGTCGCAAAAACGCAGTTGCGCGTTGCGAAATTGTACGAAACCTCGCCCCCTCTCGGGAATTAGTCTCCCAGGTTTTGCGTAGGAGACTTTCCCATGATTGATGTGAATGAGTGTAGGGAGCACGCCGAGCGATGCATGATGCAGGCGGCCCAGGCGACCGACCCTATTATCAAGAACCGCCTTACCGAAACTGCCCAAGGGTGGCTGCGCCTCGCCGCCGATCTTGCAAAATATCCTGATCCAACGGAGGGGTTCTGGCATCGACTGAAGCGGTTCGCATGAACGGTGGCCGGTTCTAGCGCCAGCCCATCACACCCGACAGGAACTCCTCGGTCGTCAGCCTTCGCACACTGACAATCTTCCCCGGCTTCAAATATCCGTCTGTCTGCCACTCACGCGCGACGGAACGGGCAATAGGCATATCTGCGACGCGATGCAGGAGCTTCTGACAAACCTCGATGATGGTTCGGAAGCGGCGGCTTGGTGTACCGCACTCGCTCACCGAATCTTTGACTTCGAGGACTCCTTCCGAGCTAGGCATGGTTATATGCCTTTAAATCCAGCTCCGCAGGATCTCACGGATGGGCCGACAGGCAACGCATGACTTTCGGTCGGCCCGCTAAACTCTAAAGAGGGTCAGGCCCCTCTGCAGTTGGTCGCTGCTGATAGGCCTTTGCCCTTCGGGCCTATTGCCTGAAAGCACCAATCCGATAAGCAAGCGTCGTTTACCCTGGAACCAATCCCCTGAGCCCCAGTTCTACCTCCCGGTGCCGACCACGACCCGTCGTCGGTACCGTCCTGGTATTGGATTCCTAGCCCCGGCTGTGTATCAGCGTTCCGGGGCCTTCTTTTTGCCGCTGCCCCATTATTCACACGATCAACCGCTAAGCTGTTGCTGACCCTCCTGCGGGTTTCGATTCCCCCTGCAGTGGTCAGGCTCGGTGCCCTTGATAGTTCCAGAACAGCGGTGCCGAGTCCTATCTCTGTGAGGATGGGCGCTCGCCTACGGCATCGGGACACTCGTGCAAAGGCACCGAGCCCTTAAGCCGATGTCCTGTCACTGGAGCTTTTGTTGGGTCATAATGACACCTTAGGCAGACATGCCAGGACGCGTCCTTGAGGTCTGCACCGCCGGGCAACTGCAGACAATAGCGCCAAGCTCAGCATGATCGCACTCAGGGTCTGATTTGCAGCTTCCCGATTGGCGCATTTCGCTGCAGTCGTCCGCGCCTATACAGGCACACCTGCGCTTGCCCTCGGGGGTCTCAAAGCAGTCGAAAGCCCAAGCATGAGAGTGCGCAAGGAAAACCATCGCCACAATGGTTAGTGTGAGAACGGCTGCCCGCATCTCGCACTCCATCTCTGATGAGGCATTTAACTACCAAATGGCGTCCTTTGCGAGGCGGGCACTTTCTAGCTGATATTGAAAGTCAAAGACGCCAACGGTGCGCGCGAGACACGGGCTGATGCCGACATCGCGAATGTGCTGACGAGGGATGAGGCTCGGCCCGTTGCCAGCAATATCGCGAAGCTGCCGACACTGCTAGGCGCGACGAAAGAGTCGGAACTGGATTTTCCAGAAGGAGGCGGTTAGCGGTGTCGGCTTCGGTCGTCGCCCTTTTTCATGGAACAATGCTGCTAAGCGGCTCACCGCTCAGTGCTTCATGGGTTGACGTTGCGCTACTAGGTTTGAAGCGGTCGGCGAGCGCAATAAGGTCGGCATGATCCTTCGGCAAGTTAGTAGGGTTGTCTTTGTCCAGGAGCGCAGCACGTGTAGCCCGATCAAACTTTTCAAAATGAGCAATGATTTCCTTGGCAAAGGCAATGTACTGACGGTGGACCAACGCAATCCGACCACGAAGCTCTTCGTTGACAGCCCTCAAGGCCACTAATTCCTGTTGTTGGACATGGGTGCAGTTACGAAGGTCATTGCGTTCAGCGATGATGTGTTGGATGGCGGTCGCCCCGGCGATGGCGATACGCTCCAAGGTATCGTCCTCAGTCATGTCTGCGGTTCTTTGGAATCGGCCGCGTCATAAGCTACTAGGCGCACTTTTTATTTCCATCGCGTAAACCGCCTATCGTTTGCACCAAAGGGACAGACGCTAGGGCGCTCGCTTCGGCGGGCGTCCCCTTTTAGTTGGCTGTCGGAAGTCTGCGCTATCCTTGATGCCTTTTCGCAGCTGATAAAACAGGTGCGCCTGCCCCTTTGCCTCCCGGGCTGCATTCATCGCTACATTCCAAGCGTGACGCATTGTGCCCCGAGCCACAATTCTTTCGCCGCACCATGCCTCCCAAACTCGCCGATCTGCGCCGGAGGGACGAACGTTCCATTCCTTGAGCGACATGTTTGTAAGATAGCAGAACCGCTGATTCCGCGTGCCAATTTTTCTTTGACAGAACACAACGTTATGGCATTTAGTTAATTCTCAGCCGCGACTCTCCTTAATCACCCGAGCCTTCTGACGCAACGTGATGAGCTTCCCCGTTCTGCGCTTCACCGCCTCTTCATAAGCGCCACACGCGCTCGCGTAGTCGGACGTGAGGGCAATCACTTCTTCTTATGCCGGTCGGCGTCATCCCAAAGCTCGATGCGAAAAGGGAAATCCTCGTCACGCCCACCCATCCCTATGAGAACACAACAGGAACTAAGTCAAGGTCCGTTGGAGCTAAGCCCTATGCGCCACACGTACCAAAACGGAAGTTAGGGCAGACTGGTGATAGGCCGCTCTGCTGTTGTGCGTAGGCGGTCATAGGTAGTGCCTCACCACCACTTAGCGCCCGCCCTGGCCCTTCGCGGGCGCTCTTTTTTGTTTGGGGGAGACCGATCCTGAAGCCTCCGCCCTTTCAGTGTGCGGGCTATCACACATCACGCAAGGTGAGCAACTCAACAATGAATAAAAAGGCGCGGGAGTTTTAGCCCTGTGCAAACGTCTTGCGCAGGAGGCGTCTCGACGTGCGTCTGCCGCTGAGTCTCTGGGCCACCCTGGTCTTTGGTCGGCTCAACCGCCACCAGTGCGCTCTCAAATTTGCGCGAGAGCTTGCGGAGTTGGCCGAGAAGGATGCGGCCGAGTTACGTCAGCTCATCAGCTTGCTTGTCTATCAACTCAAATCATAGACAGCCGCGAGCGAGTGCTGCTTGAAAGTACATCATCATCGACCTCGGGATGGAGAATAGCATGACCGGATCGCTACCCAATAAGGAACTTGACCGCGCGGCACTGGCCGCCGGTCATTTTGAGATTGCAGAGCAAGACGGCCTTCCCTTCGACCTTGACCGACTGAACAAGGAGCTATTGGAGAAAGGGCTTGAGCCCTTCACAGCCATGTCGGAAGTTCTCCAGGCCGTGAAGGAATGGCAAACATTCCAAGCACAAGCCACCCCTCCGAGCGTGAGCTAGCAGGCCAGGGACATCGAGGAGAAGACCATGACCGACATTCCACAAGAAGCCCTGGATGCCCTCATGGAGATAGAGGCCGAAGCCGTCGCCAAGAAACTCGGCCTCTCACTTGTCCAAGCGCGGGACGTGGTGAAAGAACTGTGGGACGAAGGCGAGCTTGAGGTCCGTCCGGTTGGCGACGACAAATATATCTTGTGCCAGCGCGGCGGTACAACTTGGATGGAGCGCGTGCCTTAGATGCGTTAGCCGGAGATGCGAAGGGCGTCGGCTCTTTATTGGGGGCTCGGCCTCGGCTGACGCCCTTTTTCCGTCTATGATTAAGTGTAAGAGTTTCGAATCACCTTGAGCGGCCGGACCGCGTGCGGGGGTCGGATCTGGCGCTCGGTGATATAAAGGCCGGTTGAGTGTTAGCCGTACCGGCCTTCTCTTTCTCCCACGCGGACTCGCAATTCTTCGGCAGTTGCTAGATAGGCGGGATGCCTCTGCGTGGCCTCTACATGCGGGGTTTCGTGCGCGCGGCGATCTCGCGGGCACTCATCAAAACTCATAGGCGATGCCGCTAAACAGCCCCGTGTGCGCGTCCGCGTTCGCGCTTGACAATCGGGCCTTAGATTTCACACTCCCGAATCCGGCGCGAGTCGCGCCGATTAAACCGGGGGGTTTACAATGGAACACAAGCGAGCAGCCTTAATGGAGGCGCATAGGTTATTGGAAGAGGCAGTAGTGTTGATAGCAGCAGGGGGTAGGCCGGGACTCGCCGCTGACGTGGCTGAACTGCTCACCGCAGTTGATGCTGCGTGCCTCACGGAGGCGTGTGCCGCGGGCTAAGCTAGCCTGCCACCATTTCCGTTGATTAGTCGCTTTGGCGCTTAGCTGCTTGAGTCCTATGCTCGCGGGCAACATCGCGAAGCTACCGGCACAGCTTGGCTATGTTACTCGCCACGCGGCGCGGCGCGTCCGTCGTGAGTACGGTACGGAACAATTCCCTCTCGGTAGGGTTGTCCTTTGCAGTGGTGTTGGCGCGGCTCCGCTCCCCTGCAGTCCCCGCCAGTGCCTGAGTTCCTTAGAAGCCCGGCTGTCCCCCGCAGTTGGGCTTCTTGTTATCCGACGGCTGTTCCTCGATCAGAGGTAATAGGCGACTGTGCATCCCGCTTAAATGCCACGCGGCTCACCCTTAGGGACGCCAGCCCTGCTTGCGGGGCGGCTATCGGCAACGGCGAATGCAGCGACGAAAGCGACGAAAAAGATGCTCGACTGGATTACTCATGCGGCTCAATAGCCTCTCCGCTACACCCTCGCAATCTGTCGTATTCCGTTAAAACCTTGAGGGCCTCACGGAGGTCCTTTTCGCCACGAAAGCCACCCTCCACACTTGTAACTGTAGCGTTCAGGTAAGCTGCCACCACGTTCCAGAGCGGGCTGTCATCAACATCTGACTTTTTTTGTTTAGCCGCGCTCTCAGCGCAGCCACCACACGCTCCATTTCTGGCGTCAGATTTGTCATGGCTGTCTCCTAAGAAATCGGTTTCTGTAGGGTTCATGGGGTTAGAATACTGCTATTCAGGCGGATAACAGGACCGTGGTAGTAACCCGCCATAACAAAGCAATAAGTTATAGCCGTTGCAGCACATTCCGCACTGAAGAGTGATCCCACTGACCTCCGCGAGGTGTTGTTACTTTTCGTTTATTTAGTTCTGCCGCAATTCGACTTAGCGAATGGCCGCGAAGCTCACGGATGATAGGAGCCAATTGCTTGGCTCTCTGAATGGCTTCCTCATGGTATTTGGGGGCAAGGACTTCAGCCCCATGACGCCCAAGCCTTACGCCCCGGGCCTTGGCTGCCTTCAGCGCTGCCTTAGTGCGCTCAGAGATTAGGCCTGCCTCAAGTTCAGCCACGTTCGCCATTGTGATCAGCACGAACTTACCCATCGCGCCGTTAAGCTCAGGGAGATCGGCAAACAGAACCTCCACGCCAGCGTCGATCAGCTTCAACAGGAACGCGCTCAGCCTTCTCGGCACGGGGTGGCTTAGGGGTGGTTACAGACCCCCGGGGGATGAGCGAAGGGACGTTGACGCACCTCGCGGCAAAAAGGGCCCAAATCAGCCTCCATAGGCTGTGGCATGCGGAACACGTCCGTTATTTGAGCGATTTTGCGCCCTCAGCCGCTTCGAGCTCGTCGATGCGGCGTCGATAGACGATGAGATAAGCCAGGATGAAGAAATAGAGATAGAGCTCAATCGTCTCGCTCGGCCTGTGCAGCGGTTCGCCGACATAGCCTTTTTGGAGCAGCATGTCCGCGAGCTTGACGCCACCGCACCCCAATTTTCCAGCGCAGCAAGTCGCGAGTCGATTGAGACAGAGTTTGTCCGAAGTTCAGGCGAGCATGATGCTTTCGTCTCCGCACGTTTTGCCTCCCTGGTTATTTGTTTCGGACTCTCACCCGACACACTTCTCTGGTGGCCCTCCTTACGGAGGCCCCCCACGTTCGGTGAGACAACGTGAGTCCGTTGCTTAAACACTATTATTTCGGACTCACCTCGTCTCAGTTCTGGGCATACCTCGTCTCGCTTCCGCTTACGATAATAAGCGGAGCGTGAGATGCCTTGGACAGTCCAGGGTCGGGGCTTGCTTGCCAGTTCATCGAGATAGGCTTCCCTGGTTCGGACGCCTTTTTCCCGCCGCTTGCGTGCACGCCTTTCGCGCTTTCTCACCTTGGCTTGCTCGGCAAGCTCTTCTTCCGTCTTGTCGATGGGGAGGAACGGCCACAGCTTGAGTGCTTCACGGTCGGTATTGGTGAGGCCCAGCCGCTCCCCCAACTCCTTTGCTGTTGGGGTGCGCTCGTATATGTCCAAACCCCACACGTGTTTGACGTAGGCTGAACGTTCCTTTGCCGACATCCAAGGAGCCCACATCTCGATGACGTGGTGCATCTTCTTTTCGGGTTCTGCAGCGGCTAGGGAAACATTCGTTACCAGCAACCACAAATCATCGCGCCCGGCGTCATCGTCGGGCAACAGGTGTCCCCAGCGATGCCGAAAAAGCTTAAGGAGTGCCCCGTAGCGTAATCGTCTGATGAGTTCCCACTTGTCCGCGTCATTACCAGGTCGCTTCTTGCTCATGCTGCGACCTCCAAATCGAGGGGCTTCTTGAGCAAATTCCCGACAATCAGCCGCAAGGACGGCTTCGCTTGATTGCGCTTGCGATGGCGTTTGTTAGAGGCAACCAATTCCTTGAAGACTTCGCGCCGGATCGCTGCTGTGTAGCCTGCGCAATGCAGCACCACCAGCTTCTCGACCTTTTTCTTCTTACGCGTGCGAAATTGGACGGTGACGAGACGTTTGCCGCAGCCAATGACAGGTGCCTCCATTTCAAACATGAGACGAACAGGGAAGCCCTTGATTGGGGCAGCCGGAATGCGATAGAGCGCAGCCGCGAGTCCCTTGCTGAAACAAGAGCAGCTTTAGTTGCCATGAAACTTGCTCACTTAACTGCGCTGCAAATCGACGCCTTAAAGCCACCGCCTAAGGCAAGTTAGCCAACGCGCAGTCGGGGCTTCTTCTCAGGTCTCTCTACTTCTTATTTACAGCTCTGGCAGCTTGGCGATGTTGCTCGCCACGCGCCGCGCCTCATCCATCGTGAGCACCTTTGCGGTGTCCCTCGTCTCGCGGGCGTAGACATAAGTGAGAACTTGGCCAGTCGCGTCCTTCACGACGTAGCCGTCCGGTATTTCAGCGGTTCAAGGCGGTAGCCATCTTAAATGTCGGCTCTATCCTTCCGATTTAGGGCCGAAACCACACTAGATCATTCGCCACGTAAACTCTGCAGACGCTGGGAGTCTGCTCTTAAGGAGAACGGCGGAAAATTCCACGCAGGCCAGTGGCCGCTTAGTGGTCAGAAGCTGAACCGTAAGCTGGCATGTCCGCTGGACCTGCCCAAGGTGTGACCTTCCTCCAGCGAACCTGGTCGACGACAGCGACAGTACGCAAACACGGAAGTTTCCTAGCCTATTCAACCCATCCCACTGGCGAGTGCACCCTACTGTTTTCATTGTGCTGCCAAAAAATCGATCCAGCGGCTCGGTATGATTACCGGTCGAGAGTGCTATGGCGGAGGCTCGCAGATGGATGGTTCGGACTTGACGTTGCGCGCAGCACTCGCCGCAGATCGATTAGAGGACTTTGTCAGGCAAGAAGAAGCCCGTGGCATCGAGTTGGGCAGTGGCTCTGACTTTGAGCGCGCCCTTGCACTGTTTCTGGTGCAACGCGGCTTACGCCAGTATCGGTATCATTGGCCGCAGGTTCAGAGCATCCCTGAGGCGATTAGCCAGTGAGATCCTGACGCTCCTCAATATTAGCTACGCGCGCGGCCCGACAACTTGAGGAAAATGAAACCGACGGAGCATTATGAAGGACTTACCGCATAAGGCGACTGGCCGGACTGCAGGCATTTGGGAACGACTGGAAACTGGCTCGGATCGCGGTCTGCGAGCGTCCTTGTCGGCCAGGCAAAAGATCCTGATTGTCGACGACGAGCTTTGGGCGGCGCTTGACATGGAGTGGGTAGTGCAGACGTTGGGCCATGAGGTGGTTGGCCCTGCGGCTACGGCAGAAATGGCAATCGAGCTCGCCGGGAGGGTGCGGCCTAATCTCGTGCTGATGGACATCCGACTGGCAAACAATAGCGACGGCGTGGCCGCCGCCATTGAGATAAGACAGCGCTTCGACATTCCGAGTCTGTTCGTCAGCGCCCACGGCGATCCGATAATGCGCAGTCGTGCAGCAGCGGCCCGCCCCTTGGGCTTCATCGAGAAGCCGTTCAGCCCAGAATCACTGGAACTCGCCATTGAAGCGGCGCTCAATCCGGACGTATCCTGACCTTCGTAAACGGTCTGCGACTCCCCGCACTTGGCGCCCCTGATCTACGCCCGGGAGATCGTGGACGATGGGTCTGTGGCTGGCCGCACCGTGCTCGTTGTCGACGTTACCGAGCGCAAACATATGGAGCGTTCCCGAAGGCAAAGCCAGGCCATCGCGTCAGCGGTGCTAGCGGCCGCCTTTGACGCGATCATCACCATCGACCACCGCGGTGTCGTCGTGGAATGGAACCCCGCGGCAGAACGGCTCTTTGGCTACGCCTGCTCAGAAGCCGTGGGCCGAGAGATAGCCGACCTCATTATCCCGCCCCAACTGAGAGGGGCGCACCGGGCGGGCATGATGAACTACTTGGCGAACAGCGCGGGGCCAATCCTCAGACGGCTAGTCGAGCTGCCCGCGCTTCGTGCGGACGGGACGGAGTTCCCAGTTGATCTTTATATCACACCGATCGCCATCGAGGGACGTCCACTGTTCACCGGCTTTGCGCGCGATGCCACAGAGCGCAAGGCGGCGGAGACCGCACTGAAGAAAAACGAGGCGAGGCTCCGGCTCGCACTTGATGCCAGCGGCGCGGGGGTATGGACCTGGGATCGGGCCACAGGGCTCATCACGGCGGATGAAGCATACCGTGCGATGTACGGCTTCGCACTGGATGAGACCGTCGATTACGCCACCTGGGAAGCACGTCTCCACCCAGATGACCGCGAGCCGCTGAAGCGGCAGGTAGAGGAATGCCTTCATGCCGGAAGCCAGTGGTTGGAGGAGTTCCGCATCCTTCACCCCCAGCTCGGCAAGCGATGGCTTGCAGGGCTCGGTCGGGTTTTGCGCGACGCGGAAGGGCGCGTCAGTGGGATGACCGGGATCAACATAGACGTTACGGCACGCAAAATCGCCGAGGAGGCCGTCAGCGCAAGCGAGGCTCAGGCGCAAGAAACGCAACGCCTCCTGATCGATGAGCTCAATCACCGCGTGAAGAATACGCTTGTCACAGTGCAGGCGATGGCGGAGCAGACGTTGCGAAAGTCAAGGGATCCGGCCCATTTTGTCGAGAGCTTCCGCGGGCGACTGCAGGCGCTATCGCGTGCCCACGACTTGCTGATGCGAAGGACCTGGACCAGTGTCGATCTCGAGTCGCTGATCCGCGAGCAGCTGCTCGTCGGCGCGGGTGAAGACGCGCCCATCACCTGCTCGGGCCCGGACATGCAACTCAAGCCACGGGAAGCGGTTCACCTTGGGCTCGTGCTGCACGAGCTCGGCACCAACGCGCGCAAATACGGCGCGCTCAAAGTGCCCGAGGGCAGGCTCAGGGTGACCTGGCATCTCACAGGCCACGGCGCTCGTCACTATCTCGAAATCAACTGGGTGGAGAGCGGAGGCCCGACGGTCAGCCCGCCGACTGGACAGGGCTTTGGGGCGCTTCTCATCGAGCGCGGTCTCAAAGATTCGCTTGGTGGCGAGGCGCACATTACCTTTGCCCCGACGGGCCTCACTTGCGACATGCGCTTACCGCTCCCTCAACCTGGAGATAACGCCGGGCCTTGGTCGGGCGCCACGACGTGATCAATGGACTGTTCACCTCGTCGAGTAGCGGTGCCGGCAAATGTCCGCCTCGGGTCAAACTAAGCCGTCAGCGGATGCATTCCCACAGGTGGGTTTCGTCATCCAGCCGGTCGATCTCCATCCCAAGGAAATCACTTCGCGAGACGACGCCCCAAATCCTTCCGCTCTCGACGACCGGAAGATGACGGAAACCGCGATTGCTCATCTCACGCAGTGCGTCTATTGCGCGATTATCGGGAGTGATGGTAATGGGATTGGGCGTCATCGCCTGCGCCAGCGTGGTCGCCTCGGCGTTCTTGCCTTCGGCAAGCGCGCGCACTGCGTCCCGACCGGTGAAGATGCCAGTCAAGCGCTGTTGGTCATCGAGTACCAGCACCGAGCCTGTGCGGTCGCTCGCACATGTACCGGCAGGCTTGTTGCACCGTCTCGCGCTCCGCCAGCGCCACGAGCTTTTGGCCTTTGACAATATCCGCGAGCTTTCGGTTGATCATGATCGGGTCACCGGTCGCCATGGATGAAGTGTTCGAGCTGTTCGATAATAAACTTCTGATCACCGATAACGCTTTTCACCATGTCGCCAATTGAAACTATACCAACTAGTCGTCCACGATCGAGCACCGGAAGATGGCGCACGGCTTTCGCAGTCATCACAGCCATACATTCCTGGACCGACTGGTCGGGTCGCGCGCAGATCTGCAGCGATCTCGCGTGCGTAATCCCGTTCGGTGATGACCCCGACAATTTTGCAGTCTTCCAGCACGACTAATGACCCTATGTTGTTTTCCGCCATCATTTTGAGGGCGTCGAACACAGAGGCATCCGGATGAATCACGTGAACGTCATAGCCCTTCTGATCGAGCACATGTTTTACTGTCGTCATCCGATTCACCGTATCGCTACGGCAACCCATAGGGTAGCGGAGCATCATCTTCGATGCGCCGCTGTTCAGTGGTGGTGGGCCGAAACGCTCTTGACGACTTCGGACAGCAGATCACTCGGCGCCGAATGACTGACATCGCCCAGACTGAGGATGCCGACCATCCGCTTGCTCTTGTTGATCACCGGCAACCTGCGCACCTTCAGTTCTTCCATGTGCCGCATCGCCTTGGCGAGGTCATCGTCTTCTTGGCAGCAATGAATGCCCGGGGTCATCACGTCGCGCGCCGTCGCGCGGCCGGCATCGAAGCCGTCCTCGGCCAGTCCTTTGCCGACGATATCGCGGTCAGTCACCATGCCAATGAGCCGGTCGTTCTCGCCGATCGGAATGGCGCCTATGTCATGCTGACGCATCAATTTCGCGATGTCGGTGACAGGGGTGTCCGGGGCGACCCAGTCGACGCCCTTATGCATCACCTCTTTGACTTTCATGGGTGGACCTCCGTTACCGAAGTTGGGTGCGCTCTTTGAAAATGAGCGCCGGTCCCCCCGTTTCTTTAATTATACAACGGATCAGGGCCTGTGGCACGAGGAGCCTCAGAGGTGGAATAGTTCTCCTGCTTCACCTAAATTCATGCGGACTTCATGGTCTGCTGGCACTCGCGCTACCGGTGCTATCCGACCGTCGTGGCTGCAAAAGCAACTCTGCGAAGAGAAAGCCTCGGTGACTAACGAGCATAGCCTGCGCTCATGTGAATCCAGGCGAGGATTTCCGGCCACAAGATGCGGTGCGCGTTGCGTCCGGCCAGCACGCCGACGTGCCTCAGCGCAACACCGGTGTCGCCCTCGTAATGCAGTAGGGTCCAATTCCGGTCGGGTAATGCGTCGAGAAAGGGAATGACCGAGCTCGGTGGGACGACGTCGCTGTCGGGATCGACCACTGCCAGCACCGGCATTGTCACGTTACTCGGCGCAGCCGTCTGCCCCTCGATGCGAAGTGTCCCGCGCATGAACCGATCCTCACGGTAAAGAGCCACCACATCGGCGAAGAGCGCGGAAGGCATTGCATATTCATCGAGGGTCCAGCGCTCGACCAGGAGATGGGTGCGCAGAGCTGCGTGATCGCCCGCGCTCAAGAGCCTATCGCGCCAGCGCCACCAGAGGAAGCTCTCTGGAGAAGCGGCGAGGCTCAGCGCGTTGAGAACGGTGCCGGGATAGGCTGAGACTTTGCGAAGGATCTCTGTGGCCGGGCCAATGCGAATGAGTTCGGCGATAGCTCCGGCATCTCCTGCAAAACTCAGCGGCGCTTCAAGCAAAATGAGAGCACGCACGCGCTCAGGATGAAGCGAGGCGAAAATTGTCGCGAACGTGCCGCCCAGAGAGTGGCCCGCCAAGATGGCGGGCTCGCCGATAGCCTTGGCGCATTCCAGGATGAACTCATCGATATAGACCACAAGTCCATTGTTAGGATCGTCCGGCGGCGTTTCCTTCCACTCCAAGACGTAGACGCGGAATCCTGCCTGGAGGGACGCCAACACCACGCTGGCTGAGGGCGTCAGGTCCCAAATGTACGATTTCTTGATCGGCGCCGGGATTATCAGCAGGGACGGGCGATTTCCCTCGTCCCCATAATCGCGGAGTTTAACCCCCGACCGCTCCAGCACTAGTCGCGACGGCGTTTCAGTCCTCGCGAGCCACAGGTCAAGCGCGCGGCCATACCAGCGCCGCATCTCATCGGCTGCGGCGAAGCTTATGAAATCGCTCGTTAGCGGAACTGACAGCAAAAGAATGCAGTCCCAACGTCTCGAGTAAAGCAGCGTTCCTCGCTCTTAAGCGCAACGCTTCTGCGGGCTGTGCAGTGTATCATGCCGCAAAAGACGGCTTCCGGCACTTGTCGCGCACTGCAAATGTCCGCTTTGGGTCAAACGCCGACGTAGAGCGCGCCATCGCATTAGTCCGCTTGGTGCCATAAGCGGACGTGACTCGTTTCGAGGTGAAGTAGGCGCGTGCCGCGAGCCTTCGAGCTGATCTGCTACCAGATGATGAACGAGCAAAAGCGTACCTCGTCCCTGAAAGTCTCCCTTCCGCGCTTATGTCCGCTTTGGGGTCACTAGCGGAAGTAGCGTCTTGCGACGCGTCCGGTTCATCAAGAAGGCGCAAGAACGAGCCGTGAGGATGGGCCTGTTGCGGCTTCCATCTCGCGGATCAACTCGGCGATTTCGACCGTACGCTCGGCCATGCCGAGGTGCAGCCGCTCGACCATGTGCCCTTCGACGACGATCACGCCCTTCTTGGCATTCTCGGGCCGGGCGAAAGCGGCAATGATTTTTCGGGACCAATCAACCTCCTCCTCGGTCGGCGAGAAAATTTCGTTGCAGGGCGCAACCTGGCTCGGATGGATTAGCGTCTTGCCGTCCATGCCAAGGGTACGGCCGTGCTCGCATTCTTCGCGCAGACCTTTCTCGTCTTTGAAGTCGTTATAGACCCCGTCGAGAATGTCGAGGCGATAGGCGCGCGCTGCAGCGATGGTCATAGCGAGCCAAGGCACCACGGCGAAGCGGTTGTGCAGCGCGCGAGCCCGCAACTCTTTCACCAAGTCGTTCGTTCCCATAACCAGGCAGCAGAGCCGGTTCTCCGGGTAAACGGCGGTCGCCGCGATAGTGCGCGCGTTCAGAATGGCCATGGGTGTTTCCATCATTGCCCATAGCCGAATCTTTTCGGGGGCATGTAAGCCTTGCAAGATCTTGGCGACGCTGACGACCTCGCCGGGATGCGCAACTTTCGGCACCAGGATTGCGTCTGGCGCGGCGTTACAGGCTGCGAGCAGGTCGTCCGTTCCCCATGGCGTCTCGAGCGCATTGATTCGGATGACGATCTCACGCCCGCCATAGCCACCGCTCTCGACAGCGGCACACACCCGATCGCGGGCAAGCGGTTTTGCGTCAGGCGCAACGGCGTCTTCAAGGTCCAAGATGAGGGCATCTGCGGGGATGGTCTTGGCCTTTTCGAGGGCTCGTTCGTTCGAGCCAGGCATATAGAGAACACTGCGGCGTGGTCGGCCTTGCATGTTAAAGCTCCTCGTCTGAGCCAAAAATGGAAGTGCCGCGAGTCGTCACAAACTGCTGGCTGCAATAATATGCCCTCACGGTGGCCCTGCGGGCATAAGATTTGGACGCAGAAACGATTATCTGCTGCTCATCGTCAATGCAGCCTGCGAGGCCGCCTGCTCTCCGGCCGGCGCGTTCCGGGTCGAATAGGTATTGGCCACCAGTGAACTGTGTCGACAAGGTCTTTGGAGCCGAAATCTCGTGTGTTCCTGCGCGTTCATGGACATATGGGAAAGTTACCGAATAGCCGTCGTAAGCCTACTTCGGTCAGGCGTCTCATCCGCTGGAATTGGTTCAATTCGAGTGAACTCTTTTTCTGAGTGCGTATTCCCTTAGGGGATGGAGCTGCCCTGATGCCCGCCGTGCATCGCATTCTTATTGCAGACCCTATTCATGAAAAAGCACGGAGCCTCTTAGCCTCGCGGCCCGGATTTGAGGTGGCCGTGGCAACGGGCCTGAACGAAACGGAGTTAGTTGAGCGCATCGGGGATTATGATGGGATCATCGTGCGGTCCAAAACCCGCGTCACCGCCGCCGTCGTTTCGGCGGGTCATCATCGGCTAAAGGCCATCGGCCGCGCCGGCATTGGGGTCGACAACATCGACGTGGCCGCCGCCACCGAATGGGGGATCGTGGTTCTGAACACGCCCGACGCCAATGCAACGACGACCGCCGAACTCGCCCTTGCGCACCTGCTTTCACTAAGCCGCCATCTTCCTCAGGCCGATCGCTCGGTGCGCGCCGGCGAGTGGCAGCCAGCCAAATTCGTCGGGACCGAGCTTTCGGGCAAAAGCGTCGGTATAATCGGCTTCGGCACGATCGGCCGCATCTTCGCCAGGCGATGCCTCGCGCTCAAAATGCAAGTACTGGCTTACGATCCATTCGTGACCCCAGAAATTATCGAAGAGGCGGGGGCTGAGCCGGTCACGCTTGATGCGTTGTTGGCGCGAGCGGATTACGTGAGTCTCCACTGCCCTTTGACGGATCAGACGCGCAATCTTATTGACAGCTGTGCGTCTTGCGCAAATGAAGCCGGGCGCCTGCTTGATCAATTGCGCGCGTGGCGCATTGGTCGATGAGGCGGCACTTTGCGGCGCTTTGCAAAGTGATCATCTGGCAGGCGCGGCGCTTGATGTCTATGCACACGAGCCACCGAAGGATTCGCCCTTGTTGGCACTCGACACGATCGTGCTAACGCCCCATCTCGGGGCCTCGACTAAAGAGGCACAGCAGGCGGTGAGCGTGAAGATCGCCGAAGATATGGCCGCTTTTTTCACGACCGGCGAGGCGACAAGTGCGGTCAACCTGCCACGCATCTCTGCCGAACAGCTCGTCCGCTCGCGTCCCTATCAGAACCTCGCGCATGCGCTGGGAGGTGTCATTGCCGCAATGACACCGGACCCCATCACAGAAATCGAAGTAGGCTTATTCGGACGCGCGGCCGAACTCGATCCTCGTCCAATTACGTCACAAGCCCTTGTTGGTCTGCTAGACAAGCGACTTACGGCTGTCGTCAACCAAGTGAATGCCGTGCAGCTCGCGCAGCGACAAGGAATTGTGGTGCGCGAAGTGCAGTCCGATGCCACTCATGATTACATTGCTCTGGTCGAGGTGCGCTCTGTAAGCGCCTCGGGAACGACGAGCGTGGCAGGAACATTGCTGGGGGAGCGGCACCCGCGTCTCGTTCGCATCGACGACTACGAGGTAGAAGCGGTGCCCGAGGGGCACATGCTTTTCACCCGCCACGACGACCGCCCGGGTGTCGTTGGTGCACTCGGGGGCATTCTTGGACGGGAGAACATCAATATTTCACGCATGCAGGTCGGGAATGCCGAAGGAAAGGCCGAGGCAATCGCGCTGATCGGCATTTCCGCGCCGTTGCCTGAGAACGCGCTCGCAGAGATTCGGGCCCTACCAGCCATTCGACGAGTCGTTCAGATCGCTCTGTGATGATTCAAACCCCGAGATTCGATGCGGTCTGTTTCGACTGCGACAGCACCCTCAGCCGCATCGAGGGCATAGACGAGTTGGCGCGCCGTGTCGGCTGCGAGGCTGAGATCGCATCACTGACGGAGGCTGCGATGAACGGCGACATTCCGCTCGAAGAAATCTACGGCAAACGCCTCAACATTGTCCGTCCCGATAAAGCTGCGCTCGCGTGGCTTGCCGATCGTTACGTAGAGGAAATGGTCAGCGGAGCGGTCGAGACGATCGCAACTCTGAGGCGGCATGGCAAAGCCGTCTACGTTATTACTAGTGGGTTGTTCCAGCCGGTCGCCAAGTTCGCCAACACCCTCGGCTTCGCGCCAAGCGAGGTTCATGCAGTGAAGGTGCATTTTGACGCGGCGGGCGCTTACCAAGGTTTTGAGACTAACTCCCCACTCTGCCGCGGCGACGGCAAAGCCCTTATCTGCCGAAAACTCGTAGCGAAGCATGGCAGCGTCGTTATGGTTGGTGATGGCGTGACCGATTTGGCCGCCCGAGAGGGCGGAGCCTATGTTGTTGGTTTTGGCGGTGTCATCCATCGAAACGTAATGCTGCAAGAGGCGGACTGTTACATCTCGGCTCCCTTGCTGACAGCTACGCTCGCGGCTTTGCTGACCGAGGAAGAAAAGAGCGGGCCTTGAACGTCCGCTTTGGGTCAAAAGCTGACATACCGACAAGTCCGCGCCATGTCCGCTTTACCCCAAATAACGGAAGTTGGGCGGCGCATCCAAGTTTGCATTTGGCTGTCGGTTTATGAGTACACGCCCTAGTTGGTTACCGTCCCAACGGCCAAATAACTCCTTCAGGGTACGAGACATACAAAAACCTATGTCGCAAAAGACTCAGGGCTGGAATCCCGGGACGATCATGCCTCGCGGCGCTCATGCTCTCTTCGCTTGACGTGGCGCATGATCACCTCCTTCAAATCCACGCGACCAGCATCATCCCCGTAATGCACTCGCCCGTGTATATCGGCCATTAGCACAATGCGGTCGCGTTTGGGGTTCTCAGGGGCGCTGCGCTGAAAGCCCCCGTTGCAAGAGTTTTCGCAAGGTCGGCACCACGCCTCGAAGGGATCGTGATGAGCGCGGTGCTTGGACGATGTGCGGGGCTAGGCACCGCTGCTGGGTAACGTTACCTGTGCAGTTAGCTAACGGGTTCATTCCTGGTAATTTTGCTGGCCATACTTTGCTGGCCATACCAGGAGATCCCCATAATGAAGGCGTCGGTTTTCGTCTGGCGTGTGTTGCCTTTGTCTCGTTCACTGCAAGTTCCCCAGCCCTGGCCGAGCAAAAAAAGCCGACAGGGGTCTTCAAGAAGACCACCTGCGAGCAAAGGCACGACACCTGTATCCAGCTTGCTTAGACAGCGGAAAACAAGGTAGCCAATTGAACATGTGCACTGAGCGGTGCGCGGGGGCCGCACTCCGCTGCATGCAGCGACGAAAACAATAGTTCCCTGCCAAGGTTCTGACGATGTACGGGGCTAGCCGCGAAGTCTCACGCCCTTGGCGAACTCGACGCCT
Organism: uncultured Alphaproteobacteria bacterium; assembly: GCA_963710245.1. Classification (GTDB taxonomy): domain Bacteria; phylum Pseudomonadota; class Alphaproteobacteria; order Rhizobiales; family Methyloligellaceae; genus Methyloceanibacter. The sequence continues at coordinate 167,710 of CAVPZK010000008.1, forward strand.
CCTGAAGCAAATTGGAATTCGGCCGCCCAACCGTTTCAGGCTAGGCGGCCAAATAGTCCGGCTAGACTGCGTCGGAGCCGGGGGGTTACCGGCGTCGCCCGGAGGGTGACTTTTCACGGTAACGGGGGTCTCCCGATAAATCCTATGTCACCTGGTTACATTCATAGCACCGAGGTCGAGAGCGCGACAGTGTACTGAGATATGGTTGGCCCCATACTTTGGTCCACTGATGCTGCCTCGTCCGTCATTGCGGTACAGCCATCGCCTTAGCCAATTTGATCCGCAAGGAGTGACAAAATGCTCAGGTTGATCGCTTTCGCTGCTTTTGCTTTGGGCCTCGCGACATCTGCCCAGGCTATGTCGCCCGTGCCGCTTCATCAGTCGGACGGCATGATCACGCAAGTCCGCGAAGCATGCGGCGCTGGTAGGGTAAGAATTCATGGTGTCTGCGTGGCCAGAACCACTAAACGCCAAGTCCGCAGGTGCGCGGTGTGGGGCGCAGGGCACGTTTGCCGTCAGTGGGTATATTGAGACGCCCGAAATTTTTCCGGGAATTAGGAGGGGGCGGCCTTCGGGTCGCCCCTACCTTAATTTGAGGGCCATCGACTTCCCATGCCCCGCCACTTTCCCCCGGCATGGACTGTCGAGGCGCTAGCGGGACTAAACGTCTCGAAACACGTTGCCTGCAGCAAGCACTGCATAAGCCAACAACAAAATGGAGAAGCCCGTAGTGGAAAACGGAACTTTGATATGTGTGTAGTGAATGACGACCGCGACCAATGCGAGGACAACTGACGCAATGAAAGTAATCACCTTGGGTGCTGAGAGATCAAGCATCGTCCCTCCTTTCAGCCCGTCTAGTGGGCTTGAAAGTTCAGTTTAGCTTCGCCCGCACGATATAGCGCGCCCTATTTGTGAACGTCATGTCGCAGCTGGTGCAGCGAGCGCAGATCTTCCTCAGACATGGATGAGGCTCGGCGCGTAGCGACCAACATCGGAAAGCTGCCCACGCTTCTCTCACGAAGGTGATAAGCTCACTGGCTGGGGTACAGCCTCCTACTAGGCTCCGGTCCCATAACCATTATGGAGGAGTAGACCGACATGGATATGGACAAGGTTGATCGCGCGGTCGAGCAAACGGCCAAGGGGATGTCTGACGCGCTCGACAATATGGTGGCTGATCTGCCTCAAGACGCCGCGTCCCAGATGGCGCTTGAATTGTGGTTATCAGACGGCTCGACGCATCGGCATCGGCGTTGATTGCAACGTGCCTTCGGCATAATCGAGCAGCACCTTTGCCTGCTTCATATCGGGCGCGATCAACAAGACCACGCCCTTCTCACCACGGGCGAGCCTGTCTGAATAGTCGCAGAGACCGGCGAGGTAGGTAGCGAGCACCGACATCGCTCGACTCTGCCGCCACGACGACCAACGCAGCACCAAAGTTCGTCAACACGCTGCGATGGGGAGTTTTGCGGCCGGTGAACTTGGTGAAGGTCTTAAGCTCGTCCGGGTTAAGCGGTTCGCCCATTGCCGCCAGCAGAACAGATCGCCATGCCTGCCATGTCGGACCGGCGAGCGCGGAGCCGAGAAGAGCCTCATCTTCGAGTGCTTGGCGCAGTGTAACTCGTGGTTTCATTGGATGTCCTATGGTGTAGTGTCGATGTCGCCAATCAGGATGGCCTCCTCGGTTGGTGGGCTCGGCGCGCAATGAGGTCCGCCAATGGCGTGCGCGTCGGGCCGATTACGCCGGGAACTGCGGCACTGCTCGCCCTAAGAACCACGATCGATCTCTAGACTTCTGACTGATCACCGCCCGCGGGAACGACTCCCCCTGCAAGGGGATGGTCAGGCTCGGTGCCGTTGTTTGTTCAGTCCCGGTAGCAGCGGTGCCGAGTTCTTCTGGGGCGCTTGCCTATGGCATCTAGATGATGGAGTGGACAGACTGGCTTCTGATAGTGGGCGCGGCGGGGTACGTCGGGTTGGTAATCTACGTCTCGATGATGCGGGACAGGTAGCCCACCCGTGACGCCAGCGTCGTCACATGCCGGGGTCGCTTCGTTCTCCCGCTCAAACAAGATCTCTGGGACGACCACGAGGCCCAGGACGCCCTGTCAAGGGGTACGGCACATGGATGATGTCAGCGGTGCGTCGAGCATCGTTTCGCATTCATTTCCTCGCTAGTGGTAGGGTAGGTTTCGACTGACCAAACCTTGGGATAGCTGCAAGTGCAGTCCCCCCCGACGGCTGGTCGGGCCCAGTGCTGCAGCAAGGCGGTGCTGGGCCTTTCTCTGGACGCTGGTGGCCTTAGCGCCAAAAGAAAGAGGCCGGGGATGCGGGTCCCGACCTCTTCCTGAACAAAGCCGCCAGCCGCTCAGGGGCTACCGTGACATAGAGTAAAAACTTCCCAAGCGAAAAGCAGTTCACCTTTTTCTTGGTGCGCTTTCGTACCGCGTTTGTGATGTGCGAAACCCCACAGCGAGAATCGAAAAAGACGGGCACTAGAATCTCCTCATGTTGATGGAGGATGCTATGACCAACCCCGACAACAACACCCTGTACGTTCTGATCTCCAGCCTTCTTGGAGCCGTGGTCAGCTTGTCGTTTGTTTGGTATTCCGCCGCCACTTATGCGCCTGGTTTGGTTGCCTAACCGAGCGTCCCTAGCTAGGTCTCGGCCTTCGGTCCTTTGCGCTTAGTGGTAGCTCGGCGGCTTTTTCTGCAACGGACGATTTAACTGCGCCTCTCAAGCGACTTCTCGATGATTGCAGCCGCAGCCTCGAACTCAGCCGGGAACTGGAGTTCGGCGAAATATTAGCCGAACTCGACCGCATAAACGCGCAACGGCAAGGAGCCCCCGCCGCAACATGGTGTCGCCCCCCGGCACCAGTGGGGGCTCCTTACGCGGCGAGCTTGGTCGACCTTCGTGCAAACTCCCCTAACGGCGATGGCCCAGAGGAAGTCCAAGCACGGAGCTTTCTGCCTCAGCGCTGCGGGCGTGCGCTTTGCAGTCTTTGAGATTACCGCTACGGGTGTTTTGCTTTTTGAGTGGCTTCTTTAGCTCGCCCCTTTTTGATTTGGATGTGTTTTTTTTGGAGAGCTGCTTGGCTTCGGAAATCTACCGGCCGAGAAGAGAGACGCCGACTTCTCTGACGAGACGTTTGGTGCGCGACTAGGGGCGAAAGTAGGCAATCCTGAAGATTTGCCCGCTTGGATCGACTTTAAGGATGAAACCCTTGCTGCGAGGCTCGGCGCAAAGATCGGCGGCGAACCGAATTAGTCCAGCTAACGAGCAATGAATTTGAGGGGCGTCGGCTTCGGTCGGCGCTCCATTGGTTTAGGGTCGAGTGTTGCAAGCGAACGATACCCGATCTGCGACAACGCCTCTATGATTGGCGTGGCTTCCATTGGAAGCTCTCCTGATCGCAAGTCGGCCCCGTCCCTAGCGGGGCTTTTTGTTTTCCCGTTTCTTGTGGACTGTCCCCATGTTGCCCCCCTGCGCACGAGACGCGACCCGTATAGTGGGGAAAGGGAACTCTGAGGGGGAAGTCGGTGGATTTGATCGAGGTCTTCGTTGGACTGATCGCGTTCATAGTCTTGCTTGCTTGCCTGGGGATGTGGGCGACGCCCTTGAGGCACTAGAAAAGCGTGAGCGTGATCACTGAAAGCTTGCGGGCGGACTATCTCCCGATCCCAACCCGTTTGTATTTGGTGGAATGAAGGCTTTTGCCTTGAGTACTATGGGACGCTGGCGCCTCGGGAAGATTTGTGCCCCGTTAGGCGCTAACACGCTGGTTAGGAGCGTTCGAGCCGATTGATCGGAGTTAAAACGGCGCTGCGCGCGGCCATGGCGACGCGTTATTTGGGCTTCCATTCCTTAACCAGCGCCGGAGCCTCGGCTATCTGCTCCGCGGTCATAGTCGTAGCCAGCCGTTCGAGATACGCACACGCGATGGTGCGCTCACGTTCAACTGCATAGCGCGCGCAGGCGAGACTGACCATTTGTAGGCGAGCACCGGTTCCTGCGGAATTCCTCAGCCTTCATCGCGCATCTGGCCGAAAAAAATTGTCCGTCTGGATTGCCCTGCGAGCGGCAAGGCCATACCACCTCGCCGCCTCCGAAGGGTTCATCTCCACGCCATGTCCCTTATCGTATAATCCGGCGAAAGGACCTGCGCGCTGGCGTTGCCAGCCTCCGCTAGAGGTCGCCATAACTTCAGAGCCG
>CAVPZK010000009.1:0-41143 GCA_963710245.1 uncultured Alphaproteobacteria bacterium
TGAGATCAACATGCTGTTCCGCCGCGTGCATGACGACGTGAAGACCCGCACCGGCGGCCAGCAGATCCCCTTCACCTATGGCGCGCTGCCGGCCGAGGCCCTCTATTTCAAGGCCGGGCAGTAGCCGCCCAGGCTGCCGCATGGACAGGGCGGGGCCCCTGGGCTAGGAGCTTAACCCGACCTGGCACGGGGAGCCCGATCCTGCCCAAGCATCGCTGTTTCCAAGGGAATGCGCGGCGCGCGTGGCGAATTCGCCGCGCATTGCGGGGCTTTTCGTCATGATCAGGCGCATCGCCACGGTCGGCGGGCTTCACCCTCGTCTCGCGCCTCACCGGCTTCATCCGCGACGTGGTCATGGCCGCGGTATTGGGCGCCGGGCCTTTGGCCGATGCTTTCTTCGTCGCCTTCCGGCTTCCCAACCATTTCCGCGCCATCTTCGCCGAAGGCGCGTTTGCCGCGGCTTTCGTCCCCGCTTATGCGCGCACCTTGGAGCAAGCCGGGCTTCCCGCCGCTAAGCTGTTCGCCGATCAGATCGCCGCGGCGCTGATCGCCATCAATCTCGTGCTGCTGGCGCTTGCCCTCGTCTTCACGCCGGAGGTGGTCGGCCTGCTCGCCCCCGGCTTCGCCGACGATCCGGTCCGGTTCGATCTCGCAGTGGCGCTCACCCGCATCACCTTCCCCTATCTCGCGCTCGTGTCGATCGAGACGCTGTTCGCCGGCATCCTCAATGCCAACAACCGCTTCGCCGCCGCTGCCGGCGCCCCCATCCTTCTCAATCTATCGATCATAACCACGCTGCTGCTCGCGCCTTTCTTCCCGGACGCGGGCCACGCCGCCGCCTGGGGCGTGCTCGCCGCGGGCGTGATCATTGCGCTCGTCGTCGGTATCGACGCCGAGACGCACGGGATCGGCATCAGGCTCCGCATGCCGCGGCTTGACGAGCCGACGCGGAGATTCCTCAAAGCGCTCGGGCCCGCCATCATCGGCGCCGGCGGCGTGCAGCTTGCACTGTTCGCCGACACGCTGATTGCGTCCTTCCTGCCGACCGGCGCGCTGTCGGCGCTCTATTACGCCGACCGCATCAACCAGCTTCCCATCGGCGTGGTTGGCATCGCCGTCGGCACCGTATTGCTGCCGGAAATGTCGCGGCGGCTCGCCGCGGGCGACGAGAAGGGCGCGGCTTCCGCGCAAGCCCGCGGCATCCAGCTCGCGCTTCTCCTCACCATCCCTTGCGCCGTGGCCTCCATCGTCATCCCCGATCTCATCATGCGCGCGCTGTTTGCCCGCGGCGCTTTCACGGTGCACGACGCTGCCGCCGCCGGCGCCACGCTCGCCGCCTATTCGCTCGGCCTCTTGCCCTTCGTGCTGATGCGGAGCTTCACCGCTCCCTTCTATGCCCGCGGCGATACCGCCACGCCGGTGAAGGCGGCGCTGCTCGCCGCCGCCATCAACATCCTCCTGAAGGTGCTGCTCATGGGGCATCTCGCGCAGGTTGGCCTGGCGCTCGCGACCAGTGTCGGCGCCTGGATCAACTTGAGCCTGCTCGCGGTGTTCGCGCGCCGCCAGGGCTTCGCCGTGTCGGGCGCAGCCATCGGCAGACCGGTGGCGAAGCTGATCGCCTCGGGCGTCGTGCTCGCGGCGGCGCTGCTCGCCGGCGCCTATGGGCTCGAGCGCGCGCTTTCGGGCATGAGCGTGTTCCGCGAGGAGACCATGCTCGCGCTCCTCTTCGTCATCGGCACGCTGGTCTACAGCGTGATGGTGCTGCTGCTGCTCGGGCGGCCCTGGCTGATGAGCCTGATGCGGGAGGTGACGGCCGCTGCCGATACCAAGGCACCCCCGGAACTCGAACAGACCGACCCGACCGACGATTCGGCCGCGCTTCCCGACAACGAGCCGCCGCCGAAGGTTTGATCGCCTTCAGGCGCGGAGGTCGACCAGCTCGACCGCGGCAATTTCGATCGGCCGCCCGAGAAAGATCGCGCCCACGCGGGCGAAGCGCTCGGGCGAGTTGGTGGCGAAGAAACGAGCCTTGTCCCCGCCGGTTTCGTCGCCGCTCTGAATCCCTGCGCGGGCGAGCGCGTCGGCCACGGCCTGCGCCGTGGTCTCCGCCGAGTTCGACCAGCGCCACGGACTCGCCGATGGTCTTCCTGATGACATCGGCGAGCACCGGGAAATGCGTGCAGCCGAGCACCAGCGTATCCGGCGCCGAGGGATCTTCTGAACAGCGGCCCGAGATAGTGCTCTGCCGCCGCATGCGTGGCGGGAGAGGCAGTCCAGCCTTCCTCGGCCAGCGCCACGAATACCTGGCAGGGCTGCTGCACGATCTCGGCGTCGCGCATCAGCTTGCGGATGGCGCGCGCATAGGCGCCGCCTTTGACGGTGCCCTCGGTGGCGATCACGGCGATGCGGCGATTGCGCGTGGCGGCGACGCCGGCCCGCGCGCCGGGCTCGATCACCCCGATCACCGGCACCGTCTGCCAGGCTTCCTCCAGCAGATAGAGCGCCACGGCCGAGGCTGTGTTGCAGGCGATCACCAGCATCTTCACGCCTTGGTCGAGCAACAGCCGCGTCGCCTGAAGCGCGTAAGCCTGCACCGTCTCCGCGCTTTTGGTGCCGTAAGGGAGCCGCGCGGTATCGCCGAGATAGACGAAGCGCTCATGCGGCAATCGCGCCACCAGCGCGCGCAGCACCGTCAGCCCGCCCATGCCGGAGTTGAACACCCCGATCGGCCGGGGGTCACCCGGCATCTGCTCCCCGAACGTCTCGAAATAGAGCTCGATGAAGCGGCGGTAGACGGCGGTAAGCTGCTCGAGATCGGCGACCGGAACGTTCTCGTCCACTTTGTGGATCGTGGCGTTGGACAGCCCGAACTCGACCACCGGGCAATATTCCTTGATGAAGCGCGCATCCGAGGTGCCGCCGTCGGTCGCAAGCGATGGCGTCAGCCCGGTGACCTCGCGGATCGCCTCGCTCAACAGCGCATCGAGCGGCCCGGGCTCGGTGAGGAAGGAATGGCTCGGCGGATCGAAGTCGAGGGTAAAGGTGAGGTCCGTGCCGGTGAGCGCGAGCGTGGCCTGTTCGCTGAGTAGCGACTTCAGCGACTCGACCGAGTGCCGGTCGTTGAAGCGGACATTGAACTTCGCTTCGGCAAAGGCTGGGATCACGTTCACCGTGGGATTGCCGACATCGACGCTCGTCACTTCAAGATTTGACGGCGAGAAATGCGCGCTGCCGTAATCGAGCGGAGAGTCGTATAGCCGCGCCAGGATCTTCACCAGCCCCTTGATCGGATTGTTGGCAAGATGCGGGTAGGCGACGTGGCCTTGCGTCCCCGCCACCTTCAGCCGTCCATTGAGACTTCCGCGCCGTCCGATCTTGATCGATTCGCCGATCCGCTTGGCGTTGGTCGGCTCGCCGACGATGCAGTGATCCGGGCGCTCGCCCTGGTCCTTCATCCAGGCGAGCACCTTGCGGGTGCCGTTGATCGACGGCCCTTCTTCATCGCCGGTGATGAGCATGGAAATCGAGCCGTCGATCTCTCGCCCACGCGCTTTGACATAATCGAGCGCCGCGGCGGTGAAGCAGGCGATTGCCCCCTTCATATCGGCGGCACCCCTGCCGTAGAGCAAGCCGCTGGCAATTTCCGCGGCGAAGGGTGGGTGGGTCCAGAGCTCGGCCTCTCCCGGCGGCACGACGTCGACATGACCGGCGAAACAGAGATGCGGCGGCCCTTCGCCGACGCGGGCGTAGAGATTGTCGACCGGCGGGGTGTCATCGTCCTTGAAATTGAGGCGCCAGAAGGTGAAGCGACCGGGCTTCAGCGCCTGGATCAGCACGTCGAGCGCGCCGGCGTCGACGGGGGTCACGCTTTCGCAGCGGATCAGGCTCTGGGTGAGCTGAACAGCCTTGTCGCCGAGCGCGGTCATTCGGTTAAAGCCCTCATTTGCAATTGGCCTAGCGTCGCTGCTTGCAGGATGGCGATCTTCTGCCAGACCTTGCGGCTGAGATTGGTTGCCAGCATCTCGATATCGTTGACCGCCTCGACCACCACAGGATCGTCCAGATCCTGGGCGTAGAGGGCGGCGACCTTGCCGGTGAGCGACAGCATCTCGCTGCAATAGTCGAGATAGCGGCCAAGCTCAAATGCCGTCATCACCCGTTTCGGCGAGGCGGCGGTGTCCTTGACCCTCTCGGTGCCGAGCACGAGGCTCGGATCCTTGGTGAGTTGGTGCATGTCGATCACATGCACGAGCGAGCGAAGTTGATGCAAGGCCTTCAGTGCCTCGTGCCGCTTGATGCGCTTTTGCAGGGTGACAAGAAACAGCAGCAGGGCGCCGGCGAGCACAGCGAGATTGGCGATCGCCTCGAGCGTCTGCACGATGTTGGTCGCCTCTGTATTGGTCGGTGCCGGGATGCTGAGCAGGGCAAAAACGATCAGACCGATAAAAGCGACGATGACCAGGCTGACTGCGAGCTGAATCAAGAGATGCGGCCGGGCGAGCGCCTTGGCCTTGGGCTTCGGTATCGCGCGCTGCGGCCGAGAGATCCCCCGCGACTGCTGCCAGGTCGAGGGCGGGGAATCTCTCGTCAATCCGCCGCTGCGCCAGGTCGATCGTGGCGATGATCTTGTCGGCGTCGAGCGCGCGATACATCGCCGGCAAAGAAATCTACCGCACGGCAGCCAAGGGATCGCCGCCGAAACGATTGGGTCCGGGCGTTCCCTTGAGGATGCCAAGCTCGATCAAGAACCAGAGGCCCACGCCCATGGTGATCGAGAGTGCAGATCCAGCCTAGCGCATTCGGCTCTTGCGGCGTCCGGTGACCCGAAGGCTGCAGCAGGCTGGCGATCAGCACCGGAACCAGGCCATAAAGGGCGATGATGCCGGGCTTGTCGCGGTCTTGGAAGCGTTTGGCCGCGACCGCATAGCCTGGATAGAACAGAGCCAGCGTGATGAGAATGACTGAGATGGCCGGGCGAAAAAGGATAGGCCGAAAATGGCGACAATCATGAAGCCCAGCACGATGCTGACAACGGCGAGAATGATCATGCCCGCCCAACACTTGGCCCGATTGATGCTCCCGTCGAAGGACGTGAAGAGATATTGAAAGTCCAAATTCATCGTTCCCCCTCCCTTTACCGGCCGCCCTTCCACGCCAGCCTGGTCTCTTGTAAGGCCGAACGGCCGCTTTGCAAAAGGGGATATCTGTTGTGCAGAGCGAAGTCTGGACCCGTCCATTGGTCAGGACGCGGCTTGGACCTTTGCTGCCAACGGATCGGGGCCGTAGCGGTTCGGTCCTGGTGTGCCCTTGAGGAGGCCCAAGTCAATAAGGACCCATAGGCCGATGGCAAAGCCAACGAGCCCAACGACGGCCTTGACGTCTTCATTGGAGTTGGCGGCCACCTGCAGTGAAGTGAGGACTTGCCAGGCAATGGGGATGGCGATCCATCCGGCAGGCCGGTTCCTGTCGTGGAGCCGCTTGCCTCCAACTGCGGCGGTTGACCACGTCCAACCGCTTAGCATGAGGACTGCAAGTCCGCCGCTCGCGGGACTTTCTGACGGTACGTCGAGCAGTTTGGCGTCAGCGCTCTGAAATGACTGCGAGTGGAGCGTTCGGCTCGCCTCCTTTTGGGCTGGCGCAGTCTTTGGGTCTCTCGGCCCGGTTCTGACCACTTTACCCTGCGCACCTTACCTCAGGAGCAGGGCTAGACGCACGCCCAAGCGCGCCAGCAACTGATCCATGACGTTGATCAACTGATCCATGTGAGGGATGGAAGTCGCAGGCACTGACCACCGTCGCGGCTTGACGATACACGAGGTCGCGCACGCCTTCTGGAAGATCCGCCGGCACCGGAATTTTTGTGCCGTCAACCAGCACGGGAATTACCGGGAATTTCTTTGCTAGCGCCGCCTCGATCTCGATGCGAACCCATTCAGTCTCGTCTGTCAATCTCAGCCTGCCGTTCTCGTCGGGCGTTCGCGCCAGCGGTAATACGGTACAACAAGGGAGACGGGAAATAATCTAATGAAGCGCGCGAGGGAGTACGGAGCAGGCGCGTCAGACGCGTTGGAGATCTTCGACCAGTTCGAGTTTTCCGCTGCCTTCTTACAGTTTGCGATCGTGCTCGCATCCTTATCGATCATCACCGGGAAGAGGCTCTGGGCTCGCGCGGGGATTGCCTTTGCGGTCGTCGGCTTCCTGTTTGCACTGATCGCTGGAGCCCAAGGACTGCAAGCGCAAATTTTCCAAATTCCGTTACCTGGCCTTTAGTTCCGGGCGCGCCATCACGCCTCGGGACCTTGCAGGCCGCTGGTCAATCCCTGAGCAGCTCGTTGATCGAGGTTTTGGCCCGCGTGCGTTCGTCCACGGTCTTAACGATGACGGCGCAATAGAGTGACGGCCCCGGGGCCCCGCCTGGAAGCGGTTTGCCCGGCATCGCGCCTGACACCACCACCGAGTAAGGCGGCACGCGGCCCTGCTGCACGAAGCCCGTGGCGCGATCGATGATCTTGGTGGACTGCCCGAGATAGACGCCCATCGAGAGCACCGAGCCCTCGCCGACGATCACCCCCTCGGCGACTTCGGCGCGGGCGCCGATGAAGCAATTGTCCTCGATGATCACCGGATTGGCTTGGATCGGCTCGAGCACGCCGCCGATGCCGGCCCCGCCTGAGACATGCACGTTCCGGCCGATCTGCGCGCAGGAGCCGACCGTGGCCCAAGTGTCGATCATCGTGCCGGACTCGACCCGAGCGCCGAGATTGACGAACGACGGCATCAGCACGACGCCCGGCGCGATATAGGCCGAGCGGCGCACCACCGATCCCGGCACGGCGCGGAAGCCGGCCTCCTTGAAGTCCTTGGCCTTCCACTTGGCGAATTTGGTCGGCACCTTGTCCCACCAGGAAGAGCCGTCAGGGCCGCCCTCAATTCTGTGCGGCTCATGCAGGCGGAAGGAGAGCAGGATCGCCTTCTTCAGCCATTGATGCACCATCCACCCGCCATCATGCTTCTCGGCGATCCTGAGCTCGCCCTTGTCGAGAAGATCGAGCACCTCCTCCACCGCGTCCCGCACCACGCCCTTGGTCTCCGGCGTGATCTCGACGGCGTGCTCATAGGCGCTGTCGATGAAGGTCTTGAGGTGATCGTGGCTCATGGCGTCAGGCGAAACTCAATTTGTGAGGACGTGGCGGAAGGGTGAAATCGGCGAGGCTCGGCGCGGTCCGGCTCCCCCAAAGCGACGCGCCGATCGCGGTGAGGAAAGGCGCCAGCGCGTCGGTGCGGTGATGAATATGCGCTGGCAGCTCGATCCATCCCGCCATCGCCTGATGCTCCGGGTGATCGGTGAGGCCGTGCACCAGAACCGTGGTCATGCCGATCTGATGCGCGGTCTCGAGATTATGCGGCAGATCGTCGAACATGGCGGCCTGACGCGGCACCACGTCATGCGCGCGCGAGAAGCGCTCATAGGCTTCGCGCATCGGCTTGGGATGGATGTATTCGAGCGCGTGGATGTCGCAGATGTCCTCGAAATGGTTGGATACGCCGAGCCGCGCCATCACCGCTTCCGCGTGCTTGCGCGAGCCGTTGGTAAAGATGAATTTGCGTCCGGGGAGGGCATCGAGCGCCGCGGCAAGCTCGGGCGAGGGGAGGACGGCCGAGAGATCGATGTCATGCACATAGTCGAGAAAAGCGTCGGGCGATATGCCGTGGAGAAGCACGAGGCCAGCAAGCGTCGTGCCGTGCTCGTAGTAATAGCTCTCGCGCAGTCTCTGCGCCTCCTCGAGCGGAATGCCGAAACTGTTCTGGATGAACTCGCCCATGCGCCGGTCGATCTGCGCGAATAGATTGCAGTCGGCGGGATAGAGGGTGTTGTCGAGGTCGAACACCCACGCTTCGACGTGATCGAAGCCCGAAACGCGCGTCGCGGGTTCGCTCATCCGCCTCACCTTTCGCTCGACCGCGGCCTGCGCCGCTCGATCAGAGTTCCCGCGCCATGCTCGGTGAACAATTCCAGCAGCACGGCATGCGGCACCTTGCCGTTGATGATCACCACGCCCTCGACGCCTTCGGCGATCACGTCCATGCAGCTTTCGATCTTGGGGATCATGCCGCCTGAGATCGTGCCGTCGTCTATCAAGGCTTGCGCCTCCGCCGTGGTCAGCGACTTGATCAGCTGGCCGTTCTTGTCGAGCACGCCTTCGACGTCGGTCAGCAGCAGCAGCCGCTTCGCCTTCAAGGCCGAGGCGAGCGCCGCCGCGAACGTATCTGCGTTGATGTTGAGCGTCTCGCCGTCGGGGCCGACCCCGATCGGCGCCACGACCGGGATCAGGTCGGAATTGATGATCACGTCGATGATATGCGGATCGACCGCCGCCGGATCGCCGACAAAGCCGAGATCGGCGATTTGCTCGATATCCGAGCCGGGGTCGCGCCAGCGCCGCTCGAGCCGCTTGGCCCGCATCAGATTGGCGTCCTTGCCGGAGATGCCGACCGCCTTGCCGCCTTGGCTGTTGATGGCGGTGACGATCTCTTTGTTGACCGAGCCGGCCAGCACCATCTCGACCACTTCGACGGTCTCGCGGTCGGTGACGCGAAGTCCGCCTTTGAACTCGCTCTTAATATTGAGCCGTTCCAGCAGCGAGCCGATCTGCGGGCCGCCGCCATGCACCACGATGGGGTTTACCCCGGCCTGCTTGATTAGCACGATGTCGCGGGCGAAATTGGCCGCAAGCGCCGGATCGCCCATGGCGTGGCCGCCATATTTGACCACGACCGTTTTCCGGTCGTAGCGCTGCATATAGGGCAGCGCCTCCGAGAGCACCTTCGCCTTGGCATGCACGGTGGCGAGGATATCGGCCACGCCCGTGGCCGCCGCCGATTTTGATGCGGGCTTGGGCGCCGCCTGCTGCTTAGGCTGTGCCGGGGATGATTTGGTCTTGCTCACCGGCCGCTTATAGCGGCGCGAGGGCAGCCCATACAAGCGGAAGCCCGATCTATTCAGAGCTTTGCCGCTCGACTATACGTCCTGTCATGGAGGCAAATTCGAAGCGGGGAAAGCGCCCGGAGGAAGGGCATTCGGAGCCTGCCGGCAACGGTCTCCCGCCCATGAGATCGGCACTTCCGGGGCGAGGGGGGCTGGCCCGCATCGGCGCGGCCTTCTTCAACTCGATGCGCGGGCTCCAAGAAGGTCTCGCCACCGAATCGGCGATCAAGCAGGAAGTGGCGATCGCCTGCCTGCTTCTGCCTCTCTCCTTCTTCATCGCGCGCGATGTGTGGACCTGGGTGGCGCTCGTCGCCAGCCTGTTGTTCGTGCTGTCGATCGAGTTCCTCAACACGGCGATCGAGCGGCTCTGCAATCACATCCAGCCCGACCGGCACGAGGCGATCCGCATCACCAAGGACCTCGCCTCGGCGGGCGTGTTCTTCGCGCTCGCTCTCGGCGCTCTCGTCTGGATCGCCGCGCTTTGGGCGCGCTTCGCGGGCTAATCGGCGAGAAGCCTGGCGACCGCGGCGCGAAGCTCCTCGATGCCAGAGCCCTTGCGCGCAGAGGTAGTGAGGATTTGCGGATAGGCCGCGGGGTGCTTGGCGAGTTCGCTTGCGACTTTGGCTTGGATGGCGGCTAGCTCTGAGGCCCTCGGCTTGTCGGCCTTGGTCAGCACCACCTGATAGGAGACGGCGGCCTCATCCAGCAGCGTCATGGTCTCCTTATCGTTTTCCTTGATGCCATGCCGCGCGTCGATCAACAGGAACACGCGCTTCAACTCCCGGCGCCCCCTCAGATAGTCGCGGATCAGCCGCGTCCAGCCCTTTACCGCCGCCTTCGATGCTCGCGCATAGCCGTAGCCCGGCATGTCTACGAGATAGGGACCGCCAATCTTGCCGAGGGTGAAGAAATTGAGCTCGCGCGTGCGCCCGGGCGTGACCGAGACCCGTGCGAGGCTCGTCCGTCCGGTGACCGCGTTGATCAGGCTCGACTTGCCGACATTCGACCGCCCGGCGAAGGCGATCTCCGGCCTTCCGTCTTTCGGCAAGTCGTCGATGCTCACGACACCTTTGACGAAGGTGCAGGGCTCTTTGAACAGCGCCTTGCCGCGCGCGATATCGGCTTTGGTGAAGTCGGTGGCGCCCATGGTTCACCCGCGCCAGCCGGCGGCTACCCCTTGGTTTCGCCCTTGGCGCTCTTCTTGTTGTTCTTGAAGCCGAGATTCTCAAGCAGCGGAATTTCGACGCCCTGGCGCGCCATGATCACCGATTGCTGGAGGACCGACAGCGTGTTGTTCCACGCCCAGTAGATCACCAGCCCGGCCGGGAAAGAGGCGAGCAGGAAGGTGAAAAACACCGGCATCCAGGCGAAGATCTTGGCCTGCACCGGATCCGGCGGCGCCGGGTTCAGCTTCATCTGTACCCACATGGTCACGCCCATGATCAGCGGCCAAATGCCGATCATCAGGAAATGCGGCGGATCCCAGGGGATCAGCCCAAACAGATTGAACACACTGGTCGGATCGGGGGCCGACAGGTCCTTGATCCAGCCGAAGAACGGCGCGTGCCGCATCTCGATGGTGACGAACAGCACCTTATAGAGCGCGAAGAAGATCGGGATCTGCACGAGGATCGGCAAACACCCCGAAGCCGGGTTCACCTTCTCCTTCTTGTACAGCTCCATCATCGCCTGCTGCTGGCGCATGCGATCGTCACCGTAGCGCTCCTTGATGCGCTGCATCTCGGGCGCGAGCAGCTTCATCTTGCTCATCGACACGTAGGATTTGTTGGCGAGCGGGAACAGTACGAGCTTGATGCACAGCGTGACGATGAGGATGGCCACGCCGAAATTGCCGACCAGCTTGTAGAAGAAGTCGAGCGCGAAGAAGAGCGGCTTGGTCAGGAAATAGAACCAGCCCCAGTCGATCAGAAGGTCGAATTTCGGTATGGCGTATTTCTCGGCATAGGCGTCGACGGTATTGACCTCCTTGGCGCCGGCAAACACTTGGCCCTTGGCCTCGCCCGTACCACCGGCCGGGATCGCAAGCGGCCCCATCAGATAATCGGTCTGGAAGCGCTCGCGGCCGTCGGTCAACGTGCCGGAGAATTTGGCGTCGAAGGCCTTGCCCTGCTCGGGGATGACCACGGTCGCCCAATATTTGTCGGTGATGCCGAGCCAGCCATGCTGGCTCTTGAAGATGGCCGGCGGATTCTCCAGCGCCTTCTTGTAGGCGATCTCCTCGAGCCCGCCATCGTCGACGACGCCGATCAGGCCTTCATGCAGGATATAGAAGCCTTGCACATGCGGCATCTCATGACGCGATACGAGCGCGTAAGGATAGAGCGTCACCGACTCCGAGCCGGTATTGGCGACCTTGTCGTCGACCGTGAACATATATTTGTCGTCGACCGAGATGGTGCGCGTGAATTTCAGCCCCTTGCCGTTGTCGTAAGTGAGCGTCACCGGCGAGCTTTGCGTGAGCGGTCCTTGCGTCTCCGCCGTCCATAGCGTGTCGGCGGTGGGAAGGGCGAGATCGGCGCCCGCATCGCCGCCGACGAAGCCATGCTCGGCGTAATAGGCGCCTGGGCCGCCCGCCGGCGAGAGCA
This sequence comes from uncultured Alphaproteobacteria bacterium, assembly GCA_963710245.1. Classification (GTDB taxonomy): domain Bacteria; phylum Pseudomonadota; class Alphaproteobacteria; order Rhizobiales; family Methyloligellaceae; genus Methyloceanibacter. The sequence goes on from CAVPZK010000009.1 coordinate 11,593, forward strand.
ACACCACCATTGGGCTCGTGGGTTCGACCGTCTCGCGATAGTCCTTCAGCGTCAGATCATCGATGCGGCCACCTTTGAGCGCGATCGAGCCTTTGAGGCTCGGCGTGTCGATGGCGACCCGCGGGCTTTGTGCCAGGGCCTCCTCGCGGGTCATGGTCGCGACCGTGGCGGCGCCTGGTTGCGGCGCCCCGCCTGAGGAAGGCTCGCCGCCCGCTTGAGGCTGCGGTGGTCCGGGCTCGACTTGCTGCGTCTGCTCGCCTTCCGGCTTCACCGGCGGCTGGTGCTTCGGCACGAAGAAATACTGCCAGGCGAACAGCACGCCGATCGACAGAACGATGGCCAGGATGAAATTGCGGTTGTTTTCGTCCATGTCGCTTTCAGTTCAGCTCGCTTGCAGCTTGGGGCCCGCGCTTGGCTTACTTGGGAAGTGAGGCAGGTGAGGTCTAGCGGCGTCTAGCGCTTCTTTGCTGAGGAGGGCTCGTGCACCTTGGCAAGCGCGCGTTCAAGATCCCTCATCAACTCGGTGAAGCGCCGTTGTACCGTGCCCTCCCGGGCAATCAAAACATAATCATAGCCTTCCACCGCGCGTTCAGGCGCGGCGAGCCGCACCGCTTCCTTTAAGCGCCGCCGCGCCCGGTTACGAAGAACCGCTCCGCCAAGGGCCTTGGTCGCGGTGAAGCCGAACCGGGCGAGATGCGACTCCTCGAGCTCGCCGTCGCGCTTGCGCGCCTGAAGCACGAGCGAAGGCGTGACGTGCCGGGCGCCACCCCTTACATGCAGAAACTCCGCGCGTGTCTTGAGACGTCCGATCGCCGTCACCGGTCGAGCCTGCCGGCTTACGCCGACAGACGCTTGCGTCCCTTGGCTCTGCGCCGGGCGAGCACCTTCCGCCCGCCTGTCGTCGCCATACGCGCGCGAAAGCCATGGCGCTTCTTGCGGACGAGCCGCGATGGTTGGTAGGTGCGTTTCAAGGGAGCGTCTCCTGGCTCAATCGTGCCGCGGCACACGCCTTAACGCGAGGCGCTTCCAACGCGGCAATCCCGGGGCTTATAGGGTGCGGGAGCGGCCTAAGTCAATCCGCGAGCGGCCCTTTGAGGGACCGCGCAACCTCGATTTCCCCCCCCCGCGCAAGGCCAAGAGTTGTGCCCTGCAGCAAAAACCGGCTAATCATAGGCGACCCTCCGGTTCCCCACACAAGGCTTTAGTCTGATCGGTAATACTCGCCTTGATAGTTCGGTAGCGGTGTTGATCAATGCGGTTTGGGCAACTCCTATACCACGTAGCGCCAGTCAAGGCTGGCCTTGTCGCAACTGCTCCGCAAGACTTGCATGGCGAGTTCAGAAATCAGCACCGCTCTGCCCGTGGCAAATAGGAACCGAAAGGCGGGCGCTGGCCTCTGTCGTTGGAACCCTAAGCTTCGGGTTGGTTGTGGCGTACTTCTAGACGGGGCAGCCAGCGGAGATTATCCAATGCTTCAGTCATCCATAAAGGCAGGCGCTGTCGTCGCCTTTGCCATTTTCACTGTCGTCGGCCCAGCTTTGGCATTGGCCCCAGTGTCCCTGAACAACTCTGCGCGCCTCATCATGCCGATCCAAAACGAAGAAAACAAAGAACTCTGGCGCGACTTACAGACCGGCGATACACCGCCAGAAGCAGCCGTCGGCAACGAAGGGCAGGCACAGGCACCGAGAGAATGGGAGAAAGCAACGAATCTGATTGACTGCGAGAAGGCCGGAGGTATGTGGGATGTGCCGAACAATAAATGCTCTGAGAAAAGGTAGAAAAAGCTTTCAGCGCATGCGCGGCTCTAGCGTCCGTTAATCCCATATGGGCGAGTGGCTGCGGAAGCGCCGCGACTGAGCGTGATCCTGATCAAAGCGGTGCTGGCGGCCCGCGCCACGGTGTTCAGGCCGTGATGACACCGTTCACCATCGCGCTGCTGGCTTACCTCGCCTTGGCTTTCTTGGCGGCCCTGCTGCTGGCGCTGCCGGGATGGTGAATACGAGGCCGTCTCCCGCCACAGGGACGCGGTTCGAAGCCGTGAGGAAGTTCTTGGACGAGAACCGGCTCGAAGAGTGGACCCAAGAGCGGTTGCGCTGATCGTGCCCTCGATGATCCAGAGCATGCGGACATGCATCTCGGCTTTGCGCGAGCCTGGATGCAGGTGTGGCTGGCTCGCCATGACAGGAGCCGACATGTCACTAGGCGCTCGCATAGACAAGCTAGCTGCTCTCCTGGGGGCCGATGGCGGACCAGCGGCGGACATGCCGCATCACGAGAAGGATCCGTCGACTCCAGCACACGATCATATCGATTGCGGGTCGACCTCGACCACGGCCGGTCAGCACGCATGCCCTCGCCAGGGCGGGCTATCCGCATTTCGACCTGCCGGAGGACACTGACCCCGATGATTTCGACGACGGCATCACAGCGGCAAAACAGCGAACCACGCGGTTGTGATGCGTGGCAGAGCGCCGACCAGGGGTGTGCATCACAGTAGCTCGCTTGAGCAATTCACCACGCTGACGCAGGACGACGATGGCGTGTATGTCCCGCGCGAGCGCGATGTGACCTCGCCGGAGTTCGAGCAGCGCCGCGCAGAGAACCTGGGCAAGGCCAAGCCGAAGCCGACCTCGATCTTCGGCTCACGGAGGTGGAGATGAAACGTCTCACCAGGGCTGATGTGCCGAGCTACGTCCTCCCCCCGCGACCGTGACCTCGCTTCAACTTCGGCGTCGCCAATCGAGAGCTTCGGGATTGATAAATAGCTGGAGCTGCTGGGGGTGTATTGGCGGTGGCGGTGGTGCGCAGTCTGGAGAACTGCAGTTGGTGCAGTCGCACGGAACGGGTTTCTGCTCTGAACCCAAATTTGTGATTGGGGTGCGTTGGTTCCGTTTCGGCGTTTCAGCTCAGAATCCACTTCTATCAACAAACCACGCTCATCGGTAGTTTGGAACTCCATTAGCGAGACACCTTGCGCCGCCGCCGGGGCACTCGTAAGCGCGGATACGACCGCAAGCGCAGCGAGAGTCTGCGAGCGTGCGATTTTAAGGCGAATTGCACGACAGAGGACGACGTGACCACGTGCACCCCAGCGAAGAAAATAGAACCAAAAGCTAAGACGACGAACTGAAGCATAGACGCGGGCGAGAGCTTGGCCGGTCGCGTCCTTCACGACATAGCCACCGGGTATGCGTTCGGCTGTCCAAGGTGGCTTGAAGCGCCGCACCGTTTTACCAAGGATAATCCTCAGGGATTGGCGTAACCCGCGCAGGAACCCTTCAGCCGGTTGTCGCCGCCGATGATCTGGCAGAGATAGACCTTCGTATTTGGATTGTTCTTCCTGGGCCTTCGGCATGACAGTGCTCACAATGGCGCGAAGCCTTATTTCCCGGGCTCCATGCGATAGCCAATTTAATGGCCTCGGTTGCGGGACAAGGGAGTGGTTTTCTGCATGAGCACGGCTTCGGACACGACGCGAAACGCCGTCTTATGGCTGAAGCGGCTCTGGCCGCTGCTGGTCCTGATGGCCGCGACTGGGTTTGTGCTCGCCATGGGCTGGCAGCGTTACCTCACACTTCAGGCGCTGGCCGAGAACCGGGAGTCGCTGCGCTCCTACATCGACGGCAATATGCTGCTGAGCCTGCTCGGCTTCATCGTGCTTTATGCCGGCGTCGTCGCGCTGTCGCTGCCGGGTGGGGCCGTTCTCACCCTGGCTGGCGGCTTTCTCTTTGGCTGGTTCATTGGCGGCGTAGCCTCGATAATCGGCGCCACCATCGGCGCCACCATCGTGTTTCTCATTGCCAGGAGCACTTTCGGCGACGTGTTGGCCGCCCGCGCAGGACCCTTTCTTTCCCGCTTTCGCGAGGGATTTCAGCAAGACGCCTTCAGCTATCTGCTATTCTTGCGGCTCGTGCCGATCTTTCCGTTTTGGCTCGTCAATTTGGCGCCTGGATTGCTTGGTGTGGGTGTCGGGACCTATGTTGCCACCACCTTCCTTGGCATTGTTCCCGGAACGTTTGCCTATTCGCTGGCCGGCAACGGCCTCGATAGCGTTATCGAGGCGCAAGCCGCGGCCCACCAATCCTGCCTTGCCAAGATGGGACCGGGAGGCCAAGAGTTTCTGCTCATACGCGCTCGATCCGGGGGCGCTTTTGACGCCGGAGCTGATTGCTGGGCTCGTGGCGCTGGGGCTGGTGGCGCTGGTTCCGGTGGCGGTCAAATGGTTCAGGCGCTCGCGCGTCTGAGGCGTAAGGCGATGGGGGACTAGGCGACTATGGAAGAGGTACTGAAGCCCGACCTCTGCGTCATCGGCGCGGGCTCAGGGGGTCTGTCCGTCGCGGCGGCGGCGGCCCAGCTCGGCGTACCTGTGGTGCTCATCGAGAAGGGGCGCATGGGCGGGGACTGTCTCAATTATGGCTGCGTCCCCTCCAAGGCGCTGCTCGCCGCCGGCAAGCGCGCCGACGCCGTGCGGACTGCCTCCAATTTCGGCATCGACGTCATCGAGGCGCAGATCGACCATCGCGGCGTGCATGACCATGTGCATGGCGTCATCGCCGCAATCGCGCCGAACGACTTCATCGAGCGCATGACCGGCTTGGGCGTGCGCGTGATCCAGGCTCAGGCGAACTTCCTCGACAAGTTCACGGTCGAGGCGGGGCGTGTGCTGGTTCGCGCGCGAAGATTCGTCATCGCCACCGGGTCGATGCCGCAGATTCCGCCGATTCCGGGGCTCGACGAGGTGCCCTATTTCACCAACGAGACGATCTTCGACGTGAGCGAGCGGATCCAGCATCTCATCGTGATCGGCGGCGGACCGGTGGGTCTTGAGCTGGCGCAGGCGCACCGCATGCTCGGCTCCCATGTCAGCGTGTTCGATGTCGGCAGCTTTCTTCCCCACGAGGACCCTGAGGCTGCCGCCGTTCTGATCAAGCGCCTCACCGACACGCAAGTTATGCTGCATCCAAATACAAGGGTGGAGAACGTCGAGCGATCGGTGCAGGGCATCGCCGTGCATTTCACCGAGAACGGCGAGCCCACCGTCCTGAAAGGCACGCATCTCCTCGTCGCCGCCGGCCGCAAGCCGAACGTCAAGTCGCTTAGCCTCGAGCGCGCCGGTGTCACCTATACCGATCAAGGCATCAAGGTGAACGAGCAGCTCAAGACCACCAACCGCCGTATCTATGCGATCGGCGACGTGATCGGTGGCCCCGGATTCACCCACCTCGCCAATTTTCACGCCGGCATCGTCATCAGGAACGCGCTGTTCCGGCTGAAGCCGGACGCCAGCGCCGGCATCATCCCGCGCGCTGTCTATACCGACCCCGAGCTCGCCCAGATCGGCCTGACCGAGGTCGAGGCGCGAAAGCGCTATCGCCGCATCCGCATCTATCGCTGGCCTTACGCCGACAACGATCGCGCCCAATGCGAGCGCGAGACGGAAGGATTTCATCAAGGTTATCACGCGGCCCGACGGCACCATTCTCGGCTGTACTATCGTGGGCGCCGAGGCCGGCGAGTTGCTTCAGCTTTGGGTGGTCGCCATGGCCCGAGATATCAAGATCGGCGACCTCACCTCGCTCGTTCTGCCGTATCCGACTCTGTCCGAGCTCTCCAAGCGGGTGGCCTATACCTATTATTTGCCCACTTTGACGAAGGGCTGGCTCCGTAGCATCATTGGTTTCCTTCGTCGTTTAGGCTAGCAGCGAAGGCGCGGTGAGCCGCGATATCTTGTCTTAAGAGTGGTACTCGTGAAGGACGAAGCTTCGGGCGTAGCTTCGGAGAACGGACGGCCGTCCCGCTATCTGCCGGGACTGTCGGCCAAGCTGCTGCTGCTCACCATCCTCTTCATCATGCTGGCCGAGGTGCTCGTCTTCGTGCCTTCGGTCTCTAATTTCCGTCGCCAATGGCTGACGGAGCGGCTGGCTGCCGCCCAGATCGCAGCGCTAGCCGCGGAGGCCGCGCCCGGCGGCCAATTGCCCTCGACGCTGCGCGACGAGCTGCTCGAGCGGGCCAAGGTGAAGGCGATCGCCGTCAAGCATGCCGACTCCCGCGTCCTGATCATCGAGATGGACATGCCGGCCGACATCGATGCGTCCTATGACCTGCGCGAGGCGTCTTGGCTCACGCTGATCGCCGACGCGCTGATGGTCTATGTGGCACCGGATGACTGCGTCATCCGCGTGGTGGGCGACCCTGGTTATAAGCAGGGCGAGTTCATCGAGGTGGTGATGGAGGAGGCGCCGCTGAAGGCGGCCATGATCCGCTACGGCCTCGACATTCTCGGATTGTCGATCCTCATCTCGATTATCACCGCGGCGCTCGTCTATCTCTCGCTTGACGCGCTGCTCGTGAAACCCATGACCAAGCTCACGTGGAATATCGTACGCTTCTCGCAGCGGCCCGAGGACCCCACCCGCATTATTGAGCCGTCGGCGCGCCGCGACGAGATCGGTACCGCCGAGCGCGAGCTCTCCGCCATGCAGCATGAGCTCGCCGAGACGCTGTCGCAGAAGTCGAGGCTCGCAGCGCTCGGCCTCGCGGTGAGCAAGATCAGCCACGATCTGCGCAACATGCTGTCGAGCGCGCAGCTCCTCTCCGACCGTCTCATCACGGTGAAGGATCCCACCGTGCAGCGCCTCGTGCCGAAGCTGATCGCCTCGCTCGACCGCGCCATCAGGCTGTGCGCCCGCACCCTCGACTACGGCCAGGCGCAAGAGACTCCGCCGCGGCGGAAGCGCTTCCCGCTCGCCCCGCTCGTCGCCGAGATCGGCGACAGCCTCGGTCTGCCGCGTCCGAAGCTCATCAGCTGGACGGTCGAGGTCGATGCGAATCTCGAGGTCGACGCCGATCGCGACCAACTCTATCGCGTGTTGAGCAATCTCTGTCGCAATGCCGTGCAGGCGCTCGAAGCTGAGGGGGAAGACGAGGGCATGGGCGAGATCATGGTGCTGGCGCGGCGCGAAGGATCGGTGACGGTCATCGAGGTCGCCGATACGGGGCCGGGCGTGCCTGAGAAGGCGCGCGCACGGCTGTTCGAGGCCTTCCAGAGTGTGGCGCGCAAGGGGGGATCGGGGCTGGGGCTGGCCATCGCCGCCGAGCTTGTGCAGGCCCATGGCGGCCAGATCGCCCTCACCAAGAACGATGGCGGCGCCACCTTCCGCGTCACCATCCCCGATGCGGTGGTCGAGCTCGAGCGCGCGCGGCGGCTGAGCGCCTGAGCCTTGCCTTTGCGCGGCTGACAGCTTAGGTAGACTTCGGCCTAACCCACGGGATCGAGACCGCCTCCCCAAGGCGGATGCCTGTGTTAGGTTCTTAGCCTCACCTCGGAAGGCAAGACGCGCCCGTAGCTCAGCTGGATAGAGCACCAGACTACGAATCTGGGGGTCAGGAGTTCGAATCTCTTCGGGCGCGCCAATAAAATCAATGACTTAGCCTCGGCTCGTCAAGCATTCCAGGCCGGGGTAGCCGATGGGGTAACGGGACGGGGCAATCGACAAATGGCAACCCCAGCGCGTGTAAGACTTACGCTACGAGGTCCAAATGCTGGGCGAAACGCGTCGTAAGTTACTGGCGCGGGAATTCGATGACCAATGGACCGCCAACGCGCTGATCGAAGCCAGTCGTCGTCATGATCAAAACCATTCGCCAATGAAGGAGAACATGAAGGGCGAGACAGGCTCGTCGTAGATTTCGTCGGGTGTGCCGATCTGCTCGATCTGCCCCTCGCGCATCACCACGATGCGGTCGGCCAGCTCAAGTGCCTCTTCCTGGTCGTGAGTAACGAACACCGTCGTGTGTCCCGTCTCTTTGTGAATTTCGAGGAGCCAGCGGCGAAGCTCTTTGCGAACCTGGGCGTCGAGCGCGCCGAACGGCTCGTCGAATAGAAGCAGACGCGGCTCGATGGCGAGAGCGCGAGCGAACGCGACGCGCTGGCGCTGGCCGCCGGACAGCTGGTCGCAAATGCAATAGATCGATCCGACGTGGCGGTTGTCGATATTCGTGAAATGAACGAGCAGGATGAGGAAGGCGCGGTCCCCGGAGCGTTGCATGTGCCTTACGCAAGGCTCGCAGAATGCGCATCTCGCTCCTCAAGTGTTGATGTCGGGCTCGCCACTCTGCGAGACCGCCATGAAGGTGGCGCGCCCCGTCTAGGCCGACCGCTTGCGCAAGCTGGACCGCCATTGCCGAACAAGGTAGCGCCGGTCACCAGTCGGCCGTCGACCGACTTCGCCGTGGCGGAAAGAAACCGCTCACTCAGGACAGGCTTAGGGCGCCTGAAGACGAGCCTGTAGCCGATGAACGTCACCACGACCGCGCCGAACATCACGAAGATCAGGCTCGGATCGAACGTGCCGGTGAGATCGAGGAAGTTCTGGACTTTCTCGAGACCCTTGAGCTGGACGAGCTCGATCAGCTCGAGCGCGCGTTTGCGAATTTCGGCGGCGCTCGGGCGCTGCTTGCGCGGCCGCACCTTGAGACCAAAGGCGACATTGCCGAGCACGGGCTTGGTGCGTCTTTTGATGCAAACGGAAGATTCCTCAGAGTGTCATTCACGGCACCGCGAATTGCTGAGTTTCTCGGGCCAAAAATCGCCCAACGTATGATTTGCAGAATTTCCTCAGCTCCGCTCTGGCAATCGGTACAAGCAGCACGCGGCCTGAGGTCGGCTGGTCGAGCCCCGCAAGGATGCGAAGCAGCGTCGTCTTGCCGGAGCCCGAAGGCCCAAGCAGCGCGAGCAACTCGCCGGCGCGGATGTCGAGCGAGACATCTCTAATCGCATAGGTGTCGCGGAACCGCCGCACGACATGCTCGACCTTCACATCGATCGGCGTTTCCCATCGTCGGGACGGTCTTCCGGGTCCCCCCTTCTCTGAGCTGGCGGACTCGCGAAACACGCCATGCCCGCTGGTACAGCCACCGCCATAGGCGGCGCCGAAGCCGACCAGCAAGCCTGCGAGCGCCATGAGCCCGGCTTTGAAGAACGGCCTATTTCCAAGGCTTTTCAGGTGTAGAACCCCGGTTGCTAGGCGGGGTTTCTTGGCAGCTAGGGCGGGGTCGCCTTTTTCCCCATTTTACAACTGGGTAGTTGCGGCGGCCAATACCGCCGGGGTAAAGGGTCTCTCTTTGTTGAAGGTCATTATTCCGCCAGGAGGTTCGGCGGAAGCTCAACTGCACAGCGGGGCGCGGCTCAGGCAGCCCTCGCCTCTCTGCTCATGACGCGGCGGGCGTCGGTGCAGATCCGCTCGACCATCGAGGCAAATCCGTTCGAGCGCTGCGGCGTCAAGTGCTCGGCCAACCCGAGACACCGGAACACGCCCTCCGCATCGATCCGAACGATCTCGTCCGCGCAACGACCCGAGTAGATCGCAAAGAGGATGGCGATCAGGCCCCGCACGATATGGGCGTCGCTGTCGCCCTTGAAGTTGAGGCGGGGCGCGGCCCCGGCGGTGGCGCCATTGACCTCGGTCGCGAGCCAGACCTGACTGGCGCAGCCGCGAACTTTGTTCGCCTCCGTTCGCGCCGCTTCCGGCAGCGGAGGCAGAGCGCGGCCGAGCTCGATCACGTAGCGATAGCGGTCCTCCCAGTCATCCAGGAGCTGGAAGTCCGCGAGGATGTTCTCGAGCGTCATGGGTCTTGCAGCTCATCTGCGACAGGAGACACCACGTCGCCAGCCCCGGCCTCTGCTCCAGTTCCGATGTCGCTGTCGCCAGGCTTGGGCTGAAAATAGACGCAGAGGAGACCAGCGTCCTCTGGCGCGATCGCAACGCCGAACAGCAGGCATTCGAGGGCCGACCGGGTCGCGCTCGTTGAGCTGCAGCAGATTTCTTCGCCGAGGTGCGCGCAGTCCTGGCAAACACCGAAGTGCGGATGCGGCCCGCTCGCAGCTACCGTGGTCAGCACTTGGTGCAGGGCGTGGTGCATCGCGGTTTGCTCTTCCGCGTCGAGCAAGTCCACGGCGCACACCAGAACTTCGAACGGATCGCGCGCAACCGCTTCGTGACCTTTGTCCGTCAGTCGCAGACTGACGCTTCGCCCGTCCGCCTCCGATCGCTGTCGGACCAAGTACCCACCTGTCTCAAGCGCCTTGATGGTCTGTGTCGCGGTGCCACGGGTCGTCGCTTGAAATTCCGCGAATGCGGACGGGGTGCGGGAAAACGAGTTGGCGCGGGCGAAGAAGCGCAGCGCCATCCATTGGGCGGGGCTGAGGTCGCCGTGATAGCCCTCGGCTTGCACGAGCCGTCCCAGCAGCAGCAGCAGTTCCGCCGTTTCGCGCGCTGACATGATTGCCTCTTTGAAAATATGATAGTGTTTCGAAATCAAGTTGACAACCGATCGGACCCTGATAATTTTGTTTCGAAACTAGTGGCGCTGATCATGGCCCGCACCGCGGCCGCGCCGATCCTTAGGACAATCCAACCCACCCCGGCATTTTGAGGAAATCCGGTGGTTCCCAATGCCGGCCGCTATGCCGGGTGCGCCCGGAGGAATTTGATCCAATGGATTCGATGCGGAACTATCAATTTGAAGTGGAGTACGACGGCTCCGCCGTTGAGCGTCCGGCCGACGTCGCCGCTTTCCGGCGCGCCAAAGTAGCTGGGATCGATTCAGGTCACGAGCTTGACTCGGACAGGCTCGAACCCGGCGTGCCCATGCGCCGGGATGGCGCAGCCGCCATCGGCAGCATCGCGAATCAGGTCGACGATGCGCCGCGCTCGAGTGACCCTCTCGACGCGTACTTCCGTCACCTCGACAATACCGAGTTGCTTTCCCGCGACGAGGAGCTCGCGCTTGCAAAGCGGATCGATGAGGCGCAGCGGACGTTGCTGATTTGCCTCTGCCGAATTCCTCTGATCGTCGAGCGGGTCGGTACCTGGGGAGACAAATTGCGCGAGGGGCGCATTCGCTTGAGTTATTTGCTTGATGCCGTCCCGTCGAATGAGCTCGAAGCTTCCGAAGACGGCTTTCCTGGCGATGATGGTAACCTCGAGGTAAGCGCCGAAGCGGTGGACCTTATCGCGCGGGTGGAACTCGTTGCCGCCCTAAGTCCCGAGATCGCCGGTCTTGCTCGGAAGCGCATCGCGGCGCTCGCTCGTGGCAAGGAGCTTTCACGGCGTGAGCGCAGGCGACTTGACGAGCTTCTTTCGCGCGCCGTGGCGGAGATTGTCGGCCTGCATTTTCAGCAGGACCGGATTTCGGATCTTGTGGCCGAGGTCGACACCGAGGCTCGGAGTCTACGCCGGACGGAGCGAGAGCTGTTGTCGCTGGCCGAAGGCTGCGGCATCGCACGCGCGGAGGTGATCGACCGCCTGTTTGGGCGCGAGCTCGGTCCGGACTGGATCGGCGAGGCCGCATCTCTATTCGACCGAAGCTGGTGCACATTCATGCAAACGCATGCGCAGCGTCTGGCCGAGCTTCGCGCAGACTTCGAGGCTGTAGCCTGGCGGCTGGCTTTGCCGCTGTCTGAGCTGCGTCTTGCCCTTATGAAGGTCTACCAAGCTCGGCGAGAGCTGAAGCAGCTGCGCGAGCAGATGGTGCGCGCACACCTCCGTCTCGTGGTTGCCATCGCCAAGAAGTATCGAGGTCACAGCTCCTTGGATCTTTCCGATCTTATCCAGGAAGGCAATCTCGGTCTCATGCGTGCGGTCGAAAAGTACAACTATCGACGTGGCGTCAAGCTCTCGACCTATGCCGTTTGGTGGATCCGCCAATCGATCACGAGCGCTATGGCCGACCAGGGCCGCATGATTCGCGTCCCCGTGCGCATGACGCAAACCGCAAGGAAGGTTCATCGTGAGCGGAGCAAGTTTCATCAGCAGCACGGGCGCGAGCCAGGGGCCGACGAGATTGCCGCGCGCTCGGGCATTGCAAAGGCTCAAGTCGAGCAGGCGCTGTCGCTGGTGCAAGACCCCACTTCACTTGATATCCCAATCGGCGAGGATGGCGATGCCACCTTGGCCGATCTCATCGAGGCGCCCGACGCTATCAATCCTCACACCGTGGCGGAGGCTGCCGCGCTTCGAGAATGCGTGGCGGAGGTCCTGGCCGAGCTGACGCCCCGCGAGGAGCGCATTTTGCGGATGCGGTTCGGGATCGGAATGCCCGACCGCACGCTCAAACAGGTAGGCAAGACGTTCGGCGTGACCCACGAACGTATCCGTCAGATCGAAGCGAAGGCATTGCAGAAGCTGAGCCACTCGGCCAGGGCGCGCAAGCTGCTGACCTTCACAGAACGCTGATCAGGAGTGCGGCCAGGTCAACGGCCGCTAGCGAGGCGCCGTGCCTAGGCTCACCTAAAAACATAGCCCCAACCTGGGAGGTTGGGGCTAAGTCTGTCCAGTATGACCCCGTGCCCAGGAGGTCGCTGACCGTTCTATCTGATTCGTTTTGGTGTACGCGCTCTCTCTGCTGCCGCAGGTTAGCGCCGCCGGCCGTCGCTAACAGAAAGCAATGACGGGGACGGTCCTAAAGGAGAAGCCCCGGACCGGGGGGTGTCCGAGGCTTCGGGTTCCTTACGGGGGGGAACCTTCGACGGGGAGGGATGCCCGTCATCGAATGAATTATCACTGCACCATGACAGTTCCTTTGCAGAATTGTGCTCCCCAGTGTGGCTTCTTCGCAACGTCACAATGTTTTCCCTGCCGGAAGGCGTGGTCGCCCGAGTTTTGCCACTGTCGCCTAATTTTCTAAGCGGGATTTTATCGCGCGGATTACGGGGGAACTGTGAGTGTAGGGAAGCTCGGCCAGTGCCGAGCTTTCTTTTTGCGCCGAGTTCCAGCGAGGTCTTTGCCAGCGACCAAGACGAGGCCGTGGTGGTGGTGGCTAAGATAAGTGTAGACGGCCTGTCCTTGCTTTGAGCACAGCGCACCAACACGCTAACACGAACGGGCCCAGCGAAGTCCGCTATTGGCACTAAGCGGACGTTCGCATCGGCTGCGTGCAGGTCGGCTTCTGACCCAAAGCGGACCCTTTGTCTCCTGCTCTCGACCGCTACGACTGGGCCACTGGCGCGAGCTGCGCGAGCAAAGCCGTTCAACTTCTGCTAGCGACGCGAATATTTCACGCGCATAGCTTGTAATGCCTCTAGTCAAGGACCATATGTAAGGAACTACTGGCACGCCGAACTGGGCGCTGACGGTAAAGACTACCGTGCCAACTCCGTGCACGCCCCCTTTCCGAAAATTCTCAGCAGTCGAGTGCCTTTAAGGGCTCGAGGTCCGCGGTGCAGTGGAGGCGCCATTAGGGTCTCGAGCCCGGGCCCGTGCCTTCGCATATTCGCCACTTCGAATATTCGCCACACCGAAACCATGAGGCAGTGTCATGACTGCTACCTGCAATCCCCAAACTGCCGCCGACCAAGCCCGCAACGCCTACCGCAACGTTACCGCCCAACTCGGTCTCTTAGCTCTCGACACCGCCATCCCCGAGGCCCGGGGAGCCCTTGCCGAGAAGACGGTGGGCCAGACGCGCGAGGCCTATGACCGCTCTAAGGATGCTCTCGAAGCATCAATAGCGACTTTTGAAAGATCCTTCGATGCGGCGGGGTGGGGCGCAGCAGCGTTCAACCGTAAAATGATCGACATCACCCGCCGCAATCTGAATTCCGGCGTCGACCTGGCCAACAGCTTGGCAGGCGCTAAGAACCTCGCCGAGATCGTGCAATTGCAGGCGGCCCATTGGCGCAAGCAGTTCAGCGCACTGACGGCCCAAGCCGAGTAAGTCCGCGCGCTTTCGACCAAGGTGGTGGCGGACGCGGGCGAACCGCTCAAGGGTCATCTGATGAACAGCATAGATGGAGCCGCGAAGGCGAACTGAACGGCTTGTGCCGCGATGGAAACACGCCACGGGCCAGTCCTGATTTAGGACCAGCGCAATTTAGGAGTACCGCAATGACCATTCCCCATTACGTCAATGAACACCAATCGGATATTCGGGCGATCAAGACTGGCTGGTATGGGATGGAGAACAACGGCAAGCTCTCGTCCGGGCCGTTTTCAAACCAGGAGAAATGCCTCACCGGAATCACTCAGCCGAGAACGAGAAGCAATTTTCGAGCATCGCCCTGGCGGCACGCTGACGCAGCGGCCAGGAAAACGACCATGGACTACTTGGACTACTTGGCTCACGCGCAAGCTGCTATGGACGCTCAGGACTAGAAGAAGGGGAGGGGAAAGGGAGCCACACAACAGAGCGAAGTCGAAGCAACGAAGGTGACCGCGCGCTTGCGCGGGCTTCCCTCGCCGGGTGTCATCATTCCACCAATGTCCGCTGATGGCACCAAGCGGACCGATCGATGGGCCGCTGACACGTCAGCTTCTGACCCAAAGCGGACATGCTGGGGAGCGTAAGGCGCTCGCGCGGGTGACACGCAGCGCCTAGTTCAGGCTGGTCACTGCGTGAACCCCTGGACAAGCCTCTCTAAGGCTTCGACTAAGCGCTGCCCGCAGCTTTCTGGTCAGCTTGTCGTCTTCGATCATGGCTAGTGCTCCGCCTTTGATGGGCCCCGACCCGCATTCAGGTGAAATATCGGTGAGAGCATGCCCGTCACGTCGTTGACATTGACGATGTGGCGCCGCCATGAAGCGGCCGCGTGTGCGGATAGCAACGTCGTGCATTACAGCGGCACCTTCTCCAGCGCGAGATCCGGCTCTCCGCAAAGCGCGAGCATCCTCGCGCGCACCGCATCGCGCAGGCGGACGGCCGCACTGAAGTCGCTTCCATCAGCCCGCATCGCTTTCCCGATGTGCACACTTATGTTGCTCGGCCGGGGAAACCACTGTCCGCCGCGCAAAGCCGACCGCGTGCCGCTGATCACGATGGGCACCACCGGAATGCCGGCGTCCACGGCAACAAGGAAAGATCCGAGATGAAATCCGATGAGGCCGGGCATCCGGGTCAACGTACCTTCCGGAAACGAAACGATGCGCTCCCCGGACAGCGATGCCTCGAGCACGTTGCGCGTGTCTTCAACGCCGCCTTTTACGTCGGTTCTGCGCACGAACAGAGTGCCGATGCGGCGCAGGAATGGACCTGCTACCCGCTGACCCGCCAGCTCCTCCTTGGCAACAAAGGAGAGCGGACCCGGGATCACCGCCGATAGCACTACTGGATCCAGATAGCTGGAATGGTTGACGGCGAGCAGCACGCTGCGCGCAGGGATCGGCTCTTCCACCTCGACCTTGGGCGATAGCCCCGTAAGCCACAAGAAGGTGCGCGCCACGTAGTGGATCACCTGGTGGCGCCAACCTCGGCTCGGCAGGAGGAGAACCGCGGACCAGACCATGCTGGCGCCTGCGACCAGCACCGCCCACCAGTAGCCTGCGTAGACGAGGTCGAAGATCCTACGCCGAAGACGGCGGGCACGATGGCCAAGCCCGGACAAAGAGAGCCTAGTCAGCTGCCACCACAGCGCATAGCCCTTTTTCGAAAGCGAGCCGCTCTCGTATAGGGTGCGCGCCGCAGACCGCCGTAGTTTGCCGCTGGAGGTCTTCGGTACAGTGCGAGGCGGCGCCAGCACCACCTCGTCCGGCGCGATATCGAGTTGCGTCTTCGTCACCTCGACAATCCTATTCCTCAGCGCTTCGATTTTGCTGGGATCGGTGAGACGCGTCTCAACGAGCAGCACGAGCCGCTCGGTGTCTGCGCCATCCAATGTGCTTGGAAACGCGGCCACGCACCCCTTGCGCACGCCTTCCACTCCGCCGACGAGTTCCTCCAACTCATGGGGGTAAATGTTGCGCCCAGCCTTGATAATCATGTCCTTGATGCGGCCCGTGATGAACACATCACCGCTGGCGATGTAGGCCCGGTCTCCGCTCTCCAGCCATTCGCCATCAAACAGCGCCTTGGTCTTCTCCTCATTTCGAAAGTAACCCCGCGTCGCGGACGGACCTTTGAACTGGAGTCGGCCCTCTGTTCGTTCGGGAAGCTCGACGTCGGCCTCATCGACAATCCGAACCTCATGCCCGGCGATCGGTCGGCCGCAGGCCACAAACTCGAGCGCGGTCGCATCCCCTGGCTGTGCCGTCCTCGCCTGTCCATCACGGGAAAGCGCCGAGCGCTGTACTCTGTCGACGATTGGTCCCCGCCCGACAGGAGGGAAGGTAAGGCCAACGGAGTTTTCGGCCAGTCCATAGACCGGAGCCATGGCTTTGGGCGGAAATCCGTACTTGGCAAAGCGAGCGGTGAAGCGCGCGATCGTGGCAGGACTGACCGGCTCCGCTCCGTTCATCAGCATCCTGAGCGAGCTGAGATCGAGACCCTCGATGTCCTCGTCGCGCACATTCTTGCAGCACAATTCGAAGGCGAAATTTGGCGCTGCCGAAAGCGTGGCCCGATGGCGGCCCATCGCGCGCAGCCATCTTCCCGGATCGGCGAGAAAGGCGAGGGGCGGCATGATGACCGTCGGCACGCCATAGTGGAGGGCGCCAAGCCAGGCGCCGATTAGCCCCATGTCATGATAGAGCGGCAGCCAGCTCACGAATACGTCCGACGAGCTCGCATCGAGCGCCTCACCCATCGCGCGAATGTTCGCCAGAAGGTTTGCGTGCGTGAGAGCCACGCCGTTGGGGTCGCCGGTGCTGCCGGACGTGTATTGGATCAGCGCAATCGTGTCCGGGCCGGCCGGGAGGGGCTGCTCGATTGCTCCCGCGCGCGACAGTGCTTCGACCGTCTCCACATGTCGCAGATCCTCGGCCAGCCCCAACATCAGCTGGCCAACGTTGCGGATTTCGGATCCGATAATGAGAACGCTCGCGCCAGCATTCCTCAGAATGCCGGCTTGCCGCCGCAGATGATCCTCGACCTGGGCCCGCCGGAACGGGGGATAGACGGGAACGGGCACGCCCCCCGCATAGAGCACTCCAAAGAACGCCTCGAAAAACGCGGCCTCCGTAGGCAGCATGATGGCCACGCGATCGCCAGGCGCCAGCCCCCGCTCGATCAACCCAGCGGCTACGGCGCAACTCTCCCGATCGAGTTCGGCGTAGGAGATCGTCTGTTCGTCGTCCTCGCTCCGCCATAGCAGCACGTGCGGGCGATCGCCATGTGAACGTACGTGATAAGCCAGAACCCCGATGAGGGTCGCCGCGGAGAACGGCGCGACGACCTCAGGCAGCTCCATGAACTCCGACGGCGGCGCTTCCATCGCCGCTGCACGATCCGGCGCTGCTGCAAGAAGCGCCTGCAGAAGGTCACGCGGCGTACTTGCATCCGTAAGCAACTGGTCAGGCAGGTGAACCTTGAATGCCCGATCGATTCGCAGCACCAGCTCGGCGCGGCCCAGGCTGTCGAGCCCCAGATCCCGGTCAAGATCGCTATCGAGGGTGATAGCGACCCTGCGTTGCATATGGGGATGCAGCTCCCAAACCAGGTCCCTCACGAGGCGGCTGAGCCTTGCAGCAACCTCGGGACCGGCTTTCTCCGGACCGTTTCCTGTTGAACGCTGCGGCGAGTCGATCATTTAGCAAACGCTCCCTAACTTGCGGCTTGCAAATGAACGGCTCAGATGCCGCCGCTCGAATTAGGGAACCCTAGGCGGCAGCTCGAGCAAAGCGAGTTCGAGGCTTTTGACGAGCTGTGCCATGAAGACAAAATCAAGAGTATCGCGTCAAAAACCGGGTCGGTCGTGATCTCATCCTCATGTATGGACCGGCCGTGCGTTCGCAAGAGGCTTTTGGAGATGAAGAGGTTGGGTCTATGCGCAAGGCAGACGTTGGAGGATCCTGATATGTGGTCCGCGGAGGCAGGATGGCCAGAGGCTACATTCGCTGGTTCGAGGAAATAGGGATTGGCGACGTTGCGTCCGTCGGCGGCAAGAACGCCTCCCTTGGAGAGATGGTGCGCAATCTTGGGCGTTACGGCATCAAGGTGCCACCCGGCTTTGCCACCACTGCTGACGGTTATCGGCACTTCATCGAGGCGAATAATCTTGAAACGCTGATTGCTTCAAGGCTCGCTGAGCTCAAGGGCGAAAAGGTCTCCGTCGCGGAACTAGGCTTGACGATCCGAGGCGCGATACTGAAGGCAAGGTGTCCGGAAGATCTTGCGGGAGCCATTTGCCAAGCCTACCGGGACCTATCGCAGCGCTTAGGCACGGATGAAGCCGATGTGGCGGTGCGCTCAAGCGCCACGGCAGAGGATCTCCCGGATGCGAGTTTTGCCGGTCAGCAGGAGACCTTCCTCAATGTTCGCGGCGAGGCTGCCGTGCTTGACGCCTGCCGCCGCTGCTTCGCCTCGCTCTTCACCGATCGCGCCATCAGCTATCGCGAAGCCAAGGGTTTCGATCACCTGAAAGTGGCCCTTTCGATAGGGGTGCAGCAGATGGTGCGGTCCGACCTCGCGGGCGCGGGCGTGATGTTCTCGATCGATACCGAAACGGGTTTCGATCGCGTCGTGCTCATCGATGCCGCGTGGGGACTGGGCGAGAATGTCGTCCAAGGCACCGTCGATCCTGACGAATACCAGGTCTTCAAGCCTTTTCTCGCTGACACGGCACTAACACCAATCGTTCACAAGCGGTGTGGTGGCAAGGCGCTCAAAATGATCTACACGCAAGAAAGCGAGCAGCCGACGCGCAACGTTTCAACTTCGCTCGCCGAGCGCTCCGCCTACGTTCTCACCGACGCAGAGATTTTGCAGCTTGCCCACTCTGCCTGCGCCATCGAGCGTCACTATCGCGGGCCCATGGATATCGAATGGGCGAAGGACGGGAGGAGCGGGCAGCTGTTCGTCGTGCAAGCGCGCCCGGAGACCGTACAGTCGCGTGCGCAAGGCGGGCGTGCAGCGCACCTACAAGATCGTGCAGAAGGGCCGAAAGCTCGTCTCCGGCCTCAGCATTGGCGGTGCTGTCGTTTCTGGCCCGGTCTGTATCATTCGCGATCCCAAGAATATCGATCGCTTCGTGCCAGGCGGGGTGCTGGTGACAACCACCACCAATCCCGATTGGGTGCCGATCATGAAACGCGCGGCAGCGATCGTCACCGATCGCGGCGGGCGCACGTCCCATGCAGCCATCGTCAGCCGGGAACTTGGAGTTCCGGCGATCGTCGGCACAGGGGATGCCACCAAGGTACTGCAACAGGAGCAATACGTCACGGTCTCCTGCGCCGAAGGGGACGAGGGATTCGTCTACGAGGGCATCGCCGAGGTCGTCACCGAAGAGATGGATGTGACGGCGGTCCCGAGCACGCGCACAAAGATCATGCTGAACCTGGCCAATCCTGCAGCTGCGTTTCGCTGGTGGCGGCTGCCGGCGGACGGGGTGGGGCTTGCCCGGATGGAATTCGTGATTGCCAATCAGGTCAAGGTGCATCCCATGGCGCTCGTCCATTTCGACGCGCTGACAGATGAGAAGGCCGCGACTGCGATTGCCGAGCTCACGCGCGGCTATGAGCACAAAGCGGACTATTTCGTCGATCGGCTCTCGCTGGGGCTCGCGCGCATCGCCGCAGCGCTCTATCCGAAACCCGTGATCATCAGAATGAGCGATTTCAAGACTAATGAGTATGCCAATCTGATCGGCGGCGCCGAGTTTGAGCCGAAGGAGGAAAATCCGATGCTCGGCTTTCGCGGTGCCTCGCGCTACTACTCGCCGGAATATCGGGATGGGTTCGCCTTAGAATGCCGCGCAATCCGGCGTTTGAGGGAGGAGATGGGCTTCACCAACGTCGTGGTGATGATCCCCTTCTGCCGCTCTCCCGACGAGGCCGACCGCGTGCTGAAGGTTATGGCGGAGAATGGTCTTGCGCGCGGCGAGAAGGGGCTTGAGGTCTATGTGATGTGCGAAATCCCCTCGAACGTCATTCTGGCTGCCGCTTTCGCCGAGCGCTTCGACGGCTTCTCGATCGGCTCCAACGACTTGACCCAGCTGACGCTTGGCGTTGATCGCGACTCTGAACTGCTCGCGAGCCTCTTCGATGAGCAGGACGAGGCGGTCAAATGGATGATCCATCGCGTCATTCAGGAGGCCCATAAGGCAGATGCGAAAGTGGGGCTATGCGGGCAGGCGCCGAGCGATCACCCGGAGTTTGCCGAATTCCTGGTCGAGTGCGGCATCGATTCCATTTCAGTCGTCCCGGACAGCTTCATCTCCGTAAAGAAGCACGTCGCCGAAGCCGAATCCCGAAGAAGCTAGACGTCACCCCGCGAAACGGACTTGGAGGAACGCATGCGGTCCGTGCTGATCACCGAAGGTTTACCAGCGCCTCGCACCCCTCTTGCCGCGCCAGCGGACAACAGATCGCCGTTTTGATCGGCTACTATAATAGTGAGGCGGGGGTAACCGTTCTAGCTGTTCGCAGCAATTGGAGTACCTTCGATGTGTGACTACAGCCTACATTTCGTCGCGTCCCGGCCCGCGAAGGTCGGCGACAAGCTGGTATCAACGAGGTTCCCGAAACGACTACGCGTGGTTTTGCTTCGGTCGACGAGCGTAGCGTGGCCGTATGCTTGCTTCCCGGCACAGAGCTTGCCTTCGAGAAGGAGGTGCGATGCGAGACTGGCATCTTCTCCTGGAGGCTCGAGCACACGGTGGCTAAGTTCCAACAGGTCAACAAGGGCAAGTCAAACGTTCATCATGACGCCCTTGAATTCCCAGACGGGACGATCGTCCTGCTGACCCATTTGTGCGAAGGTCAGCGCGCGACCGTGTTGCAATTACCGGCCCGCCCGCGCGTTGGCCTGGACGCCGCACAAAGGCAAGATTCGCTTGCCGTGTAACCGGGTGTCACCTCCTCATTGTGCTGTCGCGCGCGTGTCTTCATTCCGTTGGCCTTGGCCAATAACCGTCCGGGCAGCGAGCCAGACGGGAAGCGCTTGCATGATGCTAACTGCATGGGATGCCACGGTGCTTGGCATCTACACCCGCAAGGACCGACTCGTTCGGTCTTTGGATGCGCTGGAAAAGCGGTTGGGCAACTGTAGTCATATGGCAAAAACAGAATTCTCCGCGACTGAGACGCAGAACACCATCAAGTACCTGTGGCACTCGCAACCGCCTTGATTTGCAGCTTCAGGAACTGCTCGCGACAATCGTCCCGAAATAGCCATTAGCGGACATTAGCGAGCGAATTAGGGATGTCCGCTTTACCCCTCAAAGCGGACATGCTCAGCGTCGACATCAACGTCCGCTAAGTGCCATAAGCAGACCTACTGACTGCAAAGCCGTCCGCCTAAACTGGAGCTGTGTTCTCAGATCAGTCCCAGAAGTGCTCCGATCAACGCTATACACAGCAGCAGGAAAATAGGTTCCAATATCCCCATAGGCCACGGGTCAGCGTTCCTCCAGCTCATCATCGGTCGCAACATCGCGAACCCCCGCAGGACTGCCAGCCGGCCTCTGATTTGAGAGACCGGCTGATGTGCCTATCGCTCACGACCCACGATGCGCACGATGCGCCCGTGGGGGAGTCTGCTGTGGACAGACGGGCGCCCCGCACCACCTGTCGGGTCCGCCCCCGCCCGCAATGGCGGTGCTCGAAATCGGCGACACGGTTGCGGTGCCGATCGTCAGTGCGGCAACTGCGAGTACGGTTGCTAGTGACGTTTTCATGTCTGCGCTCCCTTCTTTTCGAGGCGCTGGCGCTATGACCTAGCTGGGCTAGAGGCGCCTCCTCTAACATCTCTCGTAACATCAACATCTCCGGATGCTTCTGTCTTCATCCTAACGGAGGTCGCCGAAACCCGCGATCTGGGGTCAACCCCTGTCAGGTTCCCGAATATGGGAATGGGAACATGTGTAAGGAGGCCCTAATGAAGTACGTCCTGGTTACTGTTGCCCTGGTGGTCGCCGTCGCAGCGCCTGCCATGGCCGAACCCTTCTCAAATCCTTACGCCCTCTGCACACAAACGCACTGGACAGTGCAGGTAGTCAGCTCTGTGGCGGGACGATAGTCACCAATGCCTACAAGAAGGGCGCTTCCCTGGGTCGGGCGCCCTTCTTTTTCGCCGGTCGACGACAAGTCGTGGCCTACTGGTATCTTGGAGCCTATCCTCGTCTTCCTAAGGCCGGATCATCGCAGTGTTGGTCGGGCTGTTCTAGCTGGGCTGTCCAATTCTCGTTGATCTGCGAATTGCGGGCCGGCCATTTCCCATGTGGAGCCGGACGGACGGCGAAATAGGGGACCTGTGCCCAAGACGCTAGGCGCACGGCCTGCATCCACGCCTGAGCGCTTCTCCTTAAAGCTCTGTCGGAGCTTCTCGAGCTGCACGTCTAGGACTTGGCCGGTGATGGACATGCGCACCGTAGCGCCGACAGGAAGACGGCGTAAGGCGATGGAGCTGAAGCAACACGCGAGCGGGTTGACCAGAAGCTCCTCCAACGCAAGTAGAACCTCACCGAGCCGCCGCATCGGAATAGGCTTTCCTTTGGCGAGCCCCTCGCGTGGCGTCGGGTCGTATGGTCTAGCTCTCATCCGAACGGATGAGAGGCCCTTTTCCGCGGGGCTTAACCAACCTACCGCAACCCAAGTATGTTATGATTACTAAGCGCGCCTGTTGGATTGGCTATGCGACCTTCAAGCGGATGCTAGCCAAGATCGTTCCCGTCGCTGAGCACATTGCATAGGGCCGGGAACACAAGAGGCGTCGCAGCGATCAGAGCACAAACGGTGGCGAAACTGGTGAAGCTGTCCGCCCCCGGCACATGGTCCGACCTATCCAAGGAAATAGCCTCTGAGCTATTTGCCAGCGGGACGATCTGTCGACTTAAATCCGGCGACATGCTTTTTCAGGTCGGCGATGGAGGCGACGGGTGCTTTCGGCTCGACACAGGTCTCCTCAAGGTCGGCTTGATATCGCCGCAGGTCAAAGAGCAGATAATTGCGATCCTAGCTCCGGGTGCCATCGTCGGTGACCTCGCCGTCGTCGATGGGCTGCCGAGGTCGGTGTCAGCGGTTGCGCTGACCAACTGCGAGCTTCGCTTTCTCAGCAGAGTTGCCTTCGAGGCCCTTGCTCGAGAGCACCCAGAAATCCATCAATATCTTATGAAGCTGTTGGCTGCTCGGTTGCGACAAGCCCACGATACCATCGCAGCCTTGGCTTTCTTGCCAGTGAAAGCCCGTGTCGCCCGCGCCCTGCTAACGCTTGCGGAAAATTTCGGAGCGGCAACGGCCTCGGGTGGGATCTTGATCCCTCACATGCTCAATCAACGAGACATTGCCGCGATGGCTGGAGTGGCGCGCGAGAATACAAATCGGATCCTGAGCGAGTGGGAGCGAAGGAAGCTGGTAACCAAATTTCTGGGTTCTTATCGGATCGATGATAAAGCGGGGCTCGAACGCGAAATGGCTGGGTAGCAGATTCCGATCGAATGCACCAAGAAGGCAAAGTCGGTCAACTTTTAGCCGGCCTGCGAAGTAGATTTCCGTGCCAAAATATCTCAAGAAGTGTGACATAGATCACAAAGTGTGACCAAGATCACAAAGTGCTGTAGCAAGGAGTGCTAAGTTCGGCGAGTGGGGCGTGGAGTCCCACGAGCTATGAGCAGTACTTACGCCACAAGCATCCGAAGCAGTGGGGGTAAGGCTCTCCTAGTCTACCCCCACGTCGTCGCGCCGATCCTTGTTGGACTTGCGTATTTCACGCTTGCCCATGTGGGGTTGTGGTTTGCCTCGGTTAATCCAAGCGCCACACCCGTCTGGCCCGCGACAGGTTTAGCCGTCGGAGCCATATTGTTGTGGGGTAATCGGATAGCGCCTGCCATCCTTATCGGGGCCTTTCTGATCAATCAGCTTACCGCAGGCTCGATTTTTACCTCATTAGCCATTGCAGGCGGCAATACTCTTGAGGCAGTGATCGCGGGCTACCTCGTCAGGCGATGGGCAGAGGGTGACCAGGTTTTCGACACGCCTACCGGCGTAAGCAAATTCGCTCTAATCAGCGTTGCCGCTACGTTTGTCAGTGCCACGATAGGAGTGAGCAGTCTGACGCTCGCTGGCTATGCTGAAGTCAGCAGTTTCTTTTCAGTATGGCTCACGTGGTGGCTCGGCGATTTGGTGGGAGCAATTGTTGTTGCACCAGTTGTGGTGCTTTGGGCCAAAAGCGAACCGTCATCACTCACGCCACCTCAAATTACGAGAACAGGATTGACTTATCTTGTCGCCATAGCTGCCGGAGTTATTGCTTTCAGTCCCCTGTTGCAGCAGACGACCCTTCACGACGCGCTGATTTTTGTGGTCATTCTGCCGTTGCTGTGGGCCTCACTCCGCCAGGGACCACGAGATACCGCGACCGTGGCACTTATCATTTCCGCATTCGTGGTTTGGTGCGCCGCAATGCAATGCGGCCCCTTCGCAAAGCCAAGTCTGAACGACTCGTTCATAGCGTCGCTGGCCTTCATGATCAGCGCTGCAGTGCTCTCCCTCGCTCTGAGTACAGATGTAGCGGTGAGATCCCGCATTGAAAATCAGCAGAGACAGCGCGCCTTGGAGACTGAGGTTCTATGGCAAGCCACGGTTCAGGTCGCCTTTGGCGGCTCTTTTGAAGATCTCCTTCGCGGCTGCCTGGAGCGGATCTGCCGGGTGACGGGCTGGCCCGCTGGACATGTTTACCTTCCAGACGACGTCAACGACACCCGCCGCTTGCTTCCTAGCCCAATTTGGCATTTTGAGCGCGAAGAGCTAGCGCCTCTCGCTCGTGAAACAGCAGGAACTGTATTAGTAGTTGGCGAAGGACTGCCCCCTAAGATTAGGACGACTAAAAAGTCGGAATGGCTGCTGCCAGACATTTCGGACCGCGCCAAACAACATAAAAAGCGAGCCCTGCTGAAACATGGGCTGCACGCTGCCTTCGCCTTTCCGCTTTACGCAGAGGGAAAGCTTCAAGCCGTCCTGGAGTTCTTCTCAACTACGACTTAACCGCCTGATCAGCATCTGCTGCATATCGCGCAAAGTATTGGAGAACAGCTTGGCCGGGTTCTCGAGCGCCAACAGGGCGAAGAGCAACAACGTCAGGCGGTGGCGATTTCAGATGCTCTCAAACGAGCGACCCACCGGTCGGAGGCGTTAGAGGCAACACTGAATGCGGTCCGTGTCGATGTTTGTCTCACTGACCGTCACGGCCGAATTGTTTACATCAACCGTGCCGCTGAGCGCCTGGTCAGCAGTAGTAACGCACTCCGTGTCCGGAATAACCATTTGGTTCCTACCGACTGCACGGCACGGCGTGCGCTCGCTGCGGGCCATTGACGAGGCAATATGACAAAGAGATAACCAACGGCCTTACCATTGCTCTCCCCGCAAGCGATAACGCAGGTCTACTCGCCACCATCTTCCCGCTCCAATTTGGCGAACACCAAAGCACGCGCGGGGACTTGATGGCGGCAATTTTCGTGCAGGAGCCGATCGCGATGCCGTCCTCTGCAGGCAAGGCCTTCGCCGAGCTCTATGCCCTCACGCCAACCGAGCTACGTGTGCTCCTCGGCATAACGCCAGGGCTTAGCGCCAAGGAAGCGGCTGAGATGCTGGGGATCTGCGAGACCACGGTCAAATCCCACCTGCAACACATTTACTCTAAGACCGGCACGTCAAAACGCGCGGAGTTAACGCACTTGTTGATGAATTCCGTACCGCCGGTGACGTCGGCCTGACGTGGACCACGGACGCTGGAAAACCCATTAAAGATTTACCCGTCCCGTTTCCTAGAAGGCCCGGCCTACAAAGCCTTGGTCGAAAAACGCTCCTAGCGCCGAAATCGATGTCCGCTTTGGGTCATTAGCGGACATTGCAGCGCGGAACAGGGATGTCCGCTTTACCCCCATGAAGCGGACATTCTCAGTGTCTGCATCAATGTCTGCTAAGTGCCAGAAGCGGACATTCCACCTCCGATTTCTCTCAGAGGTTTTTCGTCAGTAAGACCCAGTTCTGCCCGTCGTTTTCCCAATTCTCTTTGATCATCCGTCTTGTGCCGCTCTCCCTGTAACCACAACACTCGTAGAGCCGCTGCGCGCCACTGTTAGCGTCGGATACGACGACACTTAGTCCCGGCTTTCCAAGCGCTTCCGCCGTTTCATCCGCCAAACCAAGAAGTTTAGTGCCGAGCCCTAGCCTGCGAAATCGTGGCCTCACCGCCAGCACGTTTATGTACCAGGTGTTTGGCGCGAGGTTTTCCAACTCCTGCAAGGGAACGAACATCGTTGGCAAGTCGTCAGGGATCGGGTCCGGATTATTGGGAATCTCATAACCAATCAGGCAGCCTGCGCATTGGCCGTCCTGCTCAATGATCGTCGCGTTTCGGTAAGAAAAACTGCCTTCCTCGCGTGAGGCGCGGCGGCGGCCGACGTCCCAGGCGGCCTCGCCTGGCTCTGCCATCTGACCCCAGAGGTAAAGGGGCATGCCTTCTCCGGCGCGGTTCACAAGTTCGGCAAGCACGGTGGCGTCGTCGATGGTCGCGGGCCTCAATGTAATTGTTGGCATGGGCATTCGACTGGGGGGCCACGAGAAGAACCAGACTAACCCGCAAATCCCGATGTCCGCTAAGTGCCAATAGCTGACGTCGACGGAATTGCAGGTTTGGGTTCAGCTGGCATGAATTTGGACATAGGACACTCTCTCGAACAAGCTCGCGAAGATTCTCCATCTAACAAAGAAGGAGGAGGTGAATGGACACCTACGTTCACAGTAAGCCTGAGAGCCGAATCAATTGACCTTGGAACAAGGGCCAACTCACCGGAGCCAAGCCGCCTCTTCGCCCGAAGCACGTGTGGGCAGTGAGAACACGGCTCCAATTACTGAACCGCTTTAGGGATCTTGCGCTATTCAACCTGGCAATCGATAGCAAACTTCGTGGATGTGACGTCGTTGGCCTCAGGATCGCTGACGTAGCACCCAATGGTTATGCCGTTGATCGAGCCGCCATTCGCCAGCGTAAAACCGGGAGGCCCGTTCGCTTCGAGATCACCGAACAAACCCGCCAGGCGATTGACGACCATCTCTCGCAACGGAGTGACGCTTCTAGCCCATACCTCTTCCCTGGACATGGTCCGGCGGGACATCTGACTACGCGGCAGTACGCCAGACTGTTAGGACAGTGGCTGGCAATGGTCGGTCTTGATCCATGTTTCTATGGCACGCATTCACTCCGCAGGACCAAGGCAACGCTGATCTATAAGAAAACGGGAAATCTTCGAGCAGTTCAGCTCTTGCTGGGCCACACGAAGATCGAAAGTACGGTCCGTTATCTCGGAATTGAGGTCGATGATGCGCTTGCCGTAGCCGAGCAGATCGACGTCTGAAAATTGAGGCAGAGCAGACATGCTCTCCCTCTGAATTTACGTCCGCCACTATCGGACCTCGCAAGTACGCGCCTGAGGCTCCGTATGCCGGACTCTTGAACGATGCCGCAAGTGAGTTAGGGTCTGGGGTGATCATCAACAGCCCGCGCAGGCGAGAGCAATTGGCCGCAGTGGCGCAGCGACTGCCAACGCACGTCTCCGGCTGTCATGGTCCCAAAAGCAGATCAAGGCCGAACGTCAGCGCGCTTTGCGCGAAACGCTGGCATTCGCGAAGGAAAAGTCGCCTTGGCATGCCGAGCGGCTTAGCGGAGTCGACGCGGAGACCTTCTCCGAGGCCGATCTCGCGCGCTTGCCGGTGATGACCAAGTCAGACGTCATGTCGAACTGGGACGAGGTGGTTACGGACCGGCGTTTGACGCTCGCCGGATGCAACACCGACATCACCGCCAAGCTAGAAGGCAAAACCAAGGACTATTACTACCTAAACGATTATCTGGTTATCGCCACCGGCGGTTCATCAGGCGTGCGTGGCGTGTTTCCGTGGAGCTGGGACGAGTTCATCGAGATCGCCTGCGTTACCTTTCGCTATCAACTTCGTGACGAGCCACCGGAGCGCCTGTCAGGGCGGAGGCTCTTGGCTGTGATCGAGGCTGGCGAAATCGTCCATGGCAGCCCGTTCCTGTTCTCTGTCTCGACCGATCCGGCGGCTCAGGTCCAATGGTTTCCGGCGGACACGCCGCTCACCAATCTTGTAGCCGCACTCAACGCGTCGCAGCCGACCCAAATCAATTGCTTCGGTTCAGTGATGGAGGAGCTCGGTGCGGAGGCGCTTTCGGGACGTCTCAAAATCAGCCCGCATCGTGTCACGACCAATTCAGAGCCGCTCCTGCCCGAGACGCGCGATGCGATCAGAAAGTCCTGGGGCATGGAGATCAACAATATGTGGGGCTGCGTAGAAGTCGGTCATATCGGCATCGAATGCGACGCCCATGAGGGCATGCACATGACCGACGATCTCATCATCACCGAGTTCGTCGACCACAAGAACCAGCCGACGCGAGATCCAGACGCCATCGACCGCGTCCTGGTCACCTCGCTATTCGGCCGCACCCTGCCACTGATCCGCTACGAGCTGACGGATATCCCGGTTCCTGACAAAAAGCCCTGCTCGTGCGGTGCGCATTTCCCGCTTATCAGCGGTGTGAAGGGGCGCGCGGACGACATCTTTGTCTATCCCGGTGGCATTCATATCCACCCGCTGGTTTTTCGGACGCCGCTCGGACAGAACCCTGACATTGCCGAGTATCAGGTTCTCCAGACCGAGGACGGCGCCAAGATCGGCGTAGTCGCCACCGGGCCGATCGACATGGCGGCTCTTCGCCAGGAGTTAGTCGATGGGCTCGCCAAATCTGGTCTTCCCAATGCGCAAATCGAGATCGATCTCGTCGATAGTCTTAAGCGCCACAAGGAGACCGGGAAGTTGAAGCGCTTCATCCCGATGAAGCGTTAGGAGAGCGGATGACAATCGCGACGTCGCATCACTCTTGAGCGCTTGTTCAAAAGCGGAGGTTTAATGATGCCAGTAGATCCACGTGACGCATGGGTTCGCGCCTATCTTGAGGATGTGTTCAACGGTCACAATGTGCAATCACTCGACAAATACATGACTGAAAATCTCGTCTCGCATTGGCTAGGTGACCGCAGCTTACATGGGCGGGAAGCTTGGCGAGAGGCGATGGCAAACTTCTTCGACGCCTTTCCCGACGCCGGCTACACCTTGAACGACCTCTTCTTCGCAGGCGACAAAGGCGCGTGGCGGGGAACCTGGCATGCCACGCAACGTAAGGAGTGGGGGGAATTCCCGCAACCGGCCGCAAGGCGAAGTGGACCGTGATCATAATCGGCCGGTTTGAGGACGAGAAGCTCGCGGAAGATTGGGTCGAATACGATCGGTACAATCTGTTTCGACAGCTCGGCGCGCTCTAAAATTCGTCGCGTCGAACCCGACAACTGGGGTCTCCCAAATGCTCTGGTTTCGATGATCAGCGAACTTGACGATACGGCAGCCGCGACAATCTTCTGCGTCTACGGCACGTCCGCTTTGGGTCATTAGCGGAAGTAAAGGCGCGTCTGCGATGGGTCCGGTCTTCCCCCAACAGCAGACATCACTCGGCTCGGTAGGCATGTCCGTTTAGTGCCAGAAGCGGACATTCGATGCCCTTCAATTGCCGAGCGAACAGCGTCAAGCAGCTCCTCGGGCCTGACCGAGAAAGACGCCAACCTTTGTTTATAAATTAGGGCTGGCTCCACGCCGCTCGCAGC